>CAVQWJ010000013.1:0-180609 GCA_963717565.1 uncultured Alphaproteobacteria bacterium
GGCCGCGGACAGAGCCGGGGGTCGCGGCAACTGTTATCCGCCTACCCTACCCATCCCGCTCACCATGTATTGCGACCAATCCGGCCGTACGTCTTCGGGGCGCGAGCCACAGCCTGAGGAGAGCAGGCGGCGCTTGAGAGCCGGGACCGGCACAGAGTCGGGCAAGCCCGACATGCCGACAATCGCTCGGCGACCGCAGAAACAAGCGACATCACCTGCGCGAACGCCAAGGCTGCGCATGCTCGCGAGGTCCCAAGAAACCGGCGTGGTTTGATAGCTTGCCACAGGCCTGCGTCGGTCCTGACGGAAAGGCAAAGCGGCTGAGAAGCAGAACACAACAACTAGATGTCCGCTAGTTGGTAGCCCGAGGGAGGCAAAGTTTTCCCTCGGCATGTATGGGATGCAGGCAGAGACAGGGTTGGCCGATGCGTCAATATCGTTTTAAGTAGAGAGGTTTGAGCTTACACCAAGCGAGTTTGAAAAGTTGATGCAGAAGATTATTCAAGTAGAGGACTATTACTCCCTGTATGTGAATTCGTACCAATGCGCGATGGCCCACCCCCGGACAGAAAAGCCAAGTAATTTATAAAACTTAGTCGTTTGTCCGAGTATAGTCTTCGGCCTCAATTCAGCATTGGCTGTCCCAGGATTCATCACAACCAACTTGCAACTTTGCCTAAAAAGAGCATTCTTCTTTTGTCAGATTTCGTCAGCTTTCGCGGCGACGTCTAGCCGGCGTCGATTATTCGTTCAGAAATCAAGATCAAGGGGGGTATCGAGATGTTTTACAAAGTTGCGCGCGCGACGATCTTCGCTTTGGTTTCGGCTAATTTGACACTGCCAGCATCAGCATTCTGCGTTCAGCCAAGAGGATCATATGCGGGAGCCGGAGGCGGGCCGATCTTCTTCAATGGACAAGCGCTTGGGGGCCGCGCCGAAGTTTTCTCTATCACTTTCCCCGGCAATGGGGGTCCTGGGGCCTTCACTTGGGAGGCAAAAAACCATCCCGATCCCCTTAACGCGACGACGAAGGTCGCATCGATCGTTGCAACTTCTGGCGCGATCATCGCTTCCGATGTGACTTGGGACCAGTCTCACTGCAAAGGCAATTTGACGTTGCGGGCAACAAGCGCGAGCAGGGTAGTTGTTACCAACCCTCCTACCGCCAATCCAACTCCCGATACGACGCTTCCTCCTGCCTCGACCTACGTGTACACGAGCGCCGCGAGCGGTAACACGCTGACATTGACACTCATCAATAATGGACCATTTATTGCGGCCGAATATATCCGTCTTGAGCGGCAATAGGATAAACAGGCGCCCCGTCCCGGAAAAGACGCCATGGCTGGAGCTGGCGTCACGGAGCTTGGCCCCTTCTTCGGGCACAAAAAACCCGGCGACGCGCGCCGGGTTAGCTTTGATAGAAGGAACCAGTTGCTGACGCCGGTCGGGAATAAAACCCGCGACCTGTAAACTTGTTCCGTCAAAGCTCGTGAAAAAGGCCTGACGCGAGGCGACGACTTGTATTCGGTCTGGCCCCGACGATGGTGGCTGGCGTCGCAAAATACGTGACAGCCACGGGATTCACGCCGCCGTTTTTCGCCAAGACCCAGGTAGCGGGAAGCTGAATTTGGTTTCCCAGAGGCTGCACGGGTGTCCATGAAGTCATCGCGGCGCGGTTCTCGATCGCCGCACAGAGGCGCATCAAAGCCTTATCAAACTCGGCAGCGACCCGGACTGACCGATACGCCCACTTCCCTCAGGAACTTTTCCTTCTGACGTCGGTCCGCCAGCAAAAGGTCGATGAAGTCGCCCGACGTCAGGAAAACCCGAACCATCCGCCGGTCGACGGGATCAACTCTGGAAATGGATGTCGCCGGCAAGCGCGTGCGCCAGAAGACGGGAATGCCGAGCGGCGGCAACAAGCGGCGCGGAAAAGAGGCGCCGCTCGCATCTGCGCGCATCCCGATAAACTCCGCGAGGAATCCCTGAAGGCCGAAGAGTCCGACGATACCGAGCGCCAGCGGCAATTCCCTCGTGGCCCCGCTGTTACTGGACGTAAGAGCGCCCAACAGAGGGATCGCGGAAAAACAGAACCAGATCGCGCATCTCGGCCAGGAACGGGCAATCATGAAAATCAGCTTCGCAGTTTGACTTCGTTACAATAGTCTCATTCCTCGCGTGCCGCTTCTCCAATTGTGGATTCTACTTAGTCCCGCCTTCGTCCACAGATTGGGCGAGACAACCGCGGCTGGCGCGGTTCTCCCTCTTTCTCTCGGCGTCGCTTGATTATGCGACACCTTCGTCAGCAGGAGCGGTTGCAGCCGCCACCATGGCCATTGGGCGCGGGGGGTAGGATTAGATTGGGCATGCTGCACCGCAATAATGCGCAGCCGCCGGAGCCCCCAATAGCCATAACCCGCCGGATGAGCGGAGCCATAATAGCCGTAGCCGCCATGTGGCAGGCCGGGGCCAAGCGCGAGGCCGGTCGCGAGGTGGGCGCGCTTTCGGTCGCCACCCCCGCCTCCGCATGGGGACGCTGGGGGGGCGCCATGCATCGCCGCGTCTCCGGGTCCTTGTCTGCCAAAGCCCCTCGGCCATCGGTGCAGCGCGAACCAATTCCACTTGTCCCAGCTTTACAACGCGACGCCGGCAAACGGACGGCGCGGACGATCGCTTCGTGTCATTCAGCGCGGCCTTGGGCCCTCGACACAGCGGAACAGGAAGCTTTCGCGCGGCGTTGTCGGAAGGCGAGCGCCAGAGGATCAAAACTATGTTCACAAAAATTCTACTTCCGATCGATCTTGCCGAAGAGAAAATGACGAAATACGCAGTCGGCTATGCGGAAGCTCTGGCAAAAGCTTTCGATGCGGACATAAGGCTTGTGAACGTGCAGTCTCTGACGCCGATCGCACTTCTGGATTACACGCCAAAAGACTTCGACGAAAATATCCGGCGAGGGTTGGAAAGCGAATTGGCTGCGATCGCCGCCGGCATCGACTACGCGCCGGAGCGCATATCGACGACCCTGCTATTTGGACCTGTGTATCAGCACATACTCGCCGAGGCCGAGAGCTGGGGCAGTGATATTATTGTCCTGTGTTCCCATCGGCCCGGCATGGAGCGCTTTCTCATCGGCTCGAACGCAAGCGCAATAGTCAGACATGCGACCTGCCCGGTTCTGGTTTTGCGCTAGGATATGCAAAACGCCTGCTAATGCGCCAAGGATCGCTGCTGGCCGTCGGACACGAAAAAGTGCGATCTGGTAAAACTGGTGTAATCGCCCTCAAACGCCATGGTGGCGACGAAGACGAGGACGGCGAGCGGCGGAATGAGAATGGCGCTGACAAGCGCCAGACGCTCCCAGGCCATGTGCATGAAGACGGCCACGATCAGACTGGCCTTCGCCAGCATGAAGAAGACGATCAGCCCCCACCTCAGATTTCCGTGCAGGTTGAAATAGTCGACGAGATAGGAGCACGCGCTCAGCACGAAGAGAAGAAACCAGACCAGCAGATAAAGCCCAATGGGATGCTGCTGGGCATGCGCTTCCCTGGCGCGTGTATCGCTGACATGCGGCGGCGCCGCAAGGTCGTGTTCAGACGAAGTCATTCCGCCCTCCATTCCGCCTCACCAGAGGTAGAAGAATGCAAAAATGAAAACCCACACGAGATCGACAAAGTGCCAGTAAAGGCCCATGATTTCGACGATCTCATATCGGCCCCTGCGGCTCGTGAAGAAACCGCGCCTCCCGGAATCATAGTCGCCCCGCCAGACAGCGCGCGCAACGATGAGAAGGAAGATTACGCCGACGGAAACATGAAAACCGTGGAATCCGGTGATCATGAAGAATGACGCGCCGAACTGCGCGGCGCCAAACGGATTGCCCCACGGGCGCACGCCCTCATGAATCAGCTTCGTCCACTCAAACGCCTGCATTCCGACGAAGGCGGCGCCGAAGACCGCCGTCACGATCATCATGATCGCCGCTTTCCTGCGTTCGCGCGCATAGGCAAAGTTGACGGCCATCGCCATGGTGCCGGAGCTCGTAATGAGATCGAAGGTCATGATGGCGATCAGGATGAGCGGGATCTTTTTGCCGCCGATGTCCAGCGCGAAGATTTCGCTGGGGTTGGGCCATTGGACGGTCGTCGACAAGCGGACTGTCATGTAGGAAATGAGAAAGCAACTGAAGATGAAAGTATCGCTGACGAGAAAAATCCACATCATCGCTTTGCCCCAGGACGCGCTCTTGAAGGAGCGCTGATCCGAGGACCAGTCTGCGACAACCCCCAGCAGGCCCGTGGGGCGCTGAGGGAGGCTTGTTCGAGCGATCGGATCTGGCGTCACTGACGACTCCTGGATTCTCACGAAAGAAGGCGGCGGCATATCACGCCGAGATTATCCGCCCAGCCAACCAACAGGGCGAAAAGCAGCAGCCATATCACGAGCAGGAAATGCCAGTAGATCGCGCATAACTCGACTGTCGCCGCCAGCCCCTTGTGATCTTCACGCCGCCAAGCCTTTGAGCTTGCGCGAAACAGCGCCACGAGGCCTCCCATCAGATGGAGCGCATGCGCGCCGGTCAGAAGGAAGAAAAAAGCGTTGGCCGGATTTTGCGAGGCATAGAACCCGCCGACCGCCATCTGGCGCCACGCCCAGAGCTGGCCCGCAAGAAAAATCAGGCTCGCGACGCCGCCGACTGCGAGGGCGCGTCTCATGCGCGTGTAGGCATCGCTCCTTGCCGACGACTGCGCGATCTGCAGCGCGACGCTGCTGACGACGAGAACCGCCGTGTTGAACCACAATATGCGCGGCAATGGCGGGGACTGCCAGTCAGCGGAGTCCATGCGCATGAAGAAGGCGGCGCTCATCAGGGAAAACAGGCAAAGCGCCACTGCAAGGAAAATCGTCAGGGCTGTCCTGGCGGCAGTTGGCCTGCCCAATGCCCCCCGATAGGCGGGAACCTCACCTTCCTGCAGCCAAGGCGATTCCGTTACCCCCTCGCGCCATAGCCACGAGACAGCCACAGCGGCAACGAACAGGAAGTAGATTCCCATGACGCTCATGTCGCATGTTCTCCACGTAGAGGCGGAACGTTTTGAGGCAGAAAATCTTCGGCGGCGCCGGGCACGCTATAGGCGTAGGGCCATCGATAGACGATCGGCAGCTCCTTGCCCCAGTTTCCATGTCCTGGCGGCGTCTCGGGCGTTTGCCATTCGAGCGACGCCGCACGCCACGGATTGCCGCCGGCGATCGCGCCATGCTTCAGGCTCCTAATGGCGTTGTAAAAGAAAAGCCCCTGCGATACGCCCACGAATAGTGCGGTTACAGTAATGAAGATGTTCAATCCGCCAACCGGGTGCGTGAGGAAGGCGGCGTCGCCCAGCTCGTAGAAGCGGCGCGGCACGCCCACGACCCCGAGATAATGCATCGGAAAGAAAATGGCGTAGGCGCCGAGAAATGTGATCCAGAAATGGATCTTGCCAAGCGGCTCGTCCATCATCCGCCCCGTTATCTTCGGATACCAGTGATAGATCGCGCCGAAGATCACCAGCACCGGGGCGACGCCCATGACCATGTGGAAATGCGCGACGACGAAAAGAGTGGCGGACAGCGGCACATCGACGATCACATTGCCGAGGTAGAGGCCGGTAATGCCGCCATTGACGAAAGTGACGAGAAAGCCGAGCGCGAACAGCATGGGCGTCGTGAAATGAATATCGGCGCGCCAAAGCGTCAGGACCCAGTTGTATACCTTGAGCGCGGTCGGGATCGCAATCGCGAGAGTCGTGACGGCGAAGAGAAACCCGAAGATCGGGTCCATGCCGCTCACATACATATGATGGCCCCAAACCACCATGCTCAACACGCCGATTGCGAGGATCGCCCAGACCATCATTCGATAACCGAAGATATTCTTGCGCGCATGCACGCTGATAAGATCCGAAACCATGCCAAAGGCTGGCAGGGCGACGATATAGACTTCGGGATGGCCGAAGAACCAGAAGAGATGCTGGAAGAGTATAGGGCTCCCGCCGCTGTAAGTTTTCTGCTCGCCCATTTCGACGATCGCCGGCACGAAGAAACTCGTTCCCAGCGTGCGGTCGAGCAACAGCATGACGCATGCGACGAACAACCCCGGAAAAGCCAGAAGCGCCATGACCGCCGCGGTGAAAATGCCCCAGACGGTCAGCGGCATGCGCATCAGAGTCATGCCCCTCGTGCGCCCCTGCAGGACGGTCACGACATAGTTCAGTCCCCCCATCGTGAAACCGATGATGAAGAGAATGAGCGAGGCAAGCATCAGGACGATGCCCCAGTCACGGCCCGGCGTGCCGCTGAGAATCGATTGCGGCGGATAAAGCGTCCAGCCCGCGCCCGTCGGCCCGCCAGGCACGAAGTAACTACCGGCGAGCACGAGCACGGCAAGCAGATAGATCCAGTAGCTCAGCATATTGACAAAGGGAAAGACCATATCCCTCGCCCCGACCATCAAGGGGATGAGGTAATTGCCGAAGCCTCCGAGAAAGATCGCGGTAAGCATGTAGACGACCATGATCATGCCATGCATCGTCACCGCCTGGTAGTAGACGTTGGCGTCGATGAAAGAGATCGCGCCGGGGAAGGCGAGTTGCAGTCGAATGACCCAGGACAACACCAGCGCAAGCAATCCGATCGCGATCGCCGTGCAGGCATATTGGATGGCGATAACCTTTGCGTCCTGCGAAAAGACATATTTCGTCAGCCAGTTTGTCGCGTGATATAGTTCGACCTCCTCTACTTCCTGTAACGGAACAGCGTGCTCGCCTATCGGAACGTCAGTCATTCACTCGACCTCCCAATGTCATTGACGCGCGATACACGTCACTTGTTGAAGGCGCGCTTGTTTCCGTCCGCATCGCTTTTGAGCATCTGAGCAAGGGTCTTTTGCGCCGAAAGCCAGGTTTGATAGTCGTTATCCGCATCCACGAAGAGGGTCCCGCGCATCTGCGGATGGCCAACGCCGCAATAGGCGACACAAAGGATTTCGAATTGCCCCGTCTTGGTGGGGGTGAACCAGAAGTAGGTTTCCATTCCCGGCACAAGGTCCATCTTGGCGCGGATTTCCGGCACGTAGAAATCGTGAAGGACATCGATCGAGCGCAGCAGGACCTTGACGGGCCTGTTCACCGGCAAGTGCAATTCGCTGGTGGAGACGATCAGATCGTCACGTCCGCGCGGATCCGCAGGACTTACGCCCAGCGGATTGTCGCCGGCGATATTGCGCACGTCCGTCGAACCGAATCTTTTGTCTGCGCCCGGCAGGCGGAAGCTCCAGTTCCATTGAACGCCGACCGCCTCCACCTCCATGGCGTTCTCGGGCGGCGTAATGAACTGACCCCATACCAGAAGCCCGGGCGCCAGGAGGATGATGACGGCCACGGTCGTGACTCCGCCCAGCAGAAGTTCGAGCTTTCGGTCTTCGGGTTCGTAAGTGGAACGCCTGCCCGTTTGGTGGCGAAAGCGGTAGAGGCAATAGGCCATAAACAGAATCACGGCGACAAAGCCTGCGCCTGTCACCCAGAACGTAAGCTTCATCGTATCATCGATGAAGCCCCAGTTGGACGCGATGGGCGTCGCCCGCCATGGGCTGACAAGGTGAAAAATCAGAGACCCGGCGACAACAAGAACCATGATCAGCGCGACCATCATCAGGCGTCATCTCCAGAACGAAATATTGAATGTAATTAGGAGAAAAGGGCGCATGGGCAAGGCTGGCTGCATGGGGGGCAGGAGAACGGCCCCGCCTGCACAATGGTTCCTGCCTAAAGCCTGAGGTATCGCACAGCCGCGGCGCCATAGACGGAACGTGCGTCGTCGCGCGCGCTAAAGGCGTAGAACAGGAACGAGCCAAGAGAGGCGATCGCGGCGAGGATCACGATGTTTCCAAGGAAACTCCTCGATGAGCTTCCGTTCGCCCTACCAGCGAGAACGATGAGCGCGATCAGTCCAACGAAGGCGATCAGCAGCGCGCTCAAATAAAGAGTTTCAACGGCAATCATCGTTTATCTCCAGGCTTCAACCCGCTTGCATTTCAGGTTGGTCAGAAGATCAACGCGATAGCGGGTGGAAAGGTCCTTCCAGAGATACAAACCGGGGAGGCGCGTAACGCCGGCAACAATGGCTGGAGCGCGGCAACGCCATTAACAGATACGGGGCAGTTGTTCTCCCGCGAGCCAGTCCACGATCCGAGCGCCGCCGAAAGACGACGTCATCTGAACAAAGCGGCGCTCGTCGTCCACAGCGGCGCCGATGATGGCCGCGTCGCGGCCAAGCGGATGCGCGCGCATGACCCCAAGCAGCGCTGACGCCTGTTCCGGCGCGACGACTGCGAGCAGCTTTCCCTCATTCGCGACATTCAATGGATCGAGTCCGAGCAGTTCGCAGGCGGCGGCCACCTCCGGCTTCACCGGGATGGCGGCTTCATCGATACGGAAGCCGACGCCCGATTGCTGCGCGAGCTCATTGAGAGTCGCTGCGACGCCGCCACGCGTGGGATCGCGCATGAGTCGCAGCGAGTCCCCAACCGCCGCGATCATATCCGCCACGAGTCCGTGCAGCGCCGCCGAGTCGGAAGTGATCTCGCAATCGAATTCCAGATTTTCGCGCTTCGACATGATCGCGACGCCGTGATCGCCGATCGATCCCGAGAGGAGTAACGCGTCGCCCGGCCGCGCCCTGTCCCCGGAGAGAAAAAGACCATGCGGCACGACGCCGACAGCCGTGGTCGAGATGAACACGCCGTCAGCCTTGCCGCGCTCGACAACCTTGGTGTCGCCGGTGACGACGGGCACGCCGGCGGCGCGCGACGCCTCGCCCATGCTTTCCGCAATTCGCGCGAGGTCTGCGAGCGGAAACCCCTCCTCAATGATGAACGCAGCCGACAGATACAATGGCCGCGCGCCCGACATCGCGACATCATTGATCGCGCCGTGCACGGCGAGCGATCCGATGTCGCCGCCGGGAAAGAACAGCGGCGAAACGACAAAGGAGTCTGTCGCCATCGCAAGGCGGCCTTCGGCCGCGGCCAGCACGGCCTGGTCATTGCCCTGGTCGAGCCAGTCATTTGACAGCGCCGCATGAAAGACGTCGGAGATCAACTGCGCCATGGCGCGACCGCCCGCGCCATGGGAGAGATCAACAAAACCATTGACGAGATCGAGCTTGCGGCGACGGAGTTCTGTTGCTCGCCATGTCAGGCCGCGCAGTCCTGGAAGCGCCGATAGGTCCATTGCGCGGCGCATGCGCCCTCCGAAGACACCATACAGGACCCCATCGGCGTTTCTGGCGTGCAGACCGTCCCGAACAGCTTGCAGTCATGCGGACGTTTGGCGCCGCGCAGGATTGCGCCGCATTCGCAGGCGGGGTTGTCCTTCACCGCTGGCGTCTCGACTTCGAAGCGGCGTTCTGCGTCATAATCCGAATAAGCCTCGCGCAGCCTTAGCGCGCTGTTCGGGACGCTGCCGAGACCTCGCCATTCGAAACTCTCGCGAAACTCGAAGACCTCGGCGACTTCCGCCTGCGCCCTGACATTGCCGCCCGTCTGCACCGCGCGGCCATACTGATTTTCGACCTCGCAACGACTCTCATTGACCTGCCGCACCAGCATTACGATCGACTGCATGACGTCGAGGGGCTCGAACCCTGCGATGACGATCGGCTTTGAAAAATCGGTTGCGACAAAGCTGTAAGGCTCGACGCCGATCACCGCCGATACATGCGACGGGCCTACGAAGCCGTCGAGCGCGACAGCCTCGTCATTCGTCAGGATCGCGCGCATGGCGGCGGGCGTCAGCACATGGTTGCAGAAGACCGAAAAATTGCGCAGTTGCTTCTTTTGAGCCAGACGAATGGCGAGCGCCGTGGGCGGCGTCGTTGTCTCGAAGCCAATGGCGAAGAACACGACCTCACGCTCGGGCTCCGTCTCGGCGATGCGCAGCGCGTCGAGGGTGGAATAAACCATACGGATATCGGCGCCGCCCGCCTTGGCGTTGATCAGGCTCACGCCGCGCGATGTGGGCACGCGCATCAAATCGGCGTAAGTGCAAAGCGTGACCTTCGGGTTTCGCGCGAGCGCGATCGCCGCCTCGATGCGTCCGATCGGGAGAACGCAGACCGGGCACCCCGGCCCATGTATCATCCGAACATTGGCGGGCAGAAGGTCTTCGAGGCCATAGCGTGAAATTGCATGTGTATGACCGCCGCAAAACTCCATGAAACGGTAGTCCCTGTCAGCCTGCGCAAGCGCCGCAAGGTTGCGGGCCATGCCGCGCGCGAGCTCTCCGTCGCGGAATTCGTCGACATATTTCATCGCGAACCCTCCGCGAAATCTCGGATCATGGCCAGAGTGCGCTCCGCCTCTTCCGCGTCGATCTTCGACAGCGCGAAGCCGACATGCAGGATGACATAGTCGCCGACCGACACGTCGTCGACGAGCGCGATCGAGATCGTCTTGCTGACGCCATCGAGCGACACTTTCGCCATCTGCTCGGGCAAGAGTTCGGAGACGCGCACTGGAACGGCTAGGCACATCCCGCGTTCTCCTTTTCCATTTCCGAATTTTTCACGGCGACGCGCGCGAACGCCGCCTGTCCGAGCGATAATCCGCCGTCGTTGCAGGGAAGTGACCGCGCGAGCAAAGGGGCCAATCCCCTGGCGCGCAGGGAGTCCGAAAGACCCTCCGCCAATATGCGATTCATGAAACAGCCACCGCCGAGCGCGACGCGCCTCACCGCGCTCGCCTCGGCAGCGGCTTCGATCCAATCGGCGCAGCCCTCGATGAGCGCGCCGTGAAAAGATTCGGCCGCCTCCCGAGGGCCTGGCCGCTCAGTGGCAAGAAAAGAGAGAAGCGGAGAAAAGTCGATTACGCCTTGCGTAAGTCGAAAACTCCCTTCCATTCGCCGCGGCGTCTCGACCAGCGCCTCGAAGGCCATCGCCGCCTGTCCTTCATATCGCTGTTCGAGACAGACGCCGGACAAGGCCGCTGCGGCGTCGAACAGCCGACCCATGCTGGTGGTTTGCGGGCTCGTGCCGCGACGCAGGCTCTCTGCGATTTTGGCGGCAAGCGGCGCGGCGGGGAAAAGCGTCGCCGCGAGATCGAGGCGCCCGATCGACGCAAGCGCGGCGACGCCCATGCGCCAGGCTTCCCGCGCGGCGCGATCGCCCCCCGGCAAGGCCAGCGGCGCAAGATGGCCGAGGCGCTTCCATGTCGCGCCGTCGAGCAATATCAGCTCCCCGCCCCAGGCCCCGCCATCCTCCCCCATGCCATATCCGTCGAGCGCGACGCCAAGGATCGGCTCGCATATCCCGTGTTCAGCCGCAATCGCCGCAATATGTGCCGCATGATGCTGGACGCGAATGAGCGGGAGGTTGGTTTCTTCCGCGTAGCGCGTCGAGAAGAAATCCGGATGCAAATCGCAGGCGGCGACTTCGGGCGTGATGTCGAGGATCGAGGTGAGGTGACGGATCGTCTCCTCGAAAAAGCGAATGCTCTCGGCGTCGTCGAGGTCGCCGATATGCTGCGAGACGAAGGCCTCCCGTCCGCGCGTCACCGTCACTGTCGCCTTGAGATGCCCGCCGACCGCGATGACGCTTGGGCCCTCCGAACCAAGATCGATGGGTTCGGGCACGAATCCGCGCGCGCGCCGCAGGAACGCCGGCGCATGGTCGATCACCGCCATCACGGAATCATCCGCGCGCGTGACGATGGCGCGATCATGCCCGACGACGAGATCGGCGACGCCCTGCAAACGGCGCTGCGCGTCGGCGTCGTCAATGACCAGCGGTTCGCCGCCCGGATTGGCGCTGGTCGCGACAAGAACGAAATCCTGCGCCGCCTCGCGCCAGTCGTTGTGCTGCGGAGAGCCCGCCGCCACGTGAAAGAGCAGATGATGCAGCGGAGCATAAGGGAGCACGACGCCGATGCGACGCAGCCCGGGCGCGACGGACGCAGCGAGAGCAAATTTCAATTCGACGAGAACGATGGGGCTGCTGCGATGCCGAAGAAGCGCGCGTTCGGCGTCCGTGGGCGCGGCGAATAGATCGACGGAAGCGACATTGGCCGCCATCACTGCGAAGGGCTTGGCGTCCCGTCCCTTGCGGCGGCGCAGTTCGGTGACCGCGCGCTCATTGCGCGCGTCGCACATCAGATGATAGCCGCCGATCCCTTTCACCGCCACGACGCCGCCCGCGCGCAACAGCGTCACGATCGCCACAGGGTCATGCTCGAGCCGGGGGCCGCAGACCGCGCAGGCGATCGTCTCGGCATGGAAGCGACGGTTCGTCGGATCCTTATAGTCGGCAGCGCAGTCCGCGCAGAGCGGGAAGCCGGCCATGGACGTTCGCGCGCGATCGTAAGGCAGGGATCGGCTGATCGTGAAGCGCGGGCCGCAATCTGTGCAACTGATGAAGGGATAGAGGTGAAAGCGACTCTTCGAGTCGAAGAGCTCATCGAGACAGGCCGGGCATGTGGCGGCGTCGGCGACGATGCGGGTTCTGCTCCTGCCGCTTGCGCTCTCGATGATGGAGAAGCGGTCCTCATCGCGCTTCGGGACAATCCGTTCGACGTCAATGGCGTCGATGCGCGCAAGCGGCGGGGCTTCATCTCTCAGAATTGTGAGAAAATCCGGCGCGCGCGCACCCTCCACTTCAAGCAGCACGCCCTCGGCGTCGTTGCGCACGAAACCGGTGAGGCTGAAGCGCGCCGCAATCCCGCAGGCGAAAGGACGAAAGCCGACGCCCTGCACCGCCCCGCGCACGCCGCAGGCGCAGACGAACGACCGTCTCTTTCGACTCCGAAATCGCAGCGGTGAAGGCGATGTTCATCCGGCTCTTGTCGCTCCCGACGCGGAGACCGCACGCGCAACGCGGGCCTCGATCCAGGCATAGAAAGCTTCCATTCCCTCGCCTGTCTGAGCCGAAACGACGAGCGTCTGCAGGTTCGGATTGACCTTCAGCGCATAGGCGAGACATTTGCCCGACATCGAAGGACAGATGCGGCAGCAGATCGGATTTATTGAGCAGCATCAGATCGGCCGCCGCGAACATATCCGGATATTTGAGCGGCTTGTCCTCGCCCTCCGTGACGGAGAGAACCACGATCTTATGCGCCTCGCCGAGATCGAAAGCGGCGGGACACACCAGATTCCCGACATTCTCGATGAAGAGCGCCGCGCCCTTTTTCAGCGCCAGCGTCTCGAGCGCATGACCGACCATATGGGCGTCGAGGTGACATCCCTTGCCCGTGTTGATCTGTATCGCCGGCGCGCCTGTCTCACGAATGCGCTCGGCGTCATTCGACGTTTGCTGATCGCCCTCGATCACCGCCACTGGAATTTTACCGAGAAGATCATTGATTGTGCGCACCAGCAGCGTCGTCTTGCCGGATCCGGGGCTCGAAACGAAATTCAGCGCGAGCACACCCTGCGTCGCAAAGAACGCCCGATTCTGGCGCGCATAGGCGTCATTCTTGGACAGGATGTCCCGTTCGATGCGGACGATCCGTTCCTGGGTCATGCCGGGAACATGCACGCCTGCGATCCCCGAGCCGAAATCGATGAGGCTTTCGCCATGCCGATGCTCATGCGCATGGTGATGATGATGCTCGTGCGAATGATCGTGATGATGGGGATGATCGTGATGATGATCGTCATGTGCGCCATGGGAGTGGCTATGCCCATGCGAATGGGCATGGTCCTGGCGCCCGGCGCCTTCTTTCTCGCCGGCGTCCTTCTGCGCCTCCACTGAGGCCGTTCCGCAGCCGCATACCGTGCACATCAGTCGACCTCCAGTTCCTGGACGCGCAATTCATCTCCGGACGTCATCTGCACATGCCGTCCGCCACATTCCGGACAGGCGCTGAAACGCTCTTCCATGGCGACCGTTTTGGCGCAGTCGAAGCACCAACCTTCTCCCGGCCGTCGCAGGATGTCCAGCGCCGCGCCTTCGGCGACCGTGCCGCGCGAGACCGCGTCGAAGCAGAAGCGCAAAGCCTCCGGCTCCACCTGCGCCATTGCGCCGACCTGAAGGCGCACGACGCGGACCTTGCCGAAGCCGTTTTTGCGCGCCTCCTCGCAGACGATGTCGACGATGCTTTCTGTCAGCGCCATTTCATGCATGGGCCGGCTCGTAAATATGGATGTCGAAAGCGACGCAGGGATCGAACAGCGCTGCGAGCCGCGCGACGCGCCGACGCGCAATCTCGCCGAAACCGATCTCGGCGCCGCGCAGCGCGACGGCGAAAGGGCCTTCAGCGTGGAAATTCCATTCGGTCGGCGCCAGCATCTCATAATCCAGAACGCAGCCGTCGCTTCCGAGCCGCGCCCAATGATACAGCCTGCCGCGCGCCGTCTCCACCGCGGCGTATCCCTCGCCTTCGCCGATTTGCCCGGCGGCGCAGGCAAGGTCCGGCTCTCCCGCACAGGCGCTTCGAAGCATCCGGAGCGTTTCCCGCATGTCGACGAAGCGCGCACCCAGCCGGGCGGCGAGCATCGAGCTCTCGCTCATGATCTCGCGCCAGTGACGGGCGAAAGCCCCTGTTTCGACGATGCGTCCCGGCAAAGCGGGCGCCGTCGCAAACGCCGTCCGCTGACGGCGCAGGGCGTGGATCACGACCGCATCGTCGTGAGGCGAGAGCGCGTCCGGCGCCTGTGGCGAACCAAAGTTTTCCGCACGCGCTTCCAGCATCATGGCTTCGAAAAAGCCATCCAACTCTTGCGTGTCGGGGCGCAGTCCGCAAGTAAGGAAAACCTTCTCGATACTGTCAAGCATGCGCTCGTCGCGCGAAAACATGTGGTCAACCGCCATCAGGGCTCGGGCCGTCATCATCGCTTCACGCAACGGCGTCGTCACGGAGGCCCTGTCGAGCGAAGCGCTCGGCCATTCCATGACGCAGGCGCGAAGGGACTCGGCAAGCCGTTCGGCGGCCAGAACCGGCGTGTCGTCCTTCCAACTTGCGACTTCGCCGCGCGCGGCCGCGATCGCGTTGCGCGCGGCGGCGCCATGCGCGAAACCGCAGAGGCCGAACAGCGATGCGGCGAGAGCGGGAATTTCCGCCGCCGGTCGCCCCACGAACAAGCGCGCCAAACCCGCCGGTCGGCTCGAATGAAGTTCGACTGAGGCGACGCGCGCGAACGCGTCGGTTTCGACGCCGATGCGGATCGTCCCCGGCTGCAGCGCGCCGGTCACGGCATAATCTCCTCGTCGTGGCGCAGACGTCCCGTCAATAGCGCGCGCCGCCCCAGGCCGGCGGGAGAGTCGGGCGATTCACTTCCCGGGGGGCGCGCAAAAAGCGCTTTCATCGCCTCCTCCGCGACGGTGCGCGCGACCGCCATCTCGGCAAAATCGAACATGGGGGAGAAGAGCGAACAGGCGCGCAACAGGCCAAAACCGTCGAGCCAGGCGCCGACGCACTCGACCTCGCCGGCAGGCAACGCCACTGATGTCATCGCGCCGATCCCTGCGGGAAGGTTCGACTCCCGGACTGAATCGACGATCACCAGATTCATGAACCACGGCGTCAACACTATTCCGACCGCCGCTCTCCCATAAGCGCGGAAGCCGACCGCCTCGACCTCCAGCGCGGCGTTGCAGATTGGAACGTCACGCATGGAGACCGTCCAGATCCGCCTGTAGATTTCGGCAAGTTGCGCGCCTATGGCGCGGGCGGCGTCATCGTTCATGACCCAGTCTCATGAAGCGCGCACGCGGCGCATCGCAATTGGGACAGCGCCATTCTTCCGGCAGGTCCGAAAATGGCGTCCCTGCCGTGATCTGCCAGACGGGATCGCCCGCCTCTGGATCGTAGACGCTCCAGCACACGCCGCATTCGAATCTGTCGGCGCCGGTGTCGGCTGGCGGATTGAAGTTCTCGAAGCTCATCGAAAATAGGCCTCGTAAATCTCGCGCAGCCTCTCGGCGGAATCCTGGAAATCCTCGTCGGCGGCGCAGGCGGCAAGCGGCGTGTCGCCGATTTCCAGCGTATCGAGGATGATCGTGTCCATCGCGTTGAAGAATTGCACCGACCAGACATTGCGCGCGCCCGTCGCATGAACCCGGCAGGCGCCATAGCCCCGCGACACAAGGCGCACCGGACCGTCGCCGAGCGTTTTCTGCAGAAACTGCATATCGATTTCATTCATCGGCAGCAGCGAAAAATTGATCACGCAGGCGGGCTCGCCGGGACGATGCGCGGTCATGCGGGCCTCGATCTCTGCGAGCAGCGGCATGACATTCATGGCGCCTTCCGGCGGCTCGCCGAATGTGAGATCGGGCCGCGTCAGTTCAGCCGACTTGCGCACGACCCGCGGAATGGAGCCGATTTCAAGATAGTCGCCAATCTGCGCGTTGTTCGCATCGGTAAACTGCACGCGCCACAGGCCCGCCATCACCGATTCCTGAATCTGCGCCAGAACGCCGTCGGTCAATGCCGCGACGCCGGACACTTCGCCCTCGCCGAGGACCTGTGTGATCAACTCACGGTCATCTTCCGCAAAATCCGTGATGTCGAACAGCAGGCTCGGCTCGGCCGCCCTTTGCGACGCCAGCGCCTCTGCGATCTGCGGCAGCAGCCGCGCAACCTCGGGGCAGCGCTCGATGAGTTCTTCCGCTGATCTGGTTGCGAGGAGGTTTGCGTTTCGACGACGCGCCAGATCATCCTCGGCGCCGACCGGCAGCATCATGATCGCTTCTTCGCCGCCCTCCGGCGCGATCCAGAATCCAGCCTTCACGCTTCCGCTCCCTTGTGAGAATAGGTAATCGTCACGCGCGGGCCCTGCTTGCTGCACGGCGGCGCCTCGGGATCGAGAAGCGCCGCGATTTTTTCCTGATATTCCGACCAGTCTCTGATGCGCGGGATCACGCCGATGGTGACGTTGTTTCGAATGACCGCGAGCGCAGGCAAAACATCCACCTTATAGACGGCGCCCAACGCCTTCTCGGCCCCCCGCGCCACCACCGCGCCGCGCAGCCGGCCTCCGAAGGCCTTGAGCAGTTCAGGAAAGATGACCGCGACGTCGAGAGCCTCGGGACGCTGCGCCGGATCACCGCAGAAGAAAAGCAGAAACGGCTCATCAGCCTTCGCTGACTCGAGAATGTCGGCCGCATTGCTCTCGTCGAGCATCGGCGCCCCGACTCGGGCGAGAAGCGCGGACAGTTGCGACGACATGTGACTCTCCCTATTTGCCTGAGTTACGCAAGTGCTCCGGAAGCTCAGGCTCCCTTCCGACGAGGTCGGAGAAGAAATGCTCAAAATTCTCGCCATTCAGCGCCGCCGACAAGCCGTCCAGGGCGGCGTCGATCATATCCGCCTCCGCCTCGTCCAGCACGCGCACCGCGGCTCCGAGATGGACAAGCACGCGCGCGCCCTGCGGCTGTTTGCCGACGAGCATCATGGACACGAGCGTCCTTTCTCCCTTGCGCGCGCAGAGCGCCTGCGCATCGTCGCCGGAAATAACCTCCATCGGAAAGCCGAGGCACATGACGATTTACACGCTCAGGCGCCGACGACGGGTCGCGATCTTCTCGACGGCCACAACGCTGATCGCCCATACGATGACCACGCCGATGGTCACCAGCAACGGATGAAGCTGCTGCGCCGGCAAGTCGACATGAAGCTGCTGCGCGGGATGCGCCTCGGCGGCGGCGGCGGCCAGCGACATGATGAAGGCATTGGCAAGCGTCTTCACGAGAACCTCCCTTTCCTGACGCGTCGTCAGACGCGCGTTTCGTAACTCATGTGATCGATGTCATTGGCGAGCAGAGCTGCATAAGGTTCGTTCTCCGCTCGCGCGCTGAGCGTTACGCCCCATTCGGCGAGCACGGACTCGGCGGCGTTCAACGCGGGCTCGATGGACGCGCGCACAGGCTCGGTCAAAGGCCCGCCCCAATTTTCGAGATCGAGCGGCTGACAGCCGATGAGCGCCAGCTTCTCGGGATAGCGGCCGAGGAGGTCGGCGGCGCTGAGCACTTCCTGGAACCCGGTCTGATGCAGACTCATCTTCTTCGAGCCGGTGAATTTCGGCACATCGTCGTCGCGCACGATTTTCAAGGCGCCGGGCGTCAGCCCGTAGTCGATGGCGTCGAAAACCAGAAGACGATCGCAGTCCTCGACGAAATGCACGAGGTAAAGCCCCTGCGTGCCCCCATCCAGCACGGTGACATTCTCCGGCGCGACGAAGCGGCGGTGAAAGGCCTCGACCGCCCGCACGCCAAACCCCTCGTCTCCCCAAAGGATATTGCCGATTCCGAGAACGAGGATTCTGGGCTTCATCGTTTTATTCCGGAGCTTCGTCTTTGAAATTTCGCTCGCCTGAGATCATCGACGAGATGATGCTCTGGCGGCTGACGATGTCTTCGCGCACCGCCGCATAGATATGGACGATCGAGAAGATCACCAGCGCCCACATGCCGAGATGATGGTAGGTGTGAACGTCCTGGCTGTTGTGAAAGATCGCGAAAACCCAGCCGAAAGCCTTGTGCTGCCATGAGTCGAGGCCTTCGCCTTCGGAGTAGAGCGCGAAGCCCGTAAGGATCATGAACACAAGTGGAATCGTGAAGAGGAAGAACATCAGCAGCCGCGCGAGCGGATTGTGCCCGACATATTTCCTGGGCTGTTTGGCGATGAAGAGATACCATTTCGCGACATAGCCCACCTCGGACCAGTATTTTGCGCTCAACAGGGGAACATAGAAAATCTCGCTGCTATGCGCGTTTCCGACAAACGCCCAATAAATCCTGAACAGAAACGCCGCGGCAAGAATCTGTCCCGCCGAAAAATGCGCGAAGCGGATATAGCCCATGACGAAATGGCTGCTCGCTTCGCCGGGCATGCTCGGCAGCGGGCATGCGATGAAATAGCCTGTTATGAACAGCGTCAGAATGCAGGCGGCGTTCACCCAGTGCCAGATGCGGACCGGCGCGTCATAGACATAGACGCTCTGGCGCATCACGGCGCGCGCGCCGTGCGCATCGGTGACGCCGGCTATGCGAACAGCTTCGGACATTCCCGCCTCCTCAGCGAACTTTCACGGACGCCATTTCCTGTCCTTCCGGACTCATCACGTGAGTCGAGCAGGCGAGGCAGGGATCGAAGGAATGGATGGTCCGCAGAATTTCCAGCGGCTTTTGCGGGTCCGCCATCGGCGTATCCATCAGCGACGCCTCGAAGGCGCCGATATTGCCCTTGTGATCGCGCGGACTGCCGTTCCAGGTCGTCGGCACGACGCACTGGTAATTGTCGATCTTGCCGTCCTTGATCTTGATCCAATGCGCCAGCGCGCCGCGCGGCGCCTCGGTGAAGCCGAAGCCCTTGGCTTCGCTCGGCCAGCTCTTCGGCTCCCATTTGTCGATATTGGCGGTCGACGAGTCGCCCGCCTTGATGTTGGCGACAGCTTGTCCTGGAAATAGCGCAGCTTTTGCGCCGCCCATTGGCATTCGAGACCGCGCGCGGCGGTGCGGCCGAGCGTCGAGAACAGCGCCGTCACCGGAACGCCGAGGCTTTGCAGAAGCTTGTCGGTCGGCTCCTTGAACTCGGGCTTGCCCTGCGCATAGCCGATGATGTAGCGGGCGAGCGGCCCGACCTCGACGGCGTTGCCGCGCCAGCGCGGCGATTTGATCCAGGAATATTTGCCGCCCTCGTCGAGCGCCTCGATATTGGTCGGCGTCCCCTTGGCGTTCGGACCGAGCTTGTAATTGGGCTCGGTGACGCCGTCATAGGGATGCAAGCCCCTTGCTCTCGTCCTGATATTTGTACCAGGAGTGCGGCGACGAACTCCTGTATCTGCTCCGGATCGGCGTGATCGATCGGCAGCACCTCGTTCAGATTGCCGTTCAGGATCACGCCGCGCGGCAGCAGAAGGCTCGCGGCGGAATAATCGTTCGCGTGTTCGGGAATGTCGCCATAGCTCATGACGCTCTTGCCCGACAGGCCGCCGCCATAAAGCCAGTCCTTGTAGAAGCCGGCGATGGCTGTCAGGTCGGGGATATAGACCTGCTCGACGAACTGAATGGCGCGGTCGATGATCTCGGAGACGAGATTGAGCCGCTCCATATTGATCGCGCCGACCGCGCCCGTCCCGTCGACATTGATGGGGCAAGGCACGCCGCCGACGAGCCAGTTCGGGTGCGGATTCTTGCCGCCGTAAACGGTGTGGATTTTGACGATGTCCTTCTGGAAGTCGAGCGCCTCCAGATAATGCGCGACCGCCATCAGATTGGCTTCCGGCGGCAGCTTGTAGGCCGGATGACCCCAGTAGCCGTTCTTGAACGGCCCAAGCTGTCCCGACTCGACGAATTTCTTCAGCCGCGTCTGCAAATCCTTGAAATAGCCCGGCGAGGAGAGCGGCCAGCTCGAAATGGATTGCGCGAGCGCCGAGGTCGCTTTCGGATCGGCGGAAAGCGCCGAGACGACATCGACCCAGTCCAGCGCATGCAGATGGTAGAAATGCACGAGATGATCATGCACCTGCAGCGTCAGCTGCATGATGTTGCGGATCGAGTTGGCGTTCTCCGGAATGCTGATATTGAGCGCATTCTCCACCGCGCGCACCGAGGTCAGCGCATGGGTGCCGGTGCAGACGCCGCAGATCCGCTCGGTGAAGGCCCAGGCGTCGCGCGGATCGCGGTTCTTCAGGATGACTTCGATGCCGCGCCACATCGTCCCGGTGGAGACGGCGTTGCGGATCACATTGTTCTCATCGACATTCACTTCGAGGCGCAGATGGCCCTCGATGCGCGTCACCGGATCGACGACGACGCGCTTGCCCGAATTGTCGAGGTTGAAGCCGTTCGGGGTCTGGATGCCCATGGCGACAGTCCTGTGAGGGCGATGCCGTGACGCATCGCAATAGGGAATGAAAAGACTTATTGGCGGTCGGTGTCGGCGTTCCTGGACGTGACGCGCTTGACGGCGGTGACGCCGCATGGGTCGCAACCGCCGCGCCGACGACGCCTGCTGCGGCCATGCCGATCTCATCGGCGTTTTTCTCCACGCCGAACTGATGGATGGTCGAAAGACGCTCGTAGAACGGCCCCTTGTCCCAGAAAGCCTCTTCCGAACAGCCGATGCAGCCATGGCCGGACTGGATCGGGAAGGAGACGCCGCCGTTCCAGCGCACCGTCGAGCAGGCGTTGTAGGTGGTCGGTCCCTTGCAGCCCATCTTGTAGAGGCAATAGCCCTTGCGCGCCGCCTCGTCGTCCCATTCCTCGACGAACTGGCCGGCGTCGAAATGCGGGCGGCGATAGCATTTGTCGTGGATGCGCTGCGAATAGAACATTTTCGGCCGGCCCTGGCGATCGAGCTCGGGCAGCTTGCCGAAGGTGGTGATGTAGGTGACGACGCCGGTCATGACTTCCGCGATCGGCGGGCAGCCCGGCACCTTGATGATCGGCTTGTCGCGGATGACCTTGTCGATCGGCGTCGCCTGCGTCGGATTGGGCTTCGCCGCCTGCACGCAGCCCCAGGAGGCGCAGGCGCCCCAGGCGATGATCGCCATGGCGTCCTCGGCCATCCATTTCAGCTTCTCGACAAAGGGCTTGCCGCCGTCGATGCAGAACATGCCGCCTTCGTTGAGCGGCGGATTGCCTTCGACCGCGAGAATATATTTGCCTTTGTATTTCTCCTTGGTCTCTTCGAGGATCGCCTCGGCCTGATGGCCGGCCGCCGCCATGATCGTGTCGTCATAGTCGAGCGAGATCATCGACAGCACGACGTCCTTCACCAGCGGATGCGCCGAGCGGATGAAGCTCTCGGAGCAGCAGGTGCATTCGAGCCCATGCATCCAGATCACCGGCACGCGCGGCTTCGTCTCCAGCGCATGCGCCATCTTCGACGCGGCGACAGGGCCGAGGCCCAGGCTCGCGGCCGTCAGGGAGCAGAATTTCGTGAAACTGCGGCGCGTGATCCCCTGGCGGCGGATCACGTCGTAAAAAGATTCGACGGTCGACATGTTTCCCCCAAATGCGTTTCCCGGCGGCTTCTGCGGCCGTTGAACAGCGACATTGTTTTTTGGAGGATCTGCTGCAATCAGCAGGCCAATCTACCGGGCTGATCAGCAAAGACAAACGCGACAAAAAATGTCGCTTATCAAACGAGATTGTCCGACTTGGAACAGGCCTGTCGCATCTGTTCCCATCACGCCTGTGCGCGGTGTCTTCAAGAGCAGCGCCACATGGGCAAAACAAAAAACCGCGCTCCTTGCGGGGCGCGGTTCCGTTGACGGCTGAAAGCGAGCTTACTTCTTCGCGTTCGTCGGGCGCCTGATCGAGGACGTAGGACCGTCGTCGGCGGCGAGGGCCGACATCTCACGCCGCGTGTCGGGCGCCAGCGCCTTGGCGGGATTCGACGTCTCCGCCACGCGGCTCTGCGCAGCGGCCTTGGCCGCCGCCATCGTTACGACCGGCGATTTGGCGGCGAGTTGCGAGGGCTTGGCCGCACGCACAGCCTTGTCCACGAGCGCGATCTCCTCCGGCGGGGCGACCGCCTCCGGGCGGCTCGTTTCGGCGACCTTGGAGAAGAAGGCCGGATGCATGCCGCCGTCCTGATAGACGATGCGCACCGGCTTCACGTTTTCCGACAGTTCCGCGATCTTTTGATCGTCCTTCGCGGCCTTGGCGGAGACGCTCGCGACGATCTCGGGGTCCTGCTTCAGCGGGGGGCAAGCGGCGAGCGGATCGGCGCGGCCGTCCATCGTGGCGTTGAAGACATAACGGCGGCCGCAAAAGGCGACCTGCGGCTCTTCCTTCGTCACCTCGAAATGGTCGTTGCCTTCCTTCAGATTCTTCCAGAAGTCGATGTTGGGATCGAGGCGATGCTTGGCCAGATTCTCCGCCGTCATGCGGAAAGGATAGGACTGCATCTGAATGGCCGTCTGTCCGCCGTTGAAAGCGGAGCGCGCGATGGCGTAAATCTCGGCGATCTGCGCGTCGGTCATCGAGAAGCAGCCGGCCGAGGAGCAGGCGCCATGCACCATGATGGTGCCGCCCGAATGGCCCAGCGCCCGGTCGAGCTGATTGGGATAGCCGACGTTGAACGACAGATAATAAGAGGAATTCGGATTCATCTGCGCCGGGCTGATGGAATAGAAGCCCTCCGGCACCTGACGGTCGCCCTCGCGCGTTTTCGGGCCGAGCTGGCCCGACCAGCGGCACATGGGGTAGGTCTTCAGGTGGACGTATTTGCCGTCCGACCCCATCTTCCAGACCTCGAACTCGGCCTCTTTCTTATAGGCGCGAATGAGCATGGGCGCGTCCTTGGACGTGCCGACCTTCTCCATCAAGGCGACGGTTTCCGGCGGAATCGGCGCGAGCGAACGATGCGAAAGCCCGCTGTCCTGGCAGGCGGCAAGCGTAAGCGCGGCGAAAACGGCCACGACGGCCGGCTTCAGAACCGAAAGTTTCATGCGCTCGAGCTCCCTCTCCACCCTGCCCCGCCTGGCCCGCAAACGCGCTCATGGATCGCTGAAAGCGCCTGAGAAGCCGTCTAGCTGGCTAGCCTCCACTTGGGGCAAGAAAGTGTCGAAAACGTCGCCGGACAAGCCGGAAACAGGGATTTTTGCAGGGTTTGCTTAACGCTTTTCGTCAATCCGGCGGCCCATATTCAGGAATTTCTCGGCGCGGGCGGCGCGCAGCTGTTCGCGCGAAAGATTGGTCAGGCGGGACAATTCGGTCCAGACGGCGTCGCCGACCGCGGCGACGGCGGCGGGCGGATCGCGATGGGCGCCGCCGGCCGGCTCGTTTACGATCATATCGATGATGCCGAATTTCAGCAGATCCTGCGCCGTGATCTTCATGCTGGTCGCGGCGTCCTGAGCCTTGGCCGAATCGCGCCACAGGATCGACGCCGAGGCCTCGGGCGAGGCGACGGTGTAAACCGCATGCTCCAGCATCAGCACCTTGTTGGCGGCGGCGATGGCGATGGCGCCGCCGGAGCCGCCCTCGCCCACCACCACGGCCACATTCGGCACGCCCAGCGCTAGCGAGGCGTCCGTGGATCGGGCGATGGCCTCGGCCTGGCCGCGCTCCTCGGCGTCGATGCCCGGAAAGGCCCCGGCCGTATCGACCAGCGAAATCACCGGCAGGCCGAAGCGGTCGGCCAACTCCATGAGGCGGACGGCCTTGCGGTATCCCTCCGGGCGGGCCATGCCGAAATTGTGACGGAGACGGCTCGCCGTGTCCGAGCCCTTCTCCTGCCCGATGACGCACACCGGCTCGCCGCGGAAGCGGCCGAAACCGCCGACGATCGCATAGTCTTCGCCGAAGAACCGGTCGCCGGCGAGGGGCGTGAACTCGGTGACGAGCTGCTTGACATAGTCCGAGAAATGCGGCCGCTGCGGGTGGCGGGCGACCTGGATTTTCTGCCAGGGAGTGAGCGTGGCGTAAAGATCGGCGAGCGCCTTGGCGGCCTTGGCCTCGAGCTTCGTCAGCTCCTCGGAGATGGAGACGCCCTCTCCCCCCTCGGCCAGCGCGCGCAGTTCCTCCACCTTGGTTTCGAGCTCGGCGACGGGCTTTTCGAAATCGAGATAGGAGCGCATGGGCGACGGTGTTTCCTGATGATCGGCGGCCTTGGGGGCGGGCGCAAACTCGCCGCTCGGGGGTCCGAAGTCAAGGAAGCTCCAAAGCGCGCGGCGGCGCCATTTTGACGCGCGCTCCCGGCAGTATACAGATTTGCGAAAAGGGACCGAACGCTTGACCCAGACCCTCCCCCCGAAAGCCGCTTCGTCGCCGCCCCGGACGGCCTGCGGCTGCATTATCTCGACTACCCCTGCGCCGCGGCGACGCGCCTGCCGCTGGTCTGCCTGCCCGGCCTGGCGCGCACCGCCGACGACTTCTGGCGCGTTGCGGAAGCCGCGCAGCAGGCGGGCCGGCGCGTTCTCGCGCTCGACTATCGCGGGCGCGGGCGCTCGGACTGGGACAAGGACTGGCGCCATTACGATCTGGATGTCGAACAGGCGGATATTTTCGCGACGCTCGCCGACGCCGGCGTCAGCGAGGCGGTCTTTCTGGGCACGTCGCGGGGCGGCCTGCACACGATGCGCATCTCGAAGGCGCGACCCGCGCTCCTGCGCGCGGCGATCCTCAACGACATTGGCCCGAAGGTCGAGCATGAAGGCCTGCTGCGCATCAAGAGCTATGTCGGCAAACTGCCGCCGCTCTCCCGCCTGAGCGAAGCGGTCGCCTTGCTCAAGATGACCGCCGCGCCGAGATTCACGGGGGTGAGCGCCGAGGAGTGGGAAATCTACGCGCGCCAGACCTTCGTCGAAAAAGATGGCCGCGTCGAATTGCGTTACGATCCGGCGCTGAACCATACGCTCGACGCGGTGACGCCCGATTCTGAATTCGACGAATATTGGGAGCCTTTCGCGACTCTTGCGAAACTCCCGATCCTCGCGATCCGCGGCGAGACGAGCGACATTCTGTCCGTCGCGACGCTCGACGAAATGTCGCGACGCGCCCCCCGGCTTGGAGACTTACACCGTGCCGGGCCAGGGCCACGCCCCGCTGCTGCTGGATCAGCCGACGATCCGCCGGATCATGGACTTTCTCAACGTCCAGCCGTGATCGCCTCGGCTCAGCGGCTGCCGCGCTCGCCGATGTAGGGCGCTTCCATGGGGCAGTCGACCGACGCGCATCTCGGCTTGTAGGCATAGGGGATCATCGCCAGGACAAACAATGCGGCTCCGATGACGATGATTGCGATCCTGTAGTTCATGACGGCTCCTTTCCCCCATCCATTCAAACGGAAGAGCCGTCCAAGTCCGTGACAATGTCTCTTTGAAGACGCTGCTCAGCGCGCGGCTTCAGCTTTCATCTGGCTGATCAGGAGAAGCGCCTCGGCATATTCCCGGGCTTCGGAGGGGT
This sequence comes from uncultured Alphaproteobacteria bacterium, assembly GCA_963717565.1. Taxonomy (GTDB): domain Bacteria; phylum Pseudomonadota; class Alphaproteobacteria; order Rhizobiales; family Beijerinckiaceae; genus Methylocystis. The sequence continues at coordinate 25,897 of CAVQWJ010000013.1, forward strand.
CGGGCCGATAGGCGCGAATGGCCTCTTCCACCTCGTGGATCTTCGCCATCCCGGCGGCGAATGTTCTCTTGAGCCCGGCGCGACGGGCGTGGTCCAGCAGCAGAACGGACTGGCGCGCGTTCCGGTAGCCGTGAGAAGCTTTCTTCGGACCGGGTTCGGCAGTCTCCGCCCGTCGTAACGCGACCATCAAGCGCTGCTCCTTTGGCCCGTCGATCTACCGCCACGCGGCGCGGCTTTCCCGGAAGGCTGTCATTTGCACGACAGCAGTGGTCGCGTCTCGTGGTTAAGAAAGCTTTAACGCTGAAGGCTACGGCGCGTTGCGAGGCTGATTAAGAGCCTGTTAACCATCTTCGGGTTCACTTTGCCGACGAGCGAATGCACTCGTAACAGGACGACCCGACGCCGGATGTAAGCGCGGGTCGTTTTTCTTTTCCGATGTGCTCGCCTGTCCCCCTGCCGACGGCGCCGTTCAATCCGTCATGATCAGGGCCCAGTAAGTGGCGCCTGACGCATCGGCTTTCCCAATCCCCATGCGGGTGACGTGCGGATCGAGCAAGTTCTGATTGTGCAGCTCGGACTGCCGCCAGGACGAGAACGCAGCGGCAAAACTGTCGCGCCCCACCGAGAGATTTTCCACCGCGTGAGAGGACGCCCGGCCGATGGCGGCGACTCTCTCTGCAAAGGCCCCCTCGACACTGTGGTCGAGGCGACCGGCTTCGGCCATCGCGTTCGCCTGATGTTGCGCCGCCTGCTGCAGAACTGGATCATCCACGACCCGAACGAGCCCATTGCTCTGACGGTAGGATGAAATCGCGTCCCGAATTTTCTGATGGTCCAGGGGCGCGCTGCTCCGCGCCAGCGATCGCCCGGGAGAATGCATCGAGGCGCCCGGTTCTGTGAGGCGACACCCGGCGAGCGTGAGGGCCATACATAGAAAATAACCGCTTATCGCTTTCATGCGCAAGACGCCCTGACGAGTGGCCTTTGGACCGCGGATATCCCCACTCGATCATTTCAATTATAATAGTTGCTCTCGCATTTCGCTCGGATCCCGGACCACCTGATCAAACATATCAAATCGTGTATCTTCCCACCAGACAGGGTTCAGCTCCTGCGATGCTCGTCAGCATTGCATTCGCCCCTGCAGCCAGCTTCCAACGACCCCGGCGCCCTCATAGGGGAGGAAATGAGATGGAAGATTGGTTCAGCCAAATTGACAAGAACCTGTTGAGCTTAAGTTTGAGCGCTGGCGTTACACGCAAGGAGCAGTGACGCATGGACTATCAACATATCCTCAATTTGATCGCCGTGCTCATGGGGAACGCCGGACAAGAATTTGGCGCGTTGAAAGCAGGCGGCGCTGACCTCAACGCGCCCGTTGCGCAGACTTTGTGTCCGCGGCCTTTGCCAGCGAATGAGATTGAAGGAAAAACGCTGTTCTGCGGCACGGTGCAAGTGCCGGAAGACAACGCCAGGCCCGACGGCAAGAAGATTCCTCTCAAATTCTCCATCCTCAAATCATGGTCGCAATATCCCGAGCCTGATCCGGTCGTCTATCTGCAGGGTGGTCCCGGCGCCAGCGCCCTTAGTCAGATTCCGCTGTTGGCGACCACTTTCGAGGCCTTCCGCAAGACACGTGACGTCGTGTTCTGGGACCAGCGCTCGGCCGGTCTTTCGGGCCAGTCCGTGAAGTGCTTCAAGGCGCTTGCCGCGAATGCCGCGCTCATTGCGAAGAAGGCGAGCACCACAACCGACATCAGCGGTGCGAACAAGGACAGCAACACCGTCAGCGATTGCCTGAAGGAAGTCGAAGCGGCGGGCATCGACATCAGCAAATACAACACCTTCGAAAACGCCAAGGATGTGCGCACCATCACCCGGGCCCTCGGCTACAAGAGCTATAATCTCTATGGCATTTCCTATGGCACGAAGCTGGCGCTGGAGACCATGCGCGTCGCGCCCGAGGGCATTCGCGCCGTGGTCATCGATGGCGTGGCGCCGCCATGGGTGCATTTGTACGACAGCCTGGCCCTCAAATTGAGCGAGCCCATCGAGCATGTTGTCGAGCAATGCAAGGCCGATGCGACCTGCAACAAAACATTTCCCGATCTCGACAATGTCATCATCGATACGTTGAAAAAGGCAAAGAAAGGCAAGAGTCGTCCATCACGGCAAGCCGGTGACGCCCGAAACGATCTTCCGCGTCTTCGATGAGCGCAACGCCAAATATCATCACTACTCGATGACGCCCTATATCCCCGCCTTCATCTATGAGCTGAACCGCGGCAAGGAGACGCCGACGGTCGATATGCTTGTGGCGAAGGATTTCGCCTTGCCGATTTCGGGCGATGACGATGTGGCGACGGCTTCGGCCAAACTGCCGAAGCAACAACGCGCCCTGATCGCCACGCTGGCGGACAATGCGGCGATTGCGCGCCGGATCGATCTTTCCAACACGAATGTGATGGAAGAGCTGCGCGATGAACTCGACGCCGGCAGGAATTACGGTCCCGTGGCCAGTTTGTTCGACGCCGAGCTGGAGAAGGCGCTGATCGCCGCGAAGGGAAGCGATGCGTCAAAGGCCGAGAAGATCGTTTCCGATTATGTCGCGCTTCAAAACACCCCGGCCTCGAAAGAAAGCCTGAGCGCCTTCGTCAACGCCCACACCACGGGCGAGGCCCGCACCCGGCTGCTTGCCCTGATCGAGAGCATGAGTGCGGCGGAGCTGGCGGGTTCTTTCGCGATCATCCGGCGCGACGCGGAAAAATCCGAGATGCCCTTCTTCGAGAACCTCTATCTCTTCAATTATGCCTGTCAGGAGGACGTGCCTTACAATACTTACAAGGGCTATCAGAAATTCACCGCGAGCCAGAAATATCCCTATATCGGCGACGCCTATGACCCGTCGGCGAAATTTGTGTTTGGCTCTTGCATTCCCTTCAAACCGCAAAACCGTGACAACTGGCACGAGCCTGTGGTGAGCGATATCCCGACGCTGTCGATCGGTGGTCTTTATGATACCCAGACGCCGGCGAGCTGGGCGAGGGTCGCGGTGGAAAAGCTGAGCAACGCGCAGGTCTTTCTGATTCCGGAGGCCGGCCACGGCTCACTTCTCTATCAGCCCTGCGTCACCGACATGGGCGTGGCCTTCATCAACAACCCGCAGCGCAAACTGTCGGACGCCTGCGCAAAAAGCATCACCATCACCTGGCACATTCCCGACTGGGCGAAGGCTGCGAAGTGAGGCCGGCTTATTCCGCCAATATCCCGATATCCGCCCCCTCACTCCCACTCGATTATTAAGATCGCCTATAAGTAATTTATATAGCTAGCATACTATTGCTGGATGGGCGATAAATACCGGCAGGCAAGACGTCGAAAAGAAACTCTCTTGATTTTAAAGAGAAAACTGGCGAAAGAATTTTTCTTCGGTTTCAGCATTTATCGGTATCTTCCGGACGCATTTTGCGCCTTCAGCTCTGGCGCCGATCGCTGGCGTCGGCGGCCTGACCCTTATGCGCATCGGCGAGGCGGGACAGATCTTTCCCCCGTCGTCGCGCATCCGAGTTCGAAAAATTCCTGTAGAATGCCATTGCTGCCGACGCGCTCAGTATTTATAGCTCAGACTCACCGACATCGCCCTTGGCTCGCCATGGAACATGGCGCCGTTCGAGGTCCAGTTGGGCTGGTTGGTGAGATTGGTCAGGCTGAGATCGATCTTGAGATTGTCGTCGAGGCTGTAGCCGAGCGTCGCGCCGAGCATCTGCTGCGGCGGCAGGGTGAAGCCGGGCGTGTTGGGCAAGGTCGCCTCGGCGCGGCTGGCGTAATAGTAGCTCAGGCCCAGTTCCAGCCCCTTCAGATCGCCGCTGTCGAAACTGTAATTGGCCGAGAAATTGTAGACGCGCCGCGGCGCGCCGAGGAGGTCGCTGCCGGCCTGCGAGGGGACATTCGAGTCCTTCGAGACGACGGCGTGCAGAAAGGTCGCCACCGCGTTGACCTTGAGATTGGGAAGCGGCTCGCCGCCGAGATTGACCTCGATCCCGTGGCTGTGCTGCTGGCCGGTGACGAGCGAATAGAAGCCGGACGGATTGGCGGGATTGGGGATCGCGACATTGTCGCGGGTGATGTCGAAAAGCCCCAGCTCGAAGGTCATCTTGTTGTCGAGGAAGCGCCGACGCGCGCCGATCTCATATTGCGTATCCTGCTGGGGCGGCGGCGCCTCGCCGCCCTGCAGACGCACGCCGGTGTTGGGGATGAGCGACTGGCCAAAGGCGAAGAAGAGTTCATGCGCGTCGTCCGGCCGGAAGAGGATTCCCGCGCGCGGATTGAAATAGCCCTGCGTCCCCTTGCTCAGGCTCGCCGTGGGTTCACCGGCGAGCGATCCAAAGGGATCGAAGACGCGCTCGCGCTGGGCGAGGACATCGTAGCGCCCGCCGAGAAGGATGCGCCAGTGCTCGTTGAGATCGATCAGGTCCTGGCCGTAGACGGAGCGCCCGATGGCGCGGGCGACGCCGTTCGACCAGAGGGCGCCGGCGTAATCGACGCCCGGCTGATAGGCGGGAAAGAAGATGTTGAGCGGCGCGGCCTCGAAGCGCGAGATGGCGTTGGCATAGCCGAAGAAATAATCCCAGTGTTCGAGGCCGAGAAAGACACTGTGTGAGAGGAAGCCCGTCTCGAACTTGCCTTCCAGGCGCACTTGAGCGTCGAAGCTGCGGATCGCGCTACGCGTGCGCACGGGATTGCCGAAGACGATGGACTGAAAGCCGTCATAGCCCCAGCCGGTGAACCATCCCCAGCGGCTGGCGAAGAGATAATAATCGACGACCGCCGAGAGCTTCCAATCCTTGTTGAAGGCATGGTCGTAGGTGAAGGTGAGGTCGTCCGAGATCGGCGTCTCATGTTCATTGGCGGGCATGCCGGCGTAGAATTCGCGCGGAATGTGGAAGAAGATGGGGTCCGCCGGCACGCCGTCGCGATAGACGAGGCGGCCGCCGCTATGTTCGGCGCGCAGGCTCACATGATCGCCATTGTCGGCGGTGAAAGACAGCATCGGGGCGACGTCGAAATTGCGCCAGCGCACGAAGTTGACGAAGCTGCCGGTCGTCTGCGCGGCGCCGGTGAGGCGGAAGAGCAGTGCTCTTGTCCGCATTCAAGGGCGAATTGAGATCGACGGTCATGCGGTTCAGCCCAAACGAGCCGCTCGTCGCGCGGGCCTCCGCGAAAGTCTCCTGCGTCGGCGCCTTGCGGATGTAGTTCGCCGCGCCGCCATAACCGCCGAGCGCCTTGCCGAACAGCATGGCGGAGGGCCCCTTGTAGAACTCGACATGATCCACTGTGGAGAGGTTGACGCCCTGGGCGGTGAAGCCGTGGGCGGAGCCGTCGAACAGCGTGACGCCGGACGGGAAGCCGCGCATGACGAAATCCGGGGAGAAGCCGGAATTCGCCGCCGGCGCGTTGACGACGACGCCGCTCTGGTCACGCCCGAGCGTCTGCGCGCTGGGCGTCGGGCCGGGCGCCTGGGGTCGCGAATCCGGGTCGCTCTGCGCTGTCTCGCCGGATGGTTGCAGTCGAACCTTAGCTCGCTCCGGCCTTTTCGTGCGCGGCGCGACATGGCTTGCACGGCGCTCTGTGGCCGCCAATTCCTTTCGTCCGCTGTCCACCGGCTCTTGCGCAAAACCCGCCGTGCTTGGCAAAGCGAATGCGAGAGCGGAGATGAGGAAGCAAAACTTCACGCGACCCCGGCGCGCGATGGACCGCGATGCATAGCGACAGCTTGTGCCGGTCTATGACAGCGGTCCAACGCAATTTGCGAAAGCGGGGCGACGAAACTACGCGCGTCGTGCTCGCAGACCAGGAAGCGGCACATCAGGGCTTGCCCGTTGCCGACGTCGAAAATATCGATCACTTTGAGCTTAGGCGTCGAACGCCCGACAGCCTTGCGTATGCGCAGCTCCGTCAGCAGCGTCGGACGCGGATAGCCCGAAACGGGCAACGTGCGTCGCAATCGATCGATTTTCCGGGCAAGCGGAATATCTTCGGATTTCATTTCAATCCCTCCGACATCATATCGACCCCCGCAGATGGAGCCGCACGCCTCTCATGCGCCTTGCGCGCCGCACGCTTCTTCCACCAGATATAGACGCCCGTGATGGAGAGCATGACCAATGCGAGACCGAACAGGCTGACAAAAATGCGATAAGGCAGTCCAAAGACATTCGCCGTGTGAAGTTCGACGAGCCATGTGGTGATGGTCGTTCCGCCGCGATGACCGGTCGGCAGATTGACGCTCTTCAATTCGCCGCTGCGAGAGTCGAAATGAACCTCAGTCGCGCCGGCCTTGTCGCCGATGTCGCGCGAGGAGCGCACGCGATATTCGTAAAGCCCCTGTTCGCGCAGATGATAGAGAGCCAGCGGCCTTCCGATGGAGAAACCGTTCGCCGTCGCCTGTTCGGACATGAGCCGCTGGCCGGTCTGCAGCGCCTGCTCCCACTCCATCGGCGGGATGGCGCCCGGCGCATCGGCGGCGCCGCGGGCCCACACAGGCTGCTCGTAATCCGAAACGAGCTGCATGGCGCGCGTATAGAAAGTCGGTAGAGTGAAATAGACGCTGGACCAGGCGTAGATGAGCAGGATCAGCCAAAGCCACAGGCCGCCAGCACGATGGAGGTCGAAATTGACCCGATAGAAGGAGCTCCTGAATTTGACGAGCCATGACGGCTTCCAACGCGACAGGAAGCCTTTTTGCGAGCGTTCGCCGGAAGGCGGCAAGGTGAGATAGAAGCCGACGAAACTGTCGATGGTCCAGATCAGCGCGACGGCGCCGAGTATCCAGTCGCCGATCCCGCTCATCGCAAGATACATGTGCAGGCTGTAGATGAAGGGCATGATGTCGGTCTTGCGCTTCGGCAGGCCATGCCAGGTCGCGCGGCCGAGTTCCGTTCCGTCGATCGGATCGAGATGTATGAACTCGAAATCCAGGGGGCTTGCGGCGTCGCGGGCCTCCATGCCGATCGAGGCCGATCCTGGACACGCCGAGATAGACAGTCGTTGCCCGCGCCTCCGGGACGATCGCTTCGGCGCGCCGCACGAGCGTCGCGGCGTCGAGCTCCACGCCTGGGCGCGGCGGCGGATAAAGCTCCGGCGTCAGCCATTGATTGATTTCGAGCCAGAAAGCCAGCAGGCTGCCGGTGAGTCCGACAAGGATAAGGAATATCCCCATCGAAAGACCAGCCCAACGATGGAGCCAAACAAACTGCGCGCGGTTCATGGTTCGAGCCTTTCCAGATCACGCGTCGTCGCTCGCGATAACACGAGCGACGACGTCCGATCACCATTCGAAGCGCAGGGTTCCCGTCGCGGTGAAGGGTCTCGCCGGCGTACGCAGGAAGGGCGGCACGTTGAAGTTGAAGAAGTCGTCCACCGCCTCGTAATAATGAACGTTATTTAGGTTCTTCAGATTGAGCTGCGCTGTCAGCTTGTGGCCTTCTACGAGCGCCGCATAACTTGCGAATGCATCCAGCCGCCCCCAACCGTTGAGCAGAAAAGTGTTCTGGATATCGCCCCAGGCGTGGCTTTGTGCGGTGACGCCGCCGCCGACGCGAAGACCCAGTCCGTTTTCTCCGAAATCATAGGTGAGCGCCACCTTTCCGGAGTGACGGGGAACATTCGCGGGACGATTGCCGAGAAATCCGCCGTTCGAGCCGTATGGATCGAGGCGGTCGGTTGGAACGCCCGTGATCACCTTCACGTCGATGTTTGCGTAATTCAGGACGATGGCCATCCGATCGGTGACGCGTCCGATCACGTCGAGCTCGACGCCTCGGCTTCGCTGGAGGCCCGTCAATCGCACGTCAAGTCCGGCCGAAGAGAAATCGCGCGTGGCTATGTTCGATTTCGTGATCTGGAAGAACGCCAGCGTCGCGGAAACATCCTTTAGAACTTGCGCCTTCAGTCCAAACTCCCATTGCAGCGCCTTCTCGGGCGGCAAGGCCGTGTTCGACGCCGTGAAACCATTCGCCGAACCGAAAGAGCGCGAATAGCTGCCATAGGCGCTCACTTCGGGGGTAATATCGTAGAGGACGCCTGCGCGCGGGGTCCAGCCGTTAAAGTTCTGCGACGGAGCCGCGAGCCGTGCGGCGATTGCGAGATTCTTGCTCGGCGCCATGATGTCGGCAAGTTCGCCCGTGTCGTAATTGCTGGTGGAGACGCCTCGCACGAGATCGGCGACGTCGTAACGCGCGCCGACCAGGAGGTGGAGGCGGTCCATAATCGTCACATAGTCTTGAGCGTACATTCCCTTCTGACGCGTGAGATTGGAGGAGTGGAACTTGAACCCGCGCCCGGCGATCGCATCCCAGATGGCGAAGCGCGGAACGGTTCCATATACCGGCGCATACAGATTGAGTGGATAAAAGTCCGCTCCACTACCGAAATAGTAGTCGTAATAGCTGTTGAGATAGTCGAGACCGAACAAAAAGTCGTGCTTGGCGCCGAAGGTCTCGAACTTGCCGTTGAGATCGATGTTGGTGGAGAAAGTCCGCCCGGTCTGGGCCTGATATTGGCTGACCCGATCCAGGGTTGCGTTGTCGGGCTGGACCGTCCAGCCGGTGATGTTCGGCTTCCCGAAAGCGAGCTGCGAGTAGAGAAACCGATTGGTGATGCGCCAGTCCTCGGTAAGGTTCTGACGGAAATTATAAGAGATATTGTAGCTGTCGAATCGGTCGCGCGGGTCGATGGGCTCCTGGATGGAGAGACTGTTCGGGAGCGGATACGGCAATTGACCGTAGGGACCGAGCGACGGTTGTCCGACGTCGCTTTGCGTCTTGTTCGTGAAGAACTGCGTGTCCAGTGTGAACTCGGTCCAGGCGCTCGGCCGGTAACTGATGACCGGCGCGACCAGAAGACGATTGCCGCCCTGGAATTTGCGGAAGGAACCGGCGTTCTGATAGGCGCCTGAGAGGCGTGCAGCGAGACCATCGACGGCGGCGATGGGCGTCGAAACGTCCCATTGTGTCCGATAAAAGTCATAGGAGCCGATCTGCTGCTCCACGACGGCGCGCCGCTCGGCCAATGGTTGCTTCGTCGTGATGTTGATCAGGCCGCCCGGCTCCGACCGCCCGTAGAGAAACGAAGCGGGGCCCTTCAGCACTTCGATTTTCTCGACATTCGCCGTGTCCACGATGCCCGGCGCATTGTCGCCATAGGATACGGCGTTCCGAAACAGGAAGGTGTTGCGGAAGCCGCGGATGTAGAAAATATAGCCTTCGAGCGTCGTTATTGTTTGACTGCACGCCGCTGACATTTTCCAGCGCTTCGTTCAGGCGAACGATATTCTGGTCCTGCAAGACCTGCTTCGGCACGACGGCGATGGAAGCCGGCGTCTCCTTGATCGGAATGTCGAGCTTCAGTCCGGTCGTGGCGTTCGTCACCACATAGCCTTGCTCCGGCGTCTTCGGCTCGCTGGGAAAGCGCGATGCCGCGGAGGGCGCCGGCGTCGCCGGGCCGGGCGCGGACGCCCGCGTAGCGGCGGACGCGCCCGAGGTCGCATTGCGCACGGCCGGTCCGCGGTTTGTCGCCACTCGCCGCCCCCCGCCGACGTCGATGGTTGGTAACGATTGCTGCGCCTCGGCGGCGGATGTCATTACGATAAGGCTGAGCGCGCTGGCGGAAACGCCGCGCATCATGTCGATTCTGGTCATGGATCTTTCCCTGGGCCGTGTTTGCACACGCCACTAGACTTTGAGCTGCGGCCTCGCGGGCCGCGTTCAGCAAGTCAGGGAAAGAGAGGCGGGGCGCGAGACGACCAGGATGTCAGCCAGCCCGTGAGACGTTCGCCCATGTCTGGCGCCCGGCCCTCGAGGAGGATGGATCCGCCAAAATCCGGGATCGCCGTCGCGCCAACCGGGGTTCCGCCGTCGGAAATGGACTCGCCGTATTCTTCCGAGTCGCAGGCGATGCAACATTGACCGTGATGGGCGACATCCTTCGAGGGCGCGTCGTGGCGGCCCGTTTCCCTGACGCAGTTAGAGCGAAACAGTGACGCAGTCAGCGCCGAGCGACCCTCGCCCACCGTGGCCCCGGGGGTCACTCCGCCGCTCGCGATTAGACCCTGAAGGATCATCAACAGCGCCGAAAGGAGCCCGAGCAGCCTGCCCGAAGAGCGGCCTCCGCCGCTCTTCGCCCTCTTGTTTCCGACGCTCTTTCGCTGGTTAGACATGAGTTCTGCTTAAGGGAACTACCTGACATGGGTCTGGCAGAAGCCCGACTGTTGGGGGAGGGCGGCGATCTTTTGTGAGCTGTGCTTTTGAGGTCACAGTCATGATTGGGGCTTCCCGGCGCGCTCTTTTCCTCCGTGCAACTCTTGAGCTACGATGAAGCTGGGAAAAAATCTGGAGCGGCGCCAGATGCGGATATTGCTTGTCGAAGACGAACCAGAAATGGGGCGGCTGGTCGGTTCGATCGTCCGTTCGGCGGGCTTTGCCGTTGATTTCGTCAGCGCGCTTGCCGATGCACGGGAGGCGACACGGCAGCACCCGTACGACCTTGTCCTCCTGGATCGCCGATTGCCGGACGGCGACGGAGTCTCCTTCGTGCCCACGCTTCGGTCGATGCGCCCCGGAGCCCGCATCATGGTGCTGACGGCTCTTGACGCGGTCAGCGACAAAGTTGTCGGACTGGACGCGGGGGCCGACGATTATCTGACGAAGCCGTTCCAGGCCGAGGAGCTCATCGCGCGTATCCGCGCATGTCTTCGACGGCCGGCGGGAGAAGTCATTCCCCCCATTGTTGTTGGCGCACTGTCGCTGGATCTTCGGACGCTCGAAGTGACGATCAATGAGCGTCCCCTGGCTCTCAACAAGCGCGAACTATTATTGTTGCAGGCCTTGATGCGGCGTGCAGACCGCGTGACGACGCGAGAGACGCTGGTCGAGGAAATCTACAGTCTCGACGACAATGTGCAGTCAAACACGCTGGACACGGTGGTATCGCGGTTGCGTCGTCGTCTCGACGCACTCGGTTCCGGCACCGTGATACACACTGTGCGGGGAATTGGTTATATGATGTGTCAGTCGGCGGCGCGATGAGTCGGCCTTCACTCGCGCTACGCGTTGTCGGTTATCTTGCTCTCGGACAACTCCTCGCATTCTTGATAGCTTGGCTTGCGACCATTTTTTTGGGCCTTACCGGCGCTGAGGTCTTTGCGACCTCATTAGAAGAATTGGCTGCCGCGCGGGCGGTGAAGCAGGTCATCGCATCGCTCGCTTATGATGGCAGAGGAAGCGTGCGCATTGAACCGAGCCCAGAATTGCGCGAAGAGCTTAGACGCTCTCCGCGCATGAAAGTAGCGGCATTCAACAGCATTACAGGAGAACCTGTAGAAGGATCCTCCGCCGAGTTGGCTAATGCGCTGGCGCGTGTCAACGAGATCAGCCCCTCGCATGTACACTTCACGCTGCCGGGGGACTCAAAAAATCCCGACTGGGAATGATGGAGCCTCGAAGAACGCCTTTCGGCAGACTTCACGTCGCCGTATACGGACAGACATTTGTTTTGAGCGACGTATATCATGCGCTCCAGGACGAACTGGAATGGTTGAGGGTTTATCTCGTTGCTGTCGTTTTGATGTCGGTTACGACGGCATGGTTTGCCGTCCGGCAGGGATTGTGGCCGCTCCGGGCCATCGCGCAAGAAGCCTCTCATATCGACATGAACTCTTTGGATCAAAGGCTCTCGTCGGACCAAGCGCCGACGGAGATCGGGCCTCTTGTCGACGCCATAAACGACGCCCTGAAAAGGCTCGACGCTGGCGTTGCACGTCAGCGTCAATTCACCGCCAATGCGGCCCATGAGCTGCGAACGCCTGTTGCGATCCTCAGCGCGCGCCTCGACGCCCCCGAAGAGCCGACTTTCAAGACTGACCTCAAGCGCGACGCGCGCCGGATTCGCAATATCGTGGAACAATTGCTAACCGCCGCGAGACTCGAGCGGCGCCCCGCCGAAAGTGATCAAAGAATTGACATTATCGCGGTCGCCCGTGCAATGGCCGCAGATGCTGCGCTTCTGGCTATTCGGGCGGAACGTCAGATCGCATTTGAGGCGCCGCCCGGAGAACTCAGGGTTGCCGGCAACCGAACCGCGATAGAATCGGTGCTGGCCAATCTGATCGACAATGCTTTGCACGCGGAGCCGGAGGGCGGCCTGGTGTTTGTGAAGGTGACGGACAGAGCAGTCGTTGAAGTGATCGACCACGGAGAAGGTATTGCGGAATGCGATCGGGAAATGATCTTCGAACCATTCTGGCGAAAGTCCGAAACCAAACCTGGCACCGGGCTAGGATTGTCGATCGCCAAGGAATTGGTCTCCATACATGGCGGCCAGATTTGGGTCGAAGAGACGCCCGGCGGCGGAGCGACGTTCAAGTTAGCTTTCCCACTCCCATAGCGGCCGGGTCCATTTTTTTGCACGACGCAGAATTGATTCTGCAGTTATCAAAATTTTCTTAGGTTTCGCCATCTATCGGCCTCTTTCGAACGAATTTCACGCCTTCAGCTCACCGAAGGGCTTTCAGACTCGGTGGCTGAAATTACCGTCAGCAATGCAGCCTTTCCCGCCAACTCCGGAGCGCCTTTCCTGGGTACCGGAAATCCCGATTCAGTATGTCAGTATCAACGGGCGTCTGCCTTCGCTACATCAGGACGGGCAAAGGCTCTGCGCTGGTTCTTATGCACGCGCTGAGGACGCAACTCGGCCTCTTCAACTTTCGCCACGTATTGGATCGACGCGTTATCCGAGTAGACGGCCCTGCATAGAGGAAGTTGGACGACGTAAGAACATAGCCGGAGTATTCGTCAACGCTTCAGCCGTGACTCCCTGCCACAGCGCCGAAAATTGTAATCAGGCTTACTAAGAGCAAAAAGCGATGCATGCGTTCGATCAGAGTGAAAGTCGCTTCGGGGTCCGATTTTGCCCGCTCCTCAAACCAGCGATGCAGGACGAGCGGCTCGGCCAAGAATAGCATGATTGTAAACAAGAGCCACACCGCGACCATCGCATGCATCCACCAATACGCGGCGCTGTGAAACCGATACCACAAATCGAGCTGCGTCGTCATCAAGAAGCCCGTCGCCCCGGCAAATACCGTCGTGATGCGGGCCTGCCAGGCGAACCGCCGTTCAATTGCGTCGAAAAATGCGACGCGCTCGGCCGGCGTCGTTAGCCGACGAACTGCCGGCAGCAGGACGGTGGTTACAAAGCCCACGCCGCCAATCCACAGGACGACCGCGAGCACATGCAAGGCCCTGGCGATGACAAGTTGATCCATGATTGTCTCGACGTTTCCTCTTCCGCGCTGCCGAACGCGAAGTTTTTTCCTCAACATTTTCGAATTCGCAATATAGAAAATCGGCATCGAATACCAAAGCCAAAATATACCACCGGAGATCGTTCGCTCGATGACCCGGTCCCACGATTTCGTCCCCATGCCCGTCCTGTCCGCCTAATCGGACGACAAGTCGCAGCGACCGTCAATCTGACCTCTCCTGCCGTGACATCTACAGCCCGCGCGCGGAAATCGTTCTACCGAACGTATCAATATTTTCGGCAGCGCCTATCCGCTGCGCACAAGGCTCAGGAATTCTTCGCGCGTGCGCGGATCGTCCCGCATAACGCCGAGCAGGCGGCTGGTCGTCAGCTTCGATCCCGTCGTATTGACGCCGCGCAAAGTCATGCAGTTGTGTTCGGCTTCAATCACGACGCCGACACCCTGCGGTTGAAGAATATCCTGTATCGCTCCCGCGATTTCAGCGGTGAGTTTCTCCTGGATTTGCAGCCGGCGCGCAAAACCGTGCACGACGCGCGCGAGTTTTGAGATCCCCACGATACGATTTGCCGGCAGGTAACCAACATGGGCGCGGCCGGTCACCGGCAGCATATGGTGCTCACAGAAGCTGACGACGCGGATGTCCTTGAGCACCACCAGTTCGTCATATCCGCCAACCTCCGCAAAAGTGCGTTGCAAGTATTCCCGGGGATCGCTCCCATAGCCGGAGAACAATTCACGATAGGAACGCACGACCCGAGCCGGCGTATCCATCAACCCCTCTCGATCGGGGTCGTCACCTGCCCATTCGATGAGCGTTCTCACCGCCCTCTCAGCGTCGGCCTGGGTTGGCTTCGCCATGTCATACTCTCTAGAAGCACGGCCACACGTGCCCTATAAAGGGCGATGGCCGCCAATTCGGCCTGCCCGTATTATCAGGCGGGCGAGAACTGTTCGTTGAATATCCGGTCGTGAGAGACGCCCCCTGCGAGCGCGATGGCCTCCGTCGCCTCTATGAGCGCAGGCGGACCGCATACGTAAATGTCCGGACGGGTGCCGCCGTCCGCGAGCGCGTCGGCGAGAGCCTCCGCAGGCGTTCCGGCGAAGCCAGTCCAATTTGGCTCCCGGCTGCCAGACGCAAAAAGTCACGTTCAGGCGCGGGAGCGACCTCGATAATTCCTCCACCGCATCGGTCGCGAAAAGTTCGTCTTCAGTGTTGACGCCGAAAAACAGACGCGCCTCCTGAGTCACGCCGAACTCGACCATTTGCCGAAGCATGGACAGCATAGGAGCCACGCCTGTCCCGCCGGCGACGAACCAACGGGGCGACGGGCTAGCCTCATCGGCGGTGAAGCTTCCCTGCGGGCCCTTGACGAGAAGGAGGTCGCCGATCTTGGCGCTGTCTCTGAGATAGCCCGAAAAAACGCCCTGCGGATGCAGTCGAATCAGAAATTCAAGCGTTCCATCCCAATTGGGGGTGTTGGCGAGCGAGTAGGCGCGGGTGATCGACGTTCCGGGAAGCGCGAGCTCCATGAACTGCCCTGGAATGAATTCCGCGGCGCGGCCATGTTGGGGATCATCCTCATATTGAAGAACGAGGCGGATCGCCCCCGCGCCAACGGGCGCGATTTCTATCACGCGCGCGCCTCGCTCGGGAACTGGCGCAAAGCCGACGGCGGCCTTATCGAAGGGCGCCGATAGTTCGAGATCGCTGTATGCGTTCGAGCGACACAAGAGGATGTCCCCGGCGGCGCGATCGGCGTCCGTAAGCGCCGATTTGCTGTAAGAGCCCAACGACACAATTCCTGCTTTGCGCGTCACGCGACACGTTCCGCAGCCCCCTTCCCGACAGACCGCAGGCGGAAAGATATTCGCCTTCGCCGCCGCATCGAGCAGAGTGTCGTTAAAGTCTGCTTCAAATTCGATCGACGCGCCATCGCGCGTGACGAGATTGACCTTGAACATGCAGGAAGTCCGGTGCGGGAATTATGTTCGCCCGAGCGCCTGACGAGACTCGGGCGAGGCTGCATTCGAATGTTACGCGGCCCGGGCCAATGACGCTTCGATATCGGCCTTGGCTTCCGTGATAGGCAGCACGCCGAATTTCTCGACGAGCACGCTCACTAGCGCCGGCGTTAGGAAGGCCGGCAGCGTGGGTCCGAGCCGCACGTTGCGCACGCCGAGCGCCAGAAGGGTCAACAGCACCGCGGCCGCCTTCTGTTCGAACCAGGAAACGATCAACGACAACGGCAGCTCGTTGACGCCGACGTCGAACGCTTCGGCGAGCTTTGTGGCGACGACGAGCGCTGAATAGGCGTCGTTGCATTGCCCCATGTCGAGAAGACGCGGCAGACCGTCGATCGTCCCGAAATCGTGCCGGTTGAAGCGGTATTTGCCGCAGCCCAACGTCAGCACGACGGTGTCCCGGGGCGCATGCTCGGCGAAGTCGGTGTAGTAGTTACGGCCCGGCGCGGCGCCGTCGCAACCGCCCACGAGGAAGAAGTGTCGGATCGCGCCGGCCTTCACAGCGTCAATCACCTTGTCGGCGACGCCGAGCACGGTATCGCGACCAAAGCCGACGGTCACCGTCTCCTCCGGCGCATCCTCTGCAAAACCCGGCAACGCGGCGGCGGCTTGCGCCACGATGGCGAAATCGCCGTTCTCGATGTGACGGATTCCCGGCCAACCCACCGGCCCTGCCGTGAAGATGCGGCCCCGGTAGCGCGGCTGCGGCTCGATCAGACAGTTCGACGTCATGACGATCGGGCCAGGAAATTCGGCGAATTCCTTCTGCTGATCCTGCCAGGCGCCGCCGTAATTGCCGACGAGATGCGGATAGGTCTTGAGCTTGGGATAGGAATGCGCCGGCAAAAGTTCGCCATGCGTGTAGACGTTGATCCCCTTGTCCTTCGTCGCCTCCAGGATGGCGCAGAGATCCTTCATGTCGTGGCCGGAAACGAGCACCGCCTTGCCCTTCTTGGGCGTCATGCGGACCTGCGTCGGCTCGGGCGTGCCGAAATTGCCCGTATTGGCGGCGTCGAGCGCCTCCATGGCGACGAAATTGGCGTGGCCGAGCGCCAGCGCTTCATCGAGGAGTGGGCCGATTTCTTTGGGTTCGCTCGCGAGTAGATCGAGCGCGTGTTCGACCGCCTCGTAGATGGCGTCGCGCTCCTCGCCGAGCACCTGCGCGTGATGCGCGTAAGCGCAGACGCCTTTCAGGCCGTAGAGGACCAGCGATCGAAGCCCGACAACATCCTCTTCAAGGGTCGCCGCGTCTTTCCTCACGGCGGCTTCGCTCGCCTGCGCGAGAAGCCCATTCATATCGGCAGCCGGAACGAAAGCGGCCGCGCCCGAGAGCGTTTCCGGCGTCTTTCCAGCTTTAGCGGCGGCCGCTTCGTAAAGCGATTTCACACGGCTCTTGATTTCGCCCGCCTGCGCAATGAGCTGAACAAACTTGCTCGCGTTGAAATTGACGTTGGTCAGCGTGGTGAAGAAGGCATAGAGCACGAAGCGATCAGCCTCGACGTCTGTGGCGCCGATGGCGCGGGCCCGATACAGATATTGGCCGATCCCTTCGCAGACATGCAGCAGAACGTCTTGCAAATCGGAGGTCGCGGCGTCCTTGCCGCACATCCCCTTCGACCCGGCGCAGCCCGCGCCTTCATCCGAACGATAGGTCTGCTCGCATTGATAACAGAACATCAGCGCTTCCTCCGGCCCTTGGTCTCGTTGATTGGCGCTCCAGGCTTGGGCGCTGAATCAGTAAATGAGATACTGATTTACCCATGTGGAAGTCAAGAAGGGCTCCAGGGAAGCCCGAGACAGTCAGTCAGCGAGATTGAGAACTGGCGGCGCCCCATTTTTTTCAAGGCAGTCGCTGATGGTGAAGCGATCGAGTTCGCGCAAAAATCCCTGCTTGGCGCGCGCCAACATCGCTTTCAGCCGGCAGCGCGGCAAAAGCGCGCAGTCGCTCCATCCCTCGCGAAAACAGTCGACGAGCGCCTGATCCTTACCAAGTGTGCGCACGACGTCGCCGATGCGAATATCGCGGGGGTCCCTGGCAAGGCGAACGCCGCCTTGCGCGCCTCGAATGCCCTCGACATATCCGGCAGCCGAGAGCTCTTGCAGAACTTTGGCCATATGGTGGCGCGACACGTTGAAATGATCAGCGATCGCGGCCGCGCTCAACACCTCGCCCTTCCGATCGGCGAGAAGGATCAGCGCTCGTAGCCCGAAGTCGGTGAAGTTGGTCAATTTCATAGATGTTAGCTTAACACGGCATCAGGAACTCGTAAATTTAAGAGACGCCCGAGACGTCAGCGGCGCCTTGGGTTCGCCGAATGAAAGCCAAGTTTGTGTCTTGTCCCCCGTCGGCGAGAACGCCCTCCACCGCATTTGGCGCTCACCAGTGATCCAGCTCGACCTGGATACGACTGCGACAGCAGGGCCGCAGCGGCAATGAGACGCAACGCGCGATCCTCTAATCCAAATCTCCCCGGACACCTCCTGTTCTTCCGCCCTGCATTCTATTGACGAAACCCGGCCAATGCCGAGCCGTCGCGATTTAATCTTCCTCTGCCGCGGCACTCAGGATCTTGATCGCCGTAATTGCGCTAGCCGCGGTCCGTTGAGCAAGACGTACGATCTCGTCATCGCTCGCGTGTTTCGCAACACCGTTGCAAACCTCGAAGAGTCGTTGCGACAACTGGCGGGCGCGAATGATGGGCGTCCTCCCTGTAAGCGGAGTGAAGACGGCGTCGATCATTCGCTGGGGCAAAACGTTCGTCGAGACGCCCCCGGCCCGAAGCGCTTCGGCGGCCTCACGAAGCTTTGTCGCCTCGGCTGGCTGAGCAGACGCGTCATGGGCCAATCTTTCGATTTCATCCGCCGCACGCACTCCAATCGCTTGCATGAGGTCGGCGGCGACCACAAGATCGTCAAACGCCGTCAGAAAATCACGCCAAAGCGCTGGCGATCGCCCCTCCCCGCGCCAAGCCAGGCGGCGAGCAGCGCGCAGGTCCGCGGCTTCCGTCAGCTGCTCGCGAGCAAGCAACTCAGCGAGCGCTGTCGTCTCGGGGTCCGTCACCTCGGCGGAAACATAAGTGAACAAGCGAAACGCGCGCGATCTCTCGACGGTGGCTTTCGCGAGCGCGGCGTAGGCCCCAAGGAGCGCAGCCTCCTCCCAGTCCCGATCGCCCAATCGCGGATCAACCGGCATATCTTGCAAGGCGGGCGCCTCGGAAGCCAGCTCGACGCCTCGCTTCGTCGCCCATTCAGAGTTGGCGCGAACGCGCGCTTCTTTGCGATCGATCCATTCTTCGAGACGATCGGCGGCGTCGTCGTCATAGGTCGTCGTCGCCCGAAACGCCGCACGGAGAACGTCAGCCTCTCGGCGTTCGATCTCTGCGACCGTCGCCATCATCTTCGCCCGAGTCCAGACATTTGGCTTCATCGTCCGCCTCCGCCCAAGTTTGTACGTTATGAGCCTGTCATCCGAATAGGCATTATAAATGCGGCTATGGGTCGCGGCGAATCCGGCGTCTAGAAGGTGAAAAAGAACAGGTTTCTGATAGAAATTGGATCATGGCAGCACGAATTGATCGCTCGGAACCGAGAGGAGACGGCCAAAATTAAGCATCTGCAATACATTATTGCCGCCGTCTTCCTTGCGGGATGGGGACTTCTGTCGAGCGCGAGCGCCGAGGACCGCTTAGGCAAGTTTCTCGCCGAAGTGAAGCCTGCGGAACTCGTGCCGGGGTCCGACCATCTTGGACCGCCGGAAGGTCGGCCCGCGCTCGCCACCGCTTACGCCGGCTCACGCGCCCTCGGCTCGGTTTGGCTGAACAGCGACTGGACCGACGCGACCGGATATTCTGGAAAACCGATCAACATTCTGATCGGCATGAATCCCGACGGAACCTTAACTGGACTTAAGCTCATCGAGCATCACGAGCCAATCGTGCTCGTCGGCATCGCCAAATCCAAAGTGCGCGCATTCATCGACGGATATGTGGGCGCGACCGTACGCGACGCGGGGCGGTTGCGGGAGAAGCCGCCGGTCGACATCGTCAGCGGCGCGACGGTCAGCATGATGGTGATCGGCGACAGCATCACGCGTTCGCAACTCAGGGTCGCCCAAAAGCTAGCTGGCGCGCCGTCTGAGAGCGCCGCCTCCGAGGCGCCCAAAGTCGACCCCAATGCGGGCGCGGTCGAAGATTGGCTAGCGCTCGTCGGCGACGGCTCCGTTGCGCGTCTCAGCCTCAGCGTGGATGCGGTCAACGCGGCTTTCGAGCGTAGCGGCAACGCCGCAGCCGCCGCCCGGCCAGAGCCGAAAGACGACGGCGGTTCGTTCATCGACCTTTACGTCGCCCCAGTGAGCGTTCCTGCGATCGGCAAGAGCCTCCTTGGCGAAGCCGAATACGCAAACTTGGCCGCGCGCCTCAAACCAGGGCAACAGGCGCTGCTCGTCGCCGGTGGCGGCCGCTACTCGTGGAAAGGCTCCGGCTATGTGCGCGGTGGCATCTTCGATCGTATCGCGCTCATCCAGGCGGACGCCACCACGCGTTTCCACGATCGGGATTATCGCCGGCTCGGCGAGCTGGCCCCGGCGGACGCTCCCCGTTTCGACGAGATCGGGTTGTTCATCGTGCCCGAATCGCAAGCATTCGATCCAGCTCAACCCTGGCGTCTCCAGTTGCTCGTGCAGCGCGCGACCGGGGCGCTGGAGAAGGCCTTCGTCACATTCGACGCAGAGTATCGTCTTCCTGAAAAATATCTCGTCAAACGGGGGCTGGCGCCTCCTTCCGCCGTTGCGACGGCAGCGTCTCCCGAGCCGGCGATCTGGATGTCGGTTTGGCGCGCCCGCGCAACGGAGATTGCAACTCTTGGCGTCGCGCTCGCAATTCTAACCGGCATATTCTTTTTTCAGACCCTGCTCACCAAACGCCCAAAGCTGTTTCAACGAATCCGCCTGGGATTTCTCCTCTTCACCCTCGTTTGGCTGGGATGGTGGGAACACGCTCAGCTTTCCGTCGTCAATGTGTTCGCCTTCACCGGTTCGTTGATGAGCGGGGCGTTCCGCTGGGACAATTTTCTCCTGGATCCTCTGGTCTTCGTCCTCTGGACGGCGGTCGTTGTCGGCATGCTCTTTTGGGGCCGCGGCTCTTTTTGCGGCTGGCTGTGCCCATTTGGAGCGCTGCAGGAATTCATCGGATTGGCTGGCGCTCCGCTAGGGCTCGCGAAGCTCACGCTGCCCTGGGGCCTGCACGAGCGTCTCTGGCCCTTAAAATACATCCTCTTCCTCGGTCTCTTCGGCCTGTCGCTGCACGATTTGTCGCTCGCCGAACGGGCAGCGGAAGTCGAACCGTTCAAGACCGCGATCGTTCTGCATTTCATCCGTGACTGGCCTTTCGTCGCATTCGCGCTGGCGATGCTCGCCCCTGCTCTGCTCATCGAGCGCTTCTATTGCCGTTACCTCTGCCCACTCGGCGCGGCGCTTGCGATCCCTGGGCGCATGCGGATGTTCGATTGGCTCAGACGCTACAAGGAATGCGGTTCGCCCTGCGGTCGCTGCGCCTTTGAATGCCCTGTCAATGCGATCCACCCTGAAGGGCATATCAACCCAAACGAATGCATTCAGTGCCTGCATTGTCAGGTTCTTTACTACGATGACCACCTCTGTCCGCACATGATTCAAGTGCGATTGAAAAAGGAACGCATCGCCGCCCAGGGCCCGATCCTGGCCGCCAGCCTTAAATCGAAGCCAGCTCTCGCCCAAGCCGCACCGGCAAGGACGAGCGACACAACCAAGGATTGATCGCCATGTCCGACATCGAATTCCCCAAAATCAATCGTCGCGGCCTGTTGGGCGGCGTTGCAAAGACCGCCGCGCTCGTGGGAGGCGGAAGCGTCGCGGGCTTCGAGCTTGCGACGAATACGACCGTTGGCGTCAATACCGCCAAAGCCGCTACCGCGGCCTCCGGCAAGGCGGAAGTCAAACCCGGCGACCTTGACGAATATTACGCATTCTTCAGCGGCGGACACTCGGGCGAAGTCCGCGTCCTAGGCCTTCCGTCAATGCGCGAGTTTGCCCGCATTCCAGTGTTCAATCGCTGTAGCGCAACAGGTTGGGGGCAAACCAACGAAAGCCGCCGCGTTTTAACGGAAGGGCTGCTTGCCCACGACTAAGGAGTTCCTGAAGAAGCGAGGAGGAACGTACCAGAACGGCGACCTGCACCATCCGCATCCGTCCTTCACCAACGGGACTTATGACGGCCGCTACATTTTCGTCAACGACAAGGCCAACTGCCGGGTGGCGCGCATTCGCTGCGACATCATGAAGACTGACAAGATCATCGAGATTCCGAACGTCACGGACATCCATGGAATCCGGTTGCAGAAATTTCCTCGGACCGGTTACGTCTTCGCAACGGCGAACATATCGTGCCTCTTCCAAATGACGGCAAGAACCATGCGGCGATGGAGAACCGGAAAAAATACGCAGACTATCTTCACCGCAATCGACGGCGATACGATGCAAATCGCCTGGCAGGTCCAAGTAGACGGCAACCTCGACAATTGTCGACGCTGACTACACCGGCAAATACGCATTCTCGACCTGCTACAATTCCGAAATGGGCATTCACCTCGGCCGAGATGACCTCAAGTCCGCAGGATTGGGCCGTCATCTTCAACATCAAGCGCATCGAGGAAGCGATCAAGAAGGGCGACTACAAGGAGATCGGCGGCGTTCGCGTCGTCGACGGCCGCCATGGCTCTCCCTGCACGCGCTATGTGCCGATTTCCAATAATCCCCATGGCTGCAACATGGCGCCGGACGGCAAGCATCTCGCCATCAACGGCAAGCTCTCCCCCACGGTCACGTCTGCTCGACGTCACGTTGTTCGACGACCTCTTCGACGACAAGATCAAGCCTCGCGACGTGGTGGTCGCCGAGCCGGAACTCGGGCTGGGACCGCTGCACACGGCTTTTGATGGGCGCGGCAACGCCTATACAACGGTGTTCATCGACAGCCAGATCGTAAAATGGAACATCGAAAACGCGCGTCGAGCGTTCAAGGGCGAGAAGGTCAACCCCATCGTGCATAAGCTCGATGTGCATTATCAGCCGGGCCATAACCACACCTCTATGGGCGAGACCAAGGAGGCCGACGGCAAATGGCTTCTGTCGCTCAACAAGTTCTCGAAGGATCGGTTCCTCAGCGTCGGTCCGCTTAAGTCCCAACAATGACCAGCTGATCGACATTTCTGGCGATCAAATGGTGCTGGTGCACGACGGCCCTAGCGTCGCCGAACCGCATGACGCTTGCATCGTGCATCGCTCAAAGATCAATCCGATTCGAATTTACAAGCGCGACGATCCGCTCTGGGAAGAGGCGCGCGTGCAGGCCAAAAAGGATGGCGTTGACCTGGACGACGCGGCGAAGGTCGTTCGAGACGGCAAAAAGGTGCGCGTTTACATGACGGCGCGCGCCCCGGCTTTCAGCGTCGACAACTTCACCGTCAAGCAAGGCGACGAAGTGACGATCTACATCACCAATATGGACGATGTCGAAAACCTGACGCATGGTTTCACGCTGACGCGCCATGGAATCGCCATGGAGATCGGCCCTCAAGCCACCGCGTCTGTGACGTTTACCGCCGATCGTCCTGGCGTCAACTGGTATTACTGTCAGTGGTTCTGTCACGCCCTGCATATGGAGATGGCAGGTAGAATGATCGTCGAAGCCGCATGAGACGACCTTTCACGGTTTGCGTGTGCATGGCGGCTCTTGCCGTCGCCGGTCAAGAACCGGCGATGGCGGCGGTGCGGAAAGCGAACGTCGAAACCCTCACCGCAGTACTCGCGAAATCGACGCCGGGAGACACTGTGGAGCTGGCGCCGGGGGTCTACCCAGGGCCGTTGGCGATCACGCGGCCCTTGACCATCAAGGGGCAGGCTGGCGTCGTCATCGACGGCGGCGGCAAAGGCCGCGTGATCGAGGTTTTGGCGCAAGGGGTGCGTCTCGCGCAATTGACCGTCCGACATTCTGGCCTCGATCTGGCCAAAATGGATGCCGGCGTATTTTTGGATCGGGTCGCGAAGGGCGCGACGGTCGAGGATCTGGTGATCGAGGACAATCTCATAGGCGTCATGGTGTGGGGCGCCGAAGACAGCGTGATCCGGCGTAACGTCATCCGTGGACGAAGTGACTTGCGCACCAGCGAGGCCGGGAACGGCGTCTATGTCTGGAACGCCCCCGGCGCGCGCATCGAGGACAACGACATCACTTTCGGGCAGGACGGCATATTCGTGACGAGCAGCCGCAGAAATGTCTTTCGCAACAATTTCCTGCACAACGTGCGTTTCGCCATTCACTACATGTACACGCACGACAGCGAAGTTAGCTTAAACCGTTCGCGGGGCAATCACTCGGGCTTCGCGCTGATGTATTCGGATCGTCTGTTGGTGCGGGGCAATCGTTCGGAGGGGGATCGCGACGAAGGCATTTTGCTCAACTACGCCAATCGCTCGACGATTGAAGAGAACGCCGTGGTCGGCGCAGAAAAGTGCGTCTTCATCTACAATGCGAACTTTAACAAATTCCGCCGCAATCGGTTCGAAGGGTGCGAGATCGGCGTTCACTTCACCGCCGGCTCCGAACAGAACGTCATTTCCGAAAATGCGTTCATCGACAACCGTAATCAGGTGAAATACGTCGGCACCCGGGCGCTGGACTGGTCCGATAAGAGGCGCGGGAACTATTGGAGCGACAATCCCGCCTTCGATCTCGACAAAGACGGGATCGCAGATGTCGCTTATCGACCCAATGATTTGGTCGACCGCGTCGTCTGGCTCAACCCCGCGGCCAAATTGTTGCTAAATAGTCCAGCCGTGTCGACGTTGCGCTGGGCGCAGGCTCAATTCCCCGCTCTACACCCCGGCGGCGTGATCGACAGCGCGCCGTTGATGACCCCGCCGCGAATTGCTGCGGCGGCCCCGGAGACCAAGCCATGACGCCGGTGGTCGAACTCGTCGGCGTGACCAAGCGCTACGGCGCGCATGTCGCCGTGCGCGACGTCTCCTTCAAACTGGACGCCAGCAAGACCGTCGCCTTGGTTGGCCACAATGGCGCAGGCAAAAGCACACTGATCAGGCTCATGCTTGGCGTGACCCGTCCGTCGACCGGAACCATACGGGTTCTGGGCCTGGATCCGTCTTCCGGCGGCGCGGCCTTTCGCAAACGTCTGGGATTTCTCCCCGAGAACGCGATGTTTCACCCTGCCAGCACAGGCCGGGAAGCGCTGCATTTCTTCGCCAAACTGAAAGGCGCAGCGACAAGCCGCAATATGGCGCTTTTGGAACAAGTTGGATTGGCTACGGCCGCAGACCGACGCATCGAAGCCTATTCGAAAGGCATGCGCCAACGTCTGGGGCTCGCGCAAGCGCTGATCGGCACGCCGGAAATTCTCTTTCTCGACGAGCCGACCACGGGCCTGGATCCCGGGTTTCGACGCAGCTTTTACGAGATTCTCGATCAACTGCGACAGAGCGGCGTCACCGTGCTGTTGTCGTCGCACGCCTTGAGCGAATTGCAAGGCGCCGCCGATCGCGTGCTCGTGCTCAACGCGGGCGCGTTGATTGCCGACGGCAGTCTCGCCGCGCTACGCGCCCTGGCGCGCCTGCCAATCAAGATTTCGCTCCGCGCGACGGGCGGAGAGCAAGCGCTCGGTCCTGAATGGCAAAGGCAAGGGGACGGCAAGCTGACCCGCTTCTGCGAGCCGCATGAAAAGATCGCAGCCATCAAGGCAATCGCCCCGCTCCTCGAGGCCGAGGACAACCTGGAAATCGAAGAGCCCAGTCTCGACGATCTCTACGCGCATTTTCTTGGCCCGGAGGCTGAGTCATGAACGCCATAGCCACCATGGCCGCCAAGGAGATCCGTGAGGCCTCGCGAAACCGGTGGATCATGGCGATCACCGTTCTTCTGGGGGGGCTTGCCTTGAGCTTGAGCTTTCTCGGCAGCGCCCCAACCGGCACAGTCGGCGTCGGCTCGCTCGAAGTCACAATTGTCAGCCTCGCGAGCCTGACAATATTTCTGTTGCCGCTCATAGCGCTTCTTCTCGGCTTCGACGCGATCGTGGGCGAAAGCGAACGCGGCACGTTGCTCCTGCTGTTGACCTACCCGCTCAGTCGGCCGCAACTCCTCATCGGCAAGTTCCTGGGTCACGCCGCCGTGCTCTGCTTTGCGACGGTGGTGGGGTACAGCATCGCAGGAGTCGCGGTGGCGATGCGGGAAGCGGAGTTTTCAACTCCCGCCATTCAAGCCTTTGGCGCTTTGATTGGATCATCGGTTCTGCTTGGCTGCGCCTTCCTCGCGTTGGGTTACCTCGTCTCCGTTCTAGCGCGCGATCGCGGCGCTGCGGCGGGCGCCGCGGTGGGGATATGGTTTTTTTTCGTCCTGCTCTACGACATGGCCGTGCTCGGCGCCCTCGTCGCCGATCAAGGGCGCTTTCTGTCGAAAGCGACAATCAGCGCCCTGCTTTTGTTCAACCCGGCCGATGCTTATCGCCTTCTCAATCTCACAGTCTTCCCGGCGGTGAGCCGCTTGGCCGGGATGGCCGGCGTCTCGGCGGAAGTTTCGATCGCGCCCTGGGCGTTTCTTGTGGCGCTGGTCGCGTGGATTGCCGGGCCCCTGATAGCGGCGATCATCCTGTTCTCGCGCGGCGATCGCTAACTTAAAAACATGGAGAGCGCCATGATCGCCTCACGCCGTCGCTTCCTCAGGATTGCCGCCACTTTCGCCGGATATACTGCCTTGCAAGCGGATCGCGGACTGGCGGCTCCAGCTCAGCATCTGTGGCGCGGCGTCGCGCTCGGCGCAGATTGCGAGATCCAGCTTTATCATCCTGACGCCCCGGCCGCCGAGCGATTAATCGCCGCTTGCGTCGCCGAGGCGCGACGGCTTGAAGCCGTATTCAGCCTCTACAGACCGGATAGCGCGCTTTGCCGCCTCAATCGTGACGCCATCCTGGAGGCCCCGCCAGCGGACCTTTTGCGCCTTCTGAGCGAATGTCACGTGATGCATCATTTGACCGGCGGCGGCTTCGATCCGACCGTGCAGCCGCTCTGGAACTTATATGCCTCGCATTTCTCGCGCGCAGACGCCGATCCAGTCGGTCCGGAACCGGCTCGGATCGCGGCGGCGCTCGCACATGTCGGTTGGAAGAAGGTCGCATTCGACGAGTCGCGCGTCGCACTGGCGCCGGGCATGGCGCTGACTTTGAACGGAATCGCGCAAGGCTATATCACCGATCGTGTGTGCGATCTCTTGCGGCGAGACGGCGTGGGGCACACGATGGTTGACATGGGAGAGCTGCGCGCGCTCGACACACGCCCGGATGGATCGCTATGGCGGGTCGGGCTTGAGAACGACGAGCGAGAAATCAAACACACCCTGGAAATCGCATCGCGAGCAGTCGCCACCTCCGCCGCCGCGGCAACCACGTTCGACACGTCGGGAAAATTCGCTCATCATTTCGATCCGCACACCGGCGCCGCGCGCCCGATATGGTCCAGCGTCTCCGTGATTGCTCAGACCGCGACCATGGCGGACGGCCTCTCTACTGCTTTCTCGATGCTGCCAGCCGACAGCATCCGGCCGATCGCGTCGCGCCTCGATGACGTCGAGGTTTATGTCTCTGGACAAGATGATGGGATCCGTGCGCTGTAAACGCGGGCGCCAGCGGGAGCTGATCTCTTTTGAGAGATTTGTCGGCCTCAAGGTCCGCAAGCCGACGCGGAATAAAACTTGCGCCTGCCCGGTTGTGCTTTGTAAGTTCCAGCAGATTATTTGGGCGGACGGACCTTCGCTTCCCGGCTACAGACGACAGATGATCTAGTCATAGATTATCTTCGATGGCCTACAATGGAGTTGGGATGTGGCTAGTGGTCAACCCCAGGGGCGTCGGTGACGACAAGAACCAACACTGAGTGGCTGGCGGCTCTGCGCGAGACGGGGCAAAGCCAGGAGAGCGCCGTCAAGGAACTGCGACAATTGCTGCGCCGCGCCATTTTCAGTTTCCTGTCCCGCAAAGGCGCCACCAACGCCGCCGGCCCTAGCCACGATCATGACGACCTGGCGGAAGACTGCGCACAGGAGTCCGTGCTTCTCATTCAGTCAAAGCTGGATCAATTCCGCGGCGACAGCCAATTCACGACATGGTCCTATTCGATCGCCATCCGCGTCACACTCAATGAACTGCGTCGTCGCCGCTGGCGAACCTCGGCCATCGAAGCCGCGCGCCTTGGCGACGCCATGCCGCATTGGCCGATCGACAATCCCGGACCCGAACGAAGTCTCGAGCAGCAACAGGCTTGGGAGATACTGACTGAGCTGATCGAAACAGCGCTAACCCCTTTGCAGCGCAAGGCGTTGATTGCGCACGCATTCCAGGAAATGCCGCTCGATCTCGTCGCGGAATGGCTGGGAACCAATCGAAATAACCTCTATAAACTCATCCACGATGCGCGCAAGCGGCTCCAGGCGGCCCTCCTCTCAAGGGGCGTCACACATCGCGAGCTCATCGCCATTTTTGATGCGCCTCGGCCCGAGCGGCCCTATTTGGAAGACGGTAAGAAATCTTTTTTCACGGCGTCTAATGATTAGTGACGAGAATCCAGCATGAAACGGACTGAGTTCGGACGCCTGATCGACACCATCTTCGCCGCGAAAGCCGGCGAGGAGCTGTCGTGCAGCGATTATTTCGAGCGATTGCCGCGTTACGCCGAGCTGGAGGCTGCAGGCGAGGACGCCGCGGCGCGCCTCCCGGACGTGCGCCATCACATGCATCAATGCCCGGAGTGCGAAGAGGTTTACCTCGGTCTCCTCGAAGTCGTTCTGGCTGAAAAAAATCCGACGCCTCCAGGTAAGAATCTTCCCTGACGCCCCTCTAAAGAGCGTTCGAAGAAAATTGGCGGCCGTCGAAGCACGGCTGGCCTGAGGGAGGGATACGCATGGCTAGTCTTTACGAGCGTCTCGGTGGCGAAAAGGCTGTGGACGCCGCAGTCGACCTTTTTTATCGCACGGTTCTCGCTGATGGCCGCATCGCACGCTTCTTCGAAGGCGTGAATATGGAAGACCAGCTCGCTAAGCAAAAATCCTTTCTGACTATGGCCTTTGGTGGCCCCAATAAATATACGGGCAAAGACATGCGAAAGGCCCACGAGAGGCTTGTCGCCAAGGGTTTGAACGATTCGCATGTCGACGCGGTGATCGAAGACTTGTCGAGAACGCTCCGGCAGCTCGGCGTCGCTGAAAAGGAAGTACAAGAAGTTGCGGCGTTGGCCAATTCCGTTCGCAGCGACGTGCTGAACCACTGAGGCCCGAACGAATGACGCTGCTGACTTATCGAGAAGCAGCCATCGAGATCGAGCCGGGGGAGGACGTCCTTTCCGCGCTGTTGCGCGCAGAAATCGACGCGCCTCACTCCTGCCGGTCCGGGGTCTGCCAGAGCTGCATGCATCGCGCGGTCGAAGGCGCCCCTCCAGCTTCCGCGCAGCACGGGCTAAGCGACGCGCAGAAGGCGCTGGGTTACTTTTTACCTTGCGTCTGCGTGCCTGATACGCCTCTGACCATCGTCCCGGCGCAGGAAGCCGGGATCCGATCGGAAGCTGTCGTTCACTCGATTGATCGCCTGTCTGGCGACGTGGTGCGGCTGCGCCTGGAACATGACTCGGACTTTGCCTACCGCCCCGGGCAGTTTCTGGAGCTCATCGCCGACGACGGACTTGGACGGCATTATTCTCTCGCGAGTCTGCCGGAGGAAGATCCGTTCGTCGAGCTCCACATTCGTCTTCATCCGGGCGGCAGGATGAGCAGATTCATCGCCGAAGAGCTTGCGCCCCGCCGTCGGCTTCATATCGCCGGCCCTCTCGGAACGTGCATATATGAAGGTGTGGATCCGGATCAGCCTATGGCGCTAATCGGGTCGGGCACGGGCCTGGCGCCTCTGATCGGCGTGCTGCGAGACGCTCTGCGGCGCGGACATCGTGGTCCAATCCGGCTCTATCACGGGGCACGAGCGCGCGAAGGACTGTATCTGCACGATCATTTGGAGGCACTGACGAAGCGGCACGCCAACCTCTGCTATGTCCCGCGCGTCCTCAGTGATTCCAGTCCTCACAGCGGCGACGTGGCGGCGGCGGCGCTCGAGCATGAGAACGCGCTCCACCACACGGCGTTCTTCCTGTGTGGCGGCGAAAAATTGGTAGGCCGCCTGAAACGCGATCTGTTCTTGAAGGGCGCCAGCCTCAAGCAAATTCGTTCCGACGCGTTCCTTCCAGCGGGGTCGGGACGTTGAGGATCGCCGCCACGCCATACCTCGGGGATCTCGACTGGATGTGGCGGTTCCCCGGTCAATGCTTTCGTTCGTCGTTCCGGGGATCGTCGAATGACGCTCGTGTAAGGTGGCGCTGTGGCAAATCCCCCGCAACAAAGTCTTGGTCGAGCGAACAGGGTAACCACGAACGCTTTTCTGCGTCACCTCGACGGGTTCGAAGCTGACCACGGACCCTGGCCTCCTCGGCCGAGCCGACGGCCCACAAGCGGCTTTCTTCGCCGCGACGCGGAAAATATGTTGGAAGCGGTATTGGAGCGATAGAAGCGGGGTTTTTGGATGCACGGTGAGAGCCCTCAACCGACTCGTTTCGAAGCCTTTATGCAAGGCGCTTGAGCAATGAGTTCCTATCTCCTCAGACGATTCCCGAACTGCGCCGCAGCTAAACCCAGAAGTCGTTGAATTCGAAAACGGCCGCGGCCGTGTCCTCGTCTCACGGCTTTATCCTGCGATGATTTCCGGGTTGGTCATCGGGTCCATCGGATTCTTTGCGATATCGGTCGACGAGCCCTGGCTTTTCCCCAGCCTTGGACCCACAGTTTTTATACAGGCTGTCACGCCGAGTGCGTCTGGCGCAAGGATCTGGAATACAATCGTCGGCCACGCAATCGGCCTTGTCGCTGGATTTGTAGCGTTGTTTGCCTTCGCCGCTCAGAACACACCGGCGGTCATGAGCGCTGAAATTCTGTCAATTCACCGGGTGGCCGCCACAGCTCTTGCGGTCTCTGTAACCGTTGGTCTGCAATCCGTCTTGAACGCTCAGCATCCGCCCGCCGCCGCGACCACCATGCTTGTCACGCTCGGCGGCTTGAAACCAAATTGGAGCACGGTCTATATCGTCTCAATCGGGGTTCTACTCGCTGCCGCTTTCGGCGTGATCGTCCGAATCTGCCATCCTGCAATTCTTCGAGAGCGCCAATGGTGACGGCGTCAGTGACGCAAATGGACTTAACGCTAGCCAAATTTGCGGATTTTGTAGGGCAATTCCCCACTGCGCGTAGAACGTCTGAGCGCCAATATCGCCACGGCGGCCCCTTTCACGGCCGGCGATCGATCCGAGGCATTCTCGGGGCAACGCAACAAATCAGCACCATTATGGTAACGGATTTTCCCGAGGCAATTCAGAACAAGCACACCCAAACGTCAAGATAGTCGATTTCGAATCAATCGCGCCTCTGTTCCGGAATTTAATACACCAACGCCAAATCAAGATTCCATTTGTTTTCTGCATTGCTGCACAGTAGCTCACCCGACGTCTTGGACCGACATCAACTGCTTCCGCTACTGGGCCGCGAGCTTGATCCCAGGATAGGCGCAGTGTTGCTCGCTGTTCTCGTCGACATGCAGATGCGACAGCGGCTCCACGAAGGGGATGCCGAGCGTGTGCCAGACGTCGACCATCGCCTCGACGAGATGCGCGATATGCTCCTGCGTGTGGCGCGGCGTCGGCGTGACGTCTTCACCTCCGGCTGGATTTCCAATCTCGCGGCGATCTCCACGATCGCCGATCTCCTGCCGAACTGCGTGATCCTGTCGGATGCCTCCAATCACGATTCCATGATCGAGGGCGTGAAGCGGTCGCGCGCGGAGCGCAAGGTGTTCCGCCACAACGATCTCGCTCTCTCGAAAAGCTGCTGATCGAAGCCGGGGACCGCCCGAAGCTGATCGTCTTCGAGAGCCTTTACTCGATGAACGGCAACATCGCCCCGGTCAGGGAGATCGCCGATCTCGCCGAGCATTACGGCGCCATGACCTATGTCGACGAGGTCCATGCGGTCGGCATGTATGGCCTGAAGGCATCGTCAGTTCCGCTGCCTAGTTTCCTGCTACGTCCAGCTCGACCTGACGCCTTTGGGTTAGCGTGTGCCTCTAAAATCGCGCGACATCCTCTTGAACGTGGTCACCTATCCTGCATGCATGATCATCTTTCTCGTGACGTCGCCTGTTGGATGCATTTGCATAGGAAGTTCTTACCCCCGAGCATCAAGTTTTTTTGCCGGATCGCGCCGCGCTTGATGCCCTGGCCTCTTCCCGGGATCCATCCCGCGGGCGGCGCTGCAAAAATGACCTACGCGATCGCGCCCTAGCTCCACATCATGGCGACTCCATGAGCTCCTCGGCGCGCAGATGCGCAGCATCCCCACGCCGCCAGAAGGCGATCATCGTCGGATGTGCGAACCAGAGGAGGACGGCCAGCAACACGAAGACGACAGCGCCGACCAGAAACACGTCGTTCAACGCGAGCAGGGCTGATTGTTCACGTATGAGGTTTGCAAGCCGGCGCATCACCGTCGAGGAGTTGAGGCCCGCGGCTTCGAGTTTTGCGGTCGTCTGCGCGAAAAGATCCAGTGATGCGAACCGCCGCCCACCGAGGTGATCGGCAAGATCGAGCTGGTGGAACGGCAGCCGGCGGAACTGCACGACAGCAAGTAACGAGATGCCGTAAGAGCCCGCCACGGTGCGCAGCAACGCCAGTTCCTCGGCGGCGCGAATAAGCTTCGCTCCGGAGAGCCCGTGCATGGCCAGGCTCGCAAGTGGGGCAAAGAAGAGGGCAATGAAAAAGCCGAAGAACAGCATCGGCCAGAAGAGCTGGTCGAACCAGGCAAGCCGATCGAACAGCCCCAACCAAGTAAGTGTCCCAGCGAGACCCACAAAATCGAAGAAGCTGATGAGGCGCACGTCGACGGTTTTGTTGAGTTCATGGAGAATGGCGACCGCCGGCCCCGCGACGACGAACATCGATAGGTAAACCATTCCCGCAAGGGATGAGGTGTAGCCCATCAGCAGCTGCAGCTGAAAGACGAATACCGACAATAGCCCCTGGATGATCAGAAATCCGAACACGGAGCAGAAGGTCGCGATCGCATAGTTGCGATGGCCGAACAAGCGCAAGTCAAGTACGGGATTGCGCTCGCCGAGCTCCCAAATCACAAATGCCGGGACCGCAATTTCAACAACGATTAAGGCTGTCACAAGGATCGGCGAGGCAAACCAGTCAAAATCGTTGCCCATGTTGAGGACTGTTTGGACGCCATAGACGATGACGCTAAGCAGGGCGACGCCTACGAAGTCGAATCGCACGATTCGCACGTTGCAACCCCGGCCATAAAGCAGCGCGCCCACAAGGGCGGCCACGAGCACGCCGACGACGACGTCGGTATAAAACACCCAGCGCCAGCTCAAGAATTCGGCGAACCACCCGCCAAGAAACACGCCGATCGTTAAGGGTGTCATGCTCAACACCCCCCACAATCCGACGGCCCAGGTGCGTCGGCGTTCGGGAAATTCCCTGAGCGCGAGCGATTGTGCGAGCGGGAGAGTCACACCGCCTGCGAAGCCAAGCGCAATGCGGGCCGGCAGAAACATCCAAAGGGTTTCGCTCGCCGCACAAACCGATGCGGCGCAAGCGTAAAGGAGGAACGCGACGACATAGACGCGATAGTCGCCGAAGCGGCCCGAGAACCAACGCGCAAACGGCAGGCCAAGCGCCAGCCCAACCATATGGTCGGTCGTCCCCCACGTGCCGAAACTCGGCGTGACGCCGCCGAGGCTGCCGGCCACATAGGGAACGGTTATCGTGTAGCCGGGGACATTGGAGAGGACGACGACTGTGCCAAGCGCTAGGGTGGCGGTGAACAACCACAGACGCCAGCCGCGTAACGGCCTGTTGTCAACAAACATCGTGCGTCCCAAGACTGGCGCGCTCGGGAAATGGCGACTGATCGGACAACAATCTCTGCAACATGGCGCTCACACGAACAATTTCTGCCTGCGCAAGGGCGCCGGTCGGAAATAGCTTCGCATTTGGTTTACGAACAGACAAATGTGTTTTATTGATTTTAATATCAAACTTTTTCATATTAACTTATGGACATCAATCTTGCTCGGACCTTTCTGGCGGTGGCTGAAAGCGGAAGCTTCATTGCGGCCGCAGAGCGCCTGCACCTGACCCAAACCGCCGTCAGCGCCCGAATTCGAGCGCTGGAAATGGAACTCGACCGGGTGCTTTTCATTCGAAACAAGGCGGGCGCCCGGCTGACGCCAGCTGGTGAACGTTTCAAGCGCTATGCCGAGACGCTTGTGCAGATATGGGAAAGGGCCCGGCAACAGGTCGCTCTTCCTGCCAACAAAGCCGACAAAATCACCCTTGGAGGCGAACTGAGCCTTTGGCATCCCTTACTTGCCGATTGGCTAATTTGGATGCGCCTGGAGTGTCCCGACATCGCGGTCAGAGCGGAAGTCGATGCTGCGACGCGCCTCGTCGAACGAGTTGAAGAGGGAACTCTAGACTTGGCGGTCGTCTATAGCCCGCCTCAGCGGTCTGGTCTCGTTTGCGAGTTGCTTATGGAAGAAAAACTTGTCCAAGTGACGAGTTCGCCTGATGGAAGCGTCGATCCAAGCACTTACATTTTCGTAGATTGGGGCAACGCGTTCCAAGCAAATCATCAAGCGGCCTTCCCTGAGCTTGGTAGTCCCGCTACGTCGATCTCCCTTGGGCCGCTTGCTTTGACCTTCCTTCTGTCGGTCGGCGGTTCTGGCTACTTCCGCATTGGCACGGCGCAACCCTTCGTCGATGAAGGACGGTTGCATAGAGTGCGAGGAGCTCCCGAATTCTCCTACTCCACTCACGCCGTCTACGCCGCCGGCCGAGCCGATGAGGCGCTTGCGCGCGTCAGAGAAGGCCTAAGAATAGCCGCCTCCGGCCGCGAAAAGCCAGGCCTCTCGACTGTCATTGAATCGCGGAAGCGCCCAAACCAACGATCCACCAATCCCCGATAGCGCGCGAGCCAGTGACGATGGCCGGCAGCAGAACGCGCAAATCCTCGGCGCTCGCGCTTCGGCTGCTGTCCCCGCTTCAAATTGCTCTTGACCGAAATACATAGGTGTCCTATGCATATGGATATGACCTGTGTTGCGTCAGATCCCCTCTTAACCCGCCGGATTCGCGACGGTCTGGATCGCATCTGCGCTGTCATGCGCGCG
Organism: uncultured Alphaproteobacteria bacterium; assembly: GCA_963717565.1. Lineage (GTDB taxonomy): Bacteria > Pseudomonadota > Alphaproteobacteria > Rhizobiales > Beijerinckiaceae > Methylocystis. Next base: position 60,596 of record CAVQWJ010000013.1, read on the forward strand.
GATCAGTGGGCAATCGCAGGGACGGCTGGGCTTAATCCGACGCAGACGCATGTTCTGACTTTTATAGCCGGCCGAGCGCAAAAAGGTGTGCGCGTCGGCACGATCGCCGCGCAGCTTGGCGTGTCTCAGCCTACGGCGACGGACTCGATCGCGGCTCTGGTTCGCAAAGGCTTGTTAAAAAAGACGCCTGACCCAGAAGATGCCCGTGCCGTGACCATGCGCATCACCCAAGCCGGACGCGACATCGTGCGGGGGATCGGTCTCGTCATAACCGCGACCGAGCGCGCCCTTGAAACTTTATCCGATGAGGAACAAACCGAGTTACTGCAACTGGTCATCAAAACGATCCGCGCTTTGCAAATCGCGGGCGCGATTTCGCCACAACGCATGTGCGTCACCTGCCGATATTTCCGCCCCAACGTGCATAAAGAGCCGACGGCGCCCCACCATTGCGATTTTGTCGGGGCGGCTTTCGGACCTCAGAGTCTGCGTCTCGACTGCGGAGACCATGAGGCTTCATCCCCATCCGAGGCGGAGGTTCTCTGGAGAAGCTACACGACAACGTTCCCTGAACTCAACACAGGGTATGACGCAATGGATATTGCGTCCCGATCGAATCTTCAGCCCATCGAAGAGAGTACCCTTTCGTCGAGAGGCGCCGCAGGGAAAAAGGAGTGAAATCCCATGACACGCAAAGCGATCTTCTACCACGCTGGATGCCCGGTCTGCATCGATGCGGAGCGGCAGTTTGCCGACAAGCTCGATCCAAACCAATATCAGGTCGAAATCGTTCATCTCGGACAGACGAAGAACCGGATCGCGGAGGCCGAAGCGGCGGGTGTGAAATCCGTTCCCGCCTTCGTCATCGACGATCAGGCATATCACATCAATTTCGGGGCCGATCTCACCGCCCTGAAATAGCGCTCGCCCGCCTGCTATCGCGCGCGGGCCTCGCTCAATGGCCCGCGTTGCAGCGCCGGGCATCGAGCTCACCTTTAGCGAGGGTTGAGACAAACCTGACACTATTGAACTTAGTTTCAAAATTCTACCTCGTCGCGCAGCCTTCGGATGCAGGAGCTTACGAGGTAGGATCTAACCCTCAATTACCCCTTCCCAGACCTCAGCGACGCAGATGATTGCTGCATCTCATTCGCTGGATTGTAGTAGCGCCCGGCGGTATCCCCTCGGTCTTTACCAAGCTCTGCTATTAATAAGCGTTTCATGAGCAGGTAGCGAAAAGCCGTGAACAACAAAGAATAGGTAAGAAATATTTACTGGCATCACAAATTAAGATCCCCGTGGATCGATGATCATACCGAAATCTTCGATACAATTCTGACAGTCGCACCCTCCGCCGCTATTTTACTTTCAAATAAGGGCGAAGATTCACAGGTCGAGCAAGCCAAATTTTGGTTTGGCTGCGTAGCAGGCGGACATCAGATGAGATCGCATGAGAAGCTTCTCCTTGAAAACAAGGCTTGGGCTGAAGAGACAAGACGTCGCAAGCCCGAGTTTTTCGAACAGCTCGCGCACGGCCAGCAGCCCGAATTCCTTTGGATCGGTTGCGCGGACAGCCGCGTCCCGGCGGACATCATCGTCAATGCTGAACCCGGCCTGATCTTCGCGCATCGTAATATCGCGAACCAGGTCGTCGCCACCGACCTCAATTGCCTCAGCGTCGTGCAATACGCCGTTCAAGTTCTCAAGGTGAAGCACATCATCGTCTGCGGCCATTACAACTGTGGCGGCGTGAAAGCGGCTTTGTCACGTCAGCGATCGGATTTCACGCTGCTGAACAAATGGCTGCTGCACGTGAAAGACGTTTATCGCCTGCATCGTGACGAACTGGACGCCATCAATTGCGTCGAAGCCAAGACAAACCGCCTCGTCGAGCTTAACGTCATCGAGCAAGCCAACAACCTCGCCTTCTCATCGATCGTTCAGAATGCCTGGCGAAGCGAGCAACGCCCAATGATACATGGATGGGTTTATGCGCTCGACGACGGCCTTCTGAAGCAGCTCATCACGCTGGGGCCCGAGAGCACGATGGACCCCATCTACCGGTGGGACGATGAGCCCGCAGAGCCGGCGCACTAAACGCCTCAACAGGAGACACCCAACGTCATGCGCAAGCATCTCGATTACTACACGCGTTATCTGGACCACGATATCCCCGCGGGCGTCGTCGTGTTTCTCGTGGCGCTGCCGCTCTGTCTGGGAATCGCGGTCGCCTCCGGGGCTCCGCCTTTTTCGGGCGTCATCGCCGGCATTGTCGGCGGTCTCGTCGTTTCCGTCGTTAGCGGCTCGCAACTCAGCGTTTCCGGACCGGCGGCCGGTCTTACCGTCATCGTCGCTGCGGCGGTGGAGAAATTTGGCCTCGGCGGCGCCGTCCTGGCAGTCGCGCTCTCCGGCCTCTTCCAGATCGGCATGGGCTATGCCCGCGCGGGTGTGATCGGCGCCTATTTTCCATCCGCCGTCATCAAGGGCATGCTGGCCGCAATCGGCCTGATCCTGATCGTAAAGCAGTTGCCCCATGCGATCGGCTATGACGCAGACGCCGACCGCGATCTGTCCTTCCTCGAAGGCGGGGCCAATGCGACGTTTTCCTTTGTCTGGTCGTCGCTGAACTCCATCTCGCCCGGCTCCACAATCGTCGCTTTGGTCTCGCTCGCAATCTTGCTGCTATGGGACACGGACAGGATACGGGGAAACCGCATCCTCGCCCTTGTGCCGGGCCCGCTCGTCGCGGTGATCTTCGGCATTCTCTTCAACCTGGCCGCGCAGGCCGTGGCGCCTTTCTTCGCGATTTCCCCACAGCACCTTGTGACGCTGCCGCAAATCTTCGGGCCCCTTCAGTTCGCGGGACAGATCCACTTGCCGGATCTTCGATTGCTGACGGACTACCATATCTACGTGACGGCGGCGACCCTTGCGCTTGTCGGTAGTCTCGAGACGTTGCTCAGTCTCGAGGCAGTCGACAAGCTCGATCCACTCAAGCGCACGGCCCCCACCAATCAGGAGCTCAAGGCGCAAGGCGTCGGCAATTTCGTAAGCGGTATGATGGGTGGTCTGCCTATAACAGCGGTAATCGTGCGTAGCTCCGCCAGCATCAACGCCGGGGCGCACACCAAGGTTGCTTGCCTTGTGCATGGAGTGCTTTTGCTTTTGAGCGTCATGTTCCTCGCCACTGTGCTGAACATGATCCCGCTCGCTTGCCTTGCAGCAGTGCTTCTGCTCACCGGTTACAAGCTGGCCAAGCCGAAACTCGTGGCTGAACAGTTCGAAAAGGGCTTCGAGCAATTTGCGCCTTTCGCAGTCACAATCGCGGCCATCCTTCTGACTGATCTTCTCAAGGGGATGGCGATCGGCATGGCGGTTGGTCTTTTTTTCGTGCTTCGCACCAATTACCACTCAGCGTTCACGCTTACCCGCGACGGCAATCATTACTTGTTGCGGCTGCAGAAGGATGTCTCGTTTCTCAACAAGGCGCCTCTACGCGACATTCTCGAGGAGATAGAGGGAGACAGTTTCGTCGTCATCGACGGAACCCGGGCGACATTTATCGATCGCGACATCATGGAAACCCTCGAGGATTTCATGAAAGCCGCAAGCGACAACAACATTCGTGTCATTTTGAAGGACCTCCCGAGATTCGAGAAGACGGCGGCGCTGGCGGTGGTTGCCTGACGTGGATTGGCGCGGTCCGGGATTGACGACGAAAAGGACGCTCTGTCCGGCGAGGAATAGGAATGGGGTCTGGACAGAGCTTTTGGCGACCGGGCTTCTTGCGGCGCCCTTTCCTCTTGTCGGTTCGCTAGTTTGGTGGGCGCAAAACCCATTCGTCCTTCCCTTTCACGCGCGTGAGGGGGATAAGGAATGGCTCCCTTCCGCGCGCCAAGGCTCCTCGATGTTGCCTTGACCTTTACCAGTGCAACGACAGTCTGGCCGATAACGCAACTCGAAGCCTGCGTGGGACGCCCCTCCATCTAGCCTGTTTTGCAGCTTCGTCGCTCGCACGCCATTCTGCATGCTCCATGCCCTCGAGAGAGCCATATCATGCCCCCTATTCCGCGCTATCGCGCCCAAGAGAGCCAAACGTTGTTGGCAACCTTCCTTTCGGCAGGGTTTCGCCCCTTTTTTCTCTCCGCCGGGCTTTGGGCGGCCGTCGGCCTGCCGCTTTCGATCGCTTATGTCGAGATGGCCGCTGAGCTACCGACACGATTCTCACCGAGCATCTGGCACCCTCATGAGATGGCCTTCGGCTTTGGTGGCGCGGTCGTGGCTGGATTTCTGCTCACGGCCATCCCCAATTGGACAGGACGCATGCCCTTGCAAGGCGCGCCGCTCGCCGGTCTTGTCGCGCTGTGGTTTCTCGGCCGCATTGCCGTCCTGGTCTCCGCGAATATGCCGGCGCCTGTCGCCGCGGCGTTCGATCTCGCCTTTCCGGCCGTCTTTTTCCTCGTCGTCGCGCGAGAGATCGCGACCGGGCGCAATTGGCGCAACCTTCCCATGGTCGTCGCCCTCGCCCTTCTCTTTGTGGGCAATTTGCTCACTCATCTCGACGTCATGAACATCGCCGCCACGGGCGTCCTCGGGGCGCATATCGGCGTCGCGACGCTCGCGATGCTCGTCGCCCTCGTCGGCGGGCGCATCACACCCAGCTTCACCCGAAACTGGCTGGTAAAAACCTTGCCGGGCGCCATCGAACCCGCTCCTTTCGGCGCCCTCGATCGCTTCGCGCTCACGGCGACGCTCGTGGCGCTCATCGCCTGGGTCGCGTTCCCAGGCGCCACACTGACCGCCTTCCTCCAAATCATCGCCGGCGCGGCGCTGTTTCTGCGCCTGACACGCTGGCGTGGCGCCCGCACGGGAGCGGAGCCGTTGCTGTTCGTGCTGCATCTGGGCTATGGCTGGCTGGCCCTCGGCCTGATTCTCATGGGCGCAAATCAACTTCTCGGATTCACCGATCCGACGGCGCCCCTGCATGCGCTCACCGCCGGCGCCATCGGAACTATGACGCTCGCCGTGATGACTCGCGCGACGCGTGGCCACACGGGGCGCGCACTCGTCGCCGATCGCGGAACGGTGGCCATCTACGTCGCCATTACGCTCTCGGCGGCCCTGCGTGTCGCCGCGCCTTTCACGGGCGAATATTATTTTGCCGCCCTCGCGGTCGCAGCTGGATTGTGGAGTCTGGCTTACGGGCTCTTCGTGCTGCTGTATTTTGGGATGCTGACGGGGCCACGTGTGCAGGCCAACGCATAGGCGCCGGCGTCATGTCCGTCTCGACGTGGAGGCGCTCAAAACGCCCTATGCTGCTGCTCAGCGCAGCCGCCAAGGACAAACGCGTCAGAATCATCGGCGGAAGCTATCGCCTCGCGCTCAGATCGTTTTGACGTCGATAGTCTGGAGTTGCGATCGTGGTCGAATTGGTGATGGAAATTCCACTGCGCATGCGCCAAGCATTGATTGCATGCGAAGCAAAGAGTGGGATTCAGAAAGGGATTCCCAAATCTTTCTGACAACCGCATGGCGCAAATCGCCGTAGGTCGCCCCGACCGCTGAGGTACAAGATGGTCCCTTCCGACCGCGCCCCCGCCGCCCGATGCTCTGGGATTCCCGGCAAGGCGCTCGCAATCCTCTATCTCATTGCCGCCACGGCGCCGCTTCTCGCCGCCTGGGCGGCGGGCATCGAGCCGGAGAGCTACTGGTCCGAACTCGGCGCCGGACTCGCCATGATCTTGGGCGCCATCTTTTTTCTCCAATTTTGGAGTTCGGGCCGGTTCGAGATGCTTTCCGGACGCGTCGGCTTAGATCGGACCATGGGCTTCCATCGCATAGCCGCCGTCGTGGCGCTGCTGATCGCAATCGCGCACCCGCTCGCGCCGCTGGTTCCTGCATTCATTGACGACCCGCAAGGCGCCTTCGTTCTGCTCAGCCAAATGCTGGTTCGGCCCCGCCTGCTATCCGGCGCCTTATCGCTTACAGGGCTTGTCGTACTCGTTGGTTTCGCGTTGCTGCGGACGCGCCGCGGCGTGCGCTACGAATTCTGGCGCGCGACGCATGGGCCGCTCGCTATCGTCGTCGCGGGACTCATTCTCCACCACGCACTGACGAACGGAGATTACAGCAGCGCGCCTTTGCCCGAGGCCGCCTGGCTGCTGCTCGGCAGCGGGGCGCTGCTGACGCTTTTTTCACCTATGCCCTGCGCCCCTGGCGCATGTGGCGACAGGGATGGGTCGTCGAGTTGGTCGAACCAACGGCGGACCATGTCTGGCAGATCATCCTGCGCGCGCCGCAGCGACGCGCCTTTCGGTTTCGCGCCGGTCAATTTCTATGGCTGACCATCGCGCCGAATAGCCCACCCTTCCACGACCATCCATTTTCAATCGCCTCGTCGCCGCAGATGCTGCCGAAATTGCGCCTGATCATTCACTAAGCAGGTGATTGCATCAACGCCTTCGCCGCGATCGGGCCCGGCCGCCGCGTGGCCATCGACGGGCCACATGGCGGATTCATCCTGCCATCCGGCGGCGCGCATGTCGTCATGATCGCTGGCGGCGTCGGCGTCGCGCCCCTCGTCGGCATTCTTGAGGAGGCCGCCGACAGCGGCGACGCGCGCGCCTTCCACCTCCTCTATGCTGGCCGCACTCCCGGCTCGCTCGCAGGGCTCCGGCTTATCGAGCATCTCTCCCGGCGGCTTGATCTGCACGTTGTCAAAGTGGTCGACGCCTTGGCAGAGCCGCCGGCCTTTGAACAGGGTCCGATTGATCGCCGCCACATGGAGGAGATCCTCTCCGGCGTTCCGCTGAAAGGGACCTATTGCCTCATCTGCGGACCGGCCGGGATGATGGAGATCGCAATAGACGCCCTGCTCGATATCGGCGTCCCCGCCAAGCATATTTTATACGAACGCTTCGATTATGCGGCCGGGGGCAGCGCGTTGGATAAAAGGCGGCGCAACCAAGCTCTGGCGATCCTCGCGGCAGTGCTCGCCGTCGCCGCGGCCTTCGCCATGCGCTGATCACGGCCGCGACAGGCCGACGAGATAATCCACGAGCTTTGCGCGAGCTTCCGGGTCGAGCTTTTGATGGCTTTCCAGAAATCGGCCAAGCTTTGCGGCTTTCTCCTCTACTGTGGACCCTTCGAGCTTTCGCGCAAGCCTGCCGGCGCTGGCATGGCACTTTGAGCAATATTGTTCATAGGCTTCCTGCGCGGCGCCCTGCCCCACCAAAATCAGACTGGCGCCGATGAGCGTGAGGAACTTGACCATGCTTCCAATCCGTTTTCGTGATGATCGCTTTTGCCGCGTCGAAGCGTTTTCGGCAAAGTCCCCTGACTAATGATGGAGCTGACGGAGATAATGTCCGCTTTGGTTTCCTGGCCAAACGGCGTACCGGCGTTTATGCACGCTATTCTACGCTACAGTCATCTCGTCTCTTTAAAACACTTTACTTCATCCGAGAGATGGGCGCAGATTCGATTTGCCAACTTTCAGATGGAGAACGCCAGTTCAGCGGAAGTCAGATGCGAAATGGCAAGACGATCGCGCGGCAGCGAATTTGCCGCCGAAGTTACGCTATTGCCGCCGTATGTATCCGTTTACTCCCACTCGATCGTCCCCGGCGGCTTCGACGTCACGTCGTAAACGACGCGGTTCACGCCCTTCACCTCATTGATGATCCGCGTCGCCGCGCGGCCGAGGAAATTCATGTCGAAGGGATAGAAGTCCGCGGTCATGCCGTCGCTGCTCGTCACCGCGCGCAGCGCGAGCACGTAATCATAGGTGCGGCCGTCGCCCATCACGCCGACGCTGCGCACCGGGAGCAGCGCCGCGAACGCCTGCCAGATGTGATCGTAAAGTCCGGCCTTGCGGATTTCGTCCAGATAGACCGCATCGGCTTTGCGAAGAATAGCGAGCTTCTCGCGCGTGATGAGGCCGGGGCAGCGGATCGCGAGGCCCGGACCGGGAAACGGATGACGGCCGACGAAAGCCTCGGGCAGCCCCAGCTCGCGGCCGAGCGCGCGCACTTCGTCCTTGAAGAGTTCGCGCAACGGTTCGACGAGCGCCATATTCATGCGCTCCGGCAGACCGCCGACATTGTGATGCGATTTGATCGTCACCGACGGGCCGCCGGTGAAGGAGACGCTCTCGATCACATCGGGATAGAGCGTTCCCTGCGCGAGAAACTGCGGCGCGCCGCGTCCGTCCTGCGCAATCTTCTTTGCTTCCGCGTCGAAGGTTTCGATGAACAGCCGGCCGATGGTCTTTCGCTTCACTTCCGGATCGTCGACGCCTTCAAGCGCGCCCAGGAAAAGCTCCTCGGCTTCGACATGATGCAGCGGAATGTTGTAATGATCGCGGAACAGGCGCACGACCTCCTCCGCCTCGCCGAGCCGCAGCAGGCCGTGATCGACGAAGACGCAGGTCAGACGGTCGCCGATCGCCTCATGTATCAGCACCGCCGCCACGGCGCTGTCGACGCCGCCGGAAAGGCCGCACAGCACGCGCCCATCGCCAACCTGCTTGCGAATCGCGGCGATGGCTTCGCCACGAAAGGCGGCCATGGTCCAGTCGGATTTCAGCCCCGCGACCTTGTGCACGAAATTGGCGAGCAGCTTCGCGCCGTCGGGCGTATGCACGACTTCGGGATGAAACTGCAGCCCGAAGTAACGGCGCTTCTCATCCGCGATCGCCGCCATGGGCGCATTGGGCGAGGCCGCGATCACCTTGAAGCCATCGGGAAGCTTCGTCACGCGGTCGCCATGGCTCATCCAGACGGTGTAGCTCGCCCCCTGCTCCCATACGCCGTCGAACAGAGCGCTATGCTCCAGCGCGGTGATGTCGGCGCGGCCGAACTCGCGGTGATGGCCGGCCTCGACCTTGCCGCCAAGCTGCGTCGCCATGGTCTGCTCGCCATAGCAGATGCCGAGCACCGGCACGCCGGAGTCGAAGATCGCCTGAGGCGCGCGCGGCGAGCCATCCTCCGTCACCGAGCAGGGGCCGCCGGAGAGGATCACGGCTTTGGGGCGAATCTCGGCGAAGGCGCGGTCGGCGCTCTGGAAAGGCGCGATCTCGCAATACACCCCCGCCTCGCGCACGCGTCGGGCGATGAGCTGCGTGACCTGCGAGCCGAAATCGACAATCAGCACCTTGTCGTGTCGGTTGGCGATGTCGTGGTGAAAGGTCTCGGTGGCGGTCGTCATGGGCTCTTCTGCTGAGGCCCCCTCCCCGTTCCTGAAAGGAGAGGGTCCCCGGGCCTGTCGATTGAGGCGGTCTGGGCCCTCTCCCGAGGGTTTCGGAGGGTCATTAACGTTTCGGCGCGCAGCGTTTCATCGCGGCGCGCCCTCGCATCCTGAGTAAACCCGCCCGTCGGCCACGCGCAAGACCGAAACGCCGCATGAGCCAGCCCTACGGCTCGCCCCACTCAAGCGGCCACTCCCGCCGCAGCCGGCCGCCGAGCCGGACCGGCGCGATCATCGTCGCCAGGCCGTCGGCCCCGATCTCGACCGCCACGCCGCAGAGCGTCGCCTCGCCATTGGCCGGCTCGTAGCGGGCGCCGGGGGTCTTGCGGATGAAGCGCCGCAGCGGCTCCTCCTTGTCCATGCCGATGACGGAATCATAGTCTCCGGTCATGCCGGCGTCGGTCAGATAGGCGGTGCCGCCGGGCAGGATTTGTGCGTCGGCGGTGGGCACATGGGTGTGCGTGCCCACGACCAGCGAGGCCCGGCCGTCGACGAAATGGCCCATCGCCATTTTCTCGCTGGAGGTCTCCGCGTGCATGTCCACCACCACGGCGTCGCAGCCGACGCCGAGCGGACAGGCGCCAAGCTCCCGCTCCATCGCGGCGAAAGGGTCGTCGATCGCGTCCATGAAGACGCGGCCCATGGGATTGACCACCAGCACCTGCTGGCCGCGCGCGGAGGTGAAGAGATTGGCCCCGCGCCCCGGCGTGCCGGGCGGATAATTGATCGGCCGCAGCAGGCGCGGCTGGCGCTCGATGAACACCAGCGTCTCGCGCTGGTCGAAGGCGTGATTGCCCAGCGTGACGCAATCCACGCCGGCCTGGATCATCTCCTCGCAGATCGCCTCGGTGATGCCGAAGCCCCCGGCCGCGTTTTCGCCGTTGCAGACCACGAAATCGAGCGCCCATTTTTCCCGCAGGCGCGGGACATGGCGGGTCACCGCCGCGCGGCCGGACCGGCCCAGCACGTCGCCGATGAAAAGAAGGCGCATGGGCTGCGCGGATTGGCTGGCGGTTGACATGGCTTTCCATAGCCCGCGACGCGGTCAAGATCAAAACCTGTGTCCGCCTGCCCAGAAATCGAGATTGCGCAAACCGCCCGCCTTTCATAGGTGAAGGCGACTGTTGTAACCTCCCGCGCGAAACGAGCCCCCGACCAGATGCCCGACGCCGCCGCCAGTTCCCCTTCCCCGACGCTCACCGACGCGCCGGCGCGGCCCTATGTTTTGTTCGAGGACGGGCAGGCGGCCGGGCAGGTTCAGCTTTTCGAGGCGCCGGAGGAGCTGATCGTCGCCCGGGAGCCGGGCGAGGCCAGAGAGGCTTTCGCCCGCATGGAGGCGGCCTCGAAACGCGGCCTCTATCTTGCCGGCTACGCCAGCTATGAGCTCGGCTACGCGCTGGAGCCGAAATTTTCGACCCAGACCACGCCGCGCTCGCGCACGCCGCTCCTCCTCTTCGGCGCCTTCCGGGCGCCCCGGGTCTGCACGCTGGCCCCCGCCGATATGGCCGCTCCCCGAATCGCGCTGACGCCGGCCTGGTCGGAGAGCGAATATGCCGAGCGGTTCCGCGCCTGCCGCGACTATATTTTCGCCGGCGACGTCTATCAGATCAATCTGACCTTCCCGCTTCACGGGCGTTATGGCGGCGATCCGCTCGCGCTGTATCGGGGTCTGCGCAAGCGCCAGCCGGTGGCCTATGGCGGCGTCGTGGCGCTGGGCGAAGAGACCGTGGTCTCGCTTTCGCCGGAAGTATTTTTCGAGGCGCATGGCCGCGCGATCCGCGCCCGGCCGATGAAGGGCACGGCGCAGCGCGGCGCCATGCCGACCGAGGACATGGCGCGCGCCCAATATCTCGTCGAGGACGAGAAATCCCGCGCCGAGAACCTCATGATCGTCGATCTGCTGCGCAATGATCTCTCGCGGCTGGCGGAGATCGGCTCGGTGAAAGTGACGGATCTTTTCACCGTCCAGACCTATCCGACGCTGCATCAGATGACGTCGGGGATCGAGGCGCGGCTGCGCGCGGATGTGACGCTCGCGGATCTCTTTACGGGCCTCTTTCCCTGCGGCTCGGTGACCGGCGCGCCGAAAATCCGGGCGATGGAGATCATCCGCGATCTCGAATGTTCGGCGCGGGGCGTCTATTGCGGGTCGCTCGGCCTGATCGCGCCGAGCGGCGACATCCGCTTCAACGTCGCCATCCGCACGCTCACGCTGTTTCCGGATGATGAGCTCGTCTGCAACGTCGGCTCGGCGGTCGTCGCCGATTCGCGCGCCCGCGAAGAGTATGAGGAATGTCTGATCAAGGCCCGCTTCCTGACCGGCGCGACGACTTCGGGCTGATCGAAACCCTGCTGTGGACGCCGGAAGGCGGCTTCGACCTTTTGCGCGAGCATCTCGCGCGCCTGCGCACATCGAGCGCGGCGCTGGGGTTTCGCTATGACGAAGGGAAGGTCGAAGAGGCGCTCTCTGCGGCGGTCCCGACTGACGCGACTTCCCCCGCGCGTTTGCGCGTGCGGCTCGTGCTCTCCCGAGACGGCGCCCTCGACGTCAGCGCCACGCCAATCGACGCCGTTCCGCCCGAGACGATCTGGCGCGTGGCGCTTGCGGAAGCGCGCTTCTCGTCCGAAAATCCGCTTCTGCGTCACAAGACCACGCGACGCGCGCTCTATGAGGACGAACTCGCACGCGCCATGAAAGAGGAGGGCGCCGACGAAGTTCTCTTCGAGAACGAGCGCGGCGAACTCTGCGAAAGCGCGCGCTGCAATTTGTTCGTCCCGGAGGGCGGCATTCTGCTCACGCCGCCGCTCTCCAGCGGACTCCTCCCCGGCACGCTTCGCGCAAGCCTTATTGCGCAGGGCCGCGCGCGCGAAGCGGTGTTGCGGCTATCGGAGCTGCCGGGGACATTCCTCCTCGGCAATTCCGTGCGCGGACTCGTGCTGGCGCGCCTGTCCGGCTGACCGCCGCGCGATCAGTTGTCGCCGCCGTCGATCTGACGGCCGATGATGGCGATGGCGCGCTCATACACAGTGGCCGCGTTCCACGCCTGAATCGCCGCGAAATTGGGCTCTCCCGGCTGGTAGCCTGCGCCTGCCTGCCAGCCGTGAGCGTGCAGGAAGTTGGCGGTCGCCATCAGCGCGGCGCCGGCGTTGTCGAGATTGCCGCCCATCCCGTAATTGAGAATGTTCTTGGGAAGGAACTGGGTCTGTCCGATCTCGCCATGCATCGAGCCGCGCGCATTCGGCGACAGCGAGCCGCTATCGACGAGCTTCAGCGCCGCATAGAGCTGGTCCGTGAAATACTGACTTCTCCGGCAATCATAGGCCAGGGTCGCGACGGCGGAGAGCGCATGCTGATTGCCATGGACGGCGCCGAAACCCGTCTCCATCCCCCAGATGGCGAGCAGCGGCCCCGGCGGAACGCCGTAGCGCTGCTGGATTGCGGAGAAAAGCCCCGCCTGTGACCGCTTCAGCTGACGTCCGCGCGCGACGATTGCGGACGCGCCGCGCTTCGCCATGAAGGCTTCCAGCGAGAGGTGAAAACTCTTTTGTCCTCGGTCGGCTGAAATCGTCGCGGAATTATAATGCGTGTTCATCAGCGCGTTGACGCCGGCCTCGCCGACCGACCCCCGCGCTTCCTCCGCAAAATTCTGCTTCCAGTTCTCAAAACCGCCGGGCCCGTTGCCGCATTGCGCCGCGGCTGCGGGCGCGGCGCCGATGAGCGTCATCGCAAATGACGCCAACGCCGTCTTCAAAAAAAACTGCCTCATCAGCCTCCTCCGGGCTCAACCGCAACGTCGGGAGCCTAACTTATTTTCCCGCTGCGGCAACTGCCGCGCCAGCCTGCACCGCGTTCCCTTAATGTTCTTGCATGAAAAATTTTCCGCGTCTATAGTCAAGTCATAGTTCGGTGGTTTCGGAGGCATGATTATGGCGGTCAGGGTGGCGACGGTCGCTTTCGAAGGGGTCGAGGCGCGGCCGGTCGACGTTCAGGTGCAGATTTCGCCCGGCACGGTCGTTTTCAACGTCGTCGGGCTCGGCGACAAGGCGGTCGGCGAATCGCGCGAGCGGGTGCGCGCGGCGCTGATCGCCTCGGGCCTCGCGCTCCCCGCGAAACGCATCACCGTCAATCTCGCGCCGGCGGACATGCCGAAGGAGGGCAGCCATTACGATTTGCCCATCGCGCTCGGCGTGATGGCGGCGATCGGCGCCATTCCATCCGACGCGCTCGAGGGTTACGTCGTCCTCGGCGAGCTCGCGCTCGACGGAGCGCTGACGCCGGTCGCCGGCGTCCTGCCGGCGGCGGTCGCGGCGAATGCGCGGGGCCAGGGGCTGATCTGCCCGCAGGAATGCGGCCCCGAAGCAGCCTGGGCCTCGCGCGACATGGATGTGCTCGCCCCGCGCTCGCTCATTCAGCTGGTCAATCACGTCAAGGGCGCGCAGGTGCTGGCGCGTCCCGAGCCGGCGGTGCGCGCCCTCGCGGCCACCTTGCCGGACCTTTCCGAGATCAAGGGACAGGAGAGCGCGAAGCGCGCGCTCGAAATCGCGGCGGCGGGCGGCCACAATCTCCTCATGAGCGGGCCGCCCGGCGCCGGAAAATCCATGCTCGCCGCGCGGCTGCCGTCGATTCTGCCGCCGCTCACGCCGCGCGAACTCCTCGAAGTGTCGATGATCCACTCCGTCGCCGGACAGATTGCGGGCGGCGAATTGACGGACAGGCGGCCCTTCCGCGCGCCGCATCACTCGGCCTCGATGGCGGCGCTCGTTGGCGGCGGATCGCACGCCCGTCCCGGCGAGATTTCGCTCGCCCATCACGGGGTGCTCTTCCTCGATGAATTGCCGGAGTTTCAGCCGCAGGTTCTCGACAGCCTGCGCCAGCCGCTGGAGACGGGCGAGGTCGCCATTTCGCGCGCCAATCATCGCGCCGTTTATCCGGCGCGTTTCCAGCTCGTCGCGGCAATGAACCCCTGCCGATGCGGCCACGCGCTGGATGCGGGCTTTGCCTGCCGCCGCCAGCCCAATGAGCGCTGCGTCGCCCAGTATCAGGCCAGATTGTCGGGACCGCTCCTCGACCGCTTCGATCTCCAGATCGAGGTGCCGGCGGTCACCGCCGCCGATCTGGTCCTGCCGCCGCCGTCGGAGGGCTCGCGGCAGGTGGCGGCGCGCGTCGCCCGCGCGCGGGCGCTGCAACGGGCCCGCTACGAGGCGCTGGAGCTTCCCGCCGTCACGGCCAACGCCGCAGCGCCGGCGTCGGTGATCGAACGCGTGGCGCAGCTCGACGGACCCGGCACGACGCTCATTCGCGAAGCCTCGGAACGCTTCGCATTGAGCGCCCGTGGTTTTCATCGGGTGCTGAAGCTCGCCCGCACCATCGCCGATCTCGAGGGCGCCGAACATGTGTTGCGACCGCATCTCGCCGAGGCGCTGTCCTACCGGGCCGGCCTTGACGCCAGGCGGGCGGCTGCCTAACCGATAGCGAGGAGGCGCGTGGGAATGGGCAGCACCGACATCGCCATCCTTATCGGCGCGCAGATCGTCGTCACGCTGCTCGCCGTCTCGGTCTTCGTCGCGCTGCGCAAGCGCGATCAGGACGCCGCACGCGCAAGCGAAGCGCGGGAACACTCCGCGGCCCATGCTCGTGGACCTTCCGGACCGGATATTCAGACAAGAACGCGTTTTCTTGCAACCGTCAGTCACGAAATCCGCACGCCGCTCAATGGGGTCATGGGACTGGCGCAACTCCTCGACATGACGCGACTCGACGCGGAGCAGGCGAGTTATGTCGAGGCGATCATGAAGTCTGGCCGCGCGCTGGCGCAGCTTATCGACGACATCCTCGATTTTTCGCAGATCGAGGCCGGCAAGTTCGCCTTGCGGTCTGAAAACTTCGAGCTGACGCCGCTGGTGGAAGGCGTCGTCGAATTGCTGGCGCCGCGGGCCGGGGCGAAAGGGCTGGAGATCGCGAGCGTCGTTTCGCCCGACGCGCCGACGCAATTGACGGGCGACCCGGCTCGCCTGCGGCAGGTCCTGATCAATCTGCTTGGCAACGCGGTGAATTATACCGACCGGGGCGGCGTCGGCTTGCGGGTTTACGTCGACGGACCGTCGCTGCGTTTCGATGTGCGCGACAGCGGGCCGGGCGTGCCGGCGGCCGCGCGCGAAGCGATCTTCGAGGAATTCGAGCGCGCCGACTGGTCCACGAAGCCTCAGGGCGGCGCGGGGCTCGGTCTGGCGATCTCACGCCGCCTCGTCCAGCTGATGGGCGGCGCGCTTGCTCTTTCGGACACCTCCGACGCGGGCTCTACCTTCTCGATAATTCTGCCGCTCACGGAAAGCGTCGCGCCCTCCCCGCCCCAGCCGCTTGTCGGCCAACGCGTGCTGATCGTTGCGCAGAGCCTGTTCGAAGCGCCCTTTCTCGCCGAGTCGCTGAGAAGCGCCGGCGCCGTAGCCACGATCATGGCCGGCCCCCCCGCCATTGACCTTCTCGCGCAAAAGGAGGCCCCAAGCTACCACGCGATCCTTCTCGATTGCGCCCTGGGGCCGGAAGCGATAGGCGCTCTGGTGAAAAGCGCGCGCCTTGGCGGCGCGCGGCGGCTTTTCCTTCTCTTTTCGCCGCTCGAACGCCGGGCCTTCGGTCAGGCGGCCCTGCGCGATGTCGATGGATGGCTCGTGAAGCCCGTGCGCCAGTCGTCTCTTCTAACGCGGCTCTCGCACAAGGGACCCGATGCGCCCACGAGCGCCGCCGGCGCCTTGCCCTTCCCCGTACTCGACGGCCTGAGAGTCCTCGTGGCGGAGGATAATGACGTCAATGCGCTGATCGTGACGCGCGCCCTCGGCAAATTCGGAGCCGAGGTCACGCGGGTCGGGAACGGCGCCGAGGCTGTCGTCCAAGCCGCCGAAGGCCTTGGGCCAGGCGCCGCGCCTTTCGACGCCATTCTCATGGACCTGTTTTTGCCGGAACTCGATGGCCGCCACGCCACGCGTGAGATCCGCGCGGCCGAGGCTGGCGCCGGCGCGCCACGAACGCCGATCGTCATTGTGACCGCCAGCGTGCTCGAGGAGGATGCGCGCGCGGCACGGGCGGCAGGAGCCGATGCGCTGCTGACGAAACCGGTCGATCTTGCCCAGTTGGCCGCGACGCTCGACGAACTGCGCGTCGCCCCGGCTGAGACAGTGGCCGTTCCGTCATTGCGAGCGGAGCGAAGCAAATCAGAGCTGCAATAGCGGCGCTGAACGATGGCGCGGCTCTGGTTTTCGTCGCTGTCGCTCCTCGCAGTGACGGGTGGGCAGCCTAAGTCGCCAAGCCCCTATGCGCCTATGCGCCAGCGGGCGCGATCGTTCCAAATTTGCCGGACCGATAATCTTCGACCGCTTCCCGAATCTCCGCTTCGGAATTCATGGCGAATGGTCCCTCCTGCACGACCGGCTCGTCGATCGGCTCGCCGCTCAACAACAGCAGTTTCGCGTCCGCCTGCGCCGCCAGAGAAATCTCGCCGCCATGTCGTTCGAAGACGACTGTCTCGCCGGAGCGGAGATGCCCTTGGCCGTTCACCACGATCGGGCCATCGACAACCACGACGATGAGGTTATGGCCCTCGGGAAGGCGAAAGACCGCCGCCTTACCCTCGTCGATGCGCACGTCCCAGATATTCATGGGCGTCGCCGTCTGCGCCGGGCCTGTCGCGCCGCTGAACGACCCGGCGATCACGCGCACCAGCCCGCTCTCGTCTGCGAGATCGACGCGCGGGATCTCGGCGTCGAGCAAGGTCTGGTATCGCGGCGCCGACATTTTCAGACGCGCAGGCAGGTTGACCCAAAGCTGCAACACTTCCAGCCGGCCGCCGCTTCGCGTGAAAGCGTCGGAATGGAACTCCTCGTGCAGCACCCCCGACCCCGCCGTCATCCACTGCACGTCGCCCGGCCCGATGAGGCCGCCGGCCCCGGTCGAATCGCGATGCGCGACCTCGCCGTCGAGCACGATCGTCACGGTTTCGAAGCCGCGATGCGGGTGCGCGCCGACGCCCCGCCGGTGCTCGGAAGGGGGAAAATCGGTCGGCCCGGCGTAATCCAGCAAGAGAAAGGGGCTGACAGCTCCACCATGTTCCTTGTGAGAAAACAGCTGGCGAACGGGGAAGCCGTCGCCAACCCAATGCATGGACTCGGGCGCGGGATGGACGCGGATGATCTTCCTCATGGTCGAAGCTCCTTCTTCCCTTACCTTGGTCCGCCGTTCGAAGAATTCAAATACGCTCCAGACGACGCCGGGTTGCCGGCCAGCCTTGACGCGGCGTTCCGGAATGCGAACAAGGCGCGGGAGAGAATTTCAGTCAGGGAGAACGAAAGATGGACTGGATCATCCTCGTGATCGGGAGCTTTTGCGAGGTCGGCTGGCTTGTCGGCATGAAATACGCCGACGGCTTCACCCGCTTCTGGCCCTCGGTGATCATGGTGTTCTTCATGATCGCCAGCATCGGCTGCCTCGCCTTAGCCGTAAAGACAATTCCAGCAGGCACCGCCTATGCGGTGTGGACGGGCGGCAGTATCGCCGCCGTGGCGGTCGTCGGCGTGTTTGTCTTCCATGAACCGGCGACGCCGCTGCGGCTGGCGTCCTTCGCGCTGATCGTTGCGGGGATGGTCGGGTTACGGCTGAGCGGCGTGCAGTGACATCGCGGCCCAGATCAAAACCATGCCGCCAACATTCACACGAGCCCGCCGCAAATCAGCAGAAGGCTGCCTTTCGATCGATGATGGCGGCCGCATTTTCTTAAACCATCGAGCGGCGACCTCGCGCCATCATCTTTCGGGCCGGCGCGGTGACTGCCCGGACGGCAGCCCCCCTCGCTCTCAAAAATAGCTTTCCAGCGTTCCGCGCCTGCGCACGTCCAGCGTGGCGCAGTGGTAGGCGCCGCCGAAGGCCGCATAATGCAGGAAAGGAACGGGGATCGGCTCGAAGCCCCATTTCTCCACCTGCCGCATCATGTTGGTGTGATGCGGATCGACGATCATGCGCTTCTCGTCGATCATCAGAATATTCATGCTCAGCCATTTGCCGCACATGGATGTAATCGCGAGAATTCTGTCGTGGATCGGATCGGGCTCCGGCGCGACGAGAATGTCCCACTTCTTGAGAATGTCGGGCAGTTCGTCCGGATTGATGTATTCGGGATTGATGAGGATCTTGCCGGGGCCGAGCGGCAGGATCGTCGTGTCGATATGCATCGGGTTCGGGCAGCGGCTCTTGATCTCGTGGATGCGATAGCCCTCGCCCAGATGTCGGCGCAGCCAGTCGACGCCCATGGCGTTGGTCACGTTGGAGCGGGTGACGAAGATGTCGCGGCCGCAGCGGAAGAAATCGGCGGCGTCGAACACGGGCTCGAATTCGGTGAGGATGTAGCGGATCGGCTCGCCCTTTTCGGGCAGCTTGAAATTCGGGTCGAAAAGCTCGTCGGTGAGCTGCGGCTTCGGGGCCGAGGTCCAGCGCGCGCCGCGACGGAAATAATCCTTCAGGATCGGCCGGTAGGAATGGGTCTCGAAATAGCGGCAGGGCCAGGCCATAGGCGTTTCGATGATCTCGTCGCCGATGACGAGCATCGAGTCGCGCGGGCAGGAGTTGCAGAAGCCGCGTGAGGTCCAATAGGGCGTCGAGAATTTGGCCTTGTGATTGAAGGCGTCCGGCCTTGTGACCTTGACCCCGAGCTGCTCGAGCACCTTGATGAAATTGTCGAGCTCCTCCTGGGCGGGCTCGACCATGAATTTCGGGAAACGAAAGCCCGCCGCCAGCGCCTGCGCGCGCGCCGCCATGCCGGGAATGTTGCAGGTTACGACCGGGTGGTCGGAGGGGATCGTGGAGCCCTCGAGGCGGCCGACGATGATCTCTTCCAGCGGGTCCCACTCATTATGAGAGCTGACCGGACACTCGGCCGTAACGGGTTGCGGCAGCGCCGTGTGAACGTTCATGTCCAAAAATCCTTGTTCGTCGCCAATTTGCACCCGGCCCTTTCCGCCGTGGCGGGCTAATATGGCGTATGAACGGCGTCTGTCCACCGGCGCTTGCGTTTTCGCCCGATTTCGCTCTATAAGCCGGTCCTCTGAACCGCCCGGCCAGTGATGGGCTGCCGTGGCGGTTCTTTTCGCTCGCGCGAAACGCGCCTTCAAGGTCCAGATGGACCGCGGCGCGCAAAGAACAACAGGGCCACACGGCCCAGGAGAGCAAAATGCCCAAGCTGAAGACAAAATCCGGCGCCAAAAAGCGCTTCAAGATCACCGGGACCGGCAAGGTGGTCTACGCCCACCAGGGCAAGCGCCATGGCATGATCAAGCGCACCAACAAGGCGATCAGAAACCTGCGCGGGACGAACGTTCTGTTCAAGACCGACGGCGACAACGTCAAGAAATACTTCCTGCCGAACGGCTAAGCCCCCGACATCAACGCAGACTTTCTGAAGGAGTTTCGTCATGGCTCGCGTGAAACGGGGCGTTACGTCCCACGCCAAGCACAAGAAGACGCTGAAGGCCGCCAAGGGCTTCTACGGCCGCCGCAAGAATACGATCCGCACCGCCAAGGCCGCGGTCGACCGCTCGATGCAATATGCGACGCGCGACCGCAAGGCCAAGAAGCGCACCTTCCGCGCCCTGTGGATCCAGCGCCTCAACGCCGCCGTGCGCGAGCACGGCCTGACCTATTCGCGCTTCATCGACGGCCTCGCGAAAGCTGGCGTCGGCGTCGACCGCAAGGTTCTGTCCCAGCTCGCCATCGAGCAGCCGGCGGCCTTTGCGGCGATCGTGGCGCAGGCCAAGGCGGCGCTGCCAGCCGCCGCCTAAAAGGCTGATAGAGCTAGCGTTTCATAAGCGTCCGCCAAGATTGGCGGGCGCTTTTTTGATTCATTCCAAGATTTTCGAGGATCAAAAGAAGCGGCTCGATTGTTGCTCCTAATCGAAAGGCAAGACAGGAGTGACAGATGAAAGGAAAACCGAAAGTCGGCATCGTCGCCGCCGCGCTCGGCAAGCTGGTGGACGCCGTGCGCGAAACCATCCCCGGTCCGGCCCCTGTTTTGAGGCCGATTCCCATCCGTGCGAACCGGGCGAAGCGCCCACCGCAATGACCGGATTCACAAAACCCCTCGCGCCTGCGCCGGCCCCGCACTATCTCCCGTAAAGACACGGTTGATGGTCGAACCACCCAAATGGCGACGCAGGCGCTTTTCAAGACTGGCAGATTAATCGGCGCGGCGCTTGGTCACGCGCCCAAATTGGCGGTGAACGCCGCCGCGGGATTTCAGCCGCACAAGCCGCTCTTCAACCTCGCCTACGGACCACAGCCCCGCCAAAGGCTCGACGTTTATGTTCCCCGGCGGGACGACGGGCCCTTTCCCGTCATCGTCTATCTCTACGGCGGATCATGGTCGTCGGGGGCCAAGGAAATTTACCGCTTTCTCGGCGCCGACCTCGCTGCGCGCGGCTTTCTCGCAGTCATTCCGGATTACCGCGTCTATCCCGCCGTCCGCTATCCGGGCTTTGTCGAGGACGCCGCCCAGTCGCTGCGCTGGGCGAAGGAGCATGCCCACCGCTTCGGGGCCGACCCCGACCGGATTTTCGTCATGGGGCATTCCGCCGGCGCGCATATCGCCGCCATGCTCGCCTTCGAGCGGCGCTGGCTGGCGGCCGCGGGGCTTCCGGGCGGCGACGCCCTTTCGGGCGTGATCGGCCTTGCCGGGCCTTATGATTTCGAGATCGACAGCGATCTTCTGCGCGGCGTCTTCGGGGACCCGGAGAACAAGCGGCATACCCAGCCCCTCGCCCATGTGAGCGCGGACGGCCCGCCCGTGCTGCTTGCCACTGGCGAAGCCGACAAGACCGTAGATCCCCGACACACCCGCGCGCTGGCGGCCGCGATCCGGGCGGCCGGCGGCAGCGTCGAGACGATCTTTTATCCCCGCCTCGGTCATCGCGAGATCGTCGGCGCCTTCTCGCCCCTCTTCCGCTTCCTCGCGCCTGTCGCCGAGGATGTCGCCGCCTTCGTCTCGACGCAGCCCGCGCGCACGGCTAACACTGTCGGCGCGTGCGGCAATGGGCGAGGCAGGCATGAGCGGATATGACGTTCTCGTTATCGGCGGCGGACCGGGGGGCTATGTCGCCGCCATCCGTGCGGCGCAACTCGGGCTGAAGACCGCCGTCGTCGAGCGCGAGCATCTCGGCGGCATCTGCCTCAACTGGGGCTGCATCCCCACCAAGGCGCTGCTGCGCTCCGCCGAAGTCTACCGTCTTGCGAAAGAGGGCGCGCATTTCGGCGTGACGGGCGGCGCGCCGGGTTTCGACGCCGCGCGAATCGTGGCGCGCTCGCGGGAGGCGGCGGCGCGGCTCAACGCCGGCGTCGGCTTTCTGCTGAAGAAGAACAAGATCGACGTCATCTGGGGCGAGGCGACGCTCTCCGGCAAGGGCGAAGTTACTGTCGGCGCGCCGACCAAGCCGCCCGTGACACCGCAGCTTCCCGCGCCGAAAGCGACGCTGGGCGCGGGCGTCTATCAGGCGAAGAACATCATTGTTGCAACCGGCGCGCGGCCGCGCGCGCTGCCGGGGCTCGAGCCCGACGGGCGTCTTGTCTGGACCTATTTCGAGGCGCTGAAGCCGGAGGGGTTTCCGAAGTCTCTGCTGGTCGTGGGCGCCGGCGCCATCGGCGTCGAATTCGCCTCCTTCTTCCGGACATTCGGGGTGGAGGTGACGCTCGTCGAGGCGCTGCCGCAGATCCTCGCCGTCGAAGACGCCGAGATCGCCGCGCTGGCGCGCAAGAGTTTCGAGAAGCAGGGCATCGTCATTCGCACGGCGACGACTGTCTCCGCGCTGGAGAAGAAGGCCGACAGCGTCGTGGCGACGCTGAAAGGCGCCGATGGCGCGACGCAGACTCTGGAGGTCGAGCGCGTCCTGTCGGCGGCGGGCGTCGTCGCCAATGTCGAAAATCTCGGCCTGGAGGCGCTGGGCGTCACGCTGGAGCGCGGCGTGGTGAAGACGGATGGTTTCGGCCGCACCAATGTGGCGGGCGTGTATGCGATCGGCGATGTCGCCGGCGGGCCGATGCTGGCGCATAAGGCGGAGCATGAAGGGGTGATCTGCGTCGAAGGAATTGCAGGACTCGATCCGCATCCGCTCGACAAGTCGCTCGTGCCGGGCTGCACCTATTGTCAACCGCAGGTGGCCTCCGTCGGGCTGACGGAGGAGAAGGCGAAGGCTGCCGGGTTCGACATCAGGGTCGGGCGCTTTCCCTATCTCGCCAATGGCAAGGCGATTGCGCTCGGCGAGCCGGAAGGGCTCGTCAAGACGATCTTCGACAAGAAGACCGGCCGCCTGCTCGGCGCGCATCTTGTCGGCGCCGAGGCGACCGAATTGATTCAGGGGTTCGTCGTCGCGATGAATCTCGAGACGACCGAGGAAGAGCTGATGCACACGATCTTCCCGCATCCGACGCTCTCCGAGACGATGCATGAAAGCGTGCTGGACGCCTATGGGCGGGCGATTCATGTGTGATTCCTGGGGGCGGCGACCGGACGCCGGCAGAAGGATTTCCTCATCCTGAGGAGCGCGCAATGCGCGCGTCTCGAAGGACGAGGAAATCCGATAATCACGTGTGTCTGGCGATCCTTCGAGACGGCTCTTCGGGCCTCCTCAGGATGAGGATTGCTATTTGGCTTTTCCGTCTGCGGGCCGCTTGATCGTCGCGGCTTCGCTTCTATCTTCGTGAGGAACCGTCGTTCGATAGGAGCCAGCCTTGCGCCTGACCATCCTTGCGCTAGCAGCCGCATTCTCGCTTACCGCCACAGCCGCCCTCGCCGCGCTGAAAGTCGGCGACGCCGCGCCGGATTTCACCATACAGGCCGCGCAGGGCGGCAAGGATTTCACCTTCTCGCTGAAGCAGGCGCTGAAGAAAGGACCGGTTGTCCTGTATTTCTATCCGAAATCCTTCACCAGCGTCTGCACCGAGGAGGCGCATGAATTCGCGGAGGCGATGGATCAGTTCGCCGCGATGAACGCATCCGTCATCGGCGTGTCCGGCGACGGGATTGAAACGCAGCGTGAATTTTCGACCAAGGAATGTCGCGACAAATTTCCTGTCGGCGCCGATCCGAAGTTCGAGGTGATCAAGGCTTACGACGCGTCCTTCAGCCTGCCGGTCGCGGGGCCGGTGTTCGCGAGCCGCATTTCCTATGTGATCTCGCCTGAGGGGAAGATTCTCTCGGCAGTTTCCGACTCCGGCGCGACGAAACATATTCAGAATGCGCTGGAGACCCTGAAAAACTGGAAGGCCAAATAGCAATCCTCATCCTGAGGAGGCCCGAAGGGCCGTCTCGAAGGATGGCGGACACAGGTGAGTATCGGATTTCCTCGTCCTTCGAGACGCGCGCGTCGCGCGCTCCTCAGGATGAGGAAATCCTTCTGCCGGCGTCCGGAAGCGCTGTATACTCCTCGCAATGACGATCGGCGGATTAAGCGCTCTTCTCCGGCAGGTTCAGCCGGATATGCAGCTCGCGCAACTGCTTCATCGTCGCCTCCGACGGCGCGCCCATCAGCAGGTCTTCGGCGCGCTGGTTCATCGGGAACAGCGTCACCTCGCGCAGATTCTCTTCCTCCGCCAGCAGCATGACGATGCGGTCGACGCCCGGCGCAATGCCGCCGTGCGGCGGCGCGCCATATTGGAAGGCGCGATACATGCCGCCGAATTTCTCGACCAGCACTTCCTCGCCATAGCCCGCGATCTCGAAAGCCTTCTTCATGATCTCGGGGCGGTGGTTACGGATCGCGCCGGAAGACAGCTCCACGCCGTTGCAGACGATGTCGTACTGATAGGCGAGGATGTCGAGCGGATCTTTCGTCTCCAGCGCCTCCATGCCCGCCCTGCGGCATGGAGAAGGGATTGTGCGAGAAGTCGATCTTCTTGTCCTCGTCGTTCCACTCGTACATCGGGAAATCGACGATCCAGCAGAACTCGAACACATCCGTCTTCGACAGACCCAGCTCATTGCCGACGCGAATGCGCGCCATGCCGGCGAGCTTTGCGGCGGCGGTTTCTTCGCCAGCCGAGAAGAACACGGCGTCGCCGGCCTTCACGCTCGCCTTCGCGGCGATGGCCGCCTGCACGTCGGCGGGGATGAATTTGGCGATCGGCCCCTTGCCGACGAGCGCGCCGCCTTCTTCCTCGAAAATGATGTAGCCCAGCCCCGGCGCGCCTTCCGAACGCGCCCAGTCGTTGAGCTTGTCGAAGAAGCTGCGCGGCTGCGTCGCCGCGCCCGGCGCGGGAATGGCGCGCACGGTCTTGCCCTTGAACGCCTTGAAGCTGACGCTCTCGCTCTCGAACTCCGACGACACGTCGACGATGATCAGCGGATTGCGCAGGTCCGGCTTGTCGGAGCCATATTTCAGCATGGCCTCGCGGAACGGAATGCGCGGGAATTTCTGCGTCACCGGCTTGGCCCCGGCGAACTCCTCGAACACGCCGCGCAGCACCGGCTCCATCGCTTCGAACACGTCCTCCTGCGTGACGAAGCTCATCTCCACGTCGAGCTGGTAGAACTCGCCGGGCGAGCGGTCGGCGCGGGCGTCCTCGTCGCGGAAACAGGGCGCGATCTGGAAATAGCGGTCGAAGCCCGCGACCATCAGCAGTTGCTTGAACTGCTGCGGCGCCTGCGGCAGCGCGTAGAACTTGCCGGGATGCAGGCGCGACGGCACGAGGAAGTCGCGCGCGCCCTCGGGGCTGGAGGCGGTCAGGATCGGCGTCTGGAACTCGAAGAAGCCGCCCTGCTTCATGCGCGAGCGGATCGAGTCGACGATCCGGCCGCGCAGCATGATGTTGGCGTGCAGCTTGTCGCGGCGAAGATCGAGGAAGCGGTATTTGAGGCGGATGTCCTCGGGGTAATTCTGATCGCCGAAGACGGGCAGCGGCAGCTCGCCCGCCGGGCCGAGCACCTCGATCTCCGTCACATAGACCTCGACATGGCCGGTCGGCATGTCCGGGTTCTCGGTGCCGGCCGGGCGCTTGCGGACATCGCCGTCGAGACGGACGACCCATTCCGAGCGCAGTTTCTCGGCCTGGGCGAAGGCCGGCGAATCGGGATCGACCACGCATTGAGTGAGGCCGTAATGGTCGCGCAGGTCGATGAACAGCACGCCGCCATGGTCGCGGATGCGGTGGCACCAGCCGGAGAGGCGGATTTTCTGGCCCGCGAGCCCCTCATTGGGCTCTCCACAAGTGTGCGAACGGTAGCGATGCATGGGCCGCTTTCGGTATCTGGAAAATCAGGAAATGCCGGGAAGCCGGCGGCTGCGCGCCAAGAAGCGCAATGGCCTTGCCCCTGTCAAGCCAAGCCGACCGGGCGCCCTGGCGAGGGCGGTCTATTTCCTGAAAAAGGCCTCGGCGGCGGCGTTTGCGGCGCGCTTGGCGTCCCGGGCCTGCTCCAGCCGGGCGATCTCGGCCTGCAGCACGGCAATCCGCTCTTCAAGCTCCGCCACCGAGAGAAGGTCGAGCGGCTGGCCGACTTCACCGACCGGGCGGGGGCGGGGCGCGTCATCCTCGATCATTACATACCTCCGTAACATGAAATTTTAACCAGTTATGTTCAAGCTTGCGTGGACTGCTCTCAACCTCCGCTTTTTTTTCGCAAGGGATGCAACCGATTAAGTGAGCCACTCACAATGTATCGAGTCCTCTCAATCGTCGTCACTCTCGCGCCACTTCTGCTTCTGGGAAGGCTCAAGGATCGTCTGCTCGGCCGAGACGGCGCGCGGTCCGCTGTCCTCTATAAACTAATGATCATCTGGGGCCGGGGGCCGCTCGACGACGCCCAGCTGACGTATCTCGGCATGGGAGCCGCGATCTACTCCTTTGCTTTCGGCTTCCTCTTTGATCTCATGCTGAGAGAAAGAGCGCTCGGCGGCACGATCAACGGACTTCTCGGATTTCTGGGCGCAGCCGTGGCGGTGACGGCCTACCTTGCATATCCCCCATATCCCGCCGGGCAGATGCGCGGCGCCGCCGTCCTTTGCTTCGTGGGGCTGATCGGCTCCACGCTGTTGCTGTTCGTCGCCTGCCTGGCCAAGCGAGCCACCTTTTGGTTGTTTGAGCGCGCCTTTATCCAGACGGTGGCGCGCCCTGCCCCTTCGAAGTTCTCCCGGGTGGACGCCGTCATCCAGCGACGCAGATAGCCGCGTCCCTGCGCGGCTCGGCGGCCCCCTGAAAAAAGAGCCCTCGCCGCCACAATTCATCCGCCTATCTGCTATTGTGCGCCCGCGAACCGGGACCGGTTCAGCCGGAGAGGCTCGTCCGGCGTGGCGGGAAGACGAAAGCAATGACCAAGTGGGTGTATAGTTTCAGCGCGGGTCGCTCCGAAGGGTCGGCGGCCATGCGGGAGCTTCTCGGCGGCAAGGGCGCAAATCTGGCCGAGATGGCCGCGCTGGGCCTCCCCGTTCCGCCGGGTTTCACGATCACCACCGAAGTCTGCGCCTTTTTCTACGCCAACGGCCACAGCTTCCCGCCGGACCTCGAAGCGCAGGTGGACGCCGCCATGGCCGAGATCGGCCGCGTCGCCGGCCACGCCTTCAACGACGCCAAATGGCCCCTGCTCGTCTCCGTCCGCTCGGGCGCCCGCGCCTCCATGCCCGGCATGATGGACACGGTGCTCAATCTCGGCCTCAACGACCAGACAGTCGAAGCTCTGGCCGGCTATTCCGGAGACGCCCGCTTCGCCTGGGACTGCTATCGCCGCTTCATCGAGATGTATTCCTCCGTCGTGCTCGGCGTTGAGCATCATATCTTCGAAGAAGCGCTTGAGGAGCTGAAGGAGTCGAAAGGCTACACGCTCGACACGCAGCTTTCCGCCGACGACTGGCGCGCGGCCGCGAAGCAGTTCAAGGCCATCGTCGAGGCCAATGCCGGGGTGAGCTTTCCGCAAGACCCGCGCGAGCAGCTCTGGGGCGCCATTCGCGCGGTGTTCGCCTCCTGGATGAATCATCGCGCCATCGTCTACCGGCATCTGCACAACATCCCCGAGAGCTGGGGAACGGCGGTCAATGTGCAGGCGATGGTGTTCGGCAATATGGACGCCAATTCCGCCACCGGCGTCGCCTTCACCCGCAATCCCTCCACCGGCGTGAAGGAGCTTTACGGCGAATATCTCATGAATGCGCAGGGCGAGGATGTCGTCGCCGGCCTGCGCACGCCGCAGCCTTTGACCGAGGTCGCGAGCCGCGCCTCGCCGGGCGAGAAGATTTCGCTCGAAGCCGCCATGCCGAGGATCTTTTCGGAATTCGTGCAGGTCGCCGACCGGCTCGAACGCCATTACCGCGACATGCAGGACATGGAGTTCACCGTCGAGCGCGGCAAATTGTGGATGCTGCAGACGCGCGCCGGCAAGCGCACGGCGCGGGCGGCGCTGAAGCTCGCCGTCGACATGGCGAATGAAGGGCTGATCACGCGCGAGGAGGCGATCCTGCGCGTCGAGCCGACCTCGCTCGATCAGTTGCTGCATCCGACGATCGATCCTTCCGCACGCCGCGACATTCTCGCCACCGGCCTGCCGGCGTCGCCGGGCGCGGCCTTCGGCGAGATCGTGTTCAATCCGGAAGAGGCCGAGACGCTCGCGGCCTCGGGCCGCAAGGTCATTCTCGTGCGCACCGAGACGAGCCCTGAAGACATTCACGGCATGCACGCCGCGGAGGGGATTCTCACCGCGCGCGGCGGCATGACCTCGCACGCGGCGGTCGTTGCGCGCGGCATGGGCAAGCCCTGCGTCACCGGCGCCGGCGCGCTGCGCATCGATTATGACGAACAGTGCTTCACGGTCGCGGGCCGACGCGTCGTCAAGGGCGACAAGATCACCATCGACGGCTCCGCCGGCCATGTCATCATCGGCGAAGTGAAGATGCAGCGGCCGGAGCTGACCGGCGAGTTCGCCGTGTTGATGGGCTGGGCCGACCAGATCCGCCGGCTGAAAGTGCGCGCCAATGCCGAGACGCCCTCCGACGCCCGCGCCGCGCGCCGCTTCGGCGCCGAAGGGCATCGGGCTTGCGCGCACCGAGCATATGTTCTTCGAGGGCGAGCGCATCGTCGCGGTGCGCGAGATGATCCTCGCCGACGACGCTGAAGGCCGACGCGCCGCGCTCGCCAAACTGCTGCCGATGCAGCGCGAGGACTTCAAGCATCTTTTCGAGATCATGGCCGGATTGCCGGTGACGATCCGCCTGCTCGATCCGCCGCTTCATGAGTTCTTGCCGCATACGGATTCGGAGCTCGCCGCCGTCGCGCGGGCCATGGGCGCCGATCCGGTGAAGCTGCGCCGACGCGCCCTGCAGCTTTCCGAATTCAACCCGATGCTGGGTTTTCGCGGCGTGCGCCTCGCGGTCGTCTTCCCCGAAATCTCGACATGCAGGCGCGCGCGATTTTCGAGGCGGCGATCGAGGCGAGCCTCTCGACCGGCGAGCCCGCGAAAATCGAAATCATGGCGCCGCTCGTTTTCGCCGGAGCCGAGCTCGATTTCGTCAAGACGCGCGTCGAAGCGATGGCGGCGCTCGTCGAGGACGAGACCGGCATCCGACCGAGCTATCACCTCGGCACGATGATCGAACTGCCGCGCGCGGCGCTGCGCGCGGGCGAGATCGCGGCCTCCGCCGATTTCTTCTCCTTCGGCACCAACGACCTGACGCAGACGACGCTCGGCATTTCGCGCGACGATTCCGGCTCCTTCCTCGGCGTCTATGTGGAGAAGGGCGTGTTGCCGCAGGACCCGTTCGTATCGATCGATCAGGAAGGCGTCGGCGAACTCGTCGCGCTCGGTTGCCAGCGCGCCCGCGCGGCGCATCCCGGCATCGAACTCGGCGTTTGCGGCGAGCATGGCGGCGACCCGGCGTCGGTGGCCTTCTTCGAGAAGATCGGGCTGGACTATGTGTCCTGCTCGCCCTTCCGCGTGCCGATCGCACGCCTCGCCGCCGCGCAGGCGGCGCTGGGACGCAAGGCCGAAGGAACGGCGTGAGCGCCAGCATTGACGAAAAGACGGCCCGATCCTATTGTAATTCAAGGCTGTATCGCCCTGTTCCGCGAGACGCGCGCAAACGGAGCTTATTGATGGTCGAAGAGACCGAAAATTTCCTGCTGCATTTGTTGAGACAAATGGACAAGAAAATCGGCGACCTGGACAACAAAGTCGACGCTGTGGGCGAAAGCCTTCGGTCCGAGATCAAGGAGGTGCGCTCCGAGCTGCATTCCCTGCGCGCAGATGTCGCGTCGGACATGCTCACTCTCGAGAAGCGTCTCGGCGACCAGATCGGCGGACTTCGCCGCACGGTGATGGAGTATCATTCTTCCGCCATCGGGCATGGCGTGCTGTTCACCGAACTGGAAGAGAAGGTCCGCACGACCCAGCAGCAGAATGACGAGCGACTTCTCCGCATCGAACAACAGCTGAATCTGCCGCCGCAGGACAAGCACTGACAGCCTGCGGGCGCGGGGACCCTGCCCTCACGAACTCTCCAGTTCCTCATTCAGATGGTTCGCCTCGAAACGGCGGACGATCAGTCTTACGAGATAAAGCCCGAACTTCGGGTTCTGGAAGTAAAGCTGTTCGAATTGCTCGTACGTAATCGTGAGCAGCCGCACGTCGGTGAGGCAGAGCGCGGTCGCCGTGCGCTTGCCGGTTCTCGTGAAGAGCGCCATCTCGCCGAAAATCGCGCCGGGCTCCAAAATCACGTCGTGCTCGACGATCTTTACCTTTCCTTCGACAACCAGAAAGGCCCGGTCGGCGATATCGCCCTTCTCGAAGATCAAGTCCGTGTCGCGGACGTTCTCCGGATGCATGAAGGGCTTGAGCCATTCGAAATTCATATCGGTGGCGCTGGCGTCGCGAACGCTGGAGATCAGCCGCCGCATCTCCCGCAAGCGCGTGGCGTTGAGCGGCAGATTGATCACGTGCTTCGTAAAGACGGCGAGGTTGCCCGCCAGGATTCCATAGATAATGCCCAGCACATTGCTCGTCATCGCAGCGGTGCGCAGGGGAATCATGCCTTTGAAATAGGCGGCCCCGACGACCGCGGCGGCTTCGATCCACCCAATCACATAGGCTGTGTTTGCGACCGTCGATTTGCCGCTCGCTGAAGCGGTCCAGCTCGACACGGCGTCAATCATGCTTTCAAGCAACTGTCCCTCCTGTGGAGTCCCGGCTCGACCTTCGTCTTACCGCAGGCGCAGCGTCTTTATGAACCCTGTCGAGCTGGACATTCCAGTGCGCCGTCGCACATTCTGGGCCATGCGGCAGGCGACGAGAATCATCAGGCTGGAGACGGCGGGGCGCGGTTTTTACGACGTCACCGCCGCGCTGGCTGATTTCCTGCGCGGCGCGAGGATTGACGAGGGGCTGCTGACGGTCTTCTGCCGCCATACGTCGGCGTCTCTTCTCATCCAGGAAAACGCCGATCCGAGCGTGCTCGACGATCTTGCGACGTTCTTCGCCCGCATCGCGCCTGAGGGAGCCGATTACGCCCACGATACGGAGGGCCCCGACGACATGCCGGCGCATATCCGCGCCGCGCTGACCCAGACCCAGCTCTCCATTCCCGTCATCGGCGGCGCGCTGGCGCTGGGAACATGGCAGGGCGTCTATCTTTTCGAACATCGCCGCCGCCCGCATCGGCGCGAGCTCGCGCTTCATCTGATCGGGGAATAAGCGCGCGAAACCTTGGCCGCCCCATTCTGGGACGCTCAGCGCGGTGGCGCTGAAACGCTTCTGCAAGGCTAACGAAGCGATAATCACAATCACGAAAAGTCCTGTTGTGTGGAGAGCGCGCCACGCTCTCCCGCGCCATCGCGTCGGAAGTCGGGCAAGCTTATGCGTCGTCGGTCAAAAGGGCGTCGAGTTTCGCAGGCCGGAACTCCCTGGGCCTTGAGCGTGATGGCGCCCTGGGCGCTGGGCGTCGGCGTGCTCGTCTCCTTCACCGCGAGCGCCGGGCAGGACCCGGTTGGCGACTGGAAGGAAACGCCGCTCACCGCCCGCACCCGCGCCCTCGCCGCGCCGACCGCTTTTCAGCTCGCCTCCTTCGGCGAGGTCGCAACCGGCGAACTCGGCCTCTCCGGCCAGAGCCGCGCGCTGGTGCAGAGCGCCCGCCTCATGGTCGGGGCGCCGGACGATCTGCGCTCGATCCCGGACGAAAGCGAGCCGCACGTCGACCTCAAGCCGGATGTGAAGCACTTCCCCGAAGTCGATCGCACGCATAAGGGCGACCCCGTCATCGCCATGCGCCCGGGCTTCGAGACGCAGGTGATCAACCCGGCGTCTCTCGGCCTCGCCGAGCCGGCGCGCCTCACCTTCCGCATCGAGGGCAAGCACGCCGCCCGCACCAGCCTCGCGCTGGCCCCGCGCGGCGCCATGCCGGGCGATGACGCGATCTACGAGGCCGAGGCCGCGCGCGCCGAGGCGCTCACGACTACCCAGACGCAGAAATCCACGGCCGCCGCCTCGCCGTCGCAGAGCGCCTCTCTGGCGACGCCGCCGGTAAGCGAGCCCCCGCGCGAGACGCAATCCAAAGATCTTGCCGAGCGCGCGCTGCATGGCGCGACGCCGGCCGTCACGCGCGCCATGGCGCTCAGCTCCTCCACGCCGGCGCAGCCGGACGCCCTGCCGATTGAAGTCTCGTCCCTGCCGCAGGCGAGGCTGGCGCTCGGCTCGGCTGGCCGCGACGCGCGGCCGGATTATGCGTCGCTCGCCAGTCACGACAATATGGACCGCGAGCGCCGCTGCCTGGCGGAAGCCGTGTATTTCGAATCGCGCAGCGAGCCGGAAGCGGGACAGGCCGCCGTTGCGCAGGTGGTTCTCAACCGCGTTCAGAGCGGCCTTTATCCGTCGTCGGTCTGCGGGGTCGTGTATCAGAACCGGCATCATTACAAGGCGTGCCAGTTCTCCTTCGCCTGCGAGGGCAAATCCCTGCGCATCACCGAACAGGAATCATGGTCGACGGCGGTGCGCATCGCCAATGAGGTGATGGACGGGCGCACCTACATCACGGACGTCGGCCGTTCCACGCATTACCACGCGACTTATGTGAAGCCGCGCTGGGCGCGGGCGCTCACCCGCATGGACATGATCGGCCGCCACATCTTCTATCGGCTCAAGCCCGGCCAGACCTGAGCAAACGAAAGGCCCTCCCCGCGCGGGGAGGGCCTGGATCTTCCCGACGCCCCTCTATTCAGCCGCAGTCCTGAAATTATCAGAGTCGTCGTCGTCGTCGTCGCTCTTCCCGGCGCTCGCCTCGTCCCTCGGCTCTTCCGGAGCGCCCTCGTGATCGCCAGGGCGCGTGTCCGTATCGCCTTCGCCCGAAGGCGGGGTCGGTAGCGGCGGCGTCTTGAAGGCGGCGGCCGCGGTCGAGAGAGTTGGCGGCGGGTTGCGATGTCGGTGAAGAAGGTAAATTCCGAAGACCGCGATCACGCCCAGCGCCATGGTGAGATAGACGGGCAGATCGCGCATGAAGGAGCGGTCGACCGAGAAGGGGAAGCGCGAGACCCATTGTTCGCCATGGTCGCCGGTGACGGTGACGATGCCGACGAAATAGCCGCCTTCCTTGAAATTATGCTCGAAATTGACGGTCCCGGTCGGATAGATCTTCGGCGGCTGATAAGCGACGGTTATCGCCTCGAGATTCTCCTCCTTGTCGGCTCCGCCGACGTCCTTCACGATTCGCAGCTCGATCTTCATGTCGCGGAGCTCCTGCTGCTCCGCGTCGAGAACCATGATCATCGGGCCTGTCGAGGGGATGTCCTCACAGAATTCGTTCTTCGACGCTTCCGGCAGATAGCCGGTGAAGTTCATGATGTCGGGGCCGATGTAGAGACGGCACCGCCCCTCGGCGGCGCCAAGACGGCCATGGGCCTGAGCCGGAACGGCGGCAAGCGCGGCGACGGCCGCCAGCGCCGCTGCGGCGGCAAGACGCGTGAATGGCCTCATATAGCTGTGCAACGAAGTCGACGCATCGTCTACCATGCTCTCCTCCCGGCCTTCGTGTGGCAAAGACACGCTGCTCTCAGGATCGATCAAATCAAGCGCCCCGCAATTCCCCACCGATCCCGGAAGGCCGGGAGGCGCGACATTCCACGATGTTAGCGTATTCCATCCGAACGGCAAGGGTGCGACAATCGGTCATCTATGCGGCTGTGCACCATGTCCTACAGCGAGTGTCAGCGGCGATGGACAGATTGCCTAGTAACCTGTGAAAACTGGTATTTCAGAAATCGGCAGGCGCGAGCCCGGCGGCGGCTCGCATTTCGAGCAGCGGTGACGGCCGCGCTCCGCGGTGGTCGGTTCTCCAGCTGTTAAGCAAGGCGCCACCTTAACAAGAGTTCATCCGCCGCCGCCTTGCCACCCAAATCGGGCCAAGCCATATTGATGGAAGCCTAATGGTTGAGGCCACGAGCGGGGGCGAGAATTCGCACGCGCGTCGGGCCTCGGAGATCGAGAGGATCAAATGTCTCATTACGACCGCAACTCGAGCTTCGGCTACGGCCGCGGGGTCGCCCGCTCGACCACGGCCGAGATCGACGAGGGCCTGCGCAGCTACATGCTCGGCGTCTACAACTACATGACGCTCGGCCTCGGCGTGACCGGCCTCGTCGCGCTCGGCACCTATATGCTCGCCAGCCCGACCTTCGTCGGCGGCAAGCTGGTGGCGCTCTCGCCCTTTGGCCAGATGCTCTACACGACGCCGCTCCGCTGGGTGGTGATGCTCGCGCCGCTGGGCTTCGTGCTCCTCCTCGGCGCCCGCGCCAATTCCATGTCGGCCGCCTCGGCGCGCAACCTGTTCCTCGCCTTCTCGGCGGTGATGGGCCTGTCGATGTCGTCGATCCTGCTGGTGTTCACCGGCGTATCCGTCGCCCGCGTATTCTTCATCACGGCGGCGGCCTTCGGCGGCCTGAGCATCTACGGCTATATGACGAAGCGCGACCTGTCGGCATTCGGCTCGTTCCTCGTGATGGGCGTATGGGGTCTGGTGATCGCGGGACTGGTCAATCTGTTCCTGCAGTCGAGCGGCCTTCAGTTCGCCCTGTCGATCCTGTCCGTTCTGATCTTCTCCGGCCTCACCGCCTGGGACACGCAGAACATCAAGGACATGTATTTCGAGGGCGACGGCTACGAGGTCGCGCAGAAGAAGAGCGTCTTCGGCGCGCTGTCGCTCTACCTGGACTTCATCAACATGTTCCAGTCGCTGCTGTTCCTCTTCGGCCAGCGCAACGACTGAGCAGGGTTGGCGAAACGTCTTCGAGCCCCGCCCGACCCGGCGGGGCTTTTTTTGCCGTTGCGACCCGCAGCGCATCGCGGCTCTGGACCGCTGCTCGCGATGAGAGCGCCCCCTATTCCGCGCCGACGAGCTTCAAGCCGCTGATCGAGGACGCGCAGGACGCGCGACAGATCATGGCCGCGCTTCATCACGAGACCGGAAGCCGAGACGACCGCATAGGCGCCCTGCTTTCTCGCAAGCTCGGGATTTTTCTCGATCCTGTAGAGCGGCGCCTCGCTCGAGCGGCGGAAAATGGAAAAGACCGCCCTGGCCGGCGTGAAGTCCAGCGCGTAATCGCGCCACTCGCCCGCCGCCACCTTCGCGCCATAGAGATTAAAGAGGAGATTGAGCTCCCGGCGGTCGAAGGAAACCCTCGCCGTCGCTCTCGATGGCGAACCAGTTTCCCCATGTCTCTCGCCCCCATATCCCCCGACCACCACGAGGGAGGGGCGAGAACGGCTCGGCTCCGTCGTCTCCGACTCCGCCATCAGGCTTCTCCAATCCTTTATGTCATGTTTGCGCGATGAGGGGCTCAGGGCAAGCCCCCCTTTGCGGCGACTGTGACATGATGCCGTTTACGCTAACTTAACCATAACCATTACAAAGCAAAATTCACAATTCTGCCTGCATTGGGCCCCTTGCACGTCAAACGTGCGGGACAATATGTTGTCTCATTGCTGCGACTGGCTTCGACCGGCTTTTCCGGTTTTCGTCAGCCCCCCAGCCCCCCGGGATTGTGCGGTCGCAAGTCATCAAGGTCACAGCGATGGACGGGTCGGCCGGGAGAAATCCCGAGCCGACCTTGTCTTTTGGGCGGTCGAAAGTCTTGCATTTCCCTCGCGAATGACGAACTGGAGGAAGCGCGGGCCCGCCAGGGCCGCGTTCATTCCCTTTCAATTCAAGGGCTCCCCTGCCGGAGCCGATACGCATTGTGGAGTTCGCATGACCGATGACGCTGCTACCGAAGCGCCGCAAGCCGAAGAGTTCGGCTTCCAGGCCGATGTCGCGCAGCTTCTGGAACTTATGGCCCACTCCGTCTATTCGGAGCGCGAGGTGTTCCTGCGCGAGCTGATCTCGAACGCGGCCGACGCCTGCGAAAAGCTGCGCTACGAATCACTCTCCGACGAAAAGCTCGCCGCACAGGCGGGCGCGCCGCTCATCACCGTCACGCTCGACAAGGAAAAGCGCCAGCTTACGGTCGCCGACAATGGCGTCGGCATGTCGCGCGAGGAGCTGATCGGCGCGCTCGGCGCCATCGCCAATTCCGGCACCCGCGCCTTTATCGAGAAGATCGGCAAGGAGAGCGGCGAAGGCTCGTCGCTCATCGGCCGTTTCGGCGTCGGCTTCTATTCCGTCTTCATGGTCGCCGATCTCGTCGAGGTCGCCACGCGCCGGGCCGGCGAGGGCGAAGCCTGGCTCTGGTCGTCGCAGGGCAAGGGCGCCTATTCGATCGCGCCGCTCGCGGTCGACGAGGCGCCGCCGGTCGGCGCAAGGGTCACGCTGCATCTCAACGCCGAGAGCGACGAATTTCTCGAGCCGTGGCGAATCGAGAGCATCGTCCGTGAACATTCCGGCGCGGTCTCCACGCCGATCGACCTGATCGAGGAGCCGGGCAAGGAGCCGCGCCGCATCGCCGACGGCGTGGCGCTGTGGACGAAACCCAAATCCGAGATCACGCAGGAGCAATATACGGACTTCTACCGGCAGCTCTCCGGCGGTTTCGACGAGCCGGCGCTCACCGCGCATTGGCGCGCGGAAGGGCGCACCGAATACACGGTCCTCGCCTTCGTGCCCGGCGCCCGGCCTTTCGATCTCTTCGAGCCCAGCCGCAAGAGCAAGTCAAAGCTCTATGTGCGCCGCGTGCTGATCTCGCGCGACGTCGAGTTGCTGCCCTCGTGGCTGCGATTCGTGCGTCTCGTCGTCGACAGCGCCGACATTCCGCTCAACGTCTCGCGCGAAATGGTTCAGAAAAGCCCCGTCCTCGCCGCGATCGGCAAGGCCGTGGCGACGCGCCTTTTGCAGGATCTCGGCAAGCTCGCCGAGAACGAGCCGGAGAAATTCGCGACCGTCTGGGAGAATTTCGGGGCCGTCATCAAGGAGGGCCTGCACGAGGACCCGAGCCGACGCGACGGCGTCTTCGCCATCGCGCGCTTCGCCTCGACCAAGGCCGAGGGCAAGACGCGCACGCTCAAGGATTATGTCGCCGATCTGCGCGAGAATCAGACGGCGATCTTCTACATCACCGGCGACGACGCGAAGCGGCTCGCCACCAGCCCGCAGCTCGAGGGTTTCCGCGCGAGAGGCGTGGAAGTGCTGCTGCTGGACGATGCGGTGGACGCCTTCTGGGTGACGAGCGCGCTCGGCTACGAGGGCAAGCCTTTCAAGTCCGTGACGCAGGGTCAGGCCGACATCGACCTCATTCCGCTCGTCGAGGACGCGAAGGAGGAGACGCCGCCGGCCGAAAATGTCGGGGATCTGGTTGCGGCGCTGAAGGAGACGCTCGGCGAACTCGATCGAGGACGTGCGCGTTTCCACGCGTCTGACCGAAAGCGCCGCCTGTCTCATCGCCTCCGATACGGGGCTCGACCGGCAGCTCGCGCGCATCCTGGCCGAGACGGGCCAGAAGGGTCTTCTCGGCAAGCCCGTTCTGGAGATCAACGCGAAGCATCCGGCCGTGATCGCGCTCGCTGCCAGCCTGCGCGACAAGGGCCGCGAGGGCGCCGCCGACGGCATGTATCTGCTGCTCGATCTCGCCCGCGTGGCGGATGGCGAAACGCCGCTCGATCCGGCTGCGTTCACGCGGCGCCTCGGCGCGCTGCTGGCGAAGGGCGTGTGACGCAATGAGCCGCGCGCCCGCTTTTCGCCTCGCAGCGCCGCAGGAGCTTCCCTCACGGGCGGAGGCGCTTGCGCGGGTCGCGGCGGCTTTGACGGAGAGCGGCGTCGAGACCCAGGAGGCGCAGGACGATGCGCGCGCGTTGCTGCGCGCCGCCGCCCGGCTCAGTCAACTCGACCTCGCTCTGTCGCCAGAGACTTCGCTGAC
The DNA here is from genome assembly GCA_963717565.1 of uncultured Alphaproteobacteria bacterium. Lineage (GTDB taxonomy): Bacteria > Pseudomonadota > Alphaproteobacteria > Rhizobiales > Beijerinckiaceae > Methylocystis. The sequence continues at coordinate 98,172 of CAVQWJ010000013.1, forward strand.
CACGAATGAAGCGGAGCGGCTGTGGAATTATGCGGCCCGCCGCGCGGCGCGCGAGCCGGTCTCGCGGATACTCGGCGCGCGCGGCTTCTGGACGCTCGATCTGACGGTGGCCCCCGATGTTCTCGATCCACGCGCCGATACGGAGACGCTCGTCGAAACGGCGCTGGACCTGATCGAGGATCACAACGCGCCGCTTGCCGTTCTCGATCTCGGCGCGGGCTCTGGCGCCATTCTCTGCGCGCTGCTGAGCGAATTGCCCCAGGCCTCGGGCGTCGCGGTCGATCTGTCGGCCGCGGCCTGCGCGGCGACCCGTGAGAATCTCGCGCGCTGCGGGCTGAGCCAACGGGCGCAGGTCCTGCGCGGGCGCTGGGGAACGCCGCTTGCGTCGCGTTTCGACGTCATTGTCTCGAATCCGCCCTATGTGCGCGCCGGGGACATTGCGACGCTGGACCCCGAAGTGCGGCTCCACGATCCCCGTCTGGCGCTCGACGGCGGGGCGGACGGCCTCGACTGCTACAGGGAGATCGTCGGCGATCTGCGGCGGCTTCTCGCGCCGGGCGGCCTCGTCGCTTTCGAGGTGGGCTTCGATCAGGCCGCGAGCGTCGCCGCCCTGCTGCAAGCCGAAAATCTGGAAATCGCCGGTTTTGCAAGGGATGCGGGCGGCCGCGATCGAGTCGTGGCGGCGCGGGCGGAACAACCGGAGTCGTGACATATTCGCTACAGTGTTCGGCTTTTTCGCTGTCTTTTGCGACGCCGCACTTGGCTCGGAGGGGGTCAGCCACTATAGTCTTTGTAATTACAGCTGACCGACGTCGAGATGGGGATCTCGAGAATTGCGGGTCCGCCCGGTGGACGGCGACCCAGGCAAGGCCGGCCAAGGCTGGCGTGTAAGCTGCATGATCCTGTGGATTGAGGCGACGTCGATCGTCGTCACCGTGCAACCCTTGAAATTGCGCGGCGCTTGAAATCCGTCAGGCTCGCATCGGAACGACCGGGTCAAGAACTGCGGCCGCGCTGTCGCCCGATGACTCAACGCGCAGCGGAGAGTGGCAGGAACCAGAAATTCACGGACGCGGCCAGGCGTCCGAAGGAACGGTGCGTCCCAGCGCGCGGCTCGAGAACCGCAGCCAGGACGATGATTCTCTGGCGGGACAGCAAGGCGATTCGGCAACCCGGCCAGCGGCTCTATGCGCGTCACGCGCAAAGTTCTCGGGGGAGTGGATGAGACCAGGACAGAACAAGAGAATGCGGGGGCGCAGTGGCCGTAAAGGCCCCAATCCGCTGACCCGCTCCTATGAGTCGAACGGCCCCGACGTCAAAATTCGCGGAACCGCTCAACATGTCGCGGAGAAATATCTCCAGCTCGCCCGCGACGCGCAGTCCTCCGGCGATACGATCATGGCGGAGAATCTGCTTCAGCACGCCGAGCATTATTTTCGGCTGATCGCCGCCGCGCAGCAGGCGCAGCAGCAGGCCAACGGCTTTGGCCGCGGACCGATGGAGGCCGAAATCGAGTTGGAGGACGACGACGATTTCGCCGCTCTGCCCGACCGTTTCGCTCCCTTGTCGGAACGCCTCCCGCAGCCGGTCTTTCAGCCGCCGCAACCGCAGCCGCATTTCGTGCAGCCGCAGCCACAGCCGCATTACCAGCCCCAGCCGCAGCCGCAGCCCTATGAGGAGCGCCCGATCGGCGAGATGCGCGGCGAGCGGCCCGAGCGCGCGGATCGTCCCGAGCGCGCGGATCGCCCTGATCGCGGCGAGCGCCCCCCGCGCCCGGATCGCCCGCCGTTCCGCGAGCGTGGCGAACGCGGACCGGAAGGCGAACAGCGACGCAATTTCCGCGACAGGCGCTTCCCGCCGCGTCAGGAGATCAGCGCCGAGCCGGCGCCCGCCCTGCCCTCTTTCATCACGGCCCCGCCGGCCCGCACCGCCGGCCCCGAGTCGGAGCCCGCCGAAGTGGCCTTCGCGCCCGCCGTCGAGCGTCCCCAGGCGCGCGACCACGAGGGCGTGAATTTCCACCTCAGCTCCCGTCGCCGTCGCCGTCCACGCACGCCGGCCGACGAAGCGGCGGGTGAGATTCGCGAGGACGCGCCTCAGCCGACCGAACTCCCCTTCGAGCCGGACCGCTTCTGAGACGCTACTGAGAACAATGAGAGCCGCCCGCATCCGGGCGGCTCTTTTCGTTTATGGCGATCGTTTTTTCGCAGGATTTTCTCATCCTGAGGAGCCGCCAAGGGCGGCGTGTCTCGAAGGACGAGGAAATCCGGCAACCGTCGAACCGGCCCATCCTTCTAGACGGCCCAGCGGGCCTCCTCAGGAAGAGGGTGTTGGACTCTTGACGCCGCCGCAGGGCGACGCCAAACCCGGCGCAACCTTTCCTGCACCGGTGATTCGATGGCTCACGACGCTCCCCTCTCGCCGCTGGCGCCCAAGGCGCCCCCCGAGGTTTCCCCGCTCGACGGCGTTCGCTTCGCCGCCGGCGCCGCCGGCGTTCGCTACGCCGGGCGCACGGATGTGATGCTCGCCATCCTCGATGAGGGCGCGACCGTCGCCGGGGTTTTCACAAAGTCCAAATGCCCCTCCGCGCCGGTCGACTGGTGCCGCGCGCGGCTCAAGGGCGGCAAGGCGAAGGCGCTGCTCGTCAATTCCGGCAACGCCAACGCCTTCACCGGCAAGGTCGGCGCGGAAGCGGTGAAGCTCTCCGCGAAGATCGCCGCCGCCGCGACCGGCGCCAGCGACCGGCAGATTTTCGTCGCCTCCACCGGCGTCATCGGCGAGCCGCTCGATGCGACGAAATTCGACGGCGTGCTGGAGAAGCTCGCGAAACAGGCGCGGCCCGACGGCTGGCTCGACGCGGCCAGAGCCATCATGACCACGGACACCTTCCCCAAGCTCGCGACGCGCAAGGCGACGATCGGCGGCGTGGAAGTGACGATCAGCGGCATGGCCAAGGGCGCCGGAATGATCGCGCCCGACATGGCGACGATGCTCTCCTTCGTCTTCACCGACGCGCCCATCGCCGCGGACGCCTTGCAGGCCGTGCTCTCGAAGGCCGTGCAGGGCTCGTTCAACGCGATCACCGTCGACAGCGACACGTCCACCTCCGACACGCTGCTGCTCTTCGCGACGGGCGCGGCGAAAAAGCGTGGCGCGCCGAAGATCGACAAGGCCAGCGACCGGCGGCTTGCGGGTTTCAGGAAGGCGCTTGACGAGGTTCTGCTCGATCTCGCGCATCAGGTTGTGAAGGACGGCGAGGGCGCGCGCAAATTCGTCGAAGTGACGGTGACCGGCGCCGAGAGCGCCAAGGCCGCCAAGCGCATCGCGCTCTCCATCGCCAATTCGCCGCTGGTGAAGACCGCCATCGCCGGCGAGGACGCCAATTGGGGTCGCGTCGTCATGGCCGTCGGCAAGGCGGGCGAGCGCGCCGAGCGCGACAAGCTCGCCATCTGGTTCGGCGGCCTGCGCGTCGCCTACAAGGGCCTGCGCGATCCGGCCTATGACGAGCGGGAAGCGTCGCGAAATCATGAAGCGGCAGGAGATCGTCATCAATGTCGACATCGGAATCGGCGCCGGCGCCGCGACCGTGTGGACCTGCGATCTGACGAAGGAATATGTCGCGATCAACGGCGATTATCGGAGCTGACGAGGCGATAGCGCGCGTGGCGACCACGCGCGCCAACGCGGCTAGGGATTGCCGGCGCCTGTGGGTTGCTCAGTCGCAATGACGCCGATTGAGCTTCCAGCTGAAACTGTGCCATAATGTCGACAGTTTCGCCGGAGCGTTCTGCGTATGCGTCGTTTTTCTATTATTTTATTTTCGCTTGCTGTTTCCGCCTGCAACTCCGCCCCGCCGCCGGAAATCCGCTTCGACCCTGCCGAGGCCGCTTTCATCGAGAAGCCGGGCAAGACCACGATCATTGGTCAGGCGTTCCTTCCCGATAAGACCGGCCACATCAACGTCCGCTTTGCGGCGGGCGAGACGGTGCGGCTGATTCCGGCGACGAGCTATGCGAGGGCTCGGCTCGACTATTATTTCCACGGCGCCAAATTCGCGCCCGCCTTCTCGATCCCGACGAACGACCCCGACCCCGACTATGTCGCCCATACGCGCACGACCAAGGCCAGCGTCACGGGGCGCTTCACCTTCGAGAATGTGCCGCCGGGCGATTACTTCATCTCCTCGCAGGTCGTCTGGAAGCCCGAGGGCGCCTGGCTCTCCGAAGGGGGCCTGATATATGAGAAGGTCACCGTGACCGGCGCGGAGACGGAGCCCGTGCGGGTGATCGTCTCCGGCAAATGAAGGTTCGCCATGAAGCTTCTCCTCGTCGTCGCCGCCGCGCTCGTCGACGCCGACAATCGCGTGCTCATCGCGCAGCGCCCCGAGGGCAAGCAGTTGGCGGGGCTGTGGGAATTTCCCGGCGGCAAGCTCGATCCCGGCGAACGGCCTGAGGAAGCGCTGATCCGCGAACTGGCTGAGGAACTGGGCATTGCCGTGAAAGCCCCTTGCCTTGCGCCGCTGACCTTCGCCAGCCATGCCTATGAGGAATTCCACCTGCTGATGCCGCTTTATGTGTGCCGCAAGTGGGAGGGCTTCGTCGCGCCGGCCGAGGGACAGGCGGTGAAATGGGTGCGGGCGCGGGATCTGCGCAACTTCGCCATGCCGCCCGCCGACGGGCCGCTCATCGCGCCGCTGATCGATCTGCTGGGCTGAGCCGACATCCAATCGCCATGGGAGCGCCTTAGCGTCCGCACATGGGATACGAAAAACCTGATCGAGCCGACAGCAACCGGCGTGACCTTTACAAGCTGGGCAAAGGCCTGCGCGAGTCCACGCCCCGGCAGTCGCTCGCGGATTTCGAGGCGCCCTCCTCCCGCGACCCGCTCGCCATCATCGAGACGACGCTGAGCGACCGTCTTCCTTCGCTGCGTCCGCTTCGAGGGGAGCTGATGGCGGAATCGGCATTCGCCTTCCTGCGCGGCACGGCTGACGTCTCGGCTTTCGACATGGCGCATCAGCGCGCGCCGGGGATCAGGGCGCAGGCCGGCGGCGACTGCCATCTGATGAATTTCGGCGCCTTCCTGTCGCCGGAAGGAAATGTGCTCTTCGACGTCAATGATTTCGACGAGACGCTTCCAAACGTCGACGTCGTGCATGATCTTCGGCAACTCGTCACAAGCGTCGTCGTCGCCGCCGACGACATGGGCTATCCGCAAGCCGATGCGCGCGACTTCGCGCGGCGCGCCGTCAAATGCTACCGCAAGCGTATTTTCGAATTGGCGGTCATGTCGCCACTGGACGCGTGGAACGTGCGCGTTCCCTTGCGCGATCTTGTCGGGTTGCTGCGCGATCGCGTGGTGAATGAGAGGCTGAGCACCGCGATCTATACCGGCAAGGGCGCGGAAAGCCGGGCCGACGGCCTCCCCAAGATCGAGAAAACCGCCGACGGCTGGCGGATCGTCACAAAGCCGCCGAAGCTTCAGCGCTTCGAAACAATGCCGGATGACGAAGCGCGCCTCGATGTTCAAAAGCTCTTTGAAGAGCTGATCCGCGACGGGCTGCAAGAGCCGATCTCAACGCTGCTTCGTCGCTATACGCTGTGCGATTCGGTCTTCAAGGCCGTTGGCGTCGGCAGCGTCGGCGTCTTCTGCGCCATCGGCCTGTTCATGTCCGACGACGAGCAGCCGCTGGCGCTGCAGATAAAGGAAGCCAAGCCTTCCGTTCTGGAGCGCTTCGGACTTGGAAGCTGGCAGGGCGCTCCGGGCAAACGCGTGACGTCGGGCCAGCGCGTGATGCAGGCGGCCTCCGACATATTCCTGGCGAGCGCCGACGGGTCCGACGCAAGCCGGCGCTTCTACATGCGCCAGCTCAAGACGCGCCGGCTCGGTTCGATCTCGGAACTGCTGAAAGACAGGGCCTTTCCAAGCTATGTCGAGCTGTGCGGGTTGACGCTGGCCCGCGCGCACGCCCGCTCCTCGCAGCCGGCGGCTCTCGCCGGCTATATGGGCAAAGGGGAGGCCTTCGACGACGCCCTTGCTTCTTTCGCCATGCTCTACGCCAAACAGATCAAAGCGGATTTCGAGACGTTCCGCGCGGCGCGAGCGAAGGGCTAGCCGTCGACTTCACTGCGCGCTCTATTCGCGGATCATTGCGAAGCTCGCGGGGATCGACAGCGTCCACACAAGACCGCCGGGCGGAAAGTTCAGCGTCGCTTCCCCGTCGAGCGCCATGGCGACGAGCCGCTTGACGACCTTGTGGCCGAAACCCTCGCGCGGCGGCATGGCGAGCGACGGCCCGCCGCTTTCGCGCCATTCGATATTGAGCCGGCCGTCGGCAAATCCCCATTTGAGCGCGATGGTCCCCTCCGGCCGCGACAGGGCGCCGTAGCTCAGCGCATTGGTGGCGAGTTCATGCAGAGCGAGGCCGATGTTTTGCGCGGCCTCCGGCTTCAGCATGATCTTCGGCCCGTCGATCGTGGCGTGTTCGCAGACGCTTTCCTTCGCGACATCGAGGCAATAGGCCATTTGCGCGCGCACGAGATCGTGCATGGAGGCGCCGCGCCAGTCCTGCGAGACCAGAAGATCATGCGCCATCGAGAGCGCCTGCAGGCGCGCGCTGAACTTGCGCTGAAACTCTTCCACGGTGACGGCGCGCGCCGCCGTCTGGCGCGACATGGCCTGCACGACGGCGAGCAGATTCTTGGAGCGATGCACGAGTTCGCGCAGCAGCACGCGCACATGCTGTTCGCGCATCTTGCGCTCGGTGATGTCGCGCGCCGTGCCGAGAACCCGGACGGCGCGGCCATCCTCGAAAAAGGTGCGGCCGCGGATCGACACCCAGCGCTCGACCTTGTCGCGTCACGCCGATGACCCGATACTCGATCTCATAATAGCTGTCATTGCCCGGATCGAGGGCGAGACCGACGGCTTCCTTGCTGCGCGGGCGGTCCTGCGGATGCAGCGCGTTGCGGAAAACGTCGAAGCTCGTTTCGTCGTCTTCGCTCAGTCCCCAAAGCTCGCGGACGCGCGCGTCGAGATGCACTTCGCCGGTGACGAGGTTCCAGTCCCAGACCCCCGTGCGGCCGGCGTCGAGCGCCAGCCGCATGCGCTCCAGCGCCATCGCCTGATCGCCGATCGCCTCGCAGGCCGGTCTTGTCTTTGCGGCGGCTTCATCCTGGCTCATGGGCTGCGCAGAATAAACGCCACGGCTTCCGGCGCAAGGTTGGCGCCTGCGGCCTGCCCCGCTCCCCGCTTGCGGGCAGAGGCTGGGTGAGGGGCAGGCGCAGGCGCCAAGCTCGATCAAACGTCCACCAGCTCCGACACGAAGGCCGCCTTCTCCTGAATGAAGGCGAAGCGCGCCTCGGGCTTGTTGCCCATCAGCCGCTCGACGCAATCGGCGACTTCCTCGCGCTCCTCCGCAACCAGCACCACCTTGAGCAGCGTGCGCTTGCCGGGGTCCATGGTCGTTTCCTTGAGCTGCGCGGCGCTCATTTCGCCGAGCCCCTTGAAGCGGTTCGTCTCGACCTTGCCCTTGCCGGTGAGCACGGTGCGGATCAGTTCGTCGCGATGATCCTCGTCGCGCGCATAGACGGTCTTCGCGCCCTGCGTCAGCTTGTAGAGCGGCGGCTGCGCCAGATAGAGATGGCCGTTTTCGATCAGCCTCGGCATCTGCCGGTAGAAGAAGGTAATCAGCAGCGAGGCGATATGGGCGCCGTCGACGTCGGCGTCCGTCATCACGATCACTTTTTCGTAACGCAGATCCTCGTCGCGATAATGCCCGCCGAGTCCGCAGCCCAGCGCCTGCGTCAGATCGGCGAGCTGCTGATTGGCGAGCAGCTTGTCCTTGGTCGCGGAGGCGACGTTGAGGATCTTGCCGCGCAGCGGCAGGATCGCCTGCGTGACGCGGTTGCGCGCCTCCTTCGCCGAGCCGCCGGCGGAATCGCCTTCGACGATGAACAGCTCCGAGCCTTGCGCCGAATTATTGGTGCAATCGACGAGCTTGCCCGGCAGGCGCAATTTGCGCGTCGCCGTCTTGCGGGCGATGTCCTTTTCGGCGCGGCGGCGCAGGCGGTCCTCGGCGCGCGTCACCGCGAAATCGAGCAGCTTGTTGGCCTGCGTCGGCGCGGCGGCGAGCCAGTGGTCGAAGGCGTCGCGCACCGTGTTTTCGACGATGCGCGCGGCCTCCACCGTCATCAGCCGGCTCTTGTTCTGGCCCTGAAACTCCGGCTCGCGGATGAAGACGGAGATCATCGCCGCCGCCTGGCCCATGAGATCGTCGCCGGTGACGTCCCTGGCGCGCTTGGCCTGATTGACGCGTTCGGCGTGATCCTTCAACGCCTTCAGCAGCGCGCTGCGGAAGCCCGCCTCATGCGTGCCGCCGTCGGGCGTGGGAATGGTGTTGCAATAGGAATGGACGAAGCCGTCGTCCTCCGCGAGCCAGGACACGGCCCATTCGAGCGAGCCATGGCCGCCCTCGCGCGTCACCTTGCCGACGAAGGGCTGATCGGTGACGAGCTCCTTGCCGTGCGTCTCGCGGCCGAGATAATCCTTCAGCCCGCCGGGGAAGCGCAGCACGGCTTCGGCGGGCGTATCGCTGCCGGGCTCGATCAGCGACGGATCGCAGCGCCAGCGGATTTCGACGCCGCCGAAGAGATAGGCCTTGGAGCGCGACATGCGGAAAAGCCGCGCCGGCTTCCAATGAGCGCTCTCGCCGAAGATCTGCGGATCGGGTTTGAAACGCACCCGCGTGCCGCGCCGGTTGGAGATCTTGCCCATCTCCTTGAGCTTGCCGAGCGGCAGGCCGCGCGAAAACTCCTGCCGGTAGAGCTGGCCGGCGATGGCCACCTCGACTTCGAGCTTTTCGGACAGCGCATTGACCACGGAGACGCCGACGCCATGCAGACCGCCGGAGGTCTGATAGGCGCCGGAATCAAACTTGCCGCCGGCGTGAAGCACCGTCATGACGACTTCCAGCGCCGACTTGTCCTTCATCTTGGGATGCGGGCCGACCGGAATGCCGCGCCCATTGTCGATGACGGTAAGCCAGCCGCCCGGCTCCAGCGTCACCTCGATGAAGGTGGCGTGACCGGCCACCGCCTCGTCCATGGCGTTGTCCAGCACCTCGGCGAAGAGGTGGTGCATCGCGGCTTCGTCGGTGCCGCCGATATACATGCCGGGCCGCCGGCGCACGGGCTCCAGCCCCTCCAGCACCTCGATGGAGGCCGCGGAATATTCCACGGGGGCGGATTTCGCGGGTGTTTTGGGCGCGGGCGCCTTGCGCGGCGCGCCGCCGAACAGATCAGGTTTCGTGGCCATGGGCGCATATTAGCGTGATTCGGAAGGGGAAGGCATGGGCCGGCGCCCTCATCCAAATTCCAGCACCCTCATCCTGAGGAGGCCCGTAGGGCCGTCTCGAAGGATGGGCCGGCCCGGCGTTGATTGGATACCGGATTTCCTCGTCCTTCGAGACGCCGCCTTCGGCGGCTCCTCAGGATGAGGAAATCCTTCGGTTATCAGTCTCGGCAAAGCCAGCCGAACCATCCCGAACCCGGCGCCCTCATCCTGAGGAGGCCCGAAGGGCCGTCTCGAAGGATGGGCCGCCCCGGCGTTGATTGGATACCGGATTTCCTCGTCCTTCGAGACGCCGCCTTCGGCGGCTCCTCAGGATGAGGAAATCCTTCGGTTATCAGTCTCGGCAAAGCCAGCCGACACCATCCCGAACCCGGCGCCCTCATCCTGAGGAGGCCCGAAGGGCCGTCTCGAAGGATGGCCGCCCCGGCGGTGGCTGGATATCGGATTTCCCCGTCCTTCGAGACGCCGCCTTCGGCGGCTCCTCAGGATGAGGAAATCCTTCGGCAGGCGGCGTCGCAGGGCGGTCTTAACTCCCCTGCAAGCCGGAAACGCCAAACTCGCCCCGCCATCCGGAAACCCGCCATGCCCAAGCTCACCATCGTCATCTGCGCCGACCACGCCCATGTCAACGGCGGGCAGGCCAAGGTCGCGCTGGACAGCGCATTGGGGCTCGCGGCGGCGGGGGCGCGGGTGATCTTCTTTTCGGCCTGCGGGCCGGTCGATCCACGGCTGGCGGCGGCGGGAGTAGAGACGGTCTGTCTCGACCAGAAGGACATTCTCGCCAACCCCTCCCGCCTCGACGCCGCCCGGCAGGGAATCTGGAACGGCAAGGCCGCAAAAGCGCTCGGCGAGACGCTGGCGAAGCTGCCCGGAGAGAACAGGATCGTCCATGTCCACGGCTGGGCCAAAGCCCTCTCTCCCGCCATCGCCGGACCCATCCGCGCCTCGGGCCTGCCCGCGGCCTATACGATGCACGAATATTTCCTGCATTGCCCGAACGGCGGCTTCTATGATTTCCAGAAGGGCGCGGTCTGTCCGCTGATCCCCATGTCCGCCGCCTGCTGGGCGACGCATTGCGACTCGCGCAATTACCCTTTCAAGCTCTGGCGCAACGTCCGGCTATTGGCGGCGCAGCGCGTCGCGCGGCTCGCCGAGACTTTTTCCGACATCATTCTGCTCTCGGACCTGCAGGAGAAGGTCCTGCAAAACTGCCTGCCGAAAAGCGCTGCGATCCATCGCGTGACGAACCCTGTGGAAGCCGAACCGCTCGGCCACAAGGCCGATCCAACAGGCGGCGACTTTCTTTTCGTCGGCCGCCTGTCGCCGGAGAAAGGAGCGCTCCTCTTCGCCGAAGCCGCGCGGCGGGCAGGCGTCGCGCCGGTGTTCATCGGCGACGGCCCCATCGCGGGAGAGCTTGCCACTCAGTATCCGCAAGCGCGGCTTCTCGGCTGGCGCGCGCCGGCGGACGTCCGTGAGGCGATGCGCGCCGCGCGCGTGCTGGTCTTTCCCTCGCTGTGGCACGAGACCTTCGGACTGACCGCGCTGGAAGCCAAGGCCATGGGCACGCCGGCCATCGTCGCCGACGGCTGCGCGGCGCGGGAGGCGGTCGAGGACGGCGTGACGGGCCGATGGTTCAGGAGCGGCGATGCGAATTCGCTCGCCGCAGCGATCCGGGAGCTGATGAATGACGCCGTGATCGGGGAGATGTCGCGCCGCGCCTATGACGCCTATTGGGCGGCGCCTGCGTCGCTTGACCGGCATGTGGCGGAGACGATGGTTATCTACCAGACGATGCTTGGCCGGCAGGGTCGACAATCGACGACGGCGTGAAGCTGCGCTAAGACCTTTCGCCCATCGCAGGAAAGATACATGAAACGCCGCCTCGCCCTCCTCGCCGCCGCTCTGCTTTGCGCCACGCCGGCGAGCGCCGAAAAACTGCGGCTCGCGCTGCAAAAGACCGGCACCACCGGCTGGGAGATGGCGGTCGTGCGCGCCTTCGGTCTCGACAAGGAGGCCGGGCTCGAGCTCGACGTCACGGAGCTCGCCTCGCCCGAAGCCGGCAAGATCGCCATTCAGGGCGGCGGCGCCGACATCATCGTCTCGGACTGGCTGTGGGTCGCGCGGGAACGCGCCGAAGGCGCGAAGCTGACGCTCTATCCCTATTCCACCGGCGTGGGCGCGGTGATGACCAAAGACGCCGCGATCAAAAGCGTGAAGGACCTCGCCGGCAAGAAGCTCGGCGTCGCGGGCGGGCCGCTCGACAAGAGCTGGCTGATGCTCAAGGCCTATGCGCTCAAACAGGGCGTCGATCTCGAAAAATCCGCCACAGTGCTCTATGGCGCGCCGCCGCTCATTGCGGAAAAGGCGTTGCAGGGCGAGCTCGACGCCGCGCTGGAGTTCTGGAATTTCGCCGCCGATCTCGAAGGCAAGGGATTCGCGCGCGCCATCGAAATTGCGGATGTGGAGAAGGCGCTCGGCGCCAAGGGCGACGTCGTCATCACCGGCTATGTCTTCGACGACGCTTTCGCCGCGAAGAACAGGGACGCGCTCACGCGCTTCTTCGCCATGACGGCGAAGGCGAAAAATCTCATCGCCACGGACGACAAGGCCTGGGCCGCCGCCGCGCAGCGCATCGGTCCGAAGGACGCGGCGACGCTCGCCATCTATCGCAAGCGCTATATCGCGGGCGTTCCCAAACGCAGCGTCGCGGCGGAGGAGGAAGACGCCGCCGCGCTCTATCGCGTGCTCGCGGAGATCGGCGGCGAGAAGCTTGTCGGTCCCGGCAAGACGCTCGATCCCGGAACCTTCTACAAGAGCGAGCGTTGATCCGCCTCGCCTCGCTCGCGGCGCTGATCCTTTTCTGGCAGATCGGCGCCTGGGTCTCCGATCCGCGACGCCTGCCGGGTCCGCTCGCCGTCTTCGACGCGATCCTGAAGGAAGCGCAATCCGGCGCGCTGTTTTCGAACCTCGCCGTCACGCTCGCGCGCGTCCTCGCTTCCTTCCTGCTGGCGATGAGTCTCGGCGCAGCGATCGGCTATGTCATGGGCAGGCGCCGGCTCGTCGACCGGCTGCTCGATCCCTGGCTTGTCGTGCTGCTCAATCTGCCGGCGCTGGTCGTCATCGTGCTGGCCTATGTCTGGGCCGGGCTGACAGAGGCCGCCGCCATCGGCGCCGTGGCGCTGAACAAGCTGCCCAACGCCATCGTCGTCATCCGCGAAGGCGCCCGCGCGCTCGATCCGCAGCTCGAGGAAATGGCGCAGGCCTTCCGCTTCTCGCGCGCGGCGCGTCTGCGGCATCTCGTGCTGCCGCAGCTTGCGCCCTATTTCGCGGCGGCGACGCGCTCGGGTCTTTCGCTCGTGTGGAAGATCGTGCTCGTCGTCGAACTGCTCGGCCGTCCGAACGGCGTCGGCTTCGAAATCAACATGGCGTTCCAGCTCTTCGACATGAAGCTGCTGCTCGCCTATGCTCTCCCCTTCGTCGCGCTGATGCTCGGCGTCGAAACGCTTCTGGTGCAGCCCCTTGAACGATATGTCGCCCGATGGCGGCGCGGCGTCGCTCAGCGTCGCGATCGCCTCTAAAGATCACCAGCGCGCCAACGGCCCCGCGCTGCGCACGCTGGAGGATTTGCGCCTCACTTTGCCGATGGGTCAGGCCGGCGCCGTCGTCGGCCCGTCGGGTTGCGGCAAGACGACCCTGCTGCGGCTCATCGCCGGACTAGATCAGGATTATGCGGGACATATCGCGCTGCCGGCGCATGGGCGGCTCGGCATGGTGTTTCAGGAGCCGCGCCTCCTGCCCTGGCGCAGCGTCGCCGACAATCTCCGCATCGCCGCCCCGCAAGCGCATGAAGATGAAATTGCCGCGCTGCTGTCGGAGCTGGGCCTCTCCGAGCACGCCACGCATTTTCCCGGCGAACTGTCGCTGGGCCTTGCGCGACGCGTGGCGCTCGCCCGCGCGCTCGCGGTGAAGCCCGATCTGCTGCTGCTGGACGAACCGCTCGTCTCGCTCGACGCCGCGCTTGCGCGAGAATTGCGCGAGAAGATTGCCGCCCTGATCGACGAAAAACACATCACGACGCTGATCGTCACCCATGATCTTTCCGAGGCGATTGCGCTTGCAGACAGGATTTTCCTGCTCTCGCCGCGCCCGGCCCATGTTGTCGCGACTCTCGATGTGGAGACGCCGCGAGCACGTCTGACAAGGGCCGCCGCGGAAGAACTGGAGACGCGCGCACGCGCCGCGATCGACGCGTCGCGGCGGTAATTACCAATCGATATCCTCGCCGCGATAATCGAGGTAGCGGCGCGTGTCCGAGATCGTCAGGCCATCGACGACGCGGAGCATCCCCGCCACGCTTTCCTCGACGCCGAGCGTCGCATTCGGCCCGCCCATGTCGGTGCGCACCCAGCCCGGATGCATCGAGACGACGGCGATCCCTTCCGGCTTGAGGTCGTCGGCGAGACATTGCCCGATCTTGTTGAGCGCCGCCTTGGAGGCGCGATAGCCGACGTTGAAGGTTCCTTCCAGCGCCATGGAGCCGAGCACGCTCGACATGAAGACGATGCGCGGCCGCTCGCCCCGCCGCAGCTGCGGCAGAAAAGCCTGCGCGACGCGCAACGGGCCCGAGCGCGTTGATATTGAGAAGATCGAGAACGCCGTCGAAATCCATGTCCAGCGAGGACTGGCGCTGCGGCCCATAGGCGCCGGCGTTGGCGATGAGAACGTCGACGGGTTCGCTCACCTGCGCGGCGGCGGCGCGCGCCGCGGCTTCGTCGCGCGTGTCGAAAACGAGGACGCGGCCTGTCTTTCCAGCCGGCGCGAGCACTTTTTCCAGCTCCTCGCCGCCCGCTCTCACGCTCGCGGTCACCTGCTCGCCGCGCGCGACGAGCTGTCTGACGAGTTCGAGCCCGATGCCCCGGCTGGCGCCGGCGATCAGCCAATGCGACATGAACGAAAACTCCGGTTTCAGTCATGCCGCATATAGCGCGGCGCCGTCTCGGCGCCTCCCCCGCACGGGTGGCGGAGGCGCGAGATTACATCGCCGCGTGATGCGCCTCTTCCATGCGGGCGACGCCGGTCTTGACCGCCGCCTGCACCTTCTCGAAGGCGCGCACCTCGATCTGGCGCACGCGCTCGCGGGAGACGCCGAACTCCTCGGAGAGCTGCTCGAGCGTCACCGGATCGTCGGCGAGGCGGCGGGCCTCAAAGATGCGGCGCTCGCGGGGATTGAGCACGTCGAGGGCGCCGCGAAGCGCCTTCATGCGATTGCTGCTCTCCTCCTGCGCGGCGAGAATGTGCTCCTGATCGTCGCTGGTGTCGACGAGCCAGTCCTGCCACTCGCCCTCGCCCTCTTCGCGCAGCGGCGCGTTGAGCGAGGCGTCGCCGCTCATCCGGCGGTTCATATCGATCACATCCTGCTTCGAAACGCCGAGACTCGTCGCGATCTTCTCGACGTTCTCGGGGCGCAGATCGCCTTCCTCATAGGCGGAGATGCGGCTCTTCGCCTTGCGCAGGTTGAAGAACAGCTTCTTCTGGCTCGCGGTGGTGCCCATTTTCACGAGCGACCAGGAACGCAGGATATATTCTTGAATCGACGCGCGGATCCACCACATCGCATAGGTGGCGAGGCGGAAGCCGCGGTCGGGCTCGAAGCGCTTGACCGCCTGCATCAGGCCGACATTGCCCTCGGAGACGATTTCGCCGATCGGCAGGCCATAGCCGCGATAGCCCATCGCGATCTTGGCGACGAGGCGAAGATGCGAGGTGATGAGCTCCTGCGCGGCCTTGGGGTCTTCGTGCTCGCGCCAGCGCTTGGCGAGCATATATTCCTGCTGGGGCTCCAGCATGGGGAAGCGACGGATTTCGGCGAGGTAGCGGGAAAGACCGCCTTCCGCGACGATGGGCAAGGAATTCGCCATATGTCGTCCCTCCTGGCGGGCTCCCGGGCGACGGCAAACCCGCAATGGGCGATCGCGCTATCGCCGACCGCAACGAGGTTAGTATAGGCCGGAAAGGGGTCCCGGGAAAATCGGCTTCGCGTGACAAGTCGCTAAAGTCGGGATTAAGAATCCGTAATATTCGGCTGGCCCGGACAGCCGCCTTCCTGCCTCCCGGGCGCCGCTATTTACTGATTCCGCCCAGCGTTCCCCGCAAAATCTGCTTCGCGATCTGCGTCCCGGCCGAGCGGGCGGCGCTCTGAACGGCGGAGCGCAGGGCGATTTCAGCCGGCGACAGCCGCTTCCCGCGCTTCGATCCGAACAGGGTCCCCAGCACGCCGCCGACAATCGTCCCCATCCAGCCGCCCCCGCCGGCGCCCTCTTCCGCGCCCGCGGCGCGGCCCTCGAGGGTCTCAAAGGCCGACTCGCGGTCGACAGCCGTATCGTATTTCTCGCCGAATTTGCTGGCGCGAATGATCTGCGCGCGCTCCTCCGGGGTAATCGGCCCGACGCGGGCCGAAGGCGGCGCGATCAGCACGCGGTCGACAATCTCCGGCGCGCCCTTGTCGCCGAGCATGGAGACGAGCGCCTCGCCGACCCCGAGATGCATGATGGCGTCTGACGTGTCGAAGGACGGATTCTTTCGGAAGGTCTCAGCCGCCGCGCGCACCGCTTTCTGATCGCGGGGCGTGAAGGCGCGCAGCGCATGCTGGATGCGATTGCCGAGTTGGCCAAGAACCGTATCCGGCACATCCAGCGGATTTTGGGTCACGAAATAAACGCCGACGCCCTTGGAGCGGATGAGTCGCACCACCTGCTCGATTGCCGACAAAAGCGCCTTGGGCGCGTCCTCGAAGAGAAGATGCGCCTCGTCGAAGAAGAAGACGAGCTTCGGCTTGTCGAGATCGCCGACCTCGGGAAGCATCTCGAATATCTCCGAGAGAAGCCACAGGAGGAAGGTGCCATAGAGGCGCGGCGAGCTCATCAGGCGATCGGCCGAAAGGATATTGATCACGCCCCGCCCGTCGCGGTCGGTGCGAATGAAATCCGCTATATCCAGCGCCGGCTCGCCAAAGAATTTGTCGCCGCCCTGCGTCTCCAGCACGAGAAGCTGGCGCTGGATGGCGCCGACGCTCGCCGGCGCGATATTGCCGTATTTGGCCCTGAACTCGCTGGCGTTTGCGGAGACATGGTTGAGCGCGGCGCGCAGATCCTTCAGATCGAGCAGCAGGAGCCCCTGCTCGTCGGCGACCTTGAAGACGATGTTGAGAACGCCTTCCTGCGTGTCGTTGAGGTCGAGAAGGCGCGAGAAGAGCAGCGGGCCCATCTCCGACACGGTCGCGCGGACCATATGGCCCTGCTCGCCGAACACGTCCCAGAAAACGACCGGGAAGCGGTCCGGCTGATAGTCGACGCCGATTTCCCCGGCGCGTTTGACGAAGGCCGGCTTGCCCTCGCCGGGCTGCGAGAGGCCCGCGAGATCGCCCTTGACGTCCGCGAGAAACACGGCGGTCCCGGCGTTGGAATAGCCTTCCGCCAGCAATTGCAAAGAGACGGTCTTGCCGCCGCCCGTGGCGCCCGCGATCAGCCCGTGGCGATTGCCGAGCGCAAGCGTGAGATAGCGATAGGCCCGCGCCCCGGCCCCATGGTCTGTCCCGTGGTCTGTCGCTTGGGTCGCGCCGACGAGAATTTTTCCGGGGACGCCATTCGGGGTCTCGCTGGGTTTGTCACTCATGGGCGCGGCTTTCCGAGAGGAATCAGGGACTCTCGCAAAGCTACATCTTCTCGCAGGCGCCGCAAAGAACCCCGGGGCGCGTCGGAGCAGGGGTCGTGCAGCAAGGCATGGCTTGGCGAAAGCCGCGGGCCGGGATAAGTTCCCGCCTCGAGGGGAAGCATTGAGTAAGCGCAGCGCCATAGCCGCCATGACAGTTCTGACGCTCTGCGCGTCGACGGCCGACGCGCATCGGTCGGAGTCGATGGCGCCGGAGCTTGCGGCGGCCGTCAATCTCGAAAACAAACGCCATGTGCCGTTGCTGGATTTCCAGATTGTCATTCCCGGGAAGGACAAGACGGCGGAAGTCATTGTGGCGAAGCTCGAGAAACCGCTCGCCGCCGGCGCGACGGCCAAATTGCCGGTCACGGGGGTCGCGGGGTGCCACTTCGAGGCGCGCTGGGCCTTCGAAGACTTTTCGGACGCGGGCGAAGTCGATCTTTGCGGCGGCGGGCGCATCGTCCTCGTCGACTGACTTGCTCCCCAACGAACAAAGCCGCCTGTAAACGGGCGAAAGAAAAAGAAAGCACAGGGAAGGCGACATGGCCAAGGGTACGGTCAAGAGCAATGGCAAGGCCGGCAAGCGCGGCGACAAGACTGCAGGGAACGGCCCTGGCGTTTCCAGGCCGTTGCTCATCGGCGCGGGCGCTGTCTTTGCGCTCGTGTTCGGCGCATTTGTCGTCATCACGAACAACACGACGCCCGCTCCGCCGTCTTCGGCCATCGGCGGCGCATTCCAGCTCACCTCGCACGCCGGGCAGCAGGTCAATGAGACGGTCATGCTCGGCAAGCCGCATCTCGTCTTCTTCGGCTACACGAATTGTCCCGACGTTTGTCACACCACGCTGTTTGAAATGTCGGAAATCCTCCGCGCGCTCGGCCCCGACGCCAATATCGGCGGCGTCTTCGTCACGACCGATCCCGAGCGCGACACGCCCCAGGTTCTCAAGGACTATCTCGCCAATTTCGACTCGCGAATCATTGG
This sequence comes from uncultured Alphaproteobacteria bacterium, assembly GCA_963717565.1. Taxonomy (GTDB): domain Bacteria; phylum Pseudomonadota; class Alphaproteobacteria; order Rhizobiales; family Beijerinckiaceae; genus Methylocystis. Next base: position 116,212 of record CAVQWJ010000013.1, read on the forward strand.
TCTGACCGGCGAACGCGCGCAGGTCGACGCCATGCTGCGCGGCTATCGCATCTATGCGAAACGCGCGCCCGGCAAGGATGGAGATTATTCGGTCGATCACTCTTCCGCCGTTTATCTCATGGACAAAAACGGTCATTTCGTCACCGCCTTCAATGTCGGACGCAAACCCGAGGAAGCGGCGAAGGACCTTCAGCGTTATCTGTAGTCATCGCCCCTTCATCGGGGGCTTGGCGCCGCCTTCTCCCGCGAGGGAGAGGGGACTGCGAGCGCGCCCGATGTGAGGTCACGAAAAATTTTGCGCTGCTTCGTCATTTTGTAACTCGCGACTCGGCCCGCATTTCGCTAGCATGCCGTCATGCTTCGACTCCTGCGCGACGCAGCCGATCAGACAGCTTCGTCTCTCATCACACTCGAGCACGCCGGCGAAACCATCGTCGTCGCGCTGCGTCGGGCGACGACCGCGCGCCGCTTCACCTTGCGCGTGCGCTTCGCCGCGCGCGACGCGGTGCTGACCATGCCGAAGCGGGCGTCCCTGCGAGACGCGCGCGCTTTCGCTGAGCGTCACGCCGCATGGATCGCGGCGCGGCTCAACCGCTTGCCCGCGACAATCCCCTTCGCGCATGGCTCCGTCGTGCCGCTGAGAGGCGTCGAACATGCGCTGCTCCATACGCCGGAGCGACGCGGGACGGTCTGGACCGAACAGCGCGACGACATCGAGCCGGGTCTCGCGCTCTGCGTCGCCGGCCAGGCGGAGCACATGCACCGCCGCGTCCAGGATTTTCTCAAGCGCGAGGCGCGGCGCGATCTGGAAAGCGCCGTGGCGCGTCACACCTCGACGCTGGGGCTGACGCCGCGCGGCGTCGGGCTGCGCGATCCGGTGAGCCGCTGGGGCTCCTGCTCATCGAGCGGATCGCTGAATTTCTCCTGGCGCCTGATCATGACGCCGCCTTTCGTTCTCGACTATCTTGCGGCGCATGAAGTTGCGCATCTGGCGCATCTGGACCATTCTCCAAAATTCTGGTCGGTGGCGCGTCGCCTCTGTCCCGAGACAGACCGCGCCGAAGCATGGCTCTCGGCGCATGGCGCGCATCTGCACAAATATGGAGCAAAGGATTGACGCTCGACCGGCGCTCTCTGATCGGCGCGGCCGCACTGCTGCCCTTCGCGACGCGCGCCGAAACGGGTTTGAAAACCGGCAAGCGTCTTCTGGTGCTCGATTTCGAGATTATCGACACATCCGGCGAACCCATCGATCAACGCGCGGACCATGCGCGCCGGCTCATCGATGTGCGCGAGGAGATCGCCAGGGGCCTCGCCGAGCGCGGAACCTATGAGATTGCGGATCGCGCGCCGATACAGGGCAAGATCGATCAGATTCTGAAGCAGACGTATTTCCGCACCTGCAACGGCTGCGAGATTTCGCTTGCGAGAGAAGTCGGCGCCGATCTGGTCATGACCGGAGTCGTCAACAAGGTGAGCACGCTCATCCTGAGCATGGCCGTTTCCATCGCGCGTGCGTCTTCCGGCGAACTCCTTTATCATCAGGGCTTCGATTTCCGCGGCGACAATGACAAGTCGTGGGCGCGCGCGGCGAAATTCTTCACCGAGCGTATCGCCCGCGATCCTGTTGCCTGAGCAGGTTTTCATGAGCGAGAGCAAAAGCGGCAGGGTCTCTCCCACGCCCGTTTCCGTCTTTCCCCGCCCGCACGGCGCCCTGCTGCGCGCGCTGATCGAGCGGGCGCAGGCGCTGCCGCCGATCCGCATGGGCGTCGTGCATCCCTGCGACCGCCCCTCGCTGGAAGGCGCCCTCGCCGCCCGCGACGCCGGGCTCATCGTTCCCACCCTGATCGGCCCCTGCAAAAAGATGGAGGCCGCCGCCCGCGCGGCCGGCGTCTCGCTCGACGACATCGACGTCGTCGAGGCGCCGCACAGCCATGCGGCGGCGGATCAGGCGGTCGAGATGGTCCGGCGCGGCAAGCTGCACGCCATCATGAAGGGCGCGCTACACACGGACGAGCTCATGGCCGCCGTGGTGCGCGAGGGCACGGGCCTGCGCACCGACCGGCGCATCAGCCATGTCTTCGTCATCGACGCGCCCACCTATCACAAGCTGCTGCTCGTCACCGACGCGGCCATCAACATCGCGCCGGGGCTGGACATCAAGCGCGACATCATCCGCAATGCGGTCGATCTCGCCCACGCCCTTGGCATCGAGCGGCCCAAGGTGGCCATTCTCTCGGCCGTGGAGACGGTGGAGGCGAAAATCCCCTCGACGATCGAAGCCGCCGCTTTATGCAAAATGGCCGATCGCGGCCAGATCGCCGGCGCGGTCCTCGACGGACCGCTCGCCTTCGACAACGCCATTTCTCGCGAGGCGGCCGACGCCAAGAACATCGATTCCGAGGTGGCGGGAGACCCGGACATTCTGGTCGCCCCGGACCTGGAGGCGGGGAATATTCTGGCCAAGCAGCTCGTCTTTCTCGCCGGAGCCGACACCGCCGGGATCGTGCTCGGCGCCCGCGTGCCCATCGTGCTGACCAGCCGCGCCGACGACGTCCAGTCCCGCGTCGCCTCCTCGGCGCTGGCGCAGCTTTTCACCCACCGCTCGCGGCCAGCCCTCTAGCCGCCTCGACAGAAGCCCCCGCGCATGGCAGAAGGCGCGGGAATTCAGGCAGCGGGGCGAGGTTGACAGGCTTTGCCTTCCCCGCAGGGCAAAAGCGCAAAATGACCGATATCGCCAAACTCGAAGAAGATACGCTGCGCCAGATTGCCGAGGCCGCCGACGAGCCCGCGCTGGAGGCCGTCCGCGTCGCGGCGCTGGGTAAGAAAGGCGCGATTTCGGCGCTGCTCTCGACGCTGGGCAAAATGTCGCCCGAGGAGCGCAAGACCGAGGGCGCGAAGATCAACGCGCTCAAGGACAGGGCGACCGAGGCGCTGACCGCCCGCCGCGCCGAACTCGCGGAAGCCGCGCTTGAGGCGCGTCTGAAGGCCGAGACGCTCGACGTGACGCTCCCCGCCGGGACGAGCCCGCTGGAGCGCGGCCGCATTCACCCGATCTCGCAGGTGATGGACGAGTTGTCGGTGATCTTCGCCGACATGGGCTTCGCCGTGGCCGAGGGGCCGGACATCGAGAGCGACGATTACAATTTCACGAAGCTGAACTTCCCGGAAGGTCATCCCGCCCGCGAGATGCAGGACACGTTCTTCCTGTCTCCGGAAGCCGGCGAGAAGAAGCTTCTGCGCACCCATACGAGCCCGGTGCAGGTGCGCACCATGCTCTCGCAAAAGCCGCCGATCCGCGTGATTTGCCCGGGTCGCGTCTATCGCTGCGACTTCGACCAGACCCATACGCCGATGTTCCATCAGGTCGAGGGACTCGTCATCGACCAGTCGACCCATATGGGCCATCTCAAATGGGTGCTGGAGGAGTTTCTGAAGAGCTTCTTCGAGGTGAAGGGCGTGAAGCTGCGCATGCGGCCGTCCTTCTTCCCCTTCACCGAACCGTCGATGGAAGTCGATGTGCAGTGCCGGCGCCAGGGCGGCGAAATCCGCTTCGGCGAGGGCGAGGACTGGATGGAGATTCTCGGCTGCGGCATGGTGCACCCGAACGTCCTGCGCAATTGCGGACACGATCCGGACGTCTATCAGGGCTTCGCCTTCGGCGTCGGCATCGACCGCCTCGCCATGCTGAAATACGGCATGTCCGATCTGCGCGCCTTCTTCGACGCGGACACGCGCTGGCTGGAGCATTATGGGTTTCGGCCGCTGGATTTCCCGACGCTTGCCGGCGGGTTGAGCAGTTGAGACGGAGACACGACATGAACCTGTCGCAGGTTAAAGAGGTCGTCACCGGCGTGCTGAGTCAACGCTTGGCCAAGAACGGCTATTCCAGCGCGGACGTGAAAGTCGAAGAGGATTTCGACGGCGAAGAGATCATCCGCGTCACCGTCCATCTCGCACGGCCTGTCGACGATACGGGGGAGCTGTACGACTCTGTCGGAGAGATAAGAACGCGTCTTCAAAAGGAAGGCGACAAAAGATACGTGTTTCTCCGCCAGGATTTTCCGGGCGCCGACAATTTCGGCGGAGAAGACGAAGAATCCGCGCCTGGAACACATTGAAAATGACGATGGCGGAACGCCTGCTCTGGCTCGCCGAGGAGCTTTCTCGCCAGAGCCGGGAAATCGAGAGCGCGACTGTCGAGCGACGGGCGGTCAGCACCGCCTATTATGCAGTGTTTCACGCGGTCACTTCACTCTGCGCGGCGGAACTTCTCGGCGCGAGCGCCGCACTGAAAAAAACACCCGAGTTCGAGCGCGTCTACCGCGCTCTCGATCATAAATCCCTGAAAGCGGCGTTCAACGCAGCCCCTCTCAATAACAGTCCAGCCCTAAAGGCGATAGGCGAACGCATCGTGGACCTCCAGAGCGAGAGAATTCGTGCTGACTATTTGCCGAGCGGACGTCTATATAAAAGATCCGAGTGCGACGGGCTGGTTCAATCGGCGCGCATTATCATGCAGGCTTTGAGAGACCTGTCCGCACAAGACCGCCGAACGCTCGCCGTCTACCTCATTTTCAAGAATCGCCCATGAAACTCACCCTCTCCTGGCTCAAAGAGCATCTCATCACATCCGCCAGTCTCGCCGAGATTGTCGAGACGCTCACCCGCATCGGCCTCGAGGTCGAATATGTGCACGACCCCGCCGCGCAGCTGAAAGACTTCAGGATTGCTCGGATCATCGAAGCGACGCAGCATCCGAACGCCGACCGGCTGCGCGTCTGCAAGGTCGATACGGGCTCGGGCGACCTCGTGCAGGTCGTCTGCGGCGCGCCCAATGCGCGCACGGGGCTGAAGAGCGTCTTCTCGGCGCCGGGCACGTATATCCCCGGCAAGAAGATCACGCTCGGCAAGGGCGTCATTCGCGGCGTCGAGTCGCTCGGCATGCTGTGCTCCTTCGAGGAGCTGGAGCTGGCGACCGAAAGCGACGGCATCATCGAACTGCCCGAGGACGCGCCCGTCGGCGAGGTCTATGCGCAATGGGCCGATCTCGACGATCCGGTGATCGAGATCAATCTCACGCCGAACCGCGCCGACGCGGCCGGCGTCCATGGCGTCGCGCGCGATCTCGCGGCGGCCGGGCTCGGCGTTCTCAAGGAGAAAGCCATCCTTCCGGCGCAGGGCAAATTCCCCTGCCCTGTCGACGTGAAACGCGACCTCGCCGACGGGCGACGAGCATCTGGCGCCCTTCTTCGCGCTTCGCCTCGTGCGCGGCGTGAAGAACGGCCCGAGCCCCGCCTGGCTGCAAAAGCGTCTGCGCGAAATCGGTCTGCGTCCGATCAATGCGCTCGTCGACATCACCAATTTCATGACCTTCGACCGCGCGCGGCCGCTGCATGTCTTCGACGCCAAGAAGGTGAAGGGCGATCTCGTTTTGCGCCGCGCGAAGAAGGGCGAGACGCTGCTCGCGCTCGACGGCAGGACGCATGAGCTCGATGAGACCATGGTCGTCATCTGCGACGACCATGGCGTCGAATCCATCGCAGGCGTGATGGGCGGAGAGGTCTCGGGCTGCAACGACGACACGACAGACGTGCTGATCGAAAGCGCGCTGTGGGACCCGCAGAACATCGCCCATACGGGCCGCAAGCTCGGCATCGTCACCGACGCGCGCTACCGCTTCGAGCGCGGCGTCGATCCGAGTTTCGCTTTGCCGGGGATCGAACTCGCGACGCAGCTCGTTCTCGAACTCTGCGGCGGCGAGCCGTCCGAACTGGTCATCGTCGGCGAAGAGCCGCGCGCGCGCCGCGTCGTCGATTTCCCGTGGTCCGAGACGCAGCGCCTCGCCGGCGTCGACGTTTCGCAGGCCGACGCCACGGCGATCCTTGAACGCCTCGGATTCACTGTCGAAAAGACAGGCGAGGATCGCGCGAAGGTTTTCGCGCCGAGCTGGCGCCCGGACATCGAGGGCAAGGCCGATATCGTCGAGGAAATCATCCGCATTCTCGGCGTCGACAATGTGCCCTCGACGCCGCTGCCGCGCCTGGATGGCGTCGCGGCCCCTGTGCTGACGATGATGCAGAAGCGCGCCAGAAACGCACGCCGCGCGCTTGCCACGCAGGGACTGGTCGAGGCCGTCACCTGGTCCTTCATCTCGAAGGAGCAGGCCGAAGCTTTCGGCGGCGGCGCGCCGGGCCTTGCGCTCGCCAATCCGATCGCCAGCGATCTTTCCGACATGCGCCCGAGCCTGCTACCCGGCCTCGTCGCCGCCGCCCATCGCAACGCCGCGCGGGGACTTGGCGATCAGGCGCTGTTCGAGGTGGGCCAGATCTTCCTCGATCCGAGCGACAAGGGTCAGCGACTCGCCGCCGCCGGCATTCGTCGCGGGCTTTCAGGCGCCGGGCGTCACTGGTCCGCGCCCGCGCAACGCGCCGGCGCCTTCGACGCCAAGGCCGATGTGATGGCGCTGCTCGGCGCGCTCGGCGTGCCGACCGGCGGGCTTCAGGTCGTTCCCGGCGGACCGTCCTGGTTCCATCCCGGCCGCTCGGCGACGCTGCAATTCGGCCCCAAGGCCATCGTCGGCCATTTCGGCGAGCTGCATCCGCGCGCGCTGAAGGCGCTCGATGTTGAAGGGCCGATCGCCGCCTTCGAGATCATCCTCGACATGCTGCCGGCGCCGAAGGCGAAGCCGACGAAGATCAAGCCGAAACTGGAGCTCTCGGATCTCCAGCCGCTCTCCCGCGACTTCGCCTTCATCGTGGATCGCGCGGCGCTCGCGGGCGATCTGGCGAAGGCGGTGGCGGGCGCCGACAAGGCGCTCATCACCGAGGTCAGCGTGTTCGACGTCTATGAGGGCGTCGGCGTGCCGGAGGGCAAGAAATCCGTCGGCGTCGCCGTGACGTTGCAGCCGCGCGAGAAGACGCTCACCGACGCGGAGATCGAGGCCGTGGCGCAGAAGATCGTCGCCGAGGCGGAGAAAAAGACCGGGGCGACCCTGCGGTGACGATCAGCCGTCATTGCGCGCGCAGCGAAGCAATCCAGAGCCTCATCACGGCTCGTGGATTGTTTCGCTTCGCGCGCAATGACGGTTTGGCGCTCATTGTCGTTTTGCTGCTGGCGTCTCCCGCCCTGGCCGCTCCGCGTTCCATCGACGACTGCGAGTCGATCAAGGACCCCAACGCCTACAACCTCTGCCTCGCCTCCTTCGGCCCGATGCGCGGCCAGCATGGCGCGAGCTATCCCGGCGTGGCGAGCGAAGGTGGCAAGCGCGGCGGCGGGAACCCTGGCTTGGGCCGGCAGGCCGCGCCTCGCCACGCAGCGCCCCCGCTCCCGCATGGGGCGCGCATCAGTCACGGCGGCAATGGGCGCATCAGGATGGAATTTACGCCGTGAGGGGCCCCCTCATCCGACCCTCGCTTGCGCGAGAGCCGCCTTCTCCCGCAAGGGGAGAAGGGGAAGACGGCAAACTCTCAGCTCATCCCTTCTCCCCTTGCGGGAGAAGGTGGCGCGAAGCGCCGAATGAGGGGTCGACCGCATAGACCCCGAATTTACCTCTTGGCAAACGGGCGCGGGGCCTTTAAATAGGCCGTTCCGGGGTTGACCTAGATTTCCAACCCCGCTTTCAGATATGAGCTTCCGCCCGAACCGAGGCTTTGTCAATGGCTTGGGGATGGGCGGTGGATAGGCCGGCGGACCCGGGGGTAGAACCTCGTGTCCCGTCCGGCCATGTCCTGTCCGAGACTGCCGGCGCCGTCGAGGGGTTTTTCACAACCCCGAGCGGCTCAATCGGCTGGAGGGCCTCAGAGAAATCTGGCGCCCGAAAGCGGCCTGCACAGACGGGGAAACCGGAATTTTCGGCCGCTGGCGGAAACGCCGACGTCCTATGAATTTGGTTCACGCCCCTTCAACCAGGGCTTTCGCTGTCCGGCGAGGCGCTCTGGGGACAGGATCTACGGAGCCGACCGCATCCCGCGGCCGGCAAGTCGCAACCGGCGGGATTTTCCCGCCAGTTATCGAAGAGAGCAACCGTGGATAGAGCGGAGAAAAAAGAAGCCGTCGCGGCGTTGCACCAGGTCTTCAACGGGGCCGGGGCTATCGTCGTTGCGCACTACTCCGGCTTGACGGTCGCCCAGATGCAGGCCCTGCGCAAGCGGGCCCGCGCCGAGGGCGCCACTGTTCAGGTCGCCAAGAACCGCCTCGCCAAGATCGCTCTTGATGGCGCGAGCGTCGCCAATTTCGGTTCCCTGCTGAAGGGACCGACCCTGATCGCCTATTCGGACGATCCGGTGGCGGCGCCGAAGGTGGCTGTGGCATTCGCCAAGGATCACGACAAGTTCGTCATCCTGGGCGGCGCCATGGGCGCCACGCTGCTGAACTCCGACGGCGTCAAGTCGCTTGCGACCATGCCGTCTCTCGACGAACTGCGCGCCAAGCTCGTGGGCCTCATCCAGGCGCCCGCGACCAAGATCGCCCAGCTCTCGACCGCGCCTGCCGCCAAGCTCGCGCGCGTGTTCGGCGCCTACGCCAACAAAGACGCGGCCTAAGAGGCACGCAGATCAAGAACGAACCAAATTCAAAGGACGCTACAAATGGCTAATCTCGAAAAGATCGTCGAAGACCTCTCGGCTCTCACCGTCCTCGAGGCGGCTGAGCTCGCGAAGCTCCTCGAAGAGAAGTGGGGCGTTTCCGCGGCTGCCGCCGTGGCCGTCGCCGCCGCTCCGGCTGCCGGCGCCGCCGCTCCGGCCGCTGAAGAGAAGACCGAGTTCAACGTGATCCTGGCTTCGGCCGGCGACAAGAAGATCGAGGTCATCAAGGAGGTCCGCGCGATCACCGGTCTCGGCCTGAAGGAAGCCAAGGACCTCGTCGAGGGCGCGCCGAAGCCGGTCAAGGAAGGCGCCTCCAAGGAAGAGGCCGAGAAGATCAAGGCGACCCTCGAGAAGGTCGGCGCCAAGGTCGAGCTCAAGTAATATGCCCGCCGCCCGCATGGCGGCGTGACGAGATTCGCGGTCCCGGCTCAGGCCGGGGCCGCGCGCGGTTGAACGGGGGCGCCATGGCGGGCGCCCGACAGGGCGAGAGAGCGGCTCGCAGCGAGCAGGCCCGGCCCTTATGAGAAGAGGCTCGAAAAGCGACATGGCTCAGACGTCGGCCCGCAAGTTCACCGGTCGCAAGCGCACCCGCAAGTTCTTCGGTCACATCCGCGAAGCGGCGGCGATGCCCAATCTGATCGAAGTGCAAAAGGCCTCTTACGATCAATTCCTGCTCGTCGACGAGCCCAAGGGCGGCCGCCCCGACGAAGGTCTCCAGTCCGTCTTCAAATCCGTCTTCCCGATTTCCGATTTCTCGCAGGTCGCGCTGCTCGAATTCGTCCGCTACGAATTCGAACAGCCGAAATATGACGTCGACGAATGCCGCCAGCGCGGCATGACCTTCGCCGCGCCGCTGAAGGTGACGCTGCGCCTCATCGTGTTCGATGTCGATCCCGACACGCAGGCGAAGTCCGTCAAGGACATCAAGGAGCAGGACGTCTACATGGGCGACATGCCCTTCATGACGTCGAACGGCACCTTCATCGTCAATGGCACCGAGCGCGTCATCGTCTCGCAGATGCACCGCTCGCCGGGCGTGTTCTTCGATCACGACAAGGGCAAGAGCCACTCCTCCGGCAAGCTCCTGTTCGCGGCCCGCATCATCCCCTATCGCGGCTCCTGGCTCGACATCGAGTTCGACGCCAAGGACATCGTGTACGCGCGCATCGATCGCCGCCGCAAGATTCCGGTGACGTCGCTCCTCTTCGCGCTCGGCCTCGACGGCGAAGAGATTCTGTCGACCTTCTACAAGACCATCACCTACAAGGCCGATGGCGAAAACTGGCGCATGCCCTTCGACGCCGAGCGCATGAAGGGCGTGAAGGCGGTCGCCGACATGATCGACGCCGACACCGGCCAGGTCATTCTCGAAGCGGGCAAGAAGCTCGCCGTGCGCGCCGCGCGCCAGCTCGCCGAGAAGGGCGTGAAGGCGATCCGCGTTTCGGCCGAGGACCTTTACGGCCAGTATCTCGCGCAGGACCTCTTCGATCCGGCGACGGGCGAGATCTTCTCGGAAGCGGGCGACGAGATCACCGCCAAGACGCTGCCGGTGCTGCTCGAAAAGGGCTTCGACGAGCTGCCGATCCTCGACATCGACCACATCAATGTCGGTCCCTACATCCGCAACACGCTCGCGGTCGACAAGAACTCGAACCGCGAGGAAGCGCTGTTCGACATCTATCGCGTCATGCGTCCGGGCGAGCCGCCGACGATGGACACGGCGGAAGCCATGTTCCATTCGCTGTTCTTCGACGCGGAGCGCTACGACCTCTCGGCCGTCGGCCGCGTGAAGATGAACATGCGCCTCGATCTCGACGCGCCGGACACGATGCGCACGCTGCGCCGCGAGGACATTCTCGCGGTGGTGAAGGCGCTCGTCGATCTGCGCGACGGCCGCGGCGAAATCGACGACATCGACCATCTCGGCAACCGCCGCGTGCGCTCGGTCGGCGAGCTGATGGAAAATCAGTATCGCCTCGGCCTGCTGCGCATGGAGCGCGCCATCAAGGAGCGCATGTCCTCGGTCGACATCGACACGGTCATGCCGCAGGATCTGATCAACGCCAAGCCCGCGGCCGCCGCGGTGCGCGAGTTCTTCGGCTCCTCGCAGCTCTCGCAGTTCATGGATCAGACCAACCCGCTCTCGGAGATCACGCACAAGCGTCGTCTCTCGGCGCTGGGTCCGGGCGGTCTGACGCGCGAGCGCGCCGGCTTCGAGGTGCGCGACGTGCATCCGACGCATTACGGCCGCATCTGCCCGATCGAGACGCCGGAAGGCCCGAACATCGGCCTGATCAACTCGCTCGCGACCTTCGCCCGCGTGAACAAATACGGCTTCATCGAAGCGCCCTACCGCCGCGTGCGCGACGGCAAGGTGACGGACGAGGTCGCCTATCTCTCGGCGATGGAAGAGTCGAAATATCACGTCGCGCAGGCCAATGCGCCGATCGACGCCGACGGCAATCTGATCGAAGACCTCGTGCTCTGCCGTCACGCCGGCGACGTGATGCTGGTGCCGCGTGAAAAGGTCGACGCGATGGACGTGTCGCCCAAGCAGCTCGTCTCGGTCGCCGCGGCGCTCATTCCGTTCCTCGAGAACGACGACGCCAACCGCGCGCTCATGGGCTCGAACATGCAGCGTCAGGCCGTGCCGCTCGTGAAGGCCGATGCGCCGCTCGTCGGCACGGGCATGGAGGCTGTCGTCGCCGCCGACTCCGGCGCCGCGATCTCGGCGCGCCGCACCGGCGTCGTCGACCAGATCGACGCGACCCGTATCGTCGTGCGCGCGACGGAAGAGCTCGACCCGGCCAAGCCCGGCGTCGACATCTACCGGCTGATGAAGTTCCAGCGCTCCAACCAGTCGACCTGCATCAACCAGAAGCCGCTCGTGCGCGTCGGCGATCTGGTGAAGAAGGGCGACATCATCGCGGACGGTCCCTCGACGGACCTCGGCGATCTGGCGCTCGGCCGCAACGTGCTCGTCGCCTTCATGCCGTGGAACGGCTACAACTTCGAAGACTCGATCCTTCTCAACGAGCGCATCGTGAAGGAGGACGTGTTCACGTCGATCCATATCGACGAATTCGAGGTGATGGCGCGCGACACCAAGCTCGGGCCGGAAGAAATCACCCGCGACATTCCCAACGTCTCGGAAGAGACGCTGAAGAATCTCGACGAGGCGGGCATCGTCTACATCGGCGCCGAGGTGCAGGCGGGCGACATTCTCGTCGGCAAGATCACGCCGAAGGGCGAAAGCCCGATGACGCCGGAAGAGAAGCTTCTGCGCGCCATCTTCGGCGAGAAGGCCTCCGACGTGCGCGATACGTCCCTGCGCGTGCCGCCGGGCGTTCAGGGCACCATCGTCGAAGTGCGCGTCTTCAACCGCCACGGCGTCGAGAAGGACGAGCGCGCCCAGGCGATCGAGCGCGAGGAGATCGAGCGTCTCGCCAAGGACCGCGACGACGAGCTCGCCATCCTCGACCGCAACGTCTATGCGCGCCTCTCCGAGACGCTCATCGGCAGGAAGGCGATCGCCGGACCGAAGAGCTTCAAGAAGGATCAGGTGCTCACTCAGGCGACCCTCGAGGAATATCCCCGCTCGCAGTGGTGGACGTTCGTCGTCGAGGACGACTCGCTGATGGCGTCGATCGAAGCCGTTCGCAAGCAGTACGACGAGTCGAAGAAGGGCCTCGAAAACCGCTTCCTCGACAAGGTCGAGAAGCTGCAGCGCGGCGACGAGCTGCCGCCCGGCGTGATGAAGATGGTCAAGGTCTTCGTCGCGGTGAAGCGCAAGATTCAGCCCGGCGACAAGATGGCCGGCCGTCACGGCAACAAGGGCGTCGTCTCGCGCATCGTGCCGCAGGAGGACATGCCTTTCCTCGAGGACGGCACGCCCGTCGACATCGTGCTGAACCCGCTCGGCGTGCCGAGCCGCATGAACGTCGGCCAGATTCTGGAGACGCATCTGGGCTGGGCCTGCGCGGGCCTCGGCAAGCAGGTGGGCAAGGCCGTCGACGCCTATATGAAGTCGAAGGACGCCAAGGTTCTGCGCAACGCGCTGACCGACGTCTACGGGCCGGACCCGGAGATCGACACCCTCGACGAGACGACGCTCGTCGACACCGCCAGGGATCTGCGCCGCGGCGTGCCGATCGCGACGCCGGTCTTCGACGGCGCCCGCGAGAAGGACATCGTCGACATGCTTGCGAAGGCGGGGCTCGCCTCGTCCGGTCAGGTGACGCTGTTCGACGGCCGCACGGGCGAAACCTTCGACCGTAAGGTGACGGTGGGCTACATCTACATGTTGAAGCTCCACCATCTCGTCGACGACAAGATCCACGCGCGTTCGATCGGCCCCTACTCGCTCGTCACCCAGCAGCCGCTGGGCGGAAAGGCGCAGTTCGGCGGCCAGCGTTTCGGCGAAATGGAGGTCTGGGCGCTCGAAGCCTATGGCGCCGCCTACACGCTGCAGGAAATGCTGACCGTGAAGTCGGACGACGTCGCGGGCCGCACCAAGGTCTATGAGTCGATCGTGCGCGGGGACGACACGTTCGAATCCGGCATTCCGGAGAGCTTCAACGTGCTCATCAAGGAAATGCGGTCGCTGGCGCTCAATGTGGAGCTGACCAATGCGATCGAGGAAACGGACGAGATCGCGCCACCCGCGGCGACCGCGGAGGCTGCGGAATAACGCTACGTCCCCTCTCCCGCGGCGCGGGAGAGGATGGCCCCCGCGTCAGCGGGGGTCGGGTGAGGGCGGGCCCTCATCCGTCATGCTTCGCATGACACCTTCTCCCGCAAGCGGGAGAAGGGAGGCGCGGAAAGATTTTCGACCGGCGGGGCATGCGAAACGCGCATTCCCGACCGTGTCCAGGAGAAGACCATGAATCAGCAAGAGGTCATGAATCTCTTCAACCCGGTCGTGGCGACGCAGGCCTTCGACCAGATTCAGATTTCGATCGCGAGCCCGGAGAAGATCCTCTCCTGGTCGTTCGGCGAAATCAAAAAGCCCGAGACCATCAACTACCGCACCTTCAAGCCCGAGCGCGACGGCCTGTTCTGCGCGCGCATCTTCGGGCCGATCAAGGATTACGAGTGCTTGTGCGGCAAGTACAAGCGCATGAAATACAAGGGCGTCATCTGCGAGAAGTGCGGCGTCGAGGTGACCCTCGCGCGCGTCCGTCGCGACCGCATGGGCCATATCTCGCTTGCGGCGCCCGTCGCGCATATCTGGTTCCTGAAGTCGCTGCCCTCGCGCATCGGCCTTCTGCTCGACATGACGCTGAAGGATCTCGAGCGCATCCTCTATTTCGAGTCCTATATCGTCATCGATCCGGGCCTCACGCCGCTGAAGGAGCGTCAGCTCCTGTCGGAAGAGGAATATCTGACGGCGCAGGACGAATATCGGCCAGGACACCTTCACCGCCATGATCGGCGCCGAGGCGATCCGCCGCCTGCTCGAGTCGATGGACCTCGAGGGCATCGCCGCGTCGCTGCGTCAGGAGATCGCCGAAGCGAAGACCGAGCTCAAGCCCAAGAAGCTCGCCAAGCGCCTGAAGATCATCGAGGCCTTCATCCAGTCGGGCAACAAGCCGGAATGGATGATCCTGAAAGAGATTCCGGTCATCCCGCCGGATCTGCGTCCGCTCGTGCCGCTCGACGGCGGCCGTTTCGCGACGTCTGACCTCAATGACCTCTATCGCCGCGTCATCAACCGCAACAACCGCCTGAAGCGGCTGATCGAACTGCGCGCGCCGGACATCATCATCCGCAACGAGAAGCGCATGCTGCAGGAGGCCGTCGACGCGCTGTTCGACAACGGCCGTCGCGGCCGCGTCATCACGGGCGCCAACAAGCGTCCGCTGAAGTCGCTCGCCGACATGCTGAAGGGCAAGCAGGGCCGCTTCCGCCAGAACCTGCTCGGCAAGCGCGTCGACTATTCGGGCCGTTCGGTCATCGTCGTCGGTCCCGAACTGAAGCTGCATCAATGCGGCCTGCCGAAGAAGATGGCGCTGGAGCTGTTCAAGCCCTTCATCTATTCGCGCCTCGACGCGAAGGGCTATTCCGCGACCGTCAAGCAGGCGAAGAAGCTCGTCGAGAAGGAGAAGCCCGAGGTTTGGGATATCCTCGACGAGGTCATTCGCGAGCATCCGGTTCTGCTGAACCGCGCGCCGACGCTGCATCGTCTCGGCATTCAGGCTTTCGAGCCGGTGCTGATCGAGGGCAAGGCGATCCAGCTGCATCCGCTCGTCTGCGCGGCCTTCAACGCCGACTTCGACGGCGACCAGATGGCCGTGCACGTGCCGCTGTCGCTCGAAGCGCAGCTCGAGGCGCGCGTGCTGATGATGTCGACGAACAACATCCTGCATCCGGCCAATGGTCAGCCGATCATCGTGCCCTCGCAGGATATCGTTCTCGGCCTCTATTATCTGACGCTGGAGCGCGACGGCGAGCCGGGCCAGGGCATGTGCTTCGCCAATCAGGGCGAGATCGAGCACGCGATCGCGGCGAAAGCGATCACGCTGCATTCGAAGATCAAGGGGCGCGCCTGGACCTATAATGAGAAGGGCGAGCGCGTGTCGAAGATCTTCGACACGACGCCCGGCCGTCTCATCCTCGGCCAGCTCATGCCGAAGCATGTGAAGATTCCCTTCGACGTCGTCAACAAGCTGATG
Source organism: uncultured Alphaproteobacteria bacterium (assembly GCA_963717565.1). Taxonomy (GTDB): domain Bacteria; phylum Pseudomonadota; class Alphaproteobacteria; order Rhizobiales; family Beijerinckiaceae; genus Methylocystis. The sequence goes on from CAVQWJ010000013.1 coordinate 131,471, forward strand.
ACCAAGAAGGAAATCTCGAACATGATCGACACCGTCTACCGCAACTGCGGTCAGAAGGAGACGGTCATTTTCTGCGACCGCATCATGTCGCTGGGCTTCCGCGAGGCCTTCAAGGCCGGCATCTCCTTCGGCAAGGACGACATGGTCGTGCCGGAGACGAAGGAGCGTATCGTCTCGGAGACGCGCGCCGCCGCCAAGGAATATGAGCAGCAGTACAACGACGGCCTCATCACCCAGGGCGAGAAATACAACAAGGTCGTCGACGCCTGGATGAAGTGCACGGACAAGCTCGCCGAGGAGATGATGATCCGCATCTCGTCGGTGAAGAAGGACGAGCACGGCCGCGACATGCCGATCAACTCGATCTACATGATGTCGCATTCGGGCGCGCGCGGTTCGCCGCAGCAGATGAAGCAGCTCGCCGCCATGCGCGGCCTGATGGCCAAGCCCTCCGGCGAGATCATCGAGAGCCCGATCATCTCGAACTTCAAGGAAGGCCTGACGGTTCTCGAATACTTCAACTCCACCCACGGCGCCCGCAAGGGCCTCGCGGATACGGCGTTGAAGACCGCGAACTCGGGTTATCTCACCCGCCGTCTCGTCGACGTGGCGCAGGATTCGATCATCTCCTCCACGGATTGCGGTTCGCAGAACGGCATCCGCATGCGGGCGATCATCGACGCCGGCCAGATCGTCGCGTCGCTGGCGACGCGCATTCTCGGCCGCACCGCCGCCGAGGATCTGAAGACCGCGGACGGCAAGGTGATCGTGCCCGCCGGCGAGATGATTCAGGAATGGCACATCGAGCCGATCAACGCGGCCGGCATTCAGGAAGTGAAGATCCGTTCGGTGCTCACCTGCGAGGCCAAGAACGGCGTCTGCGCCAAGTGCTATGGCCGCGACCTCGCGCGCGGCACGCCCGTCAATATGGGCGAGGCCGTGGGCGTCATCGCGGCGCAGTCGATCGGCGAGCCGGGCACGCAGCTCACCATGCGCACCTTCCACATCGGCGGCGCGGCGCAGCTTGCGGACCAGTCCTTCATCGAGTCCAACTTCGAGGGCAAGGTGCATGTGCGTAACCGCCATGTCGCCCGCAACTCGGACGGCGATCTGATCGTCATGGCGCGCAACGTCGCCGTGGTGATCCTCGGTCCGGACGGCGCCGAGCGTGCGGTCAACCGTATCCAGTACGGCGCGCAAGCTGAAGGTCGACGAGGGCGATCAAGATGAAGCGCGGCCAGCGCATCGCGGAGTGGGACCCCTATACGCGTCCCATCATCAGCGAGATCGACGGCGTCATCGGCTTCGAAGATCTCGTCGAAGGCCAGTCGATGTCGGAGACGGTCGACGAGTCCACCGGCATCGCCAAGCGCATGGTCATGGACTATCGCCTCAACCTGCGTTCGGCGAGCCTGAAGCCCTCGATCGTCATCAAGGGGCCCGACGGCAAGATCGGCAAGCTGCAGCGCGGCGGCGACGCGCGCTATCTCCTGCCCGTCGACTCGATCATCGCGGTCGAGCCGGGCGGCACGGTGAAGGCGGGCGACATTGTCGCGCGTATTTCGGTGGAGAGCGCCAAGACCCGCGACATCACCGGCGGTCTGCCGCGCGTCGCGGAACTGTTCGAGGCGCGCCGTCCGAAGGATCACGCGATCATCGCGGAAATCTCCGGCACGGTGCAGTTCGGCAAGGACTACAAGAACAAGCAGCGTCTCTCGATCATTCCGAGCGAGGAAGGCGCGGAGCCGGTCGAATATCTGATCCCGAAGGGCAAGCACATCCATCTTCAGGACGGCGACGTCGTCGAAAAGGGCGATTACATCGTCGACGGCAATCCGGCGCCGCACGACATTCTGGCGATCAAGGGCGTGGAGGAGCTTGCGGCTTACCTCGTCAACGAGATCCAGGAGGTCTATCGTCTGCAGGGCGTGAACATCAACGACAAGCACATCGAAGTGATCGTGCGTCAGATGCTGCAGAAGATCGACATCGTCGATCCGGGCGACACCGGCTTCCTCGAGGGCGAGCAGGTGGATCACGTCGAGCTGGACGAGGCCAACGCCAGGGCGATCGAGAATGGCGGCAAGCCGGCTTCCGGCACGCCGGTGCTGCTCGGCATCACCAAGGCGTCGCTGCAGACGCGCTCCTTCTTCTCCGCCGCCTCCTTCCAGGAGACGACGCGCGTCCTCACCGAGGCCGCCGTCAACGGCAAGATCGACCCGCTGGTCGGCCTCAAGGAGAACGTCATCGTCGGCCGTCTCATCCCGGCCGGCACGGGCGCGGCGATGGCGAAGTTCCGCGGCATCGCCTCGGGTCGCGACGATCTGATCATCGAGCAGCGCGCGGAAGGAACGGAGCCCGCTCCGGCCCTGCCGCCGGCGGAGTAAGACGCGCTGATGTGAACAGGAAAGGCCGCCCCGCGAGGGCGGCCTTTGCTTATGGGAAGTTAGCGAGGCGGCCTCGTCCTTCGAGACGCCGCCTGTGGCGGCTCCTCAGGATGAGGCCTAAGTGATCGGACATGGCCCCTCATGCTTTGAGGCGCTGAAAGCGCCGTCTCGAAGCAGGATGGGCGGTTGCGTAATCAGGACGCGTGAGGGTCCATGATCGACACGCTTCTCTCCCTCCCCGGCCGCGCCGCGCGCGCGCTGATCCTGATCTACCGCGTCACCTTCTCGGCCTTCGCGGGCAGAAGCTGCCGCTATGCGCCGACCTGTTCCGAATATGCAGATGAAGCGATCAAGCGGCACGGGCTCTGGGCGGGCGGCTGGATGGGCTTCGCGCGCATCTGCCGCTGCCGGCCCGGCGGCGGCGAGGGGTTCGATCCCGTGCCCGAGCAATTGCCGGGAAACGCCAGCGCTGTGACGCCGTGGCGCTATGCGCGCTGGCGCGGGCCGTTTCGTTGCGAAGAGGTCGACGAGCGCTGACTGCGTTGATCACCGGCTCCCCACCAAAGCCTTCAGGACTTCGCCATCAACTCCAGCGCCAGCCCATAGATGCGGACGCGCGACGCCTCGGGCAGCGTGCGGAGAACTTCGAGATAGGTCTGACCGGCGGCGCACATTTTCGCGTCGTCGAGCGGCGGGTCGGGCATTTTGCCGTCGAGCAGAGCGTCGATCTCCACCTGATCGAGGCCGCGCGCCTTCAGCGCCTGTTCGAGCGATTTGAAATCTTCTTCGTTCGGCTGCTCGCGCGCAAGATTCTTCGCCTTGCCATTCGCCATGGCGTCCAGCCCCGCCGTCGCCATGTCGGCGATGAGCGGGCGGCGGGCGGCGGCGAATCGCTGGAAGTCCTGGTTGGTCGCGCCATAGAGGAAGGCGACGCACATCTTCTTGTCCTCGCGCGCCACCGCCTGCAAGACTTCAAGCTGCTTGGCGAAGACGCGCGCCATGGCGTTGGGTTCGGCTTTGGCGGCAAGGCCGCCGCGCGATTGGCGGAGGCGGCGCACCGTCTCGGAGAGATAATAATCGACGCTCTGCTCCGTCTTCGTCTCGGCGAGACGCTGCGCAAATTCCTTCAGCGCCTGCTCGTAATCGGAGGTGAAGGTTTCCCGCAGGCGCGCAAAGAAGCGCGCATATTCGGGGGCCTGCGCGATCTCCGTCTCGACGATCTGCCGGGCCGAGGCCGCGTCGAGCGGGCCGGTGAAGGCGGCGAAGGGCCCGCCCGGCCGCGGCGGGCTCAAGGCCAGAATCATCAAGCCGACGCCAAGGCAAGTCGCCACCACGGCGGCGGCGGCAAGGGCGACGATTCTTTCGAAGAAGAGCATCTAGCGGGTCTCTGGCGCGGCGGGATAACGCGTGAATCTATTCAAAGGCGAGGGTCCTGAAAAGCGCTTCCTCATGAGGGGCGCAATCGGGCGAGACGCGCGCGTTCGGCGCGATGCGCGACGAGCAGCGCGATGTGCCGGTTGAGATCATAGGTCCAATGGCCGCGCCGCGCACGCTCGGCGCGCAAGGCGCGCTCGATCTCCTGCAAGACGGCGCGCGCCGCCTCGGGCGTTTCGCTCCTGATCGTCCCCGGTGAGAGACGATGAAAGCGGGAAAGCGCCGACGCGCGGTCATAGGCGCCGAGAGTCGCCGTCAATGCGGCCTCGACGGCCGGGCGCGCCTGCGCGCGCAGCCGCTCGAACGCGTCGCGCTTCGCATTTCCATGGGCGTTCTGTGTGGTCATCGGTCCATCCTTTCGACGCCGAACAGCATCGCTCAGGATTTCCGCATGGGGGTGGAATTTTTTCCCTTGAATAGGATTTTATTCCGTCTTAGGCTCAACCATTATCTCGACGGCAAGGAGGACCCCATGACGAGCGCCATTCGAAAAAGCAGTTTTGATCCGGGCGGCCCCATCGCGGGACTGACGGCTGGCGCGGCCGCCGCAGTCGCCGGCGTGTCGCTCTCCGCGATTCAGGCCCGGCCGCGTTGCCGGCGCCCTGTCTTCCGGGCCCGCCAGCTTGCGATCTATCTCCATCACGTCGCGATGGGCGCCACTGTCGCGGCCTGCGCCCGGCAGTTCGACCGCGACCGCGCCACCATTCGACTGGCCATCCGGCGCATCGAGGATTTGCGCGAGAACCGGGCCTTCGACTGTGGCGCGGCCCGGCTGGAGCAGGCGGTCGCCACCCTGCACGACATGGTGCTGGAGCTTCTTGCGGAAGCAGAAGGAGCGGCGCGATGAGCAAGGGGGCGCGAGCCAGAACAGATATGACGCGGGCCCTGACCAGGCTCATGCAGGCGCTCGCCGAGGCCGGCGCCGGCGCCGCGCCGAGCGACCTCGAGGACGACGTTATCGTCGTGCTGGCGCCGCGCAACGGCGTCACGGTCGTGCGCGCGCGGCTGCCGGCCGCCGCTGGCCGGTCGGCGGTCTCGGAGGGGCTCGCTGCCTGGGCCGTCGACGGAACGGCGCGACGCCTGCGGCTGACGGAGGCGGGGCGCGCCTGGCTGCGCCGCCACGCGCTGCAGGACGAAGACCTCGACCCTTTCCGCGCGCAACATGGCGATCACGCGCGGCGCGCGCTGGAAAAGGGCGCGAAGCCGTCGCTGGTGAATGAGGCGGAAAGCCCGCTGGCCTGGCTGGCGCGCCGCAAGGGCGCCGACGGGAAAGCTTTCCTCGAACCCGCGCAGTTCGAAGCGGGCGAGCGCTTTCGCCGGGATCTGGAACAGGCGCAAATCCTTCAGCGGGTCACGGCAAGTTGGGAGGCTCCCGCCTCCGCCTCGCGGCGCGGGGGCGACGCCGGCGTCGTGGTGACGGAAATCGCCATGGACGCGCGCAAGCGCCTCGACCGCGCCTGCGAGGCCGTCGGACCCGATCTCTCGGGCCTGCTTCTCGATGTCTGCGGCTATCTGAAAGGTCTGGAGACGGTCGAAAGCGAGCGCGGCTGGCCGGCGAGGTCGGGGAAAGTCGTGCTGAAAATCGCTCTGGGGCGGCTGGCCGGCCACTATGGGATCGGCGACACGGCCAGCGGACCCGCGCGGGCGAAGGGGCTGCTGCACTGGGGGGCCGAGGATTACCGGCCGAGCCTGTGATTAGCCTGCGGCGCGGGTCCGGCCGGGCCTACGCCGCCAGCGCGGCGCTCGCTTCTCGCTTGATCCGCTCAACCATCGAGCGCAGGCCATTGGCGCGCTGCGGCGTGAGATGTTCGGCAAGACCCAGTTGCTTGAACAGCGGCGCAGCGTCCGTTTCCACGATTTCCTGCGCGCGCCGTCCCGAATAGAGCGCCAGCACCAGCGCCACGAGGCCCCGCACGATATGGGCGTCGCTATCGCCGCGGAAGGCGAGCGTCGGCGCGCCGGCGGCGTCCTGCCCGCGCGTCGTCTCGAGCCAGACCTGACTGGCGCAGCCGCGCACCTTGTTTTCGTCCGTATAGGCCTCTTTCGGCAGCGGTTCGAGCGTGCGGCCAAGCTCGATCAGGTAGCGGTAGCGGTCCTCCCACTCCTCCAGCAGCTCGAAATTGCCGATGATGTCGTCGATGGGCATTAACCTTCCCCTTTTCGCCTTTCAGCATTCTAGACCAAACGCGCAGCCTTTCCATGTACTGGCCGAACGCTTAAGTTTGCGCGTGTCAATCCTTGCCGGAGCGGCGGACCGTTCCGATTTCTGTGGAGATGAATATGAGCCTCCTGTCCCGCTGGCGCGTCCTCGCCGTCGCGATCGTCGCCGCCCTGTCGCTTTCGGGCTGCGGCTACAACACGATTCCGACGCTCGAGGAAAACGCCAAGGCCAAATGGTCGGTCGTGCAATCGCAGTACCAGCGCCGCGCCGACCTCATTCCCAATCTGGTGGCGACGGTGCAGGGCTACGCCAAGCAGGAGAAGGACGTTCTCACCTCCGTGGTCGAGGCCCGCGCCAAGGCGACCTCGGTGAAGGTCGACGCCTCCTCCATCACCGACCCCGAGAAGATGAAGCAGTTCCAGGATGCGCAGGCGCAGCTTTCCGGCGCGCTGGGCCGTCTGCTCGCGGTGACGGAAGCCTATCCGGACCTCAAGTCCAACCAGAACTTCCTGGCGCTGCAGTCGCAGCTCGAAGGCACGGAGAACCGTATCAATGTCGCGCGTCGGGACTACATAGACGCGGTGCGCGAGTTCAACACCTCGCTGCGCACCTTCCCGACGCTGCTTTGGGCGAAAACCTTCTTCGCGGGGACCAAACCGATGGCCGAGTTCACCGCCGACGACTCCGCACAGCATGCGCCGCAGGTGAAGTTCTGATGGCGGCGCGCCTGCCGGACGACATCTCCGCGCTCTGCGCGAAGAGCGACGCCATGTGGGCGCATATGCGACAGGAGGCGGAGGACGCCCTCCGCCTCGACCCGTCTCTGACCCCGCTGCTGATGGGCGAGCTCTTGAACCGTCAGAGCCTCGAAGAGGCGGTTATCCATCGCGTGAGCCGCCGGCTCGGCGCCTCGGCCATGGACGCCGGCGCCATCGCCGACGCCTTTCTCGCCGCTCTGGAAAGCGAGCCCGGGATCGGCGACGCCTTCCGGACCGACCTCGCGGCCTATGTCGAACGCGATCCGGCCTGCCAGCGGCTGATCGAGCCCCTGCTCTATTTCAAGGGCTATCACGCCATTCAGGCCTCGCGGCTCGCCCATGCGCTCTGGCGCGCCGGCAAGCGCGATTTCGCCTTCTATATCCAGAGCCGGACATCGGACGCGCTCGCCGCCGACATTCATCCGGCGGCGCGTTTCGGCAAGGGAATCTTCCTCGATCACGCCACCGGCTTCGTGGTCGGCGAGACCGCCGTCGTCGACGATGAAGTGTCGATCCTGCATGGCGTCACGCTCGGCGGCACCGGCAAGGTCGCGGGCGACCGGCATCCGAAAATCCGTCACGGCGTGATGATCGGCGCGGATTCGAAAATTCTCGGCAATATCGAGATCGGCGCCTGCTCGCGCATCGCGGCGGGCTCGGTGGTCCTGCAGGCCGTGCCGGCCAATTCCATCGTCGCCGGCGTGCCGGCGAAGGTCGTGGGCGTCGAAACCTCCGCGCAGCCGGCGCGCGACATGGATCAGATCCTGCGCGGGCTGGCCTATGATTCTTTCGATTATGTGATTTGAGGTCGCGCGCCCTCGGGCGCCTCATGCCTCCCAACAAGGGGGGATGAGGTCACGCCCCGCGCCGTTACTCTCCCTCAAACCTCGGCGCCCGCTTCTCCAGAAAGGCGGCGCGGCCTTCCATATAGTCGGCGCTGTCAAAGCATTTCGCGGCCAGCGCCTCGCATGCCGCGAGCGAGGGCGCGCCGGGAAGCCCGGCGGCGGCGCGGATCGACGCCTTGGCGGCGCGCAGGGTCAGCGGCGCGTTGGCGGCAATGGATTGGGCGAGGTCGGTCACCGCCTCCTCGAAACGTTCCGGCTCCAGAAGGCGCGAGAGGAATCCGGCCGCCAGCGCCTCCTCCGTGGTCAGACGGCGGGCGGTGAAGAACATCTCGAACGCCCGTTGCGCGCCCACCGCCGCCACGACATAGCGCATGGCCGAGGGCGGATAGCCGACTCCGAGCCGCCCCGCAGGAATGGCGAAAGCCGTTCCGGCCGCCGCGACGCGGAGATCGCAGACGGCGGCGAGCCCCATGCCGCCGCCCATGCAGAAGCCCGAAATCGCGGCGATGGTCGGCCGGGAACAGGCGGAAATGGCGTCGAAGGCCTCGACATTGGCCTGTTCATAGGCCCGCCCGCCGGCGCTGGTCGCGCGCACGGTCGAGAATTCCGAAATATCCGCGCCGGAACAGAAGGGCAGCCCCGGCGCGCCGCTCACCACGACGACGCGGACCTCGGGGTCCGCGTCGATGGCCGCCATCAGCGGCGGCAGGGCGCGCCACATGTCGAGGTCGAAAGCGTTGCGCTTGGCGCCATTGTCGATGAGGAGACGCGCGACGCCTTGATGAACGTCAACGCGCAATTTCGGCGTGGGGGAATCGATCGGCATAGACGAGTGGTAACAACACCCTGCGCCTCTGGCCAGATCGAATTCGCGCCGACTGGTCTGCGACGACGCGCCACAGGCGCGGAGCCGCGTTCGCGACCTCTTGCCACACGCGCCCCCACCGCGAAAGCGGTAAGGAGAAATGTCGGATTTCTACTCCCATGAGTGGCGGAGCGAATATGGCTGCTGGAACGGATCGGATTGCGTCGCCCGGGGCGCTGAGAATGGCGCTGGCCTTCGCAGTTTTCGTCCACCACACGACCATGTTCAATCTCGGCATGTCCGCCGTGCTGATCTTCTTCGTGCTCAGCGGCTATTGGGTCGCGACCATGTGGAACAAGACCTACTCCAAGACGAGCTGGTCCTATTTCACCTTCCTCGTGTCGCGTCTGTGGCGCGTGGCCCCCGTCTTCGCGCTCTGCTCGGGAATCACCTGGGCGCTGCTGTGGTGGCGCGGCGGCGCGCCGGAAATCGCCGGCAGCATCGGCGGAATGTTTCACCAGCTTTTCTCCAACGTGCTGATTCTCGGCTATAATTCGCTTTCCTATCAGGCGAATGTGCCGGGCTGGTCGCTCGACATGGAGATGCAGTTCTATCTCGTCGCGCCGGTCGTCGTTTTCCTGGTCTCGCGCAACGCCATCGTACTGCTCGGCTGCATCGCGCTCTCGCTGCTTGCGCCGAAGCTCGGCGGCTCCGCGACCGTCCTGCCCTTCCTCTATTTCTTCGGCATCGGCGTCGCCGCGGCGACCCATAATCTGACTCCGAGCCGCCGTCTGGCCTATGGTTCGCTCCTCGCAACCTTCGCCATGCTGCTGGTTTATGGCGTGATCTACTTCAAGAATTTCGCCGCCGATCCGACGCAGCAGCTTCTCGCCTTCAGCAGCAAGGCCAATCTGCTCATCGCCGTGATGATGACCCCCTGGGCGATCTATACGACCAAGCAGAAGAGCGGCTCGACCGACCGCATGTTCGGCGACCTTTCCTACATCTTCTATCTGCTGCACTGGTCGGTGATCGGCGCGCTGGGAACGGGCGAAGGCTCCTATGCCGACCGCTTCGTGGTCTGCGCCGAGGCCGTGGTGGTGATCATGGTCGTCTCCTGGCTGATCTGGCTGCTGTTCGACCGGCCGATCGGCAGATTGCGCTCGGATTGGGTCTCCAACCGCCGCCTGAGCGACGAATCGATGGGCGCGTTCGCCGGCGCCGCCGCCTAAGCGGCGTAGCTTCTGGCTCCAGGCGAAAGTCGACGAGTGGCGGCGATCCCATAAAGCTGCTAGCCTGCGGCTCATCGTGGCAAAGCCCCGATGAATCCAGAGGTTGGGCGGGGCGTCGGTTTTGCTGAGACAGGGATTCGCCGTTCTACTGCCGAATCTGCATCGGGCGTTCTTCGTCATGTTCGTGGCGACGGCGCTGGGTCTGTTCGCGGTCAGGCGCACGGACGAGCCGGTCGTCACCTGCTCTCTCGTCAATGACGGACCAGACAATTACCGCGTGCTGATCGTGGGCGAATCCTGGGCCTCCGACGGCAAGCTTTTCCCTGAACTTCCGAAGGCTGTTTCCGAAAGGCTGGGCGGGCGCGGCGTCGACGCCTGCGCCGTCGCCTTCAACGGGCGCAATTCGCGGCTCCTCTACACGGAGCTGCGCGACAAATATCCCAGACCCAAACTCTATTCGCTCTACGCGGGCAAGACGCCGAACAAGGTCGTCATCATGAACGGGGTCAATGACGAGATTCAGCACGTCGGCGCCTCGGCCTATGTCGAGTTTACAAAGAAGCTGGTCGAATATTTCGCGGACGTCGGGCGACGTCGAGGTGATCTCGATACCCCGCGTCAACGAGCGCTGGTTCAAGCCGCCGAATATCTTCAGCCGGATGAAGCGCAATGTCCTGCGCTGCTTCTACGACGGCTGCGATTTTCAGGTGAACGACGTTTATCGCGTCGCTTTATGGCGCGACCATCCCGACGTGAAAGTCATCGAATTCGATAATTTCATCGACAAGTTCGACGGGCACGAGGAATATTACAAATTCGACGGCGTGCATCTCACCGATGAATATCTGCACAAATATGGTAGCGCTTCATTGGCGAGGCGCTGACGCTTCCGAGAAAAATCGCGCAGCGGCAGTAGCTGCGCTCCAACATCGCCCCGGACATGGACCTTCTTTCCCGCCTTCTCCACCGCGACGGGCTGATGCTCGTCATCGACAAGCCGGCCGGCGTTCCCGTGCATCGCGGCCCCAAGGGCGGCCCGAGCCTCGAGGACGCCTTCGACGAGCTGCGCTTCGGCCTGCCCCGCGCCCCCGCCCTCGCCCATCGGCTGGACAAGGACACCTCCGGCTGCCTCGTGCTGGGGCGCCATCGCAAGGCGCTGGACCGGCTCGGCAAGCTGTTCAAGAACGGGCGCATCGGCAAGACCTATTGGGCCGTGGTGGAAGGCGCGCCGGACGCGGAGCAAGGCGACATCGACCTTGCGCTCGGCAGGCTCGACGCCAGCGCGCGGCTGGTGGATGCGTCCCGATCCGCTGGGGCTGCCCTCCGAACGAGCTGGCGCGTGCTCGGCCGCTCGCCCGACGCGAGCCTGGCCTTTATCGAATTCACCCCGCATACCGGCCGCACCCACCAGATTCGCGTGCATGCGCAGGCCATGGGCTGGCCCATCCTCGGCGATCCGATCTATGGCCACGGCCGCCGCGAGGGCGCGCCGCCGCTGCATCTTCACGCCCGCGTCGATCGTGATCCCCATGCAGGAGAGCAAGCCGCCGGTGTGCGTCGAGGCCCCCGCGCCGTCACATATGCGCGCGGCCATGCGGCGCCTGCGGCTGGAGCGCGAGAAACCGAAGCGCAATTGCAAAAGAGCGCCGAAGCGCCCACATTAACAAAGTGAATCGAGGGAGAAGCTAAAGTGTCGTGTGACTTTGCGCCCTCCGGGACGCGCCGGAACGCGCGGATGCGCGCCGCGGCCGGAAGCCGTTTCGCGCTCGACCGCGCCCTGCTCAACGACCTTGCCGATCTCGCGCTCCAGGGCGCCCGGGCGCGGCGGCGCGAGCTATGCCGACATCCGCCTGGGCGAAACGCTGCGCGAATATGCCGCCGCGCGAGGACGACCGGCTGGAGCATTTCGACGAGCGCTCGACGCGCGGCTTCGGCCTGCGCGTGCTGCTCGACGGCTGCTGGGGCTTTTACGGCGCCAGCCGCCTCGACGCCGCGAGCGTCGCGCGAGGGCGTCGCGCGCGCGCTGGAAAACGCCCGCGCCGTGCGGCCGATCCAGTCGCAGCCCGATCGCGCTCGAACAGCTTCCGGCCCATGAGGCGGAATGGATCATGCCCATGGGCGTCGATCCCTTCGCCGTGCCGACGAGCGAGAAAGCCGACCTGCTGCTCTCCCTCTGCGCGGCGGCGCGCGACAATGGCGCCGACTTCTGCTCGGCGTCGCTTTCCGTGGCGCGCGAGGAGCGTCTCTTCGCCAACAGCTTCGGCGCGCGCATCCGCCAGACCCGCACGCGCGTCCACCCGGCCTTCACCGCCACCGCCGTCGACCGCGACGCCGGCCGCATGGCCGTCGCGCGACAGTCTCACCCCGGCGCGCGGCGCCGGCTGGGAATATGTGGCGGGCGCCGGCCTGATCGAAGAGGCCAGCGCTCGCGGGCGAGCAGGCGCGCGCCAAGCTCCACGCGAAGCCGGTCGTCACCGGCGATTACGATATCGTCATCGACCCGACCAATCTCTGGCTCACGATCCATGAGACGGTCGGCCACTCGACGGAACTCGACCGCGTGCTCGGCTGGGAGGCGAATTTCGCCGGCACGAGCTTCGTGAAGCCGGCGATGCTCAACAATCTGCGCTTCGGCTCCGAACTGATGACCATCGTCGCCGATCGCTCGCAGCCCGGCGCGCTGTCCACCATCGGCTTCGACGACGACGGCGCGCCCGCCGAAAGCGCGGAATTCAGGATCGTCGAAAAGGGCGTGTTCCGGAATTTCCAGATGGCGCTGGGACAGGCGCATTACATCGGGCTTTCGGCCTCCAACGGCTGCGCCTATGCGGACAGCCCGACCTCTTTCCCGATCCAGCGGATGCCGAACATCTCGCTCGCGCCCAACCCCGAAAAATGCGCGCTCGACGATCTCATCAGCGGCGTGCGAGAACGGGATTTACGTCGTCGGCGCCGGGAGCTGGAGCATCGACCAGCAGCGCGACAATTTCCAGTTCGGCGGCCAGCTTTTCTATGAGATCAAGAACGGCCGGCTCGGCGAGCTCATGCGCGACGGCGCCTATCAGAGCCGCACGATCCCCTTCTGGAATTCGCTCGACGGTCTCGGCGACGCCTCCACCTATCACCTCGACGGCACCTTCACCTGCGGCAAGGCCGAGCCGGTGCAGGTCGCGCCGGTCTCCCACGGCAGCCCGCCGGCGCGCTTCCGCAAGGTGCGCGTGCTGAACACAACCGGCGACGCATAGGCGAATGTTCCTCTCCTCCGACGACGCAAAAGCCATCGCCGATAAAATCCTCGCCCGCTCGAACGCCGACGCCTGCGTGGTGCGGATCGACGGCGGCGAGGATTTGAGCCTGCGCTTCGCGCGCGCCGGCGCGACGACCAATATCGCGACATCGGAGATCAGCCTGCGCGTCTCGTCCCATATCGGCGGCCGCATCGGCTCGGTGTCGACGACGCGGCTCGACGACGACGCGCTGGAGGCGGCGCGCGCGCGCTCGGAGGAGATCGCGCGCATGCTGCCGGTCGATCCCGATTATGTCGCGCCGCTCGGCCCCCAGACTTACGAGACCGCCGCGCGCTATGACGACAATGCGGCGTCTCTGCGCCTCGACGCGCTCGCCTCGGAGGCGGCGCAGCGTGATCGCGGAAGGCGCGCGAGTTCGGCGTCGACACATTCGGCTGCGCGTCGAGCGCGCGGCGCTTCGAGACGCTGGCGACGAGCAACGGCCTCTTCGCCTATGAGCGCCGAAGCGAAATCGATCTTTCCGCCACCGCGCGCAACAAGTCCGACACATGGTCGGGCTGGGCCGGCGCGCATGAATTCTTCGGCGCGCGGCTCGATGCGGAGAGCATTGCGCGGCGCGCCTGCGGGAAGGCCGCGCATGACGCCGAGCCCGTCGATCTCGAACCCGGCGATTACACGGTCGTGCTGGAGCCGGTCGCCGTCGCCGACCTCGCATTCTGGCTGTTGAGCGCAATGGACGCGCGCGCGGCGGATGAGGGCCGCAGCTTCTATTCCCGCCCGGGCGGCGGCGCGCTCACGGGCGAAAAACTCTTCGACGAGAAACTGACGATCCGCATCGATCCTTCCGATCCGCTGGCGCCGGAGGGCGGCGTGGGCTTCGAAGGCGTGCCGCATCGCGCCCGCGCCTTCATCGACAAAGGCGTCGTCTCCACGCTCTACCGCTCGCGCGCCTGGGCGCAGAAGACCGACGCCGAAGCCGTCCCCTTCGCGCGCAATTTCATCGTCGCCGGCGGCGACGCCTCGCTCGACGACATGATCCGCTCGGTGAAGCGCGGCGTGCTGGTCACGCGCATCTGGTATGAGAATATGGTGGAGCGCAAGAGCCTGCTGCTCACCGGCCTCACCCGCGACGGCAATTTCCTCATCGAGAACGGCCGCGTCACCGCGCCGGTGCGGAATATGCGCTTCAATCAGCGCCTTGGCGACCTCTTCGGCAGGATCGTCGCGCTGGGGCCGACCCAGCGCACCTGGCGCGCGGCAGGCGGCGGCGGAGCGGCGGCGGCGCCCCCGATGCTCGTGGAGAAATTCCATTTCTCCTCGAAATCCAGCGGCGTCTGAGCCGAAATTTCGTGTATGCTGCGCGCGCTAAGATGGAGCGCCGCCGCTGATGTTCCGCCGATTTCTTGCGACCGCCTTCGCCCTTCTCACGGCCCTGCCGGCTCTCGCCGCCGACAAGGTGACCTTCGCCACCAACTGGCGCGCACAAGCCGAACATGGCGGTTTCTATCAGGCGGTCGCCGACGGGACTTATGCGCGCTACGGCCTCGACGTGAAAATTCTGCAGGGCGGCCCGCAGGTGAACACGCAGATCCTGCTGGCGGCGGGACGCGTCGATTTCGTCATGGGCGCGAATACGATCGAGATGCTGGAAGCCGTGCAGCAGAATGTGCCGATCGTGACGGTCGCCAGCATGTTCCAGATCGATCCGGCCATCTTCATGTCGCATCCCGGCGAGGGCCTCGACCGTTTCGAGGATTTGACGAAAGTCGACAGCCTTCGTCGCCGGCATATTTCGCGCCTCTGTCTGGCAGTGGATGAAAAAGGCCTATGGCTTCAAGGACGAGAAGCTCAAGCCTTACGGCTTCAACTCGGCGCCCTTCATCGCGGACAAAAAGTCGATTCAGGAAGGGCTTCTCACTTCAGAGCCCTATGCGGTCGAGAAGCAGGGCGGCTTCAAGCCGAATGTCTTCCTGCTCGCCGATTATGGCTACGACAGCTATTCCACCACGATCGAGGTCGCGCGCGGATGCGATCGACAAGAAGCCCGATCTCGTGCAGCGCTTCGTCGACGCCTCGATCATCGGCTGGTACAATTATATTTACGGCGACAACGCCGCCGCCAACGCCGCCATCAAGCGCGACAATCCCGACATGACCGACGGGCAGATCGCTTTTTCCATCGCAAGGATGAAAGAGCGCGGAATCGTCGATTCAGGCGACTCGCTCAAGCTCGGCATCGGCGCCATGACCGACGCGCGCATGAAGAGTTTCTTCGACAAGATGGCGAAAGCGGGCGTCGTTCCCGCCGATCTGGACTATCGCAAGGGCTATACGCTGCGCTTCATCAACAAGAAGGTCGGCATGGAGCTGCGGCCGAAATGAGCGACGAAACCTTCGTCATTGCGAGCGACGCAAAGCCATCCAGAGACGCATCACGGCCCCTGGATGCTTCGTGGCCGACGCTCCTCGCAATGACGGCGCGGTGGTCTCATTAAGAGGCGTCGGCAAAACCTTTCCCAATGGCGTGACGGCGCTGGCGCGGTCTCGACCTCACGGTGCGGCAGGGTGAAACGCTTACGCTGCTCGGCCCTTCGGGATGCGGCAAATCCACCGTCTTGCGGCTGATCGCCGGTCTCGCGGAGCCGAGCACGGGCGCGATCGAATGGGCGGACCCCGCCGCGCGGCGAAATATCGGCTTCGTCTTTCAGGAACCGACGCTGCTGCCCTGGGCGAGCGTCTTCGACAATGTCTATCTGCCGCTGCGCCTTGCGGGCCAGCGCCGGGCGCAAGCGCATGAGACGGTCATGAATGCGCTGTCGCGCGTCGGCCTCGCGGATTTTGCGAAGGCGCTGCCGCGCGAACTTTCCGGCGGCATGAAAATGCGCTGCGCCGTCGCCCGCGCCTTCATCACCCGCCCGTCGCTGGTTTTGATGGACGAGCCCTTCGCCGCGCTCGACGAAGTCACGCGCTGCAAATTGAATGACGGGCTGGTGGCGTTGAAGGAGCAGCTCGGCGCGACCATCGTCTTCGTGACACATTCGATCTTCGAGAGCGCTTTTGTCTCGACGCGCATTCTCGTCATGTCGCGGGCGCAGGGCGCGCCGGTCGAGGAGATCGACATCGACCCTGCGATTGCGCGCGATCAGGACTACCGCATGAGCGAAACCTTCTCGCAGATCACGCGGCGGGCCTCCCATGCGCTGCACACGGCCATGGGAGAGACGCGCGATGAAGCTGCGCGACGCGATCGTTCCGCTGCTGGTGTTCGCCGCCGCGCTCGGCCTGTGGGAGTGGATCGTCGCGGCAAAGCAGATCCCGCCCTATGTGCTGCCCGCGCCTTCCGCGATTTTCGCCAAGCTCATAGCGGATCGCGCGCTGCTCTTTTCGTCGCTGCTGGTGACGCTCGGCGTGACGCTGAAGGCGCTGGCGATCGCCACTCTTTGCGGCGTGGCGCTGGCGCTGCTGCTGGCGCAATCGAAATGGCTGGAGCGCGCGCTGCTGCCCTTCGCCATCGTGTTGCAGGTGACGCCCGTCATCGCCATCGCGCCGTTGCTGCTTGTTTATATGAAGCCCGACAATGCGGTGCTGGTCTGCGCCTTTCTCGTGGCCTTCTTTCCCATCCTTTCCAATACGGCGCTCGGTCTTGCATCGGTCGATCACGCGCTGCGCGATCTTTTCCAGATGTATCACGCCACCGCCTGGCAAAGACTCGTGCATCTGCGTCTGCCGTCGGCGCTGCCGCAATTTCTCACCGGCCTGCGCATCGGCGGCGGGTTGGCGCTCATCGGCGCGATTGTCGCGGAGCTGGCGGCGGGCGCGTCCGGTCAGGGAGAGGGGCTTGCCTATCGCATCGTCGAAGCGGGCTTCCGGCTCGACATTCCGCGCATGTTCGCAGCGCTGGCGCTGATATCGCTGACGGGACTTGCGATCTATGGGGCGCTGGCGGCGTTGTCCCATTATTTGCTGCGCGGCTGGCATGAGAGCGCGCGCGAGGGCGCGGACTGACTTTCCGAGCGCCATCATTGCGGGCGAAGCGAAGCAATCCGGGGCGGTGATTTGGCTCTTGACTGCTTTATGACGGATTACAGTTGCTCCGTCACGCCGCCGACTTCGTCGAGGTGATACACGTCATCCCGGAAATGCACCGTGCCGTCGGCCGACGCCCAGCCGGTCATGTAAACCCAGATAACGGGGATGGGGCGCGCGAGCTTCACCTCCTCGCGTTCGCCGCTCGCGATCTTCAGCTCGATCTCTTCCTTGAGCAGCGACGGCCCACTGGCGCCGTCGAGAATCCATGCCGCGAGATCGACCACGCCCTGCACGCGCACGCAGCCATGCGACAGGAAGCGGTAATCATTTGCGAACAGATTCCGCGACGGCGTGTCGTGCATATAGACGGAATGCGGATTGGGCATGGAAATGCGGATCGAGCCCAGCGAGTTGCCTGCGCCGGAATCCTGCCGAAGCGTGTAATTCACCGCGCGCTCGCTGGCCCAGTTGATCGAACGCGGATCGACTTCCTCGCCCTTGTTGTTGAGCACACGAATGCGCGAGCGCGTGAGATAGCCGGGGTCCTTGAGCATCTTCGGCGCGATTTCGTTCTTGATGATCGAGGTCGGCACCGTCCAGGTCGGATTGATGTTCACCGCGAGGATCTTCGCCTGCACCTCCGGCGAATGATGCTCCGGATCGCCGACGATCGCCGCATAGCGCCGCACGACGCGATCGTTCTCGACCGCATCGACCGCGGTCGAGGGAATATTGACCACGATGTAGCGGTCGCCGAAGGGGAAATCGACGCCCGCGAGACGCTGCGCGCTCGACGCCAATTGCCGGAAGCGCACGTCGGCGGGCACATCCAGCGCGCGCAGCGTCGCGCCGGCGACGACGCCCGTCTGCTTCAGTCCCATGCGGAATTGAAAACGCTTTACCGCCGCAGTCAGATCACTGTCCCAGCTCTGCTTGCGCGTATCGGTGAGCGCATCGTCCTCGGCCGCCAGGCGGCGGCGCAGCGTCACGACCGCCGGCCCCTTGGCGCCCTGCTTCAGCGAAACGCCGACCGTCGGCCAGCCCCCGAGATCGACGATCTGCGCGTAACGCTCCGAGGCCTTCGAGGTCGTGAAGAAAGTCTCGGGCTGAAGGACGGGCGTCGGATCGTCCGAAAGCGCCGTCTCGCGCGGCGGCGCCGGCGGCCTGGGTTTGGGCTTGGGTTTGGGCGCGCTGGCTTCCGTCGCCGGCGCGGGCGCCGCGGTCCCGCCCGGCGCGGCGGGTGGAGTCGCAGGAGCAGCGGGCGCGGGCGGCGCGGCGGGGGCGGGAACCGCTGGCGGCGGAGCAGCAGGACCCGGCGGCGCATTTTGCGCCAGCAATGGAGTCGCGCCGAGCGCCACGATCGCGACGACGCCCGCGCCCATGGAACGCAGCTTCGCCATCAGCATCATTTTCGCCATATCTTGAGCCATACTCGCGTGGAGCCGCCTCGACAGCGGGAGCTTCGTGATTTGGAGCCTATTGCAATCCGGCGACGGCAGCGGTCAACTTGATTCGCCGGACGAAATTTGAAGCGTCTAGCTTAACGCGGCGTTTGGCGCCAACATGGCGCTTGCGATTCACTCAATAACTCGTTGTTTTCTTTTGGGAGTAACACCTTGCAACGTCACTCGACATTTCCCCTCGCAGCCCTTGTCGCCGTTTCGCTCGCGACCCCATCCGCAGCGGAAGTGAAATTCGCCAGCCAGGGCGCGCAATGGACGCCGGCGAGCCGCAGCGATTTCTATTCGCGCGATCAGGGCGCGCGGATCATGCCCTTCGCCTGGTTCAAGGCGCTGAAGCGGCCGGACGGCTCCGGCTTCCTCGACGACGGCATGCGGCGCTACGGCTATCTGCCCAATCCCGACAGCCCGACGCCAGATTTGCCGGTGGGCTTTCTCACCGCCTCCGAAAACAACGTCCGCACGCTCAGCATGACATGCTCCGCCTGCCATACGCGGCAGATCGAGGTCGAGGGCGTCTCCTGGCGCATCGACGGCGGGCCGGCGCTCACGGACTTTCAGTCGCTGCTCACGGACATCGATAAATCCGTCGACGCGGTTTTGCACGACAACGCCGCCTTCGACGATTTCGCGAAGACGGTCGGCGCGACCAGCGAGGATGCGCGCAAGGCGCTGCGCGACGAAGTCGAGGTCTGGTTCAGGCCCTATCACACCTTGATGAGCAAGGCTTTGCCGACGCCCGGCTGGGGCGTCGGCCGCGCGGACGCCGTGTCGATGATCTTCAACCGCGTCGCCGGTCTCGACATCGGCGAGCCGCCGACGCGGATCATCGAAGGCAATATCGCGCTGGCCAATGCGCCAGTGCGCTATCCCTTCGTCTGGAAGGCGCCGGAGCAGGATACGACGCAATGGCCCGGCTTCGCGCGCAACGGCGACGACATACTCGGCCTCGCGCGCAATGTCGGCGAGGTTTATGGCGTGTTCGGCGTTTATCATCCGACGAAGTCGATCCTGCCCAACATCACCAACTTCCTCAATGACTCGTCGCTGAATTTCGCCGGGCTCCAGCAGCTCGAAATCCTGCTCAAGCAAATCGAGCCGCCGAAATGGCCGTTTGCGCTCGATGCGACGCTGGTCGCCAAGGGCGACGAGATCTTCCACCGCGATCCGAAGAACGGCGGCTGCGCGAAGGGCTGTCACGAGGTCGCCACCGGCGTCGCGCGGGTCTGCAACCCCGACACATGGCGCACGCCGATCCAGGATGTCGGCACGGACTCGAAGGAATATTCGGTTCTGGTTCGCGAGGCCGACACCGGCGTGCTGGAAGGCGCGTCCATTCCGCTGCTGCCGGGCGTCGACAAGCCGCTGCAACAGAGAGACAAGATCATCTCCATTCTCGGCCTGTCGGTCATCGGCTCGATTCTGGAAGCGCCGCTTCACTTCGGTCTCGACGTGTTCCGGCCGATTGTCGAGGAGTGCCTGCCGCTTCGGCCAGCGCGACCCGCCGCGTTACGCATGGCGGTGGTCGAGAAGCTGCGTCAGGGTTTGAAGAGCGTCTACAGGAAGCCCAACGAGGCGCCGTCCTTCGCCTATGAATCGCGGGTCATGCACGGGATCTGGGCGGCGGCGCCTATCTCCATAACGGCTCGGTTCCAACTCTCGCCGATCTGCTGAAGCCCGCCGGGGAGCGCCCGGCGTCGTTCAAGGTGGGTTCGGCCTATGACACCGAGAAAGTCGGCCTCGCCGCCGAGCAGCCTGGCCTGAACTCCACCTATGTGGCGGACGATTGCTCGAAGCGGGACTCGGGCAACAGCCACTGCGGCCACGAGTTTGGCGTCAAGCTCTCGCCCGACGAGAAGAAGGCGCTGCTGGAGTATTTGAAGAGCCTGTGAGGGTGCGGCGTCGCCCCTCGCGCCTCGCGACGCCGCCTTTGGCGCTCCTCGGCATGAGGGGCTTTTTATCTCGGCCTGAAACAGAAAGGCCTCACCCTGAGGAGCGAGCGAAGCGCGCGGCTCGAAGGGCGAGGCCGCCTCGGAAGTTTATTGCCGGAATGAAGGGCTCGGTCCGCGCCCCCTTGCCTTTTGGCGCGCCGCCCCGCATACCCCGCGCCAAAGAAGCTCTCCAGATTCAGCAGGACGGAAATGGGATTCAAATGCGGCATCGTCGGGCTGCCGAACGTCGGCAAGTCGACCCTCTTCAACGCGCTCACGCAGACCGCGGCGGCGCAGGCCGCGAATTATCCCTTCTGCACCATCGAGCCCAATGTCGGCGCCGTGGCGGTGCCGGACCCGCGTCTGGATGAGCTGTCGCGCATCGCCGGCTCCAAGCAGATCATCCCCACGCAGCTCACCTTCGTCGACATCGCCGGCCTCGTGCGCGGCGCCTCCAAGGGCGAGGGGCTGGGCAATCAGTTTTTGGCGAATATCCGCGAATGCGACGCCATCGCCCATGTGGTCCGCTGCTTCGAGGACGGCGACGTCACCCATGTCGAGGGCGGCGTCGATCCGATCCGCGACATCGAGACGATCGAGACCGAGCTGATGCTCGCCGATCTGGAAAGCCTCGAAAAGCGCGTTGTCGCGCTGGAGAAGAAGGCGAAGGGCGGCGACAAGGAATCGAAGGAACTCGTCGATCTGATGAACCGCTGCCTCGTGCTGCTGCGCGAGGGCAAGCCTGCCCGCATGGCGACAATCTCGGCGGATGAGCGCACGGCGTTCAACGGTCTGGGGCTCCTGTCGTCGAAGCCGGTCCTCTATGTCTGCAACGTCGAGGAAGAGTCGGCCGCCGAGGGCAACGCCAATTCCGCCAGGGTCGCCGTCCGCGCGGCGGAGGAAGGCGCGGCGTCGGTCGTCGTATCCGCCAAGATCGAAAGCGAGATCGCGGTGATGCCGGTCGAGGAACAGGCCGATTTTCTGGAGGCCGTGGGCCTCGTCGAGCCGGGCCTCAATCGCGTGATCCGCGCCGGCTACGACCTGCTGCATCTCATCACCTATTTCACCGTCGGCCCCAAGGAGGCCCGCGCCTGGACCATCGAAAAGGGCACCCGCGCCCCGGCGGCGGCGGGCGTGATTCACACGGATTTCGAAAAGGGCTTCATCCGCGCCGAGACCATCGCTTACGATGATTACGTCGCCCACAAGGGCGAGGCCGGCGCGCGCGACGCTGGCAGGTTGCGGCTGGAAGGCAAGGAATATGTCGTCGCCGATGGCGACGTGATGCACTTCAGGTTCAATACTTAGCTGATCGTGAACTCATCCCTCCCCCTGGCGGGGAGGGTGGCCCCGCGAAGCGGGGTCGGGTGGGGTCCGGGCCCCATCACGGTCGTAGCGGCGCGAACCCCACCCGGCGGTCTTCGACCGCCGACCTCCCCGTGAAGGGAAGGTATGGCGATCATCACGCTGGCCCCTCACCCCTTCGACAGATTGTCGATCCGCTTGTTCAGCTCGTCGAGCTGACGCTTGAGCTCGGCCACATCGGCGCCCCCCTCTTTCGCGACGCCCTCATGCTCGTCCAGCGAGGGGGCCGTCGTGCCGGCGACGCCGTCGGTCGGCAGGCCGAAGGGGTTGAACATGGTCAGCGCCTGACGGAACACCGCCATATTCTTGCGCGTCTGCTCCTCCATCGCCTGAAAGGCCTGGCGGGTCGGCTCCGCAAAGGGGCCCGCCGGCAGGGCGGAGGTGAACTGATCGCGGAACTTCTGCTGCTCCTTGGTCAGCTTGTCGATGGAAAACTCCAGATAGCTCGGCACGAGCATCTGCATCGAGTCGCCGTAAAAACGGATCAGCTGGCGCAGGAAGGCGATGGGCAGGAGGCTCTGGCCGTCCTTGCCCTCCTGCTCGAAGATGATCTGGGTCAGCACCGGGCGAGTGATCTCCTCGCCGCTCTTGGCGTCGCAGACGACGAAATCCTCGCCACGCTTGACCATGGCCGCAAGATCCTCGAGCGTGACGTAAGTGCTGGTGCCCGTGTCATAGAGACGTCGGTTGGCGTATTTCTTTATGACTGTTGGTTTCTTTTCCGTAGCCATACCGCTGTCGACGCTCCCCTGAACTGGCCGGGGCGCCTGAAAAATCGCCAAGCCCGGCCGTGCGACGATAAGCGCATTTTGGCGCCTGCGGCAATATTTTCCTCTCGGACGGCTTTCGCTCCAGCTCAAATCCGTGCAAAACGGGCCGCGGCTTGTCGAATGCAACCGCGAAATGCTCAACCGCCATCGCCCCGGTCCGGGCGCGACTGGGGCTTTGGAGCCCGACCAATCGTTTAGAGGGAGACTGACATGACGACCGATATCGTGATCGTTTCCGCGGCGCGCACCGCCGTCGGATCGTTCAACGGAGCCTTTGCGACGGTTCCGGCCCACGAGCTCGGCGCCGCCGCTGTCAAAGCCGCCCTCGAGCGCGCCAGGTGTCGAGCCGGGCTCGGTCGACGAGGTGATCCTGGGCCAGGTGCTGACCGCCGCCCATGGCCAGAACCCCGCCCGCCAGGCCGCCATCAAGGCCGGCATTCCCGACAGCAAGACCGCTTTCGGCATCAATCAGGTCTGCGGCTCCGGCCTGCGCGCCGTCGCGCTCGCCGCCCAGCAGATTCAGGCTGGCGACGCGACGATCGTCGTCGCCGGCGGCCAGGAGTCCATGTCGCTGTCGACGCACGCCTCGCAGCTGCGCACGGGCACCAAGATGGGCGACGTGAAGTTCGTCGACACGATGATCATCGACGGCCTCACCGACGCCTTCAACAACTATCACATGGGCATCACCGCCGAGAACGTCGCGCGCCAGTGGCAGATCACCCGCGAGCAGCAGGACGAATTCGCGGTCGAAGTCGCAGAACAAGGCCGAGGCCGCGCAGAAGGCCGGCAAGTTCAAGGACGAGATCGTCCCCTACGTCATCTCGACCAAGAAGGGCGACGTGGTCGTCGACTCCGACGAATACGTCAAGCATGGCGTGACGCTCGAGGGCGTCGCCAAGCTGCGTCCGGCCTTCATCAAGGACGGCACCGTGACCGCCGCCAACGCCTCCGGCATCAATGACGGCGGCGCGGCGCTCGTGGTGATGAGCGCGGCCGAGGCGCAGAAGCGCGGCCTCACCCCGCTCGCCCGCATCGCCTCCTGGGCGACCGCCGGCGTCGATCCGTCCGTGATGGGCTCGGGCCCGATCCCGGCGTCGCGCAAGGCGCTGGAGAAGGCCGGCTGGAAGGTCGCCGACCTCGACCTCATCGAGGCCAACGAGGCCTTCGCGGCGCAGGCGCTCGCGGTCAACAAGGACATGGGCTGGAACACGGACATCGTGAACGTCAACGGCGGCGCCATCGCCATCGGCCATCCGATCGGCGCGTCCGGCGCGCGCGTCCTCGTCACGCTGCTGCATGAAATGGGCCGCCGCAACGCCAAGAAGGGCCTGGCCACGCTCTGCATCGGCGGCGGCATGGGCATTGCGCTGACGGTCGAGCGCTAAGCATAACGCCCTCTCCCCGTAAAACGGGGAGAGGGTCGGGTGAGGGGCGAGGCGACATCGACGCCGTTAGGCGTTGAGGCGCCTGTCTCGCAGAGCCGGGTGGCGGCCCGCCTCTCACCCTGGCCCTCTCACCGCAGGCGGGGAGAGGAAAAAACATCTTCAAGGGAGAAACAGACATGGCTAGAGTTGCAGTCGTCACGGGCGGCACCCGTGGCATTGGCGAGTCGATTTCCAAGGCGCTCAAGGCCGCTGGCTATACTGTCGCCGCGACCTATGCGGGCAATGACGAAGCCGCCAACAAGTTCAAGGCCGAGACGGGCATTCCGGTCTTCAAGTTCGACGTCTCCGATTACGACGCCTGCGCCGCCGGCGTCGCCGCCATCGAGAAGGAGCTCGGCCCGGTCGAGGTTCTCGTCAACAACGCCGGCATCACCAAGGACCGCCTGTTCCACAAGATGGAGCTGGCGCAGTGGCAGGCGGTGATCAACACCAATCTGAACTCGCTGTTCAACGTCACGCGCCCGGTCATCAACGGCATGCGCGATCGCGGCTTCGGCCGCATCATCGTCATCTCGTCGATCAATGGCCAGAAGGGCCAGGCGGGCCAGACCAACTACTCCGCCTCCAAGGCCGGCGACATCGGCTTCGTGAAGGCGCTGGCGCAGGAGAGCGCCTCCAAGGGCATCACCGTCAACGCCATTGCGCCGGGCTATATCGCCACGGAAATGGTGAAGGCCGTCCCGCAGGACGTGCTCGACAAGCACATCATCCCCTACATCGCGGTGGGCCGCCTCGGCGAGCCGGAAGAGATCGCCCGCGCGGTCGTCTTCCTTGCGTCCGACGACGCCGGCTTCATCACCGGCTCGACGCTGACCATCAACGGCGGTCAGTATCTGACCTAATTTTACCCGCACATGGGTGAAACGAGCCGGCGGCCCCAATGGCCGCCGGCTTTTTGTTGTGCGGTCAGGCGCGGCTCAGGTTGCAGGCGCCGCCAACTCACGGAATAGTCCCCCATCGGCATTTCCATTTGAGGGGATTTTCATGGACGATCGCGCGCCCAAGACGAAGAAATTCAAGCGCCTCGTCGTTTTTTGCGATGGCACCTGGAACAAGGAAGACCAGAAGAGCCGTGACGGGCGCCCCTGCCCCACCAATGTGCTGCGCCTCTTCGAACTGACGCGCATCGGCGATGGCGACAACTGTCCGCAGATCGTTAATTACGTGCGCGGCGTCGGCAATCGCTGGGACGAGCGCGTGACCGGCGGCGGCTTCGGCCTCGGGATCTCCGAAAATATCAAGGGCGCCTATCAGTTTCTCGTCAGCAACTACGAAGACGGCGACGAGATTTTCCTCTTCGGCTTCAGTCGCGGCGCCTTCACGGTCCGCAGCCTTGCCGGGATGATTTACAACGTCGGCATCTTGCGGCGCGACAGGCTCCATCTTCTGGAGGAAGCCTATTCGCATTATCGCAGCTCGGACCCGAAGTGGCATCCAAGCAGCGATCTGTCGAAGACCTTCCGCAAGGCCAATACGCATGGCGATGAGAAGATCAAATTCCTGGGGGTGTGGGATACGGTCGGCGCGCTGGGAGCGCCGTTCGGCTATGTCGTCGCGAAGCTGCTCAACCTGATTTTCCCGACGCAATTCCACGACACCAAGATCAGCCCCATTATCCTGAACGCCTATCACGCCTGCGCCATCGACGAGAAGCGATGGCCCTTCCGCCCGACGCGCATGGAGCTGACCGAGACGCGCAAGATGGAAGCCGCCCAGGCGAACGCGACCGGCGCAACGACCGAGAAGTTCAATTACGAGGAGGTCTGGTTCCCGGGCGTGCACTCGGACATTGGCGGCGGTTATCCCGAGTCGGGACTTTCCGATTGCGCCCTGCGGTGGATGGTGGAGAAGGCGACGACGCACGGGCTCTGCGTCGATGATTTCTCGACCGTCACCTCTCCGCCCTTCGAGGCCGACGCCCTGGCGCCGATGCACAACTCGCAAAGCGTCTGGTATCGAATGACGACGAAAATCTTCGTCTACTGGCCGAAGGCGCTGCTGAAGCTCATCAACAAGAGCGAAGCGCCGCTGATCGACCGCGTGCAGGAAAACGGCGACTTCATCCGCCAGCTCGACCGGTCCGAGGCGCTCGCCGCCGATGAGGAAGCCTTTCCCATCAACGCGGGTTTCGAGATCGACCTTTCGAACTGCGCGCGCGACCGACTGAAAGGCGACGGCGGCTATCGGCCGATGAATATTCGCGAGCCCGCTGACGCCTGATCAATGTGAATCATGCCTGCGGCCCGAGTGAGACGGCGTTCTGGAACCGGATGACGGCGTGGACGTGGCTCGCCTCGTTGAAGAGGGCGGCGCCCCTCGTTTTTGCGCCGGTTCATCTCGCGTGGAACCGGTCGTCTCTTCCGCTTCCGTCAGCCCCTTACGCTTCCGCATCAGGCAGGCGACCACGCTCTTGTCGCCGCCAAGCACGATCTTCTTTGCGCATCGCCGATGCTCGCGCGGCTGCTCGACCGCATCGGCAGGCTTCTTCAAAAACGCGTTCTGGGCGCTTTCCGCTCCGAGGCTCGGAAAGCTCAACCCTGCGAACTCCCAGAATTATGATGATCTTGCGCATCTCGGTGCTCCGGCAGCTTGACGGCGTATCAGCGAGGCAAGCGCCCCCGTAGGTCTCCGCTACGAGAGATAGGGCGCATCGCCATCGCAGCCATTGACGCGGCGGATAAAGGGGCATATACATCTTTTATGCCTGCCATCGATCCCGCCCTCGTCAGACTCTGCGCGCAAAACTGCGCGGCCGCAAATGTGCGCCGCGCAAGCCGCGCCGTGACGAAGCTCTATGGACAGTTCATGGCGGCGACGGGCCTCGAACCGACGCAATATTCCCTGCTGGTCGCCTGTGCGCTGACCGGCGGCGCGACGGTGAGCAAACTTGCGGACGCCTTTGTCATGGACCGCAGCGCGCTCGCCAGAAACCTTGCGATCATGGAGAAACGCGGCCTTGTGAAGGTCAGGCCAGGCGAGGACCGTCGCACGCGCAGGGTGTCGCTGACGCCCTTTGGCGAGTCGACGCTCGCCAACGCCATGCCGCACTGGCGCGCCGCGCAAGGCGCGGTCGAGGAACGGTTCGGCGCGGAGCGCCTGCAAAAGCTGCTCGCGGAGCTTCGAGACCTGATGAAACTTACCGCCCGGCCGGACCAGAGCGGCTGAGTCTTCGCATGACCAAAAAGGGGTATATGCAATGATTGCTCTTGCGCAAACCGCTTCGCCCGCGCTCGACGCCGCCGCGCTCCGCGACCTGGTTCTCGCCGCTGGCGCGGATGACATGGGCTTCGTGTCGATGGACGACCCGGCGCTCGACGATCAACGCGCCGGTATTCTCTCCGCCTTCCCTTTCGCCCGCACGCTGATCTCTTTTGTGGTCAGGATGAATCGCGAGAACATCCGCAGTCCGGCGCGCTCTTTCGCCAATCTCGAGTTCCACCATACGAATGACGAATGCGACGCCGCCTCGCGCCGCATCGTGAAAATGCTGGAGGCGCGCGGGCGGCGCGCCGGTTACGCGCCGGTCGGCTTTCCGATGGAAGCGGGCGACTGGCCCGGCAAGATCTGGGTGATTTCTCACAAGCCCGTCGCGGTGGCGGCGGGCCTCGGGCGCATGGGCGTCCACCGGAATGTGATCCATCCCAAATTCGGCAACTTCATTCTCCTTGGAACGGTCGCGACCGACGTCGATGTCGCGCATGAATGTGCGCCGCTCGACTATAATCCTTGCCTCGAATGCAAGCTCTGCGTCGCCGCCTGTCCCACCGGCGCCATTGCGCCCGACGGCCATTTCGATTTCGCCGCCTGCTATACGCATAATTATCGCGAGTTCATGGGCGGCTTCTCCGACTTCGTCGAGACGATCGCGGAAGCGAAGAACGCGCGCGACTATCGGCGGAAGTTCAACGACGCCGAGACCGTCTCCATGTGGCAGAGCCTGTCATATGGGCCGAATTACAAGGCGGCCTATTGCATGGCCGTGTGCCCGGCGGGCGATGATGTGATCGGCGCCTATCGATCCAGCAAGAAAGAGTTTCTCGAAAGCGTCGTCGATCCGCTGAAGAAGAAAGAGGAAACGATTTATGTGACGCGCGGCTCCGACGCCGAGGACTATGTCGCGCGCCGCTTTCCGCACAAGCGCGTCAAGCATGTGGGAATGGTGCTGCGGCCAACCAGCGTCAACGGTTTTCTGAGCGCCCTGCCGAATGTCTTTCAGCGCAACAGATCCGCGGCTTTGAAGGCCACCTATCATTTCACCTTTACCGGCGCGACGCCGCGTCAGGCGACCATCGTCATCGCCGACCGCCAGCTGAAGATAAGAGAGGGCCTCGTCGGCGCGCCCAACCTCGCCGTGACCGCCGATGGCGACGCGTGGATACGCTTCCTGCGCAAGGAGACGAGCCTGCCATGGGCGCTGCTCAGCCGCCGCATCCGCATTTCCGGCGACCCGAGGCTGCTCGCCGCCTTCGGGCGCTGTTTTCCGTCGTAACAATCCCCGTCATTCCGCGGGCGACAAAGCAATCCAGCGCCATGATGAGGCTTCTCGATTGCTTCGTCGCTGCGCTTCCCGCAATGACAGGGTAACTTACCCCACCGCCGCGCGCGCGGGCTGATGACCCGCATGCGCCGCGATAATGTCGCGCGCCTGTTTGCCGACGACTTCCGCGAGATGGTCGAAACGCGCCTTGTAGAAACCGGCGCCGGCCGTCGCCGACCGCAGTTCGACGATGAGATTATCCATTTCGGATTCCGGAATCAGCGTTTCGAGCTTGTCCCAGCCGTCCCAGCCTTCGCGCGGGCCGAAGCCCATGATCTGGCCGCGCCGGCCGGAGACGATGCCTGTCGCGCGCGACATCGCTTCGCTCGGGACGAAAATGTCGACGGCCAGCACCGGTTCGAGCAGGATCGGATCGGCCTTGCCGAGCGCCTCGCTCATGCCGATGCGCGCCGCCGTGCGGAACGCCATGTCGGAGGAATCCACCGTATGATAGGAGCCGTCGGTCAGCACGGCCTCGACGTCGACGACCGGGAAGCCAAGGGGGCCATGCATCAAGGCGTCCTGACAGCCTGCCTCGACGGAAGAGAAATACTGACGGGGCACGGCGCCGCCATGAACGCGCTCGGCGAAGGCGAAGCCTTCTCCGCGCCCGCGCGGCGCGACCTCGAGAACCACGTCGCCGAACTGGCCGTGCCCGCCCGACTGCTTCTTGTGCCGGCCGCGCACCGTCACCTTGTGGCGGATCGTCTCGCGATAGGCGACCGTCGGCTTTGTCACTTCCACCGCGACGCCGAAGCGCGACTGCAGACGCTCCAGCGCGACGCGCAAATGCATTTCGCCCTGCCCGTAGAGCTTGATCTGCGACATCTCCTGATCGTGCAGGAAGACGAGCGAGGGATCTTCCTCGACGAGCTTCGCCACCGCCGCGGCGAGCCGCATCTCGTCCTTGCGATCCTTCACCACAAGCGCAATCGCATGCACAGGCTCGGGCGCCGGCGCATGAGTCGCGAGCGCCGAACGATCCGCGCGCGCATCCGCGACGAGCGTGTCCCCCGTCTGCGCATGATCGAGCCGGCCGAAGGCGACCACATCCCCTTCACGCGCACAGGGAACCTTCGACATATTGGCGCCGAGCAGACGCGACAGGCCCGAGATGCGATCCTCGCCATTCACGGAAAAGACGGTCTCGCCATCGTCGAAGGCGCCGCGCAACACGCGGGCGATCGAAAGCTTGCCGCCATGCGGCGTGTGAACCGTGCGCAGGACGCGCGCCATCGCCGGCCCGCTTTCCGCCACCCCGAGACGCGCGCGCACATCCGGGACGCCCGGCGCCTCGTGCCGCAGCGCCTTCAGAAGGCGCGTGACGCCAGCGCCGCGCTCCGCCGAGCCGATGAACAGCGGCGCGACGAGGCCCGCGCGCAATTCTTTCGTCAAATCGTCGAAGACCTGATCGCGCGGCGGCTCGATGTCGGAGATGAGTTCTTCCATCAGCGCGTCGTCGTAATCGGCCAGACGCTCCAGCATGGAGTAGCGCGCTTCCTTTTCCGTGGCGGTCTCGCCCTTCGGGATTTCGACGACCTCTGACGGCGCGTGCTCGCGGTAGACATAGGCGCGCTCGAGCGCGAGGTCGATGAAGCCGACCGCAACGCCATTGTTCCAGATCGGAATCTGCCGCAGCAGCAGCGGCGTGCGCGAGGCCGGCTGCAAAAGCGTGAGCGCATCGCGCACGTCGATCGACGCCGTATCGATCTTGTTGAGAAACAGGAGGTGGGGAACCCCGAATTCTTCGAGGTCGCGCAAGACGAGTTGCAGCGCCGGCAGTTTACGTTCATCCGCCTCGCAGACCACGATGGCCGCGTCCACGGCGGGGAGGATGTTTCGCGCCTCATGCGCGAACTCGATCGAACCGGGAAGGTCAATGAAAGTGTAGCTCTCGCCCATGAAATCGACGGTGGCGACGTTGGATTCGACGCTCATCCGATGCGCGCGCGCTTCCGGGCTCGCGTCGCCGACGCTCGCGCCCGCCGCGACGGCGCCCTGTCGCGGAACCGCGCCCGTATGGGCCAGAATGGCTTCGAGAAGAGTGGTTTTGCCGCTTTGGAAGGGGCCGGCCAGCGCGATCAGCCGGGAGCCCCTCGCTCTCGCTTCGTGGGAAGAGTGCGTCTCACCCATCATATCCTCCCTATGTAATCGGAGCCATTGAACCAGCCCCGTTGAATTATGGTCCCACCACATTCCCGGAAGCGCAAGGATGAAAACCCCTCGGGCGCTTCCAACCGGAGGCAAAGCGGGTTAGAACGCTTCCAATTTCCAGTCGGACAGGAGCTTTCATGCGTCCCAGCAAACGCGCGCTCGATGAGATGCGCCCCGTCAGCTTCGAGCGCGGCGTCGCCCGCTACGCCGAAGGCTCCTGCCTCGTTAAGTTCGGCAATACCCAGGTGCTGTGCGCCGCAACGCTCGAAGACAAGCCGCCGCCGTGGCTGCGCGGTCAGGGCCGCGGCTGGGTGACGGCGGAATATTCGATGCTGCCGCGCGCGACCCACACCCGCACGCGCCGCGAATCCTCCGCCGGCAAGCTCACCGGACGCACGCAGGAAATCCAGCGCCTGATCGGCCGCTCGCTGCGCGCCGTGACCAATCTTCCCGCGATGGGCGAGCGCCAGATCGTTCTCGACTGCGACGTGATCCAGGCCGACGGCGGCACGCGCACCGCCTCCATCACCGGCGCCTGGCTCGCCTTGCGGGACTGTTTGGACTGGATGCGCGCCCGCTCCATCGTCAAGGACAATCCGCTGCGCGACCATGTCGCCGCCATCTCCTGCGGCATTTTCAACGGCGAGCCGGTTCTCGATCTCGATTACGCCGAGGACTCGACGGCGCAGACCGACGCCAATTTCGTCATCACCGGCTCGGGCGGTCTCGTCGAGATTCAGGCGACGGCGGAAGTGGCGGTGTTCTCGCCCGACGAACTCACCGCGATGCTCGCCCTCGCACAAAAGGGCGTCGCCGAGCTTGTTGCGCTGCAAAAGGCGGCGCTGGCGGCTTAGGCGGCAACGACATGACCCATCGCAAAATTCACGGCAGGCTCGTCATTGCGACGCATAATCCCGGCAAGCTCTGGGAGCTTCAGCAATTGCTCGGACCCCATGGCGTCGACGCCGTGTCGGCGGGCGATCTGAACCTGCCCGAGCCCGAAGAAACCGAGACGACCTTTCGTGGCAATGCGGCGTTGAAGGCCCGCGCCGCGGCGATGGCCGCCGGCCTGCCCGCCTTTGCCGATGATTCGGGGCTCTGCGTCGATGCGCTCGACGGCGCGCCGGGCGTTTATTCCGCGCGCTGGGCCGGAGAGAATCGCGACTTCAAGGCCGCCTGCGAGCTCGTGCGCACGGAGCTCGAAAAGCGCGGCGCAAAGCCCCCCTATCGCGCCAACTTCACCTGCGCGCTCGCGGTGGTCTGGCCGGACGGCCATATCGAGGAATTCGAAGGGCGCGTCGATGGCGTGCTGGTGTTTCCGCCAAAGGGCGACAAGGGCTTCGGCTATGATCCGATCTTCAAGCCCGACGAACTCGACAAAACCTTCGGCGAGATGATGTCGGCGGAAAAGCACGCTCTGCCGGGCGACGGCTCGCGCGCCCTGTCGCATCGCGCCCGGGCCTTTCAGGCGCTGGCGAAGGCCTGTCTGGACTGACGCCGACAGGCGCGTCTCCCTGCTCAAGCTCAAGCGCCCATTGTGGGCGCGAAGGCCGCTTACGGGCCTTTCTCTTGGCGCGGGCCTGTGCGTTACTATCTTCCGGCAAGAACAGCGCGAAAATGCGCGCCGCGAGGAAACGCAAAGAAGGCCGACAATGACCAAACATGAAATCCTTCGCCGCCGCCCGACCGCCCTTCAAGGCGCGCTACGGCAATTTCATCAACGGCGGATGGGCCGACGCCAAATCCGGCCGCACCTTCGACAATATCTCGCCGATCACGGGCCTGAAGGTCTGCGAGATCGCGCGCTCCGACAAGGACGACATCGAGGCCGCGCTCGACGCCGCCCATGCCGCCAAGGACGCCTGGGGCAAGACGAGCCCGGCCGAGCGTTCGCGCATTCTCTACCAGATCGCCGACCGCATGGAGGCCAATCTCCAGCTTCTCGCCACTGCCGAGACCTGGGACAATGGCAAGCCGATCCGCGAGACCATGGCCGCCGACGTGCCCCTCGCCATCGACCATTTCCGCTATTTCGCCGGCGCCGTGCGCGCGCAGGAAGGCGGCATCTCCGAGATCGACCACGACACGGTCGCCTATCATTTCCATGAGCCGCTCGGCGTCGTCGGCCAGATCATTCCGTGGAACTTCCCGCTGCTGATGGCGGCATGGAAGCTCGCGCCCGCGCTGGCCGCCGGCAATTGCGTCGTCATGAAACCCGCCGAGCAGACGCCCGCGAGCATTCTGGTCTGGGCCGAGGTCGTCGGCGATCTGCTGCCGAAGGGCGTGCTCAACATCGTCAACGGCTTCGGTCTCGAAGCGGGCAAGCCGCTCGCCTCCTCGAACCGCATCGCCAAGATCGCCTTCACCGGCGAGACGACGACGGGCCGGCTGATCATGCAATACGCCAGTCAGTCGCTGATCCCGGTGACGCTCGAACTCGGCGGCAAATCCCCCAACATCTTCTTTGAGGACGTCGCGCGCGAAGACGACGATTTCTTCGACAAGGCCATCGAGGGCTTTGTCATGTTCGCGCTCAATCAGGGCGAGGTCTGCACCTGCCCGAGCCGCGCGCTGGTGCATGAGAAGATCTACGACCGCTTCATGGCCAGGGCGCTGGAGCGCGTCGCCGCGATCAAGCAGGGCCACCCGCTCGATCCCTCGACGATGATCGGCGCGCAGGCCTCGTCCGAGCAGCTCGAGAAAATTCTCAGCTATATCGACATCGGCAAGCAGGAGGGCGCCAAGGTGCTCGCCGGCGGCGAGCGCAACAATCTGGAAGGCGATCTTGCGGGCGGCTTCTAT
Organism: uncultured Alphaproteobacteria bacterium; assembly: GCA_963717565.1. Lineage (GTDB taxonomy): Bacteria > Pseudomonadota > Alphaproteobacteria > Rhizobiales > Beijerinckiaceae > Methylocystis. Next base: position 164,837 of record CAVQWJ010000013.1, read on the forward strand.
GTGAAGCCGACGGTCCTGCAGGGCCATAACCGCATGCGCGTCTTCCAGGAGGAAATCTTCGGCCCTGTTGTGTCGGTGACGACCTTCAGGGACGACGACGAAGCCCTGCACATCGCCAATGACACGCTCTACGGCCTCGGCGCCGGCGTGTGGAGCCGCGACATCAATCGCTGCTACCGTTTCGGCCGCGCAATTCAGGCCGGGCGCGTCTGGACGAACTGCTACCACGCTTATCCCGCCCATGCGGCCTTCGGCGGCTACAAGCAGTCGGGCATCGGACGTGAAAATCACAAGATGATGCTCGATCATTACCAGCAGACGAAGAACATGCTGGTGAGCTACAGCCCGAAGAAACTGGGCTTCTTCTAGGCGTAACGAGACTGTTCCTCTCCCGCGAAAGCGGGGGAGGAGCAAGGAGGTGGTTTTGGCCGAGCCCTTCAGAGTCACCGCCACGGACGCCGCGCTCGATTTCATCGCGCGGCTCAGGGGCGAACACGGCGACGTTCTCTTCCACCAGTCCGGCGGCTGCTGCGACGGCTCGGCGCCCATGTGCTATGCGCAGGGCGACTTCCTGATCGGCGACAATGACGTGAAGCTCGGCGACATCGGCGGCGTCCCCTTCTACATCGGCGCCGCGCAGTTCGATTACTGGAAGCACACGCAACTCATCATCGACGTCGTGCCGGGCCAGGGCGGCATGTTCTCGCTCGACAATGGCACGGGCAGCCGCTTCCTCACCCGCTCGCGGCTGTTTACGGATGAAGAGCTTTCCGCGCTGGAAGGATGCAGTCCATGACTCACGCCCCCGCCTCCCCCGAGGTCATCCGCTTCACGCTGCGCCCGTGTAGTCTCGGCATGGCGGCGGTCGCCGTGAGCGACAAGGGCGTCTGCGCCATTCTTCTCGGCGACGACGCGGATGCGCTTCAAGATGAGTTGCAGCGCCGCTTCCCGCGCGCGTCGCTCAGGCGAGGCGCCGACTCCGACAACACCGCCGCCGCCGCACTGGCGCTCGTCGACGGGCAAGCGCCCCCCGCCGCCCTTCCTGTCGATGCGCGGGGCACCGCGTTTCAGCGTCGCGTCTGGGACGCCTTGCAATCCATTCCGCCGGGCCGCACGGCAAGCTATGCGGAGATTGCCGACACGATCGGGGCGCCCACCGCAACGCGCGCCGTGGCCGGCGCCTGCGCCGCCAATCCTGTCGCGGTCGCCATCCCCTGCCATCGCGTGTTGCGCAGCGACGGCGCGCTCTCCGGCTATCGCTGGGGCGTCGAAAGGAAACGCGCCCTGCTGGCGCGCGAAGGCCGCAACTTTCCCTGACCCTCCAGCCAGACACAAGCGCCTGCGCCTAGCCTCGCGTCATTCGACCATGCGAGGCCGTAGATGGAGCCGGTGTATCTCTTCAACCTGATCGACCGACAGAAGAGCTGGCTGTCGACGAGACAGTCGCTCGTCGCGCAGAATATCGCCAATGTGAATACGCCCGGATACAAGGCGATGGACGCGCTGCCCTTCGCGCGCGTGATGGAGCGCAGCGCGCTCGAAATGGCGGGCGCCAGTCCGATGCACATGCGCCCCGCTCCCGGCGAGACCATGGCCGCCGCGACACAGCCGGCCGAAGGCTGGGAGACGACTTACTCCGGCAATACGGTCTCTCCCGAGCAGGAGATGATCAAGGCCGGCGAAATCCGCGGCGCCTTCACGCTGGACACAAATATTCAGCGCAGCTTTCACTCCATGTGGATGTCGACGGTGCGCACATGATCGATCCGCTCGAAGCGTCTCTCAAAATCGCCGGCGCGGGCCTCGCGGCGCAATCGGCGCGGCTGCGCGTCGTTTCCGAAAACATGGCGAACGCGCAGTCGACCGGACGCACCGCCGGCGCCGATCCCTTTCGGCGCAAGACGATTTCCTTCACGAGCGAACTCGACCGCGCCGCCGGCGTGAGGCTCGTTCGCGTCAATTCGATCGGCTCAGATCCGACCCCGTTTTCGGTGGAGCATGATCCCGGCAATCCGGCCGCCGACGCCAAGGGCGATGTGAAGCGGCCGAATGTGAATGTTCTTGTCGAGATGGGCGACCTGCGCGAAGCCAATCGCGCCTACGAAGCCGATCTGCAGGTCATGAAGCAAACGAACGATCTCGCCGCAATGACGGTCGATCTTCTGAAAGGCGCCTGATGTTTCCCCTTGCCTCCATTGCCGCGACCGCGGTCGCGCCCCTTGCCGAAACGCTCGTCACCCAGGCGCCGCGCGTCGTGGCCGGCGCCGAAGCCGCGGCAGTCTCCTTCGGCGACGTTCTGCAGCAATTCGCATCCTCTGCCGTCGACTCGGTGAAAAGCGGCGAAGCCGCCGCCATCGCCGGCGTCGAGGGCAAGGCCTCGGTGCAGAATGTCGTCAGCACGGTGATGCAGGCGGAGCGCGATCTGCACACCGCCATCGCGCTGCGCGACAAGGCCGTCGCGGCCTATCAGGAAATCAGCCGCATGGCGATATAGGGAGCGCATATCGTGAGAGCCCTTGCTATCGCCGCCACCGGCATGAGCGCCCAGCAGCAAAATATCGAAGTCATTTCCAACAATATCGCCAACATCAACACGACCGGCTTCAAACGTTCGCGCGCCGAGTTCACCGATCTGCTCTACCAGACCGAACGCCTGCAGGGCGTCTCCAACCGCGGACGCGACGCGACCGTGCCGCAGGGCTCGCAATTCGGCCTCGGCGTCCGCACCGCGGCCGTGCGCAGCCTGCAACAGCAGGGCGCCATGACCAATACAGGCAACTCCTATGATCTCAGCCTGAACGGCCACGGCTGGTTCCAGATCCTCGGCGCGGACAATGAAACTGTCTATACCCGCGCCGGCTCCTTCAGCACGAACGCCAATGGCCAGCTCGTCACTGTGGACGGCTATCAGCTCAGCCCGACGATCACCGTACCGAGCAATGCGCTGAGCGTCTCGATCAGCCAGACCGGCGTCGTCTCTGCGATGATCGCGGGGCAGACCGATCCGCAACAGCTCGGCCAGATCACGATCTCCACCTTTCCCAATGACGCGGGTCTCGACGCGCTCGGCGGCAATCTCTTCCGCCAGACCGCCGCCTCCGGTCAGCCGATCGTCGGCGTGCCCGGCGATCCGGGGTTCGGCGTCGTGCACCAGGGCTATCTCGAAAGCTCGAATGTCGATCCCGTCAAGGAACTCGTGAATCTCATCTCCGCGCAGCGCGCCTTCGAACTCAATTCCAAAGTGATTCAGGCCGCCGACGAAATGGCGGGCACGGTATCAAAAGGCATCCGATGAAGCGGCTGACACACGGCTTCTTCGTCTGCGCGCTGGTCTGCGCTGCGATCGCCGGCGCGCGGGCGCAGGAAGCCATTCCCGTGGCCCGCGTCACGATCTACCCCGGAGACAGAATCACCGAGGCCATGCTCGACGAACGCGCCGATGCGACGCCGCGCGACGGCGAAGGGCTCTACATCCGTTCGCGCGACGGTCTGATCGGCAAGGTCGCACGCCGCACGCTCCTGCCGCGCCAGCCCATTCCCGCCATGGCCGTCGATAATCCCCGCGTCGTCACGGTCGGCGCGCAGGTGAAGGTGATCTTCGCAGAGTCCGGGCTTCACATCGTCACCTATGGCATCGCTCAGCAGGCCGGCGGCGTCGGCGACCTCATTCGCGTCCGCAATCAGGACAGCGGCCTCTTTGTTTCCGGCCGCGTGCAAAGCGACGGGTCGATCCGCGTCGGCGAAGGCTGATGCGCTCGCTTGTCGCGCTGTGCATTCTTCTGCTTGCGCCCGCCGCGTTTGCCGACGTCCGCATAAAGGACATTACCGCGCCGGTCGGCCCGCGCGATTATCAGCTCATCGGCTATGGCCTCGTCATCGGCCTGCAGGGCACTGGCGACACATTGCGTAACGCCCCCTTTACCGAACAATCCGCCTCCGCCCTGCTCGATCGCATGGGCGTCAATGTGAAGCCCAACAACACCATGCGCACGCGCAACGTCGCTGCGGTGATGGTGACGTCGTCGCTGCCGCCCTTCGTCAGCTGGGGCTCCACGATCGACGTCACGGTTTCCTCGCTCGGCGACGCAACGTCGCTGATGGGCGGCACACTGGTTTTGACGTCGCTCACCGGAATAGACGGGTCCGTTTACGCCATCGCGCAGGGTCCGATCGCCGTTTCCGGCTTCGCGGCGCAGGGGCAGAATGAAACGCTCACCCATGGCGTCGCGACGGTCGGCCGCATTCCCAACGGCGCCACGATCGAGCGCGAGCCCCCGCGCCCGACCGCCCCGGTCGACGACTCGCTCGTTCTCCAATTGCGCAATCCAGATTACACGACCTCGGTGCGCATCGCCGACGCCGTCAATGCTTACACGCGCGCGCGCTACAAGGCCGCCCTGGCGCAGGAACGCGACGACCGAAGCGTCATGCTGAGCTTGCCAAAGGGAACGCACGCGACGCGCTTTCTCGCCGAGATCGGCGATCTGCGCGTGGCGGTGGAAACGCCCGCGCGCGTCGTCATCGACGAACGCACCGGGACAGTCGTCATTGGCGCGGACGTGCAAATCTCGCCTGTCGCCGTGACGCAAGGCGGCTTGACCATTCGCATTACCGAAACGCCCGAAGTCTCCCAGCCGGCGCCCCTTTCCAACGGCCGAACCGCCGTCACCACGCAAACCACAATCTCCGCTGCCGAAAAGATTGGCCAGGTCGCGGTGTTCGCGGGTCCGACGCTCAAACAGCTCGTCAGAGGCCTCAATGAAATCGGCCTGAAGCCCACCGGAATCATTTCGATTTTGCAGGCGATCAAGAGCGCGGGAGCGCTGCAGGCCGATCTCGTTATTCAATGACGCCGCGACGCGAGAGCGTCGAGGTAATGTATCAGCTCCGCGACCGGCCTATAGAACTCCTGCGGGATCATTTTATCGACCTCGACGAAGTCATACATGGCGCGCGCCAGCTCCTTGCGCTCGAGCACGGGAACGCCGTGCCGTTCGGCAACCTCGCGGATCTTCAGCGCGACGAGGTCCTTGCCTTTGGCGAGCACCATCGGCGCGCCGCCCTCCTCCCGGAGGAAACGCAGGGCGATGGCGTAATGCGTCGGATTGGCGATGACGAAACTCGCCTTCGGCACGGAAGCGATCATCCGACGGCGCGCGCGATCCTGCGCGAGCGAACGCATGCGGGCCTTCACGAAAGGATCGCCCTCGGATTGCTTGAATTCCTCCTTCAGCTCCTGCCGGCTCATGCGAAGGTCCCGACGCCACTTGATTCTCGTCCAGAAGAAATCAGCGAGCGACAGGATGGCCATCGCGATCGCGACCACGCTGGTGAGGTCGAAGATCAAATCGAGCGCCGTCGTCGGCAAATGCGACGGGTCGGTCCGCAGCGCATCGACATAGGCATAGCGATCCCCCGAGCCGACAATGGCCATCGCGCCGCCAACGATCGCTATTTTCACTGCTGATTTCACAAGCTCCAGCACGGAAGCGATGCTGAGCAGGCGGCTCAACCCCGCGCCCGGCGAGACGCGCGATATATCCGGCATGATGCGATCGAGAACGACGCGCGGCGCTCCCTGCACGAAAGAACCGGCAAGGCCCGAAACGGCGATGAGCGCCAGAAAAGGCGTGAGCGCGCGCGCCATCTCTCCGACAACCGCTTCCAGATAGCGCGCCGCGTCGGCGTCCGTATGAAATCGCAAGGCGCCCGAATTGCCGAGCAGGAGCCCGAGCGAGGCGACAAGAGCGGCGCCGGCGGGCTTTACCAGAAAAGCGAGTGCGCCGAGAAATCCGAGGACGCCGAACGCAGTCGAGACGTCCCGGGAAACCGGCGTCTTTCCCTGATCGAGCGTGTCCTGGATTTTTTTGTCTGTCGCCTCTTCCGTTTTGGAATCGGCGTCTTCGGCGTCAGACACTTACGCAACCTCGCCGCGCTTCTCCGCGGCAAGATCGATAAGGCCCTGTTCGCCGAGCCGCAGCACGATATTGGCGATCTCGCGCTGCGCGGCGACAACGTCCTTGCGGGGCGGCTCGGTGGGCGACGCGAGTTCCGCCTCCACCATGCGCCGGGTGCGCTGGGACAGGCAGGGCAGGACGGCCTCGCGCATGTCCCCCTCGGCGCCTCGCAGCGCCAGGATCACGCGATCCGTCGGCGCCTGATCGAAGATCAACATTCGCGCCTTCTGGCTGAGACCGACAATGTCCTCGTAGGAGAAGATCATGCTTTTGAGCTGCTCGCCGAGCACTGGCTCGGCCGCCGAAATGCCCTCCAGGATTTCGACGATCTGATCTCGATCGAGCTGATTGACGATACCCGCCACGCGGGCGCTGACCTCGGCTGTCGATGGCGCGGTGCTCACGGCGAACAAATCTTCCTGAAGCGCCTCTTCGACGAGATGCAGCACATGCTCCGACACCGGCTTGGTCACCAGCATCCGTCGCATTGTCCGCGAACGCAATTGCCCCGGCAGAAGTGCGAGCACCTTGGCCGCGGTCGGCGCATCCACGCGCGAAAGCACCAGCGCGGCGGTTTGTGGATGTTCATTCGTCAGGTAGTCCGCGAGGACCTTTTCGGACAGGGCCCCGATCCGCTGCCAGAGAAACTTGTTCGACCGGCCGCGCAATTCCGACATGATGTCGGCGACCTGTTCGTCCGGCAGGGCGCTCGCCAGCAATTCTTCGGCAACAGATTCGCCGCCCATCAGATCGGGCGCGCCATTGCTGATCTCCTCGATCAGCCCGGTGCAAATATCTTCCAGCGTCTTTGATGGAATCGCGTCGAGTCTCGCGGCGACGCGCGCAATATTCTTCAGCTCGCGATGATCGAAATGCTTCAGGATCTTGCTCGACACGTCCCGGTCGAGCGCCAGCAGCACGGCGGCGACCTTTTCGGCGCCTCCCATCGGGCGCCCGGAATCCTGCGAGACGAGCGTCGACATGTCGGTGTCAGTCAGTCCGTCTATCGCGATTGCTCGTTCTGCGGCTCGCAGATCTCGGTCAGTGACACGCCGAAGCGCGCGCCATCCTCCTCGACGACGACAACCTCCCCGCGCGCGATCGTTCGTCCGTTCACGACGACATCGACGGGATCGCCGACACGATGATCCAGTGGCACGACAGCGCCTCGACCCAATTTGAGGAGGTTGGAAACCGGCAACGTCGCCGAACCAACGACAACCTGCAGAACGACTGGTATCCGAAGGATGGAGTCGATCCGCGTCGAATGAACCTTCGGAGCGTCCCCGCTGTCTTTCGACAGATGGCTGTCGTCCGATGGCAGCAGATCGTCAAAGCCGCCGCCCTCCTCATCGACATTGGTCATAAAAGTCGTTCCTCTCGACCGGTTCAAACGCCCAGCATGCTCTCGATGAAGGATTCGCGCGAATCCGAGAATTCTTCCAGACGCACCGTGTACATCCCATCCTTCTGGCCGAGCGTGCACCAGAATAGTGTGCGATCCTCGGCGACGACGCGAATGGGGTCGCTCGGCGCAATCGGCAATTTGAGCACGTCGCCAACTTCGAGCCGCGCAATGTCTCCCAGGGTGAAGCCTCTCGCCTCGATGCGAACCTCTGCCTTGACTTCGGTCTGGACGACGCTGTTGTAAAGCTTCTCTGCCCATTTCTCGTCGCTTGCCTTGCCATCCGCGCTCGGCAGGCGCGACAGCACCGTGCGAAACGGGTCGAGCGCGCTGCGCGGCAGAGCGAGAACGATCTGCCCCTTATGGTCGCCATAGCTCAATGTCATCTTGACATAGGCGACGACGGTCGCACGGACGCCGAGCGCAAAGATCCCCGCGCCCTCGAGTGAGGTTTCCCGCTCAAAGTGCAGCTGGGCGAGAGAGGAAAACGCTTCAGCCATCCCGCCCACGAGCCTGGCGACCGAATAGCCGATGATTTTATCTTCGATCCGTGTCGGGGGGCGATCGTCTCCGGCTTCGATGACGCCCGAGCCCAACAGAAGCTCGAAGACCAAGCTCCGAAAGACGCTATCGACGGAAATGACAACGCTGAAGTCGTTTGCGGCGCACCGGAAGACATAGATTTTGCCGGGCGCGTCCAGCTTGTCATTCAGATCGGCGAGACGGCATCCCTGAAAGTTGTCGACGGCGACAAGCGCGCCCTCAACATAGCGCGTCAGGAAGCGCGCGAAGTTTTCACCGGTCTGATTGAGAATCGCCGTAAATCCGGGCAGGCGATCGATCGTCGCATCGCCGACGAGAACAAGCGTCTCATCCCCGCCCGATTCCCTGTAGAGGCTTTTTGTCATGCGGTCGCCGCTGCGCTGGCGCCGCCGTTCAACGTCTCGTTTTCAACTTCGTCGATAGACGGACGATCGTGCGAGGGAATGGATTTGCGCCCATGCTCGATCGCCACCTGCGGCAACGCTCCGTTCATGAAGGCGAGCAGAGTCTGCTTGATGATCAGATAGACGTGACACTCTTTCGTCCTCGCGACCTTCACCTTGTAGGCGAGCGGCGTCATGATGCCGTAGGACACGAAGATTCCCGCGAAGGTTCCAACCATGGCCGCGCCGATGAGGCCGCCGAGCAATTCGGGCGATTGATCCAACGCGCCCATCGCCTTGATGACGCCCAGCACCGCCGCGACAATACCGAGCGCCGGAAGACCGTCTCCCATCGCCGTCAAGGCATGATAGGGCTTGAGCTTGTCATGCTTGATCGAGGAGATTTCCTCGTCGAGCAGCGATTCGATCTCGAAGGTTTTCACATTGCCGATGATGTAGAGACGGCAATAGTCGCAGATAAAGGTGACGATCTCCTGGTTCTTCAAAACGTTGGGGAAGGACGTGAACAGCGGCGACTCGCTGGGCGAGTCGATATGACCCTCGACTTCCGTCCGGGACTTGCTCCGCAGTTCGCGCATCAGGGCGTGAAGCAGGCCGAGTATGTCGAGATAATCGCGCCGCTTGGGCGTCTTCTCCAATACCGCTTGAACAATCGCCTTGCCTGTATCTTTGATCACCTTCATCGGATTTGCGACGATGAACGTGCCCAGCGCCGATCCCATGATGATCACGAATTCCCATGGCTGCCAAAGAACGATCAGATGTCCGCCGAGCGCGGCGAAGCCGCCCAGCATGCAGCCCATTGTCACGATGAGGCCGATGACAAAGCTCATTTCACCCGCCCTTTTTCCCACGAATAAGTTCTGGATAAGTTGCAGGACTTACCCGAGCCTGATGAAAGCCTGCTATCGGCCGCAGAAGGCGCTCGCCTCGCTCGTCCATGCGCCGAAGCCGCTCGCCACCATGTTGCGTATGACCGCGCAGACATAGGTTTTTTGCGCGGGCGCATTTCCTGGCCCGGCATGATAGCGCGCCACTGTCGCTGTCCAGCTTCCCTCCCGCTTGTGGAGATCCTTGAGAAAGCGGGCGGCGTAATCGACATTCCGCGAGGGTTCGAACATCTCCTCGACCGACGCGAATTTCTTGCCGTGATACCGGTAATTGATTTGCATGCAGCCGATGTCCACCAGGGTCTCTCCCTGACCGCGCGCGCGATCGAAAGTGGCCATCGCCTCGCGGAGCGAGGCGTTGAAGGCTGGACGGCCGTGGATGTTCATCGCATAGGCATGCAGGCCGCCGCGCTGGCCGGTTTCCGTCAAGGCGACTGCGTAAAGCACGGGAAGCGGAACGGCGTTCTCGCGCGAAGCGCGGATCATTTCGGCCTCGCAGATATTCTCGGCCCCCATCGCACAGTTAAAGAACAAGGTCGACAGAAGGAACGCCAGCAGTTGTTTCATCGCGGCGACGCGGATCACCATTCGGCGCCTGTCTTTGGCGTTGGTTTGGTCTGTCATCACCGGCAAATCCGCGTTCTCCCGCATATGCGCGCTGCTGCTCGTTGAAATTCGATTGGCTTTGTCCATTCTGCGGAGAGGCAGGCGTGGACGGGCTGTTCACCACCTCATAGGAGTGCAGGTTGAAGCCCTTTTCTCCGATCGCAGCCCCCAGAGCGTCGCGCGTATCTGCCAGCAATACAGATGTGGAGGCATTTTCGGCGGTAATCTGAATATCGACCCGGGCATGCGTCACCCGCATCCTCACAGAAATGCCCCCAAGCGTTGCGGGCTCCATTTCAAATTTCAGGATCTTGACCGGCGCCCTCTGCTGCTGCTCCGCCGTTTCCACCGCCCGGCTTTCGATTACGGTTTCGGGCTTGACCACTTCATGCGGCCTGTCGGGCAATGCGTTCTGGATAGCAAAAGGCAGGTGCGTCTCGATCTCGCTGACATGGATTTTGATCGGCGGGGCTGTGAACTCGGCAGCCGACTCCTGCGTCCCGGATTTTGCGGCGCAAACCGCCGACGCGACGAGCGGAACGTCTCCGGAAGTTCTGACATCGCTATGCGCCGACGCCAGAACGACCTCGTCATAACTTGCGCGCAGGTTCGCTTCCCGGTCCTTTCGGCGGTTGTCTTTTCGATGGCTTGACCCTTCAGGTCCGGCCTTCCCGGGGAAGACACGGACGCTGCGATCATTCCGGCCTGCAGATCGATTTTAGCCGGCGCAGTCGAAGGATCTCCGCCACAATGTGACTTACTCTCCCTGAAAGCGGGAGCGCAGATGGCCAGAGGAAAAAGCGGGGGCGTCGTCAGGACATTTTGCGCCTGACATTCGGCCTTTGCGTCGGCTTTCGGCTCATCGCCTGGTTGATCCTCTTTCGACGCCGCCGCGATGAGCTTGTCCATAGCGAGCTGCGAGCTCGGGCCGGGGGCGGCCTGTTGAGGCAACGCAGTCCCGGGAGGCGGCTGCTCACCTGGCTCCTTCCGATTCTCCTCCTTCCTGCCACGCAGGAAATCTAATGCCCGGGCGAAAGCGATATCTGCCTGCGCCCCCTTCGCCGCAGATGGCTGCAATCGCGGAGCCGCAACATTTTGCATGACGCCCGCAAGCGTCTCCGGCGGAAGTTCCGTCATTGTGGGCTCGCCCGTTTGAGGAGTTCATCGGTCTTTGCGATCGCCTCGCGCACGGTCGACGCCATTTCATAAGCATCGTCCGGCGCGTTCGCCTGTGGCCGCGCGGCAAGGGCAGACGTAACGCTTGACGTGATTTCGAGCAGGGCTGCATCCTGCTTGTCGAGACTCTGCAGATCCTGCGCGCTCAATGCCGGCGGTCCGGTCTCCTGTGTAAGTGTGGAGAGTATGTTGCGATATGCGGCGACCCTTTTTATCGTTGTCGGCTGCGTTGCCGCTTTACCGGCCTCTTCGATAGATCGCCTGGCTTCCCCAAGATTGCCCTCAAGAAGCGCAAGTCGCGCCACGGCGAGGTAGAAGGCCGCCCGCTCGCTCGACGGCCCCTTGAGGAAAATCGGCTCGAATTTTGGCGCACGCGGAAAAAATCCGGGATCGGCGATCGTGGCGCGGCGGAGGACGTCCCAGAAATTCTGCACATAGGGTGAGGAGAGATATTTCGAGGCGTAGCGAGAGGAGAGAAGCGCAACCTTGCCGACGTCACGGACAGGATCGAGGATGGCGATCTCACGCCGCAGCGCCGCTTCTTCCACGAGCGATCCGGGCATGAGCAGGCGCGCGACATCAAGAAGGACGATCGCCCGCGCATTATCGTCTCCGATGAGCGCGCTGCCCTGCACCAAGGCGAGATGACCGCCCGGAATGGGTGGCAGGCGACGCGCATCGAAATCCATGAGCGCCTTCGGCACACCCCCTTCGCGACCCTCCGCATATTCGACGCTCGCGCCAATCAGCGGGCCAAGCTTTCCGCCGTCGAACTCGGCGTCGTGAATCGCGCGCAGCCCAACCGGCGCGCCGCCTGCGAGAAGATAGACGATCGCAGCGCGCTGATTGCGCTCATCCGTCCACGCTTCCGGCTCGAGCGACGTGATCGTCCTTTCGATCAGATCGAACTGTCGTGCAGCCTGCTCGCGCGCCCTGGCGTCGCCAACCACCATGCGGTTCTGCATGATATTGAGATCGCGAACCATCTCGGCGAACTCCGCAGCCTGTGCGATTCCGCCGAGCAAGGCGAGCAGGATCAAAACAAGCCCGGCGCGCTTCATTTATCGGGGCTCCGAAGCAAAATTTCGATACGACGGTTTACCGGTGACAGCGGATCGGCGGCGTTTTTCGGGCGGCGATCGGCGAAGCCGACAATTTTTCCGATGCGCGCCGCCGGAAGGCCGCCCCGGATGAGCATGTAATTGACAAGCGTCGCCCGGTCGCTCGACAGGCGCCAATTATCGTAATTCTTCCCCGCATAGGCGCGCGCGTCCGTATGGCCACGCAATTCGATTTCGCCACGCTTGCCTGCGAGGATTTTCCCGATGTCGCCAATGATCCGCACAAGCTGTGGTCTGGGCTTGATCGAACCCACATCGAACATGGAGAAACTGGCGTCGTCGGTAAGACTGATCAGCAAACCTTCGTCAGTCTGCTTGACCTCCATTTTTGGCGTGGACGCCTCCTGCGCCGCAATCTTTCCAACCGCGGCCTGAAGTTCTGTCGCCACTTTGGCCTGATCGGTTTTCCCCTCATCCGCCGTGTTCACAGCCCCGCCTTTCCGGGCGGTCTTATTGTCGGCAGGCGTGGGTGGCGGCGGCGTCTCGAAAGCCGATATGGCCTCGCTCCTTCCGCTGCGATCGAAGGGGTCGCGCGGACCTGGCGACCCCGGCGGCTCGGTTGCGCGCGGCTCATTTTCCGCGATGGCCTGCAGGGCTTTCAATGGATTCTTCTGAAGTTCGCCCTCCAGGTCTTTCGAGCCGCTTCCTTCCTTCTTGTCGGAGGGAGTCGATGAAATGGCGCTTTTGCCCTCCGCGCCGCTATTGGGATCGCGAAGGCCCTTGTGGGCGTTGGTCACATCGACGAGCTGAACCGGATTGAAATATTGAACAATGACCGCCTTCGTTTCCTTGGAGGTGGAATTTATCAGCCACATCACAAGGAAGAACGCCATCATCGCCGTCATGAAATCAGCGAAGGCAAGTTTCCACACGCCGCCGTGATGCTCTTCCTCCCCTTCGATCTTCTTCTTGACGATGATCGGCGGCCCGTCATGACTCATTGAGCTCCACTCCTGCTCTCGTTGAGGCGGCGCATCCAGGCGTCGAGGCGCGTCTCCAATCTCGTGTGGGAAAGGTCGATCTTCACGTCGATGCTATCGGCTTCGATCAGCGTGACAGCGGCCGATTGGTCGGCGAAGGCCCTGGCGATCCGCTCGATGAGATCGCGCGGACCTTCGAGTCGAATGGCCGGCGCATCCTGATCCGCGAAAGCGCGGCGCATCGCGTCGATGAGTTCAGCCTGCGCCATTTCCTCGATCTCGCGTGCGACGAAGGGCGCCAGAACGCGCGCGACGTCCGATCGCAGCGTCTCGAAGGCGCTGCCGAAACTTTGCGTCATGCGCTGGCCGAGGGCGTCCGCTTCCTCCTCGAGCCATTGCAATCGCGCGAGACGCAGCGCTTCGTCATGCTCTTCCTTCTGCTTCTGAAGCGCTGTCGCCATCTCGGCTTCCAGCGTACGGCGCAGTTCATCGACGTCGACGTCAGGAGCCAAATCCACCTGCTCCGGCTCGGTCTCGGCGAAACCGAACAGTGGCGTCGGCTCCTCCCTGAGATCCGGCTTCGGCGCGTATGCGAAAAATTCGTCATGGCTGGACGAAGGCGCGCGCACCGGCTCATCGAAGCTCAGCAGCCAGGAAGAGGCTGCGTGGATCTGCGCGCCCCGGGTCACGATCTCATCCATTGTTTCATGATGGCGGCGGCATGGGCGTCATCCTGATCGATGAGCCGCTCCAGCTTGCGGCGCGCGCCGTCCCTCGCCGTCTCGACGACGCCGTCAAAGAAGCCGCCGGGCATTGCGAATCCGCCGTCCTCCTGCATTCCGAGCATGGGCGTAGGGTCGAATGCGGGCTCGATCGCCAGCGGCGCTGGCTCCGCCTCCATCATCGCCGGCGACGACTCGCCGCCTTGCGCGATAGCCGGCTGCTCCGCCAGCAGCGCCCGTCGAGCCGGCGCGAGGCCGAAGGCGACGATAACCACGGTGATGCCGATCGCCGTCAGGGCATTGATGAAGGAACCGAGGTGATTGCCGAGCGTCGTCATGAAGCTCTGGTTTTCGACCGGACCCATCTCATGTTCGTTGAAAGTGAAGTCGACAGCGGTCACTTTCAGCGCGTCGCCGCGATCCTTTTTCAGCCCCGCGGCGGAGGAAACGAGCTGCTCGATCTCCTTGAGCTGTTTCTCGATGACTTCCGGCTTCGGCGCTTCCTTGTTCGGCTCCGCGAAGGCGGCGCGATTGATGAGCACGGCCACAGACAGATGTTCGATATTGTAGCCGCCGCTCACGGTCGTCACGGTTTTCGACGAGAGTTCAAAATTGGTCAGCTCCTCGCTCTTTTTGGTCTCGTCGTTCGATTGTTTCGCGTCAGCGCCGCTATTGGCGCCTCCCTGCGGAATATTGCGGTCGACGCTCGTCGACTGGCCGGCTCCGCTGTTGTTCTGCGACTGCGAGCTTTCCTTGACCGTTCGCACCGATCGCTCGACGCGCGACTCGGGATCATAGATCGTTTCATTGATCTGCTTCCGGTCGGTATTGATCCGCGTCCGCACACTGACCTGAAAATTGGCAAGCTTCAGATAAGGCATCAGCGTGCGACGGATATTGTCCTGAATATCCTTCGAAATGCTCTTTTCGAGCGAGAGAGTTTTAACTGGAACCGCGTCGTTTGCTTCGCCGTCCGATGACGAAAGAATCATGCCGTCGGTATTCAAGACCGTAACCTGATCCACCGTCATGCCGGGAAGCGAAGACGCCGACGAGATGGCGGATAGCCTGCGCCGCGCTCGAATCATCGGGCCCCTCTGTGCGGATAATGACGGAGGCCGACGGCGGCTGTCTGCGCGCGGCGAAAGGAGCCTTCATCGGGCATGCACGATATGGACGCGCGCGGCCTTGACTCCGCGAATGAGCTGGATCGTTCGCGCCAGCTCGCCTTCGAGCGCGCGCACGCGAGTCACCTCCTGCATGAAGGAGGTCAGGCCCAGAGCGAGCCGACCTTGTCGAATAGTTCATAGCCGGCGTTGGCGCTCTGCGGCAGGCCGCGCTCCGCGAGCAGCATGCGCGCCTGCGCCGTCTGACCGTAAGGAACGGAAACGGCGTTGCCTTCCGGATTGACGTCGAAAGTGACGCCGCTCGACTTCAGCGCCGCGCCGATGCGGCTGACGTCCTCGCGATCGAGGCCCGCGTAGAGCACTTCGAAATTGGGGCGGGAAAGATAATAGCCGACAGCCGAAACGAGCCCCGACCACAAGCGCGAAGGTGAGGCCGAGCGCGGCGAGCTTGCGTTTGCCGAGCGAGCTGAGATTGTCGAGAATTAATGTAAGTCGATCCATGGCGTCGAAGCGGGCGATCCTGTTGCTTTGACGCCAAGAGTTTGCGCAGGGGCTTGTGCGAACGTTACGGCGCGCGTCTCAAGCCATTCATTAACAGTTGGTTAACGAAGGATATGTTCCGGCGGGCGCGCGTTTGAGGGCGCGCGCCCGCCGGGATCGGCTTACTGGAAGAGCTTCAGAAGCATCTGCGCGTTCTGGTTCGCGATCGAAAGCGACTGAACGCCGAGCTGCTGCTGTGTCTGCAACGCCTGCAGACGGGTCGATACGTCGTTCATGTCGGCGTCGACGAGCGACGACACGCCGGTCGTCAGAGACTCGTTCATCAGCCTGATGAAATTGCTTTGCTGGCTGACGCGGGTCTGCGTCACGCCGATCTGCGCGCCATAGGTGGTCAGATCGGC
>CAVQWJ010000014.1:0-892727 GCA_963717565.1 uncultured Alphaproteobacteria bacterium
CGTAATAGGAGAGGGCGGCTTCGAGCGGAACCGCGATGGGCGTCGCGCCAGATGGGTCGCAGCCGCAGATCGGTGCGGAAGACATAGCCGTCCGGCGTGCGGTCGCTCATGATCTTCACGATGCGCTTGGTGAGCTTCACGAACAGCTCGACGTCTTCCAGCGGATCGGAAAGCCGGGCGCGGGCGCGGTCGAAGAAGACGATGAGATCGATGTCGGAGGAGTAATCGAGCTCATCGGCGCCGCCCTTGCCCATGCCGAGGAAAATCCAGCCCGACCCGCGTTCGGGATCGCGCTGATCCGCAAGCTCCAGCTTTCCGGCGAGATGCGCCTGCCGTAGCGTGAAACGAATGGCGGCGGAGAGGGTGGCGTCGGCGATGCGGGTGAGGGCGCTGGTCGCCTGCAGCGTTTCCCAGGCCTTTGAGAGATCGGCGAGAGCGATGACGAGGGCGGCTTCCTGCTTGATGAGCCGCAGGCGCCGCATGAGCTCGGCTTCGTCGTCGGTTTCGAGCGCGCGGGCTTCTTCGATCAGCGCCTCCACCCGGGCCTGCGGATCGGCGGCGAGCGCCGCCGCGAGCCGGGCGGGTCGCGCGCGGCGAGATCGGCGAGATAGGGGGAGGAGCCGAAGACGCCGAAGAGAAGATCGCGCGCTTTCGGATTTTCGGCCAGAAATGCCGCGAGGGCGCCGCCGGCGTCCTTTTCGACCACGCGGTCGAGAGCCTTCCGGGCCCGCTCGGCGTCGGCCGGCGAAATGATGACTTTCGCCCGTTCGATCAGGGCGTCGGCGTCGAGCGTCAAAGCGTTTCCCCAACTCGGCGCCGGCCGCCGCACGCTCCCTCTCCCCGCCAGGCGGGAGAGGACGCGCAACGATTGGCGCTGACAGGCCGTCTGATGCGGCCTTTGTTAACGGGTATAATCCGGCTATGCCCGGAAATCAGCCTTAATGGTCAAGGAACACTCGAGCCTCATGTCGAAGAAGGATATCGCCGACAACCTAGCCCGAATCGCCGAAGCGCTGGATCGCCTTGCGCCGCGGGAGCCCGAAAAGCCCGATTTGCGTCCGCCGAAGCCTTCGTCTGGCGCGCGGCCGGGTCGGTGTTTCATCCGGTCGCAAAGGTCAATCGCGTCGATCTGGGCCTGCTTGAAGGCGTCAATCTCCAGCGCGACATTCTCTTCGCCAACACCGAGCGCTTCGCCCGCGGGCTTCCGGCCAACAATGCGCTGCTCTGGGGCGCGCGCGGCATGGGCAAGTCCTCGCTGGTCAAAGCCGTGCATGGCGCGCTGGCGCGGGTCCGCGGCCGCCTGAAGCTCGTCGAAATCCACCGCGAGGATATCGAGGCGCTGCCCGATCTCCTCGGCGCGCTGCGCCGACGCGCCCTTCCAGTTCATCGTCTTTTGCGACGATCTCTCCTTCGACGGGGCGGAGACGAGCTACAAGGCGCTGAAGACCGCGCTCGAAGGCGGCGTCGAGGGGCGGCCGGGCAATGTGCTCTTCTACGCCACCTCCAACCGGCGCCATCTGATGCCGCGCGACATGATGGAGAACGAAAGCGCCCGCGCCATCCACGGCAGCGAAGCGGTGGAGGAGAAAGTCTCGCTCTCCGACCGCTTCGGCCTGTGGATCGGCTTCCACAATTGCAGCCAGGACGAATATCTCGCCATGGTCTTCGGCTATGCGCGCCATTACGGGCTCGACGCGCCGCAGGACGAAATCCGCGCGCAGGCGCTCGAATGGTCGATGACGCGCGGCGCGCGCTCGGGCCGCGTCGCCTGGCAATTCGTGACCGATCTCGCGGGCCGGCTCGGCAAAACGCTGTAAGGAGCGCGCGGCATGAAGCGGCTTTTGCTGGCGGCGGGGGTTCTGGCGCTGATCGCGCTGTGGTTTTTCATCACCGGCGCGCCGAACGACACCGCCACCCGCATCGAGCGCCGCGCCGGTCTCGATCTTGTCGAGGCCTGCAACGAGGCGGCTGTCGCGGCAGGGGCGCCCGAACGCTTCTCGGTGGCCGACGTTCTGCCGCCGAAGCTGGAGCCCGCGGAAGGGCCGGGCCGCGTCGCCGTGCTGGTGTCCACGCTGGAAGCGCGCCGCGGCGGCTTTTCATGCCGATGGGACGGGATCGAGGGGGCGAGGCTCACGCGGCTCGCGCCC
Organism: uncultured Alphaproteobacteria bacterium; assembly: GCA_963717565.1. GTDB lineage: Bacteria > Pseudomonadota > Alphaproteobacteria > Rhizobiales > Beijerinckiaceae > Methylocystis. The sequence continues at coordinate 2,148 of CAVQWJ010000014.1, forward strand.
TAGTGATCGTGATCGTGATCGTGATGCTCGCCCTCCGTTGGCGCCGGGATGATCGAGCCCTTGCCCTCGGGCATGTTCGCGGGCAGCAGCTCGAAATTCAGCAGCACGACCGGGCCCGAGCCGACATTGCTCGACTCATGCGTGACGGCCCCGGTCTCGGAGAAGCAGTCGCCCGCCTTGTAGATCGTCGTCTTGCCGGCGATCTCATATTTCATCTCGCCGGAAACCATGCAGCGCAGGCCGGGGCCGAGATGATGATGGGCGTGCATGTAGCCGCCCTGATCCATGGTGACCTCCGTGACGCGCAGGCGGTATTTGCCGTTGAGTTCGGAGAGGTGGCCGAGATCCGTAAGCTCGGCTTTGACGGCGCCGTGGAAGCCTTTGATATCCACGCCATCGGCGCGGGCAGGGGCGGCGGCGAGGCAGAGCAGGGCGAGGCAAGAGGCAAATTTGGCGATCATGTCGATTTCTCCCGATTCCCGGCATACTAGCGAGGCCGCGCGTGGCTGAATGCGATCTTGTCACGCGGCGATTCCAAGCTGCAAGCCGGCGCGGCCGGTTGCGGCGCCCCCTTCACTCTCGCCTTCCGCTGGCCTAAGAGAGGCGCCATGCGCGATACGCCCCAGCCGACAGCCACCGCCGACACGCTTGCCGACCTGCGCGGCGAGATCGACCGGATCGATCTCGAAATGCACCGGCTGCTGATGGCGCGCGGCGAGATCATCGATCGGCTGATCGCGGTCAAGCGCGCCCAGGGCGGCGGCTGCGCCTTCCGGCCGGACCGCGAGGCGCAGATGATGCGCGCGCTCGTCGAGCGCCACAGCGGCCTGCTGCCGGTCGACGCGGTCGAAGGCGTCTGGCGCGTGATCGTCTCGACCTTCACTTATGTGCAGGCGAATTATTCCGTCCACGCCGACGACTCCGGCGGCGACGCGCAGATGCGCGACTGCGCCCGCTTCCATTTCGGATTCACGGTGCCCTATGTGCCGCATCACGGCGCCGGCGCGGTGATCGACGCCGTCGCCGCGTCGCAGGGCGATCTTGGCATGCTGCGCGCCACCGGCCCGCTGGAAGGCGCCTGGTGGATGCGGCTCGTCGGCGAGACCACGCCCAAGATCATCGCGCGCCTGCCTTTCGTCGAACGCCCGGACCATCCCGCCGGCCTGCCGGTGTTCATCGTCGCGCGCCCCGCGGCGGATGCGGCCTCGCGCGATATTCTGCTTTACGCCATCAGCGTGCCGCGCTGGTCGCATGCGATACCGGCAGTGGTTTCCGGGCTCGAAGGCGAAATCCTCGCCAGCGCGCCCCATGCGGGCGGCCTGTCGCTGATGGCCGCCGCGCCGGGTCGCATCGAGGCGGCGCGCTTTGCGCAGGAACTCGCGGCGGCGGGCGTCGCCGACGCCGTGGTCGAGCCGATCGGCAGCCACGCCGGCCGTTACGAACTCAATGAGGCGCGCAGCGGCGTCTTCGCCCCAAGGAGCTGATGACATGTCGCGCCCCGTCCCGCGGCCCAACGTGCTGGAGATCGACGCCTATGTGCCCGGCAAGGCCGCGGCGCCCGGCTCCGGCCGCGTGTTCAAGCTCTCGGCCAATGAATCGCCGCTCGGTCCCTCGCCGCGCGCCGTGCAGGCGCTGCGCGACATGGCGGATCAGATCGCGATCTATCCCGAAGGCTCTTCGCTGAAGCTGCGTGAAACCATCGGCGCCGTCCATGGGCTCGATCCGACGCGCATCATCATGGGCGCGGGTTCCGACAATATTCTCGAACTGCTGGCGCTCGCCTATCTCAGCCCCGGCGACGAGGGGCTTTATACGCAATACGGCTTCCTCGAATACAAGATCGTGACGCTCGCGGCGGGCGGCGTTCCCGTTGTTGCGCCGGAGACGAATTACACGGCGAATGTCGACGCCATCCTCGATCGCGTCACCGAGCGCACGAAGATCGTGTTTCTGGCCAATCCGAACAATCCGACCGGAAGCTATCTGCCGAAAGGCGAGGTCGAACGGCTCGCGAACAGCCTGCCGCCGCATGTGATTCTCGTGCTCGACGCCGCCTATGCGGAATATGTGACGCAGGACGATTACGAGTCCGGCGTCGCGCTGGCCTCGACGCGCGACAATGTCGTGATGACCCGCACCTTCTCCAAGCTCTACGGCCTTGCCGGCCTGCGCCTGGGATGGGGCTATGGGCCGCGCCATGTGATCGACGCGCTGAACCGCATCCGCTCGCCCTTCAATGTTTCGACGGCGGCGAGCGCGGCGGGAATCGCTGCGACGCTGGATGCCGCGCATCTGCAAGAGGCCGTGGCGCATAATGCGAAGTGGCTGCCCTGGCTCACGCAGGAAATCGGCGCGCTCGGGCTCGAGGTGCTGCCGAGCGTCGCCAATTTCGTCGCGATCCGGTTTCCCACGCAGCCCGGACGCACGGCGGCCGACGCCGATCGTTTCCTGACCGCGCGCGGCCTCGTGCTGCGCGCCATCGGCGCCTATGGCATGAGCGAGTTCCTGCGCCTCACCGTTGGCGTGCCGGAGGCGAATGAAGCGGTGGTCGCGGCGCTCGCCGAATTCATGGAGAACAGGAAAGCCGCGGCCAATGGCTGAGCCGGTTTTCGCGCGGGTCGCGCTGGTCGGCGCCGGCCTGATCGGCTCCTCCATCGCCCGCGCCGCGCGCGCCTTCGACGCGGCGCGCGAGGTCGCCATCCTCGACGCCGCGCCCGACGTCATGGCGCGCGTGCGCGAACTCGGCATCGCGGACGAGGCGAGCGGCGATCCGGCCAGCGCATTAAAGGGCGCCGATCTCGTCGTCATCTGCACGCCGGTCGGCGTCTGCGGCGCGGTCGCACAGACGCTCGCGCCGCATCTGGCGCCGGGCGCCATTCTCTCCGACGTCGGCTCGGTGAAGGGCGAGGTCGTCGCGCAGGTCGCGCCGCATGTGCCGGCGGGCGTCCATTTCGTTCCCGCCCATCCGATCGCCGGCACGGAATTCTCCGGCCCCGACGCCGGCTTCGCGACGCTCTTTCAAAATCGCTGGTGCATCCTCACCCCACCCGACGGCGCCGATCCCGGCGCGGTCGCCCGTCTCGCCGATTTCTGGACGCGCATCGGCGCGAAGGTCGAGACCATGAGTCCCGACCACCACGACCGGGTGCTGGCGCTCACGAGCCATCTGCCGCATCTCATCGCCTATAATATCGTCGGCACGGCGGATGATTTCGGCGAGGACACGCGCTCCGAGGTCATCAAATTCTCGGCCTCGGGCTTTCGTGATTTCACCCGCATCGCCGCTTCCGATCCGACCATGTGGCGGGACATTTTCCTGAGCAACCGCGAGGCGGTGCTGGAGATGCTCGGCCGCTTCAACGAGGATCTGAGCGTCCTTCAGCGCATGATCCGCCGGGGCGACGGGCAGGGGCTGTTCGATTTCTTCACCCGCACGAGAGCCATCCGCCGCTCGATCATCCAGCAGGGGCAGGACACGGCGGCCCCGGACTTCGGACGGCGGGAATCTGATCAATAATTGTTAAGTCTGCGGCAAAATGCAGCTTCAACTTTGGCGTGCATATGCTATAGGTTGACAATAACGCGTATCGTTAAGGTCAACCATGCAGATTGTCTACCTCATCGCCGGGCAGGGCGAGCGGGACGCGATCTCTTCGTCGCTTTCTTCGTTACCCTGCAAAGTTGAATGTTTCCCGAACGTCGCGGCGCTTCTTGCCGAGTCGGACATCGACGAAACGGGCTGCGTCCTGATCGAGTCGCAGCCGGAGGAACTCGACCCGATGGCGCGCCTTCGGGCGGTTGCGAAGCCGCTTCCGACCATCGTTCTGTCCGATTGCGCCAATGTTCCGCTCGCGGTCAGGGCGATGAAAGGCGGCGCCGCCGACGTCGTGCAAAAGCCGATCGATCCGGAAAGGCTCCGCGCCGCGGTCGCGGCCGCGCTCGCCGAGAGCCGGGCGCGGGTCGAGCGGGCGCAGCGCCTGACGGATCTGTGCGCCCGCTTCCGCTCGCTCAGCGCCCGCGAGCGCGACGTTGTGGACGCGGTGCTGGACGGGCGCGGCAATCGCGAGGTTGCGGCGCAGCTGGGCATCAAGCCGCGCACGGTGGAGATTCACAGGGCGAAGGCAATGAGCAAGCTCGGCGCCCGCACGCTGGCCGATCTCGTTCGGATCTGGCTCGACGTGGACGAAAATACGGCGCGGCTGAGCGCGGAATAGCGGGGGCTGATCCCTCGTCTGGATTAGGCCGTCATTGCGAGGAGCGAAGAGACCAAGCAATCCAGAGCCTCGTCACGGCTCTGGATTGCTTCGCTTCGCGCGCAATGACGGCTTTGCCCGCCTTTGCGGGTCGACGATCGACCTTATTCCCCCCACGCGGCGCCCGTGCTAGAGGGGCGCTCCCGCTCGAATAAGGATTTTCTTCCGCCCATGTCGCAGGTCGTCACCCGTTTCGCGCCGTCGCCCACAGGCTTTCTGCATATCGGCGGGGCGCGCACCGCGCTGTTCAACTGGCTCTATGCAAGGCGCCATGGCGGGCGGATGATGTTGCGCATCGAGGACACCGACCGCGAGCGCTCCACGCAGGCCGCCATCGACGCCATCATCGACGGCATGAAATGGCTCGGCCTCGATTGGGACGGCGACATTGTCTACCAGTTTTCGCGCGCCGCCCGCCATCGCGAGGTCGCCGAGGAACTGCTGGCGAAGGGCAGCGCCTATCGCTGCTACGCCACGGCGCAGGAGCTCGAAGAGATGCGCGAGCTGGCGCGCGCCGAGAAGCGCCCGCCGCGCTACGACGGCCGCTGGCGCGACCGCGATCCGTCCGAGGCGCCCGCCGGCGCGCCCTTCGTCGTCCGCCTCAGGGCGCCGCTCGAGGGCGAGACCGTGATCGAGGACGCGGTGCAGGGCCGGGTTGTCTTCCCCAACAAGGACATCGACGATTTCGTGCTGCTGCGCTCCGACGGCAACCCCACTTACATGCTCGCGGTCGTCGTCGACGATCACGACATGGGCGTCACCCAGATCATTCGCGGCGACGATCATCTCACCAACGCCGCGCGTCAGAAGCATATCTACGAAGCAATGGGATGGCAGGCTCCGGCCTTCGCCCACATCCCTCTGATTCACGGGCCGGACGGCGCGAAGCTTTCCAAGCGACACGGCGCGCTCGGCGTCGACGCCTATCGCGCGATGGGCTATCTCCCGGCGGCGCTGCGCAATTATCTCGTGCGTCTCGGCTGGAGCCAGGGCGATCAGGAATTCTTCTCGCTACCGGAAATGATCGAGGCTTTCGATCTCGCGCAGGTGCATCGCTCGCCGGCGCGATTCGACTACGCCAAGCTCGAAAACATGAATGGGCATTATCTGCGCGATACGCCTGACGACGAGCTGTTCGCGATTCTCGTCGACACGCTGCCTTATCTCGAAGGCGGCGCGGCGGCGTTGAAAGCGCTCGACGACCAAAAGCGCGCGCAGCTTCGCGCGGCGCTGCCGGGTCTCAAGGCCCGCGCCAAGACGCTCAACGAACTTCTCGACGGCGCCGGCTTCCTCTTCGCGCAGCGCCCGCTGCCGCTCGACGAAAAGGCGCAGAAGCTGCTCTCGCCCGAGGCGAAGTCGCGGCTCGGCGCGCTCGGACCGAAACTCGCCGCGCTCTCCGACTGGACGGCCGCTTCGACCGAAGGCGTGGTGCGCGATCTTTCGGTGGAGCTCGGCGTCAAGCTCGGCGATCTCGCCCAGCCGCTGCGCGCCGCGCTCACGGGCCGCTCAACATCGCCGGGGATTTTCGACGTGCTCGAAATTCTCGGACGCGACGAGAGTCTCGCGCGGATCGGCGACCAGAGCGCCTGACAGCCCCGCTAAATCCAGGCGGCCTAACGTCCCGTTTGAAGAGGGCAAGGCCGCAATCGCTCGCGCCATCCCTGGTCAAAACCCACTATGGGCCGACCGCCCGGCCGCCCTCCGCGCGTAAAGCTTGACAGCCCCCGCGGTTGCTATAGCTTTTTTGCAGTGCACAAGAGGTCATCCCCGGCCTGTGCAAAGGTTGAAGCCCCGCCAGCGTTGCGACGCAATTTTGCACGAGCGTTGATCGGGCGGGGACCGGCGCCGATTCTTCGCGTGTCCGGGTTTTACGGTTTGCCGCGCTTTCTGATCGCCAGTCCGGCGGAAAGCGCTTCCAGCGAGGTGCGCAATGGCCGAGAATAAGGGTTCCTTCACGATCGGCGGCAAGGAGATCGATCTTCCGGTGATGCAGGGCACGATGGGGCCGTCCGTGGTGGACATCCGTCATCTCTACGGTGAGACAGAGATGTTCACCTTCGATCCCGGCTTCACCTCGACGGCCTCCTGCGAATCGAAGATTACCTTCATCGACGGCGACGCCGGCGTGCTGCTCTATCGCGGCTATCCGATCGACCAGCTCGCCGAGCACGGCGACTTTCTGGAGACCTGCTATCTGCTGCTCTACGGCGAACTTCCGTCGGCGGCGGAGAAGGCGAACTTCGATTATCGCATCACGCGCCACACCATGGTGCATGAGCAGATGGCCCGCTTCTTCCAGGGCTTCCGCCGCGACGCGCATCCGATGGCGGTCATGGTCGCCTCGGTCGGCGCGCTCTCGGCCTTCTATCACGACTCGACCAATATCGCCGATCCCGTGGAGCGCATGGTCGCCTCGACCCGCATGATCGCCAAGATCCCGACGCTCGCGGCGATGGCCTATAAATATTCGATCGGCCAGCCCTTCGTGTATCCCAAGAACGACCTCGACTACACGTCGAACTTCCTGCGCATGTGCTTCGCCGTGCCCTGCGAGGAATACAAGGTCAATCCGGTTCTCTCCCGCGCGCTCGACCGCATCTTCATCCTGCACGCCGATCACGAGCAGAACGCCTCGACCTCGACCGTGCGTCTCTCGGGCTCGTCCGGCGCCAATCCCTTCGCCTGCATCGCGGCGGGCATCGCCTCGCTGTGGGGTCCGGCGCATGGCGGCGCCAATGAGGCGGTGCTGAAAATGCTCGCCGAAATCGGCACGCCGGAGCGCATCCCGCAGTTCATCGCCCGCGCCAAGGACAAGAACGATCCGTTCCGTCTGATGGGCTTCGGCCACCGCGTCTACAAGAATTACGATCCGCGCGCGAAGATCATGCAGCGCACGACCCGCGAAGTCCTGAACGAACTCGGCGTGAAGGACGACCTCCTCGACGTGGCGCTGGAACTGGAGCGCATCGCGCTGTCGGACGAGTATTTCATCGAGAAGAAGCTCTATCCGAACATCGACTTCTATTCGGGCATCACGCTGAAGGCGATGAACTTCCCGGTGGCGATGTTCACCGTGCTGTTCGCGGTGGCGCGCACGGTGGGCTGGATCGCCCAGTGGAAGGAGATGATCGAGGATTCGGGCTCCAAGATCGGCCGCCCGCGCCAGCTCTACACCGGCGAGAAGCGGCGCGATTACGTGCCGATGTCGAAGCGGTAAGGGGCAAGTCCCCATGGCGGCCTCGTCCTTCGAGACGCGAGCTTCGCTCGCTCCTCAGGATGAGGCCTTCGTCTTTCACATAGCGCCCAAACGCCCCTCCCTCATGCTGAGGAGGCCCGCAGGGCCGTCTCGAAGCATGAGGAGGCCCGCAGGGCCGTCTCGAAGCATGAGGAGGCCCGCAGGGCCGTCTCGAAGCATGAGGGGCGCTGCGCCCCTCGATCCTTGAATTCCACTCTCCCAAAACGCCGCCTCCTGGATTAGATGAAGGCTGTCCAGTCTCTTCCCGGAGCCTCCGTGTCCTCCCAAATTTCAGATATCTGGTTCGAGACGCGCGTCGCCGCCGAGAGCCTGGCCGATTTCGTGGCCGGCGCGCGGCTGCGGCTGGGCGTCACCGGCCTGTCGCGCTCGGGCAAGACCGTCTTCATTACCTCGCTCGTCCATCACCTGACCCGCGCGATGGCGGCCGGGCGCAAGGCGCATATGCCCGTGTTCCGGGCCTTCGCCGAAGGCCGCATCATCGAGGCCCATCTCGATCCGCAGCCGGACTTCAACGTCCCGCGCTTCTCCTATGAGGAGCATCTCGAGGCGCTGACGAGCGGCGAGGACCGGCACTGGCCGCAGTCGACGCGGCGGATTTCGGAATTGCGCGTCTCCATCGAATTCAACTCCAAGGCCTGGTCGCTGCGCCATCTCGGGCACGAGCACGCGCGACTCGACATCGACATCGTCGATTATCCCGGCGAATGGCTGCTCGATCTGCCGCTGCTCGGCAAAAGCTATGCGGAATGGTCGCGAGAGACGCTGGAAGCCGCGAGCGCCGCCGCCCGCGCGCCCATCGCCGCCGACTGGCGCGGCGCGACCGCCGCCGCCGACCCGAAGGCGCGCTATTCCGAGCAGACGGCGCAAAAACTGGCGCGGCTCTTCACCGACTATCTGCGCCTCGCCAAGACCGAACGCTTCGCGCTCTCGACCCTGCCGCCGGGACGTTTCCTGATGCCCGGCGATCTCGAAGGCTCGCCGGCGCTGACCTTCGCGCCGCTGCCGGTGACGGAGGGGGAGGAACTGCCCTATCGCAGCCTCGGGCGCGAAATGGAGCGCCGTTACGAAGCCTATAAGACGCATGTGGTGAAGCCCTTCTTCCGCGATCACTTCGCGCGGCTCGACCGGCAGATCGTGCTGGTCGACGCGCTGGCCGCGCTGAATTCCGGGCCGGCGGCGGTGCGCGATCTCGAAAACGCGCTCACGGATGTGCTCAACGCCTTCCGCACAGGGCGCTCCAATCTGATTTCGCAGATCTTCCGCCCGAAGATCGACCGCATCCTGTTTGCGGCGACCAAGGCGGACCATCTGCATCACACGAGCCACGACCGGCTCGAGGCGATCCTGCGGCATCTGACGGCGCGCGCCATCGCCCGCGCGGAAGGGGTCGGCGCCGAGATCGACGTGATCGCCATGGCGGCGGTCCGGGCCACGCGCGAAGCCATCGTAAAACATGAGGGCGAGAAGCTCTCCGCCATCGTCGGCACGCCGATCGAGGGCGAGCGTATCGGCGAGGATGTGTTCGACGGAATTGCAGAGGGCGCGATCTTCCCCGGCGAATTGCCCGATGATCCCAAGCTCGTGTTTCGCGGCGACGCGCTGGCGCTGGACGAGGAGGAGGCGGATTTCCGCTTCCTGAAATTCCGCCCGCCGATCGCAAAGATCGCGAAGGATCAGGAAGCCTTGCCGCTCCCGCATATCCGGCTCGATCGCGCGATGCAGTTTCTGTTCGGCGACAAGCTCGCCTGAAGGACCAGCCGCGATCTACGCGACGGTTTCCAGCCGGGGCGCGTCGGCCCAATGTTCGAACATGGGCGACAGTTCCTCGATCGGGCGGGGCTTGCTGTAGAGAAAACCCTGGATGAGGAAGACGTTCTTGCTTGCCATGAAGGCGAGCTGCTCCTGCGTCTCGACGCCCTCAGCGACGAGATCGAGACCCAGATCGCGGGCCAGCGCCGAAATGGCGCCGATGATCGCCTGAGTTTTTGCCGACTCGATCGCCTGTCGCGAGAACGCCTGATCGATCTTCACCTTGTTGACCGGGAAGCGGTTGAGATAGCTCAGGCTGCTGTAGCCCGTGCCGAAATCGTCGAGCGCCAGACGCACGCCCAGCGCGGCGATTCCCCGAAGCTTCGCTTCTATGTCGGCGCTCTGCGAAATGAAGGCGCTTTCGGTGATTTCCAGTTCGAGGCGATCCGCCGGCAGACCGGTCTCCCGAAGAACCTCGTCGACGCGGGCGAGCAGGTCGGGCTGCTGAAACTGCAGCGGCGCCAGATTCACCGCCACGCGAATATGCGCGGGCCATCCGGTCGCGTCGAGGCAGGCGCGGCGCAGGACCCAGGCGCCGATCTCGATGATCAGACCGCTGTCTTCGGCGATGGGAATGAAGACGCCGGGCGGAATCAATCCGCGCTTGGGATGTCTCCACCGCGCCAGCGCCTCCATTGCGACGATCGCGCCGCGTCGTGAGTCGACGATGGGCTGATAATGGATCAGCAACTCTTCCTTGGTCAGGGCCTGACGCAATTCCTCCTCGAGGTCGCGCCGTTTCGCCATGTCCTCCTGCATCTGCGGGACATAATGAACGACCCCGCCGCGCGCGTGCGCTTTCGCCTCGTAAAGCGCAATGTCGCTGCATTTGAGCAGCGCGCTGGGACTACTGGCGTCGGCTGGCGCGAGCGCGACGCCGATGCTGGCCCCGATGGTCGCGCGATGGCCGTCGAGCGTGAAGGGCCGCCGCATTTCGGCGAGGATGGAAGCGGCGGTCGCGGCGGCCCGCGGCGCGCTGGCCGCGGCGCGGATGAGCACGCAATATTCATCGCCGCCAATGCGCGCGACGAGATTGGGCGCCGGCGCGCAGCGTCTGAGCCTTTCGCCGACCTGAGCGAGAAGCTGATCGCCGATCACATGGCCGAGTGTGTCGTTGACCTCCTTGAAGCGGTCGAGGTCGATCGCCAGCAAGGCGGCCTGAAGACCCTCCCGCTTCAGCCTTTCGAGATCCTGCGTGAGCGCCTGCTGCAACTGATAGCGGTTCGGCAGGCCCGTCAGCTCGTCGAAATGCGCGATGCGCTCGATTTCACGCCGTGCGGTTTCTTTTTCGGTGACGTCCTCCACCACGGTGATGAAGGCGCCGTCGACGGCGCGCTCGCAATGAAAGTCGAAATATCGCGCGCCGATCCTGTAGGTGAAGGCGTTGGCGCGCGGCATTGCGGCATGTTCCCGCCATCTGTCGGAGAAGCGGGTCGCGTCGTCGTCGGCCATGCCGCCGCTGCGCCCGATGGCGTGCGCCAGCGCCTCCAGCCGGATCGGCGTCGCTGCGGCGACGATGCCGAAGAATTCGACGATGCGGCGGTTCATCACCGAAATCGTCAGGGTCGAGTCGCCCATGCAGAGGCCATGGGTCATCGAATTGAGGGCGATGCTGAACTTTCGACGCTGGCGCATGGCGTCGGCGCCGTTGCGCAACGCCGAGTCGAGATGGCCGTGCAGAAATTTGGTCGTTCGGAAAACCGACAGCGCGCCGAAAAACAGAAAGGCTGAAATGCCCCAGTACCAGGGCGGAAAATTCACGATGAGCAGCGCCGCCAGCGGCATGCAGGCGCCCATCACCTGCCAGAAGACAATTGTCGGCCGGGCAGCGTTGCGGCTGGCGAGATTGCCGACAACGCCGGTCATGATGATCACGCCGTAATAGCTGATCATTTCGCCGGGATGGTAATTGAACAGGATCGCGACCGAGAGGCCGAGGAGCGTCATGAAACTGATGGCGCCGATGGCGTAACGCCGCTCCCATCTGGCGGCGTCCGCGCGGCGGGTCCTTATGGGCGCGCTGTCATGGCTCCACAGGACGTGCAGCCGGTAGGCGCCGGCGGCGCAGAGGATCGCCACGAGCAGGAAATAGTTCGGATTGCCTGTCGACAGCCAGGCGATGACCGGAACCAGGACGCCCGACAGAATCCCGGTGACGAGCGTATGCGTCGTGCCGAACAGCGTCTCGACGAGTTCGGCGTAGATTTCCTGATCGGGGGTGAGCTGGGGCGTTTTTGGCGGCGTCATCGTGGGGACCGGGTTCTGCCCGCGATTAAACCCCGTCTTCCTGCTTCGAGGCTTTCTGCGCCTGCCGCATCAGCCTTTGCTGGGCGCGAACCAGTCGCTCCATGTGACGCAGATCGCGTTCCTCGATGCGCGCGGAGGTCTCCGCCCAGAGTTCGGTGATCCGGACGAGTTCCTCATGGGTGATCGGATAGCTGCGCCGCCGCGCCTCGGCGAGCGTGCGCCGCCGACGCCATTTCGCGTCGCCGTCCTCGCGCATCCAGTCGAGCGCGGCGGCGCGGGCGCCGTCCGGCGGCGCGCACCGGTCGATGACGCCGAGGTCGAACATCCGCCTTCCAGAATAGGTCTCGCCGCTGCTGATGATGCGCTCGGTCAGCGCCGGGCCGACGCGGCGCGTGAGCAGCGTGACGGCCCCCATGCCGGGAAAGGTGTTGAAGGCGACTTCGGGCAGTCCGAAGACCGCGTTCTCCTCGGCGATGATGAAGTCGAAGGCCAGCGCCGCCTCCATCGCGCCGCCAAGGCATTGGCCATGCACGGCGCAGAGCGTCACGATCGGCAGATCGAGGCTTTGCGAGTAACTGTAGACGAGATCGACGCAGGCATGGGCGTAGGTCAGCAGCGTCGGCGCGTCGCGCCCGCGTATGGCTGTCGCGAAACTGGCGAGGTCGCCGCCCAGCGAAAACACGCCGGGCCGTCTCGCCGCCATGACGAGATAGCGAAACGGGAAGGTCTCGATACGTCCGGACCGCCACAGCGCGCGCAGGGAGTCGCGCAGTTGCAGCAGTTCGAGGAGCATCTGGAGCGTGTAGCACTGCGGCGCGTCGGCGCGATAATTCATCCAGATGGAGGCGGTCTCGGCGTGATGCAGGATCTCGAGCGTCTCGAAACGCCAGTTCGGAAACTCCAAAGGATCCTTCTGGCCGAGAAGGACGAGGTCGGCCATTCACTGCTCCTGTCAGGGGCTATAGCTTGAACTTGGCTATAGTACCTAACAGGCGGCTGCCTGATTGCCAACGCGGGTGAAATCAGTCCACTGCGAACCAGGTCGCGAGCCCGGCGGCTTCATGCTCGAGAATGTCGTCGTGGATCGCCCATTTGCCGGGCGCGTCGGCGACAAAGGCGACATGCTTTGTCTTGCCGGCCGGAATGATCACGCCATTGCGCCAGTACGGCTCCCAGCCGTCGTCGAGATCATGCAGCAGGCGCATGGCGTGGCCATGCACATGCATGGCGAGGGGAACCTTGCTCTTGTTGACATAGCCCAGCGTCACCGGCGTTCCTCTCTTCACATGGAAGAGCGGAGGGCCTTCATAGGCCTTCGTCGCGGCGCCGTTGATCGTCCAGCCGCCGGGGCCGACGTCGATGACAAGGTCGACCTTCCGGGAGTTGTTGAGCTTGATCTCCGGCGGCAGCGCCGGATTTTGCGGCAAAGCGTAAATCAGTCCGCGCCGCTCGGCCTTCGCGCCTTTCGAGGTTGCGACGAGCAGTTCAGTCTCGGCGTTGTTGGCGCCGCGCATGATGACGCGCGCCTTGTCGCCTTCCTTCGCGGGCATGTCGAAGACGAGTTCGAAGCGCGCGCCCGGCGCGACGGGGATGCTTCGGCGCACGGGCTCGAAAGCTTCGCAGGGCTGGCTGTCGATCGCCACCACGAACGGCTGCACGCCGTCGAAGGTGAGGATCATGATCCGGGCGTTGGCGAGATTGGCGAGACGCAGCCGCACGCGCGCGTTGGCGGCGAATTCCAGCGTCGCCGGCGCGGCCTTGCCGTTGACGGCCAGAAGCGGGCCGATGCGCCCGGCGCCTTGCGCTTCCTGCGGATCGTCGAAGCTTCCCTCTATCTTCCCCTTCGCGTCGAGGCGCCAGTCGTCGAGGACGACGAGAAGGTCGTGGTCGGCGGGCAGGGGCTCATGCTCATTGACGACGAGCAGGCCCTTGAGGCCCCGGCCCATCAACTCCGGCGTCTTTCCATAGACGCTGGGGCGGTAGCAGAAGAGGCCCGGCTCCGGGAGCGGACGGCGATAATCGAAAGTGGCGCCCGGCGCGACGGCGGATTGGGTCAGCGGGGCGACGCCGTCCATGGCGTTTTCGCCGCGCATGCCATGCCAGTGGATCGAGACGGGCAGGTCGAGCTTGTTGACGAGCTGGGCGGTGAGCTCCTGCCCCTGCCAGTATTGCAGAACGGGGCCGGGCGTCGCGCCGTCGAAACCCAGGATGTCCGTCTCGCCGCCCGTTCCGATGACCGCCTTGCCGGCGCGCGCCTCGATGGTCCGCGGCTTCATGGGGCTGGTCGCGCCCGCCGGAAGCGGCAGCACGGCGGCGGCGACGCCGGTCAGGAAGGCACGACGGGTGGAGGCCGGCATGGCGAACTCCGTAAAGGCCCTCCCCACGCCTCCGCCCGGAAGGCTGCGAAAGGAGATTTCGCAACCGCAAGGGGAGGTTACGGGGCTTGTTCGGTCACAGGAGCCTTGTCAGGCGCCGGCCTGGATCTCAGCCTTGGCCTTGGCCAGCATCTCGTCCATCGTGCGGCGGATCTGGTGCTCGGACTGGTCGACGCCGGCGGCCTCGAAATCCTTCTTCACCGTGGCGACCACGCGCTCGTCTGCGTCGGCTGTGACTTCCGCCGCGACCAGCGCGTCGGCGTAGGCCTGAGCCTCAGCGCCGGTCTTGCCGAGCTTTTCCGCCGCCCACAGGCCCACGAGCTTGTTGCGGCGGGCCTCGGCCTTGAACCGCAATTCCTCGTCATGGACGTAGCGTTTCTCGAACGAATCCTCGCGCTGGTCGAAAGTGCTCATGTCCATCCTCAGCCGTTGATTTTATTTCTCGGGAATTCGCGGGGGCGCCCGCAGCGCCGCATCTCGTGTGCGCCGCACGCATATAGGCGAAATTCGCGCCCGGCGCCAATGCCAAGCCGCGCGGCTGCGACATTCGCACGCGGCGGGGGCGCGTCTGGCGGGCCGGAAAGCCGCATTGTGTCCACAAAATGATTCAGATAAGGTGACCCGGTCGCTCTCGAACAGAAGAGCGCAGGCTTGTCACTGGCCCCCAAAGACGTTAGGACCGCGCGTTGTTGCGGTCGCTCACCCTGACCCGTTCCTGGACGAATTCCGGACGCGGGTCATATTCGGAGGAGCCGAGGCCGACGCCATGGACTTTCTCAAGCCCCGGTTGATCCCCATGAACCGCCGTCGCCGCATCTACGAAGGCAAGGCCAAGGTCCTCTATGAGGGCCCGGAGCCAGGCACGTTGATTCAGCACTTCAAGGACGACGCCACCGCCTTCAACGCCAAGAAACACGAGGTGATTGACGGCAAGGGCGTCCTCAACAATCGAATCTCGGAATATATCTTCCAGCATCTCAACAATATCGGGGTGCCGACGCATTTCATCCGCCGGCTGAACATGCGCGAGCAGCTCATCCGCGAGGTTGAGATCATCCCGCTGGAAGTGGTCGTCCGCAACGTCGCCGCAGGCTCGCTGGCCAAGCGCCTCGGGCTCGAGGAAGGCACGCAGCTGCCGCGCTCGATCATCGAGTTCTATTACAAGAACGACGCGCTCGACGATCCGATGGTCTCCGAGGAGCACATCACCGCCTTCGGCTGGGCCACGCCGCAGGAGATCGACGACATCATGGCGCTCGCCATTCGCGTCAACGACTTCCTGTCCGGCCTGTTCCTGGGCGTCGGCATCCGCCTCGTCGACTTCAAGATGGAGTGCGGGCGGCTGTGGGAAGGCGACATGATGCGAATCGTCGTCGCCGACGAAATCTCCCCCGACAGCTGCCGTCTGTGGGACATCAAGTCGAACGACAAGCTGGACAAGGACCGCTTCCGCCGCGATCTTGGCGGGCTGGTGGAGGCCTATACCGAGGTCGCGCGCCGGCTCGGCATCATGCAGGAAGGCGAAACCGTCCGCGTCGGCGCCCCGAAGCTGGTTCAGTAAGGAGACGGCCGGAAAAAGGAGGCCGGGAGTTTTCTCATGGGCGTCCCTTTTCTTGATCCCCGACCGATGAACGCGGAGGAATTCTTCGCGTTCACGGCCACGCGCCCCGACGATGAGAAGTGGGAACTGATCGACGGGGAGCCGGTCTTGAACGCCTCTGCGACGCGCCTTCATCAAAAAATCATTTTGAATTTGACCGTTCTGCTGGACCAATTCGCGCGTAACGCCGCATGGGAGGTTTTGCCCGGACTTGGCGTGCGCCTTTCGACGATCAGCGTTCCCGTGCCTGATTTGCTGATCCGCCCCAATGACGATCTCAAGGGCGTCGAATGCGATGACATGATGGTCGCCTTTGAAGTTCTCTCGCCCTCAACCGCCAACCGCGACCTGCGCTGGAAGCGGAAGGCCTACGCCACGCTGCCAAGCCTCTCTCAATATGTCGTGGTCGCGCAGGACGCGGTCGAGGTCGTCTCCTATGACCGCAAGAGCGACTTCGCCGAGCGCCGCTTCGAATCAGCCGGGGCGGAACTCGACCTGCCGATTGTCGGCGCAGGGCTGAGCCTGCGCGATATCTATCGCGGTACAGGGCTCCTCTAGGCCGTTTCAATTTCACGCCATCTTCTTGACACCTGCGCCAATCAGAAAAGGATGCGTTCCGAGTATGCGCGTCTTGACTGATTCTCACCTCAATGGGGCAGGACGTACATGCATCAGCCCAGGAAATGGTGGATCGGGCTGCCGATCCTTGCGGGACTGATCTATGCGGCCGCGGCGTCCCTGACGCCGCAGATCGAGGCCGATCTGACATCGCGCGTCGCGGCGCGCCTCTCCATCGACCCCTCCAAAGTCTCCGTCTCGGGCCGTGACGTCACCGTCGGCGGCGCCGCGCCCGATGCGCTTGCCGCCGTGCGCGACGAGCCGGGCCTGCGCAAAATCACCCTCGCCGCCATGCCCGTCGCCGCGCCGCCGCCACCGGGCGCAACGGCGCCGGCGGAGTCGCCACAGCCGAGCGCTCCTTATGTTTTCGCCGTTATCCTGCGCGAAAATCTGGTCGCGCTCGACGGCAAATTGCCGAGCGAGGACCTGCGGCGCGACGTCGTCGGCAAGGCCGCCGCGGCGGGGGCCGGCCTCGCTGTGACCGATGGCGCGACGATCGACGCTCACCCGCCATCGGGCGATTACGCGGCGGCGCTCAATGCGGCGCTGGACGCGCTTGGCGCCCTCGCGCAGGGCAAGGTCACGCTGTCCGACAACCGGATTTCCATTGAAGGGAAGGGCCGCGCCAATGTGCGCGGCGAGACGCTCGCCGCAAATGTGAAGGCGCATCTGCCGCCGGGTTTCGAACTCGCCAAAGCCGAAATCTCGCCGGGACCTGTCTCCCCCTATCTTTTCGAGGCGACGCGCAAGGACGCTGTGGTGACGCTCTCCGGATTCGCGCCCGACGACGGCGCCCGCGCCCGGCTCGCCGATTTCGCGCGCCGCCGATTCTTCGACGCGACTCTGGACGATCGTCTGGAGGTCGCGCAGGGCGCGCCGCCGAAATTCGTCGACGCCGCCGAGACGGGGCTGGCGGCGCTGGCGCGTCTCGCCGACGGCAAATTCTCCATCTCCGACGCCGATCTCGCCCTTTCGGGAACAGCCCGCCACGACGGCGCGCGCGCCGAGATCGCTACGGCGCTGGACGATGTCGCGCCGAAGGGTTTCAGGGGCGACCTGCGTCTGATTTCGCCGAGCCCCGGCGCGCCGCTCGACGCCGACGGCTGCCGGGCCGCCCTCGCCACTCTCTCCAAAACGCCTTTGCGCTTTGCCGCGGACGAACAGTCGATCAGCGACGAGTCCGCGGCGCTTATCGATGGTCTGACCGCGACGGTGCTGCGCTGTCAGACCGTGCCGATCGAAGTCGCCGGCTTTCTTGACGACGACGGATCGGCCGAACTCCTGCGCGACCGCAGCAAGCGCCGCGCCGCATTGGTCGTCGACAAATTTGTGAAGGCGGGCGCTGATTCCTTCCGCGTCTGGGCCACGGGCTATGGCGGCGAACGCCCGATCGCGCCCAATGACAGCGAGGAAAGCCGCGCCAGGAACCGGCGGATCGAATTCATCGTGAAGTGATGGACAGGATAAAGGAGGGTCGCGAATGGCTTATTTGCTTACACTCGGCTGGCCATGGTTCGCGGGTGCGCTCGCGCTTGGCGCACTCGTCGGCTTTCTCGGTTTCTCACGCGCGAAGGACGTGACGTTTTCAGGCGGCTGGATTGTTCTGCTTGGTCTCGTCGCGCTGGTCATTGGCTTCTCCGGCTCCATTGCCGAGGCGCTTTCAGGACGAGATGCGGTGTTGCTCGATATTGCGCTGCTGGCGGGCTCCGCCTACGCCGCCGGTCTGCCCCTGGGCGGCTTGATCAAGTCGCTCGCGCCCGAGTCCGAAAAGCCCCGCGCAAAGCCTCTTGTTCCCGTCATTGTCGCCGCGCCCGCGCCGGAGCCCGTCGTCGAGCCGTCGCCGGCGCCGGCGATTGAGTCGGTCGTCGAGCTGATTCCGGCTGCCGCCGACGCTTCCGAGCCGGCCGATCCGCCCTCGATGGAGACGCCTCTGACGGCTCTTGAGCCGGCCAATGCGGAAGCGCCCGCCGCCCGTAAGACGCGGGCCAAAAAGCCGGCGTCCGGCCTGAAGCCCGAGACGCTTTCCTCGCCCCGCGACGGGCGCCCGGACGATCTGTCGCGCATCAAGGGGCTTGGGCCCAAGAGCCGCGAAAAGCTCAACGCGCTCGGCGTCTTCCATTATGATCAGATCGCGGCGTGGAATCTCGACAACGCCAAATGGATCGGCGCCGCCATCGGCGCTCCCGGCCGCGTCGAGCGCGACAAATGGATACAGCAGGCGCGCGCGCTGGCCAGCGCCGGAGTGGAGCAGTGAATGCAGATGCGTTTTTTTCAGCGCGCCGCGATTGGCGCGCTGTTCTTCCTGCCAGGGCCCGTTCCGGCGCAGGATATGTTGCAGGGCGTCGATCTCTCGCAGCCCGCCTATTCGCAATCTGAATTCACCCGTGCGGACATCGAGACGGCCATAAAGGCGGGCAAGCTCGATTTCTCCGGCAAGAGCCTGAATGGAATCGACCTTTCGGGGCTCGATCTCACAGGCGCGAACTTCCGCGCGGCGCGGCTCAACAAGGCGCGGCTCGCCGGCGCCAGGCTCGACAGGGCGATCCTCGATCAGGCCTGGCTGATGCAGGCCGATGTGACCGGCGCGTCGCTGAAGGGCGCGCAGGCTTTCGCCGCGCAGATGCAGAAATTGCGCGGCGACGGCGCCGATTTCTCCGGCGCGCGGCTCGCGGGCGATCTCAGCGGCGCCTCCCTTCGCGGCGCGATCTTCAACGGCGCCAATCTTTCGGCCGATATGAAGAACCAGTCCATGGGCCTGATGCGGGCCGTGCTGCGCTCCGCGAGTCTGGACAACGCCAAATTCGTCGCCACCAATCTGATGAGCGCCGATCTTCGCTTCGCCCATGCGTCCCGCGCCGATTTCACTGACGCCAATCTCACGAACGCCGACGCCGCCGGCGCCGATTTCACCGGCGCCATTTTCAAGGGCGCACAGACGAAAGACCTCGATCTCGATTCCGCGCAGATCGACGCTGCGTCGGAAGGCGCGCTGGCGCAGGCCCAGCATCTCGACCGCGCCAGACGCCAATGAGCGAAGAGTCCATCCGCATCGGCGTCGATCTCGGCGGGACCAAGATCGAGGCGATCGCGCTCGATTTTTCGGGCGACGTGCTGGCCCGCCGCCGCGTGGCGACGCCCGCGCATGATTACGAGGAGATCGTGCGGGCGGTGGCGGCGCTGGTGCGCGAGATCGAAGTTGAGACGGATCGGCGCGGCACGGTCGGCGTCGGGGCGCCCGGCTCCATCTCGACGCATTCGGGTCTGGTGAAGGGTTCGAATACGCAGGTCGTCAACGGCCGGCCGCTGGACGTTGATCTTTCGAAGGCGCTGGGCCGTCCGGTGCGCGTCGAGAATGACGCCAACTGTTTTGCGCTCTCGGAGGCGGTCGACGGGGCGGGGCAGGGAGCGCGCGTGGTCTTCGGGGTGATCCTCGGGACCGGCGTTGGCGGCGGCGTCGTGGTCGACGGCAGGCTGCTGACGGGGCGCAACCGCATCGGCGGGGAATGGGGCCATACGCCGCTGCCGTGGATGACGCCCGATGAATATCCCGGCGCGCGCTGCTTTTGCGGTCACGATGGCTGTATCGAGACGTTCCTCTCCGGCCCCGGCCTGTCGCGCGATTACGCGCGCCGGTCGGGCGGAAGCGTCGACGGGGAAGAGATCGTCCGGCGCGCCGAAGCGGGTGAACGGGCGGCGATCGACGCGCTCGAAGCCTATCAGGACCGCCTCGCCCGCGCGCTCGCCATGGTGATCGACATTGTCGATCCCGACGCCGTGGTTCTGGGCGGCGGCGTGTCGAATATCGCCCGGATCTATCAGGGACTCCGCGAGCGGGTCGCCCGTCATGCGTTCACCGATGCGCTGGACACCAACATCCTGCGCAACGTGCATGGCGACTCCGGCGGCGTTCGCGGCGCAGCCTGGTTGTGGCGGGACTGACCGCGGGGCAGGCTAGCGAGAGAGTTCCTCGATGTGCTCGCTGGCGAAGACGTGGCGAAACAGATTCGCCGTCCACTGCCGGCCGGACGCGGTGCAATCGAGATATTTCAGGCCGGATTTTATGTAGGGATAGGTCGTGTTCCAGAAAAATCTCGGATAGCTTCTCACGAGGTCGTCGGGGCTCGAATAGCCGAATTGCCGGTTCATCCCCAGTTCCTCGAATTCATAATACAACGCCACGCATTTTCTCGGGTAATAGGGATCGGCCAGTTGTCCGATCAGATCGGCGGCTCTGACAAGTCCGGCTTCCGTATCGGTCTCTGCGTGCTCCCTGTCATTGGGAATGGGGAAGCGGGTCAACTCGATCGCGCGCGCGATTCTGTCGCCATCCAGAAGTTCGGTGTGGGCCGCGCGCTCGAGCACGAAGAGCTTCGATCGATCCACATGATAGGGCGCCAGCGCGGCGTCGGATGCGCCTGCGGGCAGGATCACTGTGTCGCCGTTCATGTTGGAAACGAAAGTTTCGCCGCTGTCGCCACTACAAATGCCGCGCACATATCCGATGTCGTGGAACAGGCACGCCAGCAGGAAGTGCGCCGCCTCGACCGCGTCGACGCGCGTGTGCAGGCCTTTCCCTTTCAATATGTCCCAGCCGACCTGAGTGACGAGCACCGTATGCTCGAAATTATGGTAGAGCGCGTTGCTCTCGCCGATGCGTTCGATCGCGATCCGGGAGGCGTATTCCAGAACCTCCACCAGCCGACCAGCGGTCGAACTGTAGGTGCGCCTGTAATCCTCGGTCAGCGTCCGGCTGAACGTATCGGCGGCGAGCGCAACGACGTCAAGCATGCCTAACTCCGATCTGTCAAAGCGGAACTGTATATCGAAAGCCTGCCGAAATCACTCTACCGTAACAGTTTATCAGGCAGCGCCCCCCGTGCTTCGCGAAAGAGCTTCCAGCCTTGTCATATGACGCGCTTTTTATTTCGATGTTAAGCACTTAGCCGAGCCTGCCCCAGACCTCGAACGTCAACCCGACGCCTTTCCTTGATCGCCTTCCGGAAATCGTGCACAAGGCCGGTTCCCTGGCCCCGACCTCGTCGGGGTTGTCGCTTCTTTTCCCGGAAGGGTCGAAATGTCGGAGATTTTGCGCGTCGGCATCGCGGGGCTCGGCACCGTCGGCGCGGCGGTTGCGCGGCTTCTCCACCGGCAGGCCGAGGCGCTTACGGCGCGCACGGGCCGCAAGATCGTCGTCACGGGCGTGTCCGCGCGCGACCAGGGCAAGAAGCGCGACGCGGACTTTTCCGGCGCAGAGTTTTTTGCGGACCCGGTCAAGCTGGCCGCTTCCGGCAAAATCGACCTCTTCGTCGAACTGATCGGCGGTTCGGAGGGCCCGGCGCGCGCCAGCGTCGAGACCGCGCTCGCTCATGGCAAGTCCGTCGTCACCGCCAACAAGGCGCTGCTCGCCGCCCATGGCCTGCATCTGACCGAACTCGCCGAAGAAAAGCATGTGGCGCTCTCCTTCGAGGCGTCGGTCGCCGGCGGCATTCCGATCGTCAAGACGCTGCGCGAGGGGCTCGCCGGCAATTCGATCGAGCGCGTCTACGGCATTCTCAACGGCACCTGCAATTACATCCTCTCGCGCATGGAGCGCGAGCAGCTTTCCTTTGAGGAATGTCTGACGGAGGCGCAGAAGCTCGGCTACGCCGAGGCCGATCCGACTTTCGACATCGGCGGCTTCGACACGGCGCACAAGCTTTCGATCTTGACCTCGCTCGCCTTCGGCACGCGCATCTCGGCGGAATCGATCGACATCGAAGGCATCGAGCGCGTCACGCTCGCCGATATCGAGGCGGCCGACGAGCTTGGTTTCCGCATCAAATTGCTCGGCGTCGCCCAGCGCACGGCCGACGGCATCGAGCAGCGCGTGCATCCGACAATGGTGAGCAAGAATTCCGCGATTGCGCAGGTCATGGGCGTGCTCAACGCCGTGACCATCGACGCCGACGCCGTGCATGAACTGACCCTCGTCGGTCCCGGCGCCGGCGGCGACGCGACCGCGTCGGCGGTGGTGGCCGATATCGCCGACATCGCCAAGGGCGTGCGCTCGGCGCCCTTCGGCCTGCCGTCGACCCAACTTGCCGAACTCAGGCGCACGCCCATGCGCCGCCACGAGGGCGGCTATTACATCCGCATGTCGGTGCGCGACGTGGCCGGCGCTTTCGCGAAGATCGCCGGCCGCATGGCCGAGCGCAAGATTTCGCTCGAAAGCATCATGCAGCGCGGCCAGCGCGGCGCGCCGGGCGCGGCCGTCGACGTCATCCTCATCACCCATGCGACGAGCGAACATCTCGTCCGCGAGGCGCTCGACCTTATCTTCCAGGACGGGACGATCGTGTCCCGCGCCCAGGTCATCCGCATCGAGCGCGAATAGGCAGTCCCCATGGCGCAACCGCCGCAGCTCGACACAGCCTCCATCGACCGACTTCTCACCATCGAGCTGGCGCGCGCCACCGAGCGCGCGGCGGTCGCGGCGGCGCGGTTGCGGGGTCGCGGCGACGAAATGGCCGCCGACCGCGCCGCGGTCGAAGCCATGCATGAGGAGATGGCCCGGCTCCCGGTGCGCGGACGCGTGGTGATCGGCGAGGGCGACGACGCCGACTCGTCGCGGCTTCATGTCGGCGCGCTGATTGGCGCGGCGGCCGGCCACGCTGTCGAGCTTGCGGTGGCGCCGCTGGAAGGCGCGACGCTTTGCGCCAAGGACATGACCGGCGCCATCGCCATCGCGGCGGCGGCGACCACCGGGACCTTCCTGCACGCGCCCGATTCCTACATGGACAAGATCGCCATCGGTCCGGGCTATCCGGACGACGTGGTCGATCTCGATCGCGACCCGGCCGACAATGTTCGCGCGCTGGCCGAGGCCAAGGGCGTCGCAACCCATGAGATCACGGTCTGCGTGCTCGATCGGCCGCGCCATGCCGCGATCATCTCGAAATGCCGCAAGGCGGGCGCCTGCGTGCGGCTGATCGCCGATGGCGACGTCGCCGGCATCATGTTCGTCACCGATCCGTCGGAGACGGGCGTCGACATGTATCTCGGACGTGGCGGCGCGCCGGAGGGCGTGCTGGCGGCGGCGGTGTTGCGCTGCACCGGCGGCCAGATGCAGGGCCGCCTCGTTCTGGAGACCCCCGAACAGCGCGCCAGCGCCCTGCGCCACGGCCTCGCCGATCCGCGCAAGAAATATGGCGTGGCCGAAATGGTGACCGGCGACGTGGTGGTCTGCGTCACCGGGGTCACCGACGGGCCGCTGGTCGACGGCGTGGTTTTCGACAAAGGCCGGATCGGGACCGAGACGCTCGTCTATCGCTCGGCCACCGGCACGGTTCGCTGCATCGGGGCGTGGCGCACGCCGCGCGCCGTCTAGTTTCATTCCCCGGGCGCCTGACGCCCGTCCGCCTCATCGCGAAAGCCGGCCTTCCCATGATCCCCGCCGCACATATCTCCGCCGCGATCGAGATTCTCGACGCGCTCGCCCAGCGTCGCCGCCCGGTCGGCGATGTGATCAGGGACTGGGGAGCGTCGCATCGCTTTGCGGGCTCGAAGGATCGCGCCGCAATCTCCAGTCTCGTCTTCGACGCGCTCCGCAAGAGCGCTTCGGCGCAATGGATCATGAGCGCTGATACGCCGCGCGCCACCATGCTCGGGGCGCTTCGCGAGGCGCGCGGCCACGACGCTGCGACAATCGCCGCGCTCTGCACGGGCGAGCGCCACGCGCCGGCGCCGCTTTCCGACGACGAGCGCCAGCGGCTCGAGACGGCCACGCTCGACGGGGCGCCCGCGCATGTGCGCGGCGATTATCCCGAGTGGCTGGCGGATCGCTTCGACGCGGCGTTTGGCGACCGCGCGGCGGAGGAGGGCGCGGGGCTTGCCGCTCGTGCGCCGGTCGATCTTCGGGTGAACATCCTCAAGGGGTCGCGGGAGCAGGCGCTCGCCAAACTCTCGCATCTCAACCCGGCTCCCACGCCTTTCTCGCCCATCGGCCTGCGCATCGACGCCGGGCAGGGCAGGGGACCGGCGCTTTCGGCCGAGACCGCTTACGTCAAGGGCTTCGTCGAGCCGCAGGACGAAGCGTCGCAACTGGCGTCCCTGCTCTGCGCCGCCGAGCCGGGCGAGCAGGTGCTGGACCTCTGCGCGGGCGGTGGCGGCAAGGCGCTGGCGCTCGCCGGGCAGATGCACAATCGCGGGCAGCTCTACGCCTATGACGCCGACGGCCGCCGCCTCATGCCGATCCACGAACGGCTGGAGCGCGCCGGCGCCCGCAACATTCAGGTTCGCCAGCCGCGCGGCAAGGCAGACGTGCTCGTGGACCTCGAAGGCCGCTGCGATCTCGTGCTGATCGACGCGCCCTGCACGGGCGTCGGCACCTGGCGGCGGCATCCCGACGCGAAATGGCGCCTCGCGCCGGGCGCGCTGGAGCTGCGGCTGAAGGAGCAGGCGGCCCTGCTCGAACAGGCCGCGCGCTATGTGAAGCCCGGCGGGCGACTCGCCTATGTGACCTGCTCGCTGCTCCTCGAGGAGAATGAGGAGCAGGTCGCGGCCTTTTTGTCGAAACATGAAGGTTTTTCAGCGCTGACGGCGGCTGAGGCGACAGCGGCGGCCGGGTTGCCGGAGCTCGCCCGCTTCGCCTCGCCGCATGGGCTCGGCCTGCGGCTCTCGCCCGCGACCAGCGGGACCGACGGATTTTATGTCTGCGTGCTGCGGCGGGCATAGCCGGGCTTGCACGGACTACACTTCCCCGCGAAGGTCGATTAAATAGCCAAGATCGACAGTTGTGGCGCCCGGAGCCTGCCAGATGAAGTGGGAAGACTTACAGACATCCGAGAACATAGAGGATCGCCGCGGCGAGCCGGGCGGCGGCATGTTCGGCGGCCCGAGCAGCGGCGGCGGCATCGGCCTCGGCACGATCGTCATTCTGGGCGTCATCGGCTGGGCGCTGGGCATCAACCCCTCATTGCTGATCGGCGGCGCCGACATGCTGAGCCGCATGGGCGGCGGGCGTCAGGTCGAGCGCGAGGACAAGCCGCGCGACACGGCCCAGCCGAACGACCAGATGGGCCAGTTCGTCGGCAAGGTGCTCGGCTCCAACGAACAGGTCTGGTCGCAGGTCCTGCCGCAACAGCAGGGCGTCGCCTTCCGCGCGCCGCGTCTGGTGCTCTTCGACGGCGTCACCAATTCCCGTTGCGGCACGGCGCAGTCGGCGATGGGGCCCTTCTACTGCCCGATCGATCAGAAGATCTATCTGGACACCTCCTTCTTCCGCGACATGAAGCAGCGTTTCGGCGGCGGCGGCGATTTCGCTTACGCCTATGTGATCTCGCATGAGATGGGTCACCACATCGAGAACCTGCTCGGCATCCTGCCGAAGGTGCAGCGCGCGCAGGCGCGCGCCGGCAGCCGCGGCGAGGCCAATGCGCTGTCCGTGCGCGTCGAGCTTATGGCCGACTGCCTTGCCGGCGTCTGGGCCAACAATGGCAACGCCCGTCAGCGCTTCCTGGAAGAGGGCGACATCGAAAAGGCGGTCGCTTCCGCGCAGGCCATCGGCGACGATCGTCTGCAGCGCGCACAGGCCGGGCGGGTGGTCCCGGACAGCTTCACGCATGGCTCCTCGGCGCAACGCACCGAATGGCTGCTGCGCGGCCTCAAGAGCGGCAGCATCGAGGAGTGCAACACCTTCAGGTGAGGTCAGAAAGTCCGGCGCGCGCGGGTGGTGATTTCCGCGCAGCGCAGGCTTTTCGACAGGCGCGCGAGATCGGCCCCGCCGCTCGCGCATATCGCCGCTTTCGGCGCCACGATCCCGACGACCTGAGAAAAACCCGGCGCGAGTCGGGTCAGCAGGGAATGCGGCGCAAGGCGCAGCGCCATCGCAAGATCCGGCGGGCCATACGTCAGGGCGTCATTGATCTCGTCGATGAAGCCGCGCTCAACTGCGGCGCCGGCGGCGAGCAGAAGCACATGATCGCGCCGCGCGGCGGCGAGGGCCGCCGGGAGTCCCTCGGCGGCCGTCCGGCTTTCGATCAGCGTGCAGCCCGCCTCGTCCGCGATCCCGCCGAGACCGGTCTCCGGGGCCCCGACGAGCACGGCGTCGGATACGAGACCCTGGACGCAGGATTCCACCAGAGAGCCGAGGCTGCGCGCAATGGCGTCGCGACGTAACGGCGCTTGGGGCGCGGGATAAGCGAGGAGAATTGCGGTTAGCATTGTCGACACATAGCGGAAAGCGCAGCGCAGCGGAACGTGGCGCCAAATAATTGAGCGTTGGCGCAGGGATTGGGCGCCGCGCCATTGCGCGACAGGCCGCCATCGGTCACCATCCCCAAATCATGCCGCTGAGTCCCTACCCGCTCGAACTCCTCACGACAGAACAGATGGCCCGCGCCGATCGGATGACGATCGAAAGCGGCGTGCCGAGCATGGAGCTGATGGAAAGCGCCGCCGTGGCGATCGCGCGCGTCGTCAGCCGCGTCCTGCAGCGCACCAGCGGACGGCGCGTGCTGGTGCTCTGCGGGCCGGGCAACAATGGCGGCGACGGCTATGTCGCGGCGCGGCTGCTGCGCGCCCAGCGCTACAAGGTGCGCGTCGCCTCCCTCGTGCCGCCCGATCGGCTGCGCGGCGACGCGGCGCGCGCGGCCGCCGGCTGGACCGGGTCGCTCATTCCCGCGCAGGAATGCGATTTCAGCGGCGTCGATCTCGTGCTCGACGCGCTCTTCGGCACAGGCCTGGCGCGCGACCTCGATCCCACCGCCCAGACGCTGGTGACCCGCCTGAATCAGTGGCGGCGGGAAACCAAGCAGAACGTCGTCAGCGTCGATATTCCCAGTGGCGTCGACGGCACGACGGGCGCCATTCGCGGCGCGGCGATCGAGGCCGATGAGACGGTCACATTCTTTCGGGTCAAGACCGGGCATCTGCTGCTGCCGGGCCGGACGCGCTGCGGAAAGCTCACCTGCGCCCATATCGGCATTCGCTCGACGACGCTCGAGTCGATGGGGGTGAAGACTTTCGTCAATGCGCCCGAGCTTTGGCTGCCGCAACTGCCGCGGCCCAAGGTCGAGGGGCACAAATACACGCGCGGCCATGCGCTGGTGGTTTCCGGCGGCGCCTCCTTCACCGGCGCGGCGCGGCTTTCGGCGGCGGCGACGCTGCGCGCGGGGGCCGGTCTCGTGACATTGGCGAGCCCCACGGAAGCGCTTGCGGTCAACGCCAGCGCCCTCACCTCGGTGATGGTGCGCGCCGCCGATGGGCCGAAAGGGCTCGCCTTTGTTCTTGCCGACGAGCGCAAGAACGCGGTCGCGATCGGCCCCGGGCTCGGCGTGAGCGAAGCGAGCTGCCAGCAGGTCGAGGCGGCGCTCAAGCCGCAGGCCTACCGCCGCGCCGCCGTGCTCGACGCGGACGCGCTGACCAGTTTCGAGAGCGACCCCTTCCGCCTCTGGCGCGCCACGCGCGGCGCGCCCGGCCCTGTGGTGATGACGCCCCATGCCGGTGAATTCGGCCGTCTTTTCGCGGAATGCGACAGCGACCGCGCCAATCGCTCCAAGCTCGACAAGGCGCGCGACGCCGCGCGGGTGAGCGGCGCCGTCCTGCTCTACAAGGGACCCGACACGGTCGTCGCCGCGCCGGACGGCCGCGCCTCGATCCAGTCGCGCGCGAGCCCCTGGCTGGCCACCGCAGGCTCGGGCGACGTGCTGACGGGCATCGTCGCGGGGCTGCTCGCGCAGGGGATGGATGGATTTCTCGCCGCTTCCTGCGCCGTGTGGATGCATGCGCGCGCGGCGGAGATTTTCGGGCCCGGCCTCATCGCGGATGACATTATTGCGACGCTGCCGCAGGTCTGGCGCGAACTGTGTGGCGCGAGCGCTTGAAGGGCTGGGAAGCGTCATCAAACATTGTCTTTGGCGTCAGAAAAGAAACCCGCGGTGGAACTACCGCTTTCTCGCAGTGCGCCTTGTGCGGGCTGTCACGCGTGACTAGACTAAAGTCTCGCCTTGCGTTTCGCGCGGGAAACTGAGGCGTCTGACCTGTCCCAATCAACGAGCGTCGAATGCGGTCACATGAAAAGCTTTTGCTCGAAAACAAGGCCTGGGCCGAAGAGACCAAGCAACGGCAGCCCGGTTACTTCGAGCGTCTCGCGCATGGGCAGCAACCGGAATTTCTGTGGATCGGCTGCGCCGACAGTCGCGTGCCTGCGGACATCATCGTCAACGCGGAGCCGGGACTCATTTTTGCCCATCGCAATATCGCCAATCAGGTGATCGCGACGGACTTCAACTGCCTCAGCGTCGTGCAATATGCTGTTCAGGTCCTGAAGGTGAAGCATGTGATCGTCTGTGGCCATTACAATTGCGGTGGCGTGAAAGCAGCCTTGTCGCATCAGCGATCGGAGTTCACCCTGCTGAACAAATGGCTGCTGCATGTGAAGGACGTGTATCGCCTGCACCGTGAGGAGCTCGACGCGATAAATTCCTTCGACGACAAGGCCAATCGCCTTGTAGAGCTCAATGTCATCGAGCAGGTCAATCATCTGGCTTACACGTCTATCGTGCAAAACGCCTGGCGCGACGAACAGCGCCCGCTGTTGCACGGTTGGGTCTATGCGCTCGACGACGGGTTATTGAAGCAGCTCGTCACGATGGGGCCGGACAGCAAGGTCGATCGCATCTACCAGTGGGACGCCTAGCGGAAGAGCAAGCTCAACAGGAGACGTCTGAATTGCTGCGCAAGCATCTCGACTATTACACGCGTCATCTCGACCACGACATTCCCGCGGGCGTGGTGGTCTTTCTGATCGCGCTGCCGCTCTGTCTCGGCATCGCCGTCGCCTCTGGCGCGCCGCCGTTTTCGGGCGTCATCGCGGGCGTTGTCGGCGGCCTCGTCGTGTCCGTCCTCAGCGGCTCGCAGCTCAGCGTTTCCGGTCCGGCGGCGGGCCTGACCGTCATCATCGCTGCGGCGGCCGAAAAGCATGGCCTTGGCGGCATGCTGCTGGCGGTCGCGCTGTCCGGCCTCATCCAGCTCGCCATGGGCTATGCCCGGGCGGGCGTAATCGGCGCCTATTTTCCCTCCGCCGTCATCAAGGGCATGCTGGCGGCGATCGGCCTGATCCTCATCATGAAGCAGCTGCCGCACGCCGTCGGCTATGACGCGGACGCCGAAAGCGACCTCTCCTTTCTGGAGGACGACAATAACGCCACTTTTTCTTTCGTCTGGTCGTCGCTGAACGCCATTTCGCCGGGCGCGATCATCGTTTCGGCGGTCTCGCTCGCCATTCTGCTGTTTTGGGACACGGCGCGGGTGAAAGCGCACAAGGTTCTCTCGCTCGTGCCGGGACCGCTGGTGGCCGTCGTTTTCGGGGTGCTTTTCAACCTGGCGGCGGAGGCCGTGGCGCCGTTCTTCGCCATTGCGCCGCAGCATCTCGTGTCACTGCCGCAGATTTCCGGGCCGGTTCAGTTCGCCGGCGAAATCCGCTTTCCCGATTTCAGCCTGCTGACCGACTATCATATCTACATGACCGCGGCGACGCTCGCGCTCGTCGGCAGTCTAGAAACGCTCCTCAGTCTCGAGGCGGTGGACAAGCTCGATCCGCTCAAGCGCACCGCGCCGACCAACCAGGAGCTGAAGGCGCAGGGCGTG
Organism: uncultured Alphaproteobacteria bacterium; assembly: GCA_963717565.1. Lineage (GTDB taxonomy): Bacteria > Pseudomonadota > Alphaproteobacteria > Rhizobiales > Beijerinckiaceae > Methylocystis. The sequence goes on from CAVQWJ010000014.1 coordinate 31,932, forward strand.
GGCAATTTCATCAGCGGCATGCTCGGCGGACTCCCGATCACGGCGGTAATCGTTCGCAGCTCGGCGAACATCAACGCCGGCGCCCATACCAAGGTCGCCTGCGTCGTGCATGGCGTGCTGCTGCTGCTGAGCGTCATGTTTCTGTCCATGGTGCTGAACCTGATTCCGCTCGCGTGCCTTGCGGCGGTTCTGTTGCTCACCGGCTACAAGCTCGCGAAACCGAAACTCGTCATCGAGCAGTTCGAGAAGGGGTTCGAGCAGTTCGCGCCTTTCGCGGTGACCATCGCCGCCATCCTTCTCACCGATCTCCTCAAGGGCATGGCGATCGGTATGGCGGTTGGTCTGTTCTTCGTGCTCCGCGCGAATTACCACTCCGCCTTCACCCTAACGCGGGACGGCAAGAATTACCTGCTGCGCCTGCAAAAGGATGTTTCCTTCCTCAACAAGGCGCCCTTGCGCAACATACTGCTCGACATCGAGGAGGACAGCTTCGTCGTGATCGACGGCACGCGCGCCGCCTTCATCGATCACGACATCATGGAGACGCTGGAAGACTTCATGAAGGCTGCGAGCGACAACAATATCCGCGTCGAGCTGAAGAACATGCGCGGCCTGCAACAGCCGGCCCCCGAAATGGCGCCGGCGTGAGGGCGCGGACTTTCTTGTCTGTTTCGTTATTTCCGCCTTGCCCCCACCCGCCCTCCCCGCAAGCGGGGAGAGGGCTGGGGTGAGGGGCAAGGCCGTTATGCAGGCCTAAAGCCCTCGAACACGATCTGATCCGCCCATTGCTTCGCGATTTCGGCCTGCCCCGGCGTGCGCACGGTCCATGTCGTGACGGGAATGCCCAATGCCTTCCGCGCGAGGACGGGAATTGCGTGCGGCAGATCCGCGACATTCCAGGAGAGAAAGTCCGGCCGTGTGCGCGGATAGTGCAGGAAATGCAACATATCGGCGCGCTGCGCGGGCGACAGCATCGGCCATTCCTCTTGCGAATAGACGGCTTCGCCGACGATCCCGAGCGGAATATGCGCAATCCCCAGCGCCTGCGCATGAGTGCGAAGATAAGCGATCGGTTCCGGGTCGAAGCTCTCGATGACCGCCGGTCCGGCGTAAGTCGCAAGCAGGGCGGCGGCGCGCTCCGCGCCGGTCAGATCGCCGTCGAACCGGCTCTTCAACTCCACGACGAGCGGCGTGCGGCCGGCGATCTCCGCCAAAAAGGCCGCGAAGGTCGGTATGGTCTCGCCGCCCCCGCGCAGCGCGACTTCGGTCAATTCGCCTGCGCTGAAATCGCAGACCCTCCCGTCCCGCGAGGTCAGGCGCTCCAGCGTGTCGTCGTGGAAAACGACGAGATCGCCATCCTTCGTCGGCTGCACGTCGCATTCGACGCCATAACTCGCCGCAATGGCCGCGCGCGCGGCGGCGATGGAATTCTCCACGACGCCGTTCAACGCATCATGCAGGCCGCGATGGGCGATCGGCCGCGCGGTCAGCCAATCGGGCGCGGGGCCGGTCATCCCAGAATCTCGAAGATGGCTTCGACCTCCACGGCGGCGTCGAGCGGCAATTGCGCCACGCCCACGGCGAAGCGGGCATGTTTGCCGTTCTCGCCCAGCACGGCGGCGAAGAGGTCAGAGGCGCCGTTCACAACCTGCGGCAACTGCCCGAAGTCGGGCAGGGCGTTGACATAGCCGCCGATGCGCACGGCCTTCAGCCGGGCGAGATCGGCAACGGCCGCCTTGGCCTGCGCCAGCACGTTCAGCGCCGCCTGCCGCGCGGCGGCCTGTCCCGCTTCGAGCGACACGGCCGCGCCGAGCTTGCCCTTATGGGCGGGATCGACGCCGTCGGTCCCGACCGGCAACTGGCCCGAGATGAACAGCAGATTGCCCGTGCGCATGTACGGAACATAATTGGCCACCGGCGCGGCGGCAGGCGGCAAGGCGAGACCGAGAGCGGCAAGACGCGTGTCCGGACCGTCGCTGCTTGTATTCGGCATAGGCTGCTCCCCCGAGAAAAACATTGCTCCAGTTTCGCTGCGACCCTAATTTCAGCCTTCTCGCGACGCAATGCCGACGCTTCGTCCTTCAGGGAAATCCTTCATGAAATTCAAGAGCGCGATCTCCGCCGGTCTTCTGGTCGCCGCCGCAACCTCCGTCTCGGCGGCGCGGGCCGAGGGCGGCGCGTCGCTGGCGAGCCATCGCGCCATCTATGAACTGACGCTCGACAAGGCCACAGGCTCCAAGGCCCCGGCGCAGGCGCGCGGCCGCATCGCTTTCGATTTCGCCGCCACCTGCGAGGGCTATGTCCAGAATTTTCGGCAGATCACGGAGCTTCAGCCGGCCGAAGGCGCGACGCGCCTCTCCGACATGATTTCGGCGACCTTCGAGTCGCTCGACGCGACCGATTTTCGCTTCAAGGTGGAAACCAAAGTCGAGAGCGCCACGGCCGAGTCCGTGGACGGCAAGGCCCAGAAGAAAGACTCTCGCGTCAGCGTCGATCTCACCAAGCCCAAGCGCGCGCATGTGGAGGTTGACGGGCCGGTGCTCTTCCCCAGCGAACATCTGTTGCACATCGTCAACGCGGCGCGCGCTGGCGAGGCGCTGCTTGAGGCGCGGGTCTACGACGGCACCGGGACGGGCGATAAGGCTTTCGACACGCTGACCGTCATCGGCAAGCCGATCGAGACGCCGGCGACCGGAAAGGCGGCGCAGGCCGACGCGCTCAAGGGCATGAAACGCTGGCGCGTCGCGGTCTCCTATTTCGAAAGCGGCAAGCGCGACGGGCAACCGATTTACGTGCTCTCTTTCGACCTCTACGAGAACGGCATTTCTGGCGCGCTGTCGCTGGATTACGGCGACTTCGTTCTCAAGGGCGAGATGAAGGAGATCACCGTGCAGCCTGCTGTCGCCTGCAAGAAATAAGTCCTTAATGTCAACGCAGGGATGATTGTCGCTGACGGGTCAGGCTGCGGCTATTTTGCTGTAGCATGATCCCCTGGAAGGACGTAGGCGCGCCGCGCGCCTGCGCCGGAGGGCGCAAGCGATGACGACAGTCGGAACCTATCTTTCCGTCGCGAATAATCTGACCCGCTGGCGCGGGATCGCCGCGCGCAAGCCGCAGGTCGCTTCCGACACGAAATATTTTCAGGCCAATATCGGCAAGGCGACGTCGATCGACGCGCTGATGAAGGATCGCCGCCTGCTCAATTACGCTTTGAAGGCCTTCGGTCTCGGCGACATGACTTACGCGGTCGGCATGATGCGGAAGGTGCTGGAGCAGGGCGTCGACAGCTCCAGGGATCTGGCGAACACGCTCAACAATGCGAATATTCTCGCCTTCGCCAAGGCGTTCGACTATGCGGGCGGCGCTGCGCAGGTCGGTTCGGCGGACTTCGCCAAGACGGTGACGGACCGCTACGTCGAGCAGGCCATGCAGGGAGATCAGGGCGATCAGAATCCCGGTGTCCAGCTCGCGCTTTATTTCCGCCAGCGCGCGCCGCAGCTGACGAGCATTTACGGCGTGCTCGCCGACAAGAGCCTGCTGAAAGTCGTGCAGACGGCGCTGGATATTCCTGCCGCGTCGTCGAGACAGCCCGTCGATACACAGGCCCGGCTGCTGAAGGCGAGGGTGAACATCGCAGATTTCAAGGACGCCAAAAAGCTGGACGCCTTCATCGCGCGCTTCGCCGCCATGTACGACACGCAAAATCCCGGCGCGGGATCGAATGTGGACCCGAGCGCCAACGCTCTTCTCTACAGCGCGTCGTTCCTGGGTTCCGACCAGCCGGTCGGCGTGGATATGTCGCTGCTGTTGCGCCGGCAGAATGCGGCGCGCGGATTCTAGCGATCGCTGAAGCCGCCGCCGCTGTTGAGCCCGCCATAGGCGCCGCCCCACCCGGCGCGCGGCTTTTCCTCGCGCGGCGGCATGGGTTCGATCGGCTTCGCGAGCAAGGATTTCTCGTCCTTTTTCGCCGCCGCTTTCTGCGCGCGAGACGCTGCGGCGGCCGGGGAGGCCACCGTGACAGCCATAAAAACCACCAGTGCGATGCGGGTGTGTTTCCTCATGACGTCGTATCCATAAGAAATCTCGCGCGCCTAAAGTGTGGCGGCCATGCCGAAGCCGGAGACGCCGTCGAGCTCCGCCGCATCGGCGGACGTCTCCCAAAAGCGGTCCACGCGCGCCGCGGACGGCCCGCGCCGCGCAGCCTCCAGAAAGGCCGCGATGGCCGGTTCTGGTCCGGCCGCGAGCGCTTCGACCGAGCCGTCCGACCGGTTGCGCGCCCAGCCGTCGAGGGCGAGCGCATTGGCCTCGCGGATGAGAAAAGCGCGAAAGCCCACGCCCTGCACGCGGCCGGCGACAAAGAGACGGACGACGCGCCTGCTCATGCAGCCGGGACCGGCACGTTGTCGATCAGCCGCGTGGCGCCGAGCCGCGCCGCCGCAAGAATGCGAATCGGCCCGTCGTGACGCCGCGCCACGCGCGCCAGCGTCTCGGCGTGGCGCGCTTCGACATAATCGATGTCGAAGCCTGCGCCGACGATGGCCTCCCGCGCCTCGCCCATGACATGTCCGACGACCTCGCCCCCGGCGATGCGCTGCGCCGCCTCCAGGAGGGCGCGATGGAGCGCGGGCGCGCGGGCGCGATCCTCCGGCGAGAGATAGACGTTGCGCGAGGACATGGCGAGGCCGTCGGGGTCGCGCAGCGTCGGGCTGCCGAGGATGCGCGTCGGAATGTCGAGATCGCGCGCCATGGCGCGGATGACGAGAAGCTGCTGATAGTCCTTCTCGCCGAAAACGGCGGCGTCCGCCTGCGCCTGATTGAGCAGTTTCGCCACCACCGTCGCGACGCCGGCGAAATGCGTGGGCCGGAAGTGGTCCTCCAGTTCCGCCTTTGCGCAGCCCTCGAGCGAGACTGTTGTGGAAAACCCCGGCGGATACATTTCCTCGACCGCCGGCGCGAAGACCAGATCGGCGGCGACGGTCGTCAGCTTCTCGCAGTCGGCCGGCAGGGTGCGGGGATAACGGGAGAAATCCTCATTCGGGCCGAACTGGGTGGGGTTGACGAAGATGGTCACGATCACCCGGTCGGCTTGGCGTCTGGCCTCCTCGACGAGCGAGAGGTGTCCGGCGTGCAGCGCGCCCATGGTGGGGACGAGACCGATCCTGTCGCCGGCCGCGCGCCAGTCCCGGACCAGGGCGCGCATCTCGGCCACGGTGTGAACGACGGGAAGCTGAAAACTCATCCGCGCGGGCCTTTCTTCTGTTCCGCAAGGAGCCAGGACAGATAGCCGACATAGGGGGCGGGCAGCTCCAGCTGCTTCGCCGCCGTAACGATGTCGGCGAGATAGCCCGGCCAGGCCGCGCCCTGGTTCGGCGCCGCGCCGATATACACCAGCGCCGGGGCGGAGCCGAAGGGCTCGCGCAGCACCGGGATCATTTTCTTGGCGTAGAGCCCCTGGCCGACCTGCTCATAGCGATCCAGCGCGGGCACATCGGAAACGGGCACCTCCCACAGCGCGCCATGGACGATGGATCGCGGTTCCGGCGCGACGCTGGCGAAGCCCGAGGGCAGGATGAGAAACCGCCAGCGCGGCAGCCGCGCCCGCCCCAGCAACCGCGCGCGCGGGCACCGGCGCGCCATGGCGGCGGCGTCCATATTGGAGCCATAGGCGAAGTGCAGCGGCAAAGCTCGACCCCTCTCGCGCGGCGGCGCAACCGTGCTATATCACGGCGCGGGGAAGGGTGGCCGAGTGGTTTAAGGCAGCGGTCTTGAAAACCGCCGTGGGGGCAACTCCACCGTGGGTTCGAATCCCACCTCTTCCGCCAGAATCCGAGCGGCGACCTCGACAGTCGTACGCTGTGCGCCACGCCGAAAAGCGGCCAGGAACTGCGACGCTCCGTCTTCCCGAACAATCGTGGCGGCGCATTACGTCAGCGCGGCGCGCGAGAGGTTTCTCAGCCTTCTAATTATCCAGGATAAAGCAGCTGAAGTCTCTGTCGTCGCCGTAACTCCACCGACGCAGATCATAGCGGTACCAAACTCTCTGGCCATTTGGCGACAACAGAAAAAGGCCGCACCTGCCGGCGAATGTCATGTCTTGCCAGGCTAAGCCTGCGGATTTTCTGGCAAGCGACGGCGTCGCGGCGACGATTGCCAAAACCAGACACAGACCAAGCTGCCCGAGCGAGCGTCGCACCATCTTCTTTACTCCGCTGCGTACCTTGCCGATCCCTGAGGATTGGCTGACGGGGAGTAACAGCGTCTTGACGCCTCTGTTCCAACGGGGCGGGAGTCATTCTACGAGGAAATTACGGCTTCTCGCTCCAACGAGCCAAAGCAGTAGCCTTGAGGCATGTCGAAGTCCGCGCGGATGAATGCTGCTGTTTCCGGTTGCGGCCTACCCCCGCTTGCGAAACGTAAATCCCTGCCGTGGAACCGTCTCGATCGGCGCCTTCTGTTTCGTCTGGTCTTCGATTTCGCGCCGCAGCCGCGTGACGAACATGTCGAGCGCGCGGCCGCTCTCGTCGGTTTCCTCGATGCCGATGACGCGTCTCAATTCGTCGCGCCTCACGGCCTTTCCGGGCGAGCGCATGAGTCGCTTCATGAAATCGGACTGCCGGACGCTCAGGCTGATCTTCTGTCCCTCAGGCGAGAGAAGCGCGCCTTCCCTGTCGAAGCGCCAGCCCGCCAACTCTCCGCCCGAACTCGGCGCCGTCGCGTCTCAATAGCGATTCGACCGCCGCCAGCAGTTCGGCCTGCGCGGTCGGTTTGACCATGTAGATGTCGGCGCCGTTCGTATAGCCCTCGACGCGATCCGCCATCGTATCGCGGCCGGACAGAATGATGATTCTGGTCGACGAGCTTTCGCGCAGATGACGCACCAAAGCGAAGCCGCTGTCGTCGGGGAGATTGATGTCGATGATCGCGAGTTCGAATCTGTCACCCGCGATTTTGCGGAACTGTGCTGCGCAATTCACAGCGGTGACGGCGCGGTCCGGCGACGACAAAGCGTAGTGCAGTGTTTCGCGGAAATCGTCGTCGTCCTCGACCAGGAGTATTTTTTTTGCTGTGTTCGCGATGTCCATATCTTCACAACGGCTTCGCCCGGCTATTCAGCACAGACGAATGATCAGCCCTGACGACAATTCTGTGGCATAACTGGCCGAATTCTGAAAATAGGATACGGACCCTATCTCCAATCTGCAGCGAGGCTTTTAGCGGCATCGTTCTGGACGATTTCTATTCCTGCTCCATTTCCTCGTCAAAGCCTTGCCAGAGGGAGCAGCGCATGCCTTTCGGCGACACACAATATCTGCCTGTAGCTCCGCCATTCTTTTTCCTTCTGGCCGGCGTCGTCGCCGTGCTGGCGCTGCTGATTCAGCTTCGGGTCCTGCAGTATGTCTACATGCAGCTTGGCGTAAGCTCGGGCGCTGCAGTCCTGCTGCTCATCGCGTCGCTTCTGGGTAGTTACATCAACATTCCGATCGCGACGCTCGGGAATGAGGCGTTCGTTGAGCCCGGGGAAGTCTATTTCTTCGGCGTTCCCTATATGGTGCCCAGATTGTCGGCGCCTGAGGTCGTTCTCGCCGTCAATGTCGGCGGGGCCGTCATTCCAAGCGTATTGTCCTTCTATCTTCTCAGCAGGAACGCGTTGTGGATAAGAGGGCTCATCGCGACGGCCTGCGTCGCGGCGGTCTGCTACGCCTCTGCGCAGCCGGTGCGCGGCGTCGGCATCGCCTTGCCGATCTTTGTCGCGCCGATTGCGGCGACGCTCGTTGCGGTGCTGATTTCATGGCGGCATGCCGCGCCGCTCGCCTATGCGGGCGGAAGCCTTGGCGTTCTGGTCGGAGCCGACCTCATGAATTTCGACAAGTTGAGGGGGTTGGGGACGCCGGTGCTGTCGATCGGCGGCGCCGGCACGTTCGACGGAATTTTCCTGACCGGCGTTTTTTCGGTTCTGCTGGCGAGCCTGATCGGAATGGTCATGCAGCGCTTTGAGCACAGTCCGCGTCTGTTGTGAGCTCTACGCCGAGACAGGGCCAAAAACTTCGATAAATCTTCGCCGCAACGCGGCGTCGACATCGCCCATCGTTGCGGTGACGCCCAGATCGGCGAGGCTCGTCACGCCGAGATGGCTGTCGCGCACGCCGCAGGGCGTTATTCCCGAGAAATGCGACAGATCGGGCGCGACATTCAGAGCGACGCCGTGGAAGCTGATCCATTGACGCAGCCGCACGCCGATCGCGGCGATCTTGTCCTCGGCCAGATCGCCGGTCAGGCCGCGCGCCTTCTCGGGCCTTTTCACCCAAACGCCGACGCGCGCTTCGCGCCTTTCGCCAATCACGCCAAAGTCCGAAAGGGTCGAGATGAGCCAGGATTCGAGCCCGCAGACATAGGCGCGCGCGTCGCGCCGCCGGCGGGTGAGGTCGAGCATGACATAGGCCACCCGCTGGCCGGGGCCGTGATAGGTGAACTGGCCGCCGCGCCCGGTCCGATGCACCGGGAAGCGTGGATCGAGGAGATCGGCGTCCTTTGCCGAGGTTCCGGCGGTGTAGATCGGCGGATGCTCCAGCAGCCAGACCGCTTCCGGCGCCTCGCCCGCCGCAATGCGCGCAACACGCGCCTCCATCTCGCGAACCGCGGTTTCATAGTCGACGTATCCGGCGCTGACCCGCCATTCGACGGGCGGCCCCGCGGGATCGGGCAGGAGCGGCGCGCGCAGCGAGTCGCGGGGCAGGGCGCAGGCGTCGGTCATCGGCTGGCGTCTTTCTCGTTGGATGAGCGCTCCTCGTCGCCCGCGGCGCGTCCGTGCGCGCGCTTGATGTCGTCGATTTCGTCGAGCATGGCGATCAGGGCGCGGAAGACCTTTTTCTCCTCCGGCGAGAGCTTTTCCGCCTTGAAATGGTCCAGCAGCACCCGCATGGCGTCGCCCATGCGGCCGAGCTGCTTGCCATAGCTGCCGACATCCTCCAGCACCTGCCGCTCGACCTCCGGCGCGCTCGAATGGCCCACCTCGACATTTAGGAAGCTGAATCGGTTCCCGACAGAGCCGAAGAGATTCGTCCAGGGGGCGACGGTGACGGGCACGTCTCCCGAGAGGGGGAGTCTGAAAATGGCCAAGGCGACCTCCTTTTTGGCAATGCACTTCTTTTACAGCATTTTCTGCGTCGGCGCCGCCAGCGAAGAAAGAGCGGCGGCCCGGCCCTTGTCAGCGCCCGGCCGATTTGTTAGAGGCTGCGCGCCGGCGCTTCGCAGCTTGCGACAGCGCCCCGTGCGGCCGTGGCGGAATTGGTAGACGCGCTAGCTTGAGGTGCTAGTAACTTAACCGTTGTGGAGGTTCGAGTCCTCTCGGCCGCACCAATCATCTCACGCCACATCCCTATCATTTTCGATGTGCAGCCACGATTTTCCGCGCTGATTTTATAGTGGGAACTACCTATTGCCCTCGCAAGTTGTCTGCATAGGAGGGCGGAAGATGGCCTACAACGCTTATTCCGAGCATAGAGAAGAAACTCCGTTGCTGATCCAGCGCGAGGTCGGCAAGGCGCTGCGTCTTTCTCTTGACGCCGTGACGCGGGAGCCCCTGTCCGAGCAGATCGTGCTGCTGCTTCTGCGGCTGGCCCTTTCCGAGGCGCTGCGAAGCGCCGTCGAGGAGGAGGCCGAGGAGTTTACAATTCTGGAGGCGCGACGCACCGTCAGCGTCTCCCTGTAAGGCTTCCGGCCCTGCGTATCGGGCCGGCCGCCCGCTTTGGGCAAATATCAGCCACATTTTGCAACTAAATGTGTGCCCAGCTGGCGCACAGGGAGGGCTATGTGTGCCTCCGTGGCCGGCGAGTGGGGGCTTTTGTCCGGGAAATTCCCGGTTGAGCTGGTCGATGAGGCGCCGGGGAGCGCCGGAACACGGCGCGGCGGCCCTGTTCCACGACCGAGTGCCCGGAGTAAATCGTATGAGTGTGTCCGTTGAAAACCACCGTCGCAGGAGCGACTACGAGACAGATGCGCCGTTTGGCAGGTCGAATGCCCGCCGCAACCATTCGAACGGGCGACCGGTGAAGCCGCGGGGCCGCGAAGAAGGGCCTCTCTGGGGCTTTTCCTATGATCGCGCGGAAAGCGCCATTCACCTTCTGCTCGCCTTCATAATGGTTGGCGGCCTGGCCGGCCTGCTTTGGAACTTCGTAGCGCCGGAAGCCACAAAGCCCGCCGCGCCTGTGAAATCCGCAGCGCTGTCCGCCCCGGCCCCCGCTGTCCCCGCCCAGCCTCAGGCCCAGCCCGAGAAGCCGATTGCGGCTCCAGCCATGCAGAAGGTCGAGAGCGTCAAGCCCGCCGAGCCCGCCGCCGCTCCAGCCTTGCAGAAGGTGGAGAACGTGAAGCCCGCCGAGCCCGTGGCGGCCCCTGCGAAGCCTGAGCCGCTTGCGGCGGCGCTCATGTCCCATACGCCGATTGCCAACGCGCCCGCGCCGCTGCCGCCGCCGCCCGCCGAACTTCGCGAGAAGCTCGCCGCGCCTGCCGAGACGGCGCCGGCGACCGAGGCCGTGAAGCCCCATCTGGTTGAGCCCATCCCCGTCAGATCGGAGACCGAGGCGCCTCCGCCGGTGGAGTCGGCGAAGGCGGAGCCCAAAGCGGAGCCCACAGAGGCGAACAGCGTCAGGACCGCCCACTGCTATCTCAAGCTCTCGGGTCGGGTGCTGACGAACGGGACCTGCCGCGTCGAGATCACCGACAACGGCATCATTTTCCAGCTACCGGGCAAGCCGCTCGAAATCACGCATGAGCATGGCCGCGCATGGATCGCGACTCTCGGCGGCCGATCGCTCGGCAAAGTCTACAAGAGCGGGTCCTGCTGGGGCGCCCGCGGCTTTTACGCCTGCAAGAACGGCTGAAGACGCGCCCCGGCGTTATTGTTCGCCGGGGTGGACGTGGGGTTGCGTCCCGACTTCGGCTTCTGGCGCGTGCGGGGGCAGTTTTTTCTTGCCGGCGAGCGTCTTGGCGATGATGGGCTCGGTCGTGGACGTCCAGTCCGGGCCCGCCGCCGCGATGGGCGTCTCCCCCTCGCCGGGGACGATATGAACCAGCCGGTAGCCGCGCGCTTTCAGCTCTTTCAGGAAATCGGGCAGCATCTGCGCCGTCTGCAGCTTGGAATCGTGGAAGAGCACGATGCCCTTGCCGACCTTTTCGAGCCGGCCCAAGACCAGATCGAGTTCGCCCTTGGGCGACATCGGCGACCAGTCCGAGGCCCAGAGGTCGGAACCGAAGATCGTATAGCCGCGCCCCTCCAGCCAGCCGACGAGTTCGGGCGTGTCGGCGAAGCCGGGAAAGCGGAAGAAGGGCGCGGCCTTGCCGCCGGACGCCCGCGCGACCGCCTTGATCCCTTTCTCTACATCCGCCTTGGCGTCGCCATCGTCTAAAAACCGCAGCGTCGCGGCGGGGTGGCTGAAGGAATGGCTGCCGATCGTGTGGCCGTCGGCGGCGGCGCGCTTCACCAGTTCGGGCGTTTCCTCGGCGTTGCGGCCGATAACGAAAAAGGTCGCGCGGGCGCATTGGCTCGCGAGCGCGTCCAGCACCTTCGCGGTCGGCGCCGCCGGGCCGTCGTCGAAAGTCAGGACGACTTCGTGATCCTGCAGGTCGAGCGTGCGCGGATAGCTCTGCAGACCGAGGGCGATTCCTTTCGGTCCGATCTCGATCGTGCGGGAGACGCCGAGCGCGTCCGGTCCGCAATCGCGGGCGACGCGCTGGTAGGACGCCGAACGGGAGCAGGCCGAGAAGGGCGAGGCGGAAAAAACTGATCATGCTGGTTTTGCCGGTTTGCAACCGCGCGCGCGCGGGTTAGAGAGCCTGAGCCTTGTAGCGGGAATCGGCATGCCACTCGACCCTGAAGAAACGGCGACAGCAGCCGAAGGTTTCCGCGAAGGCGGCGGCGGGGTCGACGCCGATTTCGTTTTCGAGGTCGAGGCCGCCATTGCGTTGGGCGACTCGAAGCGGATTCATGAACTCGTCGGCGATTTGCACGAGGCCGACGTCGGCGCGCTGATCGAACAATTGAGTCACGAGGCGCGCCCGCGCCTCGTCGAACTGATGGGCGCGGATTTCGACTTTACCGCGCTCATGGAGGTGGGTGAAGCCACCCGTGAGGACATTCTCGAAGAACTGCCTGTCGAGACGCTCGTCGAGGGCATGCGCGAGCTGGAAAGCGACGACGCCGTCGCCATCCTCGAGACGCTGGAGCCGGAAGAGCAGGCCGAGGTTCTCGAGGCGCTGCCCGCGCAGGAGCGGATCGTCCTGCGCCGTTCGCTCGACTATCCGGAGGATTCCGCCGGCCGTCTGATGCAGACGACGCTGATCGCGGCGCCGCCCTTCTGGACCGCCGGCAAGGTAATGGATTTTTTGCGCGAGACGGATGGCGAGGAACTGCCCGACAGTTTCTTCGAGGTTTTCGTCGTCGATCCGGGCTATCATCTGCTGGGCACGGTCTTCCTCGACGCGCTGGTGCGGGCGCGGGCCGATGTCGCGACTCGATGAGATCATGCAGGCCGACCGGCGCCGCGTGAAGGCGACGGAAGACGGCGCCGAGGCCGCGCGCCTGTTCGAGCGCTACAATCTCGTTTCGGTGCCGGTGGTCGACGAATCCGAGCGACTCGTCGGCGTGCTCACCATCGACGACATCGTCGACGTCATTCAGGAGCAGGCGTCAGAGGAGATCAAGGCGCTCGGCGGCGTGAACCCGGAAGAAGAGCTGACCGACGACTTCTGGTGGATCGCGCGCAGCCGTTTCACCTGGCTCTTCATCAATATGCTGACGGCCTTCATCACCTCGACCGTGCTGAAAAGCTTCCAGACGCAGCTGGAGCAGATGGTCGCGCTTGCGGTGCTGGGCCCGATCATCGCAGGGCAGGGCGGCAATTCGGCCACCCAGACCATGACCGTGGCGGTGCGGGCGCTCGCGACCCGCGAGCTCAATCGATCAAATGCGGTAAAAATTATTTTTCGCGAACTGGCCATCGGCGCGGTCAATGGCGCGGCGTTCGGATTGGTGACGGGACTCGTGGCCGCCAACTGGTTCCAGAATGTCGGGCTTCTGCCCGTTATGGGATTGGCGATGTTTACGAATCTGGTCGCCGGCGCGCTCGGCGGCATCATCGTGCCGCTGGTCTTCGACCGCTTCAAATTCGACCCGGCGGTGTCCTCGGGGCCCTTCGTGACGACCATCACCGACGTGGTGGGTTACGGGGCCTTCCTTACAATCGCCAGTATCTGGTTCCACTTGGGCTGAGGCCGGCGTGCGCATTAACGCTTCGTTACCGCCTGAGGGGATAATTTGACGAAATGAGCTCGTTGAATTTTTCAGTAACGCGTCTCACCGCGCTCGCCTGCGTTGCGGCCAGCGTCGTGACCCTCGCCGCCTGCGGCAGTTCCTATGATCCGAGCTATGCGCGCCGCCCGCGCTTCGCCACCAGCGCGCCGCTCGTCAACGCCAAGAAGGATCCGACCTTCCTGGCCTATGCGGTGCCGGAGTCGGATCTGCATCTCTTCCCGGCGACCCGCAGCGCGGAATTCGCCATTCACGGCATCGACGTTTCCAAATATCAGGGCGACATCGACTGGGAGCAGGTGAGAGAACTCGGGCGTCGCCTTCGCCTTCATCAAGGCGACCGAGGGCGGCGACAAGGCCGATTCCAAATTCCAGTACAATTGGGCGGCGTCGAAGGCCGCCGGCGTGCCGCGCGGCGCCTATCACTTCGTCTACTGGTGCCGCCAGCCGCATGAGGAAATCGCCAATTTCGCTTCCGTGGTTCCCAACGAGCCCGACGCTTTGCCGCCGGTTCTCGACGTCGAGCCGACCCCGGAATCGAAAAGCTGCAAGCGCACGCTCTATCGCGAGGAAGCCATTCGCGACATGCGAATCATGCTGGAGGCGATGGAGCGCCATTACGGCAAGAAGCCGATCATCTATTCCTCGGTCGACTTCTATCAGGCGATCCTCCAGCCCGACGCCCTGTCGGAATATCCGATCTGGGTGCGCTCGACGAAATATCATCCGAAGGTGCGCTACGGCGACCGCAAATGGACCTTCTGGCAGTATCGCTCCGACGGCCGCGTGCCGGGGATCGTCGGCGCCGTGGACCAGAACACCTTCAACGGCTCTCATGATCATTGGCGCAGCTGGCTCGCGTCCCAGACCGGCCTGCATGCCGCCCCTGTCGCGGCCGCGAACAGACCCGCTGTCGACGATCGCAGCGCCAACAAGCTCATCGAGGACGACCCGGCCATGCTGAAAGGCGCGGAGAAGGGCGTCCTATGAAAAGGATGGCGCGCCGACGCCGCCGGCGTCGGTCGACAATCCTCCGGATAAGGGATAGCAGGGGTAGCCAGCGGGCGCGTTTTCGCGTATACGCGCCCCACCAGTTTCCGCCGCGCGGCGATCCCGCGCGGCCTTTGCCGTTAAGAAGAGAGAAGAAAATGGCCGTTCCGAAGCGAAAAGTCTCCCCGATGAAGCGGGGCTTCCGTCGTTCCGCCGACGCCCTCAAGGCCCCGACCTATGTCGAGGACAAGGACTCGGGCGAACTGCGCCGTCCGCACCATGTCGATCTGAAGACCGGCATGTATCGCGGCCGTCAGGTGCTCAAGGTCAAGTCGGCCGAGGAATAAGGCGCTTCGCGCTCGAAATTAGGAAAAGCGGGCTTCTGGCCCGCTTTTTTTGTGTCCGCCGTCATCGCGAGAAGCGCGGCGACCACGCAACCCGGAAGCCGCTGTGACGAGGTTGGCTCAGCTCCGCTTCATCTGCGCCGAGCCCAATATCGGGAGGAGCAGGGCGCGCGGCGAGAGGCGGGCGCTCCAGACCAGCGCCTTGCTGGCGACGCCGGGCACGACCACGCGCTTGCCGGCCATCAGCCCCTCGTAACCCTGACGGGCGACCTCCTCCGCCGGAACAAGCGCCGGCTTCATGGCGCCCATCAGCCCCTCGAAGTCCATTCCCGAGCGTTCCTGAAAGCCGGTGAGAACAGGGCCCGGGCACAGGCAGGAGACCTTCACCCCCGCGGGTTTCAACTCATATGAGATCGCTTCGCTGAACGAGCGCACGAAGGCCTTGGTCGCGTAATAGACCGCGAAACCCGGCCCCGGCATGAAGGAGGCCACGGAGGCGACGTTCAGCACGCCGCCCTTCGTCGCCGTGACGGAGGGCAGGAAGCGCAGGGTCAGCGCGGTCAGCGCGCGGATGTTGAGGTCGATCATCGCAAGCTGTTCAGCCTGATCCAGCTCCGCAATGGGCCCGATCAGGCCGAAGCCCGCGTTATTGACCAGATATTGCGTGGCCAGCCCGGCCGCCGCGAGGCGCTGCTCCAGCGTCTCGACGGCGCCGTCGGCGAGCAGGTCCAGCTCCACCACCGTCGGGCGGCTTCCGCCCTTTGCCGCGATGTCGTCGGCCAAGGCTTCGAGGCGGTCGCCGCGACGCGCGACGATCGCCGTCTCGTGACCTTTTTCTGCGAAGACGCGGGCGAGTTCCGCGCCAATGCCCTCGGACGCGCCGGTGATGACGGCGACCGGGCGGGCGTTGCTCGTTTCAGTCAAGCGGTTCACTCCTTGGGGCGGTACCAGGTTTCCTGCGGCGGCGAGGCGAGGCTTTCGCGGACCTCCTTGCGCAGTTCGACACGCTCGCGGGTCGAGACGCCGAGCAGTTCCGCCACGCGCCAGACGACATTTTCCTCGAATTCGTGCACCGAGCCGTCGGCGTGGGCCATGTCCCACAACATGGCGACGACCTGCCGCCGGCCGTCTTCATCGAGACGGCGCTTCAGGACGCTGGTGAAACGATAGAGATCGACCGCCTCGCGCTCGCTTTCCCGCGCGTCGGCGATAAGCGCCCTGGCCTCCTCCGACGGGAGGCCGAAACGGTCTTCGACAAGCTGCTGGATGCGCGCCCGCTCGTCGGCGTCGAATTCGCCGTCGATGGAGGCGATGTGCACGAGGAGCGCGGCGGCGGCCAACTGGTAGTCGGCGGCCTCGTAGGGCTTTTGCGGCGTCGTGTCGCCGGCAAGTTCCGCGATGAAGGTTTTGAGCGCGTCGAACATTGAGATACGGCCCTGCCCGGAATTTGGCGTTCGCCTTGCTATAGAGCAGGGCGGCGCGAAAGGGTAGCCAGTCTGGCCGCGACGGCCTCCCGCCATGCCAGCCTATAAATTAGGCTGATTGGTTTTAACTTAGGCGCCAGGAGCCCTTCTGTACGAAATATGACAGTCGGGCGATGAGCCGGAAGCACCGGCCGAATATCCTGCCAGGAGAGGCGACGCGAAAAAATATGACCAGTTTCACCAGAGCTGAGCTGCCGCTAACCGGTCTTGCCGGATTGAAGCAGAACTGGCGGCAGGACCTCATTGCAGGGTTTCTCGTCTTCCTCATCGCCCTGCCGCTGTGTCTGGGCATCGCCATGGCCTCCGGCTTTCCGCCTCAGACCGGCGTGATCAGCGCGATCGTCGGCGGGCTGCTGGTCTCGCGGATAAACGGCTCATTCGTCACCATCAACGGCCCGGCGGCGGGGCTCATCGTGGTCGTGCTCGCTTCGGTTCAGGAGCTGGGCGAGGGCGACGCCATGGCGGGCTATCGCTACACGCTGGCGGCCATCGTCTGCGCCAGCGTGCTGCAGACGCTGATGGGCGTCATGCGCGCCGGCAAGCTTTCCGCCTTCTTCCCGGCTTCCGCCGTGCATGGAATGCTGGCCGCCATCGGCATCATCATCATGGCGAAGCAGTTCCACGTCATGCTCGGCGTGAAGCCTGACGCCGACACGCTTTTTCAGACGATCGGGGCCATCCCCGCCAGCCTGCGCGACATGAACCCCGAAGTCGCCACGATCGGCGCCGTCGGGCTGCTGATCCTGATCGGCTGGACGCTGGTGACGAACCGCTATGTCAAGATGATCCCGGCGCCGCTGGTCGTCGTCATCGTCGGCATGGCGCTGGGTCAGTATTTCGATCTCGACGACGAGCACATCTTCCTGTTCCTGCCGGATACGGCCTTTCTGCCGCATCACGAATTCACGATCGGGCCGAAATTCCTCGTCTCGATTCCGAACAATTTTTTGGGCGGCTTCGCCTTTCCAGACTTCAAGCCGGTTTTCTCGCTTGTTTTCTGGCAGCAGGTTTTCGCGATCTGTCTCGTCGGCAGTCTGGAAACGCTGCTCAGCGCGGCCGCCGTCGACAAGCTCGATCCCTACAAGCGCACCTCCGACCTCAATCGCGATCTCGCGGCCGTCGGCGTCGGCAACATCATTTGCGGGCTCATCGGCGGCCTGCCGATGATCGCCGAGATTGTCCGCAGCTCGGCCAATTGCAACAGCGGCGCGCGCACCGGTTGGGCGAATTTCTTCCACGGCCTGTTCCTGCTGATCTTCGTGGCGCTGTTCCCCAAGCTGATCCACGAAATCCCGCTCGCGTCGCTTGCCTCGCTGCTGGTCTTCACCGGCTTCCGTCTGGCGTCGCCGAGCGTCTTCAAGAAGACGCTGGCCATCGGCTGGGATCAGCTCGGCGTTTTCGTCATCACCATTATCGGCGTGCTGGCGACGGACCTGATCCTCGGCGTCGCCATTGGCGTCGTCGCGGAACTTGCCTTTCATCTCTATCGCAGCGTCAACTGGAGCGAGGTGCTGCGCCTGCGTCTGGAAATCGAGGAGACCGAGCCGGAGGTCTTCCACGTGCGGCTCGGCGGCGCGGCCTTTTTCGCCAATGTGATGGGGCTGAAAAAGGATCTGGCGCTGCTTCCACGCGGCAAGACGGTGATCTTCGACCTCTCCGACACGTCGACCATCGACCACACGGTGATGGAGTTTTTGCACCACTACTGTGAGGACTATGAGCGCGGAGGCGGCGAGGCCGAACTGTTCGGCCTCGACAATCATGCGTCGACGTCCAAGCATCCGCTCGCGCCGAGGAAGCGCACGGCGGCGTAGACGCAATAGCGGTCAGGTTCGCCCCAGCGTCACTTCCGCTCGGCTTTGCAATTTATGCCAAAGTCGAGCGGGCAGCCGGGCGGGAATGTCGATAACTCGGCTCTTGTCGTCGTCGCGATCTCGCTCGAACAGTTTCTCATCCCCGGGAAAGTTCATCGCTTCGCTTTTACTCTGGGTTAAGCCTCGTCTGGCTTGATCGTGGCAAGGATTCGGGATCGGCGTCTCCTTTGCCTCGGGACCTTCCTCCCGCCGATCTTGCTGCACCCTCCGGCCGGTAGGGCCGATGCGCGATCAACGGACCGCATGTGAGCGGAACCGTCGCGCGCCATCGTCGCCATTTGACCACATCGGAAGGGCCATTCATGCGCCTGTCGATTTCCAAAGCCTTTGCCTACGGCGGATATCTCATCCTCGCTGGATTGCTGGCGTCGCTGCTGGCGAGCACCGTCGCGCTGGAGCGGCTGAGGATCGGCAGCGCGGCCTATGACCGCATCATCACAGGCAAGGATCTCGTCGCGGATATTCTGCCGCCGCCGGCCTATGTGATCGAATCCTTCCTGGAAGCGCATATCATCGCGCGCGATCCGTCGTCGGCCGCGAGTCATCTCGAACGGCTGACGCAGCTTCGCTCGGAATATCAGGCGCGTCGGGAGTTCTGGGACAAATCGGAAATTCTGCCGCCCGAACTCAAGGATGTCGTCACGCGATCGGACGCCGAGGTCCAGAAATTCTGGAACGCGATCGACATGCAATTGGCGCCGGCGGCGCAGTCGGGCGATCCGGCGGCGATCTCGCGCGCGATGAAGGAACTCGGGAGCGACTATCAGGCGCATCGCGCCGTGATCGACGAACTGGTCATCAAGGCAAACGCTTTCTCGGCGACGGCGGAAACGGCCGCCTCCAATGAGGCGGTCATTTTCCGCTTCGTGATGTTCGGGTCGGCGGCGATCGTCTTCGCAATGGTCTGGGGCGCGATCCGTTATCTTCGCAATCGCTCGTCAGACCGTCTGGCGATCCTGTCGGCTTATGTGATGAAATTCGGCGGCGGAAGTCACAGCGACGCCGTCCCCTATCAGGCCGATCAAGACGAGATCGGCGAACTGGCGCGCGCCGTCAACATGTTCCGCCTCGCCATCCTCCAGCAGGAGGAGTCGCGGGCGCAGCGCGAGGAAGAAGAGAAGCGCCAATTGGAGGAGCGTCGTCTCGCAGAGGAGCGCGCGATCGAGAGCGAGAGAGCCCTCGTTTCCTCCTCCATCGGCGCGGGTCTCGCCGAACTCTCGGGACGCAATCTCACTGTTCGCCTGACGCAAGACCTGCCGGAAGGCTATCGAAAGCTTCAGGCCGATTTCAATTCTTCGATCGGCGAATTCGAAAAGGCGTTGGGCGTCGTGAAGAACGGCGTGGAAAACATCTCTCCGGGCGCCGCACATATCGCCTCCTCCGCAAAGGACCTGGCGCGGCAGGCCGAACAACAGGCGGCCGGCGTCGATCGGGCAAGCGCCGCTTTGCAGGAAATTACAAGTAGCGCGCAACAGATCGCGACCGGCGCCGGAGAGGCGAAAGACATCGTCTGCACGACGCGCACCGAAGCGGAAGAAAGCGGCGAGGTCGTGCGCGAAGCGGTCGACGCGATCTCGCGTATCGAGAAATCGTCGCAAAGCATCGGTCAGATCATCGGCGTCGTGGACGAGATTGCGTTTCAGACCAATCTGCTCGCCCTCAACGCCGGCGTCGAAGCGGCCCGCGCCGGCGAAGCCGGACGCGGCTTCGCGGTCGTCGCCTCGGAAGTGCGCGCGCTGGCGCAGCGCTCCGCCGAAGCGGCGAAGGAGATCAAATCGCTCATTTCCACTTCATCGGCGGAGGTCGGGCAGGGCGTCGAACTGGTTGGGCTGACAGGAAAGGCGCTCGAAAAGATCGTCACGCATGTCGTCGATCTCGAGGCGGCCGTGTCGAACATCACCGCCCGCGCCAAGGAGCAGGCGTCGAGCCTTCAGGACATTCAGGAGGTCGTCCACCAGATCGACCGCAACACCCAGACCAATGCGGCGATGGCCGAAGAAACCATGCGCGCGTCCGCTTCGCTTCAGCAGGAAGCGAAGGAGCTCGCGCATATGATTTCGGGCTTCAGGGTCGGACAGGCCTTTTCTCGTCCCGCGGCCTCGCCGGAGAAGGTTCAGAGGCCGGTTGTCGCGCTTCGGACGACAGGGCGCGGCGGCGCGGCCCAGGCCGAAAACCCGGATTGGGAAGAGTTTTGATCCCAATGCACTTAATCCCCACCACCCCCCTTTTTTTCTTCGGGGGGCGGGCGGGGAGGGGGCTCCCTGAATATTGACATAAACAAATCTTTATATCTTTATTGCCTTCTTTCGCCGCGCCTGTTATAGGGCGCGCTGCGCCGGGACGCCGGCCATCCCGAGCTGAGGATAAGCATGACCGCCCACTTCAACGATTACGCCGTCACCGACATTTCCCTGGCCGACTGGGGCCGCAAGGAAATCAATATCGCCGAGACCGAAATGCCGGGCCTGATGGCCACGCGCGCCGAATATGGCCCGTCGCAGCCCCTGAAGGGCGCGCGCATCGCCGGCTCGCTGCATATGACCATTCAGACGGCGGTGCTGATCGAGACGCTTCAGGCGCTGGGCGCGGATGTGCGCTGGGCCTCCTGCAACATCTATTCGACGCAGGATCACGCCGCGGCCGCCATCGCCGCCACCGGCACGCCGGTCTTCGCCCGCAAGGGCGAGAGCCTCGAGGATTACTGGGACTACACCCACAAGATCTTCGAATGGAGCGACGGCGGTTGCCCGAACATGATCCTGGACGACGGCGGCGACGCCACGCTCCTCATCCATCTCGGCCTGCGCGCCGAGAACGGCGACACCGCCTTCCTCGACAAGGCGACCAATGAGGAGGAGGAAGTCCTCTTCGCCGCGATCAAGAAGCGCCTGAAGGCCAATCCGGGCTGGTACAAGCGCAACGCCGAGTCGATCAAGGGCGTCACCGAGGAGACGACGACCGGCGTGCATCGCCTCTACATCATGCAGAAGGAGGGCAAGCTCCTCTGGCCGGCGATCAACGTCAACGACTCGGTCACCAAGTCGAAGTTCGACAATCTCTATGGCTGCCGCGAGTCGCTCGTCGACGGCATCCGCCGCGGCACCGACGTGATGATGGCCGGCAAGGTCGCCTGCATCGCGGGCTATCGGCGACGTGGGCAAGGGCTCGGCCGCTTCGCTGCGCAACGCCGGCTGCCGCGTGCTCGTCACCGAGATCGACCCGATCTGCGCGCTGCAGGCGGCGATGGAGGGCTATGAGGTCACGACGATGGAGGACGCCGCGCCGCGCGCCGACATCTTCTGCACCGCGACCGGCAATGTGGACGTCATCACGCTCGAGCACATGCGCGCGATGAAGGACCGCGCCATCGTCTGCAACATCGGCCACTTCGACTCGGAAATTCAGGTCTCCGGCCTGCGCAACCTGAAGTGGCACAATGTGAAGCCGCAGGTCGACGAGATCGAGTTCCAGGACGGCAAGCGCATCATCCTGCTGTCGGAAGGCCGCCTGGTGAACCTCGGCAACGCCACTGGCCACCCGTCCTTCGTGATGTCGGCGTCCTTCACCAACCAGACGCTGGCGCAGATCGAGCTCTGCACGAAGCAGGGTCATTATCGGGAAAGAGGTCTACACTCTGCCCAAGCACCTCGACGAGAAGGTCGCCTCGCTTCATCTCGACAAGATCGGCGTGAAGACTGACGAAAATGACCGCCGAGCAGGCCACTTATCTCAACCTGCCGGTGAACGGCCCGTTCAAGCCAGAGCACTACCGCTACTGAGCCCGCGCCTCGCCGGTTCACGCTTTTCCCCCCGACTTGCGGCCCCCTCCCTTGGAGGGGGCCGTTTTTTCTGCAAATCTTTATCAGAAACACGATTCCGTTTTGTCGAAACGCGTTCTAGATTGGGGTGATTCGTAATGAGAGCGTCGCGAGCGCAGTTTCGGGTTTTTTCCGCCCGGCTGACGTTGCTTCCTGAGCCCCGCCCCGGGGGCGCTGGAAGGCCGCGCGCGTGGTCCCGGCAGGAGATATGGTCTTCCTCAGGCCGGTTTTCTGCGGCGTTGTTGTGATGAGCACCTCTGAAATCCGGAGACTGGTTCTCAGGACGCCCGAACTGGATGACGCGCGAAAGGAAACGTCTCGCTAATGTTGCGAAACGGTAGATTGGTTGGCGATGGACGATCGCGCCCGGCGCGTTGGTCGCGCGCGTCCCTTTTGGGGGGCGCGGCGACGCTGTGCTTCGCATTTTCTTTTCTGCCGCCGGCGATTGCGGAGCAGGCGCTCGCCACTCCCGGAATGCCCGTCGGCGCGGAAATCATCGGATTCGCCTTCGGCGGCGGTCTCCTGCTCGTCTCGGCCGTGCTCGCCCTGACGCTCATCGGCGAACGCAGCCGCTGGCGCCGGCGCGAGGCCGAGATGGCGGCCGAGCTCGATGAGGCGCGCGCCAAATTCGACCGGGCGAAGACTTTTCTCGCGAGCGAACCGCAGGCCTTCGTCGTCTGGTCCGACCCGACGAGCGAGCCGGAAATCAGCGCCGCGGCGCTCATCCTGGAGCCGGGCGCGCCGCCGCGCCGACTTCTCGCCTTCGGCGCCTGGCTCGCGCCGAAAGACGCACAGGCGCTCGACGCGGCGCTCGATCGCCTGCGCAAGAATGGGCGAAGCCTTTCGCCTGTCGCTCGCCGGTTCTTCCGGGCGCTATTTCGACGCCGAAGGGCCGCGCTGTCGGCGGCAGCGCCGTGCTGCGAATCCGCGAAGTCTCGGGTGACCGGCTGGAGCTCGTCGAGTCTGCGCGAGCGCCATGCGGAATCGGAGCGCGCGCTCGAAGGGCTGCGCGCCATGCTCGACGCGGCGCCGACTCCCGTATGGCTTCGCGACGTCGAGCGGCAAACTCTCTTTCGTCAACAACGCCTATGTGGCGGCCGTAGAGGCTCGGGATCGTGACGACGCCCTCGCGCGCGGCGTCGAGCTGCTCGATCAGGCGGCGCGGGACGAGGCCGCGAAGGCGCTCGTAAAAGGCGTGACCTGGCGGGCGCGCGTGCCGGCCGTCGTCGCCGGCGAGCGGCATATGCTCGACGTCACGCAGACCGCCGCGCCGGTCGCCGCCGCCATGGCCATCGACCGGCACGAGGTCGAGACCGTCCGCGCCGATCTCGAGCAGCAGATGCAGTCGCATGTGCGCACGCTCGACCAGTTGCCGACCGCCGTCGCGATCTTCGATCGGCGCCGCAGGCTGGTCTACAACAACGACGCCTACGCCAAACTGTGGCGGCTCGAGCCCCGCTTCCTCGATCAGAAGCCGACCGACGGCGAGATTCTCGACCGACTGCGCGCCGATGAGCTGCGTGCCGGCCGAACCCGATTACCAGCGCCTGGAAAGAAGGGCTTTTCGAGGCCTATCGCGCGACGGAGCCGGTGCGCCACACCTGGCACTTGCCGGACGGGCGCATCATCGAAGTCGTCGCGCATCCCAATACGCAGGGCGGCGTCACTTATCTCTATGACGACACGACCAAGGCCTATGATCTCGAAACCCGCTTCAACGCGCTGAACCGCACGCAGAGCGAGACGCTGGAGACGCTGCATGAGGGCGTCGCGGTTTTCGGCGGCCGACGGCAGGCTGAGCTTCTGCAATCCCGCCTTCGCGCATCTGTGGCGCCTCGATCCAGCGGCGCTCGCGAAGAAGCCGCGCTTCGAAACTCTGGTCGCGCAATGCCGCACGCTGCACGACAACGCCGAGACCTGGGACGCTCTGAAGGGCTTCGTCACGAGCTTCAACGACATGCGCGAAGGTTTCACGCGCCGTATCGAGCGCAGCGACGGCGTGGTGCTCGACTGCACGGCGCAGTCGCTGCTCGACGGCGCCGCGCTTCTGACTTTCGTCGACGTGACGGCCGACGTGAATGTCGAGCGCGCGCTCACCGACCGCAACAAGGCGTTGCTCGCGGCCGAGAAGCTGCGCAACGATTTCATCCACCACGTCAGCTATGAGCTGCGTTCGCCGCTCAACAACATCAACGGTTTCGTGCATCTGCTCGGAGCGGAAACAACGGGCGCAGCTCAATCCGCGCCAGCGCGAATATCTCGGCTATGTCAGCAAGTCGTCGGCGGCGCTGCTCGCCATCATCGACGACATTCTCGATCTTGCGACCATCGATGAAGATGCAATGGCGCTCGAAGTTTCCGAGGTCGACGTGCAGTCGCGACGATGCATGCGGCGATCGAGGGCGTGCAGGACAGGCTCGCCGAAAATTCGATCGACTTGCAGATCGTCGCTCTGGACGATGTCGGGAACCTTCCGCGGCGACGCCAAGCGCGTGCGCCAGATTCTGTTCAATCTCCTGTCCAACGCCATCGGCTTCTCGCAGCTCCGGTCAGACCGTGACGCTCGCCGCCTTGCGGCGCGAGGAGGAAGTCGTGTTCAAGGTCACCGATCGCGGCCGTGGCATCCCGCCCGAAGTGCTGGCGCGCGTGTTCGACCGCTTCGAGTCGCATACGGCCGGCTCGCGCCACCGCGGCGTCGGTCTCGGTCTTTCCATCGTGCGCGCCTTCATGGAGCTGCATGGCGGCAAGGTGTTCATCAACTCCGTGCCGGGCGAGGGCACGACGGTCACTTGCGTGTTTCCGGTGTCCGAGGCGCAGGATGAAAGGCGGCCGGTCGCCAGCGAAGGAGGCGCGCAATGAGCGAGGAAAAGACGGTCAAGACCGTCTGGCGCGTCGATATGCCGGATGAGGCGGTCACGCTGGCGCTGGCGCAGGATATTGCGTCGCTGCTTAAAAACGGCGACACGGTGACGCTTGCGGGCGATCTCGGCGCGGGCAAGACGACCTTTGCGCGCGCGCTCATCCGCGCGCTGATGAAGGACCCGAACGTCGAGGCGCCGAGCCCGACCTTCACCCTGATGCAGGTTTACGAAAGCGAGGCAGCCCGCATCGTCCATGCCGACTTTTACCGGATCAAGTCCGGCGCGGAGCTGAGCGGGCTCGGCTGGGACGAAGAGGTGGACGATTCCATCGTTCTCATCGAATGGGCCGAGCGCGCGCCCGAAGCGCTGCCGCCGGATCGTCTCGACATTCGCCTGAGCTTCACCGAGGGAGAAAATCCGGAAGCGCGCCGCGTCACCATTTCAGGCTACGGGTCTTTTGCGCCGAGGCTCAACTCCTTCAAGGCGTTGCGCGAACTGTTGCGCAAGACCGGATGGAGCGAAGCGGCGCGCAGTTTCCTCATGGGCGACGCCTCGACGCGCGCCTATGAAACCCTTGAAAAGCCGGACGGCGCGCGCGCGATCCTGATGATTTCGCCGCCGCGTCCGGATGGTCCGCCGGTCCGCTACGGCAAATCCTACAGCGCCATCGCGCGCCTCGCCGAAAATGTGAGGCCCTTCGTCGCCATGGCCGACGGCCTGCGCGCGCAGGGGCTTTCGGCGCCTGAGATTTATGGCTCGGATCTCGACGCCGGCCTGCTGATCGTCGAGGATCTCGGCCGCGAGGGCGTGGTCGACGAGAATGGGCCGATCCCGGAGCGCTACATGGAAGCCGCCGCCGCGCTGGCGCATCTCCATGCGCGCAAACTGCCGGACACGCTGCCTGTCGACAACGCGGGCAATTATCAGATACCCCCTTACGACATGGACGCGCTGCTGATCGAGACCGATCTTTTGCTCGACTGGTATGTCGGCCATATCAAGACCACCGTGACCTCCGGCGCGCGCGCCATTTTCGCCAATCTCTGGCGCCAGGCGCTCGTCGACGTCGCGAGCGCGCCGCCGACGTGGACGCTGCGCGATTATCACTCGCCCAATCTCATCTGGCTTCCCGAGCGGGAAGGCGTTCGCCGGATCGGCGTCATCGATTTTCAGGACTGCGTGCTCGGCAATCCGGCTTACGACATGGCCTCGCTCGGCCAGGATGCGCGCGTGACGGTGCCGGACGATCTCGAGCTGAAGCTTCTCGCTCATTACGCGCGCCTGCGCCGCGAAACAGACGACAGCTTCGACATGGGCGGCTTCGCCAAAGCCTATATGGTTCTCGCCGCGCAACGCGCGACCAAGGTGCTCGGCATTTTCGCGCGCCTCGATCAGCGCGACGGCAAGCCGCATTATCTGGCGCATCTGCCGCGCATCGAAGCCTATTTGAAAAAGTGCCTGCGACATCCGGCGCTGGCGGAGTTAAAATCCTGGTATGAAGCCAATCTGCCCGGACTCTTCGACAAAGCCTGATACTTCCTTCGTTCTGCCGCGAATGGCGATGGTCTTCGCGGCCGGTCTCGGCACGCGCATGCGGCCGATCACCGACAGGACGCCAAAGCCGCTGGTCAGCGTCGCCGGCCGCACGCTGATCGATCGCGCGCTCGATGATTTCGCCGGCGCGGGGGTGGAGACCGCGATCGTCAATGTCCATCACCTTGCCGATCAGATCGAAGCGCATCTGCAAGATCGCCGCGCGCCGCGCATCGTGATTTCGGACGAGCGCGCGAAACTGCTCGATCAGGGCGGCGGCATCCGCAAGGTTCTGCCGCTTCTCGGCGACGATCCTTTCTACATCTGCAATACGGACGCTTTCTGGTACGACTCGCCGCGATCGAATCTCGTCGCGCTCGCGCGGGCGTGGGACGCATCCGAGATGGACGCGGCGCTGCTGCTGTCGCCGACGCATGGCAGCGTCGGCGTGGATTGGGATGGCGACTTCGATCTCTCGCCCGAGGGCCGCATCATCCGCCGCGCGGGCCCAAAGCCCTACGTCTATTCAGGCGTCGGCCTCATCAAGCCGCAGCTCTTTTCGCAGGAGACGCAGGACGTCTTCAAACTCGCGCCTTTCTTTTTCGAGGCCGCCGAGAAGGGACGACTGTTCGGCGTCGTGGCGCAGGGGCTCTGGCTGCATGTCGGCACGGTGGCGGCGATCGAGGACGCGGAAAAAGCGATCGCCGCCGCGCGGAGGTGAGCTTCGTGAAACGCAATGTCTTCACCATCGCGCCGGGCGCGCCGTTTCTCGCGACCTTTGTCGAGGCTTTGCTCGCGGGCGAGATCGTCCCGTCATTGTCGAGAGAAACCGCGCCGCTCGATATGGCGCGCGCGACGATCTATGTGCCGACACGTCGCGCCGGCCGCGCGCTTGCCGCGGAATTCGCGCAAAGCCATCGGCAAAGGCGCGACGTTTCTGCCGCGCATTCTGCCGCTCGGCGGTCTCGACGAACAGGAAACCGCAGCCGTCTTCGGCGATTTCGACGCGGATTTTTTTGAAGCCGCAAAGCCGCAAATAGAAGAACTTGAGCGCCGGCTCCTGCTCGCGCAACTCGTGCACAAATGGTCGGAGGCGGTCGAGCACGCCATCCTCTTTGCTGACAGCGACGGCAATCTTGTCAGGCATGAGGGAGAGCCTTTCCTCGTCGCATCCTCGCCCACCGGCGCCTATGCGCTCGCCGCCGAACTTGGCGCGCTCATCGATGAATTCGTCATCGAGGACGTCGATCCTGCTGCGATCCGCACTGTCATCGACGATGCGAGCTTCGACAAATACTGGTCGATCACGACCACCTTCCTCGGCATCGCGCTCGAGTCGTGGCCAAAGCTTCTCGAGGAGCAGGGTCGTGTCGACGCCGCCGTGCGGCGGAAGCTTCTGATCGAGGCGCAGATCGCCTCGCTTGCAACCGCCGCCGACCAGCCGCCCGTGATCGCGATCGGTTCGACCGGCGCGCAGCCAACGACGGCGCGGCTGCTCTCGGCGATCGCCGCGCACGAAAATGGCGCGGTCGTTCTTCCCGGGTCTCGACAAGGAGATGGGAGAAGCGGCCTGGGCGCATGTCGGCGAAGGGGAGGGCGAGCCGGCTTTCACGCATCCGCAAACGATGTTGAAGCGCCTGCTCGGCCACATGAAAATCAAACGCGACGACGTGCGCGAATTGGGAACGGCGCCGCCGCCGCTTGCCGAGCGTCGCCTGCTGGTCTCGCAGGCGATGGCGCCGGCGCAGGCGACCGCGACCTGGCGCCACTTCCGCGAGTCCGACGGCGCCGCGTTCAAAACCGCGCTCGACGGCGTGACGCTTCTCGAAGCGCCAGATGAGCAAATGGAGGCGCTGGCTCTCGCGCTGTTTCTGCGCGAGGCGCTGGAGACGCCCGGCCGCACCGCCGCGCTTGTCACGCCCGACCGCACGATCGCGCGCCGCGTCGCGGCCGAGCTTCGGCGCTTCGACATCGACATCGACGATTCCGGCGGCGCCTCACTCGCCGCGACCCGCATCGGCGCGCTCGCGCGGCTTGTCGCGGCGATCGGCTCGCAGCATCTCGACGCGGTCGCCATCGCATCTTTGCTCAATCATCCGCTCGCGCGTTTCGGTCGCACGGCGGAGGAGATCGCCGAACTCGCGCCGCTCGTCGAAATCGGCGTGTTGCGCGTGACGCCGCCGGTTGGGCAGAGCTATGCGAAGGCTGTCGCGCGCGCGCGCGAAATCGCCGCAGGCCCGCATGCGCATCCGGCGTCTCGACGCATCGGCGCCGACGAATGGGCGCAGGTCGAGACGCTGCTCGCCGACATGGAAGCGGCTTTCGCGGCGTTTCGTGATCTGCATGGCGACGATCTGAAAGGCTTTGCGCTCGCGCATCGCGCCGTCGTCGAGGCGATAACGGCGGGCGTAGAGGAGGAAGGCGACGAGGGTGCGGTCGCGTTGTTCGATCTGTTCGACAGGCTGTCGCGCGCGGAGGCGCCGCCGGGCTTCAAGCCGGCCGGCTATGCGGCGCTGTTCGACCGCATCGCCTTCGAAACGACTCTACGCGGCCCGCGCCGCGCGCATCCGCGTCTGAAAATCCTCGGCGCGCTGGAAGCGCGCCTGATGGACGCCGATCTGATGCTTCTTGCGGGCCTCGATGAAGGCGTGTGGCCGCCGCAAACGGAGACCGGCGCCTTTCTCAATCGCACCATGCGCGCGCAGTTGGGCCTGTCGCCGCCCGAGCGCCGCATCGGCCAGAGCGCGCATGATTTCGTGATGGCGCTCGGCGCAAAAGATGTCGTGCTCAGCCGCGCCGCCAAGCGCGACGGCGCGCCGACTGTTCCCTCGCGCTTTCTCACGCGCCTGCAGGCGCTCGCGGGCGATGGGGTCATCGAGGAATGCCGCAGACGCGGCGACCTTATGCTCGATGTCGCAAAGTCGCTCGATCGGCCGTCGGCGTCGGAAGTCGTGACGCTCCCACGTCCCGCGCCAACGCCGCCTGTCGATCTGCGCCCGACGCGGCTCAGCGTCACCCGCATCGAGACGCTGCGCCGCGACCCTTACGCAATCTTTGCGGAGTATATATTAAGGCTGAAGCCTATGGCGCCGCTGGGCGTCGATCTCGGCGCGCGGGAAATGGGAACCGGCATTCACGCGGCGCTGGAGGCGTTTGTCCGCGCCTATCCCGTGGGCGACGCTGCCAGCGGATGCGCGGGAAAAACTGTTCGACATTGCGCGTAGCGAATTAGGCGATTTCTTCGACGATCCGACTTTCCGCAGCTTCACCTGGCCAAGGCTGATGGCGGGACTCGACCACGCCCTTTCCTTTGAAGGCGAACGCCGCGAGCTGGGCGCAAAAATTCATGTCGAACTGTCCGGCGAGTGGATCATCCCCCTTGGCGGCGACGCTCGGTTCAGTCTGACGGCGAAGGCCGACCGCATTGAGATCGACACGGCGGGACAGGCATGGGTTTTCGATTACAAGACCGGCGAGCCGCCGTCCAGCAAACAGGTTCTCGCGGGCTGGTCGCCGCAATTGACGCTCGAAGCGGCGATGATAGAGGCGGGCGCCTTCAAAGAGATCGGCGATCATTCCCCGGCAGGCGCAGCCTATGTCGGCCTCAAGAACGGCGGCAAAACGCAGTTTCTCAAATTTCCGGACGTCACATTTTCCGAAGCCGTCGCCAAACACAGCGGCGAGCTCGTGAACATGCTGTCGCAATATCGCGATCCGAAAACCCCCTATCCCTCGCGCCCCTATGTCGCGATGGTCAAATATGAGGGCGATTACGATCACCTCGCCCGCGTGAAGGAATGGTCGCTTGGCGGAGACGACGCATGAGCGATCGGCCCTATCTCGCGCAGACCATCCAGAAGCAGAGAAAAGCGTCCAATCCAGAGGCATCCGCCTGGGTTTCGGCGCACGCCGGCTCCGGCAAGACCTATGTGCTCACGCAGCGCGTGTTGCGCCTACTCCTTCAGGGCGTGCGGCCGTCGCAGATTCTGTGTCTGACTTTCACCAAGGCCGCCGCGGCGAATATGTCCACGCGCATTTTCGACAGGCTCGCCAAATGGGCCGTGCTCGACGACGCGGCGCTCTCGAAGGAAATCACCGATACCGGCGCCGAACCGCCTTCGCCCGCCGAACTCGATTTTGCGCGCAGCCTGTTTGCGCGCGCCGTGGAGACGCCGGGCGGCCTCAAGATTCAAACGATCCACGCATTCTGCGAGAAGCTCCTGCATCTCTTTCCATTCGAGGCCAATGCGCCGGCAGGCTTCAGCGTGCTCGACGACGCGGGCCGCGCCGAATTGCTGGAGATGGCGCGCACGCAGGCCATCGAAAAAGCGATGCGCGACACGGGCGCCCTGCATGACGCGCTGGCGCGCGTCGCCGCAGAGACGACCGGGAACGACTTCGGCAAGCTTTGCGACGAGCTCTTGCAGCATCGTGACGCGCTGGGCGCGTCTTTCGACGAAAAAGACTACGCGGCGCGTTTGCGCCTGCGCCTGGGGCTGAGGCCTGACGAGAGCCTTCTCGATGTCGTCGCCGAGATTACGGAGGGTCATGCGGGATGGCCCGAACTCATGGCGGCGCTGCGCCTGGGATCCAAAAAAGATAACGAGCTTGCCGACCATCTCGCGCGCGCAATCGAGCGCGGGTCAGATCCCGATGGCGTCGAGAGCTACCTGCGGGTATTCTTCACGAAGGAAGGGAAGCCGCGCGGGGGCGAGAAAAGCAGCATCATCACGAAGCCTCTGCAAAAGGCTGCGCCCGACCTCCTCGACGAAATGGAGGCCGAGCAGGCGCGGCTGACGCTGCTGATCGAAAAGCGCAAGGCGGCGATGACGGCGGAGCGGTCGCTGGCGCTGGCGAAGCTCGGCGACGCGATCCTCACGGATTATGAAAGTGCGAAGCGCTATCGCAATGTGCTCGATTACGACGATCTGATCGAGGGCGCGCGGCGGCTGCTTCATCGCTCCGAACCATCCTGGGTTCTCTATAAGCTGGATGCGCAGATCGACCACATTCTGCTCGACGAGGCGCAGGATACGAGCGCGGCGCAATGGGACATTCTCGCCGCCATCGCCGGCGAATTCTGCGCGGGCTTCAGCGCAAGGGGCGGCAAGCGGAGTTTCTTCGCGGTCGGCGACGACAAGCAGTCCATCTTCTCCTTCCAGGGCGCCGCGCCCGAGAAGTTCGACGCAATGCGACGCGACTTCGAGCGCAGGTTCACCGCCGTCGGCCGCGCTTTCGAATATGTTCGGCTCGTGCAGTCTTTCCGCTCGGCGCCGGGTGTGCTCTCGGCGGTCGACGAGGTCTTCAATTTCGCAGGCAATGGCGAAGGTCTGACCTGCGATGTCGAGCGGCTCACGCTCACGCATGAAGCCACGAAGACTCATCTTCCCGCGCTGGTCGAAGTGTGGGAGCCGATAGGCCCGGTCGATCAGTCGGAGCCCGAAGACTGGCGCCTGCCGCTCGATTACGCTCGGGCGTCTGATCCGGGAGAAAGACTCGCGCGCAAGATCGCCGCCAAAATAAAGGCGCTGACGTCCCCCGGCGGCGGCGATTATGTCGAAGGCGACAATGGGCCGCGCCCGGTGGAGGCGCGCGACATTCTCATTGTCGTGCGCAAGCGCGGCGCATTTTTCGAGGCGCTCATTCGCGCGCTGAAGGCGGAAGATGTTCCTGTCGCCGGCGCCGACCGGCTCGATCTGGGCAAGCATATCGCCGTGGACGATCTTGTCGCGCTCGGCCGCGCGTCTCTGCTGATCGAAGACGATCTGACGCTGGCGACGGTGCTGAAATCCCCGCTCATCGGCTTCGATGACGACGACCTTATCGCGCTTGCGCCGAAGCGGAAGGGCTCTCTTTTCGAGGCGCTGTCGCAATCGGCCGAACCGCGCCATCGCGCCGCCAGGGAGACGATCGAAACCTGGCGCCGGCAGGCTGCGACGCTGCCACCCTACGAGTTTTACAGTTTCTTGCTTGGCGCCGGCGGCGGGCGGCGGCGGCTGGTCGCGCGCCTTGGCCCGGAGGCGAATGACGCGATCGATGAATTCCTGCGGCTCGCGCTGTCTTTCGAGCGCGAGCAGTCGCCATCCCTGACGAGTTTTCTGGCGATGGTCGAGAAACTCGATGTCTCGATCAAGCGCGACATGGAGGCCGCCGGCGCCGCCGTCCGCGTCATGACGGCGCATGCCGCCAAGGGGCTCGAAGCCAAGATCGTCTTCCTGCCGGACACCTGCAGCGCGCCCACGGGCAAGCATGATCCGCGCCTTTATACGCTCGGCGCCGAAGACGAGCTGTCGCTTGTCTGGTCGCGCGGCAAGGACAATGATCCCGCAGCGCTCGCACAGGCGCGCGAAGATCGTCGCGCAGCCGAAACGGCGGAATATCGGCGGCTTCTCTATGTCGCGATGACGCGCGCCGAGGAGCGTCTTTACGTCGCCGGCTATCACGGCAAGACGGCGCCGCCGGAAGGCTGTTGGCACAGCATGATATGGAAGGCGCTGGAGGGCGCGAGCGACGTTCTGGAAGACGCGGATGGCGCAATATTGCGGCGGGGCGGCGTTCCGCCGCGTCATGATCTCGCGCAGGGCGCTGGTCAGGCGAAGTCGGCCCTCATCCCGCCGTTCGCGCGCGCGCCTGCGCCGAAGGAAGAGCCGGTCGCGCCGCCGGTTCGCCCCTCGAGCGCGCTCGCCGGCGCCGATGTTTTCACGGCGATCGAAGGCGGCGCCCATCATCGTGACGCGGCGCGCGCACTTGTCGGGCGGCTCACCCACGCATTACTGCAGCATCTGCCCAATTGCCCGATGGAGCGGCGAGAAGAAGCGGCGCGGCGTTTCGTCCGGCTGCGCGGCGCCGCTCTCGATGAAGCGGCGCAGGACGATCTCGTCGCGGCGGCGCTGCGCGCGCTCGACGATCCGCGACTCGCGCCCCTGTTCGGACCGCGCTCGCTGGCCGAGGTTGATGTTTACGCGTCTCTCGACGAAGGGCTCGACGTTGCCGGCCGTATCGATCGTCTCGCCGAGACGGATGAGGAAGTTCTGATCGTTGATTTCAAGACGGGCCGACCGCGCGCGGAGCCCGACGCGTCGCAACTGCGACAGCTCGCGCTTTATCGCGCGGCGCTGCGTCCGCTCTATCCGCAGAGGCGGCTACGCTGTTTCCTCGTCTTCACGCGTGACGCGTCCGTGCTCGAAGCCACTGACGCCGCGCTCGACGGCGCTTTCGCACTCGTTATCGCGCGTGAAGCGAAGCGGTGACACATTACGGCTGAAGGTCGGGATCGGCGCGGCGGCGCCAGAATTCGAGCATCAAAGTCGTCATGGTGAAGGCGACGGGGCCGAGGATAAGGCCGGCGGCGCCGAAGAGCTGAAGCCCGCCGAGCATGGCGACGAAAGCCGGCGCCGTATGCAGCCGCAAGGATTCGCCGACGAACATCGGACGCAGCACATTGTCCGCCGTAGAGATCACGACGCCGCCCCACAGCCCCAGCGCAATCGCATCCGCCCAGCGGTCTTCGAGCGCGAGATAGATTGTCGCCGGAATCCAGATGATGAAAGAGCCGAGCACGGGAATGATGGAGACGACGGTCATCACGACCGCCCAGAGCGCGGCCGATGGGAAGCCAAGCCACCAGAAGGCGATTCCGCCGAGCGTTCCCTGCAAAACGGCGACGGCCAGCGTGCCATAGATGGTGGCGTGAATGGTGTCGCGCACGCGCAACATGAGTTTGCCGGTTTCAATCCTGGAAAAAGGCGAGACGCGCGCCAGCGCGTCGATCGCGGCGTTGCGGTCGCGCAAAAAGAAAAAGAGCATGTAGAAGGCCAGCACTATTGTAATGACCTGGCCTGTCGATTGTTTCAGGACTGACGCGCCCAGATTTGTGAAGAATTCGCCGCCGCGAGAGGCGAGCGTCGGAACGTCAACGCGGTCTCCCACCCATCTGAGCCATGGATGCGCCTCCAGAAAGGAGCCCCATTTTCCTTGGCTCACGGCGGTCTGAACATAAGCGACTCCGTTGAGCGCTTCCCGGATCAAACGATCGCCGATCAAAAGCAGCGGCGCAACGACGATCAGCGCGACGGCGGCGACCGACATGCCGGCGGCGCTGTTGGGCCCCAGATGCGATTCAAACCAGCGGTGCGGGCGGATGAACAGGATCGCCAGCACCAGCGCCCAGGTGAGGCTCTCGAGATAGGGCTCCGCGATGAGCGCCGTCATCACGACAAAAATGAAGGTGAAGCCGAGCCGCGCCAGCAGGAAAATATCGATCGGCTCGCCCGGCTGAAAGGCTTCGCCGGTCTGCGCGCCCTCTGTCTTTTCCGGTTCCGTCATCTTCGCCCTGTCTTTCGAGAGCTTTAGATAAGGCGGCTATCAGGCGCGGAACGGGGGCGGCAAACTCTTCTCTTCGCCATGCGTGGCGCGTCAGAATCGACATTCCTTCGGCAGCTCGCCGTCCGACCAGTCCACCAGTTTCATGGCCGGCGTCTTGATCTCGACAGACTTTCCGTCCTTCTTGCCCTTGCCGGACAGGAAATTCAGATCGCAGCTATGGCCTGCGTCGGGACTGAGCGTGTCATGGGCCTCACGCGTCAGGCCGGCCACGATGAATTCCCTGTTGCGATAGACGACGGTGAGCGTTTGAGTCCAGCGGTCGCGCCCGGCGCCGGTGTTCTCGGACTTTATCAGCAGCGAGCCCCTGGCGGTGGTTTCGAGCGAGGGGCGCGAGCCCCATATGCCGCCGTCCCAGGCCGCGTCCTTCTTCACCAGCGCCGGCTTCGGCGCGTTGCCGTCGGCGTTGTCGAGATTGAGATAGACGTAGAGGTCCGAACTCAACTCGCCATTGGCCACGAGCACGGCGCGGTCGGTCTCGCCGTTTTCAATGGAGAAGGTTTCGGCGTCGAGGACGCGCGAATAGTCGGGCTCGGCCTGCGCGGCTGGTGTGACGAGGAGCGCTGTTGCGATGAGCGACGCTCTGAACATTTGTGATCCCCCGGGGACGCCTGGGATTTCTCGCAAAAAAAAGCCGCCCGACAAAGTCGGACGGCTATGTTTATCTGTTACTCGAAAGCTTGGCTATTGAGCATCCGCCGTATTGGCGGATTCGCGCTCGGCCTTTTCCTTGGCTTCGAGATCCTCGCCGGTCTCCTGATCGACGACGCGCATGGAGAGGCGCACCTTGCCGCGATCGTCGAAGCCCAGCAGCTTCACCTTCACGCGGTCGCCTTCCTTCACCACATCGGTCGTCTTCGCCACGCGCTGCTTGGAAAGCTGCGAGATGTGAACGAGGCCGTCCTTGGCGCCGAAGAAGTTGACGAAGGCGCCGAAGTCGGCGGTCTTCACAACCGTGCCCTCGTAGATCATGCCGACTTCCGGATCGGAGGCGATCGACTTGATCCAGTTGATCGCCGCCTTGATCGAATTGCCGTCGGAGGAGGCGACCTTGACCGTCCCGTCGTCCTCGATGTTGATCTTGGCGCCGGTCTTTTCGACGATCTCGCGGATGACCTTGCCGCCGGAGCCGATCACGTCGCGGATCTTGTCGGTCGGGATCTTCAGCGTCTCGATGCGCGGCGCGAATTCGCCGAGCTCCGCGCGGGAGGTGGTGATGGCCTTGGCCATTTCGCCGAGGATGTGAATGCGGCCGTCACGCGCCTGGGCGAGGGCGACGCGCATGATTTCCTCGGTGATGCCGGCGATCTTGATGTCCATCTGCAGCGACGTCACGCCATTCGACGTGCCCGCCACCTTGAAGTCCATGTCGCCGAGGTGATCCTCGTCGCCGAGAATGTCGGAGAGCACCGCGAAGCGCTCGCCTTCGAGGATCAGGCCCATGGCGATGCCCGCCGTCGGCGCCTTGAGCGGCACGCCGGCGTCCATCAAAGCGAGCGAGGCGCCGCAGACAGTGGCCATGGAGGACGAGCCGTTGGACTCGGTGATCTCCGAGACGACCCGCAGCGTATAGGGGAACTCCGCCGCGGCCGGCAGCATCGGACGAATGGCGCGCCAGGCGAGCTTGCCGTGGCCGATTTCGCGCCGGCCCGGCGAGCCCATGCGGCCCGTTTCGCCGACGGAATAGGGCGGGAAGTTATAGTGGAGCAGGAAACGCTCCTTGTAGGTGCCTTCCAGCGAATCGACGTATTGCTCGTCCTCGCCGGTGCCGAGCGTGGCGACGACGAGCGCCTGCGTTTCGCCGCGCGTGAACAGCGCCGAGCCATGGGTGCGCGGCAGCACGCCGACTTCGGAGACGATCGGGCGCACGGTCTTCACGTCGCGTCCGTCGATGCGGATGCCCGTGTCGAGGATGTTCCAGCGGACGACCTTGGCCTGAAGCTCCTTGAAGACTTCGCCAACCTGCTCCTTGGTGAAGGACTGATCGGAGCCTTCCTGGAAGAGATCGGCCATGACCTTCGCCTTCACGCCGTCGACGGCGGCGTAGCGGTCCTGCTTGACGGTGATCTTGTAGGCTTCGCGCAGTTCGGCTTCGGCGATCTGGGCGATATGCGCCTCAAGTTCCGAGCGATCCTGGAGAACGAGGTCGCGCGGGTCCTTGGCGGCGCGCTCGGCGAGGCGGATGATCGCGTCGATCACCGGCTGGAACCCACGATGGCCGGTCATCACGGCTTCGAGCATCGTCTCCTCGGAAAGCTCCTTGGCTTCCAACTCGACCATCAGCACGGCGTCCTGCGTGCCGGCGACGACCAGATCGAGGCTCGAGAGCTTCATCTCCTCGATTGTCGGATTGAGCTTCAACTGGCCGTTGATGTAGCCGACGCGCGCGCCGCCGATCGGGCCCATGAAGGGCACGCCGGAGAGCGTCAGCGCGGCAGAGGCCGCAGCCATCGCCAGAACGTCGGGATCATTCTCGAGGTCATGCGAAAGGACCGTGACGATCACCTGCGTGTCGCAGCGATAGCCGTTGGGGAACAGCGGGCGGATCGGGCGGTCGATGAGCCGGGAGACGAGCGTCTCGCGCTCGGACGGGCGTCCCTCGCGCTTGAAATAGCCGCCCGGAATACGGCCGGCGGCGAAGGCCTTTTCCTGATAATTGACGGTGAGCGGGAAGAAGTCCTGACCGGGCTTCGGCGACTTGGCGGAAACGACGGTGGCGAGAACAGTGGTCTCGCCCCAGGTGGCGACGACGGCGCCGTCGGCCTGGCGGGCGACCTTGCCGGTCTCGAGGACGAGCTTGCGGCCGGCCCAGTCGAGTTCTTCGCGGTGGATTTGGAACATGCTTGGTCTTTCTCTCGATGAACCCGGCGGTTCGTCATGAGCAAGACGGCGAGAGGCTGTGGAAGTCGTCTCGTTGATTCGCACAGCGTCCGGCGATCCTGCCATGACGTGGTTCGCGCGGGCGGGCGCGCGGAGCGCCCGAAAAGCGAAAGCGGCGCATCGGCGCGCCGCCTTCGCAAGGCGTGTTTAGCGGCGAATGCCAAGCCGCTCGATCAGGCTCTTGTAGCGGGCTTCGTCCCGCTTCTTGACGTAATCGAGGAGCTGGCGGCGCTGGGAGACGAGCTTCAGCAGGCCGCGACGCGAGTGATTGTCCTTCACATGCGTCTTGAAGTGCTCGGTAAGGTTGGTGATGCGCTCCGTCAGGATCGCGACCTGAACCTCGGGCGAGCCGGTGTCTTCGGCTTTGGTGGAATATTCCTTGATGAGCGCCTGCTTGCGCTCGGCCGTGATCGACATCCGTCTTTTCCTTATGGTTGGAAGTTGTCCGCCATGGACGGCCTTGGCCGGGATGTCGTCCAGCGAGGTCGCCTCAAAGCGGCGCCGCCCGGCGAGGCCGGGCGTGCCGCGCCCTTATAACAGAATCGGCCGGAAAGGATAGGGGCGCGTTCGCCCGCTCAGGCGCCCAATCAGGCGCCAATCAGGCTCCCTTGTCCGGGGCGACGATCTCGCCGTCGCCGTGGAGCACGCGCCGCACGAAAGCCTGCGCGGCCGGGTTCTCCTTGTTGGCCGCAAGCGCCGAGACAACCCCGGCGGCGATGGCGACCGTCGCGCCCGCCAGACCGGCGAGCGCATAGGCTTCGATCTTGCGCGCGGGGCCGGCCAGATAGAGCGCCGCCGCCAGCGCGACGGCGCCGCCGACGAGCGCCGCCAGAGCTTCGCGGTCGCCCGCCCGTTCCCAGAAGGCGAAGGCGAGCGCCGGCGCGACGCAGGCCGCGGAGATGGCGATCGCGAGCGACACCAGCCCGCCGGGCGTGACGATCTCCGTCACGCTGGCGATGTAGGCGGCGGTGCCGACGCCGACGAGGACGAGCCGCGTAATGGCGAGGCGGCGGCTGGTGAGGTCGATTTCGCCGCGCATGCGGTAGAGCGCGTCATGGCCCAGCGCCGCGCTGCAGGTCTGGAGGCCGATGGCGCCGAGGAGGAGCCCGAAGGCGACGAGCGCCGAGGCCATCAGCCCCGACGCGGCCGCCCCGAGATCGGTGGCGCCCGGCAGCGCGCCCAGCAGGTAATCACCATCGACCGGGCGGATGTCGGCCGGGCTGACCGGCGTGCCGGGCGCGATGTTCTGGGCGGCGCAGGCGCGCTGAGCCTGCGAGGGGTTGATGGCCTTTGCGTCGCAGATTTCGACCTGTCCCCGGCTGCTCGCGGCGTAGATCGCGGCGGGCAGGCGCTCCGCGCTCTGGCCGGAAACGGTAGAGGCGAGGCTCAGCGCCGAGGCGGCGATGGCCGCCGCGATGAGCAGCGCGAAGAGCAGGCTCCAGGCGACCGTCAAAACGCCGGAGGCGCGCGCGGCTTCGGGGCTTTCGGTCGTCACCGCCGGCGCAAGGACCGGCGCCAGCGAGGCGACGCCGAGCGCGACGGCGATCGTGGCGCCGATCTCGACGAAGATTCCCATGGGCGCGGGCATCAGCCGCCAGGCGGTGAAAAGTTCGCCGGCCTCCTGCCAGCCGGCGCCGCCGAGGAGACCAACGGGCAACTGGCCCTGCGCCCAAAGCGCGCCGACCGGCCAGCCGAACCCCAGCAGCGCAACGCCCGCCGCCGCGGCCGCGGCCCAGACGGCCGCGCCGAGTCCGCCGGGCCCGGCGATCACGAGGCCCGCCGAGGCCACGACGAAGGCGGAGAAAATCCGGCCGGCGCCGGTCAATTCGACGAGCGCGTTCACCGCCATCTGGCTGCCCGCCACGGCCAAAAGGCCCGAGGCGGCGGCGGCGGCGGCGATCAGACCGAACCGTGGGACCGTCCCCGGGAAGCGCGCCGCGAGGAAACCCGTCAGCGAGAAGACGCCGGTGCGCCGCAGCAGCGGACCGAGAAACAGGGCCCCGCCCGCGAGGCCAAGGAAGGCGCCGCAGACGACGCCGATTCCCCAGGAATGGCCGGCGAGCCGGGTCGCGAAGGGCAGCAGCAGCGCGACCGCAACCGCGGCGTTCGCAAAGCCCGCATAGGCCGAGGGGATCGCGCGCCCGCCGGCGTAATAGAAGGACACCCGCATCGAATGGAGCAGGAAGCCCAGCGCCGCCAGAGCGACGACCGTGAACCATGGCGGCGCAGCGCCGACGAAACGTTCCGGCGCGCCGACCCGGTCGAGCAGCGCTGCGAAGCCATAGGCCAGCAGAAAGCTCGCAGTGACGAAGCCGATGCGCGAATCGAGAACCGCGCGGTCATACAAAGCAATTTCGCCGGGACGCTCTCGCATGTGGAATTCTCGCGGGGTGGTTGCGGCGAGATTAGCGAAGCCGGCCGGGCGGGGGAAGGGCGCTGGCCTATAAGTTTTTGCGGGCGAGACCGAGCGCCGCGATCAGGCCGATGACGGCCCCGAGCGGGCCGGTCAAGAAAGCGCCAGTCATTGCGGCCTCCACGGCCCTGTCATGACGTATTGGCGGAAAGGGCGTCGACGAGGACGCCGCCGCCGAAGGCGCCGACCAGATAGCCGGCCACGAGGCCGGCAAGCGCGATCAGTAGCTTTCGCAAGGGCGCTCTCCTCTCCGCCATCGACAATAGGGCCGGCTTTGGGCCATAAGGCGGCATGCCCTGTTCTTTCCCTGCACCGCGAGAGGCCGCATGAGCGCGCCGGAGCCCAAAGGCGTGGGCGTCACCACGACCGCCGTCACCGAGGACGAGGCGGGGATGCGCGTGGACCGCTGGTTCAAGCGGCGCTATCCGACGCTCGCCCTGTCGCATCTGGCCAAGATATGCCGCAAGGGGGAAGTCCGCGTCGACGGCAAGCGCGTCGACACCTCGACGCGGCTGGAAGAGGGCCAGAAGGTCCGCGTCCCGCCCCTGAAGATCGAGGCGCCCGCGAGCCCTGCCGTGAAGCGCGCCAGTCCCGAAGACGTCGAGGCGCTCCGGCGGATGACGCTTTTCGAGGACAAGGATCTGATGGTCCTCAACAAGCCGTTCGGCCTCGCCACGCAGGGCGGCTCCGGCCAGACGCGCCATGTCGACGGCATGCTGGAATCGCTTGCGAAAGGCGATTCGCGTCCGGTGCTGGTGCATCGGCTCGACCGCGACACCTCCGGCGTGCTGCTCGTCGCGAAAAGCCGGCGCATGGCGGCCGATCTGGGCGAGATTTTCCGCTCGCGGCAGGCCAGGAAGATTTACTGGGCGCTGGTCGAGGGCGTGCCCAAGCCGACGCAGGGCCGGATTTCGCTCTATCTCGCCAAGGGGCCGGGGATGGAGAAAAGCCGGGGGGCCGGCCGCGAGCTGGAGAAAATGCGGATCGCCAAACATGGCGAGTCCGACGCCCAGCATTCGCTCACCTATTACGCCATCGTCGACAAGGTGGCGCCGCGCTGCGCCTGGCTGTCGATGAAGCCGCTGACCGGCCGCACCCATCAGCTCCGCGCCCATGCCGAGGCGATCGGCCATCCGATCTTCGGCGATCCGAAATATGGCCATCGCCCGGAAGACGACGTGCGCCGCCGCGATCCGCTGCGCGCGATGCCGGAGGGGCTGGAGCGCAAGCTCCACCTTCTGGCCCGTCGCCTCGTTCTGCCGCATCCGAAAGGCGGCGAGCTGGACGTGACCGCCCCCTTGCCCGAGCATATGAAGAAGAGCTGGGAGCTCTTCGGCTTCGACATAAAGCAATATGATCCCATAGAGGACGCGCCCGACGCGTGACGACGGGCGCTTTGACACGACCCGAGCTTCCAGGGAGCTGACACAATGCCCAAAGCCCCCAGCGGCTTCGACGACGACTTCTTCGTTCCCGACAGCGAGCGCGACCCGGTAAAGGCCGCCCGCGACCCCGCCCGACAGCTTCCCAAGCGATTCTACAAGGAAGCGACCGTCGGCGCGGCGGATGGCGGCTTCTCGATCCTGCTCGACGGCCGCCCGGTCAACACGCCGGCGAAGCGCCGGATCGTCGTGCCGTCCCGCGACCTCGCCGAGGCGCTCGCCGCCGAATGGGCGGGGCAGGGCGAGGCGATCGATCCCTCGACCATGCCTCTGACCAAGCTCGTGAATTCCGCCCTCGACGGCGTCGCCCAGCAGATGGCGGAGGTGGAGGCGGAACTGGTCAAATACGCCGGCTCCGACATGCTCTGCTATCGCGCCGGGGAGCCCGCGAGCCTTGCTGCAGCGCAGAGCGCCGCCTGGGACCCGCCGCTCGCCTTTGCCCGTGACAAGCTCGGCGCAAGGCTGGTCCTCGCCGAGGGGGTGATGTTCGCCTCCCAGCCGCCGGAATCGATTAGGGCGCTCGCCTCGGCCGTCCGCGCCCATGTTGGCGAGGGGCCGGGCGCGCCTCTGCGCCTCGCCGCGCTGCATGTGATGACCACGCTCACCGGATCGCTCGTTCTGGCGCTCGCCAAGGCGTTGAAAGAAATAGGACTTGCGGAGGCCTGGGCCGCCGCCCATATCGACGAGGACTTCCAGATGCGCACCTGGGGCGACGACGCCGAGGCGCTGGCGCGTCGTGCCGCGCGTTTCAAGGAAATGGCGGCTGCCGCCTTCCTCTCGGACTGCGCGGCGGCTTCTCGCTAAAGCGCCGAAGATGTGACCAAATCGCCCATAAGGCGGATGGGGCCGTGGTTGTCTCTTGCTTTGCACAAGGGGCTTTGTTACGGAACCCGCGGCCTGGAGCTTTTCCAAGTTGAAGCTCCCCAGAATGCGGCCTTCGCCCGCCGCAACGTCGGACCCGGACACGACCCATGCCGATGCTGCTCGAACAATATCTGCCGCTGGTGATCTTTGGCGCGCTCTCCGCCATCATCGCCGGCGCACTGCTCGTCGCGCCCTTCCTGCTCGCCTTCAAGGCGCCGGACCCGGAGAAGCTCTCCGCCTATGAGTGCGGCTTCAACCCGTTCAACGATTCGCGCATGAAATTCGACGTGCGCTTTTATCTCGTGTCGCTGCTTTTCATCGTGTTCGATCTCGAAGTGGCCTTCCTTTTCCCCTGGGCCGTCGCCTTCAAGGAGGCCGGGGCCTTCGGTTTCTGGTCGATGATGGTGTTTCTCGGCGTGCTGACCGTCGGCTTCGTCTATGAGTGGCGCAAGGGAGCGCTGGAATGGGATTGATCACGAACGAGGGCGGAACGCTCGTCGCGCCGCAGCCCAAGGGCCTCATCGATCCGCGCACCGGCAAGCCGGTGGGCTCGGACGATCCGTTCTTCCTGCAGATCAACGAGGAGCTGGCCGACAAGGGCTTCTTCGTCACGGCGACCGACGACGTCATCAACTGGGCGCGCACCGGCTCGCTGATGTGGATGACCTTCGGCCTCGCCTGCTGCGCGGTCGAGATGATTCAGGCGGCCATGCCGCGCTACGATCTCGAGCGCTTCGGCTTCGCGCCGCGCGCCTCGCCGCGCCAGTCGGACTGCATCATCATCGCCGGCACGCTGACCAACAAGATGGCGCCGGCGCTGCGCAAGGTCTATGACCAGATGCCGGAGCCCCGCTACGTCATCTCCATGGGCTCCTGCGCCAATGGCGGCGGCTATTACCATTATTCCTATTCGGTGGTGCGCGGCTGCGACCGCATCATTCCGGTCGACGTCTATGTGCCGGGCTGCCCGCCCTCCGCGGAGGCGCTGGTCTACGGCATGCTGCTGCTGCAAAAGAAGATCCGCCGCACGGGAACGATCGAGCGGTGATGAATGCCGCAATGACGGGCATGCCGTCATTGCGAGGAGCGTAGCGACGAAGCAAGCCACCCGGGGCCCTGCGGCCTCAGGATTGCTTCGCTCCGCTCGCAATGACGCAAATATTCGGGCGCCTTCGCCCGGCGAATGGGGTTGACGTATGTCGGCTGAACTGGAAACTCTCGGCGCGCGGATCGGCGGCGCTCTTCCCGGCGCGGTGACGGCGGTGAAGGTCGCTTATGGCGAACTCACGCTCACCGTGGCGCGCGACCGCTGGATCGATGTGGCGACCTTTCTGCGCGACGACGCCGAATGCCTCTTCGTCAACATCATCGACGTGACGGCGGCGGATTATCCGGAGCGCGACGAGCGTTTCGAGGTTGTGGCGCATTTTCAGTCGCCGAAGCACAACCGCCGCATCCGCATCAAGACGCCGGCCGCCGAAGACACGCCCGTCGCCTCGCTCGTGCCGCTGTTTCCCGGCGCGGACTGGTACGAGCGCGAGACCTATGATCTCTTCGGCGTGATCTTCTCGGGCCATCCCGACCTGCGCCGCATCATGACCGACTATGGCTTCGACGGTCATCCGCTTCGCAAGGACTTCCCCATGACCGGCTTCGTCGAGGTCCGCTACGACGACGAGCGCAAGCGCGTCGTCTACGAGCCCGTTCGGCTTCAGCAGGAATACCGCAATTTCGATTTCCTCTCGCCGTGGGAGGGCGTGCAATACGACCTTCCCGGCGATGAGAAGGCGAGCAAGTGAGCGCGTCGCAGATGAACGATCAAGCAACCGCCCCCAAGCCCGAACTCCCAGGGCCTGCGCAATTTCAACATCAACTTCGGCCCGCAGCATCCGGCGGCGCATGGCGTTCTGCGCCTGATCCTCGAACTCGACGGCGAAGTCGTCGAGCGCGTCGATCCGCATGTCGGCTTCCTGCATCGCGGCACCGAGAAGCTGATGGAGGCGCGCACCTATCTGCAGA
Organism: uncultured Alphaproteobacteria bacterium; assembly: GCA_963717565.1. Taxonomy (GTDB): domain Bacteria; phylum Pseudomonadota; class Alphaproteobacteria; order Rhizobiales; family Beijerinckiaceae; genus Methylocystis. Next base: position 76,139 of record CAVQWJ010000014.1, read on the forward strand.
ACGTGCCTTATTTCGACCGGCTCGATTACTGCGCGCCGATGAATCAGGAGCACGCCTTCTGTCTGGCGATCGAGCGCCTGCTCGGCATCGAGGTTCCGCGCCGCGCCCAGCTCATCCGCGTGCTCTACGCCGAGATCGGCCGTCTGCTCTCGCATCTGCTGAACGTCACCTCGCAGGCGATGGACGTCGGCGCGCTCACCCCGCCGCTGTGGGGCTATGAAGAGCGCGAGAAGCTGATGGTGTTCTACGAGCGCGCTTCCGGCGCGCGCATGCACGCCAATTACTTCCGTCCGGGCGGCGTCGCGCGCGACCTGCCGGACCAGCTTGTCGAGGACATCGGCGCCTTCTGCGATCCCTTCCTGAAGGTCGTCGAGGATCTCGACGAACTCTTCATCGGCAACCGCATCTTCAAGCAGCGCAACGTCGACATCGGCGTGATCTCGCTGGAAGACGCGTGGAAATGGGGCTTCTCCGGCGTGATGGTGCGCGGCTCCGGCGCCGCCTGGGACCTGCGCAAGGCGCAGCCCTATGAGTGCTACGAGGAGATGGAATTCGACATCCCCATCGGCAAGCATGGCGACTGCTACGACCGTGCGGTCATCCGCATGGAGGAAATGCGCCAGTCGACCTACATCATGAAGCAGTGCGTCGAGAAGCTGCTGCGCGCCGACGGCCGCGGCCCGGTGCTGACGCCCAATCACAAGATCACCCAGCCCTCGCGCGGCGAGATGAAGCGCTCGATGGAAGCGCTGATCCAGCACTTCAAGCTCTTCACCGAGGGCTTCCACGTGCCGGCCGGCGAGGTCTACGCGGCGGTCGAGGCCCCCAAGGGCGAATTCGGCGTCTACCTTGTGTCGGACGGCGGCGACAAACCCTATCGCTGCAAGATCCGCGCGCCGGGCTTCATCCATCTGTCCGCCATGGATTTCCTTTGCAAGGGCCACATGCTCGCCGACGTCTCGGCGATCCTGGGCTCGCTCGATATCGTCTTCGGGGAGGTCGATCGCTAATGTCCGTCCGTCGTCTCGCCGAAAATCAGCCCGAGAGCTTCGAGTTCACCGACGCCAACAAGGCGTGGCTCGAAAAGCAGATCGCCAAATATCCCGACGGCCGTCAGGCCTCGGCCGTCGTGCCCGCCTTGTGGCAGGCGCAGAAGCAGCATGATTACTGGCTCCCGCAGGCGGCGATCGAGAAGGTCGCGGAAGCGCTCGGCATGCCGAAGATCCGCGTCCTCGAGGTCGCGACCTTCTACACCATGTTCAATCTCGAGCCGGTTGGTAAATATTACATCCAGCTCTGCGGCACGACGCCCTGCATGCTGTGCGGCTCCGACGATCTCATCAAGGTGCTGGAGCGCCGTGTCGGCCCGCAGCGCAAGGTGACGGCGGACGGCCTGTTCTCCTGGCTCGAAGTCGAGTGCCTCGGCGCCTGCTGCAACGCGCCGATGGTGCAGATCAACGACGACTATTACGAGGACCTCACGGTCGAGAATTTCGAGAAGCTGCTCGACGATCTCGCCGCCGGACGGCCGGTGAAGACCGGCTCGCAGAAGGGCCGCGTGTCTTCCGAGCCCGAGGGCGCTCTGACGAGCCTCACCTCGCTCTACGGTCAGAAGTAACGGAGGGAAGGAAAAAAACATGCTCTCCGATTCAGATCGCATATTCACCAATCTCTACGGCATCGGCGACCGTTCGCTGGCGGGCGCCCGCGCGCGCGGCCAGTGGGACAATACCAAGGCGCTACTGGCCAGGGGCCGCGACAAGATCATCGAAGAGGTGAAGGGCTCCGGCCTTCGCGGACGCGGCGGCGCCGGCTTTTCGACGGGCCTGAAATGGTCCTTCATGCCGAAGGAAGTCGACCCGAAGCGGCCGCATTATCTCGTCATCAACGCGGACGAATCCGAGCCCGGCACCTGCAAGGATCGCGAGATCATGCGCAACGACCCGCATACGCTGGTCGAGGGCGCGCTGGTCGCGAGCTTCGCCATGGGCGCGCACGCCTGCTACATCTATGTGCGCGGCGAGTTCATTGCGGAGCGCATCGCCCTGCAGAAGGCCGTGGACGAAGCCTATGAGGCCAATCTCATCGGCAAGGACAATGTGCACGGCTATCCCTTCGATCTCTATGTGCATCACGGCGCCGGCGCCTATATCTGCGGCGAAGAGACGGCGCTGATCGAGAGTCTCGAAGGCAAGAAGGGCATGCCGCGCCTCAAGCCGCCGTTCCCCGCGAATGTCGGCCTCTACGGCTGCCCGACGACAGTCAACAATGTCGAGTTCGATTGCGGTCGTTCCGACGATCCTGCGTCGCGGCGCGGGCTGGTTCGCCGGCATCGGCAAGCCCAACAACACGGGCACCAAGCTGTTTTCGATTTCCGGCCACGTCAACCGGCCGTGCAATGTCGAAGAGGCGATGTCGATCCCCTTCCGCGAGCTGATCGACCGCCATTGCGGCGGCGTTCGCGGCGGCTGGGACAATCTTCTCGCGGTCATTCCCGGCGGCTCGTCGGTGCGCTGCGTGCCCTCGCATGAAATCATCGACTGCCCGATGGATTTCGACAGCCTTGTGAAGCTCGGCTCGGGCCTCGGCACGGCGGCGGTGATCGTGATGGACAAGTCCACCGACATCATCCGCGCCATTGCGCGTCTTTCCTATTTCTACAAGCACGAGAGCTGCGGTCAGTGCACGCCCTGCCGCGAGGGCACGGGCTGGATGTATCGCGTCGTGCAGCGCATGGTCGAAGGCCGTGCGCAGAAGAAAGAGATCGACATGCTCTTCGAGGTGTCGAAGCAGATCGAGGGCCACACCATCTGCGCGCTCGGCGACGCGGCGGCCTGGCCGATCCAGGGCCTCATCACCCATTTCCGTGACGTGATCGAGCAGCGCATCGATCAATACACGGCAAATCCGCATCCCGAGCCCGTGCGCGAGGCGGCGGAATGATCATGAACCAGCGCGTTGCGACTTCGGAGACAGCGAAGTGACAAAGATTCTCGTCGATGGCGTCGAAGTGGACGTTCCGGGAGAGTTCACGCTTCTCCAGGCGTGCGAGGAAGCAGGCGCCGAGGTGCCGCGCTTCTGCTTCCATGAGCGCCTGTCAATCGCCGGCAATTGCCGCATGTGCCTCGTCGAGGTGAAGGGCGGACCGCCGAAGCCGACGGCGTCCTGCGCCATGTCGGTGAGGGATCTGCGTCCGGGCCCGAACGGCGCGCCGCCGGAAGTTCTCACCAAGTCTCCGATGGTGAAGAAGGCGCGCGAAGGCGTGCTGGAGTTCCAGCTCATCAACCATCCGCTGGACTGCCCGATCTGCGATCAGGGCGGCGAATGCGACCTGCAGGATCAGGCGCTCGCCTATGGCGCCGGCAAGTCCCGCTATACGGAAGACAAGCACGCAGTCGAAAACAAATATATCGGCCCGCTGGTGAAGACCGAGATGACGCGCTGCATCCACTGCACGCGCTGCGTCCGCTTCACGGCCGAAATCGCCGGCACGAGCGACATGGGCGCCATCGGCCGCGGCGAGGACATGGAGATCACCACCTATCTGCAAACCGCAATGGTGAGCGAGTTGCAGGGCTGCGTGTCGGATCTCTGCCCGGTCGGCGCGCTGCTGCCCAAGCCGCAGAATTTCCGCGCGCGTCCGTGGGAATATCAGAAGACCGACACGGTCGACGTCATGGACGGGCTCGGCGCGAATATTCGAGTCGACTCGCGCGGCCGCGAAGTCATCCGCATCCTGCCGCGCATCAACGACCTCGTGAACGAGGAGTGGATTTCGGACAAGACGCGCCAGGTCGTCGACGGTCTGAAGACCCAGCGTCTGGATCGTCCCTATGTCGCGCGAGAACGGCCGCCTGCGGCCGGCGACGTGGCAGGAGGCTTTCGAGGCCATCGCGGCCAAGCGCAAGGCCACCGCGCCCGCGCGGACCGGCGCGCTCGTTGGCGATCTTGCCGCCGTCGAAGAGACATTTGCGCTGAAGCTGCTGATGCAGCAGCTCGGATCGTCGAACCTCGATTGCCGTCAGGACGGCTCGAAGCTCGATCCGGCTTTCGGCCGCGCCTCCTATCTGTTCAACGCGACCATCGCGGGGATCGAGCAGGCCGACGCGCTGCTGATCGTGGGGTCGAATCCGCGCAAGGAGTCGCCGGTTCTCAACGCCCGCATCCGCAAGCGCTGGCTGAAGGGCGACTTCAAGGTGTCGCTGGTCGGCGAGAAGGCCGATCTCACCTATGACTATGACTATCTCGGCGCAGGTCCGGATTCGCTGCTGCGCTTCATTCAGGACGGCAAGCCGGTCGGCAAGCTGCTGGTGATCGTGGGGCAGGGCGCGCATCTCGCGTCCCGACGGCGACGCCGTGCTGGCTCTGGCCGCGCAGGCCGCGCAGAAGCTCGGCGGCGTCAGCGACGGCTGGAATGGTTTCTCGGTCCTGCATACGGCGGCCGCCCGCGTCGGCGCGCTCGATCTCGGCTTCACGCCGGCGGCGGGCGGTCTCGATGCGCAGGGGATGGCGAAGGCCGGGGCGCTGGACCTGATCTTCAACCTCGGCGCCGACGAGATCGACATCGCGCCGGGCGCCTTCGTCGTCTATATCGGCACGCATGGCGACCGCGGCGCGCATCGCGCCGACGTCATCCTGCCGGCGCGGCCTATACCGAAAAATCGGGCCTCTATGTGAATACGGAAGGCCGCGTGCAGCTCGCCTCGCGCGTCGTCTTCCCGCCGGGCGAGGCACGCGAGGACTGGGCGATCCTGCGCGCGCTGTCGGCGGTTCTCGGCCATGCGCTGCCGTTCAACTCGCTTGCCGAACTGCGCAGGAAGCTCGTCGCCGAGCATCCGCACTTCGCGCGCATCGATCAGATCGAAGCGGGATCGCCTGCCGACATCGGCCGGCTCGCCAGTCATTCGGCGGTCGCCATGAAGGACGCTTTCGTCCCGGCGATCACCGATTTCTACCTCACCAATCCGATCGCGCGCGCCTCGGCGGTCATGGCGGAATGTTCGGCCCTCGCGCAGGGTCGGCTGACGCAGGCGGCGGAATAGGAGCGACGACGTGTCTGAAGGCTGGAACGCACTTACTGCCTATCTCGCGGAAAGCCCCGTTCTGCTCGCGATCATCAAGAGCGTGCTGATCGCGGTGGTGCTGCTGATCTATGTGGCTTACGTCATTCTGGCGGACCGCAAGATCTGGGCGGCCGTGCAGCTGCGCCGCGGCCCGAACGTCGTGGGTCCCTGGGGCCTTCTGCAGAGCTTCGCGGATTTCATCAAATTCGCGCTCAAGGAGCCGGTGATCCCGGATACGGCGAACAAGGGCGTCTTCCTGTTCGCGCCCTTCATCATGGCGACGCTCTCCATCGCCGCCTGGGCGGTGATTCCGGTGTCCGACGGCGGCTGGGTCGTCGGCGACATCAATGTCGGCATTCTCTATATTTTCGCGCTGTCGTCGCTGGGCGTTTACGGCGTGATCATGGGCGGCTGGGCGTCGAACTCGAAATATCCGTTCCTCTCGGCGCTGCGTTCGGCCGCGCAGATGGTGTCCTATGAAGTCTCGATCGGCTTCGTCATCATCACCGTGCTGCTCTGCGCCGGTTCGCTGAACCTCACCGAGATCGTCCGCGCGCAGGATACGCAATATGGCATGGCCGGCTGGTACTGGCTGCGCCTGTTCCCGATGTTCGTCATCTTCTTCGTCTCGGCGCTGGCCGAAACGAACCGCCCGCCCTTCGATCTCGTCGAGGCGGAGTCGGAGCTCGTCGCCGGCTTCATGATCGAATATTCGGCGACGCCCTACGTGCTGTTCATGCTCGCCGAATATGTGGCGATCGTGACCATGTGCGCGCTGCTGACCATCCTGTTCTTCGGCGGCTGGCTGCCGCCGGCGAATATCGCGCCCTTCACATGGGTGCCGGGGGTGATCTGGTTCCTCCTGAAGGTCAGCTTCTTCTTCTTCTTCTTCGCCATGGTGAAGGCTTTCGTGCCGCGTTATCGCTACGATCAGCTGATGCGTCTGGGCTGGAAGGTCTTCCTGCCGATTTCGCTCGCCATGGTCATCATCGTCGCCGCCGTGCTGCAATTCGGCGGCGGAACAGTCGCGAGCTAAGGGCCCGTCATGAGACTAGACCAAGCCGCAAAGTCGCTTTTCCTGTCGGAGTTCGTCGGGGCCTTCTGGCTGTCGATGCGCTACTTCTTCAAGCCCAAGGCGACCGTCAATTATCCGCATGAGCGCAATCCGCAGTCGCCGCGTTTCCGTGGCGAGCATGCGCTGCGCCGGTATCCCGAACGGCGAGGAGCGCTGCATCGCCTGCAAGCTCTGCGAGGCGATCTGCCCGGCGCAGGCCATCACCATCGAGGCCGGCCCGCGCCGCAACGACGGCACCCGCCGCACGACGCGCTACGACATCGACATGGTGAAGTGCATCTATTGCGGCTACTGCCAGGAGGCCTGCCCGGTCGACGCCATCGTCGAGGGGCCGAACCAGGAATTCGCGACGGAAACGCGCGAGGAACTCTACTACACGAAGGAGCGCCTGCTCGAGAACGGCGCCCGCTGGGAACGCGAAATCGCGCGCAACATCGCGCTGGATTCGCCCTACCGGTAAGGACTGAACGCGAGGCGCGGCGCGGGCCGCGTTCTCCTGACGAGAGGATGAGGCCGTGGCGGCTGTATTTTTCTACATCTTCGCGACGATCATGATCGCATCGGCCTGCGTGGTGATCTTCGCCCGCAATCCGGTGCATTCGGTGCTGTTTCTCATCCTCGCCTTCTGCAACGGCGCGGGCCTCTTCCTGCTGTCGGGGGCGGAATTCCTGGCGATGATCCTGATCGTCGTCTATGTTGGCGCCGTCGCGGTGCTCTTCCTCTTCGTCGTGATGATGCTCGACGTCGACTTCGCGGAGCTTAAGCAGGGCTTCTCGAAGTATCTGCCGGTCGGCGCCGCCGTCGGCGCCGTTGTGCTGGCGGAACTCGGCATGGTCGCCATCGGCTGGCAGCCGGCGGAAGCGTCCAAGAACCTGCTGGAGACGCCGATCCCGGCGACCGTCTCCAACACCGCCGCGCTGGGGCAGGTGCTCTACACAAAATATGTGATCTTCTTCCAGGCGTCGGCGCTGGTGCTGCTCACCGCCATGATCGGCGCCATCGTGCTGACGCTGCACCACAAGCCCAACGTCAAGCGCCAGAAGATCGAGGAACAGAACGCGCGCAACCGCCACAATGTGATCGAGATCAAAAAGGTCCCGTTCCGGACCGGCGTTTAACGAGGCAGCCACATGATGACCATCGGTCTTACCCACTACCTCGTCGTCGCCGCGATCCTGTTCACGCTCGGCGTCACGGGCATCATTCTCAACCGCAAGAACATCATCGTCATTCTGATGTCGGTCGAGCTGATCCTTCTGTCGGTGAACCTCAACTTCGTCGCCTTCTCGCATGAGCTCGGCGATCTGGTCGGACAGGTGTTCGCGCTCTTCGTGCTCACCGTCGCGGCGGCGGAGGCCGCCATCGGCCTCGCCATTCTCGTCGCCTTCTATCGCAACCGCGGAACCATCGCGGTCGAAGACATCAATTCGTTGAAGGGCTGATCACCGCGATGATCCAGGCAATCGTCTTTCTCCCGCTGCTGGGGTTCCTGATCGCCGGCGCCTTCGGGCGCTTGATCGGGCCGCGGCCTTCCGAACTCGTCACGACCGGGCTGCTCTTCGCGTCCGCCGTCATGTCCTGGATCACTTTCCTCGACGTCGCGATCGGCCATGGCCACGGCCTCACGCCGGTGCTCGGCAACTGGATGACGGTCGGCGCGCTGAAGGTCGACTGGGCGCTGCGCGTCGATACGCTGACGGCGGTGATGCTGGTGGTGGTGACGACGGTGTCGAGCCTCGTGCATCTCTACTCCGTCGGCTATATGCACGAGGACCCGTCGCGTCCGCGCTTCTTCGCCTATCTGTCGCTCTTCACCTTCGCCATGCTCATGCTGGTGACCGCCGACAATCTGGTGCAGATGTTCTTCGGCTGGGAGGGCGTCGGTCTCGCCTCCTATCTGCTGATCGGCTTCTGGTATGAGAAGCCCTCGGCCTGCGCCGCCGCCATCAAGGCCTTCGTGGTCAACCGCGTCGGCGACTTCGGCTTCGCGCTCGGCATCTTCCTCCTTTTCCAGCTCACGCAGTCGCTGACCTTCAACGAGGTCTTCGCCGCCGTGCCGGGCCTCGAGGGCAAGCCGATCCACGTCTTCGGCATGGACGTCGACGCGCTGGAAATCGCGGCCTTCCTGCTCTTCATCGGCGCCATGGGCAAGTCGGCGCAGTTCTTCCTCCACACCTGGCTGCCGGACGCGATGGAAGGCCCGACCCCGGTCTCGGCCCTCATCCATGCCGCCACGATGGTGACCGCGGGCGTCTTCATGGTCGCCCGCCTGTCGCCGATTTTCGAACATGCGCCGCATGCGGCGGCCTTCGTGACGATCATCGGCGCGGTGACGGCCTTCTTCGCCGCGACGGTCGGTCTCGTGCAGAACGACATCAAGCGCGTCATCGCCTATTCGACCTGTTCGCAGCTCGGCTACATGTTCGTGGCCGAAGGCGTCGGCGCCTATTCGATCGGCGTGTTCCATCTGTTCACCCACGCCTTCTTCAAGGCGCTGCTGTTCCTCTGCGCCGGCTCGGTCATCCATGCGATGCACCATGAGCAGGACATGCGGAACATGGGCGGTCTTTGGAACAAGATCCCCTTCACCTTCGCCATGATGACGATCGGCACGCTGGCGATCATCGGCTTCGGCATCCCGCACACGGAAATCGGCCTCGCCGGCTTCTTCTCGAAGGACGCCATCATCGAGGCCGCCTATGCCGCGAGCGAGCACAGCAGCCCGGCGATGATCGGCTTCGCTTCCACTGTCGTCGCCGCCTTGTTCACCTCCTTTTATTCCTGGCGCCTGGTGTTCATGACCTTCTTCGGTCCAGGCCATGATCATTCCGTCGCGGAAAGCCATGCCGAGGACGAACCGACGGCTGTGGAACTCGCCCAAGGCGACGGCCATGCCCATGCCCATGCCCATGCGCATGCCGACGCCCATCATCATGACGACCACGCGCATGACGACCACGGCCACGGCCATCACGCGCCGCATGAGTCGCCGCTCGTCATGCTCGTGCCGCTCGCAGTGCTGGCGCTCGGCGCGGTGGCCGCGGGCTATGTGTTCGATCCCTATTTCGTCGGCCACGACTACGACGAATTCTGGAAGGGCGCGCTCTTCACCGGCGAACACAATCATATTCTGCACGCGCGTCACGAGATCCCCGGCTGGGTCGGCCTGGCGCCTTTCGTGATGACGGTGCTGGGCTTCCTCGTCGCGCTGTACATGTACATCCTGAAGCCGGGCGCGGCGCCGAAACTCGCGGCGGCCTTCCCGCGCCTCTACGACTTCCTGCTCAACAAGTGGTATTTCGACGAGCTCTATGACGCCATCTTCGTGCAGCCGGCCTTCAAGATCGGCCGTCTGTTCTGGAAGGGCGGCGACGGCGCCATCATCGACGGCCTCGGCCCCGACGGCGTCGCCGCGCGCGTCGCGGACGGGGCGCGGTTCGCCGTTCGTCTGCAGACGGGCTATGTCTACAACTACGCCTTCGCCATGCTGATCGGCGTCGCCGCCATCGTCACCTATTTCGTCGCCGGAGGGCTGCGCTGATGTTCGGGTTCGGGATTCTTACCGGCCTCACCTTTCTTCCGCTGGTTGGCGTCGCTTTTCTGCTGACGCAGACTGGCGAGGACGAGGCGACCCTGCGCAACATCCGCTGGGCGACCTTCCTGACGACGCTCGCGACCTTCGCCCTGTCGCTCTACGCCTGGGCGGGCTTCGATACGGCGAATCCGGCCTTTCAGTTCGTCGAGGAGAAGGCCTGGTTCGGCGCGGGCCTGAGCTACAAGCTGGGAGTCGACGGCTTCTCCATGCCGTTGCTCCTGCTGACGACCTTCATCATGCCTTTCGCGATCCTCGCCTCCTTCGAGTCGGTCACGAAGCGCGTGAGGGAATATATGATCGCCTTCCTCGTGCTCGAGACGCTGATGATCGGCGTCTTCTGCGCGCTGGACCTCGTGCTGTTCTACCTCTTCTTCGAGGGCGGCCTCATTCCGATGTTCCTGATCATCGGCGTCTGGGGCGGCAAGCGGCGCGTCTATGCGAGCTTCAAATTCTTCCTCTACACGCTCGCCGGTTCGCTGCTGATGCTCATCGCGATCCTCGCGATGTATAATTACGCGCACACCACCGACATCACGGTGCTGCTGAAGACCGACTTCCCGAAAGAGATGCAGACCTGGCTGTGGCTGGCTTTCTTCGCCTCCTTCGCGGTGAAGATGCCGATGTGGCCGGTGCACACCTGGCTGCCCGACGCGCACGTCGAGGCGCCGACGGCGGGCTCGGTCATTCTGGCGGCGATCCTTCTGAAGATGGGCGGCTACGGCTTCATCCGTTTCTCGCTGCCCATGTTCCCGGACGCCTCGGTCTCCTTCGCGCCGCTCATCTACGCCATGTCGGTGATCGCCATCGTCTACACCTCGCTTGTCGCGCTGGTGCAGGAGGACATCAAGAAGCTCATCGCCTATTCGTCCGTCGCCCATATGGGCTACGTGACCATGGGCCTCTTCACGATGAATCCGCAGGGCGTGCAGGGCGCGATGTTCCAGATGATCTCGCACGGCTTCGTGTCGGGCGCGCTCTTCCTTTGCGTCGGCGTCATCTACGACCGCATGCATACGCGCGAGATCGCAGCCTATGGCGGCCTCGTGAACCGCATGCCGATCTACGCCTTCGTCTTCATGCTCTTCACCATGGCCAATGTCGGCCTGCCGGGCACGACGGGCTTCATCGGCGAGTTCCTGTCGCTCGCCGGCGCCTTCAAGGCCAATAGCTGGGTGGCGCTGATCGCCACGAGCGGCGTGATCTTCTCGGCGGCCTATGCGCTCTATCTCTACCGCCGCGTCGTCTTCGGCGCGCTGGAGAAGGCGAGCCTCATGAGCATCACGGACCTTACGCCGCGCGAAATCGCGATCTTCGTCCCGCTGATTGCGCTGACGGTCTATTATGGCGTGCTGCCGGGGCAGATCCTGTCCTCGACGCAGGCCTCTGTCGACCACCTCATCCAATCGCATACGGCCCTGCTGGATGCGGTGAAGCTCGCCGCCGCACACTGACGGACTGCTGAAAATGTCATTCCTCGCAGAACTCGGTCTTCACTTCCTCCCTGAGACCATACTGGCCGTCGGCGTGCTGGTCCTGATCCTTATCGGCGCCGCGCGCGGCGAGCGGGGTTTCACGCTGGTCGACGAAATGGCCGTCGGCATCCTCGGCCTCGCGGTCCTCGCGATCCTGCTGTCCACCAAACGTGGCGACGCGACGGTCTTCGACGGGGCCTTCATTGACGACGCCTTCTCGCGTTTCGTGAAGGTTCTGACGCTCGTCGGCGCCATGGTCTCGATCCTGCTGTCGGTCGACTGGCTGCAGCGCAATGGGCTGGAGAAGTTCGAATATCCGGTGCTGGTCATCCTCTCGACGCTCGGCATGATGCTGCTGATCTCGGCGGATAATCTCATCGCGCTCTATCTCGGCCTCGAGCTGATGTCGCTGGCGCTCTATGTCATGGCCGCCTTTGCGCGAGACGATGGCCGCTCCTCGGAAGCGGGCCTGAAATATTTCGTTCTCGGCGCGCTGTCGTCCGGCATGATGCTTTACGGCTCGTCGCTGCTCTACGGTTTCTCGGGAACCGTTTCTTTCGCGGGCATCGCGCAGGCGGTGACGGCGTCGCCGCCGGTCGGCGTCGATCTTCGGCCTCGTCTTCCTGCTCGCGGGTCTCGCCTTCAAAATGTCGGCAGCGCCCTTCCACATGTGGACGCCCGACGTTTACGAAGGCGCGCCGACGCCGGTGACGGCCTTCTTCGCCTCGGCCGCCAAAATGGCCGCCGCCGCGATCACCGTCCGCGTCGTGATCACCGCCTTCCCGGCGATCACGCAGCAATGGCGGCAGATCATCGTGTTCCTGGCCATTGCGTCGACGCTGCTCGGCTCCTTCGCGGCCATCGGGCAGACCAACATCAAGCGGCTGATGGCCTATTCGTCCATCGGCCACATGGGCTTCGCGCTGATCGGCCTCGCCGCCGGCACGGAGGCCGGCGTGATGGGCGTGGTGATTTATCTCGCCATCTATCTCGTCATGACGCTCGGCTCCTTCGCCGCCATCCTCGCGATGCGCATCGACGGCAAGAATGTCGAGAACATCTCGGACCTCGCCGGCCTGTCGCGCACAAACGGCCTGATGGCTTTCTTCCTCGCGATGCTCATGTTCTCGCTGGCCGGCATCCCGCCGCTCGCGGGCTTCTTCGCGAAGTATTACGTGCTGCTCGCGGCCGTCGACGCCGGGCTCTATCCGCTCGCCGTGGTCGGCGTGCTGGCCAGCGCGGTCGCCGCCTTCTACTATCTGCGTGTGGTGAAGGTCATGTATTTCGACGAGCCGGCGCCGGGCTTCGACCGTTCGCCGCTCGCCGTCCGCGCGGTGCTCGCCGTCTCGACGATCGCCATGCTCGGCTTCTGGCTCTATCCGGCGCCTGTCATGACGGCGGCGAGCGCAGCGGCCAAGTCGCTGTTCTGATGAGGAGACGCGCGTGCAATTGGGTCTGATTGCGCGCGCGCAGGGCGTCCGTCTCCTTGATCTGGCCGAGATCAACTCGACCAATGACGAAGCCCGCCGGCTGATCGAAACCGGAGAGCGGGGACCGCTCTGGATCGTCGCCGCGCGCCAGACCAAAGGGCGCGGCCGGCTCGGGCGAGAATGGATTTCGCCTCTGGGCAATTTATATGCGAGCTTTGTGTTCAGCGATTTTCCCGAGACGCGGCTCGCGCCGCAACTGGGTTTCGTGACGGGCGTCGCTGCGATGCGGGCGCTGCGCGCTTCTGCGGGACAAGGAAATTTCAAGCTGAAATGGCCAAACGACATGCTTTTTGACAACGCCAAACTTGGCGGCATACTGCTCGAAGGCCTCGGCACATCGACCGCGCCTGTCGCGATCATCGGCATAGGCGTGAACATCGCGCAGGCGCCCGCTGATCTGCCATACCCCGCGCGCGCTTTGTCGGAACTCGGCGCGGGCGCGCCCTCCGTCGAGAGCGTCTTCACGCATTTCACCGACGCGCTCAGCGCCGCGCTCGATCTCTGGCGCGGCGGCGAAGGTTTCGCGGCGATCCGCGAGGAGTGGCTGAACTCCGCGCATGGGCTGGGCGAGACAATCCGCGTGGCGCTGACAGGCGAAACCGTCGAAGGGGTTTTTGAAACCATCGACGCTTCCGGCCGTCTCGTTCTCGAAACGGATCAGGGGCGCAGGGTCCTGGAAGCCGGCGACGTGCTGGTCGGTCCGCGTAGCGTTGCGGGAGCGGGCGCATGACGTCGGCTCAGGACGCGGACTTCGTATTCGTTCCCTTTGGCGGCGTCGGCGAGATCGGAATGAATCTCGCGCTTTACGGCTACGGCCCGGCGCGCGCGCGCAAATGGCTGATGGTCGATTGCGGACTGGGTTTCCCCGGCGCCGATCTGCCGGGCATCGATGTCGTCTATCCCGACATCGCCTTCGTCGAGAAGATCGCGAAGGATCTCGTCGCCATCTGCATCACCCATGCGCATGAGGACCATATCGGCGCTCTGGTGACGCTGTGGCCCAAGCTGAAATGCAAGGTCTATGCGACGCCTTTCGCCGCCGGCCTGCTGGAGGTGAAGCGGCTGAACGAGCCGGGCGCGCCGAAGATCGACATTCGACACGTGCAGGCGGGCACGGTGCTCGACCTCGATCCGTTCCGCGTCGAATATATCGCGGTCGCGCATTCCATTCCGGAAGCCAATGCGCTCGCCATCCGCACGCCGGTCGGCACGGCGTTGCATACGGGCGACTGGAAGATCGATCCGGAGCCCGGCGTCGGCAATCGCATCGACGAGGCGCGGCTGCGCGCGCTCGGCGACGAGGGCGTCGACGTTCTGATCTGCAACTCCACCAACATTCTGCGCGAGGGCGACAGTTTCTCGGAAAGCGACGTGGCGCGCGTGCTGCGTCCGCTCATTGCCGAGGCGACAGGCCGCGTGCTGATCACGACCTTTGCGTCCAATGTCGCGCGGCTGCGCGCCATCGCGGAAGCCGCCCTGGCATGCGGCCGCACCGTCGTCGTCGCCGGCCGCGCCATGGATCGCGTCGTGCAGGTGGCGCGCGAATGCGGCTATCTCGACGGCCTGCCGGGATTCCATTCGCCGGAAATGCTGGCAAATCTTCCGCGCGAAAAAACCGTCGTCATCGCGACGGGCAGCCAGGGCGAGGCGCGCGCGGCCATGATGCGCGCGTCGATCAACGACCATCCCTGGATCAAGGTCGTTCCGGGCGACCGCGTGATTTTCTCCTCGCGCACCATTCCCGGCAATGCGCGCGAGGTCCATCGCATCATCAATAATCTCTGCAACCTCGGCGTCGAGGTGATTACCGATCACGATCACCTCGTGCATTGCTCCGGCCATCCGCGTCGCGGCGAGGTCGCGCAAATGTATGACTGGGTGCGGCCGAAGAACGCCGTGCCGGTGCATGGCGAGGCGCATCATCTCACCCAGCATGTGGCCTTTGCAAAAGCGCGCGGCGTCGAGCATGTCGTGTCGGCGCGCGACGGCGACATGGTGCAACTGGCGCCGGGCCCGGTGTCCATCATCAATAAGGTGCCGCACGGCCGGCTGCTGAAGGACGGCGACGTCGTCATCAGCGAGGATGACGGCGCGGTGCGCGAGCGCAACAAGCTCGCCTTCGCGGGGGTCGTCTCCATCGCGCTCGCCGTCGACAAGAAGGGCGAACTGGTTGGCGATCCCGATGTCGTGTTCGCGGGCCTGCCCAAGAAGGGCAAGTTCGGCGAGGACATGGCCGAGGTTGTCGACGAGGCGCTGTTTTCGACCTTCGAGGGCCTGCCGCGCGCCCGTCGGCGGGACGCTGATATGGTGTCGACAGCTATAGAACGCTCTGTGCGCGGCGCGGTCAGCTCGGTCTGGGGCAAGAAGCCCATCGTGCATGTGATGGTGGTGTCGGCTTAGGGGCAAGCCGCCTTCACACCCCCAAAATTCGCGCTTGCGCCCATAATTCACTAAACTCGCGTCCATCAGCGCGAGTCGGGGCATGAGCGGCAAACCGGGCTTTTATGAATTCTTCGCAGGCGGAGGCATGGCGCGCGCCGGGCTCGGGCCGGGGTGGACCTGCCTTTTCGCCAATGATTTCGACGCGAAGAAAGCCGAGACCTACCGCCGGAACTGGGGCGGGGAAGCGCTGCATGTCGGCGATGTCGCGGCGGTCACGACCGCGCAACTGCCCGGCTGCGCCGATCTCGTCTGGGCGTCCTTTCCCTGTCAGGATTTGTCGCTCGCAGGCGTCGGTGCGGGGCTGAAGGGCGAACGCTCGGGCAGCTTCTGGCCGTTCTGGGCGTTGATGACGTCGTTGCGGCGCGAGGGCCGTGCGCCGAAGACGATCGTGCTCGAAAATGTCTGCGGCGCGCTGACCTCGCATGGCGGGAAAGACTTCGAAGCGATTTGCGGGGCGCTTGCCGCGGAGGATTATCGTTTCGGCGCGCTGGTGATCGACGCGGCGCTGTTCCTGCCGCAGTCGCGACCGCGCCTGTTCATCGTCGCCGTGCGCGCCGATGTGGCGATCCCAAATCGGCTTGCAAGCATCCGTCATTGCGAGGAGCGACGCGATGAAGCCATCCAGAGCCGTGATATGGCTCCGGATGGCTTCGCTTCGCTCGCAATGGCGGAATCGTTCGTTACACGCACGCTGGTTACGGCTTTCGAGCGCTTGCCCGCCACTCTCCAACAGAGTTGGCTTTGGTGGCGCCTCCCACTGCCGGCGCCGCGAAACGCTTCACTGTCTCAATTCATCGAGGGCAAGCCGAGCGGCGTTTCGTGGCACGATGCGGCGACAACGCAGCGCCTGCTCTCGATGATGAGCGCGGTCAATCTCGCGAAGGTCGAGGAAGCAAAGCGGGCAGGCGGCCGGATGGTCGGCACGCTTTATCGCCGCACCCGCTGCGAGAATGGCGCGAAGGTTCAGCGCGCCGAAGCGCGCTTCGACGATATTGCCGGATGTCTTCGCACGCCCGCAGGCGGGTCAAGTCGCCAGTTTCTGCTCGTCGTCGAAAAGGGCAGGGTGCGGTCGCGGCTGATATCGGCGCGCGAAACGGCGCGGCTGATGGGGCTTCCCGATGATTATGCGCTGCCTGAAAGATATAACGAGGCTTATCATCTGACGGGCGACGGCGTCGTGGTTCCGGTCGTCAGACATATCGCGGCGCATCTGATCGAGCCGCTGCTGACGGTGGGGCTCGCGCGCGAAGCGGCTTAGGCGCATGAAAGGGCAGGTCAGTCCCCAACGCTCCGCCACCATGCGCGCAGTGAAATCGCGCGACACGTCTCCCGAACTTGCCGTCCGCGCGCTGCTGCGGGCCTTTGCGCCGGGCTATCGGCTGCATCGCAAGGATATTCCCGGCAATCCCGACATTGCCTATGTCGGGCGCAGGCAGGCGATCTTCGTGCATGGCTGTTTCTGGCACGGGCATGATTGCGCGCGCGGCGCCCGCATGCCCAGAGCCAACGCTGATTATTGGCGCGTCAAGATTGCGCGCAATCGCGCCCGCGACGAAGCGCATCGCGAGAAGCTCGCCGCGCTCGGCTGGCGCGCGCTCACCGTCTGGGAGTGCGAATTGAAAGACAAGGCGGCTGTCGAGAAGAAACTGCGAAAATTTGTCGGGCTATTGAACTGAAGTCGATTGCAGACATGCGCGCGGCTCTAACGACGTTGAGCGTTTGGACGCGAAGGACGACTGAGGAGTTGATATGCTTACTTAGTTTTGTTTCCGAGGAGGAGGGCCATGTTCGTTGTATCGTCGACCGCATATGGCATCAGCCAGAGACTGCTCGCCTATGATCGCATGTCAGACGCATTGGCGCAGGCCGCCGCCGCGCCGGGGACGGAGAGCGACAGGTCCCAGATCTACAAGGTGCCGGTGAACGACACGCGCGCGGCGGTCTCGGCTGTCGGCGCCGGGAAAGGCGTTTACGTCGACGCGGTCGCGCAGCCGACGATGGAGGTCACCCCGGCGGAACGCGGCCCGGAGACGGCGAAGGCGCAACTCATGGCCGCGATGATGCGTGACAGTCGCGAGGGGGAGGAAAAATAGAGCGAGTCTGTCGGATCTGGCTACGCCCGATCCCGCTTCGGGGCCACCCTCCCCGTAAAGGGGAGGGATGGGACTGCATCGACAGTGTGTTTCGGCGCCTGAGCGTCGGGACGGCAGAACCGTCCCTCTCGCAGGGAAGGAATAAAAAAACAGTCAGTCTTTCGCGCGCTCGACGTAAGAGCCGTCTTCAGTCTGGATCACGACGCGCGTGCCGCTCTGAATATGCGGCGGCACCATCACGCGGGCGCCGTTGGCGAGCTTTGCGGGCTTGTACGAGGAAGACGCCGTCTGGCCCTTCATGGCCGGCTCGGTTTCGACGATCTCCAGCGTCACGCGCTGCGGGAGCTGGATGGCGACGCACTGGCCGTTGAACATGGAGAGGATGCACTGCATGCCCTCCTGAAGCCACTGCGCCTGATCGCCGATGACGTCGGCCGGAACCATGACCTGCTCATAGCTCGCCTGGTTCATGAAGTGATAGCCGTCGTCGTCATTGTAGAGGAAGCTGAAGTCCTGATCCTCGACGAAGGCGCGCTCGACCTGTTCGGTGGTCTTGTAGCGGTCTGAGACCTTCACGCCGTCCGAGAGGCGACGCATGTCGATCTGGGTCGTCGGCGTGCCCTTGCCGGGGAAAAAGCTTTCGGCGGTCAGCACGACATAGAGCTGGCCGTCCTCACGCTCAATAATATTGCCCTTGCGGATCGAGCTGGCGATGACTTTCACAGGTTCGGTTCCTTCATTGCCGGCGGTCGCGCCGGCTGGCGTTCATTGCCCGCCTCTGCCGGGCTGGTCTATGAACGGGGGTAAGATCATATTTCGCGCGCGACGGCAATTCCCGCCGCCAAAGCGCGGATGCGCTCCGGGAGGTTCAATGACGCGCCCTTCGCCCTGGTGGGCACGCGATGTTTACGCCGATCGCAAGCCTTTTCTCAAGGCGCGTAGCGCGATAACCGCGGCGACGCGGCGTTTTTTCGCGTCTGAGGGTTTCACCGAGGTGGAAACCGCCGCGCTTCAGGTCTCCGGCGGAAACGAAACCCACCTGACCCCCTTTTCAACCGAGCTGATCGGCGCGGATGGCGGCCGCAGCCGCCTCTATCTCCACACCTCGCCGGAATTCGCGTGCAAGAAGCTGCTCGCCGCCGGGGAGGAGCGGATTTTTACCTTGTCGCGGGTGTTCCGCAACCGCGAGCGCTCGGCGCTGCATCATCCGGAATTCACCATGCTCGAATGGTATCGCGCCGGGGAGCCGACGCTGCGCGTCTATGAGGACTGCGCGGGGCTGATGGCGGCGGCGGCGAAGGCGGCGGGGACGAGCGACCTCGTCTGGCGCGGACGCGTTTGCGATCCTTTCGCGGTGCCGGAGATTGTCACAGTCTGCGAGGCCTTCGCCACGCACGCCAATATCGATCTGGCGGCGCTGCTCGATGATCGGGACGGCCTCGCGGCGGCGGCGGCGCAGGATGGGATCCGGGTCACGGCGGATGACAACTGGTCGGATATTTTCAGCAAGATCCTCACCGAGAAAGTCGAACATCGGCTCGGAAGCGAGCGGGCGACGCTTCTCGTCGATTATCCGCTCAGCGAAGCCGCGCTGGCGCGTCCGAGCGAGCAGGACGCCCGCTTCGCGGATCGTTTCGAGCTTTATGTGTGCGGCGTGGAGGTGGCGAACGGCTTCGCCGAACTAACCGATCCGATCGAGCAGCGCCGTCGCTTCGAGGCTCAGATGGAAGAGAAGGCGCGAATTTACGACGAGCGGTATCCGATTGACCAGGACTTCCTGGCGGCGCTTTCCGTCATGCCGGCCGCGTCGGGCGTGGCGCTCGGCTTCGACCGCCTCGTCATGCTCGCAACCGGCGCCGAGCGGATCGAGCAGGTGCTCTGGACGCCCGTGGCGGAGCAGGGGACGGCGGTTTAGTCGGCGCCGTCAGCCGCGCAGAAACATCACCAGCGGCAGCACGCTCGCGACCGCGACGAGGACGCATCCGAGGAAAATCCCTTCGAGATAGAGCGCAGCAGCCGACTCATGCGCGGCTTCCAATTCAGAATTCCCAGCGTATCGAAGGAGAGGCCGGATTGCGGATCTTGGATCGGGGCGTGAGCGGGTCAAAATCGTCGACGGTCATGGGCGTCAGCCTTGGTTCATCTAGACTACTAACTTAGTAGACTTATATCACATGTCAATCCGTAATATTTTTCAATCAACTAAATGAAAATGTTGTTTAATGGCCCGGGTTGGCTGAATTTGCGGTGGAGTCGGGAGGGGATTGGCGATAGAGGCTCAATGCGCTCTGGAAAAACGCTGGGCGTGTGCTCATCCCTCCCCTTTACGGGGAGAGTCGCCTCGCCATAGGGCGCCATTCAACCGGATTGAATGTCGGGAAAAACGCTCCGCTCTCTCACCGATCTCATGTCGGCCGGCCTGTCGCCTGCCGGTGTCGATGAGAAGCTGCGCGCCGTCGCCGCGCGCTACAGCGTGGCCGTGACGCCGGACGTCGCCGCGCTCATCGACAGGGACGATCCCGCCGACCCCATCGCGCGGCAGTTCCTGCCCGATGCGCGCGAGCTGATGACGCTGCCGCAGGAGCTGGCCGATCCGATCGGCGACGACGCCCATAGTCCCGTTCCGGGCGTGGTGCATCGGTATCCCGACCGCGTGCTGCTGAAGCTCCTGACCATCTGCCCGGTCTATTGCCGCTTCTGCTTCCGCCGAGAGACGGTGGGCGCCGGAAAGGGCGATCTTCTGGGAGAGCCCGAGGTTCAGGCCGCGCTGGACTATATCGCCGCCACGCCGAAAATCTTCGAGGTCATCCTCACTGGCGGCGACCCGCTGATGCTCTCCGCCCGCCGTCTTGCGTCTGCGGCTGGTCGCCTTGCGGCAGTCGAGCACGTCAAAATCCTGCGCGTCCACAGCCGCGCCCCGACGGCGGCGCCGGAGCTCGTCACGCCCGAACGGCTGGCGGCGTTACGGGAAAGCGGCAAGGCGTTGTATCTGGCGCTGCACGTCAATCACCCGCGCGAACTCTCGCCCGCCGCCTGCGCCGCCATTTCCCGGCTGCGCGGGGCGGGCGTGACGCTGCTCTCGCAGACCGTGCTGCTCGCCGGGGTGAACGACAACGCCGACACGCTCGAAGCCCTGATGCGCGATCTGCTGGCGCTGGGGGTGAAGCCCTATTATCTGCATCACCCGGACCTCGCGCCGGGCACGCGCCATTTTCGCCTCAATATTGAGGCAGGAAAGCGTCTTCACGCCGAGCTTTCCCGCAGGCTGACGGGGATCGGCGTCCCGGCCTATGTGCTCGACATTCCCGGCGGCTTCGGCAAGACGCCTGTCGCGGGGATGGAGGCGGATGGCTCAGGCGGGTTTCGGGTCACGGACCGCACCGGACGCGTGCATTTCTATCGGGACGACCTCTAGACTCGCTAGGATTTCTAAGGCGATTCGCCGCGCCTTTCGGAGATATGCGCTTGCGCAGACTGACGCTTCTCATCGTCCTTTGCCTCCTTGCCCTGATCCCCTTGCGCGTCAGCGCCGAGGATGGCGTTACGACGCTCGATCAGGTCAACGCCCGCCTGGACCGCACTCGCAGCACTCTGGACGAGGTGCACAAGAGCCTGGAAGACGCCAGTCTCTCGGACCGCGCCCTGCGCCAATTGCGCGAAAGAATTGAGCCGCTGCGTCGTGAGCTGGAGGAGTCGATCGAGCTTCTGACGCCACGTCTCGCGGCGGTCGACGCGCGGCTGAAGGAACTCGCCCCGGCGGCGAACAAGCCGGCCGAGCCGGCCCCTGCACCCGCGCAACCCCAGCCGCCGGCGCCACAGGCGCAGCAGAAGCCCGCGCCGCTGCCGCCCGTGCGGCCGACGACGTCGACCAAACCCGAGACGGCGAAAGCGGACGCCGCCAAGTCGCAGCCCCCGCCCGCGCCTGCGGCTGCTCCCGAGGCGGGCTCCGCCGAGGCGAGCGCCAGCGCCGAGCTCGTCGAGCAGCGCAAGACCTTCGACGGGATCGACGCGACCCTCAAGCGCGCGCGCGCCATGCTGCTGGAGACGCGCCAGCTCAGCGTGGCGATTCTCGCGCGTCAGCGGGATCTCTTCGCCAGAACCCTTTTCCTGCGCACCAGCGGCCTGTTCTCGGTCGATCTGTGGCGCGCCGCGCTGGCCGACATGCCGGACGTCTCGCGGGACGGCGCCGCCTTCCTTTCGGATCGCTTCGCAAATTTCATTGTGCGTCTCGAAAGCCGTAAGACGCAGTTCTGGGCCGTCGTGATCGCGATCCTGCTGGCCCTGCCGCCCGCCTTCATCCTGTCGCGGCGGGTGCTGGTCCGCAACCACGCGGGAAAGACCCCCAGCCGCTTGCGCCGCGCCGCGGGCGCCGGATGGACGGCCATCGTCGCGGCCGCCGTTCCCATCGCCGCCGCCGCCGCGCTCGACGCCGCGCTCGAGGGAATGGACCTTCTCGACGCGGCCTTGCAGCCGGTCTGGTGGCGCTTCTTCGAAGCGATTGCGCGAATCTCCTTCGTCTATGGCGCGGCGCGCGCGGTCTTCGCGCCCGCGAACGCCGCCTGGCGTGTGATCGATCCCGGCGACCGTCTCGCAAGGCTTTTCGTCCGGCTGTTGACGGCGGCGGCGATCGCCATGTCGATCACGCGCTTCGCCGAACATATCGAAGAGGTGGTTCAGGCGAGCCTGCCGGTCGTCATCGTGACTCGTGGCGTCGGCGTGATGTCCGTCGCCATCCTGCTGCTCTGGGCCGTTATTGCGCTCGCGCCGCGCAAGGTGGTCGCGGAGGGCGAGGCGGGCGCGACGCGCGAGGGACGCGACTGGCTCGCGCTCACGCGTTTCGTCGGCGCGGTCCTTCTTGCGGCGATCGTCGGCGCCTGCGCGCTCGGCTATGTGACTTTCGCGAACTTCGTCATCATGCAGGCCGCCTGGACGGCGAGCGTCGCCTTTACGCTCTATGTCGTCGTTGTTCTGGCGACGGAGGGCGTCGCGCACGCCTTCTCTGCGGAAGGTCTCCTCGGCCGCAGTCTGATCAGCGGTCTCGGCGTCAAGCGCGACCAGCTCGCGCCGATCGGCGTGCTGCTTTCCGGCGTGATTACTCTCTTCGCCTGGGTTGTCGCCGCTCTCGTCGCGCTGGCGCCGTTCGGCTATGAATCGAACGATCTGCTCGCAACCATCCGCAGCGGCTTCTACTCCTTCAGAATAGGCGACGTCACCGTTTCGCCCTCGGCGGCGGTCACGGCGGTTGGGCTGTTCTTCCTCGTTCTCGCGGCGACCCAGGGTCTGCGCCGCTGGCTCGACACGCGCTTCCTGCCGCTGACGCGACTCGATGTCGGCCTGCGCAGCTCCATCAATGCGACGCTCGGTTACGTTGGAACGATCATCGCCGCGCTGCTGGCGATGTCGACTCTGGGCATCGGCGTCGAGAAGATCACGATCGTCGCGGGCGCCTTGTCGGTTGGCATCGGCTTCGGCCTGCAATCCATCGTCGGCAATTTCGTCTCGGGCCTTATTCTGTTGTGGGAGCGGGTCATTCGCGTCGGCGACTGGGTCGTGGTCGGCGACGAGCAGGGCTATGTGCGCCGGATCAATGTGCGCTCGACGGAAATCGAAACATTCGACCGCGCGACGATGATCGTGCCAAACCAGAATCTCATCACAGGCATTGTTAAAAACTGGCTGCGCGGCGACAGGGTCGGACGCATCAAGCTCGCCCTGTCTCCGCACTCCGGCGTCGATCCCGAAATGTTGCGCGACATCATGCTCGCCGCCGCGCGCGCGCAGGAGGATGTGCTGCGCATCCCGGCGCCGCAGGTGATGTTCCTCGGCATGGAGGCGTCAGGCTTCAAATTCGAGCTTTGGTGCTATGTCGCCGACGTCGAAAAATCCTCGCGCGTGCGCAGCGATCTGCATTTCGACCTGCATCGCCGCCTGTCCGAGGCGGGCATCAAGATGGCGGCGACGTCCGAGCCGGCCAAGACCGTTCTGCAACTCCCCGAGCTCGACAAGCTCGCCGCCGCGGCGGCCGCGAGCGCGCTGGCGATCGAGGCGGGCATTGTGGAGCTTGTCTCCGGCGACAAGCCCGAGGTTGCGGCGGAGCCGGCGCCACGCGTGGAAGATCCAGCGCAAGTGAAGGAAGAGGCGTAAGGAAAACGCCGCCTCGCGCTCGTAAATAGATATCCAAGTTGAGCGCTTCGCGTTTTATTGGCCTTTCGTCTTCACGATAAGAGGGAACCTCTCGGCGCGTCGACGGACTGTGAGGCGGCGCTTGCCATCAGAGCATATGATGTGCTTTTCCGCGTCAGCCTCACATGAGGCCAAAATAGACGTGATGCCGTCGAGAAATTACCGCTCACTCAATCGGCCGCGGCAAAATGCGCCATCTGGTCTGCATGCGCCTTCACGAAAGACGGTCTAGCCGTGGCGCGCGCCACATACTCGCGACAGGCAGGAAATTCCGCGAGCCCTCCGAAACGATCAACAAGTCGCAGCACGTCCGCCATCAGAATGTCGGCGATCGAGAAAGGTCCGGCCAGCCACTCGCGTCCTACCAGCGCCGTCTCCATGTGTTTGAGCCGAGCGCTTACGAAGTCATCGAAGAACTTCCACATCGGCGTATCGCCGGTGTTGCCGGTGAACTGGAAGAAAGACCAGGGCTGGCTTGCCGCCTCGACCGAGGCGAGCGACGCGAAAAGCCATTGTTTAACATCGTTGCGGCCGCGCGGATCGGCAGGCATCAGCCTGTCGCTCATCTCGCCGAGATGAAGCAGGATTGCGCCACTCTCGAAAATCGAAATGTCTCCATCCGTTAACCACGGAACCTGGCCGAACGGTTGGTGCGCAAAATGTCCGGCGCCCCGATTGCGAAATGGCACGCTGTTCACACGATAGGGCAAACCCGCCTCTTCGAGAGCCCAACGCACGCGTATGTCCCGCACATGGCCGCGCGGTAATTCGGGAACCCAGTCGAAAGTGGTGAGGATCAGTTCGGCCAATTCGGACTCACTCGTCAGGCTGCGGCGAAGATCTTACGATTTCCCGATCTTCAGCACGTCGCTCGCATTATGCGCAATGAAGGTCTGCACCTTGCCGGCGATCGCCGCGAGCAGCCAGGGGAGTTGCACCTCGATCCGCACCATATCCGCGAGCACGGTCATTGTCGCCGTCGCCTGCTGGCCGACCGCGTTGACGCGGATCGTCGCCACATCTCCCGACCAACTCACCTCGGAATGCGCGATTTTATCGACATAGTCGTGCCGAAGCTTCTCCAACTGCTCGGAGAGGCGCTTCTTCGCGGTCTCGACGCCAAGGTCGTGCGGCACGGTGACGGTGATCGTATTGGCCATGGGATCCTCTTTCGCGGTTCAGCCTGATGTAGGCGCCGCCGGGCCCGAAAGAAAGCGCCCGGCGACCAGTCCGAACGCCGCTCGTGAGTCGATCCCTCTCCTTTAGGGGGAGGGTGGCGCGCGGAACGCGCGACGGGTGGGGTAAAGCCCCCATCCACGCCGTAGCGGCCTGAACCCCACCCGGCGGCCTTTGGCCGCCGACCTCCCCGTAAAGGGGAGGTAGAGGCGGCTCGCGATAGGCGCCGGTTGTCCCAACCAGCAAAAAAAACCGGGGACCAGCTCTCGCCAGTCCCCGGCTCTGTTTCGATCCTCGCGGTGCGGCGGAGCCGCCGCGCCTCGGGCCGATCTCAGTAGGAGTAATACATGTCGAACTCGACCGGATGAGGCGTCATCTCGTAACGCATCAGCTCGGTGTATTTCAGGTCGATCCAGGCCTGGATGAAGTCCTCGCTGAACACGCCGCCATCGGTGAGATAGGCGTGATCGGCCTTGAGCGAGTCGAGCGCCTCGCGCAGCGAGCCGCAGACCGTCGGGATCGCCTTCAGCTCTTCCGGCGGCAGGTCGTAGAGGTCCTTGTCGGCGGGAGCGCCCGGATCGATCTTGTTCTTGATGCCGTCGAGGCCGGCCATCAGCATGGCGGCGAAGGCCAGATAGGGGTTCGCCGTCGGATCGGGGAAGCGAACCTCGACGCGCTTCGCCTTCGGGCTGGTCACGAAGGGGATACGGCAGGAGGCCGAACGGTTGCGCGACGAATAGGCGAGCAGCACCGGCGCCTCATAGCCCGGGACCAGACGCTTGTAGGAGTTGGTCGACGGGTTGGTGAAGGCGTTCAGCGACTTGGCGTGCTTGATGATGCCGCCGATGTACCACAGGCACTCCTGCGACAGGCCGGCGTATTTGTCGCCCGCGAAGACCGGCTTGCCTTCGTTCCAGATCGACTGGTGGACGTGCATGCCCGAGCCGTTGTCGCCGAAGACCGGCTTCGGCATGAAGGTCGCCGTCTTGCCGTAGGAATGCGCGACCTGATGGATCGCATACTTGTAGATCTGCAGATGGTCGGCGACGCGAACCAGCGTGTCGAACTTCAGACCGAGTTCGTGCTGCGCGGAAGCAACCTCGTGATGGTGCTTCTCGACCGCGACGCCCATGGCCGCCATGGCCGCGAGCATCTCGGAGCGCATGTCCTGCGCCGAGTTCGACCGGCGGAACCGGGAAATAGCCGCCCTTGGTGCGCACGCGGTGGCCGAGGTTGCCGCCCTCATAGGCGGTGTCGGAGTTCGACGGCAGTTCCGACGAGTCGAGCTGGAAGCCCGTGTTGTAGGGGTCGGCGGAGAAGCGCACGTCGTCGAAGACGAAGAATTCGGCTTCCGGACCGAAATAGGCGACGTCGCCGAGGCCGAGCGTCTTGATGTGCGCCATCGCCTTCTTGGCGATCGAGCGCGGGTCGCGCGGATAGGGTTGGCCGGTGGTGGGCTCCACGACGTCGCAAACGATGACCATCGTCGCTGCGGCGAAGAACGGGTCCATGGTGACGGTGGCGAGATCGGGGATCAGCGTCATGTCGGACTCGTTGATCGCCTTCCAGCCGGCGATCGAGGAGCCGTCGAACGCAATGCCTTCCGTCAGCGCATCCTCGTCGACGATGGAGACGTCGAAGGTGACGTGCTGCCATTTGCCGCGCGGATCGGTGAAGCGGAAGTCGACGTATTTAACGTCGTTGTCCTTGATCTGCTTGATTACGTCCTTGGCCGTTGTCATGTCCGTTCTTGCCTCTTCCTTGTCATTGGTTGTGCGCGTTTGCGGCGCCTCAGCGCGGCGGAACAGTTTTTCCAGGAAGCTCATTGGAGGGGGCCCGAGAATGGCTAAATCGCGTCCGCGCCGGTTTCCCCGGTGCGGATTCGAATTGCGCCTTCGATGTTTGAAACAAAAATCTTGCCATCCCCGATGCGGCCGGTCTGCGCGGCGGTGCGGATGGCCTCCACCGCACGCTCGACAGCCTCATCCGAAAGGACGATCTCGATTTTCACCTTCGGCAGGAAATCCACGACATATTCGGCGCCCCGATAGAGTTCGGTGTGCCCTTTCTGGCGTCCAAAGCCCTTCGCCTCGGTGACGGTGATTCCCTGCAGTCCCGCCGCCTGCAAGGCTTCCTTCACCTCATCGAGTTTGAAAGGCTTGATGATCGCCTCGACCTTCTTCATCGTTTATCCCCGCTGCGTCTACGCCCTCGCCGCACCCGCGCTTCGCCGTTAGCCGACGCCGCCGAGCTTCTACCATTTGAGCGAATTCCGCGCCATGGCCAAACGGTTGGCGCCCAATTCCGGCCGTTTGCTTGCATTCAGGATAGGTTGTCTAATTTTTAGGCTGATGCTGCCTATAAACTAGGCTGCCGCTCCTGTATAGGACACAGTCGGCAGATCGGCTCGGCCGCCCCATTCCGACCAGGAGCCGTCATAGACCGTCGCGGGCGCGCGTCCCGAGGCCGCCAGGGCGAGGCTGAGGATGCAGGCGGTCATGCCCGACCCGCAGCTCGCGATGGTCGCCTTTTCCGGATCGAGACCCGCGGCGGCGAAGGCGGCGTCCAGCCCCGCCTTGTCTTTCATCCGTCCGCCCTCGACCACAGCCGGGAAGGGCAGATTATAGGCGCCGGGCATATGGCCCCCCCGCAGGCCGGGCCGCGGCTCGGGTACGAGGCCCATGAAGCGGTCGGCCGAGCGGGCGTCCACGACCTGCGCGGCGCCGCTGAGCAGCGCCGCATTGACCTGAGCGGCGTCAGCGACGAGGCCGGCGTCGAACCGCGGCGTGAACTCCTTTGGCTCGCGAACGACGTCGCCTGTCTGCAGCGGGCGGCCCTCTGCTTTCCAGGCGGGCAGGCCGCCCTCCAGGATCGAGACGCGGTCGGCGCCGAAGGCATGCAGCGTCCACCAGAGGCGCGGCGCGGAGAACAGGCCGACGCTGTCATAGACGACCGCCTGCATCCCGTCGGCGAAGCCGAGCCGGCGCATCTCCGCGGCGAAAACCTCGGGCGAAGGCAGCATGTGCGGCAGATTGGTCGAATGATCGGCGACGCCGTCGATGTCGAAGAAGACGGCGCCCGGTATATGGCCGGCGAGATATTCCTCTCGTGCGTTCCGGTTCGCCGCGGGCATGTGCCAGGAAGCGTCGAAGGCGAGCACGCCGGGATCTTCCAGATGATCCGCGAGCCATTGAGCGGAAACGAAAAGGGTCGAAGGGTCGATCACTCGCGACATGGCCTCGCTCTCGTCGGCGGGGAAGGGATTTTGATTATTTTCGGCGCGGCTTGCATCCAGCGCCGCCGCGGGGAGAATACGCTGATTCGATTCTCACTGTCTCGCGGCCCATCACATGCTTGAAATCCCCGGTAAAGCCTGCGGGCCATGCTTCTTCTGCTGCAAGGTTCTCGAAATCGAGGAACTGAAAAAGACAGCCGGCAAGCTGTGCGAACATTGCGTGCAAACAGGTGGTTGCGGGGTCTATGCGACGCGCCCGCAAGTGTGCCGCGACTATTATTGCCAGTGGAAGGAAGATCGCGGCCTGCCCGCGACGATGCGGCCCGACAAGGTTGGAACGCTACTTATGGACGATCCGGACAGCGACGAGTACCATGCCGTTTGCGACCCGGAAAAGCCCTTTTCCTGGCGTACGCCGCTCGTATTCAAGCATCTGGTGGCGGAGGCGAAAGCCGGCCGGATGGTTGTCGCGAAAGCCGGGCTGCGGTCCTGGCGCATATACGCTGACGGACACTGGCAAGAGTCGGCGTGAGGAACCACCGATGACGCGCGACCCAACTCCAGCGATGACGTTGCAGATGAGGAAGATGAAAAAGCGCGCGATCCTTGCGTCTCTCCCGCTGCTGGCCAGCTTTGCCTGCGCGGCGCAGGCCGAGACGCTGAAGGCGCATTATGCGCTCAGCCTGATGGGCATCAACATCGGCAGCGCTTATGCCTCGGGCGTCGTCGACCGCAATTACCGCATCGATATTTCAATGCGCACGAGCGGCCTCGCCAATCTCGTGAACAACACCAAGGGCGCCGCAACCGCCAGCGGCGGCCTCACCGCCGCCGGCCCGTCGCCCGCCGCCTACGCCAACACGACCTCGAATGAAGAGGACGTGCGTACGGTGCGCATGTCGCTGGCGAGCAACGCCGTGCGGATGGTGGAGGTCAAGCCGGAGCCATGGGACGCCGAGCAGCGCATTCCGGTGACGGACGGCAACAAGAAGCGCGTGGTCGATCCGGTCAGCGCCCTCATCATGAACGTGCCGCAGGGGCAGGAGCTCACCGGACCGGCCGCCTGCAACCGCACCATTTCGGTTTTCGACGGCGTGACGCGCTTCGATGTGGCGCTCGCCTATTCCGGCGAGCAGACCGCGAGCACCGCGGGTTATTCCGGCCCGGTCGCGGTTTGCTCCGCGCGCTACATGCCAATCGCCGGTCATCGGCCGGACAGCAAGTCGACCCGATACATGGCGGAGAACCGCGACATCAACGTCTGGCTCGCGCCATTGCCGGAGGCGCGCGTCGTCGTGCCAATTCGCATCGACCTGAAGACCGGCGCCGGTGAACTGATCATCGAGGCGTCGGACTTCCAGATCGGCTCGAAGCGCGCTGAGACGCGGCGCTAGAGGCGCAGATCGCGCTGCATCTCTTACCTCCCTTTTCGGGGAGGTCGCCCAATGGCGTCGATCGGCGCCCGAGCTTGTCAGTCGATACGCACTTCCTTCGTCTTTTTGCGATTGCGGCGGTCTGACTCATATTCGAGGTAACGGATTTCCGTGGGCTCGCCGTCCGCGCGCAGGCAGAAGGCCGGTCGCGGCGAAAAGCCGCCGGCCGGATTCTCGAAGCAGTCGGTGAAGCGCAACTCGCACTGGAACATTGTTTCGGTTTTCGGGGCTGCGCGCGCGGCGACAGCGCGCGCCTTTTCCACCGCTTCTTTGCACAGCTTCGCGTCCAGTCCCCAGGCCTGACAGTCGGCGACGCTGGCCATGTATTTTCCATCCTCCGCGCAGACCGGCACAGTGCGCCGGGCGTAGAAAATGGCGCCCGCGGCGCCAACAAGCGCGACGAAGATAATCACATATTTCAACGACGTTCTGGCCATCTCGCCCTCATTTCCGACTGCGCGGACATTAGGCTCGGGACTTCCCGCACGGCAAGCGCTATCTCCGCAAAAGCCGGGACGCCCGCGACATTCAGCCGCCGTGGCGGCAGGCGAGTTCGCTTGACAAGGGTCAGCGACTACAATAGTTCGTTTAATCACCGCATTTCGGGACCGCAGACGAAAAACTGTGGTCGCATATGGCTCACCGGGTGCGGGCAGGGCCAGCCAGATATGCGCCCACCCTTTCGAGGTTTCGCGTAAATACGCGAAGGGGAACATGTCCGCGATGCGATCCTAAAACGTAATCTGACGACTCCGTCCCCGCGGACGGATCGGATGGCAATGTCGGCTGATAGTTAAACCGACAAAGTGTGTGACTGAAGGAGGAAATACATGGGCGCTATTCTCGAACTGACCAGCTACGCTTCGACCCCCGCCGGCATGATCGGCATCATCGTCATTGGCGCGGCCGCCTATTTCGCCGCCCGCTGGGTCTTCACCGACTAATCAGCGTTCGTCGCTCGATTTTCGAGGCGCGGCGCGTCGGCTTGCCGATGCGACGCGCCTAAATTTTTTGTGCTTCCCAATTTTGTTTCCCCCGCCCGAAGAAGAGGGCTTGCGCCCCAGCGCCCGCCTTGTATTCTAGCCCGGACGCCAACTCGAACGGGTAGGTCGTCTTCCGGCGCCAATCATAATAATTCCACCCGCAAACAAGGCGCTTCGAACTGATCGGGTGGTTTGGCTCTGCGCGATGCTGCGTCACGCGGGTCTGGAGGAACGAATGACTCCTACCTCTTCGATCAGGTCTGTCGAGGGTCAAGTCGGCGAGGCGGAAGCGCCGAGAGCGAAACCGCGTCCCGAAAATGACGATGGCGTAAGCCTGGTTCAGGCCGACCGCATCGACGTCGCCATCGCCGACAAGAGCCCGCTCATCCTCGCGGGGCTCGACAAGCTGCTGTCGGACGACAAGCGTTTCCATCTCGTGCTGAAGGTGACGGACGGCGAGGAGTTTCTGGAGGCCGCGCGCCAGCAGAAATTCGCGATCGCCGTCATCGGCTGGCAATTGCCGACGCTGCATGCGCGCGACGTGTTGCGCGCGCTTTCACGTCAGGTGTCGGCGCCCAAGATCGTCGTCTACAGCGGCACCAATGATCCCGCGGCGCCGGCCGAGACGCTGCAACTCGGCGGCGCCGGCTTCGTCTCCAAGCGCGCCCCGCCGGAGCGGCTTCTCGACGTGCTCGCCGCGGTCGCGGCCGGAGACATGGTGTTTCCGTTTGTCGACATCCGCAAGATGCGCAGCGACCCGCTGGAGAATTTGACGCTGCGCGAGCGCAGCCTGTTGTCGGCGCTCGGCTCCGGCCACACCAACAGTCAGCTCGCCAAGGATTTCGGCGTCTCGATCAATACGATCAAGTTTCACTTGCGAAACCTTTTCGAGAAGCTCGAAGTGCGCAACCGCGCGCAGGCGATCGCTTTATTTCTGGAAATGAAGCATGGCGCCTGGCCGGGGAGCGGCGGCGGCCGCAGCCTCGAGCCGTCGACGACGACCAGAGGCCGGCGGCGATCGGAGTAGCGGACGCTTCGTCTCCGCCATCATTGCTGCGAACGGCTCGCTATGCGTAAAGTCACGGCCCCGGAAACAGGGCTTCGGTCTTCCCCGTCAACCAATAGGCGACGAGGCCGATCCATTCGTGCATGGCGACTTCTGCAAGAACGAAGCTATCCGCAGCGCGCGGATTGAGAGACCAGTCGTTCGCCTTGCCGGTCGTGCGATAATCGACCGGGTCGGCGATCACGTTGAAGCCGGCCTTTCTGAAAAGGCCGACCGAGCGCGGCATGTGCGTGGCCGAGGTGACGAGCAGCCAGCGCTCGTTCGGCCCCGGCTTGACGAGATCGCGCGTGAAAACCGCGTTTTCGTACGTATTGCGCGAGCGATCCTCGTAGAAGACGCCGTTCTGATCGACTCCAAGCTCCGTCCAGAACCTCCGCACATATTCGGCTTCCGTATGCGCCGAACCGCGCAGGGCCGCCGAGCCGCCGGTGAAGACGAGGCGCGCATCCGGATAGAGGCGCCGCAGCCGGACCGCTTCGGTCAGACGCTCCGCCGCGTCGTTGAGCACAGGCTGATCGTGGAGCGATGACGATCGCTCATCCAGCATGCCGCCAAGCACGATAATCCCGTCGGGCGCTGGCCCATTCGCAGCGAGCGGCGCGAACCGCGTCTCCAATGGCAGAGTGAGCAGCATGGAGAGCGGTGAGAAGCCCAGCAGCAACAGAAAGACGATGACGCCGCCGGCAAGTCTGCAACCTGCCGTCCGGTAACGCGTGAGAGTAAGCCCGACGCCAAGGGCGCCGACAAAAAGCGCGAAATTCGTTGGCGCCGCAAAGAACTCAAAAATCTTGGAGAGAATGAAAAACATCGGGGCTCGTGAACATTCGCGCGCTCGACCGTAACCGGGTCATGCCCGTGCTTGTCGCGGGCGTCCACGCCGGGCCGCGTCGGCGCTTTTGAGTGTCGCGTGGATGGCCGGGACGAGCCCGGCCATGACGTCGTTCGCCATTACATGTTCGGATAGTTCGGGCCGCCGCCGCCTTCCGGCGGAACCCAGGTAATGTTCTGCGCCGGGTCCTTGATGTCGCAGGTTTTGCAGTGGACGCAATTCTGCGCATTGATCACGAAGCGCGGATCTTTCTTCGCGTCCTCGTCGCCATAGACGACTTCATAGACGCCCGCCGGGCAGTAGAGCCGCGCGGGCTCGCCATAGATCGGCAGGTTCTGGTCGATGGGGATCGACGGATCTGTCAGCCGCAGATGCACCGGCTGGTCTTCCTCATGGTTCGTGTTGGAGACGAAGACCGAGGAGAGCTTGTCGAAGGCCGGCTTCTGCGTGAGCTTCTGATAGACGATGGGCGTCACTTCGGAGAGCGGCTTGAGGCAGGCGTAATCCGGCTTGCCGTGCGACTGCGTGCCGAAGAAGGAGAAGCCGAAGAGCGAATTGGTCCACATGTCGAGGCCGCCGAGCGCGGCGCCGATATAGGTGCCGTATTTCGACCAGAGCGGCTTGACGTTGCGCACCGGCTTGAGGTCCTTGCCGATCTCCGACGCGCGCCATGCGGCGTCATAGGCGCTCACCTCGTCATATTCGCGCCCTTCCGCAATTGCGGCGGCGACATGCTCGGCGGCGAGAATGCCGGAGAGCACGGCGTTGTGCGACCCCTTGATGCGCGGCACGTTCATGAAGCCGGCCGCGCAGCCGAGCAGCGCGCCGCCGGGGAAGACGAGCTTCGGCACGCTCTGCCAGCCGCCTTCGGTCAGCGCGCGCGCGCCATAGGCGAGGCGTTCGCCGCCCTCGAGCGTCGGCGCGATCATCGGATGGCATTTGAAGCGCTGGAACTCGTCGAAGGGCGAGAGCGTCGGATTCGAATAGTTCAGATGCACGACGAAGCCGATCGACACGAGACCGTCCTCGAAGTGATAGAGGAACGAACCGCCGCCCGTGTCGGTCTGCAACGGCCAGCCGAAGGAGTGCTGCACGAGACCCGGCTTGTGCTTTTCCTTCGGAATGCGCCACAGCTCCTTGAAGCCGATGCCGAACTTCTGCACGTCGCTGTCTTTGCAGAGATCGTATTTCGCCAGAAGCTCCTTGGTGAGCGAGCCGCGCGCGCCCTCGGCGAAGAGTGTGTATTTTCCGCGCAATTCCATGCCGCGGGTAAAACTGTCCTTCGGCGTTCCGTCGCGATCGACGCCCATGTCGCCGGTGGCGACGCCGCGCACCTCGCCCTTGTCGCCGTAGAGGATTTCCGCGCCGGCGAAGCCGGGATAGATCTCGACGCCGAGCCCTTCGGCTTCGGCCGCGAGGAAGCGCACGACATTGGCGAGAGAGCCGATGAAGTTGCCGTGATTGTTCATCAGCTTCGGCATCAGCGCGTTGGGCAGGCGGACGCCGCCCGTTTCGCTCAGCAAATAGAACTGGTCGTCATGGACCTGCGTCTTCAGCGGCGTCTCGTCGCGCGTGCGCCAGTCCGGGATCAGGCGGTCGAGGCCGATGGGGTCGATGACGGCGCCGGAGAGGATATGCGCGCCGGGCTCGGAGCCCTTCTCGATGACGACGACGGAAAGGTCGGGCGCAACCTGCTTGAGGCGAATCGCGGCGGCGAGGCCGGCGGGGCCGGCGCCGACGATCACCACGTCATAATCCATACCTTCGCGCTCGGGCAATTCCGTAATCTCTTCAGACATTTCCGATCCCTTTTCGGGTTCCTTCCGGCAACATGGGCGGCGCACTGTAGCCTTTTTGCGCCCGGCGCGCCAAAAGGAGTTTGCGCCCGTCGAGTCGACGGGCGGGCTCTCGCAGGAGAGGAGGCGGCGAAGGATGCGACGCGTGGCCGCGCTGGCGGTGATCCTTCTCGCGCTCGGCGGCTTTTTCGCCTGGCGGATGACCCGCG
The DNA here is from genome assembly GCA_963717565.1 of uncultured Alphaproteobacteria bacterium. Lineage (GTDB taxonomy): Bacteria > Pseudomonadota > Alphaproteobacteria > Rhizobiales > Beijerinckiaceae > Methylocystis. The sequence continues at coordinate 110,279 of CAVQWJ010000014.1, forward strand.
ACCATGGCGCCGACGGCGCGCCCTTCCTCGGCTATGTCGAGGGCGAAGTGCTCTATATCGGCCCCAATGAGGGCGAGCGGCTGGCGAGCCTCTGCGGTGGCGGCGGGGTCGGTCGTCAAGCCCGGCGATCTCGCTTTTCACCATGTCGACGACGCTGCTCGATCGTCAGCGCTCCGAGGCGTTGGCGCGCATCGGCCAGATGGAGGCGCAGCTCGCCAATCTGCGCGCGGCGACGAGCCGTCCCGAACAGGTCGCGGTTCTGCAGGCGGGTTTGAAGCGCGCCGAAGCGGCGCTCAAACTCTCGCAAAACGATTATGACCGGCAGCGCAAACTTTTCGCAAAGGGCGACGTCGCCAAGGCGGGGCTGGACCGCGCCGAAATGTCCCTGCGTCGCGACGAGGCGAGCGTCGAGGAGGCGCGGCGTCAGGTGAACGCGGCCCTGATCCCGGGACGGTCGCAGGAAATCACCGCGGCGGAGGCGGCCATGCAGCAGGCGCGCGCGCAGCTCGAAGGGATCGACATCCGCATCGGCCGCCAGAACGTCCGTTCGCCGGCGGCCGGCGTGGTGCAGGACGTCTTTTTCCGTCCCGGCGAGGTCGTCAACGCCGGCCAGCCGATCGTGGCGCTGCTGCCGCCCGAAAACCGCAAGGTGCGCTTCTATGTGCCGGAGCCGCGGCTTTCCAGCGTGAGGGTCGGCGGACAGGTGAAGGTCGTCTGCGACGGCTGTCCGGGCAATCTCGCCGGGCGCATCTCCTTCGTGTCGAGCCGACAGGAATTCACGCCGCCGGTGATCTTCAGCGACGTCGAGCGCGCCAAGCTCGTCTTCAAGGCGGAGGCGCGGCTCGAGGGGCGGGCGCGGGAACTGCCGCTCGGCATGCCGGTTGCGGTAACGCCGATCGCGGAGCCCGAGAAATGAGACTGGTCCGCGCGCGTCGCGGGCGTCCGAGGAAGCGCCTCGCGATGTGGATGGCGGGGACCAGCCCGGCCATGACGGTTGAGAGGCGGGCGGTTCATGCCGGCTGAGTCTGTCGCGACAGCGCCCGACATCGCCATCGAGGTGAAGGGTCTCACCAAGTCTTTCGGCGCCCGCAAGGTTGTCGACGACCTGACGCTGCAGCGTTCAACGCGGGCGCATCCTCGGCTTTCTCGGGCCGAACGGCAGCGGCAAGACGACGACGATCCGCATGTTGTGCGGCCTGCTCACCCCCGACTCCGGCGAGGGTCGTTGTCTGGGATACGACATCCGTACGCAGCAGGAAGAGATCAAGCGCCACGTCGGCTATATGACGCAGGGCTTCTCGCTCTATCGCGATCTCACCATCCGCGAGAATCTCGAATTCGTCGCGCGAATCTATGGGCTCGAGTCGCCGCGCGCGGCGGCGCAGGCGGCGCTGGAGCGGCTCGGTCTCGCTGGGAGGGCGAACCAGCTCGCCGGCGAATTGTCCGGGGGCTGGAAGCAGCGGCTCGCGCTCGGCGCCTGCGTTCTGCCAAACCCCTCGCTGCTGTTGCTCGACGAACCCACAGCCGGCGTCGATCCGAAAGCGCGGCGTGACTTCTGGGATGAGATTCATCATCTCGCCACACGGGGCCTGACCGTCCTGGTCTCGACGCATTACATGGACGAAGCCGAACGCTGCCACGAGATCGCTTACATCCTCGACGGCCGGCTGCTCGTATCGGGCACGATCGACAGGATCATTCAGGACGCGGGGCTCTCGACATGGGTCGTCACGGGCGAGGGGCTCGACGCGCTGGCGAGCGAGCTGAAACATGCGCCGGGCGTCGACATGGTCGCGCGCTTCGGCCTCGCGCTGCATGTGGCCGGACGTGACGCCGAGGCGATGACGAAGGTCATCGAGCGCTACGCCAATCCCGCCCAACAATGGGCGCGGGATCAGGCGACGCTGGAGGACGTCTTCATCGAACTCATGACGCGCAATCACGAGGGCGCCGCATGACCGACGGACTCGAACTGGGGCAAAAGCGCGCGCGCGGCGGCCTGGCGCTGGCGTTCAGTCGCATCGTCGCGATCTTCGTGAAAGAGTTCATCCAGTTGCGGCGCGACCGGCCGACCTTCGCGATGATCGTCGGAATCCCGCTGATGCAGCTGCTGCTCTTCGGCTTCGCCATCAACACGGATCCGAAGCATCTGCCCACGGCGGTCATCGTCAAGGACGACAGCGACATCGCGCGCGCCATGATCGGCGCATTGCGGGCGACAGATTACTTCGACATCAAATATGTCGCGCATGGCGAAGCGGACGCCGACAAGCTGATCCTCTCCAACAAGGCGCAGTTCGTCATTCAGATTCCGCCGGACTTCACGCGCCGCCTCGTGCGCGGCGAGCGGCCGTCGCTGCTGCTCGTCGCCGACGCGACAGATCCGACGGCGGCCTCGGTCGCGATCTCCGGCGCCGTCGGCGCGGCGCAGCAGGCGCTGGATCGCGAACTGACCGGACCGCTCGCGTCGCTCGCACAAAATCCGCCGCCCTTCGATCTGCTGGTGCAGCGCCGCTACAATCCGGCGGGCGAGGCGCGGCGCAACATCGTGCCGGGGTTGATCGGCACGATCCTCACCATGACCATGCTGATCTACACCGCGCTTTCGGTGACGCGCGAGATCGAGCGCGGCACGATGGAGGCGCTGCTCGCCATGCCGGTGACGCCGACCGAGATCATGTTCGGCAAGATCACGCCCTATGTGCTCGTGGGCGCCGTGCAGATGGCGACGATCCTGATCGTTGCAAGCCTGCTGTTTCGCGTGCCGATCGTGGGTTCGCTCGGTGTGCTCGTGCCGCTGACGCTGCTCTTCATCGTCGCCAATCTGTCGCTCGGCTACACGCTCTCGACCATCGCCGCAAATCAGCTTCAGGCGATCCAGATGACGTTCTTCATCTTCCTGCCGAGCATGCTGCTGTCCGGCTTCCTCTTTCCCTTTTACGGGATGCCGGCCTGGGCGCAATATATCGGCGAGGCGCTGCCGCTCACTCATTATCTGCGCATCGTCCGCTCGGTGATGCTCAAAGGCTCGGGCTATTCCGATCTCGCCACGGACGCCGGCGCATTGGCCGCTTTCACGCTTGTCGCAATGACCATCGCCGTCATGCGCTTCCGCCAGACGCTGGATTGAGCGCGGCGCGGGTCAGCCTGCGAAAAGTTTGCCCGGCTATATGAGCAGATCATTTGTCCTGCTCATGGGAGAGCCCGTGCTCAACGCTCCGTCCGCCTCTCAGGCCGCCGCCCCGACCATCATGGAGACGCTCAGCCTGCTGGCCGAAGCGGAGATCAAGAAAATGTTCGGCCTCGGCGGCTTTCCCTGCGACGGCGCCAATCTCGACGCGGTGGCGCCGCTGGCCGCCGCGATCAACTCGGCGATTTTCGTGTCGCAGAACATGGCGGGCGCCGCCAAATTCAAGGACGGCGGCGCGCTGCTCGACGAGGCCATGCGGCGGCGCAGGGTTGAGGGGCTGATACTGGAATTCGGAGTCTTCTCGGGACGCACGATCAATCGTCTGGCCGCACAGACGGAACAGAAGATTTTCGGCTTCGACAGTTTTGAAGGGCTTCCGGAGGATTGGCGGCCGGATGTCGGCAAAGGAAGTTTTCGCGCCGGTCTCCCGCCGGTCGCCGCCAATGTGGAGCTGCTTGTCGGCTGGTTCGACAAGACGCTGCCGGACTTTATGGAGACGCATGAGGGGCCTGCGTCCCTCATCCATGTCGACTGCGACCTTTACTCGTCGACCCGGACGGTTTTCGACGGGTGCCGGGATCGCATCGTTGCGGGCACGATTCTCGTTTTCGACGAGTTTTTCAATTATGTCGGCTGGCGTCATCATGAATACCGCGCCTTTATCGAATTCATCGAAGAGAGCGGTCTGACGTTCGAATATATCGGCTATGTCCCGTCGCATCAGCAGGTTGCGGTGCAGATCATGTGAATGGGCGAGACGCCCGCCACGGCCCCGGCGCGGGGTCGCCGGGCTGGCGTTGACGTGGCGCGCTTCCAGCCTAACATTGTGTCAAACGGAGGCAGCCATGTCGCGACCCGACACCGACCCGATCACGAGCTTCAATGTTCTTCTCAAGATTGCAGCTGTGCTGGCGCTGCTGCTCGGCAGCTATAATCTCTGGTCGTTCTTCTACAGCAGCCGCTATCAGGCGCTTTGCGGGAAGTCCTACTGGGAACTGAGCCGCGCCCAGCTCGACGCCTGCCTCGATCAGAAGCGCGGGCTGGAAGGCAAGTGACCACGCGAGCCTTCGTCATTCTCGCTCTTGCCGCGCTGACGACGCCGGCGCTTGCGGAGGAAATTCACCTCGACTGCGGCCGCTCCAATCAGACCGCTATGGTCGACATCGACACTGGCAGGCGGTTTCTACAGATCATGTGGAGCGAGGGCGTCGCCGAGGAATATAAGGACGCCAACTCCTATATTTCCGGGCCGGACAAATACGGCCGCAAGGAGAAGGTCGTTTATGTGATGAGTCTCGACAAAAGCCTCGTCACATTCGGCACGGACCGCCTCTGCATGGAAGACGGCGCGAAGAAATGCGTCGAGCAGCATGTCCGCAATACGCTCGATGTGGGCCGGGGCGAGCTGAAATACGACAATGGCGACGAGATCGCCGTGTTCGCCTGTCACCCCGCGCCGCCGGGCCGCCGGTTCTAGGCCAACACCGTCATTGACGCGGGGGGCGGATTAGAACAGGTAGATCAAACTCTGCGCGAAAAACCCCGCAAACAGCAGCAGCCCCGCGTCGCGGTTCGACCGGAAGAGTTTGAGCGCCACGGCGACCGGCGTGTCCTCGTGCGTCAGCGAGACCTGCCACGCAAGATGCGCCGCATAGGCGGCGACGCCCGCCCAGGCGAAAACCCCGCCGCCGATCAGATGAACGGCCAGCGCCGCGCAAATGACAGACCCCGCATAAAGCCCGCCCACCGCGCCCTTGACCCGTGCGCCGAAGAGCCGAGCCGTCGAGCGCACGCCGGCAATGGCGTCGTCGCGAACATCCTGCAAGGCGTAGATCGTGTCGAAGCCGATCGTCCACAAAATGCAGGACGCATAGAGCAGCAGGGCGGGGAGGCCGAGAGAACCCGTTTGCGCCGTCCATCCCAGCATGGCGCCATAGGCGAATGCAAAACCCAGAATCGCCTGCGGCCATGAAGTGAAGCGCTTGGCGAAGGGGTAGACGAGAACGATCAGCGGCGAGAGAAAGCCGAGCGCGATCGTGTAGCCGTTGAAGGACAGCAGCACCGCAAGGCCGATGAGGCATTGCGCGACAATGAACCAGAGCGCGCCGCGCGGGCTGACCCGGCCGGAGGCGAGCGGGCGTCCACGGGTGCGCGCGACCTTCACGTCGATGTCGCGATCGACATAATCGTTGTAGGTCGAACCGGCGCCGCGCATCACCACCGCGCCGATGAAGAACAGCGTCAGATGCCAGAGATTGGGCGGCGCATGCAGCGCCGCCGAGGCGAGCGCGCTCGATTCCCAGCAGGGCAACAGCAGCAGCCACCAGCCGACGGGGCGGTCGAGGCGGGCAAGCTGAACGTAAGGGCGAAGGTTCTCCGGCGCATGGCGCCAGAGCGGGTGATCGATGACGGCGTCAGGCAGTGCGTCGTTGTCGTCGCTTAAAAGGCTCACAGCGGTCCGGCGGGCAATCTGGGCGGCGCGCCCATGCCGCCGCTTGCGGCCTGCTCACGCTGCTGCTCCATCATCTGCTTCATTTTGGCGGCCGCGCCGCAAGCCTGGGCGGAAAAGCCCCTCGACTTTGCGGCGGCCTGCTTGAATCCGTCCAGGACCTGATCGGGAATGTTGCACCATTCCTTGTTCTTGGTCATGTAGCCGGCCATCTCTGTTTCGATGCTGACCAGCTTCCTGGACGCGGCGCAGGCGCCGACCGGGTCCATCTTGCCCTTGCCCGCCTTGCCGAGATTGTTGAGCGCCTGGATCTGCGCCATGCGCCGGTCGGTCAGCTTCTGGAAGTCCTCCTGACAGGACTGCGCATGCGCCGCGCCCGCGGCGGCGAGAAACGCCAGCAGCGACAGGCCCGCGACCGGGCGCGAGAAGAAGTGACGGCTGATCGTCATTATCGGGATCCGCTCCGGGAATGTGTCTATTCTGTTAACAGCAGGCTTGCTGCTTGCGCAAGTTTTCGCCAACCTGTCGGCGAACAAAACGGCCGCTTCAAGGCGGCGCGACGCGGCCGGCGAGGCCCGTCTCTCCCTCGCAGGTCAACATCTTGTCGCATTACGATTTCTCTGGCCAGCGCCTGTTCGTGGACGACGCGCTCGCGCCGGGCGTGGAGATTCTCCCCCGCCGGAGGCGCTCAATTATCTACTCAACGTGCTGAGGCTGCGCGCGGGCGACGCCATTCTGCTGTTCAACGGCCGCGACGGCGAGTTCATGGCCCATCTTGCTGAAACGACGCGCCGTTCGGCCAAATTGCGGGTCGATCGCCAGACCCGCCCCCAGACTCCGCGGGCCGACCTCGACTACTGCTTCGCGCCGCTCAAACAGGCGCGGCTCGACTACATGGCGCAGAAGGCCACCGAAATGGGCGCGGGACGTCTCCTGCCGGTCATCACCCGCCGCACCCAGGTCCGCCGCGTCAATTCATCGCGGCTGCGCGCCAATGCGGTGGAGGCGGCCGAGCAATGCGGCGTGCTCAGCGTGCCCGAGGCGCCGGAGGCCGTGGATCTGGACGATTTTCTCGCCGCCTTTCCGCCGGAAAGGCTCCTCGTTTTCTGCGACGAGGATGCGCCCATTCATAATCCGGTGGAAGCGCTCAAGGGCCGGACCGGGCGCGGGGTTTCGGTGCTGGTCGGGCCCGAAGGCGGGTTTGACGACGACGAACGCGCGGCGATCGCAAGGCTCTCTAACATCGCGAGAATTTCGCTTGGACCACGCGTTCTGCGTGCCGATACGGCGGCTGTCGCGGCGCTGGCGATCGTTCAGGCGACGATCGGAGATTGGACTTTTAATGATTTGTAAAGGGCGTTTAACCAATCCTTGCCCCGTAAACTAAAAATTTAAGGGACTGTGGTTTTTAATCCACAGGTGACGGACAGATCCCCCGTCGGGACACGATGCTGCCACGATGTGCGGATTATCTGTCTCCATTGCAGTTAATGACTCGGACGCGGTGGCGTCGGAGACATCTGCACAGGGATTGGGCAAGGGATTGCGGCGCCGTTCGATGGCGCAGTAATTGGAAAAAAGGCTGACTGCCATGATGTGCGCTGATTTTCGCCCCAACGCGCCGCTCGCCATCCTCGCGGGCTTTGCTCTCGCAGCGACTTTCTCCGCGCTTCCGGCGCACGCCGAAGCGACGAACCACTGCGCCAGTTATGGCGCGGACTATGTCGCGGTGGCGGGTTCGAACGGCTGCGTCAAGATTGGCCGCCATGTTCGCGTCGACATGGCCCCCGCGCCGGCTGCGGCGCCGATGGGCTACGCCGCCCTTCAGGATGGCGTGAGACACGCTTCCGACCTTCAGCCGATGGCGCCCTTTGGGCTGAACGACCTCTTCCCGCGCTAAGACCGGAGAATTCCAGGGCTCGGCCCCTCACTGTCTTAACGACGCGGACTCCCCACCCGGCGGTCTTCGACCGCCGACCTCCCCGCAAGGGGGAGGTATGGGGATCGTCACCCAGAGCGCTTCACTCCTCTCAGAGACTCCAGGCTCCCTGAGCGCGCAGGCTCAAAGCGGGATCACGCAATCCCGGAAGGCGCCGTCAACCGACCCTCCCCACGGACCGTTGAAGGCGTCGAGGCGCTGCTGCGCCAACGTGCGGCCTTGCTCCACAATCTTTTCGAGCGGCGCGAGATAGATGGACTCGTCGCGCCCCTGCGCGTCGATCAGCGCGCGCCGTCTCAGGCCGGCGGCGGCGAGATCGAGCACGTCGCGCGCGATCTCCCGCAGGCTGCGGCCGTCGATCCTTGCTTCCAGCGCAAGCGCCGGGACATCCTCCCGCAATTGCTGACGCGCGCCGGCCGACCAGCCTTTGGTCAGCTGCAGCGCCTGATCCAGCGCAACGCGGTCGTAGAACAGGCCGGCGAAGAGAGCGGGCAGGGCGGTCATGTGGTCGCGCGGTCCGCCATCGGCGCCGCGCATTTCGAGATAGGTCTTGAGCCGCACCTCGGGGAAGATCGTCGAGAGATGATTGGCCCAGTCCGACATGGTGGCGCGTTCGCCGGGAAGCTGCGGCAGGCGCCCGTCGAGCAGATCCCGGAAGCTCGCGCCCGCGACGTCGTGATAGACGTCCCCACGCTTGACGAAATACATGGGCACGTCGAGGGCGTAATCGACATAGCGCTCGAAGCCGAACCCGTCCTCGAAGGCGAAGGGCAGCATGCCGGTTCTGTCCCGGTCGGTGTCGAGCCAGATGTAGGAGCGCTGCGAGAGCCGCCCGGTCGGCTTGCCGTCGAGGAAAGGCGAATTGGCGAAAAGCGCCGTCACCAGCGGCTGCAGGGCGAGGCCGACCCGCACCTTCTCGACCATGTCCGCCTCGCTGACGAAGTCGAGATTGGCCTGAATGGTCGCGGTGCGGAACATCATGTCGAGGCCGCGCGAGCCGACCTTCGGCATATAGGCCGCCATGATCCGGTAGCGCTGCTTGGGCATGGCCGGCGTCTCGGCGCGCGACCATTTCGGGCTCGCGCCGAGGTCGAGAAAGGCGACGCCCAGCGAATGCGCCACGCCCGCGAGGGCGCCCAGATGCGCGTTCAGTTCGGCCGCGGTGGCGTGAATGTCGGGGAGCGGCGCGCCGGAGAGTTCGAACTGGCCGCCGGGCTCGATCGAAATGGCGCCGCCGCCGTTGGTCTGCGCGAGCCCGATCAGCGCGTCGCGATCCATGATCGGCTCCCAGCCCATGGTCTCGCGCATGCCTTCGAGCAGATTGCCGACGCCGCACCGGCCGTCGACGCAGCCATAGGGGACCGGCCCCAGCGTATCCTTGTAGAAGGGGATCTTCTCGTGCTCGGTGCCGATGCGCAGCGGCGCGCCGGACGTCTTGCAGCCGTCAGAAAGCCAGTGCACGAGCGCCTCGCGGGACTCGATCGGCGTCGTGTCGGTTACGTCGCGGGCCATGTTTTTGCAGAATTTCCCATATACTTAGGGCGAATGGCCGATGCGGGCGCAAAGGTCGGGGCGGGGCGCGAAATGCGTGCGCCGTCCGGCGGGACGGCGCCGGATGGATGCCGGAAAAGCCGCCCGGACGCAAGTGCATGACCCGCTGAAGCTTCACCGGCGCACGACAGACTACCACTCCCGCCGCAGACAAGGCTGCGGCGGGTGAGGATGGGTTCGTCGCGACCGACTCGTCGGTCAGCGTTTACCGAGAATTTGCCCCAATATGGCTTCGAGATCGGAAGCGCCGCCGGCGCTCTGGCCCCCCGCGGGCGCATTGGCGCCCCGTCCCACCTGAAGGGTTTTCTTGATCTCTTCGATGGCCTGCTGAATCGAGGCTTCGTCGAAGCCGCCGGGCAAGCCGCCCGATCCGGTCGGGCCGGCGCCCGTTTCCAGCACGTCGCCGCTACGGCCCTGCGGCGGCAGTCGGCTGGGCGCGGATGGCGGGGCGCCGCGTCCGCCGCCGAGCAGACCGCCCAGAATCGTTCCAAGCAGGCCGCCGAGTCCGCCGCCCGCATTGCCGCGCGGGAGGGGGGCGGGCGCGGGCGCCGGGGCCGGGGCAGGGCCGGGCGCGCCGCCGCCGAGGATCTGTTCGAGAATGCCGCCGAGCGCGCCCGAGTTGGCGAGCTGACCGAGGACGTCGCCGAGCCCTTTCTCATTGATGGATTTGGTCAGGCCGCTGAGAAGGACCGAGGCGAGGACAGGCAGGAGCTGGCTCAGAATGTCGGGCCGCACGCCGGACTGCTGCGCGGCGGCCTGCAGCACCTGGCCCGTCTCGGCGGGCGAGCCGAACAGGTGGTGCACGAGATCGCGTCCCATTTCGACGGAATCCTCGCTTTCGGCCGCCGCCGGTTCGTCGAAGAAGGAATAACGGGAGGCGCCGGCGAGCGCGCTCACTGTCTTTTCAAAGACCTGTGGCTCCTCGGCGGCCCGGTTCAGGCCGATGGTCAGTGCGGGCGTCAGCGCCTGAATGGCCCGCTCGATCTGCTCGTCGGAAAGCCCGAAGCGCTGGGCAAGATTGGAGATGAGCTGGCCGCCCTGGGCGGAAGCCAGAATGCTCTCGACATCGGACATCGATTCCTCCCAAACAAACTGCGCGAGTTCGCTCTCCCGCTTGCTAAACCCGCGCCGGAGCTTCCGGGTTTCCAGTCATGCTAACTCAGACCGGGCGGGCCGGATAGGCCCGACGACGCATGAAGCCGGGGGAGGGGCGCGGCCACCCCGCTTGACAGACTCCGGCCGCCGCGACATTGCTTCCTGCCAATCGACGCCAAAATTGCGTTTGTCCCATGGGCGAAACGCCGATGCCGCGCTGACGCGCGCAACCTTTGCCAAAGGCGCCATTATGAATGTCCAGCCCCGCGGCCTGAAGCCGCCGCTCAAGATTCTCCTGTGTTCGCCGCGCGGTTTTTGCGCGGGCGTGGTCCGCGCCATCGACGCGGTCGAACGTGCGCTCGCCAAATTCGGTCCGCCCGTCTATGTGCGCCACGAGATCGTGCACAATCGCTATGTCGTCGAATCCCTGAAGGCGAAGGGCGCCATTTTCGTCGAGGAGCTCGATGAAATCCCGCAGACCGACGCGCCCGTGATTTTCTCCGCGCATGGCGTCGCCAAGGCGGTTTCCGCCGAGGCGCAGGGCCGCAATCTGCTCGCCATCGACGCGACATGTCCGCTCGTGACCAAGGTCCACCGCGAGGCCGAAATCCACTGGAAGCGCGGACGCCGCGTGCTGCTCGTCGGTCACTCCGGCCATCCTGAAGTGGTCGGCACCATGGGCCAATTGCCCGAGGGCGCCGTCGTGCTCGTCGAATCCGTCGAGGACATCGGCTCGCTCGACCTCCCTGACGAAAACAACCTTGCCTATGTCACGCAGACGACGCTGTCGCTCGATGATTCGCAGGAGATCGTGAGCGCGCTGCAGCGGCGTTTCCCCAAGATCGTCGGCCCGCACAAGGAAGACATTTGCTATGCGACGACCAACCGTCAGGCGGCGGTGAAGGAAGTCGCGCCGACTGTCGATGCGGTGATCGTGGTCGGTTCGCCGAACAGCTCCAACTCGCAGCGTTTGCGCGAGGTCGCGGAACGCGCCGGCGCGCCCGCGCAGCTCGTGCAGGGCAAGGGCGAGATCGACTGGACGATCTTCGGAAACATCGCCTCGCTCGGCATCACCGCCGGCGCCTCGGCGCCGGAGGTTCTCGTCGAGGAGATCATGGACGCCTTCGCCGAACGTTACGAGATCACGGTTGAAACCGTGTCGACGGCCGATGAAAGCGTGTCCTTCCCGCTGCCGAAGGAGCTGCGGGCGATGGCCTGACGGGCGTTGCACTTTGGAAAGACGCCCATGGCCGTTTACACGCTGGTCGACGACGCAGAGCTGATCGCGTTTCTCGCGACCTATGACATCGGCGATCTCCTCTCCTGCAAGGGCATTGCGGAGGGGGTCGAAAATTCCAACTATTTCCTGCATGCGAGCGCAGGAAGCTTCATCCTTACGCTCTATGAAAAGCGCGTGGCCGAGGATGACCTGCCGTTCTTTCTCGGGCTGATGGAGCATCTCGCGGCGCAGGGCGTCACCTGCCCCCTGCCGGTGCGCAACCGACACGGCGAGGCGCTGGGGCGGCTTGCAGGACGGCCGGCGGTGATCGTCACGTTTCTCGACGGCTATTCAGTGCATCACCCGGAGCCCGTGCACTGCGCCGCGCTCGGCGAGGCGCTGGCGCGACTGCATCTCGCCGGCGCTGGCTTTCCGTTGCATCGCGCCAATGCGCTGTCGGTCGACGCGTGGCGGCCGCTCTTCGCGCCCGCGGCCGATCGCGCCGGAGAAGTCGCCGAGGGGCTGCGCGAGCTGGTTGAAACGCAACTCGCCGAACTCGAAGCCAACTGGCCGCGCGATCTGCCGGGCGGCGTCATTCACGCCGATCTTTTTCCCGACAACGTCTTCTTTCTCGGCGAGAGAATTTCGGGCCTGATCGACTTCTATTTCGCCTGTGTCGACGCTTTCGCCTATGATCTGGCGATCTGCCTCAACGCCTGGTGCTTCGACGAGACGCACGCCTATGTGCCCCAGCGGGGCGCGGCGCTGCTCGACGGCTATCGCCGCCTGCGGCCGCTCACACGCGCGGAGATCGACGCCTTCCCGCTGCTCGCGCGCGGCGCGGCGACCCGATTCCTGCTCACGCGCTATGTCGATTGGCTGAATGTGCCCGCGGGCGCGCTGGTGCGGCCCAAGGACCCGCGCGACTACCTCGCCAGATTGCGCTTTCACCGCACCGTCTCCGATCTCGCCGGCTACGGCCTGTCGCTGTGACGCGGCGCGTCTCGATCTGGACCGACGGCGCCTGTTCGGGCAATCCGGGCCCCGGCGGCTGGGGCGCCATTCTGCGCTTTGGCGAGAAGGAAAAGGAAATCTGCGGCGGCGAGCCGATGACGACCAACAACCGCATGGAGCTGATGGCGGCGATCCAGGCGCTCGAGGCGCTGACGCGGCCCTGCGCGGTCGATCTCTACACGGATTCGCAATATCTGCGCGGCGGCGTGACCTCCTGGATCAAGGGCTGGAAAAATCGCGGCTGGACCACGGCCGACCGCAAACCGGTCAAGAATGTCGAGCTCTGGCAGCGTCTGGAGGCCGCCGAAGCAAGTCATGACGTGGCGTGGCACTGGGTGCGCGGCCATTCCGGCCATGAGATGAACGAGCGGGCGGATGCGCTCGCCCGCGCCGGCATGGCGCCTTTTCTGCCACACCGCCGCGCGCCAGGCTGAGCGCCCCTTGCAGGCGGATTTTTCGCGCCTATTTCATGATCAACCCAGGACTCTCTTCTCTAGCCTTATGGGGCGCGGCGTGGCCGCGCCCCTTTTTGCTGGCGGACGACGCCCGCTCGCGACCCTTGCCCTTTGGGCTCGGGGCCGTTAACCGTGTGGCGATTCCACGCGAGAGCTGAAGCCCCATGAAAGCACGTGTCGTCGTCACCCTGAAGAACGGCGTCCTCGATCCGCAAGGAAAGGCGATCGAAGGCGCGCTGAAGTCGCTCGGCGTCGAGGGCGTCGAGAGCGTCCGGCAGGGGAAGGTTTTCGACGTCGAGGTGACGGGCGCGGACGCGGCCGCCGCGAAGGCCCAGCTCACCGCGGCCTGCGAGAAGCTGCTCGCGAACACCGTCATCGAAAACTACCGCATCGAGATCTGAGTCACGCCATGAAAGCCGCCGTCATCGTCTTTCCCGGCTCCAATCGCGAAGGCGACATGGCGCGGGCGCTCGAGCAGGCCACCGGGAAGAAGCCGGCGATGCTCTGGCACGCCGACCATGAACTGCCGGCGGGCACGGACCTCGTGGTTCTGCCGGGCGGTTTCTCCTATGGCGATTATCTGCGCTGCGGCGCCATCGCCGGCCGCGCCGCCATCATGGACGCCGTGCGCGCCCATGCCGGGCGCGGGGGCCTCGTGCTCGGGGTCTGCAACGGCTTTCAGATCCTCTGCGAGAGCGGTCTTCTGCCGGGCGTGCTGATGCGCAACGCCAATCTTCGCTTCGTCTGCAAGATGCAGCATTTGCGCGTGGAGCGGAATGACACCGCCTTCACGCGCCAATACGCGAAGGGACAGGCGATCGAGGTCTGCATCGCGCATGGCGAAGGCAATTACGAAGCCGACGATGCGACGATCGAGCGGGTCGAAGGCGACGGGCTGGTGGCCTTCCGTTATTGCGACGCAAATGGCGTTGTCGGCGGCGCCGCCAATCCGAACGGTTCGCGCAACGACATTGCGGGGATCTATTCAGAAAAGCGCAATGTGCTCGGCCTGATGCCGCATCCGGAAAATCTCATCGACCCGCTGGTTGGCGGAACGGATGGGCGCGCGCTTTTCGAGAGCCTCGCCAGCGCCGCTTAAAGCAATTCCACGGAGAAACGGCCTCGTCCTTCGAGACGCGAGCTTCGCTCGCTTCTCAGGAGCCTTGGTGTTTTAAAGAATGCAGTAAGCCCCTCATGCCGAGGAGGCCCGAAGGGCCGTCTCGACGCACGAGGGGCTCCGCCCATGCCCCTGGCGGAACTCAGCTCGCGAGGCTTCTGGCCAGCTCGTCCGTATGGGCGTGCATGCGGCGGGCCATCTGGTCGATTTCCCGAGCCATGGCCACCATCGCCTCGACGCCGACGCCGGTCTGGGCCATTGCGTTGGCGACCTGATCGGCGTGGCTCGACATCGAACTGGCGCTGGTCGCGGCCGAGCGCACGCTGCGGGCGATCTCCTTGGTGGCGGCGTCCTGCTCGTGAACCGCCTGTGTGATGATCGCCGAAATATGCTCCACCTCGGCGATCTTGGCCCTGATCCGCTCCATGGACGAAACAGACTGACCGGTCGCCGCCTGAATCTCGGCGATCTGGTCGGCGATATCCTGCGTCGCCTTGCCTGTCTGTGTGGCCAGCGTCTTGACCTCCTGCGCGACCACCGCGAAGCCGCGGCCGGCTTCGCCCGCGCGAGCGGCCTCGATCGTCGCATTCAGCGCCAGAAGATTGGTCTGGGCGGCGATTCGGGAGATGAGATTGACCACGTCGCCGACGCGATTGGCGGCCGCCGAGAGGCGCACCATTTCCGCCGAGGAGCCGTTCGTCTCCACCACCGCCTGCCGTACGACCGAGGTCGATTCCACGGCCTGGCGGCTGATTTCGCCGATGGCGTCGAGCAGCAGGTCGGAGGCCGTAGCGACGGCGCTGACGTCCGCGGCGGCCTGAGTCGAGGCGGTGCGGGCGAAATCGCTGTCGGAGCGGGCGCGACGCTCATGCACGATCATTTCCTCGGAGGAGATCGCCATGCGCCGGGTCATGTCGCCGAGCTTGGCCGTGGTTGCGGAGAGTTCGGTGGAATAATGCTCCACCTTCTCGCGAATGGCGGCCTCGCGGAGCAGCCGCGCCTCCCGGTCATCCCGCGCCTTGATCTCCTCGGCCATCTCGTTGTTGGCGCGCACGGCGTCGCGAAGCACGACGAGCGCCCGCGAAATGTCGCCGATCTCGTCACGCCGGTCAGTTTCCTGAACGTCGATCCGCGTGTCGCCGTCGGCAAGGTCCGTCATTTGCCGGGCGATGCGGCGGATCGGCGCGGCGAGGGTCCGGTTCATGGTCGGAACGGAGACGCCGGCGATGAGAGCCGCGGAAAATAACGTGCCGATCAGGAGATAGAACGATAGCGATCCCGCCGCTTCATTGGCGGCGCGGATTGTCGCGGCCATGCGGGCGTGGTCGACCGTGGCGGCCGCGGCGGCGGTGAGGTCGCGCACGCTGACAGTTTGGAAATAGGCCGCCGCCCCCATAGTAAGGATCAGCACGAGAAAAAGGGATTGGCGAAAGACGAGGCCAGCGCCGACGGATAGATTGGGCATCTGCTTGCATGTCCTGCTATTGGATTGTCGACAAGCTAGATATGAGTCTTTCAGTTTCGGTTAACGCTGAAGCTCAAGGCCGCCCGGCGGGAGGGTAAATGCTGAAGATTGCGGTGCAGATGGACCCGCTGGAGCGAATAAATTTCGCCGGGGACTCGACTTTCGCCCTCATGCTGGAGGCAAAGAGGCGGGGCCATCGCCTGTGGTTCTACACGCCCGACCAGCTTTCGCTGGAAGGCGCCAGTCTTGCCGCCCGCGCCCGCCACATCGACGTTTTCGACGATCCGGGGCGGTATTACGCGCTGGGCGAGGCGACCGAACTCGATCTCGCCACGATGGATGTGGTGCTCCTGCGTCAGGATCCGCCCTTCGATCTGGCCTATATTACGTCCACGCATTTTCTGGAGCGGCTTCAGTCGCGCGTGCTGGTGGTCAACGACCCCGCCCATGTCCGCAACGCGCCGGAAAAAGTCTTCGTGATGGAATTCGCCGATCTCATGCCGCCGACGCTGATCACCCGCGACCGCGCGGCGATCGAGCGTTTCCGGGCGACCCATGGCGACATCGTGATGAAGCCGCTCTACGGCCATGGCGGCGCGGCGGTCTTCAAGGTGACGCCGCGCGACCCCAATTTCGGGTCCCTCTTCGACATGTTCCAGACGACCTTCCGCGAGCCCTGGGTGGTGCAGCAATTCCTGCCGGAGGTCGCCAAGGGCGACAAGCGCATCATTCTGATCGACGGCGAGGCGATGGGCGCCATCAATCGCGTGCCCGCGCAGGACGACATCCGCTCCAATATGGTGCGCGGCGGCGCGGCGGCGGCGACCGAACTCGACGCCCGCGAGCAGGAAATCTGCGCGCGCCTCGGGCCGGAGCTGAAAAAGCGCGGGCTCGTCTTCGTGGGCATCGATGTCATCGACGGCAGGTTGACCGAGATCAATGTAACGT
The DNA here is from genome assembly GCA_963717565.1 of uncultured Alphaproteobacteria bacterium. Lineage (GTDB taxonomy): Bacteria > Pseudomonadota > Alphaproteobacteria > Rhizobiales > Beijerinckiaceae > Methylocystis. Next base: position 126,721 of record CAVQWJ010000014.1, read on the forward strand.
CGCCGACGGGGCTGCGCGCGCTCAAGCGCGTGGGCGGGCCCGATCTGGCGGTTCCGCTTTTCGACGCCATAGAGGCTCGACTGAAAGCGCTGCGCGCGGCAGGGTGACATAAATGGACCAGACGGTTTCCGCGCGTATTCTCGACTCTCTCGATCCGGCCGGAGGCTTTGGCGGATTGCGGGCGGCGCTCGCCGCTCCCGTCGCGGATGTCTGCAAGGCCGAGAAGGGCCACGCCCGCCGCACGGCGGCCGTCGAGCTGTTCCGCGCTGTGCTCACGGACGGACGCGCGCGTGCGCGCGCCGGGCTCGAAGCGCGCGGATCGGGCCTTGCCTGCGCGCGGCTCATCTCGCAGCTCCAGGACGAACTCATCGGCGCCATCTACGACTACGTCGTGAATTACGTTTATCCGGCCGACAATCCGACTTTCGCCGAACGGCTGACCATCGTTGCCGTCGGCGGCTATGGGCGCGGCATGCTCGCGCCGGGCTCGGACATCGATCTGCTCTTCCTTCTTCCCTACAAGCAGACGCCTTGGGGCGAGAGCGTCGTCGAGGCGATCCTTTATATCCTGTGGGATCTGCGTCAGAAGGTCGGCCACGCCACGCGCTCCGTCGCCGAATGCATGAAGCAGTCGCGCGCCGATATGACGATCCGCACGACGCTGCTCGAAGCGCGCTTTCTGATCGGCAGTCTCGAGCTGTTCAATGAGTTGCAGGACGCCTTCGATCGCGAAGTCGCGCGTTCGGACGCGAGCGAATTCGTCGCCGCGAAACTTGCCGAGCGCAACACGCGCGTGGCCAAGGCCGGCGCCTCGCGCTATCTCGTCGAGCCGAATGTGAAAGAGGGGAAGGGCGGTCTGCGCGACCTGAACACGCTCTTCTGGATTTCCAAATATGTGTACCGCGTCCGCGATCCAAAGGAGCTGGTCGCGGCGGGGCTTTTCACCTCGGCGGAACTGAGCCTCTTCGAGCGCTGCGAGGAATTCTTGTGGCGCGTGCGCTGTCATCTGCATTTTGCGACGGAACGCGCGGAAGAGCGTCTCTCCTTCGACGTGCAGACAATGATGGCGAAGCGGCTCGGCTATCACGACCGCGACGGTCTTTCGCGCGTCGAGCGCTTCATGAAACATTACTTCCTTGTCGCGAAGGAAGTGGGCGATCTCACCGCCATCGTCTGCGCGGCGCTGGAAGAGCGGCAGGCGAAGCCGCGCGCGATCTTCGATCGCTTCCTTCAGCCGTTCCGGCGTCGACGCGGCAAGGGCGCCGCAAGGCGACTTCATCATCACGCATGATCGCATCAACGTCGCCGACGCCAACGTTTTTCATCGCGATCCCGTCAATATCATCCGGCTTTTCTGGATGGCCGACCATCACGGCCTGCCGCTGCATCCCGACGCCCTGCGCGCCGTGACGCTGTCCCTGCGCGAGATCGACGCCGATCTGCGCAATGACGAGGAAGCGAACCGGCTCTTTCTGGAAATTCTCCTGTCGCGCAACATGACGGAGATCATCCTGCGCCGCATGAACGAGGCCGGCGTGCTCGGCCGCTTCATTCCGGATTTCGGCCGCATCGTCGCGATGATGCAATTCAACATGTACCACCATTACACGGTGGACGAGCATCTTCTGCGCGCGGTCGGCTGCCTCTCCGACCTCGAAGCCGGGCGTCTGCCCGTGCATCAGACGCTCCTCGGCGAAATTCTGCCGACGATCGTCAATCGCAAGGTGCTTTATCTCGGGCTCTTCCTTCACGACATCGCCAAGGGCCGCAAGGACGATCACTCCGTCGCCGGCATGGAGGTGGCGCGAACGCTTTGCCCGCGTCTGGGCTTCACGCCGGGCGAAACGGAGACGGTCGCCTGGCTCGTCGAGCACCATCTCACCATGTCCAGCTTCGCGCAGAGCCGCGATCTGTCGGACAGGGTCACCATCGAAAGTTTCGCGTCCATCGTCCAGACCATCGAACGGCTGAAAATGCTGTTCGTGCTCACCGTCTGCGACATCAGCGCCGTCGGCCCGGGCGTGTTCGACGCGTGGAAGGCGCAGCTTTTGCGCGTGCTTTACTGGGAGACGGAAGTCGTGCTCGGCGGCGGCCATTCTTCCGTGGACCGCAAGAGCCGCGTCGTCGCCGCGATCGAAGAGCTGCGCGCGGCGCTGCCCGATTGGAGCGACGAGCAATTCGAAACCTATGCGCGGCGGCATTATCCCGCCTACTGGCTCAAGGTGGATGTCGAGCGAAAGGTGCGGCACGCGAATATGCTCGCCAAGCTCACCGGCGCCGAAACCCCGCTCGCGACCGCCGTGGAGCTCGACAGCGCACGCGGCGCGGTGGAACTCACCGTGATCGCGCCGGACCATCGTCGCCTGCTCTCGATCATCGCGGGCGGCTGCGCGGCGAGCGGCGCCAATATCGTCGACGCGCATATTTTCACGACAGCCGACGGGCTGGCGCTGGACACGATCTTCTTCTCCCGAGCCTTCGATTTCGACGAGGACGAGCTTCGCCGCGCCCGCCGCATCGCCGATTTCATCGCCAAGGCGCTGCGCGGCGAGGTCTTCGTCTCCGATGCGGTGAAGGCCCGCACCAAGCAGAGCCCGGCAAACGCCGCCTTTTCGGTCGCGCCGGAGGTCGTTGTCGATAACAGCCTGTCGAATGTCTATACGGTGATCGAGGTCTCGGGACTGGACCGCGAAGGGCTTCTTTTCGATCTTACCAACGCCATATCCAAGCTCAGTCTCAATATTGCCTCAGCCCATATCGTGACCTTCGGCGAACGGGCGGTGGACACTTTTTACGTGACAGACCTGACCGGAGCGAAAATCCTTTCTCAACAAAGACATGCGGCGATCAAGCGGCAGCTTCTGGAGGTCTTCGGCCCGGCCCCCGAGAAGCGGGCGGCGCGGCCGGCTCCGCTTGCCGCGACTTGATTTTACCTGCCGCCGCGCTGATATCGAAGCCTTTCACATTCGTTACAGAAAAACGGAAAAGAGAGCATGAGCGACCAGAGCAACGCCGACAACACCCCCCAGACCCCGCCCGGCGCGGAGGGGAATGCGGCGCAAGCGTCCTCCCTGTCGCAGCCTTCGGCGGAATCGAGCGTCAACGAGCCCGAGCCCTTTACCGAACTGGAAAACCTCCACGCCGAAGTCGCGGCCCTGAAGGACAGGCTGCTGCGCGCCATGGCCGAGGCCGAAAATATCCGCCGCCGCGCCGAGAAGGAAGTCGCCGACGCGCGGGTCTATGGCGTCGCCAATTTCGCGCGCGAGATGCTGCCCTTCGCCGATAATCTGCGCCGCGCCGCCGAGAGCGTCTCCGCCGAGGCGCGCGCCTCTCTCGATACCGTCGCGACCGCGCTTTTGGAGGGGCTGGAGGTCACCGAGCGCGACTTCATGTCCCGCCTCGGGCGCTTCGGCGTGAAGCAGATCGAGGCGCTGGGCGCCAAGTTCGATCCGAACCTTCACGAGGCGCTTTACGAAATTCCCGACGAGACCAAGCCCGCCGGCACGGTCGCGCAGGTCATGGAGCAGGGTTACACCATCGGCGAGCGCGTGCTGCGTCCGGCAAAGGTCGGCGTGACGCGCGGCGGCCCCAGGGCCTGAGCGCGCATGGACGATCTGGCGCATCGTCATTCGAGGCCGGCCGCGACTGCCGCCGGTCTCGTCTCCGCCGTCGTCTATTGCAAGGGCGTCAAGGTAGCGGACATCGACATAGCGGACGCCGGCGCCTGGGCGAAGCGTCCTGATCATGTCGTATGGATCGGCCTGTTCGAGCCTACGCTTGAACTGCTCGAACAGGTCAGAGAGCAGTTTTCGCTGCATGCGCTCGCCATCGAGGACGCCGCCAAGGCGCATCAGTTCCCCAAGCTGGAGGAATTCGACGACAGCCTGTTCATCGTCGCGCGCACCGCGCAACTGGACGACGGGCGTCTTGCCTTCGGCGAGACGCATCTTTTCGTGGGGCAGGGCTATGTGGTGAGCGTGCGCCACGGGCCGTCGCGCACCTATTCGCAAGTGCGCGAACGCGCCGAGGCGCGGGCGCAACGCCTCTCCGAGGGAGAGGATTTCATCGTCTATGCGATCCTCGACTTCATCGTCGATAATTACTTTCCGGTGCTCGACAGCATCGCCGATCAGGTCGACGACATCGAGGATCACGTTCTCACGACGACAGTGGGAGCGGTTGAGATCGAGCAGCTTTACATGCTGCGGCGCGATCTCCTGAGGCTGCGGAACGTCGTCGTGCCCTTGCAGGACGTCTGCCGGCGGCTGGAGCGCTCGGACATCGTGTTCATCGATCCTGCCATGCGGCCGCATTACCGGGACGTGCGCGACCATCTGCGCCGGGCCGAGGAACGCATCGACACGCTGCGCGAGACGCTCGCCTTTGCGTTCGAAGCGAGCCTGATGAATGCGCAGATGCAGCAGACGCATATTTCGCGCCGCCTCGCCGCCTGGGCCGCGATCCTCGCCGTGCCGACGGCCATCGCCGGCATTTACGGCATGAACTTCGAGAATATGCCCGAACTCAAATGGCAGTACGGCTATTACACCGTGCTTGTCTCCACGATTACGATCTGCGTGTTTCTCTATTGGCGATTCCGCAAGTCGGGTTGGTTGTAGGGCGATTTGATAATCGCCTCGCCGCTCGCCTCATCTCTTCCGGCAAAAGCTACAAATCGCGTCGCGCCGCGCTCTTCGCATCGCCCTCGACGAGCGTCAGCCCCTGCATCTTCAGATCCGCCCAATTCTTCAAGTCTTTCGCGGTAAAGTGCTTGAGAAAGGGATTTCCGTTGACGATCTTGTCGCGCGTGACGCCGGGGCGGCTATCTACATTGGCGATCACATCCGCCGCATTGGCGCTTTCCGGCGCCGTCGAGGATGGCGACCGCGCCGCCGGGGCCCGCGAAATGCGCCAGATAAAGCGCGCCGGGCGTCACCGGCAGACCTTTGCGCGCGAGGATCGACGTGTTCTCCTCGACATAACGGCTGGTCAGGAAACGCGACAGCTCCGGGTCTTTCCGCATCTCCAGAATTTCACGCTCGTTGCGGCCGCTGGCGATCTCCGGCCGATGCCGGCGAATGAGGTCGAGCCATGTCGCGTCGACGAATTGCCCAAGTCCGAGCGCGGTGGAATAGGGATTCTTCGCCGCCGCATTTCCTGAGGATTCCGCGCCGACGATGTAATCCACCAGGGTCCGGTTCGCGATGTCGGCGCGGCGCCCATGTGGCAAGTCGATTTGCGTATGCAGGATGAAGCCGAGAACAAGCAGGGCGAATAGCGCGAGCGGTGAGAGAGCGCGCTTTTTTGCGACCCTGTTCTTCTGCTGAACGGGGGCGAGAGGCTCCCCGACAAGCGGCGCCGCGAGGATGATATTGGCGGGCGCAAGGGGCGGCGGCGCTTCCTCACGCTTCGGCGCGACGGACGCTTCGTGGCGTTTCAGCGCCGAGAGGATCTGCAACAGTTCCTTTTCATCTGAGCCGGCGAGACTGATCCTGATTTCGACGGCCGGCTTTTCCGGCTTCGTCTCGCACGCCTCCGGCGCCTTTTGAGGCGCGGTCTCTGACGTCTCTGTTACGGGCGTGTGAGTCGGGACGAATGCGTCGGCGGCGCACGCCAGCGCCTCGACGGGCAGAGCGGCGACCGCTTCGGTCATGGAACCTCTTCTCCGGTAACAAGCGATGTCAATAATAACCGATGCAGATGCGACGGCCGTAATCGTCCCAGCCCCATTCCGCGCAGGCGGGCGGCGGCGGAGGCGGCGGAGGCGCCGTGGCGGCGCCGATGGCCGCGCCGCTCGCGGCTCCAATGGCGGCGCCGGCGAGCGTGCCGGTGGTCGAGCCGCCCGAGAGCGCCGCGCCGAGCCCGGCGCCGCCGAGGCCGCCAATCGCGCCGCCGCCGATCGCGCGATCCGTGGGCGAATAACATCCCGAAAGCAGCGCGCTTGCCATGAGGGCGAAGAGCGCAAGGACCAACTTTCTCATCACGCAACTCTTGAGAACGCGAAAGCGGGTAATGGGTTGGAAAAACTAGGCGCCGCTTTATGAATGAACTCTTAATCGTATCGGGATCCCGCTTTTTCAGGCGGCGCGCAAAGCAAAGCTTAGTGTAATCTTAACAAAAAGAGTTTGAGGCTTACGTCGTGCTTTAACGTAAAAGGCGCGGCGCATGTCGATCGAATTGAACGGGGGAGTGCTCTCACTGGGCGCCGGCGGGACCTCCACGCAGGCCGGGAGCGTTCCTCAGGTCGTGATGGCCGTCGATGACGCCGCCGCTCATCCGCGAAAGGAACGGAAAGACGAGACGCAAGAGGGGTCGCGCCGTTCCGGTCTGCCCCGTTCGCTTCGTCGCGTCTGTATCGGCGTGGCTTACCTGTGCGCGGGCCTGACGGGCTGGTCTCTCTACGAATTGGCGTCGCCCTGGTTTGCGGCAATGCCCGGGCTTCCGACTTTCCAGCAGGCGCAGAAACCCTCCGATAATTTACCGCCGCCGCAGGCGCAGAAGCCCTCCGACACTGCGCAGCCGCTGCAGGAACAGAAGCCTTCCGACAGCGCGCAGCTCCTGCAGGCGACGCAGAAGATCGCGTCGCAGCTTCAGGCCCTTCAGGCGCGGATGGACGCCATGAGCGCGGCGCCCCGCAAGGATGACAAGGAAGCGACCAACGTCGAGGAGCTCAACAGGCGCATCGACGCGGCGAAGGCGGATACATCCGCAGAAATCCGGCAGCTTTCCAATACGGTCGAGCAGCTTCAGCGCGAGATGACTGCGCGGCTGGCCGAGATCGGCGCGGTGTCGCGTCATGCCGAGCGCGCCGCCGCAGAGGCCGCCGCCGCGGCGCCCCCGCGTCTCGCGACGGCGGTCCGGGTCGAGGAAGGCTACAAGCGCAGTCACAAGCGGCGCGGCGACGCCTTCGATCCGACGCAGAATCCGCACGCGCCCGGCGCGCCGCGCCCGCTCGGCGCCCGTGCCGGCTCCGTTCCCTGATGACGTCGATCTATCTCGCGGGTCCGGAGGTGTTCCTTCCGGGCGCAGTGGAAATGGGCCGTAGAAAATCCGCGCTTTGCGCGAAATATGGCTTTCGCGGGCTTTATCCGCTCGACGCGGAATTCAGCGACGAAGAGCCCGAGGGGCTTTCCAGAAAAATTTTCACGTCGAATGTCAGTTTGATCCGCGCCTGCGACGCGGTCATCGCGAATTTGACGCCTTTTCGTGGCCCAAGCGCGGACGCCGGAACCGTCTTCGAGGTTGGATTCGCATTTGGCGTCGGTAAGCCGGTGTTCGCCTATTCCAACCGGGTCGACCCTTATCTGGCGCGCGTGCGATGCTCGCACGGGCCGCTGGTCGAGAAAGATGGGCAGTTCTTTGCGCGGGACGGAATGAGCGTCGAGAATTTCGGGCTTTCGGACAATCTGATGATCGACGAAGCCATTCGCGCCCAGGGCAGGGAGATTGTCGCGCAGGAAGTGGAAGAGTTGCGGCTCTTTACCGATCTCGGCGCTTTCGAGGAATGCCTGCGGCAGGCCTCGCGCCATTTCAACTAGGCTTCCCCTTCGATCGGCAGTTGCGCAATCTGCGTCGCGCCGTGATTGACAGACCCAGTGCGGTTTCCGCGTCGATTTTCGTCGTCGTGACCGCAAACCCGCGCTAAAGGTAGGCCCTCATTTCTTCAGCAGACATTCAGGGCCATGGACGAGCAATTGACACAGGCGGTCGCCACGCTGGCGGTGGCGATGATCGTGGCCATCGCGGCCAGGCGCGTGAAGCTCCCCTATACGGTGGGTCTCGTCATCGTCGGGGCCGTGCTGACGCTGACCAGACCGGACTTCGGCCCGCATCTGACCCATGAGGTCATCTTCGACCTCATCCTGCCGCCGCTCCTCTTCGAAGCGGCGCTGTCGCTGTCGTGGCGGGAGCTGCTGCGCGACTCGCTGCCGCTATTGACCCTCGCGGGTCTGGGCACGCTTATCTCGGCCGGGGCCGTCACGGCGGCCTGCGTGACGCTGCTCGGCTGGCCATTGCCGTCGGCGCTGGTCTTCGGCGCGCTCATCGCCGCCACCGACCCCGTGGCCATTATCGCCATGTTCAAGGACAATGGCGTCAAGGGCCGGCTGCGCCTTTTGGTCGAGAGCGAAAGCCTGCTCAACGACGGCGCCGCGGCTGTGCTGTTCGTCATGGCCCTTGCCTGGGCGCAAGGGCAGGGGCCCGGGCAGGGCGCGGCGGACATCGCCGTCACGCTGATCCGCATCGTCTTCGGCGGAGTCGCCATTGGCGCGCTCGTCGGCGGCGGCGCGATTCTCATCGCCATGGGCACGGCCGAGCATCTGGTCGAGGCCGCATTGACGACGATCGCCGCTTTCGGCTCCTTCCTCGTGGCGGAGCATTTTCACGTCTCGGGCGTGCTCGCCACCGTGACCGCCGGCCTGATGATGGGCAATCTCGGGCTGCTGCGCGAGGACAGGCGCAGTTACCTATCCTACAAGGGACGGGAATTCGTTCACGGCTTCTGGGAGTTCGCGGCTTTTGTCGCAAATTCCATGGTGTTCATGATGATCGGCGTCGACGTGGCCTCCACGCCATTCAGCGCCTATGGCCTCCCGCTCATTGTGTCGGTGATCGCCATCGTCCTCGCCGCGCGCGCGCTCACGGTCTATCCTCTGAGCGCCCTTTTCCTGCCGACGCGCTGGCGGATCAGCTTCGGCGAGCAGCATGTGCTGTGGTGGGGCGGCCTGCGCGGCGCGCTTGGCCTCGCCCTGGCGCTGTCGCTGCCTGACAGCTTGCCTCATCGCGACGTGATCGTCGTCTCGACTTTCGCCGTCGTCGCCTTTTCGATCGTCGTGCAGGGGCTCACCATGCCGCCGCTGCTGCGCGCGCTGGGCTTCATGCCCGGCGGGCGTCAGTGAGGGAAGTGATAGATCCGCCAGACGGCGAGCGACGCCGCGAGCACGGCGGCTACTGTCAGCGCTGCGATCGTCCTGAACAACAAAGCCGACGACTTTGGCGCCGGCTTCCCGGCGAGCGTAACAGGCGCCCCGGCGATGCGGTGGAGCCGGTCTTCATAGCGCTGGGTGTGTTGAGACGCCCCGTGGGGGTTGAGGGAAAATTGTAGACGAGACATGGCTTGACTCTCCGATGACCCGCAACGGCGCCGCATTGTCCCGTTTTGAGACAGGGGGGCCATGCATGCTCATGGGCTTCAAGTCGGGCGCCAGCCTTCAGGCGATAATATCCGGCGTGATCTGGTCTTCGAGAAAGACGATACGGTCGCGCAGCGCGAGCTTGCGCTTTTTGAGCCGCTGAATCTGGAGCTGATCCGGCGCGCCCACGGCGGTCAGGGCGTCGATCGCCGCTTCCAGGTCGTGATGCTCGAGCCGCAGACGCTCGACTTCCATGCGCATCGCGTCCTGATCGACCTCGGTGGGATTGTCATTCATCGCCGCAACCGACCCGCCGCAAGGCTCCAAGATTCGATAGCGCGATTATCGCGCCGCACACCAGACTGGTTCAAGAAGAAAACGCTTCAGACCGAGGCAAAACCATAGGCTTCGCGCATTTCGGCTATTTCCGCGAGTTTGCGGTTCAGCGCGGACCAGTCGTCGGTCTCGGCAATCGGCGTCCATATGGCCTCCACCTCGTCGATCAGCATGCCGCAGGGCGCGCGGCGCTGAAAATAGGGATGATCGAGCGCAGCGTCCTTGGCCTCATGTTCGGCCAACGCGGCGCGAAGGGGCGCGAATTCCGGCGCCTCGTAGAACGCCGCCGAGGGGCTCGCCCGCGCCCGCTCGACGCTCGCGAGCCCGCCGCGCCAGTCGAAGAACGTCTGCTCGAAGGGCGCGCGCGTTGCGATGAGAAAATCGGTGAAGGCGCGCGCAAGGCGGGCGTCGGCCTCTTCGCCCGCCGGCGCGAGCGCGAGCCGCGCCAGCAGCGCCGCGCGAAACGCCTTCTGGATCGCGGGCGCGAAACTGTCGAGCGTTTTCTGGGCGGCTTCGAGGCCGGTGAGGTGCAGCAGACATTCGGCGAGCCGGGCGAGATTCCAGTGCAGCGCGCTCGGCTGGCGGCCGAAGGAATAAAGGCCCGTCTCATCGAAATAGGCGGCGGTGAATTCGGGATCATAGCTCGGCGCGAAGCGCCACGGGCCGTAATCGAAGCTCTCCCCGGTGACGTTGATATTGTCCGAGTTCAACACGCCATGGACGAAACCCGCCGCCATATAGCCGGCGCCGAGCCGCGCGACCCGGGCCGAGACTTCTTCCAGAAAGGCGCGGGCCCTGGCGGTGGAGGAGAGGGGCGCCAACGCCGGGAAATAATGCGTGCAGACATAGTCCAGCAGGCGGTCGATTGCGGGCTTGTCGTCGTGAAAGGCGAGGCGCTGGAAGGTGCCGATACGGATGTGAGAATGGGAAAGTCGGACCAGCACGCTGGAGCGGGTGGGCGAGGGCTCGTCGCCGCGCACCAGCGCCTCTCCGGTCTCGATCAGGCTGAAGGTCTTCGAGGTGTCGACGCCGAGCGCCTCGAGCATCTCGGTGGCGAGGATCTCGCGCAGGCCGCCCTTCAGCGTGAGTCGCCCGTCGCCGCGCCGCGACCAGGGCGTCTGGCCGCTGCCCTTCGTGCCGAGGTCGAGAAGGCGGCCATCCCGATTGTCGCGCAACTGCGCGAAGAGAAAGCCCCGGCCGTCTCCGAGTTCCTGGTTGTAAACGCGAAACTGATGGCCGTGGTAGCGCAGCGCCAGCGGCTGCGGAAGGCCGCCGGGCAGGGGCTCGAAGCGGCCGAAATGCGCGATCCATTCAGCGTCGGTCAGGCCCTCGAGGCCGACGCGGGCGGCCCAGCGCTGATTGCGGTGGCGCAGAATCGTCTGCGGAAAGCGGGCGGCTTCGACCCGGTCGAAAAAGGGTTCCCCGAGGCTCTCGTGCAGCGTCTCGGGGCGGTAGCTTTCGGTGACGGGCATTGTTGGGTCTCGATGGGCGCCGCTCGGCGGGAGCAAGAGTTACGCCAAAAAATAAGGCGGAGAGAACCCTCCGCCTACATTTGAGACCCCGAACTTGTCGCGGCTCCGACCGGGGAGCCGCCTGTGCGTGAACGACAAGTCAGTGTCGTGTTTCACTTATCTTCAGCTTGACCAATTCGTCCTTGATAAGGAGCTTCTTGCGCTTGAGCTCCAGCAATTTCGCCTCGTCGGCGTTCGGATGGAGTTGCTCCTGGGCTATTTCCTTCTCGAGCGCCTCGTGGCGGCGTTGGAGTTCGACGATATGGCCCTGTAAGGACATGCGAAACCTCCTTTGTAACTCGCCCCTCAATGAGGAGCGCACGGTCAAGCATGCCACATCCCGCGAAGGCCGCAAGACGTTAAATGACGCCTCGGTGACAAAACTTTTGCTGCGGCGCCCTTCGGGTTAAGGAATTTGTCAAATTTTGCATGATGCAGGCGGCAAAAGGCGGCTATGGCGGGGTCCGGACGATGCCCAAAATTTCGTGAGAAGGCGCTTGCGCGCCGTCCCGTCGACCACTATACACACGCCACCCGAACCGCCGCCGAGGCGGAACCCGGAAGGGGCGCGTAGCTCAGCGGGAGAGCACTACGTTGACATCGTAGGGGTCACAGGTTCAATCCCTGTCGCGCCCACCATCCAATCAATGACTTACGAGCCTGCGCCTTCTAAAGCTTCCCTCTGGGAGAAGCATGGGGGAAGCCGCCCCGGCCGCGCGTCTCCTGTGGGGAGCCAAAAACCTGCAGCGTAGCCGGCGCTTCAAAGATGAGGGCTCGGTCTTTACAGCTCAAGCTGAAATAAATTTGCTGCTCCATCCTGCGTGACTCTATGTCGCGCCAAGTAATGTACTCCTCACTTGTATATACTCAATTTAAAGCCCATGTATTCAAAAGTAGGTCGCAGTTCTGATGATGCTCTTGCGCTCGGCTTATTATTATTCGCAGCAGGCGTATCATCGGAGAAAATCAATGAATAACTCAACAACCGCCACCACTTCACGTCTCAAGGGCTTGATTTGGGTCATCGGCGTCGTCGCAGCGATATTCACCTTGATCAGTCTTGCGCCGGTCATTTCGCACTTCGGCTGAAGCTGCTAACGACAATTATGGAGCCGCCCGGCGATGAGCTCGGCGGCTTTTATTTTGTCCGGGCCCGGACAATCAAGCTGAGTTCCGATTGGGGTGACGCTCGCGGGTTCGCCCGTTGAGCCACAAGCCGCGAGGGGGCTTTTTTCCCACATGCCGTTAGGCCCTCGTCAGCCTATTCAGTTCGTACCGCCGTCTGTCGGCGTCCATGTGGCGAGCGCTCAGCGAATTCCCTTGTCGTCATCGTGAGGCGCTGCCGGGCGCGACGGTAATGACGCCCGGACGCCGATCCCGATTACTTCCGCAAAGAGCCCAGCAGCACCCATTTGACGAGCGCGAACCATGCCGCCGGCAAGCCGAGCATTACCTTATTGCGAACGTCGACTTCAGCCTGAGACATCTGCTCCGGATTTTCGCTTTCCTCGACACCCCGTATTTCGATTAGGTTTTCGGTTCCGTATCGAGCTTGCAGAGCTTTCGTTGCCGACGACTCGTCCCTGGCTTCGACGGGGATACTCATCGAAGAACCCTCTGTCCTCACGATAGCTATGAAACTGCGTTTTCCTGTCTGGCCCATCCTGAATATGTAAGCACTCTTTCGGAAACGGCGAGAATTCCTTATCGTTTGGTTGGTGTCATTGGCGCGTTTCGAGTGCTTTACGGTTATCTATTGCCGCGCCATGTTTCGGCGAACTTCTGCCGAGCCTTATCTGCCTCTCGCTCGGCCTCGCGTCTGGTCGCGTAGGAATGGGGCGACCGTAAATGAATTTGATTTCCCTCACAGACAGTCCATCGAAACCGACCCGCACCAAGCGGGTCCGACTCAATCCTGACCTTAAATTGCTCAGCTTTATCCATGGGCGTACTATGCGCCCTCGCGAGGCGATTCCATAGCGTTCAATCCCCCTAAATTTCAGATTGGCCCAGCGTTCCCATTTTCGGCCAAGCGGAAATGTCGCCGTATGTCCGGTGACTAAAAAGTCGACTTTCAGATTGCAGGGATGGAAGCCGCGTTGGCCGAAGCAAAAGAGGCTCTGTTAACCTTCGCCGTGATGCATAGCCGACCCCATGGCGAGGCGTGACCTCGACCGCCTTTACTCTTGATAGGCGGAACCTCGGTTTTTGCTATGCTCGACGAGGCTGAGCTCATGGTTTTCGAGAGGAGTAAAACCATGTCAAACGACTTTACCCTCAAACAGTTTAGTGCGGTACATTCTGTAGACACAGCAACGCGGCTTTCGAGCTACATCGATGCGTTGGAGGCTTTCGACGGCATTGAGCAGTTGCAGGAGTTGAAAGCATGTGAACGCGAGCGCATCAAGTTCGCGCAAGGCAACAGTCTTCTCGACGTTGGGTGCGGCTTCGGACTTGAAACTCTGAGATATGCGGGGACCAACTCCGCAAAAGGAAAAATTGCCGGCATCGACGCGAGCGCCGATTTTATAGATGAGGCTCGCCGGCGCGCGACCGCGGCTGGGCTGGACATTGATTTCCGTGTCGGGGACGCCACTGCGCTGCCCTATCCGGATGGATCGTTTGATTGCGTGCGAGCAGAGCGCATCCTGATCTACCTTGAGAAACCGGAATCTGCGGCGCGAGAGATGCAGCGGGTGTTGAAGGCTGGAGGAAGACTGGCGCTGATAGAGCCAGACTTTTCCACGACAACGATCAATTTGAGCAATCGAGCGTTGGTCCGCCGCGTGATAGCCCATGAGGTCGATACTGCAGTCGTTCAGAGCTGGCTTCCCGGACCGCTATTAGGCATACTCCGCGCCTTAAAGTTTTCCGATATTCAACTGGCTACGCGTGTCCTCATATTCCCTCAGAAGCTATGCTCGTCTTACTTTCTGGGCGTAGGAGAACGCGCGGCAAAAGCTGGCGCTATATCGACGCATGATTTAGAGGAGTGGTCCAGCGGGATAGCGCTGCTGGAAAAGCAGGGTCTGCTTTTCGGATCCATCGGCTATTTTCTTTTCACGGCTCTCAATCCCCATATGCGCCTCTGAAAGATACATTTTAACGAGTCCGGTCTGTGTCTGAATTGCGCTTCTTCACCAGAGCGGCCGTTATGGAGGTTGAAGAGCCTATACCAAATGCTGCGTTCGTCCAGGTTCCTCGCCGTGCTGGACGAGCGTAGTTCGGACGGTTACGCGATAATCTCGACTTGCCCGCTCGCGAGACGATAAATCCCACCGACGACCTTGAGACGCTTGTCGTTGACGGCTGCGCTCAGGAGCGGTGTCGCGGTCTTGAGCGCTTGCACGCCGAGACGGACATTTTCTTTCGTGGCGTTCTCGAGTTCGTCTCCGGGACTGCCGGCGGCGGTCTTCACCGCAGGCGTCAGCGCGGTCACCAGATAGGGCAGGTGGCCAGGCAGGGTCGTCTTGTCAGCGATAGAAGAAATCGCCGCCTGCACGGCGCCGCAGCTCTCATGACCGAGCACCAGCAGGAGCGGCGTCTTCAGCACGTTCACCGCATATTCGAAGCTCGCAATATTCTCTGGATTGACGAAATTGCCGGCGACGCGACAGACGAAGAGATCGCCGCGCGAGCTGTCGAAAGCATATTCGGGCGCAATTCGGGAATCGGCGCAGCTCAGAACCGCCGCATAGGGATTCTGACCGCTCACCAGGGCCTCACGCTCGGCGACGAAATCATGCCGCCGGGCGAGACCCTTCTGGTAGCGCGCATTGCCCTCGATCAATCTCGCGAGAGCCTCGTCGGGGGTAAGAACGTTTTGCGGCTTCGGCGGCTCCGCTGCTTTTGCTTCGGTCCGCGAGGCGGTTTTTTTCCGCCCCTTCGCAAGCGCGCTCGCCGGCAACAGAAGGCCCGACGCAACTGCGGATGCGATGAATGCACGCCGCGCCAGTTTTGGCGCATGAGACGTATGCGGGAACCCGCACGATTGACACATGTTCACCCCCCAATTTGCTCGAAGGCAACCGATCAAGCCGCCCTCAATTGCCTATGACTATATTGCAAAGGAGCGGAAGCCGGCGGGTTTTATGATCCATCATTGCTTACGCTCAAGCATGCCGGAACGAATGGATAATAGGGCCCCTGCCGCTCCATATCTTTCTTTGCTTGCCCGCGCCCTTGTAATTCAATGGCTTGCAACGCGGCGACAAGCAGAGGCCTCGTAGGCGCCGCGGCCATCCTTGAATGTAAGAGCCTGTGAGGTTAGAAATTTGCTCAGTTCCTATCCGCTGAGCATGGACGAGAGATGCGTCATTTGAAACTTGCCGTCGCCGTCGCCTCCGGTCTTGTCATCGTCGCGATGACGGGAGAGGCTTTGGCGGCAAAAGTCGCGCACAAGCGCAGTCCGGCTGTTGTGACCCAGAATTCGGATCCCGACTTTCTGGCGATGATCGGAAGCGTCATGCCCTTCTCCAATGACGAAGCAGAAAAATTTCGTCACGGCCCCGTCAAGCAGGACACGAACAAATATCTCAACGCCACGCCTCAGCCCGTGAGGGCGCAACGGACCAGGGTATCGCTGGAGGGTGGCGGCGAGACCACGCCCTACGGCTTTCCGGGCGCCAAATATCCGGACGACGCAGTCGGATTCTATAAAGATAATTTCGTGACTTACAGCAACAGCCCGCTCAACGGGTATTATGGTTGGTACGGCCAGATTTCGCCCTGAACCATTGGCGTATCCTCCGAAAGCCGTCTGCAAGCCGCATCGCGAGCGGAAGCTCTGCCGGGTCGTTTAAGCCTGGCGAGCGTCATATTCGTGGACGATTTTGGGTCTTCAATACGCGTGGGCTGCTGAATGAAGGCTAGGCCATGCGTGCCAGAAGAGTTCTTCCTTATTACAGCGCGAAGTCGTTCGTCACCCTTGTCCGCCGTCAATCGGTGTTCGCGGTTTCCGAGATATGCAAAGGGCTGCTGATCGTCGGGGTGGGCGACCTCGCAACTGCCGATCAGTTTGGTGACGTCATCGTCATCGCCTGGCAAACTTGCGGCGCTTACGGGCTGGTTTCACTGCAATTGCTGCGCGGAAGTGACCAAGGCGTCAGCTTGGCGTTAGAGCGCGCGTGGGCGGCCCGTCAATGATTCACTGCGGACCGCCCCAGCCACACCCCAACCACCGCGGGCCAAATGACAACAACAGAGTTCTGCCCATCTGAATGTGCGCAATTGCACAGACAACTGGTGGTGAGCGAGCGGGGGCGGGGAGATTGCCGGCTCATCCTGGTCCGCCGTCGGCTTGATGCATTTCAGCAATGCGGTCACGAATGAGGGCGAGACCCGAGTTTGAAACTCTCATGTCTCCCGAAAATGGCGCGCCGAACATCAGCACCAGATACAGGCTCATTGAAATGAGAAGTGCGACCATCCCCGACATCAGGAGATAGATTGCGCTCGAACTCGATCGTGAAGAAGAATGTGAATGTGATTGTTATGACCGAGCCGAGCAGCAGGATCGCCCACTCGGCTGCAGGAACGCCCTGGTTGGTAACTCTCGTTCGATCGCGTCGCGCCTCCCAGGCGGAGATGAGCTCTCCTGCGAGGATCGGAAACAGCGCCTTCTGATTTTCCGTCTGCGGCTCGATCCTCATACCTTCGCTGATGAGGCCCATCATATCCTGTCTGGCCTTCTTGCTGATCTGGTTTTTCTCCATCAGGTCCCACTCCACATTGACGACTTCATCGAGATAGTCGATCAGGAGCGTCTCGAGCTTCTTCTCCTGCTGGGGAAATTGTTTGAGCATCACGCTGACGGCGAGGAGAGATTTTCCCTCGGTCTCGACTCCCTTTTCCGCCGCTTCGAATTTCCCCAGTGCATCGAAGACGACAAGGCCGAGCAGCACGGCGTAGAAAGAGCCGACGATGGCCAGGTAATAGCCGCCGACCTCGTGGCATCTCCTGATCGCTTCATGCCCGAGCACTCGCTTGACGACAATCTGGCAGACGATGACCGCCAGAACGAAGAGCGCGATGGCCGGAATGCCCTGGGAATAATGGTCGAGCTGGAGTTCGGGGAGCATTTCGATCCTGCCTTGGCGTGAGCTACCGGGGCAATGATAGAAGGGCTTCCGGTTAACGTCTCGCTGAGCCTCGGCCGATCGCTGCGTTTTGATCAGAGGCCGCCACCATGGAAAACGCCCCTGCCGCAGAACGGAGGGGCGTTTGATTTCTTCACGAAAGGATTAGCTCAGCTTCCGTTCAGCACCTGAACTTGCACAGGCCCGGTTCCGCTGCTGACGAGCCCGATCGCCGTCGCTGCGCCTCGGGACAGGTCGAGGCTTCTGCCGGTCCAGGCGGCCGGGCCCCGATCGTTGACCCGCACGACGACAGAGCGCCCGCGATGCGTAACGAGAAGCCGCGTGCCGAGCGGCAAAGTGCGGTGGGCCGCCGTCAGGCCCCATTGATTGAAGCGCTCTCCGCTCGCCGTGTGGGAGTTCGGCTCAAATCGGCGGGGACCACCGCCGTAGAAAGACGCGTTCGCCACGAAGCTCCTCGCGTTCTGTGGCATGGATATCGAGAAGAAGTTTTGGCTGACAGTTTGGGAGCCGCCAATTGGCGCCTGCAGTTGAGCGGAGGCGTTTGCGCCGTCCAGGGTTGGATTGCCCGCCAGAGCGGGGACTGACATCAAACCAAGCACCGTAGCCAAAACAGAAATACGCTTCATGCGTTTGTGCGCTCCTATGTAAATCCCACATCATTGCAAGAATACGTGCGCGTCCTCAGGAAGAGGATCGGAACGTATCGCGTCGAGGCGATGTTGTGGGAGTGGGATGAGCGCGTTCTACAGGCAGATTATGGCAGAATATTTTAAAAAATCCGGCTAAATTGGACGAATAATGTGGCGGTCTGGACCGATATACTATCCACTTTGGAAGCCTATTGATTGCGTTCCTCTACATATTGTTGCCGGG
The DNA here is from genome assembly GCA_963717565.1 of uncultured Alphaproteobacteria bacterium. Lineage (GTDB taxonomy): Bacteria > Pseudomonadota > Alphaproteobacteria > Rhizobiales > Beijerinckiaceae > Methylocystis. The sequence continues at coordinate 144,670 of CAVQWJ010000014.1, forward strand.
TCTAGAGTAAAATCGAGCTGCGAATTGCCCCGCCAGTGCGGCATGTGCGCCGACGCACATTGCAGTCGGCCGATTTCCTGCTAATCTTAATGATCAATTGATTTTGCCAATTTTTTTCAGGGAGAAAGCGAATGTCGTTTCGCATTGGTTCTTTTGTGGCTGCAGCGATTTCCGAGACGCAAATGTTGCGCGCTCTGCCGAAATCAGGCGAGCGGCGAGGGCCGGCGGATGGTCTGCATCGGAGCCATCGTGTTCCTGAGGCTCCGCCTTCCAAAACCCGCACATTCCTAAAGCTCACCGGTCCCGGGCGGCCGGAACGGGCGATGGCGGGAGAACCACGCGAAAACTGAAAAACTTTCGCCGGGCGCCAGCGTCAGGAAACAGGCGTCGGAGCCTCTCCCCAGGCGACGAACGGCCCGTTGCGATAGTGGTCTTTCTTCTTGTTGTAGAGAAGCGGCGCGCCGGCCGGGTCGAGCACGGCGCCGCCCGCGGCGCGCAATACGGCGTCGCCGGCCGCCGTGTCCCATTCCATCGTCGGGCCGAAGCGCGGATAAACGTCGGCGCTTCCCTCGGCGATCACGCAGAATTTCAGCGAGGAGCCGACTGACATGCGCTTCGCGATTTTCAGCCGCGCGATGAAGGCAAGCGTCTCCGCGTCGAGATGGGATTTGGAGACGAGCGCCGTCAGACCTTCCGCGGGCGCTTTGCGCGTCTGCAGTCGCCGCCAGTCCTGCGGCGCCGGCAGGGCGCCGCCTGGCGGCGCGTCGGCCAGAAAGCTCTCGGCGCCGGCGAACCAGACGCGGCTCTGCGCGGGCGCCGCCACGACGCCCACGATTGGCGCTCCGTCCACGACGAGCGCGATATTGATGGTGAACTCGCTGCTTCGGGAGAGAAACTCTCGCGTGCCGTCGATCGGGTCGATGAGCAGGAAGGCGTCGCCATGGGCCGGCGTCGCGCCGCGTGCGGCCTGTTCCTCGGCGATGATCGGCAAACCCGGAAGATCGCGGGCGAGCGTTTCGATGAGACAGGCCTCGACGCGTTCGTCGGCTTCTGTGACCGGCGACCTGTCAGCTTTCAGCTGCGAGACGATCTCTGATCGCGCCAGCACCTCCATCGCGAGCGCGCCCGCGCCGGCGGCGAGATCGCCAAAGAGGCGCGCCAGGCGAAGGCGCTCGGAAGGCGAAGCGGGCGAAATGGTCATCGCGGCCTTTCAGACTCCGTTTACGATCCTGCGGCGGGAGCGATTTGCAATCCGCGCGGTCGTGGTTACCCTTGCAAGGAACTGATTCGCGCCGAGTCTGTCTGTTTGCGTCCGATAGCGAAAGACTCGGGACGGGTTCTCACCACAAGCGGCGCGCCGCGCCACGGGATTGCGCAATGACCACTTTCTCGCTCGACGCTCTCGATCTCGCGGCGCTTCTCTCGTCGCGCGTGTGTCATGACGTGATTTCACCGGTCGGCGCCATCGTCAATGGGCTCGAGGTGCTGGAGGAGGAAAAGGACGCCGAGATGCGTGGTCACGCGCTCGCGCTGATCAAATCCTCCGCCAACGAGGCATCGGCGCGTCTTCAGTTCTGCCGCCTCGCCTTCGGCGCCGCCGGATCGAAGGGCGCCTCCATCGACACCGGCGACGCAGAGCTCGTGACGCGCCAGCTTCTCGCCGACGAGCGCACGCAGTTCAACTGGAGCGTGCCGCGCGTGCTGATGTCCAAAAACAAGGTGAAGCTGCTTCTCAATCTGTGCCTGCTCGCGGATGGCGCAATTCCGCGTGGCGGCGTGATTTCCGTCTCTTCTTCTGGAACGGATGATAATGTGTCCTTCCGTATCGAAGCGCGGGGAACGAACGCGCGGCTGGCGGCGCATATTCCGGCGCTGCTCGCCGGCGAGGCGGAGGAAGGCGCGGTCGACGCGCGCGCAATCCAGCCCTATTACGCCGGTCTGGTTGCAAAAGCCTGCGACCTCGACGTAACGGTTGTGTCCGAGCCCGAGATCATCGCCTTCGAGGCCCGGCCGGCGGAGACGAAATCGCTGGCGGAGTCTCCGCGAAGCGCCGTCGCCTGATATGGCAAAGCTTCCGCTTCATTAACTCCTCGCATCCATACTGTCCTCATTCGCCGCAATTGCCGGCGCGAGGGACAGAATGGACGACTTGCTGAAAGACTTCCTTCAGGAAGCGGCGGAGCATCTTGACGCGACGTCGTCGGAGCTGTTGCGCTTCGAGAAGGATCAGGGCGACCCCGCGCTTGTCGCCAGTCTTTTCCGCCATATTCACACCATCAAGGGCTCGAGCGGCTTTCTCAACCTGCCGCGCGTCACACGGATCGCGCATGCGACGGAATCGCTGATCGGCCCGCTGCGCGAGGGCGCCGCCGCGACCCCGGCGCATGTCTCGCTGATTTTCTCCGCCATCGACCGCCTCGCTTTTCTCCTCTGCGAGATCGCCCGGACCGAGGCGGAGCCGGAGGGAGACGATGCCGATGTGCTGCAGCAGATCGAGACCGGCTCCGCAAATCTCCACTCGGGGCAGACAGTCTTGTCCCCGTCGCCGCAACCGGCCGCCGTCAGCGTCACTCAGCCGGAATTGCACGAGCCGCTGCAAAGCTCGGGCGCTCGCGTTGGCGAGACGGTGCGCGTTTCGGTCGACGTGCTCGACAGGCTGATGGGAATCGTCTCCGAGCTGGTGCTGACCCGTAATCAGCTGCTCGAAGTCGCGGGCCTTGCCGGCGACGAGGCGGTGAAGGCCTCCGTCCAGAATTTATCCACCGTGACGAGCGATCTGCAGGACGCGGTGATGCGCGTGCGCCTGCAACCGGTCGATCGTCTCTTCGCCACGCTGCCGCGTCTGGTGCGCGATCTTTCCATCGAACTCGGCAAGAAGATCGAACTCGTGACCTATGGCGCGGAGACCGAGCTCGATCGTCAGGTCATCGAGCTCATCCGCGGCCCGCTGACCCATATCATTCGCAACGCGGCCGATCACGGCATAGAGCCGCCCGCCGAGCGTCTCAAGGCAGGGAAGCCGGAGACGGGCGTGATCCGCATCGCCGCCACTTATGACGGCGGGCAGATCAAGATCGAGGTGAAGGACGACGGGCGCGGTCTGAATCTCACGAAAATTCGCAACAAGGCGATTGCGGAGGGGCTCGCGACGGAAGAGTCGCTCGCCCGCATGAGCGACGCGGATATTTTCCAGTTCGTGCTCCTGCCCGGCTTTTCGACGGCGTCGCGCGTCACCGCGGTTTCCGGGCGTGGCGTGGGCATGGATGTCGTACGCGCAAACATTCAGTCCATCGGCGGCACGGTGTCGCTCAACACGATGAGCGGCAAGGGAACGACCGTCGCGCTGCGGATCCCGCTGACGCTCGCCATCGCGACCTCGCTGATCCTTACCTGCGGCGGCGCGCGCTTCGCGATTCCGCAGACGGGCGTGGTCGAGGTCGTGGGCGTTGGCGCGGGCTTCGGGGTCCAGGTCCAGTTCATTCATGATGCCCCGGTGATGCAGCTGCGCGAGGAAACCCTGCCGCTCGTCCTTCTCGGCGAGGCGCTGGAGCTCGATGAAAGCGGGCGAACGCTGGAGGGCTTCGCCATTGTCCTGCGGGTCGGGGGCCTGCGTTTTGGCCTTCTCGTCGACGCGATCTGCGACGTGCAGGAAGTCGTCATCGAGCCGTTGGTGGCTCCCTTGGCGCGCATCGGCGCCTTTCTGGGCCAGACGATCCTCGGAGACGGCGGCGTCGTCCTCATCCTTGACCCGGCGGCCATAGCGGAGCGCATGAACGTGCAAAACATTTCGGAACCGCAGGCTGCGTCAATCGGCGCCCTGGCCCCGCCGCGCGAAACCACGCGCCTGCTGCTGCTGCGCGCCGGGTCCGGCTCGCTGAAGGCGCTGCCGCTTTCTCTGGTCGTGCGCATTGAAGAAATTTCTTCGGATCGCCTGACCCGGAGAGAGGGCGAGCATTTCCTGCTGCTTCAGGAAGGGCGCCTGCTGCCGGTCATCCCCGTCGCCAGCGACATGCGGATGGAGAAAAGCCTCTGCCCGATTCTCATCATCGCCACGGCGGGACAGGTCGTCGCCTTGATTGTCGAGGAAATCGTCGACGTCGTCGAGGAAGCGCTTTTCTTCCAGCACAAGGCCGCCGAACCGGGAGTCATCGGGACCGTCTCTATTGGCGATCACATCGTCGACATACTGGACGCCGGCCACTTCATCGGCGCCGCCGACCCCAAGGCCCTGGCGCGCGGCTCCGATCTGCGGCCGCGCATTTTGCTCGTCGACGACAGGCTGTACTTCCGTGACATGCTCGCGCCGGTTTTGCTGGCCGCCGGTTATGAAGTGACCAGCGCAAGCTCCGGCAAGGAGGCGCTCGCCTTCGTCGAGCAGGGACTTTCGGTCCACGCGGTCGTGACGGACATCGATATGCCCGAGATGGACGGCTACGCGCTCGCCCGAACGCTCCTCCAGTCGCCGGGGCGGCAAGACCTGCCGATCATCGCTCTGGCGCCGCAGGCGACTGCGCAGGTCATCGAGGCGGCGGCGCGCTGCGGTATTCGCGCGGTTGTCGGAAAATTCGACAGACGCGGGCTGACGGAGGCTGTCGATCGCCTGCTCGACGGCGTGTCTGCGTCGAACGATCGCATCGAGCGTCGGGTGATGGTGGAGATCGCGGCGTGAGCGTTCATTCCTCTCATCGCGCCTACGACGGCCGGCACGCGCCGGCCGTCGCTGATCGCTGCTACTTCAAGATAAGGCTGCGCGGGCAGGCCATCGGACTTCCGGTCGATTGCGTGAAGACTGTGTTTCACGTTGAGGCTCTGACGCCGGTGCCGCTTGCGCCGCCGGAAATCGCCGGACTCGCCAATCTGCGCGGGCGCATCGTGACGATGCTGCGTCTCGACCGCTGCCTGTGGCTGGATGCGGCGGTCCCATCGGATGAAAGCAGGTTAGCGGTCGGCGTCCAGCATAATGGCGAGGATTATGCGCTGCTGATCGACGCAACCGAGGACGTCGTCACAGTCCGCGACGACGCGCGCATGGATTGTCCCACACATATCGATCCCCGACTGCGCGACTTGCTTTCCGGCTGCTACCGCGAGGATCCGGGATTCCTTTCGATCCTCGACCTCGGAGCTTTGCTGCGGCGGGTCAACAGATCGAGCGAACAGACGCCGGGCGCGAGCAGACGCGGCGTTTCACTCAAAGGAGCAGGAAAATGAAACAGGTTCTCGTTGTCGACGACTCAGCGGTCATCCGCAAGGTGGCGCGCCGAATTCTCGAAGGACTCCAGTTCAGCACGGGTGAAGCGCCGGATGGCAGGGCCGCGCTCGCCGTCTGCGAGCAGGGCATGCCCGACGTCATTCTTCTCGACTGGAACATGCCCGTGATGGACGGGCTGGAATTCCTCGGCGCGCTGCGCAAGATGCCCGGCGGCCTGGCCCCCAAGGTCATTTTCTGCACGACGGAGAATGAAGTCGGCCACATCGCCCGCGCCATGCATGCGGGCGCGGACGAATACATCATGAAACCCTTCGACCAGCACATCGTGCGGTCCAAATTCGAAGAGATCGGCCTCGTCTGAGGCCTTTTTGTAAGACTGCCGGGGGACAGCGGCATGAGTTACGCGTTTGCGCGCTTCCGACGCGCGCTCGAATCCCGCACGGGCATCGCGCTCGACGCGGACCAGCAATATCTCGCGGAAAGCCGCCTTTCGCCAATCATGCGGACGCGCGGCTTCCCATCCCTGTTGGCGCTTGTCGACGTCTTCGAGCGAGACGACGATCCCACGCTGGTGAAAGAGGTCATCGACGCCATGACAACGAACGAGACCCTTTTCTTTCGGGACAAAAGCACGTTCGATAATTTCCGCGACGACGTCCTGCCGAAGGTTATGGCGCGGCGCAGCGAAGAGCGGAGTTTACGAATTCTGGTGCGCCGCCTGCTCGACAGGGCAGGAGGCCTATTCGGTCGCGATGACGCTCGACCAGGAGGCGCGTGCGCTTCGCGGCTGGAGCCTCGAGATTATGGCGACCGACCTTTCCACCACAGCGGTCGAGGCGGCGCGAGGCGGCGCTTACAGCCAATTTGAAGTCCAGCGAGGCCTTCCGACCGCGCATCTGCTCCGCTATTTCCATCGCGAGCAGGAGAACTGGCGCATCAACGAGCATTTGCGCGCGCGCATCGAGTTCCGCGATTTCAATCTTTTGTGGGATTTCGCGCCGCTCGGCGACTTCGACGTCATTTTCTGTCGAAACGTGCTGATGTATTTCGAGCCCGACACGCGCCGCTCCGTTCTCCTGCGCCTGAAAAAGGCGCTCAAGCCGGGCGGCTATCTGTTCCTTGGCGCTTCCGAGGGGACCGGCGAAGCCAGCAGCTTCTTCACGTCCGCGAGCGGCGACGGCGTCTGGCAAGCCCGTCAGGCAAGCCTCGAAGCGGAGGCCCTATCGGCCTGACAGTCACTTCAACGGCTTTTTGGGACTCTTGCTTGTTGCCCGCGGGGCGGCCCTCGCCACGGCGAGAGCCGAGGGCAAGGGTCGTGGCGATCAGGCCGTAATCCGCTCGTCGGCCTCATTGGGTTCGCGCAGCACATAGCCGCGGCCCCACACCGTCTCGATGTAATTGCGCCCCTCGCTCGCATTGGCGAGCTTCTTGCGCAATTTGCAGATGAAGACGTCGATGATCTTGAGTTCCGGCTCGTCCATGCCGCCATAGAGATGATTGAGGAACATCTCCTTGGTGAGCGTCGTGCCCTTGCGCAGCGAGAGCAGCTCCAGCATCTGATATTCCTTGCCGGTCAGATGCACGCGGACGCCGCCGACCTCGACCGTCTTCTGGTCGAGATTGACGATCAGGTCGCCGGTGGTGATCACCGACTGGGCATGGCCCTTGGAGCGGCGGACGATCGCGTGAATGCGGGCGACGAGCTCGTCCTTGTGGAAGGGCTTCGTCAGATAGTCGTCGGCGCCGAAGCCGAGGCCCTTCACCTTGTCCTCGATGCCGGCGAGGCCGGAGAGGATGAGAATGGGGGTTTTCACTTTCGCGACGCGCAGCGTGCGCAGAACTTCGTAGCCCGACATGTCGGGAAGGTTCAGATCGAGAAGGATAATGTCATAGTCGTAGAGCTTGCCGAGGTCGATGCCTTCCTCGCCAAGATCCGTCGTATAGACATTGAAATTCTCCGATTTGAGCATGAGCTCGATGCTCTGAGCGGTCGCGCTGTCATCTTCAATCAATAAAACGCGCATGTTGGGTCCCCACCGAGCTCCATCAATCAGCGACACGCTCCGGAATCCGGCGCGCATCGGCCGCTTGCCAGCCCCCTGACTCGCAGCTTCACCCGTCATTAAGGACGGTAAGCGGAATTGGTTAATAAACCTTCACTTGCGCCCGCACTGCGACCCAAACTCTTAATTTGGGTGGCTGGCGGGAAGACGCGCGAGACGCAACTGGGAAGAGGTCAGCGCCGTCACTCGGCACGCGAATCAAGCGCTGTTGTCCATCTATACGACTTCGAGAGTCGCGGGTGCAAAGACAAAAATTTTCAATCCGTGGAGGTACGAATTCTGTGGCGCCCTTGCCGCAAGTTCGGCCGCCGGTCAGCTCCTCGTCCGGCGAGAAATGGGCGAAACCGGCTCATCCCGTCCGGGCGGGACGACGCGACGGCTAACGATCTGATTGTAATAATGGACCGGACATGAATGAGGGCAGGGAGCGATAGCTATACAATTATCCGACCTCGACCGGCGCCGGAACAAATTGTAAACCACTCCTGTTTCCCGTTCTTCGGAATCGCCCCGCGCGGGAAGCAGGCGGCTGAGAGAAAAGACCCCGGCTCGCCCGTCGAAAAGGCCGGGGCGCGTCATTGACTTGCGCTGAGCCTTTCTCCTATATGCGTCGCGCGGCGCCGCTCCGAGAGGAGGGGCGTCTAATCTGTTTTGGCCCCACTGCAACGTTTCGCGACGGCGAGACGGCGCTCCGGGCAAGGAATATCGGGCCGAGGCCAGGGCGCCGCCGGCCGTGAGCGGAGAAGTTCGGTGAAAAGAACCTACCAACCCAGCAAAATCGTGCGCAAGCGTCGTCACGGCTTCCGCGCCCGCATGGCGACTGTCGGCGGCCGCAACGTGATCGCGGCCCGCCGCGCCCGCGGCCGCAAGCGCCTGTCGGCCTAAGCCGCGGCGGAGCGACGGAAAAAGGCGTACGCGAGATGACGACGGACGCCCCCGCCGAGCCGCACAGCGCAAACAGGAAGCTGGCGCGACTGCGCCGGCGTCAGGATTTTGTGCGCGCGTCGAAAACCGGCGCGCGCTTTTCTGCGCGCCTCTTCACCGTCCAGATGGCGGGGCAGGGCGGCGCGGAAATTTCCGAATCTCAGGCGGGCGACTCTCTGGCGGACGCCCGCTTCGGCTTTACGGTTACGAAGAAGGTGGCGGGCGCAGTGGGGCGCAACCGCATCCGTCGTCGTCTGAAGGAGGCGCTTCGCGTCAGCGGAGGCCTTGGCGCGAGGGCGGGGCGCGACTACGTGTTTGTCGCCCGGCGGGCGGCGCTCGACGCGCCATTCGCTGAAATTGTCACTCAAATGTCCGAAGGTTTCGCGCGACTCGATGAGAATCACGCCGCGAACCAACGGCGCAAACGGAAAGACAGGCCTGCGGCGCCATGACTGAAAACACCAAGAACATGCTCATCGCCGCGGCGCTCTCGCTGATTTTCATCGGCCTGTGGGATTATTTCTACGCTTTCCCGGAGCTTGACCGCCAGAAACAGGCGCAGACCCAGCAGGCGCGCCTCGCCAAGACGCCGAAGCTCGGCGCGCCCGACCAGCCGGCAGCCGCGGCGCCGCCGGCGCCTGTCGCGCGAACCCGCGAGGAGGCGCTTGCGCTGAGCCCGCGCGTTGCGATCGACACGCGCTCGATTTCCGGCTCCATCGCGCTGAAGGGCGCCCGCCTCGACGACGTCTCGCTCAAGCACTATCGCCAGACCGTCGACCCGACGAGCCCGATCATCACGCTGCTGTCGCCGGAATTCGGCCCGGCGCCCTATTACGCCGAAATGGGCTTCGTGACCGGCGAGGTCGAGAACGCGCCCGTTCTGCCCACGACCGAGACGCTGTGGACGGCCGATTCGGACAAGCTTACCTCCGGCAAGCCGCTGACGCTCTCCTGGGACAACGGCCAGGGCCTCGTCTTCAAGCGCATCATTTCGGTCGACGACGAATATCTGTTCACGGTGAAGGACACGGTCGAGAACAAGGCCGGCAAGCCGGTCACGCTCTACAATTTCTCGCGCGTGAACCGCATCGGCCGTCCGCCGTCCTCCGGCTACGCCATTCTGCACGAAGGCTTCATCGGCGTGATCGGCGACAAGGCCGAGGAACTCAACTACGACAAGATCGAGAAGGAGCCCGAACGCCACCAAGACCTTCAAGGGCGTCGGCGGCTGGGTCGGCTTCACCGACAAATATTGGGGCGCCGTGGTCGCGCCCGATCAGACGACGCCGATCGAAGCCCGCTATATCGCGATGGGCGGCGCCAGCAAGACGTATCAGGCCGACACCATCACCGAGCCGAAGACGGTCGAGCCCGGCGCGACGGGGGAGATGACGACTTACGTCTTCGCCGGCGCCAAGGAAGTCGACACGCTCGACGCCTACAAGGCCAACCCGGGCCTGAAGCGCTTCGACCTGCTCATCGACTGGGGCTGGTTCTATTTCATCACGCGGCCGATGTTCCGCCTGATCGACTTCCTCTACCGCGTGCTCGGCAATTTCGGCCTCGCGATCCTCGCGGTGACGGTCATCGTGAAGCTCGCCTTCCTGCCGCTCGCCAACAAGAGCTACAAGTCGATCGCCAAGATGAAGGAAATTCAGCCCAAGATCAAAGAGCTGAAAGAGAAATACGGCGACGACAAGCACAAGTTCAACATGGAGCAGATGGAGCTCTACAAGCGGGAGAAGGTGAATCCCGCGAGCGGCTGTCTGCCGGTGCTGTTGCAGATCCCCGTGTTCTTCTCGCTCTACAAGGTGCTCGTGGTCACCATCGAAATGCGCCACGCGCCCTTCTTTGGCTGGATCAAGGATCTCTCGGCTCCGGACCCGACGAATGTCTTCAACTTCTTCGGCCTGTTGCCCTTCGATCCGACGCATGTCGCGATCTTCGGGCCCTATCTCGCGCTCGGCGTCTGGCCGCTCGTGATGGGCGTCACCATGTGGCTGCAGATGAAGATGAACCCCGAGCCGACGGACGAAATCCAGCGCACCATGTTCGCCTGGATGCCGGTGATGTTCACCTTCACCATGGGAACCTTCGCGTCGGGCCTGATCATCTACTGGTCGTGGAACAATTTCCTGTCCATCATCCAGCAGGGCGTCATCATGAAGCGCGCCGGCGTGAAGTTCGAATTGTGGGATAATCTCCGCAAGACCTTCGGAATGGCGTAAGAGACAGCGGCCGGGACAACCTCCCGGCCGCAACTCTTTCAACGATCATGACAGACGAACCCGACTATCTCGAAGACGGCCGCAAGCTTTTCGCCGGCCCTTGCGAGTTCTTCTTCGCCAGCGCGAAGTCGAGCGATCTGCCGCCGCCAGGCGCGCCCGAGATCGCCTTTGCCGGCCGCTCCAATGTCGGCAAATCGTCCCTTCTGAACGCGCTCACCAACCGCAAGACGCTCGCCCGCGTCTCGCATACGCCCGGCCGCACGCAGCAGCTCAACTTCTTCGCGCTCGGCGGTCTTCCCGGCGCCGAGCGCCTGCGCCTCGTCGACATGCCCGGCTACGGCTATGCTGCGGTGGGCAAGGAGAAGGTCGCGAGCTGGGGCGTGCTGATGCGCGACTATCTGCGCGGCCGCGCCTCGCTGGCCCGCGTCTTCGTGCTGATCGACGGGCGGCGGGGAGTGAAGCCGGTCGATGCGGAAATGCTCGATCTTCTCGATCAGTCCGCGGTTTCCTATCAGATCGTCCTCACCAAGCACGACGAACTGAAGGTTTCGGAGCGGGCGGACGTTCTCGCCGCGACCGCCGAGGCGCTTGTCCAGACGGCCTGCCGCCTTTCCGGAGATCATCTTCACCTCGTCGCATTCGGGGGAGGGGATCGGCGATCTGCGCGGCGCGGTGGCGAAGCTCCTCGCCGAACGCGGCGCTTGAATATGTCGCCGGGAAAGGGCTAGTTCGGCCGCGATCCCTGCTGGCGCCAACACAGGACGACCCATGACCAACCCCGCCGACCGCGCGGTCGAACAGGCCCGCATCCTCATGCAGGCGCTGCCGCACATGCAGCGTTACGACGACGCCATCGTGGTCGTGAAATATGGCGGCCACGCCATGGGCGACGATCAGCTTGCGCGCGAGTTCTCGCGCGACATGGTGCTGCTGGAGCAGTCGGGCGTGAATCCGGTGGTGGTGCATGGCGGCGGGCCGCAGATCGGCGCCATGCTCAATCGACTGGGCGTCGAGTCGCGCTTCGCCGACGGCCTGCGCATCACCGACGGCGAGACCATGGGCATCGTCGAAATGGTGCTGGCGGGCTCCATCAACAAGCAGATCGTCGGCTTCATCAACTCGGAGGGCGGCCGCGCCATCGGATTGACCGGCAAGGACGGCCGCATGGTGACGGCGAAGAAGATCGAGCGGCCGGATGGCGTCGATCTCGGCTATGTCGGCGAGCCCGACAAGGTCGACACGACCGTGCTCGATCAGGTGCTGGGCCGCGAGCTGATACCGGTCCTCGCGCCTGTCGCGCAAGGTCCGGGCGGCGCCAGCTTCAACGTCAACGCCGACACTTTTGCCGGCGCCATTGCGGGCGCGCTCGGCGCCAAGCGTCTGCTGTTCCTGACCGACGTTCCGGGCGTCCTCGACAAGAACAAGAAACTGATCGAGGAGCTGAAGGTCGGAGACATCCCCGGCCTGATCGCCGACGGGACGATCACCGGCGGCATGATCCCGAAGGTGGAAACCTGCATGTACGCCATCGAGCGCGGCGTGGAGGGCGTGGTTATTCTGGATGGCAAGCTGCCGCATGCGGTGCTGGTGGAATTGCTCACCGATCACGGCGCGGGCACGCTGATCACGCGGTGAGGACAAGGGTAAGTGAGGCGGCTTTGCCCCTCACCCCAACCCTCGCCCCCTAAACGGGGAGAGGGAGTGTCAATCGGGTGAGGGTGAAGGGCAGGGCGACGGGACGTAATGCAGAGCAGACCCGCCAACCTCGAAACCCGCTTCGCCCACATCGACACATGGGTGTTCGATCTCGACAATACGCTCTATCCGCAGACAGCGGATCTCTGGCCGAAGATCGACGCGCGCATCACCCTCTTCATGATGCGTCTCTTCGGCCTCGACGCCATTTCGCTCCGCGCCTTGCAGAAACATTATTATCAGCGCTACGGCACGACCTTGCGCGGATTGATGATCGAGCATGAAGTTGAGGCCGAGCATTATCTCGAATTCGTGCACGACATCGACCGCTCCTCACTCGCGCATGATCATTCGCTCGCCGAGGCCATCGCGGCGCTGCCGGGCCGCAAGCTCATCCTCACCAATGGCTCGCGCGATCACGCGATCAAGACGGCGAAACAGATCGGCATCGACCACCTCTTCGAGGACGTCTTCGACATCATCGCCGCCGATTTCATCGCCAAGCCCGAGGCGGCGGCCTATGAGCGCTTCTTCGCGCAGCTCAGCGTCGATCCGAAGCGGTCGGCGCTCTTCGAGGATATTCCGCGCAATCTCGTCGTGCCGCATCAGCATGGCATGACGACGGTGCTGGTGCTGCCCGGCCCCGGCGAGACGATCGAGCGCGAGGCTTGGGAGATCGCCAGCGGTGACGAGCCGCATGTGGATTTCGTGACGAACGATCTGGTGGGGTTTCTGGAGAGATTGACGAGCGTCTCAGGTCGTTCAGGCTAACAACGCCCGCGCCTTCGCCAGAACTTCGGCGGTCTCTCCCTTCGTCGCCACGCCCTTCTTTTTCGCCTTGCGCGCGCGCCAGTCGAGGCTCTTCACCTGATCCGCAAGAACAGCGGAGGGCGTGTCGCCCGAAAGCCCAACCTCGAACGGATAGCCTTTGATTTTCGTCGTCATGGGGCAGCAGAGCATCAACCCCGTCCTGGCGTTGTAGGCCTTCGGGCTCAACACCAGAGCGGGCCGCTGGCCGGCCTGCTCGTGACCGGCCTGCGGATCGAAGCTCAGCCAAACGATGTCGCCACGCTCGGGCACATAGGCCATCAGAACGCCTCGCGTCCGACCGGCGGACCAAATCCTTCCTCTTCATGCAGATTGTCGCGCGTCACGCCCGCCAGCAATTCGTCGAGCGTGAATTCTCGCGGCGTGACGGGCTCGATCACGACGCGCCCGTCTTCGACCCGCACCTCGACCGGCTGATCGATTTCGAGCTTCGCTTCTTCCATCACGGTCGCAGGCACCCGAACGGCGGCGGAGTTTCCCCATTTTCTGATGGTTGCGCGCATCGATCTTCCCTGTATCTACATTGTAGAAATGTAGGTCTGGCGCCGCGTCCTGTCAATCGATCCTTGCCACGCTGGTTGACTCCCCTGCCCATACCCCTACAAACCGGCGCAGCTTTTCCTGACCCGACGGAACCTTCATGCCGCACACCGGACTAGAAACCCTCATCACCGCCGCTTTCGAAGATCGCGCCAATATCAACGCCGAGACGCAGGGCGATATTCGCCGCGCCGTCGAGAGCGCCCTGCGCCTGCTCGACTCGGGCAAGTTGCGCGTCGCGGAGAAGATCGAGGGCAGGGAGGGTCCGGACTCCTGGAACGTCAATCAGTGGCTCAAGAAGGCGGTGCTGCTGTCCTTCCGTCTCAACGACATGTCGGTGATCGCGGGCGGCCCCGGCGGCGCGACATGGTGGGACAAGGTTCCCTCCAAATTCGTCGGCTGGGGCGCCGGCGAGCATAATGCGGCGGGCTTCCGTTCCGTGCCGGGCGCCATCGTGCGCCATTCCGCCTATATCGCGCCCGGCGCGATCCTCATGCCGTCCTTCGTCAATCTCGGCGCCTATGTCGATGCGGGAACCATGGTCGACACATGGGTCACGGTCGGCTCCTGCGCCCAGATCGGCAAGAATGTGCATCTCTCCGGCGGCGTCGGCATCGGCGGCGTGCTGGAGCCCTTGCAGGCGAATCCGACCATCATCGAGGACGACTGCTTCATCGGCGCGCGTTCGGAGGTGGTCGAGGGCGTCGTCGTCGGCAAGGGCTCGGTGCTCTCCATGGGCGTCTTCATCGGCGCCTCGACCAAGATCATCGACCGCGCCACCGGCAAGGTCCATGTCGGCTATGTGCCGCCCTATTCGGTCGTGGTTTCGGGAAGCCTGCCGGGCAAGCCGCTTCCGGACGGAACGCCGGGGCCGTCGCTCTATTGCGCGGTGATCGTCAAGACCGTCGATGCGCAGACGCGCTCCAAGACGGGCATCAACGAGCTGCTGAGGGACTGATGGCCGTCGATAGCGAGCGCATCCGCTTCCTCTACCGCACCGAGCAGGGGCGCATCGACCGCGCCACCTGGCTGAAGGGGGCGGGCGCGCTCGCGGGCGTGATTGCGCCGTTCTTCCTCATCTGGCTCGCGCTCTCGCCCTATACGGACCACGATCTCTCGCGCGGCGACCCGTTCTTCGCGCCGATGACGGCCGTGGCCTATGGCTTCGTGCTGCTTTACGCCTTCGTGATCCTGCTCGTGGCGGTGAGCTATGTGAACCTCTCCGCCAAGCGCTTCCGCGCGCTCGGCCATCAGGCGCCGGTTGCGCTGGCCGGACTCGCCCCGCTCGTCGCGCTCATCGCCGGCGCGACGCACTGGCTCCAGCCCCGCGTGATGGAAGTCATGCCGCGCTTCTGGGTCTGGGGGGTGGACGCCGTGCTGGTCGCGGTCATCGCCTGGACGATTTATGAGCTGGGGTTGCAGGACATAACGAGCTGAGTTCTCGATCCTTGCCTGTCTGCGCGGCCTTCTTAGCCCGGCAATTTGGTGCGCGTATGAGTCGAGCCCATCCAAGATTGGACGCGCAATGGGAACGACGCCGCGCGTGTACTTGATTACTCTCGCCACAGTGAGAAGTGTTAACGCCATCTGGGACTGGTCGGCGAGGCCGACGTCCTGGCAAGATAATGTATCACCGAAGTTGACGAGCCGTGTTGCAGCGCACCATGAATTCCATCAAGCTTTCAATAGTGAATGCGACGGCGGTCGTGTCTCAGCCTGGATAAATGTCAAGCGCGGTCTGATTGTCGGAAACTCTGTCTGTCCAAGTTAATGACGATGAGCTTCTGATCCTCAATAATTGGGAGGCAGCTGCAGATTTCGTAGCGTATTATCGTAGAGGAGCAGGTCGGGGCATGAGAGGTTCAGCCAGCGAAATTTAGACATTCTGATACGGTATCGGAACTTTTCAGTTGCTCGAGGACAACCAAGTCGCGGCATACCGCCAATGAAGTGCTGAAACAGGCTGGTCTTGCCGAAGGCTTTCTGATCATGTCCCTCTCCCCCGCCGTCTCCCTCACCCGCGACCTCATCCGCTGTCCCTCCGTGACGCCGACGGACGCGGGCGCGCTCGATGTCGTCGAGCGAACGCTCAGGCCGCTTGGCTTCGAAACGCATCGGCTGCTCTTCACCGAGCAAGGGACGCCGGATGTCGATAATCTCTTCGCCAGGATCGGCTCGGGCGCGCCCCATCTCGTCTTCGCCGGCCATTCCGACGTCGTGCCGACAGGCGACCTCGCGCGCTGGAGCTGCGACCCCTTCGCCGGCGAGATCGTCGGAGACAGGATCATCGGTCGCGGCGCGAGCGACATGAAGGGCGCCATCGGCGCCTTCATGGCCGCGACGCTCGCCTATATCGACCGTCACGGCGCGCCGAAGCGGGGCGCGATTTCCTTCCTCATCACGGGCGACGAGGAAGGGCCGTCGATCAACGGCACGGTGAAGATGCTCGACTGGGCGAAGACGCGCGGCGAGACATTCGATCACGCCATCGTCGGCGAGCCGACCTGCGTGTCGGCGCTCGGCGATACGATCAAGATCGGCCGGCGCGGCTCGCTCAATGGCAAGATCAAAGTCGTCGGCAAGCAGGGCCATGTGGCCTATCCGCATCGCGCCGACAATCCCGTGCCCGTGATCGCGCGCATCGTGGCGGCGCTGTCGTCGCATGTGTTCGATCGCGGAACGGCGCATTTCGACCGCACCAATCTCGAAGTTTCGTCGATCGATGTCGGCAATCCGGCGGTCAACGTCATCCCCGCCGAGGCGCGCGCGCAATTCAACGTGCGCTTCAACGACGCCTGGACGCTCGAGACGCTGCGCGCGCAAATCTCGCAGGTGGTGACGGAAGCCGCAGGCGAGGCGCGTGTGGAGCTGGAATTTCTGCCGAGCAACGCCGTGTCCTTCATCACCCATCCGGGCGCGTTCACCGACCTTGTGGCGGATGCAGTGAAGGATGTGACCGGCCTGACGCCGGAACTCTCCACCAGCGGCGGCACGTCGGACGCGCGCTTCATCACGCGCTATTGTCCGGTCGTCGAATTCGGCCTCACCAATGAGACGATTCACGCCGTGGACGAGAACGCGCGCGTCGCCGACATCGACAGACTGGCGGCGGTCTATCTGCGCATTCTGGAAAAATACTTCGCGGCGTAATCAGCCGACCGCAAGTTCGAAGGCGTTTTCCAGATGCTGCGGCAGCCTGCCCGGCGCGACGAACACCGCGTCCGCGCGCAAGGTGCAGGACGTCGCCCAGGGGTGAGTCGCCAGCCAGCGGTTCACCGCGCATGAGATTCGCCGTTGCTTCTGTGGCGTGATGGCGATGGCGGCGTCTTCCAGCGCGCCGCGGGCTTTCACCTCCACAAAGGCGATGGTCCCGCCGCGCCGCGCGACAATGTCGATCTCCCCGCCCTGCACGCGGTAATTCCGGTCGAGGATCGTATACAGCCGGGCGCGCAGCCAAAGGGCGGCGATGGTCTCGGCATTAAGGCCGTAGGCGCGGGCGGCGCGGCGGGCGTCGCTGTCCCTGTGCAATTCTGCCTCCATTCAGCGTGAGCTTATCATTAAATAGGACAGGCCCGCGGGTCGATCCAGAGATTCCCGAGGCGGCTCCTTTCTCCCTCGCCCCGAGAAGCGAAGCGGAGCGGGGAGAGGGTCGCGGTGAGGGGCAAGGCGACCCCACTCCTTCCGCGGGATTTGCGCCACGCTCTACGGGTCTCTAAACATGCCTGCGACCCAATCGCCCCGCGAAAAGACGAATCGGAATGCCTGACCTTCTCCTTGAACTTTTCAGCGAAGAAATCCCCGCGCGCATGCAGCGGCAGGCGGCCGACGATCTCAAGAAGCTCGTCACCAACGCCCTCGTCGACCGGGGCCTGACCTATGAAGGCGCCTCCGCCTATGCGACGCCGCGCCGGCTCGCGCTTCAGGTGGTGGGTCTGCCGGGCCGCCAGCCCGATGTGCGCGAGGAGCGCAAGGGGCCGCGCGTCGGCGCGCCGGAGGCGGCGATTCAGGGCTTTCTCAA
Source organism: uncultured Alphaproteobacteria bacterium (assembly GCA_963717565.1). GTDB lineage: Bacteria > Pseudomonadota > Alphaproteobacteria > Rhizobiales > Beijerinckiaceae > Methylocystis. The sequence goes on from CAVQWJ010000014.1 coordinate 162,178, forward strand.
AAGCGCCGGCCTCGCCTCGCTGGAACAGGCGCGGATCGAAAAGGACAAGAAGGGCGCGGAATTCTATCTCGCGGTCATCGAGCGCCCCGGCGCGGAGACGATCGAGGTGCTCGCCGACATTCTGCCCGGAATCGTGAAGAGCTTTCCCTGGCCGAAATCCATGCGCTGGGGCGCGGCCTCGGAACGCACCGACAGTCTGCGCTGGGTGCGGCCGCTGCATTCCATCGTCGCGACCTTCGGCCCCGAGACCGAGTCGCCGGACGTCGTGCCTTTCGACGTCGACGGCGTTGCGGCGGGCGACGTCACGCGCGGCCATCGCTTCCTCGCGCCGGGCGAATTTCGCGTGAGGCGTTTCGAGGATTACGCCATGGCGCTGGAGCGCGCCAAAGTCGTCATCGATCCCGCGCGCCGACGCGACATCATCCTGCATGACGCCAAGGATCTCGCCTTCGCGCAGGGGCTCGAACTCGTCGAGGACGTGGGCCTGCTGGAAGAAGTCGGCGGCCTCGTCGAATGGCCCGTGACGCTGATGGGGTCTTTCGACGAAAGCTTCCTCTCCATTCCGCCGGAAGTCATTCGCGCGACGATCCGCGTGAATCAGAAATGTTTCGTGCTGCGCAAGGGAGACGGGCTGACGAACCGCTTCATCCTCGTCTCGAACATCGAGGCGAGCGACGGCGGCGCGACGGTGATTGCCGGCAATGAGCGCGTCATCGCCGCGCGCCTCTCGGACGCGAAATTCTTCTACGAAACCGATCTGAAGACGAAGCTCGAAGACCGTCTGCCGAAGCTCGATCAGATCGTTTTCCATGAGAAGCTGGGAACGCAGGGCGAGCGCGTGAAGCGCATCGCGGCTTTCGCGCGCGAACTCGCGCCCATCGTCGGCGCCGATCCCGACAAGGCCGCGCGCGCGGCGACGCTCTGCAAGGCCGATCTCGTCACCGAGATGGTTGGAGAATTCCCCGAGCTTCAGGGCCTCATGGGCCGCTATTACGCGACCGCGCAGGGCGAGGACGCATCCGTCGCCGCCGCCTGCGAGGAGCATTACAAGCCGCAGGGCCCGAGCGACCGCATCCCGACCGATCCGGTCTCCATCGCGGTGGCGCTGGCCGACAAGCTCGACACGCTCGTCGGCTTCTGGGCCATCGACGAAAAGCCGACCGGCAGCAAGGACCCCTATGCGCTGCGCCGCGCGGCGCTGGGCGTGATTCGGATCGTGCTGGAGAACGAGCTGCGCGCGCGCCTCTCGCAGATCGTCGACGGCCATTACAACGCCTTCTCGTTCCATGCGTAAGGCGGTGAAAAAAATGGACGGCGGCATGATTGGCGTGAGCGCAATCGACCTGCTCGAATTTTTCATCGACCGCCTCAAAGTTTACTTGCGCGACAAGGGCGCGCGTTACGATCTCATCGACGCGGCTCTGGGCGCCGTCGCCTTTACCGGGACGGAGAGCGCGGCGTTGCAGGACGATCTGCTGATGATCACGCGCAAGGTCGAAGCGCTCGACAGCTTCCTCGCGACGGAGGACGGCAGGAACCTGCTCGCCGGCTACAAGCGCGCCAGCAATATCCTCAAGGCCGAGGAAAAGAAGGACGGGCCGGAGGCCTATCACAAGCGTCACGAGCCCAATCTGCGGATCGAGCCGCAGGAGCATAAACTCGCCGCCGCGATCAATCGCGCGGAAGAGGAGACGGCGGAGGGGCTTGCGAAGGAAGATTTCGCCGGCGCCATGCGCGCGCTTGCGAAACTGCGCGAGCCGGTCGACGCCTTCTTCGATCAGGTGACGGTCAACGCCGACAACGCCGACCTGCGCCTCAACCGCCTGCGCCTGCTGGCGGAGCTGCGCCGGGTGATGATGGGCGTCGCCGATTTCGGGAAAATCGCGGGAGAAGGCGGGGCGGCCTGATCCCCTCTCCCCGTTTTACGGGAAGAGGGTTAGGATGAGGGGCAAAGCGGCGGGGGGCAGGCGGAGGGCAGTCAAATGAAAAAGGCTCGCATCCCGATCAAACTCTTCCTTGTCCTGACGCTTTCGTCCCTGGCCTTCCCCGCGGACTCGATAGCGAGATCCCCGGCTCGCCAGAGGGCGCAGCCGTGCTGCCAGGAAAGCAGGCCCGTCCCCAGTTACGCAGGCGACTGCGGCCCCAATCCGCCTCCGGGTTATCGACATGATCTCAAGGATCTGGTGACCGGGTTCAGCCGGGATTTTTCCTGCTATGTGCTGGACGAATATTGAGCCGTCTCCAGCGCGGACAGCCGCGTTGTGATGATGGGCGGGGCGGTTCGGCAAGGATCGCGTGACGGCTGGACGGCGTGGTCCCCTCTCCCCGTTTCACGGAGAGAGGGAGTAATCCCTACGCTCCGTTGCCGGTAAAGCTTCTGGGCGCCGGCGAGATGATCTTCGCCGCACCGCCGCCGATCTCCAGCACCGACAGACCGCGCTCATTCGTGCCATCCGGCTTGAAGCGGAACACGCCATCGGCGCCGTTGAAGCCCGACGGGTTCGTCAGCACGCTTTCCGAATAACGCTGCGAGCCCTGCGAGCGCGACAGCGCGATGGCGAGCGACACGGCGTCATAGGCGAGCGTCGCGATGCGCGCCGGCTCCGAGCCGAATTTCGCCTTGTAGCGCTGCGCAAAGGCGTTGAAGCCGGCGTTCTCGGGGGCCGTGAACCAGGCGCCCTGCAGGGCGGGCAGGCTCAGCGTGCGCGAGTCGTTCCACACGCCCGTGCCGATGATCTGCACCTTCTTGGAATTCGAGGCTCGCCGCCATCAGCTCCTTCGAGACGGAGGCCATGGCGTCGGCCTGCTCGGGGATGAAGATCGCGTCGAACTGGTCGCGGGCGGCGGCGAGACGCTGGACGGCCTCGCCCGGCGCGCCGGGCTTGTAGCGCTCGATGAGCGGCACGCGCAGACCGGCGGTGGCGGCGCTCTGCTGGAACTGCGCCAGCGCCAGCGTGCCATAGTCGCTTTCCGGCACCAGCGCCGCGACCGACTTCTTGCCGCGCTGGGACGCGAAATTCAGCCCGCGATCGACATGGCCCTCGACGAGGAAGGACAGGAGATAATTGCCCCTCCCGGCGGCGGAAGAGTCGGTCGAAAAGGCGATGACCGGCTTGCCGGCGGAATGGGCGACCCGCCCGACTTCCTTCACATCCCCGGCGAAGACCGGGCCGAGGATGACCTCCGCGCCCTCATTGACGGCCGTCTGGGCGGCCGCGGCGGCGCCGGCGGGGGTCGATCTGTCGTCCTTGACCAGAATGGTGACGTCGCTGGTGCCGCTGTCGGCATAGGCGAGCTTGGCGGCGTTGCGCAGCGAGGCGCCGACGGCGGAGGGTCCGTTCGGGCCGGTCAGCGGCACGATCAGGCCGACCTTAACGGCCCCCGTGCCGATGTTCTCGCCGGCGTCCGCCGCGCCGCCGGAGGGCGCGCCAACGTCCATCTTCATGCCCGGGACCGCGCCCGGGTTGCAGGCCGCCAGCGCCAGCGCCGCGACGCCGACCATGAGGCCAACGCGCAGGCGTGAAAAGACGCCGTCGAGGTCCGCGGAAAAATTGCTCATCTTGCTTCCAAATTTCATGCGCCAGCCCGCCGCGGCCCGCGCGCGCGTTATGTTACGCATAGGGTCCGGTTCGAGACCCGAAGTCAATAGATCAGTCTTCGTCCCAAATTGAGACACTTGCGCAAACAGATCAGCTTGTTTCATATTCCGAACGACGCAGGCGATATTACGAACATTCGCAGAGAGATCGAGGCCATGGCGAATAACGACGCCCCTATCCCGGCAGCGGGCTACACGGCCTTCGGCCTGCGCGCGGAAGCCGAGAAAATCGAGCCGGGGCTACACGTTGTGGCGACGCCGATCGGCAACCTCAAGGATATTTCCTTCCGCGCCCTTTCGACGCTCGCCGCCGCCCATGCGGTGATCGCGGAGGATACGCGCGTCACCAAGACGCTGCTCGCCCATTATGGGATATCCACACCCCTGATCGCCTATCACGAGCACAACGCAAAAGTGATTCGTCCGCATCTTCTGGCGCGGCTGGAGGCGGGCGACCGGCTGGCGCTGGTGTCCGACGCCGGCACGCCGCTCGTGTCCGATCCGGGCTTCAAGCTCGTGCAGGAGGCGCTGGAGCGGGGCGTGCACGTCACCTCCGTGCCCGGGCCGTCGGCCGTTCTGGCGGCGCTGGTGGTGGCCGGCCTGCCGACCGACCGCTTCTTCTTCGAGGGCTTTCTGCCGCAAAAGAGCGGGCCGCGCCGTGCGCGCCTCGCCGAACTGGCCGCTGTGCCCGGCACGCTGGTCTTCTTCGAGAGCCCGCGCCGCCTCGCCGAGACGCTGGCCGACAGCGCCGCCGTGCTCGGCCCGCGCCCGGCGGCGATCGCCCGCGAACTCACGAAGATGTACGAGTCCGTGCGGCGCGGGCGTCTCGACGAACTTGCCGAGGCGCTCGCCAACGAGGACCCGCCACGCGGCGAGATCGTGCTGCTCGTCGCGCCGCCCGGCGAAGGCGCCGCGGCGCTCGCCGAGGCGGATCTCGACGCCAAGATTTCACGAAGCGCTGGCCGCCTATTCGGTGAAGGACGCGGCCAGCGTCGTGTCGGCGGCGACCGGCCAGCCGCGCCGGCAGGTTTACGCCCGCGCGCTGCAGCTTTCGACCGAGAAGGGGAAGTAGGGGAAGCGGCCCCGCCCCTCACAGCTCCTTGTGCGAGCCGTCGCAGAGCGGCTCGTTCTTCGAGTGCTTGCAGCCGCAGAAGAACGCCTTTCCGGTGGCTTCCGCCTTGTAGGCGACCGGGGAGATTCCGGTGTCCTTGTGCGAGCCGTCGCAAAAGGGCTGTTTGGCGCTCAGGCCGCAGGCGCACCAATAATAGGTTTTCCCGGCCTCGACCTCGACCGGCATGGCTTTCTTCTGGAAGATGACTCGATCGCTCATTTTTCTCCTCAAACAGGTTCTGTGGCGACGGCAGGCGCGTCCATCAGGAACTTCTCGACTTCGAGCGCCGCCATGCAGCCGAGACCGGCGGCGGTGACCGCCTGCCGGTAGACTTCGTCGGCGACGTCGCCCGCCGCATAGACGCCGGGAATATTCGTGCGGGTCGAGCCGGGCTCGACAGCGATATAGCCGGTGGGCTTTACGGTAAGCTGACCCTTGAACAGTTCGGACGCCGGCGCATGGCCGATGGCGATGAAGACGCCCTCGGCGTCGATGAGTCTGCGTCTCGCCCGTAATGACGCTCTTGACCCGCGCGCCGGTGACGGCGAGCGGACCTTCCGTGCCGAGAACCTCGTCGACTACATGGTCGAACAGCACCGAGACGTTCTTCTGCTTGCGCAGACGCTCCTGCAGGACGCGCTCGGAGCGCAGCGCATCGCGCCGATGCACCAGCGTGACATGCGAGGCGAGGTTGGAGAGATACAGCGCTTCCTCGACAGCCGTATTGCCGCCGCCGACGACGATGACCTTCCTGCCGCGGAAGAAGAAGCCGTCGCAGGTCGCGCAGGCGGAGACGCCGAAGCCCTTGAATTTCTCCTCGCTCGGGATGCCGAGCCATTTCGCCTTGGCGCCCGTCGCGACGATGAGCGCGTCGCAGGTGTAGGTGGTCCCGCTGTCGCCGATCAGCGTGAAGGGGCGCTTTTCCAGACGCGCTTCGACGATATGGTCGGAGACGAGCCTCGTGCCGACATGCTCGGCCTGAAGCCGCATCTGCTCCATCAGCCACGGACCCTGTATCGGCTCGGCGAAGCCCGGATAATTTTCCACTTCCGTGGTGATCATGAGCTGGCCGCCCTGATCGAAGCCGGCGATGAGCACCGGCTCCAGCATGGCGCGGGCGGCGTAGACGGCGGCCGTATAGCCGGCCGGCCCGGAGCCGATGATGATCACGCGCGAATGCTGGGGGGCGGACATGGGAAACTCTCTGCGACGGCCTCGGGGAGACCGCAATCTAGCGATTATGCGTCGCGCCGCAACTTGTCTGGGAAAGCGGCGTAGGCCTCCCATATCCGCGCGGCGACCATCGGGGTGGAGTTGATGGGCTCATAGGACCAGTCCTCGAAGGGGCCCCGCCAGCGGCGAACCGCGCCGGCCTCTTCGAGCGCGCCGAGATAGGCGCGAAACTTCCGCCGCGGCGCTTGCGGCTCGATCACATGGACCGGAACGCCGGTCGCGACGGCCTCGCCGATCATGTTGACGCTGTCGCCGGTGACGAGGATGCGATCGGCGTTGGCGAGCATGGCGAGATAGGGGTTCTCGCCTGTTCCGTCCCAGAAAAAACCGCCGGGGCCCGAGAGCGCCGCGCCAAGCGCGCCGGCGATGCGCGCCGGCGTGCGCCGCGAGGTCGTCGCCATGACGCCATAGCCGCCCGCGAGCAGCGACGCGGCGATGTGGTCGAGATCATGCGCGATCCCCTCGGCGCTGCCGACGAGCAGGGCGGCGCGCGGCCGGGGCAGGGCGGCGATGCGCGGGTCCGGCGCGGCGCGCGCCTCGGCGAGGCGTTCGGGCGTGATGCGGTTGGGCGGCGTCAACGGCGCGACGACATTCGGGCCCGTCAGGCCGTCGTGGCGCGGGGCGACGATGATATCCGCCGTGTGCAGACCCGAGGCGGGGGCGTTGAGATAGATGGTGAAGGCGCGTCTGCCCGAATCGCGCTTCAGGCGACGCAGGGCCGGGATGGTCCGGCGCCCGGCGGCGATGCAGATGTCGGGGTAGGGAGGCGCGAAGGCCGCTGCGTCATGCGGGTCAGGGGGGCCGAAGGGGGCGAACCATTCATAGGGCCTGCCTGGCGACACGCGGCGGATGTCCGGGATCACGCCAAGCGCCTCGGCAAGGCCAAGCGACTGCGCCTCATGTCCCGCCCGGCCGTCGGCGAGGATGCGAAGGGTAGTCCCCCTTTCCCCGCTGGCGGGGAGAGGGCCGGGACGAGGGGCGAAGCCGCTCCACGGCGGCCTCTCCGATGCGGACCTCCGCCTCACCCTGGCCCTGGCCGCGTTGCACGGGGAGAGGGGACAATCTTCCTACACAAACGCGACCTTCAGAATCTCGTAGCTCTTGCCGCCGCCGGGGGTCTTCACCTCCACGGTGTCGCCGGCCTTCTTGCCGATGAGCGCGCGGGCGATGGGGCTCGTCAGCGAGACGCGGCCCTTCTTCACATCGGCTTCGCTCTCGCCGACGATCTGATAGGCCTTCTCCTCCTCGGTGTCCTCGTCGACGACCGTCACCGTCGCGCCGAATTTGACCGTCGAGCCGGAGAGCTTGGAGACGTCGATCACCTCGGCGCGCGAGAGCTTGTCCTCGAGCTCGGCGATGCGGCCCTCGTTGAGCGACTGCGCTTCCTTGGCGGCGTGATATTCGGCGTTCTCGGAGAGATCGCCATGGGCGCGCGCCTCGGCGATCTGCTGGATGATGCGCGGGCGCTCTTCCTGCTGGCGGCGACGCAATTCCTCTACGAGCGCCGCATAGCCCGCGGCCGTCATTGGAACCTTCTCCATCGTTCGCTCTTCGCCTTTCAGTCCCTTGCCGGGGATAGCGGATTTGAGCCCGCGGGCCTGAGCCGCGCGGGGTGCGCCCCGAATCATGCGGTTGATTTTTGCAAAAGCCGCGCCTGCGGCCAAATCAGGCCGCGGCCGCGCTCAATTTCCCCTGTTTTCAGCCGCGGGCAGGCACGAAATAGTCCTGCAACGCCCGCGCTTCGAGGTCTCCCGACACATAGGCCCGCATCCCCTGCGCCGCCGCATCAGCGCCCGCCAGGGTCGTGTAATAGGGAACCTTATGCAGAAGGGCGGCGCGGCGCAAGGAACGCGAATCCGCCAGCGCCTGGGCGCCCTCGGTGGTGTTGAACACGAGCTGTATCCCGCCGTTCTTGATGGCGTCCACGATATGCGGCCGGCCCTCGGAGACCTTGTTGATCTTCTGGGCCGCGATGCCCTGCTCCTGCAGGAAGCGGGCGGTGCCGCCGGTGGCGACCACGCTGAAACCGATCTCCTTCAGCTCGCGGATCGCCGGCAGGATGCGCGGCTTGTCGGCGTCGCGCACCGAGACGAAGACCACGCCCTCGCGCGGGGCCTTGGTGCCGCCCCCGAGCTGGCTCTTGACGAAGGCCGCCTCGAAGGAGGTGTCGAGGCCGATGACCTCGCCGGTCGAGCGCATTTCCGGGCCCAGCACCGTATCGACGCCGGGGAAGCGCGCGAAGGGGAACACCGCTTCCTTCACGCCGATGTGCCCGATCGGCCCGCTCGGCAGGGTGAAGGTCGAAAGCTTCTCGCCCGCCATGACGCGCGCGGCGATCTTGGCGAAGGGCGCGCCGACGACCTTGGCGACGAAGGGCACCGTGCGCGAGGCGCGCGGGTTCACTTCCAGCACATAGATCTCGCCGTCCTTGAGCGCGAACTGCACATTCATCAGGCCGACGACGCCGAGCGCCATGGCGAGGCTCTTGGTCTGCTTCTCCAGCTCGGCCACCACTTCCGGCGACAGCGAGCGCGGCGGCAGCGAACAGGCCGAGTCGCCCGAATGAATGCCGGCTTCCTCGATATGCTCCATCACGCCCGCGATGATCGCCTGTTCGCCATCGGCGACGCAGTCGACATCCACTTCGATCGCGTCGGTGAGATAGCGGTCGAAGAGCAGCGGGTTCTTGCCGAGCACCATATTGATCTGCCCGGTCTTGTCGTTCGGATAGCGCGTCTTGATCTCGGACGGGACGAGGCTCGGCAGCGTGCCGAGCAGATAGTCGTCGAGATCGCTGTTGTCGCGGATGATCGCCATGGCGCGGCCGCCCAGCACATAGGACGGGCGCACGACCAGCGGCAGGCCGAGTTCGCCGGCGACGATGCGCGCCTGCTCCACCGAATAGGCGATGCCGTTCTTGGGCTGTTTAAGTCCGAGCTTGTCGAGCAGGCGCTTGAAGCGGTCGCGGTCTTCGGCGAGATCGATGGAGTCGACCGGCGTGCCGAGGATCGGCGCGCCTGCGGCTGCGAGACCATGGGCGAGCTTCAAGCGGCGTCTGACCGCCATATTGCACGATGACGCCCACCAGCGTCCCGCGCGATTTCTCGACGTCGAGAATTTCGCTCACGTCCTCATTCGTCAGCGGCTCGAAATAGAGACGGTCCGACGTGTCGTAGTCGGTCGAGACCGTCTCCGGATTGCAATTGATCATGATCGTTTCGAAGCCGGCCTCGTCCAGCGCGAAACAGGCGTGACAGCAGCAATAGTCGAATTCGATGCCCTGGCCGATGCGGTTCGGCCCGCCGCCGAGAATGACGATTTTCTTGCGGTCGGAGGGCTGCGCCTCGCTCGCCGGGACGCCGATGAAAGGCGTCTCATAGGTCGAATACATATAGGCCGTGGGCGAGGCGAATTCCGCCGCGCAGGTGTCGATGCGCTTGTAGACGGGACGCACATCGAGCGCATGACGCGCCACGCGCACGTCTTTCTCTTCCATCCCCGCGAGCGTCGCGAGGCGCGCGTCGGAGAAGCCGGCGAATTTCAGACGTGCGCAGATTCTCCGCGTCCTTCGGCAGGCCGAATTTGCGCACCTTCGCTTCGAGCGTCACGATCTCGGCGATGCGCGCGATGAACCACGGGTCGATCTTGCTCGCTTCGTGGATTTCCTGCTGGGTCATGCCGAGGCGCAGCGCCTGGCCGACGACGAGCAGGCGATCCGGCGTCGGCGTGCCGAGCGCGCCGCGCAGCACATTCATGTCGTCGCCCTTGCCGAGCCCGTCGATCTCGATTTCATCGAGGCCGGAAAGGCCGGTCTCCAGCGACCGCAACGCCTTTTGCAGCAATTCAGCGAAATTGCGGCCGATGGCCATGGCCTCGCCGACCGATTTCATCGCGGTCGTCAGGGTCGGCTCGGAGCCGGGGAATTTCTCGAAGGCGAAGCGCGGAATCTTGGTGACGACGTAATCGATCGTCGGCTCGAAGGAGGCCGGCGTCGCGCCGCCGGTAATGTCGTTGGCGATCTCGTCGAGCGTGTAGCCGACGGCGAGACGCGCGGCGACCTTGGCGATGGGGAAGCCCGTCGCCTTGGAGGCGAGCGCGGACGAACGCGAGACGCGCGGATTCATCTCGATGACGATCATGCGGCCGGTGCGCGGATCGACGGCGAACTGCACGTTCGAGCCGCCCGTCTCGACGCCGATCTCGCGCAGCACGGCGAGCGAGGCGTCGCGCATGATCTGATATTCTTTATCGGTCAGCGTCAGCGCCGGCGCCACGGTGATGGAGTCGCCCGTATGCACGCCCATCGGATCGATGTTCTCGATGGAGCAGACGATGATGCAATTGTCCGCCTTGTCGCGGACGACTTCCATTTCATATTCTTTCCAGCCGAGAACGCTCTCCTCGATCAGCACTTCGCTCGTCGGCGAGGCGTCGATGCCGCGCTCGACGATCTCGATGAATTCGGCCTTGTTATAGGCGATGCCGCCGCCCGTGCCGCCGAGCGTGAAGGAGGGGCGGATGATGGCGGGCAGGCCGATGTCGTCGAGCGCGTCGAGCGCCGACGTCAGCGTCTTGACGTGATGCGAGCGCGGCGTGTCGAGGCCGATCTTGGTCATCGCCTCGCGGAACAGTTCGCGGTCCTCGGCCTTGTCGATGGCGTGCGCGGTCGCGCCGATCATCTCGACGTCGAACTTTTTCAGCACGCCCATCTTTTCGAGCGAGAGCGCGCAGTTTAGCGCGGTCTGGCCGCCCATGGTCGGGAGCAGGGCGAAGCCGCCGGGAACGGCGTAGCGCTCCTTCTCGATGATCTTGGCGACGAATTCCGGCGTGATCGGCTCGACATAGGTGCGATGCGCGAGATCCGGGTCGGTCATGATCGTCGCCGGATTGGAATTGACCAGCACGATCCGATAGCCCTCGGCCTTCAGCGCCTTGCAGGCCTGCGTGCCGGAATAATCGAATTCGCAGGCCTGGCCGATGACGATGGGGCCGGCGCCGATGATCAGGATGGTCGATATGTCGGTTCTTTTCGGCATGTCGCTTCTGTGGTTCGCCCATCCGCGCGCCCACAAGCGAGCGCGCGCATAAAAAAAGGCCGCGTTTTCCGGCCTTTAGGACCGGCACGCGTCCCGTGATGCCCGTCTTGCGAGCGGCGAGCGGGCGCGCCCGGCTCGAAAGTCGTCGTTCTGTTAGACGATTATCGTCGCGATGAGAAGGGGGCAGGCGGGGACGCGCGGGCCGCTATGCCGACGGTTAAGCCTGTTTTTTGTGCAACAACAGGTCACAAAAAAGTACGAAATCTCGTACTTTCCAACTATCGAGCTTACGGCCAAGATTGAAATTGTAATTCGCCAGCGACTTAGCTGGGCGGCGCGTCTTGAGGGCAGCAAGATGAGCTATTCGGAACAGGCCTTCGCGGAGGCCATTGGAAGAAAGATTCTCGCCTCGAAAGGTTCGCGCCTTGTCGAGCTTCTTTATTTCCTCGAGGAGGAAAAGACTTTGGAGTTGCTTCGTGGTTTTTCGGCGCTCGGTCGCAGCGAACAGGCGAAAATTCTCGAGCTTCTCAAAGCGGCAAGCAGCCGGAGACCTGTAAAAGGTCGGACGGTTACCGGGGTCCAGCCGGGGGGCTAGGCTGACGCGGGGGAGCGATCCGGCGCGGCTTTCCGCTGTCATCGGATCGCTCCTTCAGCCGATCAGGCCATAACGGATGGCCCGAACGATGGCGGCAGTGCGGTTGGCCGCATTGAGGGCCTCCTTGCACTGACGCATGTATTTGTCGACCGTATGCCCCGAAATCCCCAGAACTGATGCAATTTCCTGATCCGTCTTGCCCTCCGCCGCCCATCGCAGCGTGTCCAGCTGGCGGGGCGTCAGGCGGTACGGCCGGGCCCTGAGCATCCGCTCCATGTTGGCGTGGGCAAAAAAGGCGAGAGTCAATCTCGACAAATCGTCCAGGATCATCGACGGGCCGAAAAATCCCAGTCCATGAACGCCCGTTTCGTCCCGGGGGAAAATCAATCCCTTTCCACTCCGCCAGTTTTTGTCTTCCCCGTCTGCTCCCGACCATGAGATCGGATCTGCCGAAGCTTCACCGGGGGCAAAAAACACGGTGCAGTCATCCAGCCTCGCCCTGCTCGCGGCCGATTTCTTACCCGTGGGCAAACGGGGGATGATAGTCGTCTCGTAACATCCATCCCTGGCGACCTCACGGCAGTGAGGCGGAATAACGCCAGCGCAGATCGATTCCACCCTGAAAGGCATGGCGATGGCGAGAAGTCGTTTCGGTAGGCTGAATGGTTGCTCCCGCCGGTCAACGCGCTTGACGATTTCGAGGGCGGTGTCGACCCTCAGGATCGGATCGTCGGAAGGAGATGAGAAACCTTCAGTTACAACTTCACGCATGGCTGCGACGGCCCAAAATGGTGAGCCTTGGCTCAATATGGGTTACTATGCGGAAATAAACGGACACACTGCAATGATTAAATCCGACAAAAACGATCGATCGAGCAAAAATAACTTCAATCGCCAGAGTAAGATTCTCGCATCTATTACGAGATTCTCTCTAATTCTGATCACCCCTCTCGTTTTTGCTTTGGCGACCTCTCCCGTTCGCGCGCAATCCGGCGCGCTCGCGGAATGCGCGGCGTGTCACGGGGAGGACGGAATCGGAAAGGATGTCGAAATTCCAAATCTGGCCGGTCAACACGAAGTCTATCTCTATCGCCAACTGCAGCATTTCAAATCCGGCAAGCGCACACATAAGGAAATGCGCTATGAGAGCCGCCAGCTTTCAGACGCCGACATGCAGGCGCTGGCGCATTATTACGCGCAACTTCCGCGCTGACATGCGGCTCGCTTCACAGCTTGCGACTTACGCCTCTGTCGGCGCCGTCGCCACGGCGGTTCACTACGCAATCCTCCTCGGACTCGTCGAGGCAGGGGAATGGCGCCCGGTTCCGGCGACTCTCTGCGGCTATGTCGCGGGCGGAGTCGTGGCCTATGTCCTCAATCGGCGGCATACTTTCGCCAGCGATCGCCGCCACGCCGAGGCCGGATGGCGGTTCGCGGCCACGGCTTTTCTCGGCTTCTGCATCACCTATGCGCTGATGAGCCTTTTCGTGGAGAAATTCGGCGCGCCCTATCTACCGTCACAGCTTGTAACGACTATCCTCGCCATGTTCGTTACATTCGCAATCAACAGGCGCTGGACCTTCGGATAGATCAGGGCCATTTCACCGATGGCGGCATGGAGGAGAGGATCGAGTCCACATTGCCCCCTGTCTTCAGCCCGAAGATGGTGCCGCGGTCGTAGAGCAGATTATATTCCACATAGCGTCCGCGGCGGACGAGCTGCTCCTCGCGCTGCTCCGCTGTCCAGTTCTTCGTGAAATTGCGGCGCACGAGTTCGGGATAGATCGCCAGAAAACTCTCGCCGACGTCGCGGGTGAAGGCGAAATCCCTGTCCCAGCCGCTATTGTCGGGATCGCCCGCGCTGTTGAAATAATCGTAGAAAATGCCGCCGATCCCGCGCGGCTCCTTGCGGTGGGGCAGATAGAAATACTCGTCGCACCATTCCTTGAAGCGCGTGTAGTCCGCCACCGGATGGCGCGCGCAGGCCCCGCGCATGGCGTCGTGGAAGGCGATCGTGTCGGGGTCTTCCTGCCGGCGCCGGGCGTCGAGCACCGGGGTCAGGTCTGCGCCGCCGCCGAACCAGGCCTTCGAGGTGACCACGAAGCGCGTGTTCATGTGCACGGCCGGCACATTGGGATTCCAGGGGTGCGCGATCAGCGAAATGCCGGTCGCGAAAAAGCGCGGGTCCTCGGCGGCGCCGGGGATCTGCTTGGCGAATTCCGGCTGGAAGGTTCCGAAGACGGTCGAGCAATGCACGCCGGCCTTCTCGAAGACGCGGCCATGGATCATCCCCATCCGCCCGCCGCCGCCCGGCGCGCCGTCGTGATTGACGCGCTCCCACTGCGAGAGCTCGAAGCGGCCCGGCGCGGTCGACATCGGCGAAGGGGCCGGTGGCCGCATCCTCCAGCGCCTCGAAGGCCGCGCAGATGCGCAACTGGAGCGCCTCGAACCATTCCCGCGCGGCGGCCTTGCGGGCTTCGAGCTGATCCTCTTGGGCGGTCATGGGAGTCTCCTGCGTCTTTCGCCTTTTCGGCAAGGGCATGCGCCTTGTCAAATTCTCGCGCAGTTCATGCGCGATCGCGCGTCATCCTGCCACCCCTTCAAGCTGACGCAGGGCCTCTCCCATGACCATCGCCGCCGCCACGGCGACATTGAGCGAGCGCGCCTCCGGCCGCATCGGAATGCGAACCGCGAAGTCTGCGGCCGCAAACACCTCCTCCGGGACGCCGGCGGACTCGCGGCCGACGAGGAGAATGTCGCCGGACTGATATTTGCAGGCCGTATAAGCCATAGCGGCGCGGGTGGAGAGCAGGATGAGCCGCCGCTCTTTTCCGCTGGCGGCCGAGGCGGCGCGCCAGTCCTCGAAAGCGTTGAAGGAAGCGTGGCGGTGGATGGTGACGAGATCGAGATAGTCCATTCCGGCGCGGCGAAAGGCGCTGTCGGTGACCGGAAAGCCGGCCGGGCCGATGATCGCCGCTTCGACCCCGAGGCAGGCGCAAGCCCGGAGCATGGTTCCGGCGTTTTGTGGAATGTCGGGTTGGTAGAGTGCGAGGGAGACGGGCGTCATGAGCCTCACTATAGCCCCATAAGGCTTTGGAAATTGCGTCAAAAAGCCGCTAGCGGCAAAGCGGAAATGACGAAAAATCCTGCCCCGTCCAAGTGGACATGGCGGCGGATCGGCGCCACATAAGCCGCGCGCGAGCAAGGTTCAACCGACTTCCGCCGGGCTTCGCCCTTGCAGGCTGGCGTGCGGCGGGTAAAAGTGAAACGCTTGCGCCGAGTCGAGCCCGCGCTTGAAAGAGGGCTCGTCGAACGGCGCGGTTGGGAGAGGTCAGGCGTGAACATCAACAACGGCACACCACATACGCCCGCAGAGACGAGCCGTCGCGACATCCTCTACATTGCGACAGGCGCGGCGGCGACCGTCGCGGCCGCCGGCATGGTCTGGCCGCTGATCTCGCAGATGAACCCCGACGCCTCCACGCTGAGCGCTGGCCTCGACGGAGGTGGATATCTCGGCCATTCCCGCTCGGGCAGATCGTGACCGTGAAATGGCGCGGCAAGCCGGTCTTCGTTCGCCACCGCACCCCGGAGGAGATCAAGGCGGCCGAGAATGTGCCGCTGGCCGAGCTTCCCGACCCCGAGCCCGAACTCCAAGCGCGTCCAGAAGCCGGAATGGCTCGTCATCATCGGCGTCTGCACGCATCTCGGCTGCATCCCGACCGGCAAGGCCGGCGAGTATCGACGGCTGGTTCTGCCCCTGCCACGGCTCGACCTACGATGTCTCCGGCCGCATCCGCAGCGGCCCGGCGCCGAGCAATCTGGAAGTGCCGCAATACGCTTTCCTCACCGACACCAAGATCAAGATCGGATAGGCCTCCTCGCCTGTCCGACGTTCCCCGCGCCTTTTTTCGCGCCGCACGCATTCGAGAAGGTTCCATGAGCGGACATTCCCAATACACGCCCAAAAGCGGTTTCGCCCGTTGGCTGGAGCGGCGGCTGCCGATCATCAGCTTCATGCATGATTCCTTCGTCGTCCTATCCGACGCCGAAGAATCTGAATTACATGTGGACCTTCGGCGCGATCCTGTCCTTCATGCTCGTCGCGCAGATCATCACCGGCATCGTGCTGGCGATGCACTACACGCCGGAAACGACGCTCGCCTTCAACTCCGTCGAAAACATCATGCGCGACGTGAACTGGGGATGGGCGCTGCGCTATGCGCACGCCAATGGCGCGTCGATGTTCTTCCTCGCCGTCTATATCCACATCTTCCGCGGCATGTATTACGGCTCCTACAAGGAGCCGCGCGAGGTTCTGTGGATCCTCGGCGTCATCATCTTCATGGTGATGATGGCGACGGGCTTCCTCGGCTATGTGCTGCCCTGGGGCCAGATGTCCTTCTGGGCGGCGACGGTCATCACCAATCTGTTCTCGGCCATTCCGGTGGTCGGCACGTCGATCACGACATGGCTGCTCGGCGGCTATTCGGTCGACAATCCGACGCTGAACCGCTTCTTCGCCCTGCATTATCTGCTGCCCTTCATCATCGTCGCCGTCGTCGGCGCTGCATGTGTGGGCGCTGCATGTGACGGGGCAGAACAATCCGACCGGCGTCGAAGTGAAGGACGTCAAGAAGGAGACCGTGCCCTTCACGCCCTATGCGACGATGAAGGACGGCTTCGCCATCGGCGCCTTCCTCGTGCTCTATGCCTGGATGATGTTCTTCGTGCCGAACTATCTCGGCCATCCCGATAATTATATCGAAGCCAATCCGCTGGTGACGCCGCCGCATATCGTGCCGGAATGGTATTTCCTGCCCTTCTACGCGATCCTGCGCGCCATCCCGAACAAGCTGCTCGGCGTCATCGCGCTGTTCCTGTCGATCCTGATCGCGGCGGCCTTGCCCTGGCTCGACTCGCTCGCCGATCAAGTCGGGCAGCTATCGCCCGCTGTTCCGCAAGGCCTATCTGGGTCTTCGTCGCGGTGTGCATCGGTCTCGGCTATCTCGGCGCGCAGCCGGCGGAAGGCGTCTATCTGTGGCTCGCCCGCATCTTCTCGCTCTATTACTTCCTGCATTTCCTCGTGATCCTGCCGCTGATCGCCGAAATATGAGAAGCCCGAGCCCCTGCCGGAATCGATCGAACTGCCGCCGTCGAGTCGAGGAGCGTCTCCCATGCGTGACGCCGGACGAAAGTTTTTCCAACAGGACTCTTCGATGAATCGCAGACCGTTCTTGTCTTTTCTGTCGGGCGCCGCTCTGTTCCTCGCCGCCGTTGCGGGCTCTCCGGCCTTGGCCGAGGGAGGCGCATCACGAGAAGAGAGCCGGAGGTCCATGGCTGGAGCTTCGCTGGCTTCTTCGGCAGCTATGACAAGCCGCAGCTGCAGCGCGGCTTCAAGGTCTACAAGGAAGTCTGCTCGACCTGCCACTCGATCAAGATGCTGGCCTTCCGCAATCTGAGCCAGCCGGGCGGACCGGAATTCACCGAAAAGGAGGTCGCCGAGCTCGCCGCGACCTACAAGGTCAAGGACGGGCCGAACGACGCCGGCGAATATTACGATCGTCCGGCGCGCCCGAGCGACCGCTTCCCGCCGCCTTTCGCCAATGAGCAGGCCGCGCGCGCGGCCATGTCGGGGCGCCTATCCGCCGGACATGTCGGTGCTGGCGAAGGCGCGCGGCTATGGCCGCGGCTTTCCGACCTTCCTGCTCGACGCGCTGCCGGGCCTCTCCTATCAGGAGCATGGCGTCGACTACATCGCCTCGCTGCTGAAGGGCTATCGGGACCCGCCGCATGACGTGAAGGTCCCGGACGGCCAGTATTACAACCTCTACATGATCGGCAATCGCATCGGCATGCCGCCGCCGCTCTCCGACGGCGCCGTGACCTATGACGATGGTTCGCCGCAGACGGTGGATCAATATTCAAAGGACGTCACGCGCCTTCCTGATGTGGGTCGCCGAGCCGCATCTCGAGGCGCGCAAGCACATCGGGCAGGGCGTGCTGGCCTTCCTCGTCGTCTTCGCGCTGCTGCTCTATTTCACCAAGCGCAAGATCTGGTCGAACGTCTCCCACTAGAGCATTTCCCGGTCTGATTAAATCAGACCGGGGCTCCAGTTTGTCCTTTTGTCGCGCTTTCTTTCGCCGATCCGGTTTCCACTTCGGCCGAAAGCGCTCTAGGAAAAAAGGCTTCGCGCGCCGTCCATCACGAATTGGACGGCGAGCGAGGCCAGAAGCACGCCGATCAGTTTCTCCATCACGATGCTCGCCGATGAGCCGACGAGGCGCTGCACGCCCGTCGCGAGCCGGCAGACGATCCAGCATAAAGCGAGCACCGCGAGAATCGCGCCGATGAGCGCCGCGAGTTGCGCCGGATCGCCACGCGCCTCGCCGGCGATCAGCAGGGTGGCCGTAATCGCGCCGGGTCCGGCCATCAGCGGGATCGCCAGCGGGAAGGCGGCAATATGCCGGCCGCCTTCGACCAGCGCCTGCTGGGCGGTCTCCGACTCACGGCCAATGCGCACGCCGAGCACCATCTCCGACGCGATCGAGAAGAGCAGCAGCCCGCCGGCGACGCGAAACGCGGGCAGGCTGATCCCCATCACGCGCAGCAGCGCCGCGCCGCCAAAGGCTGCCCCCGTCAGGATCAGGAAGGCGTAGAGACAGGCGCGCCGGGCGATGCTGGCGCGGGCGGCGCCGCTGTGTCGCGCCGTGGCGGCGAGGAAGACGGGCGCGAGCCCCAGCGGCTCCACCACCACGAAAAGCGTGACGAAGGCCGCAACGAAATCGCTGAAAACCGCCGTCGCCATCCACACTCCCGAGCCGATGGCCACGCAACCTTTCGTCGCTCGACCTTTTCCATGCAACCTAGCGCGCCGTTCGAGCGTTTCATGGAGGGCGAGCGAGACGACTTGCGCAATTGCGCGCCCAAGCAACTGCCCCATCTGTGAGAATTGTGGCTCCTCGCGCAACAGGAGGCGGACATGCGTTCGCTTGCACAAGCGCTCATTGTCATTGGCGTCGTCATCTTCGCCAATGAAAAGGATTACGGCATAGAATTCGTTCTAATACTTTGCGCCGCCGTCGCTCTGTACATGCTGTGGGTTTCGCGGCTGAGGGCCGAAGTGCTCATGTATCTGGGCGGGATGCCCAACAGCCTCGGATACTGGATTTTCGTCGGGCGCGCCCTGGGCCTCGTCGGCCGAACGCTGGCGCTGGCGGCGGTGCTCGTGCCGATCTACGTCCTCGCCCCCTGAGACCGGCGGCCCTCCCGGCGCCGGGAGGGCCGTTCCGCAACGCCGCATCGCTTTGCCTTTCCATCGCCCGGCCCGGCGTGTATCGAAAGGCGGCGGCGCGCCCTTGCGCGCCCGGCGACAGGACAGAAAATGGGCGCCTCGGGCGACGCTCCGACCGCAACGAAGAAGCTTGCTTTTCTCTCCTCCGGAACGCCGGAGGCGGAGGAGGCGCGGCTGCGCCTCGTCGAGAAATATGGCGACACGCCGCCGGAGGAGGCCGACTGCATCGTGGCGCTCGGCGGCGACGGGCTGATGCTGCGCACGCTGCACAATTACATGGATTCGGCTAAGCCGATTTATGGCATGAACCGCGGCTCGGTCGGCTTTCTGATGAATCAGTATCGCGAAAGCGGGCTGCGCAAGCGCATCGCCGAGGCCAAGGCGTCGATCATCCATCCGCTGCTGATGGACGCCACCAATGTCCATGGCGACGAGTTTTCCGCCCATGCGATCAACGAGGTCTCGCTCCTGCGCCAGACCTCGCAGATCGCCAAGCTGCGCATTCTCATCAACGGCCAGGAGCGGCTGCCCGAGCTCATCACCGACGGCGTGCTGGTGTCGACGCCCGCCGGCTCCACCGCCTATAATCTTTCCGCAAACGGCCCCATCCTCCCGCTCGACGCGCCGCTGATGGCGCTCACCCCGATCTCGGCCTTCCGCCCCCGCCGCTGGCGCGGCGCGCTGCTGCCGGACGCCGCCAAGGTGCGCATCGAAGTGCTGGAAGCGCCGAAGCGTCCGGTGTCCGTCGTCGCCGATCACGACGAATTCCGCGACCTTGCCTTCGTGGACATCGAGATGGACCACAACGCCAATCTCGTCCTGCTCCACGACCCCGGCCATTCGCTCGAGGAGCGCATTCTGCGCGAGCAGTTCGGCTATTGATCAGGAGCCCGTCCCCAGGTGATCGAACCCTTCCGGCGTCACATCTTCGTCTGCACCAACAAGCGCGACGGCCGCCCGGCCTGTGAGGATCACGGCGCGAAGGAAGCGCTCGCCAGAATGAAGGAAGCGGTGAACGCTCTGCCCCCCGCCGAGCGTGAGGGCGTGCGCGTCTCGGCGGCCGGCTGCCTCGGCCGCTGCGCGCAGGGGCCGGTGGCGGTGGCCTATCCCGCCGGCGAATGGATCAGCTATGAATCGGCGGAGGAGCTGACCCGCTTCGCCATGGACGCCATCAAGCCTGACTGATCCTCACGCTTACGCCGCCATCAGCTCGGCCTCGAAGGCGACGAGGTCGATGAGGGGCGCGCGGGCGGTGACTCCGGAGAAGGTCGTCGGCGTCGCAATGTCGGGCGCTTTCGTTTCCTCCGCGATGCGTGCGGTCTCAACGCGCGCTTCCTCCACCGCCGCCTCGCGCTCGAAGCGGCGCAGCAGCGCCATCAGCATGTCGAGCTGGCCGTCGTTGATCGCCTCGCAGGCGGTGATGACGCGCTGGACCATCACGAGCGAGAGCCTCGGATCGGCGCCGCCGCCGGCGTGACCATATTCACGCTGCGCCAGCGAGCGCGGCGCGGAAGGCGGGCATGAATTTTTCCGGCAGCCCCGCGCGCATGTAAACCGCCGCAAAGCCGGCGCCGCGGAAATCTTTCAGCATGGCCGCGACCTTGTCTTCGTGCAGTCCCGACAATTCGACGAGCGACGCCTCGAAAAGATCGCGATTGCAGGAGAGCAACGCACGTAGCACGAGGCTCGACGTCAGATGACCGCAGGCGCGCAGATGCGCAACGAGTTCACGCACGCCGCGGCGGCCGTCATATTCGGCGGTCTCCGCGACGATCAGCACATTGGCCTTGTCGCGCTCCTCGCGCAGCAGCCGTTCGGCGCGCTCATGGCTCAGCCAGCCGCAGTCGATCGCGAAAGCGGAGAGCGATGCGGCCACGGCGCTGACCAGCGCGCTGCGCACCGAAGGCGGCAGATGCGGCCGCGACAGCAGCGCCTCGCGCATTTCGCCGTCCTCGCCGAATCGCTCGACCATGCGGCGCAGGGAGAAATCCAGAAGATCGGCGCCCTGATTGACCGCGAGCGCAATGCAGGCCTCGCGCGCGCCGATTTCCGCGAGCGCGGCGCAGGCGCCGTGCGGGACGCGCGCGCGCAGCGCGATGGCGGTTTGCGCAAAGGCGTCGCCGATGGCGACGCAATCGACGAGTTCGGCCTCGCTCAGCAGAGGCGAGCGCGACAGAACCGGCCCGGCGATCGCGGACTGATCGCAGGCCAGCGCCGAGACGAGCGCGCGCGGCGCGTCGACGGCGCTCGCGAAATTGTCGGCGAGCGCGTGGCGCACGAGCGGCGAGGGGTCCTCGGCGAGCGACATGAAGGCGATTTCGGCCAGCCGGCGCTCGCTCAGATCGAGGTCGCCGTAGAGATAGGTCCGCGCCAGTTCGCCCGCGCCTTCCGCGCGTTGCGCGGCGCTGGCGGTTTGCGCCCAGGACAGGAAGTGACGGACGATCATGGAAGTCTCCTTAGATCGGCGCAGCTCAAGGTTAATGGATCATGGGCGCTTATGGTAAATGCAAATTTAACGGGGCGGCCCAGGCGTAAGGATTTGTAGCGATGCGCTCGATTCTGCTGTTTTCGCCCGATCATCGGCGCTCTTTCGTCGATGCTCTTTCCTGTGGCGCCGAAGCGATCCTGCTGCGGCCCGGCGACGCCGCCGGCATGACGCGCGACGAAGCGCTGATCTATGTGCGTCGGCTGATCGAGGCGGCGCGCGGGCGTGAGCGCCCGCGACTCTTCGTCGAGATCGCGCCCATGCGGGATGCGGGGTCTGACGAGGAACTGTCGGCGCTGGTCATCGCCGGGCTCGACGGCGTGGTGCTGCAGGGCTGCGAGGGAAGGGCGGATGTGCAGCAGCTTTCGCTGCGTCTCGCGGCGAGAGAGGCGGCGGCCGATCTGCCTGCCGGCGCGGTGAAGATCGTAGCGCTCGCCGCACAGACCCCTGCGGGCGTCTTCGCTTTGGGCGGCTATCAGGGCGCCTCTGCGCGCCTGGCGGCGCTTGCGATCGACGAAACGCCTTTGCCGGGCGGCGCCGCGGCGAGGGCCGTCGCGCGGACGCTGCTCGCGCTCGGGGCGGCCGCCGCCGGCGCGCTCGCCCTCGATATCTCGCCGGGCGCGCGCGGGAATGCGCTGGAGGACGCCTGCCGGGCCATCCGGCGCGAGGGGTTTTCGGGGCTGATGACGGCCTCGGCCGGCGAAATCCCGGTCATCAACCGGGCGTTCGGCGCGCCATGATCGACAAAAGGCCATGATCGCTGCCATAGAGAGAGTCATGACGAGAAAGACGCTCCGCGGCGGCCGGATGCTCGCCGCCGTTCTGGCGCTCGCGCCCCTGACCGACGCCGCCCTCGCGCGCAGCGGTCGCCCCGAGGTCAATGCGCCCGGCCCCGGCACGAAAACGCCCGGCGTGCCGGCCAATACAGAGGGGCTCGCCACGCTCAAGCTCAGCGCGACGCTGGGCGGCTCCGATGCGCAGCCCATACGCGGCGGTCTCGTCTGGCGGATCTTCGAGGAAGCTGTCCAGCCCGACGGCTCCCACAAGCTCGTCGCCCAGCTCGACGAGGCGAGCCCGACCGTGCCGCTGCCCGACGGCGCCTATGTCGTTCACGCCGCCTATGGGCTGGCGGGCGCGACGCGGCGCGTCGTGATCGAGGGACGTCATGTCGCCGAGCGCGTCCAGCTCAACGCCGGCGCGCTGAAGCTCATCGACATGCTCGGCGATACGCAGATTCCGCCGCAGCGGCTGGCGATTTCGATCTTCGTTCCCGAGCGCGGGAATTCGGAGGCGAAGCTCATTCTCGCCAACGCCAAGGCCGCCGAAGTGATCTGCCTGCCGGAAGGCGCCTATCACATCGTGTCGACCCTCCTCGACACGACCCAGGGCGCGCAGGGCGGAAACAACGCCACCAACTCCGTCGTCACGGCGGATCTGAAGGTGCCGGCCGGCAAGCTGATCGAGGCGACGCTGAAACATCACGCCGCGACCATGACGCTGAAACTCGTCAAGTCGCCCGGCGGCGAGGCGCTGGCCAACACCAGTTTCTCCGTGCTGACGCCGGGCGGCGACGTCATCCGCGAACTGATCGGCGCCTTTCCGTCTCTGGTTCTGGCGGAGGGCGAATATGTCGCCATCGCGCGGCACGAGGGCAAGACCTATCAGACGACGTTCCGCGTTCAGTCCACGAAGGACGCGGACGTCGAAGTCGTCATGAAGGACGACAAGCCGCCGGAAGAACCGACGCAGTAAAGCCAGACAATCGAAAGTCGCGACGCTCGCGGGCGTCATTGCGAGCGGAGCGAAGCAATGCAGAGCCGTGACGAGGCTCTGGGTCGCGTCGTCGCCGCGCGACGACGGCCGCGGACAGGCGGGCCAACAAAAAACCGGCGGCCAAAAGGCCGCCGGCTTCAACATTGTCGCTCTTGCTTCTGAGATCAGAGCAGAGAGAAGGGAACGATCACGTCCATGTTGAACATGCCCTGCGAGCGGCTCTGGCCGTTCCCATTGTAGTTCAGGCCACGGTAGAAGGGCGTGACGCCATTGACGGCGGTGTCCCAACGGAACTCCGGACGCAGGATCATGCCGGTGATGATCGGCAGTTTCGGCAGTTCCGGAGTGATCGTCACGCCGGCCGTGAGCGCCAGATAGCTGGTGCCGTTGTTGGCGGCGGCAACGTCGTAGGTCGAGCGCGCGAGGCAGGTCGGGCAGGGGTAGCCGTGCAGGAAGTTCGCGGCGTCGTAGTAACCCTTCGGCGCGCCAACGAAGAAGTTGTTCGTGTCGCGGTAATATTCCACGCGGCCGTTGACCTTGAAGATGTCATTGACCTTGTAGGACGCATATTGCGCGATCGCGTAGGACTCCGCCCCCTTCGGATATTGCGGGAGATACGAGAGGACGTTCGCGGGATAGCCCGGAGCCGGCGTGAACGGCGGGAAGAAGACGTTGTAGTAGCCGTAAGCGTTCTGCGGAATTCCGCCGAAGATGGAGGCCGGGTTCCAGCCGCTCTCGCGGTTGAACGCCATGTCGGTGATGAGCGTGAGGTTCTCCGTCACCTTCCAGGTCGTGGTCAGATTGGCGAAGGTGCGGTTGGTGCTGTTCGGATTACACACGCAGGCGAAAGGCGTGTTCGGCCAGGCGCCGGGGAAGATATCCGGCGGCACGCCAAGAGCCGCAGGATCGTAAGGAACGCCAAACTGCTTCGCGTTTTCCGGGCCGGTATGCACGATAGCCGATGATCGTCAGATTGCCTTCGAGCAGGTTGAGGCCGAAGCCGCCATGGAAGGAGGGCGATGCGTTGTTGTCGCCGGGCTAGCCGATGAAGGTGTTCACGCCGGTGGTGACGCCGGCATAGACGTCGAGCCAGTCGCGGACATGCGTGGCCGTCATCACGCCGGTGTGAAGGAAGGGCCCGAAGTTGAAGATGTAGGAGTGGCTGTAGAACAGATTGTCCTTGGCGTACATCACTTCCGCGCCGTTATAGGTCGGGAAGATGCCGGCTTTCACGTCGACGCCGCCTTCGGAGATGAAGGATTTCCAGGGCAGATGCGCCTGGACATTGGCCTCGAGCGGGCCGATCTGCGTGCGGCTCGGGATCCAGTAATCCGTCGTGCCGATGACATGGTTGAAGCGCATGTCCTCGCCGAGCTGGATCTGCGCCTTGAAGCCGAAGTCGTAATTATCCGACTTCGGATCGATCGGGCGCATCGCCGTCAGCACGGCGCCGTTGAAGATCGGCTGGTTGGCGTCGATCGTGTAGAGGTGGCCCCAGTTCAGCTGATTCCAGGGCTGGTTGAAGTTCATCGCCACGCCGCCCTCGACATAGCCGTCGACGGTGAGCGTATCGAGCCAGGCCGGCGGCGGCGGCGGCGCTGCGGGCGCCTTCTTGTTCGCCACGTCGGCGGCGCCGGCGATGGTGGCGGCAAGAGTGGCCGCGGTGACGATTGGGAGATAGAACCACTTCATTGCCTGGAACTCCGGTCTGGGGAGGCGGAAACTGCGCCAATTTCACCGACTGAGCCGCGAAGCTTCAAGCTCAACTCTCTCGCAAATGCCTAGAAGATAGGCAAACGAGCCAGAAACAATTAATTGTTTTTCTGGATGTGGCGCCGATGTCACAATGAGAAGCGCTGAAAACCATTGAGCTTTCCAGAGCGCTAGCGCGGAACGCCAAAAATTGGGGCGCTCTGCGAATGTCACTTTTCTTACAAAGCTGATTCGCGCGCTGCTTCCGGCTGCTTGCCGCGCTTCTTGTCGAGTCCCACATCTTTCCTGAGCGGCTGCGTTCATGACGGCCGCCTGAAAGAGGGGATAGATGTCTCAGGGCGAAGAAACGGTCGGGCAGGACTTTGCGCTCGGAATAGAGGCCGGGGCCGTTGTCGAGGGCGCTCCGCTCAGGGGGCATGTCGGGGGCAAGGACGCCATCATGGTGCGCAAGGGCGACGAGGTCTTCGTCGTCGGCGCCTTCTGCTCCCATTATCACGGCCCGCTCGCCGAGGGGCTCGTCGTCGGCGAGACGATCCGCTGTCCGTGGCATCACGCCTGTTTCAGCCTGCGCAGCGGCGAAGCGCTGCGCGCGCCGGCTTTCGACGCGCTCGCGCGCTGGCGGGTCGAGCAGGTCGATGGGAAGATTTTCGCCCGCGAGCGTGTTCGAGACGCCGCGCACCGGCCGGCGCCGGCGCGCGTTCCGCGCAGTGTCATCATCGTCGGCGCCGGGGCGGCGGGTTTCGCCGCAGCTCACACCTTGCGCGCCGAGGGGTATGACGGCGCGATCGAGATGATCGGGGCTGATCCGGCGGAACCCTACGATCGGCCCAATCTCTCCAAGGACTATCTGGCCGGGACGGCGCAGCCGGAATGGCTGCCGCTGCGCGATCCGGCCTGGTACCAGGATCAGCGGATCAATTTGCGTCTCGGTCGCCGCGTCGAGCGGCTCGATGTTTCCGGCCGCAGCCTGACCCTCGACGGCGGCGAGACGGTTTCATTTGACGCGCTGCTTCTGGCGACCGGCGCCGATCCCATCCGCCTGCCGATCCCCGGGGCGGATCGGCCGAACGTCTTTTATCTGCGCAGCCTCGCCGACGCCGACCGTCTGATCGCGGCCTGCGCCGGCGCCAAGCGCGCGGCGGTCATCGGCGCCAGCTTCATCGGTCTCGAGGTCGCGGCGTCGCTGCGCACGCGCGGGCTCGAGGTTCATGTGGTTGCGCCGGAAGCCGTCCCCATGGCCCGCATCCTCGGACCCGACCTCGGCGCCCATATCCGCAAGCTGCACGAGAGCCACGGCGTCGTCTTCCATCTGGAAAACTCGGCGACGGAGATCGGGGAGGGCGGGCTCACGCTGAAGAATGGCGGATCGCTCGCCGCCGACATCGTGGCGATCGGGGTGGGCGTGCGGCCGAATGTTGCGCTGGCCGAAGTGGCGGGCCTTGCGGTGGACAAGGGCGTCCTGGTCGACGCCTATCTGGAAACCGCCGCGCCCGGGGTCTATGCGGCGGGCGACATTGCGCGCTGGCCGGACAAGATCACGGGCGAGCGTATTCGCGTCGAGCACTGGGTTGTCGCCGAAAGGCAGGGACAGACGGCGGCGCGCAACATGCTCGGGCGCGGCGAGCGCTTCGACGCCGCTCCCTTCTTCTGGAGCCAGCATTACGATCGAGGCGATTTCCTATGTCGGCCATGCGCCGGCCTGGGACCGCGCCGATTTGTCGGGCGATCCGGCGTCGGGGAGTTGCGAGGTCACATTCTACGCCGCGGGCCGCAAGCTCGCCGTGGCGACGCTCGGCCGCGATCTCGACAGCCTGCAGGCTGAACTGGCGTTCGAGAAGGCGATGGCGGCTCTGTGATCGCGGTAGCGCCCCTCACGCCGGGGAGGCGCACGAGGGCCCTCCCGGAGATGAGGGGCGTTACTGCGCGCGGATCATTCGAAACGTCCGGCCGCGTGGCCGAGCATGGTGTAGACCTTGCCGGCGTCGCTGGTCAGAAGCTCCAGCGCCCTGGAGCCGTCGCGGTCGCCCTTCGTCGTTTCGAGCAGCAGTTCCTCGAAATGCCGGACATAGTGATCCAGCGTGCCGCGGAACTCCGCGTCGACGCGATAGCGGCGCCGGATTTCCTCGAAGGTCTGGTGACCTTTGGCGGTGTAAAGGCGGCGGCCGAACAGCGGTCCCTTTTCGCCGCGCTGATAACGGCGCCACAGATCCGACGCAGCGCCCCCGTCCACCATGCGCGCAATGTCCAGCGACAATCCTTCCAGCAAGCCGCCATTGAACTCGACGGCAGGGCGGGAGCCGTTCTGGCCCGCCGCCTTCGGCGAGTCGTCGCGGGAGGCGCGCGCGAGAAGCTCGCTCAGCCAGCCGCCCTGTCCATTGCGGGGGGACCCGGATTCGGCCTGGGCTGGCGACGGCGCGGATGGCGGATTGGCGCGGGCGCTGGGCGCCTCGACAGGGCGACGCGGCGGCGGCGGCGCCTGCTCGGAGACGTCGAAGACCCGGCCGGAGCGCGCGACGATGTCCGTCAGCTCATTGAGCGCGTTCACCTGATCGCCCACGACACGGCGCAGCGCGGCCGCCTGTTCCGCCGTTTCGCGCGGCAGTTCGATGGCGCCGCGGCGGACCTCGTCGCGCGTTTCCTCCAGTTCGCGATGGATCTCGCGTGAGAGCGCGCGAATGTCCTCGGCCGTCGCCTCGAACCGCGCGCGGGCCTCGCCGAACAGCCGGTCGATTTCCTCATTCGCCTGGCCGAAGGAGGCGCGCAACGCCTCTTCCGTCTGCGTGCGCTGGCCCTCCGCGGCGTTTCTGATCGCGGCGAGGCGCGCCTCGAAGGTGTCGGCGGTTTCCTGCGAGGTCGCCGACAGCACGCCGCCGATATCCTGCGACCGGTTCTCGATCGCACGGAAGGTTTCCTCCATCCGGACGGCGAAAGTGGCCATCACATTTTCGACTTCCGTGCGCTTGCCTTCGATCAGGCCCATCGCCTGTTCGAGCGACTGGCGGCGCGCCTCGAAGGCCGAGTCGAGCGCTTCCTGGGACGAGGTCAACCGGGCGACGCTGTCGGCGAAGGTCTCCTGGCGATCGCTCAGCGCCTCGACGATGTCGTGGGCGTTGGTGATCGTGCCGCTGGCCACGTCGCTGATCTGCTGCACCTGACCCGAGACGTCGCGGATCGCGTTCTGGAACTCGGTGAGCCGCGCGCCCAGTTCGCGTTCGAGACTGACGAGATTCCCGCCCGTCTTGTCGATGATCGCGTGCAGCGAATTGTTGGTCTGTCCGAGCTTGTCGAGCAGCGTGGGCAGCTCGGCCCGGATCTTGTCGTTCATCTCGATGAGCGCGCCGATCGAGGTCTGGGCGCCGGCGTCGAGCGCCGCGGCCAGCGAGGCGCCGGACTCGTCCATCGACCGCGAAAGTTCCTCGCGCTTGTCGCCGAGGTGGCGGACAATCGCCGCGCCGCGGGACTCGATCGTCTTGGCGATGAGTTCGCCGACGCTGGCCAGTTCACTCGTCACCGCGCCGCCGCGTTCCGACAGCGTGGTCTGGATCATGTTGAGCCTGTCGTCGAGCGCGGTCTGGATCTGCGTCAGCCGCGCGTCGAGCGCGCCGCTGATCTGCGCGACGCGTTCGTTCAGCTTCTGACCCAGATCGCCGGCATGGGCGTGCATGGTCGTGTCGAGCTCGCGACGCGCGTCGGCCAGCGCCTGGTTGATGTCCTCGACGCGCGCGCCGATCGAGTCGGCGACGCTGCGGCCGCGTTCGTCCATCTCCGAAGAGACCGTCCCCAGACGATTGACGACGTTCTGCTCGAACAGTTCGATGCCGCCGTCGAACGTCTTGGCGAGGTCCTTGGCGCGATTGCCGAGCGTGTCGTTGATCTCTTCCGCCTTGGCGGCGAGCGTGTCCGCAATCTCCGTCGACCGCGACATCAGAACCGCGTCGATGTTCCCGAGCTTTTCCTCCATCGCCTGGATGACTTCACGGCCGCCTTCGCCGAGCACGCGCGCGACTTCCAGCGCGTGACTGGCGAGCGACGCCTGCAGTCTCTGGCCGCCGGCGCCAAGTCCCGTGTCCATCTGCTTGACGAGGGCGCCGATGCGCTCGGTGGTTTCGCGCGTGCGGGCGTCGGTAACCGTCTCGAAGGCTTCGATCTTGTTCGACATGACCGAGGCGATGTCGATTGCGCGCGACTCCAGCTTGCCGACGAGTTCCTCGCCCTTTTCAATGATCGTGTGATCGATCGCCTCGAGCTTGGAGCTGACCTCGCCGGCGAGCTTGCCGACTTCGTCGCTCAGACGCGCGAAGACCGAAACCGTGGTCGCGTCGAGCTGGCTGACCAGCTTGCCGCCGCGCACGGAAATCGCCTCGTCGATGGAGTCGAGACGTGTGTCGATCTCATCCGCGAAGTGACGCGAATTGTCGCCGATGCGCGACGCGAACTGATCGACCTGCTCGGAGAGCTTTTCGAAAAACACGCCGCCATGAGCGTTGAGCGTCATGTCGATCGCGTCGAGCTTGGCGTCGAGGTTCTGGTAAAGCTCCTGCGCGCGCTGGTCGAGACCGGAGACGAACTCCGCCGAGCGCTCGGAAAGATCGCCGACGAGCTTGCCGCCGCGCGTGGACACGGCCTCGTCGAGCGCCGCGAGGCGCGCTTCGATCTCCTCGGCGAAATGGCGGGAGTTGTCGCCGATGCGCGACGCGAAATTGTCGACCTGGGTGGAGATGCGCTCCACCAGCTCGCCGCCGCGTTCGTTCACGACCTGATCGATGGCGTTGATGCGCTCGTCGACGCTGGCGACGAATTTCTCCGTCTGCGCGCCCATCCGGGCGTCGGCGTCTTCGGTGCGCGCGGTGAGCTGCTCGACCAGCGCGGCGCCGCGCTCACCGATCACTTCCTCAATCGTGTTGAGGCGCTGCGCGACCTCGTCGCTCAGCTTCGCAGCATGCTGCGCGACGCGATCCGCGATGTCGGCGCCGTCGCTCGCGAAAGCGCTTTCGAACTGCGTGAGCTGCTCGCCCAGAGTCGAGGCGATGTGCGAGCTGTGTTCGGTGAGCGCGGCGACCACTTCCTGACTCTGCGAGAGAACGGAATTCTCGAAGGCCACAAGGCGGTCCGACAACAATTCGTTGAGGCGCTCGCCCTGCGTGGCGATGGCCACCACCGCGTCGCTCGCGGTCGTGGCGAAGCGATCGTGCATGGTCTCCGAATTGAAGGCCAGCGTTTGCGTGGCCTCTTCGACGCTGCGGCGAAGGTTCTCACGCAGCGCGGCGCCATGCGCCGCGAATTCCTGCATGGCGACCTCGCGCGTCGATTCCATCGTGTGCGCGACGGCCATGCCGGCGTTCTCCAGCGCCGCCAGCCGCTCGCCCAGAAGCTCGTCGACGCGCCTCGCATGTTCGGCGACGATTTCGGCGACATTGTCGCTGTGCCGGCGCACCGAGTCCTCGAAGGAGCCGACCCCATAGTTCAGCCTGCCGGCGATCCGCTCGCTTTCCTCTTCGAGACGGCGCGCGGTCTCGGCGTTGGCGTCCTGCACCGACGCTTCGAAAGCGCGCATCCGTTCCGCAAGCTCTTCGCTGGTGAGCGCGGCGTGGTCGAGAACCCGCTGCGCGACCTCGTCAGCCTGTCTCAGGAAACCGTCGTCGAAAGCCGACAGCCCCGAGGCGAAGGCGTCGCGCACGGCGTCGCTCCGGGAGACGATGCTCTCGGCCGCCTCCTGGCTGTGACGGGCGACCGCTTCCGTGAAAGCGGCGAGGCCGTCGGTGATCGCGGTTGTTGCGAGATCGCTGTGCTGCACGACGCGCGCCGTCACCGTTTCGCTCTGGCGCAGGATGGCGTCCTCGAGCGAGGCGAGGCCGACCGACAGATTGTTCAGCGCGCGGTCGCCCTGTTCGGCGACGCGCGTCGCGGCTTCCTCGCTCTTGCGCGCGACGGTCTCTTCCAGCGTCTGGATCTGGCGGGCGAGTTCGCCCGTCGCGCGCTCGCCATGAACGGACACGAGACTGGCGATGTCGTCGCTCTTGCGGGCGATGGTTTCTTCGAGCGCCTCGATCTGGCGCGCGAGCTCGCTCGTGGCGTGCTCGCCCTGGGCGGCCACCACGGCGGCGACGCTTTCGCCCTGGCGCGTGACCGCGTCCTCGAAAGCGGCGAGACGCTGCGACACGATTTCGGCGGCGTGCTCGCCCTCGGAGGACACGCGGGCGACGATCGCCTCGCTGCGCTGAAGCACGGCGTCTTCGAAGGCGGCAAGTCCGGTCGCGAGATTGCTCAGCGCGCGGTCGCCCTGTTCGGTCACGCGGGCGGCGATCTCCTCGCTGCGATGCGCGACCTGCTCGGTCTGCGCGGCGATCGCCTCCTGGAAGTTGGCGAGATGTTCGGTGAGCGCGTCCGCGGTCTGCACGCTGTAATCGGCGAGACGGGTGGTCAATTCGTCGTTGCGCTGGGCAAAGACTCCTTCGAACTGCGTCACCTGATCGGCCAGCGCGGCAGTGGCCTGCGCGCCGCTTTCCGAAAGCCGGATGGCGATGTTGTCGCCGTGATGCGCAACGGCCGCCTCCAGCGCCTCGATCTGGCGGGTGATGTCTGCGACGGCGCGTTCGCGCTGTTCCGACACGCTCGCCGACACATCCTCGGTCCGCGCCAGCAGGGTCGACTGAAATTCCGCGAGACGTTCGGCCAAAGTATTGGTCGTGCGATAGCCATGTTCGCTCACGCGCGCCGCAAGCTCCTCGCCGCGCGAGACGACGGCGCCCTCGAAAGCCGAGAGCCGCTCATTGAGCGTTTCCGACAGGCGTTCGCTTTGTTCCGCAACGCGCAGCGCGGCGTCGTCGCTGCTGCGCGCGACGGTGTCCTCGAAAGCCGCAAGCCGGCCGGCAAGGGTTTCGTCGAGCTGGCCGCCGCGCTCCGTCACCCGGTTCACGATCTCTTCGCCGCGATCCAGAACGCGGCGTTCGAAGGTCTCGATGCGGTCCGCGAGAGTCTCGGTGATGCGATCGCTGTGAGAGCCGAGGGCGGAGACGGCGTCCACCGCGATATTGGCGAAGCGTCGCTCGACGAGGTCGGCCTGTTCCGAAAGCGCGGTGGTGGTTTCGGTCAGCGTATTGGCGATCGTCGCCTGCAGCGACTTGCTGCGCTGATCGAAACTTTCCTGCGCCTTGCCGGTCGCTTCGTCCATATAGCCGAGCAGACGCGACTCCGCCGTTTCGAAGACCGTTTGGGCGCGCTCCACCTGCTCGGCGACGCCGGTGGTGAGGCGTTCCGTGGTGGCGGCCAAAGAGCTGTCGAGCGCCCCGCCGTGAACCGAGACCGCTTCCTGAATGGCGGCGCCGGTTTCGGACAGGCGCGCGAGAAGCTGGCCGCCCTGCTCGCCGATGGCGTTATTGAAATTGGTGCTGACGTCCTCGAAGCGCGCCACGATTTCCTCGCCGCGCATGCCGAATTCTGAGACAGCCGCTTCACCGGCGGTCTGCAATCTATGGGCGACTTCCGTCACGCCTTCGGCGAAGCGCCGGCTCACGTCTTCCGTGGTCTCGCCGATCTTGCCTGCGACCTGATCGCCGGTTTCGCTCAGCACGCTGACGACGCGGTCGCCATGGCTGGCGAGCGCGGCTTCGAAATTATCGCCGGCCCTTTCAAGAGAAAGGCGGATTTCCTCGCCCTTCGAGCCGAGCGAGGAGGTGACGCGCGCCCCCGCCGCGCTGACCGCCTCGGCGAGATGCACGGAGGTTGCGGAAAGCTCCTGCGAGAGCGAGTCGCGCGCGCCGTAAAGCGCCGTGCGGGCGTTGTCGGCGTTGACGAGGATGGCTTCGCGTTCGCGAGTCAGTTCGTCGATGAGCAGACGGATGCGCCGCTCGTTTTCAGTATAGGAGCGTTCGAGATTGGTGACCTCGGTGCGAACGATGACTTCCAGCTCGCCGGCGCGGGCCAGCGCGCGTTCGATGCCGTCGCCCATCGACGCCGCCTCGCGACGGATCGCCTGAGAGAGCGCCACAACCTGCTCGGTGGCGATGGTTTCGGGCTCGATCAGGCGGATCGCCACTTCCGTCATGGAATTGGCGATGAGGCGCATTTCATGCGCGCGCCGCGCCATCAGGCCGGTGATGAACAGGAAGATCGTCGGCCCGACGAGCGACGCAATCGCCAGAATGGGTCTGGGCGCCAGGAGCGATCCATCGACTTCGAGGATCTCGTCGCGATGAAAATAGACGTACAGAACCCAGCACGCCGCCCACAGCGCAATGGAGGCGAACGTCATGCCCATGATGGAGCGATTGGCCGGTATCTGCAGCGCGGCGCGCAATTCGCCGACGGTGCGGCGATCGTCATTGGCGGGCGCGATGGCCGGCGAAATGAGTGAGGAGGGCTTCGCCGGCTCCCGCGTCTCCGCTTTGCGAGGCGTCGGTTGCGCGACGGCCGCCGGGGCGGGCAAAGGCGAAGAGTCCTTTGGCGCGCTTTCAGTTGTCGCTTCTGTCGTCGCGTCGTCGGCTTCCGTCGCCGGAGCAGCGCCGAGATCGAGAGCTTCCTCGATCGCCGACAGAGCGGCAGAGGCTGCATCCTGAATCTTGCCCGATTTCGCCATCGTCAATGTTCTCCAAGCGGCGCCGACAGACGCCGCCGAGTGCTGCGCCCGTCGAGGGCGCGGAAAGGATTAACCAAATCTTACAACCCCTCCCATCCAATTGAAACACAAGCGCCGCGCGTAATCGGAAACTTCGTTAACGGCGGCTTCAGACCTTGGCGCGACGCTAGCAGCATCCGCCCCCTCGCCGGTTCCGGCTCGATAACGACATCTTGTTGTGAGCTCGGCTCTTTTCGTGAGCGCGGGAGGGGGCCAGCGGAGTGAGGCATGGCGAACCCTGCGGTTGTTGATATTCCCGGCGAAATTCTGTCCGGCGAGCGAAATTTCGAGGAGCCTCTCGTCCTCGATCTTGTTCACCTTTCGCGGCAGACTTTTGGCGACCATGCGCTAGAGGTCGAGCTGCTAACGCTTTTTGAGCGTCAGGCGGCGCATTTGGCGGTTCGACTCGCCGATCCGCGCTGTCCCGGCGATTCGAGAGCGCGGCTGGAGCTCGCGCATATGCTCAAGGGCTCCGCCCGGTCGGTCGGCGCCCTTGCCGTCGCGGCTTCGGCGGAGGCCTATGAAACGGCGCTGCGCCATGGCGACGAGGCCGAGGCGCGTCTCTGTGACGCTCTCGTCGTTGACATAGAGGCTGCGCGCGCGGCGATTGCAGAGCTGCTCTGACCTCAAGGCTCTGATTTGATAGACTGAAAGCGGCCTAAAACGGTCCGATCGGGAAATATTTGAGATAGAGCTCGCCCAGCGCGCCGCGCCGGTCGAGCCTGGCCAGCGCATAGTCCAGCGCGCGCCGCAGCGGCTCATTGCCTTTCTTGACGGCGATGCCCACGCCCTCGCCGAAGAATCGCGGGTCGGTGAAGGGGCCGTCCTTGAAAGCGCAACAGCCGGCGGCTTCAGCGCCGTTCAGCCAGAAGGAGAGGCTGACGGCGTCCCCGAAATGCGCCGCGACCTTGCCGGTCTTGAGCGCGTTACGCGCCTCGGCAGGCGTGGCGAAAGCCACGAGTTCGGCGCGTGGATAGAACGTCTTGAGGAAGGCCTCGTGACGCGAGCCGGCCACCACAGCCACCTTGCGATCTTCGATGGCCTCCGGCGTCGCGGCGGAAAGAGTCGTGTCCTTGATCATGACGAAGCGGCCTGGCGTCAGGAAATAGGGCGCCGTGAAATCCGCCCGCTTGCGGGTGTCGTCATTGATCGCCATGGCGGCGATGACGGCGTCGCCGCTATTGTCGTCGAGCGCCGGGACCAGAAGCTCCCAGCTCCGCCGCTGGACCGTGCAGGAAAGGTCGAGTTCGGCGCAGATTGCGCGGGCGAGATCGATGTTGAAGCCGGCGAGCTGCCCGTCCGACACCAGAAAATTGAAGGGCGGGAAATCGTCCTCGGTCAGAAACCGGATCTGGCGGATGCGGGAGAGGTCCGGCTTTGGCGGCGCGTGATGCGGGTCGAAGAAGGACGGGATCGACCCCCCGGCCATGGTTGGGCCGGAACAGGCCATGAACGCCGGCAGAATACAGGCGGCGAGGAGGCTCAGGCGAAAGCGAGGCAAGGGCGCACCATCGAGCGGTGAATGTGAAAAACCATTCTAATTCGCTTGCGCGCCTGTCGCTACGCAGCAATAGTCAAGCTCAAGCGTTTTTTGCTCAGAGTGCGTTTCATGAGTTCGGCGCCGGCTGATTTTTTTCCTGCCGCACCGTCCTTCCGCCCGAGGGAGGACGCCTGTACTGGCCGGCGCCGCGTTCCCGATCTGCTGGCGGACGCCTCCCGGCGCGGCGCGGGAATGTCGAAGAGCGCGCCGCGTGCCCCGGCTGTAGAGATCGCCTTCCTCGCCAATTACGGCGTTCCCGCCGAAGTTCTGAATTACGCCATGGGGCGCGCCCGCGCCGACGGGGTCTCGGCGGACGCCGTTCTTCTGGCCGAGAACATCGTGAATGATGAGTTCTTCTATCGAGCTCTCGCGGATCATCTGAGCGTCGCCTTTCTGGTCGATGAAATCGACCTCGCGCCCGGGGCGGCTCTCACCGCCGAACAGGGCTATGTCCCGCTGATCGACAACGCCGAGGGGCTGCGCTGGCTCTTCGCGCCGACGGGCGCCGGAATATTTCGGCTGATGAGCGTCGTCCGCGCGGCGGGAGGGCGGCCGCTCTTCGCATTGACGACGCCAGGGCGTCTGACCGACGCCTTGCGCCGTGCGCGGCCGGTCGAGTCGGCGCAGGCGGCGAGCCTCTCCGCGGAACGCGTGGATCGTGCGCTTTGCGTGCGCCGCGCGCTCGGCCTTGCGTCGCTCGCGGTGGCGACAACCGTTGTTTTCGGCGTGGTCGCGGGACTTTACGCGCCGTGGGAAGGAATGCGGCTTTCTGCGGCGTTCCTGCTCGCCTGCGCCTCTCTCTCAAGCGTTTTCCTGCGTCTTTACGCCTGCGTCGTCGGCTTGAAGATCACGGAGGAAGTCGACGCGATCGAGAATGCGCGTCTGCCCGTCTACACGGTCATTGT
The DNA here is from genome assembly GCA_963717565.1 of uncultured Alphaproteobacteria bacterium. GTDB lineage: Bacteria > Pseudomonadota > Alphaproteobacteria > Rhizobiales > Beijerinckiaceae > Methylocystis. Next base: position 198,076 of record CAVQWJ010000014.1, read on the forward strand.
CGCGCTCTATAAGGAGGCGGCGGTGGCGCGACAGCTTGCGCGCGCCATCGATCGTCTCGATTATCCGCGCGCCAAGCTCGATGTGAAATTCGTCGTCGAATGCGACGATGAGGCGACCGCTAAGGCGCTTCGCGCGCATCCGCCGCGCACGCCGCATGAGATCATCGTCGCGCCCGAGGGCGCCCCGCGCACCAAGCCGCGCGCGCTCAATATCGCCATGCCCTTTGCGCGTGGCGCGCTCGTCGCCGTCTACGACGCCGAGGACCTTCCGGATGGCCGGCAACTTCGACGCGCGGCCTCGATTTTCGATCAGGCGCCGCCGGAGGTGGCCTGCCTTCAGGCGAGTCTCGCCATCGACAACGCCGGGCTCAACTGGATGACGAGCCTTTTCGCGCTCGACTATGCGGCGCTCTTCGACGTTTACAACAAGGGCCTCGCCGCGCTTGGTCTGCCGCTTTTTCTCGGCGGCACCTCGAACCACTTTCGTATCGAGGCGCTGAGGGAGGTCGGTTTCTGGGACGCCTACAACGTCACCGAGGACGCCGATCTCGGCCTGCGCCTCGCGCGGGCGGGTTACGCGGTGCGCACCTTCGACTCTCACACGCTCGAGGAGGCGCCCGCCACGTTCCGGGCTCTCGTGAAACAGCGCTCGCGCTGGCTCAAGGGCTGGATGCAGACGGGGATCGTTCACTGCCGCCATCCCGTGCGCTTCTTCGCCGATTTCGGCGCGCGCCGGGCGCTGGCCGTGCTCGCCATGTTCGCGGGCGGCCTGCTGGGCCCTATGTTCGGGCCGTTCCTGACGATCCGTCTCGTCTACGACCTGCTCGGCGTCGCGCTCGGCGGCGGCAGCGGTTTTGGACGGGCCTGCGTCGCGCTCTGGTGCTTTGTCGCCGTCGCCGGCGCGGCCGCGCTCGTCGCGCCGCTCCTGCTTGGCGCGCGCCGGCGCGGCCTGAGTCGCCGCGCCCTCGTCTTTCTACCGCTCTGGCTGCTGATGCTCAGCGTGGCGAGCTGGCGCGCCTTTTTCGAACTCTGGCTGAGACCGTTCCATTGGGAGAAGACCGAGCACGGGCTGACCCAGAGGGGCGAGGCCGATGCTGGCGACCAATGTAATTTCTCTGGTTAGGCGAACAGCCACTGTTTGAGCAGGAAGCCGGCGCTCAACGCCTTGCTGTAATGTTCATGCAGCACGGTATGCGACAGGCCTGCACGCGGCAGGTCGCTCTTCTTCAGCCTTCGGAAGAAGGGAATGAGCACGTCCTCGAAATTCGTGACGGTGTATTTGCCGCCGTGCCGATCGGCGACGCGCTCGGCGACATTTGTGAAGAGCAGCATCAGCGCCTTGAACAGCACCGGATTGGCGATGTTCTCGTCGATGGCGTGGAGTCCGAGGCCATGGCGACAGGCGCGCAGATAGGCGTTGAGCACGGCGTAGACTTCATCGGCCGGCGCGCCGACGAAGGCGCCCTTGATCGAGCGCAGCGCGGCGTTGAAGGTCACGCGCGAAATCATGTTCTTCTTGCGCTCGGCGGGGCTCAGCAGACCCGCAAGCGCGCTGTCCTTGCGCGTATGGAAGAGATCGAAAACATTGTGCAGCAGCGCCTCGGTCTCGGTCTCGACCTCGGAGAGGCGGCGAATGTCGAGGAGCAGCTCATTGGGCACCGGCCGCTGCTTGGTGTTGATGTCCATGAACAGACGGCATTCCTGCGCGCGCGTGAGCTTGTTGTAGATCACCACCGGCACGCTGACCGAGCTCTTGGCGAGCCTGAAGCCGAAGATGCGATGCTGCCCGTCGATGATGAGAAAGGCTTTCGGATCCTTGCTGAAGCTGAGCGCGCCGCTCTCCTTGTCGTAGCGCAGATGCGCGCGGCTCTGGGCGGAGAGAACGACGGCGCCCGGCACGGTGCCGAAGCCGGCGTCGATGTAGCGCGCGATGGATTTGGCGCGGCGTTCGTCCAGCAGGCGCTGGAAGCCGTCGATGGGATTTTCCGCCCGCGCCTCCACCATGCAGGTCTGCGCCAGCAGATCGCTCGGCAGCACGAGCGAATAAAAGCGATGCTTGCCCTGGGCGACGAGAAGCGCCCGATCCGTGACGGTTTTTGCGTCGGACTTTCCGTCGGGCCTGGGGCCGCTGGAGGAGCCGGAGCCGTCGGCGGGGAAGGGCGTGGCGTCGTCCAGATCGCCGGTCGTGTCCCGATCCATGGTCTGTGATCCCATCGATGCGCGAACTTGACAGCGTTCGCGATAGCTGAACTCGACGAATCAAAATCGGCACTCGCGCGAAAAGGCTAAGCGCGAATGGGGACAAGAACAAGACGGGGGTTGCGCCTCAGGCGGCCACGGGAGCGGCCAACATTTCTTCGCGGCCGGAAAGGGGTGCGTCAAAATGTATCTCACGAATTATTCGGTCTGGCGGGCGCGTTAGATTTACAAGATACAGCATTTAACCTAGCGTTTATTGGCGCAAGCACTCGGAATTTCTTGAAAAGATGCGCAAGAAAAAGGAAAAAACATGTCTTCTTCCAGCCAGTCGGCCCAGAAAATCAAGCCGCTCCTCATCGCCCTCGGCGTCATCGGCCTGATTATCGCGGTCATCACGCAGGCTCCGACGTTCGTTCGCTACCTTTCCGGTTTGTAAGGCGTTCGACCGACGTTTCTAAACGGGGTCGCAACGGGCGACCCCGTTTTTTTATTTTTTTACGCCTTTGCGGGCGTCGGCCCGCTGCTATACTGCCTCGGAAATGGCCCGGCGGGCCTGGAGGCAGGTCGCCAATGTGGTCGATCATAAGGTCGCTGCGGCGACTGACGGGACAGCCGCTGTCGCGGCGCTTCAACAGAAGATTTCGAATGAACCGCTACGAACGCACCCCCCAACCGGCTGGAGAGGCCGAGGTCGAGTATCTCGACGGCGAATATCGCGTTCGCAAACCCGGCGCCTATGTGCGTTGCGCGGTGACCGGCGAGCCGATCCCTCTCGAGGATCTGCGGTACTGGAACGTCGACCTTCAGGAGCCTTACGCCGGCCCGCACGCCAAGCTGATGAAGCTCGGGGTCAAGAAGCCCGACTGAGCCGCGCCGCCTCGAGCGCGGCGGCCAGCGCGGCCGCGACTGAATTTTCATCCGCGAAGACGAGCCTGATCGGCAGCGTCTCCACATCGAGCGCCGCCGGCGCGAGGCGCACGGCGTCTTTTTCCGTCGTCACGAGTTTCGCGCCGTGACGCCGCGAGAGCGCCGACAGTTCCGCGATCTCGTCAGCGCTGAAGCGATGGTGATCGGCGAAGCTGCGGCGCGCGACGATCTCCGCGCCCTCGGCGGTCAGCGTAGAAAAGAATTTCCCCGGCCGCCCGATACCCGCGAAGGCGACCACTCGTTCGCCTGAGAATTTCTTTTCCTCAGTCACGATCGCCGCCCTGAACGAGGGTTTCACCTCGGCAAGCGACGCCCCGGCGGCGCCCTCGCCGATCAGAACCAGCGCGTCGGCGGCGTCCAATTGCGCTTGCAGCGGCGCGCGCAATGGGCCGGCAGGAATGCAGCGGCCGTTGCCGGCGCCATATTCCGCGTCAATCGCAAGCACTGCGAAGTCCGGCGCCAGATGGCGGCTGTGGAAGCCGTCGTCGAGGATGAGCGCAGTCGCGCCCATCTGACGGGCCAGCTCCGCGCTCGCGGCGCGATCGGCGCCGACGATCGTGAGGCCACGCCGCGCGAGTAGCCGCGCTTCATCTCCGGTTTCTTCAACGCTGTCGTCGCACCGCACGACAAAGGGCGTCGTGCCTCTCGCCCGCGCGCCATAGCCCCGCGTCAGCAGGGCGGGGCGATCGCCCATGCCTGCGAGGATTTCGGCAAGGGCGATGACGAGCGGCGTTTTGCCGTCGCCGCCTGTTGTCAGACCGCCGACAACGATCGTCGGCAGCGCGGCGCGCGGCGCGGGACGCCGCAACTGCCGGGCCGCGAGCGCGCCGTAAAGCCCGCCCAGCGGCGCCAGAAGGCGCGCGACGGCGCCGTCCTCGCGCCAGAAGCCGGGCGCGCGCGGCAATCAGCGGCCCTCTATGGCCATTTGCGCGATGAAGGGCTCGACCGCGTCGATGATGCCGCGCGAGGCGCCGCCGAGTTTCTCGACCGCCTCGACGCCCGCGCGGCCCATGCGCCGCATCCGCTTGGGGTCAGAGAGGAGATATTGAACCGCCCGCGCCAGCGCGTCGGCGTCATTGACCCGCGCCGCCGCCTTGGCGGCGCCGAGCACGCCATAGACTTCAGCGAAATTGTCGACATGCGGCCCGTGCAGCACCGCGCAGCCGAGCTTCGCCGGCTCGATCGGGTTCTGGCCGCCGCCCGCCGCAAGCGACTTGCCCATGAAGACAAGGCCGACGCTGCGGAAGATCAGCCCCAATTCTCCAACCGTGTCGGCCACATAGATTGCCGTGTCGGGGCGGGGGTCGCCGTCGCGGCTGCGCAGCGCGGCCCGAAGGCCGCGCGCCTGCGCCAGCGCGACGATCTGGGCGCCGCGCTCGGGATGGCGGGGAGCGATCACCGTCAGCAACGCAGGGATTTGCTTTGCGATCTCGCAATGCGCGTCGAGGATCAGTTCCTCTTCGCCCTCATGCGTCGAGACGGCGGCCCATGCCGGACGGGAGCCGACGGCGCCGTTGAATTCGGACAGTCGCGCCGGATCGGCAGGGGGCGGCGGCACGTCATATTTCAGATTGCCGCCAATTCGCACATAGGGCGCGCCGAGCCCGATGAAGCGCGCCGCATTTTCGGAGTCCTGCGCGAGACACAGATCGAGCGCGCCGAAGATCTTGCGCGCCGCGCCGGGCAGGCGGCTCCAGCGTTCGGCTGATTGTCGCGAGATGCGCGCATTGGCGAGCACCAGCGCCACGCCACGCCCGCGCAACGCCGAGACCATGTTGGGCCATAGCTCGGACTCGGCGAAAATCGCGATGTCGGGACGCCAGTAATCGAGAAAACGTTCGACGAATTTCGGCGCGTCGAGCGGGATGTATTGGTGAAAGGCGCCTGCCGGCAATCTGGCGCAGAGCAGTTGCGCGGAAGCGACAGTGCCGCTCGTCACCAGCACCTCGGCGCCGCGCTGGATGTACCGCTCCACGAGCGGCAGCAGCGAGAGCGTCTCGCCAAGACTGGCGCCATGCATCCAGATCAGCCGGCCCGGCGGCCGCTCGCGCGAGGCGAAGCCGAAACGCTCGTCGAGCCGGACCGGGTCCTCCTTGCCCTGCGTGACGCGCCAGTTGAGGGCAGGGCCGGCAAGGGGCGTGAGCGCGAAAGTCGCCAGTCGATAAAGCTTCAGAAGCGGCATGATCCCCTGTTCTGTTGAACCGGTTGCGCCAAGGCGAAGCCGCCAGCCGGAAACGCTGCATTTCCGTGCCGGGCGGCTTACATGCCTTATTGTTCTGAAAGCTGGCGAATTTAGGAAGCGCCTGCCTGTCTGGCGGCTTTAGAGCTTGTCGTGCGCGGGATCGAGCAGCTTGTAGAGATGCACGACGAAATAGCGCATATGCGCATTGTCCACGGTCGACTGCGCTTTCGCCTTCCAGGCGGCGACGGCGCTTTCATTGTCCGGGTAGACGCCCACAATGTCGAGCTTGGACGGATCGCGGAACGTCGTGCCGTCGAGCGCCTCGAGTTCGCCGCCGAACACCAGATGCAGAAGCTGCTTTTCCTTTTTGGCGGGCGTCTCGTGCTTTGTCATGACCAGTTGATCCCTTTCGATACGGTCCGGGCGATGGCGCGGGTTTCCTCGATGAGCGGTCTGGGCGCAGCAACGAGCATGCCGCGTTTGGATGAACGGCGATTATAGGTGAGCGGGCCGCCCTCGACTTCAGCCAAAGCGCTCCCCGCCTCCTCGAGAACGAGGTCGGCGGCGGCGATGTCCCAGTCGCGCGCATTCGGCGACGAGATGACGAGATCGTGCCGGCCCGCGGCGATGTCCACGAGGCGAAGCGCCAGCGAGGGCAGGCGCGGCGCAATGCTGATGTTTTGCGGCAATTGCGCAATGCGCTCATGGAGCGGGCGGGGGGCGATGGCGACGGCGCCGGTCAGCGAGCTCCGCCCCGGCGGACCGAGCCGCTCGCCATTGAGAAAGGCGCCCAAGCCGCGCGCGGCTGTAAAGGTCTCGCCCCGCGCGGGGGCGTGGACCACGCCCGCCGCCGGGCGGCCGCCTTCGATCAGGGCGATGGAGACGGCCCAGCGCTCGTCGCCCCGGGTGAACGCATGGGTGCCGTCGATCGGATCGACGATGATGATGTCCTCGCGCGAGAGCCGGGCGTCGGTGTCGGCGGTTTCCTCGGAGAGCCAGCCGGCCTCAGGCGCCAATCGGCGCATCTCCTCGAAAAGGAAGCGATCCACCGCGAAATCCGCCTCGGTCACCGGTGAGCCGCCGCCCTTGTAGGAAATCTCGGCGGCCGTGCGCGCGCCCGGCCGGAAATAGGCCATGGCGATGTCGCCCGCCGCTCGCGTGACTTCTTCAAGTCGCAACAGAAAGGCGGACAGATCGGATTGGGCGAGGGGCATAGGTTCAGCAGTAGGGGAGGCGTCGCGCGGCCGCAAGCCGCTCCGCCAAGCGAATTGCCAACAATTTGATCAATCAGGTTACCGGCCGCTTCACCCTAGAAGGACGTTTCAGGCTGGAAAGCATTGGTTTATCGCCCATTTACCGTCCTTGTTAGCAACTTCGGCGGCTCCGGCGCGGCAGGATGCCCTCATGAGAACGAAACACCCGAGGGCAGAGGAGGGGGCCATGTTCGAAGCAGGTCAGGCGCGCAAGGCGGAAACGGTTCTGGTTCAGCGCGACTGGCGCGCGGATGGCGGCGATCGCCGGGTCCGCGTGACCAGCAGCGACATTCACATCGCCCGGCGCTTCGGCGGCGTGAACATGCGGATCAGCGTGCCGGTGCCGGCCTATCAGGGCGTGCTGCTCGATTGGTCCGCCGGCGAGGATGGCGCGCCCCGCTACCGCCTGCTGCTCGCCCACCGCGACCGCGACCTCGACGTGGTTCTGGCCGAGACGCCGGACGCGAGCGCCGCCGCCGACGATTGGGCGGCCTGGGCCGCCTGGCTCGGCCTGCCGCGTCTTGCGTCGACGGAAGCGGACGACGTCGTCATGGTGGACGACGCGCGCCCGGCCGTCGCGCCGGCCCCGCGCCGCGGCGCTTCGTCGGTCAGCCAGCGCCGTCCGCGTTTCCTCGCCCGCCGCAAGACCGGCGACGGCGCGCGCCTTGCGGCCGTTTTCGCCGGCGAGCGTGAGATCATCTCCTACGAGTGACGCCTCAGATCTTTTCCTTGACCTTCTTGAGGTCGGCCTTGGCGTCGGCCTCGATCGACTTCCAGGCGTTCTTGAGCTTGGTCATGAAAAACTCTTTCGGCGCCTTCTTGCAGTCGTCGATGACCACCGGCACGACCTTCTCGGTCCCTTCGATATCGACGATAGAGCCCGGCTTGCCGCTCTTGCTCTTCGCGGTGGCCCAGTAAACGACCTTCGGCTGGAAATCGCCCTCGACCGCAAGGAACTCGTCGCAGGTCCAGCCGGAAACGGGCTTCTTGCTGTCCTCGGCGAGAGCGGACTGGGCGATGAAAGCGGCGCCGAGCAGCGCGGCGTAACGAAGCTTCATGAGCATATCTCCTGATCCGGCATGAAAACGCCGCGGAGATTTGCGCTTCGTCACCTGGTTGTCAAACGAGGCGGGACCGCGTTGAACGTAGAGGTTCAGCCGTTCGCCATCTGGACGAGGAGCGCCCGGCCGTCGTGTCCGCTCGCCTGCGCGTCGATCATTCGACCCGGCTCGGCGCCGGATATCCGCGCAAGCGTGAAATCGGCCGCCCGCGCCGTCCCGCCGCGTTCGGTGAGGAGTCGCAGCGTCTTCCCGGTCTGCGCGTCGAGATGTTTCGCCAGCGCCCTGTCGCCTGTCGCGCGCAATCCTGCGGCGCGTTCCCTGGTGATCTCGCGCGGGACCTGCGGCATGCGCGCGGCGGGCGTCCCGGGGCGGGGCGAGAAGGGGAAGACGTGCAGATGCGTCAGCCCGCATTCCTCGACCAGCGCGAGCGTCTGCGCGAACATCTCCTCCGTCTCGGTCGGAAAGCCGGTGATGAAATCGGCGCCCAGCACGATATCGGGCCGGGCGGCGCGCAGCGTGTCGCAGAAACGGATGGCGTCGGCGCGCAGATGGCGACGCTTCATGCGCTTGAGAATGAGATCGTCCCCCGCCTGCAGCGACAGATGCAGATGCGGGCAGAGGCGCTCCTCCTCGCGCAAGGCAATGAGGAGATCGTCGTCGGCTTCGATGCAGTCGATCGACGAGAGGCGCAGGCGGTCGAGCGCTTTCACCTCGCGCAGCAGTCGACGCAGGAGCCCGCCGAGCTTCAATCCATCGGCGTCATAACTCGTCAGATCGACGCCGGTGAGCACGATCTCGCGCTTGCCGCTGTCGACCAGCGCGCGCGCCTGCGCGACGACTTCTTCCGGCGACACGGAACGCGATGCGCCGCGCCCGGCCGGGATGATGCAGAAGGTGCAGCTGTGATCGCAGCCGTTCTGCACGGCGAGAAAGCCGCGCGTCCCCTCGGACGCGGCGTAGGCGCGGTTCGGCGGCTGTTCGGCGATGACGCGCGTCACGCCGTCCATGGATTGGAAACTTTGCGGATCGATGCGCGCCGCGCAGCCGGCGACGACGATCTGCGCCTCGGGTCGTTCGCGATGCAGGCGGCGGATCGCCTGCCGCGCCTGCCGCGTCGCCTCGCCGGTGACGGCGCAGGTGTTGACGACGACCGTCTGCTTCTCGCCGCCGTGACGGCGCGCCAGCTCTTCGGAATCGACCATGTTCAGCCGACAGCCGAAGGTGACGACCTCCGCCTTTTGCGGCGAGGCGCTCACGCCGGCGCGCCTTCGAAAAGCGCCGCCGTCAGCCGCGTCTCGAACTCGAATTCGACCGGCCCGGTCATCATCACATGATCATCCGCCCGCCAGTCGATGTGAAGATCGCCGCCCGGCAGACGCACACGCGCGCGCCGCTCGGTCAGCCCCGCCCGGGCGCCGGCGACGAGCGTCGCGCAGGCGGCCGAGCCGCAGGCTTTGGTCGCGCCCGTGCCGCGCTCCCATACGCGCAGGAGAATATCGTCTCGTGCGATGATCTGCGCGAAGGAGATGTTGGCGCGCTCGGGGAAAAGCGGATGGCGTTCGAGCGCGGCGCCGAGCGTTTCGAGCGGGATCGCCGCGGCGTCGGGCACGAAAAACACAGCATGGGGATTGCCCATGCTGACGGCCGAGAACTGCGCCGGCGCGCCCGGGACCGGCGGCTCAAGCGTCACGGCCCGCGTGTCGGCGTCCCGCGACAGCGGGATTTCGCGCCAGTCGAACCGGGGACGGCCCATGTCGACGGTGAATTGCGTCTCCGCCACGCGCTCGGTCTCGATGCGGCCGGCGTCGGTTTCGAGCGACAGCCGGGTCTTGCCCTCCTGCGCCAGCGCCCAGGCGACGCAGCGGGTTCCGTTGCCGCAGGCGCCGGAGAGCGAGCCGTCGACGTTGTAAATGCGCATGAAGGCGTCGTCGCCCGCCCTGCGCGGATCGTGCAGCGCCATGAGCTGGTCGAAGCGCAGACCCGGCGCGGCGGCGATGGCGCGGGCCTCCTGTGGGGCCAACACATGGTCGAGCCCGCGCAGGTCCAGCACCAGAATCTCATTGCCGGCGCCGTTCATGCGCAGAATGGGGCGGTTGTCGAGCGGATGCGGCATCTGTCTTTCCGGAAAGAATGCGCCGTATATAAAGGCTGCGCCGCGCGAGCGCCACTTTGCGGGCGCCCGACGCCTGTCGCAATCTCCCGGCAAAAGACGTTTTGATTCGGCGCGCGCCAAGGACGCATCAGGGGATGGATGAGGAAACGGGTCTGATCGACAGGCTGCGACGGCATTGGCAGGCGCTGGCGATTGTCGCGCTGCTGCTCGCGGCTGCGGGAATTATCGCCGAGCGACGGCTTTCCTCCGGCGGCGACGAGCAGGCGGCGGAGGAAGCCGCCACAGCCCCGGCGTCGCCCGACGCCGCCAAGCCCGACGCCGCCAAGCCCGATGCGGCAAAGCCCGATGCGGCAAAGCCTGAGGCCGCGCCGCCCGACGCGTCGGCTGGGGTCGCCAGCGAGACCGTCATGGTCGACGCCCGCCCGGCGGCGGTGCTGAAGGGCCAGGGCAAATGGGAGGACGCCGCCAAGACGCTGTCCGGGGCCATCGCGAAACTCAACGCGTCCGTCCGCAAGGCCGGGCTCGCCGTGAACGGCCGCACCATCGCCGTCTTCACCAAGACGGACGATACGGGCTTCAGCTTCGAGGCCATGGCCCCGCTCGCCGCTGCGCCGGAAGGCAAGGTGAAACTCACGGACGGAGTCGAGATCGGCGCCTCGCCCGCCGGCAAGGCCATGAAGTTCCAGCATCGCGGCGCCTATGACGAGATCGACGCCACCTATGAGGCCATCGCCGCCTATCTCGACGAGAAGGGGCTGGATACGAAAGACCTGATCATCGAAGAGTATCTATCTGACTTCAAGGGCGACGACGCCGAGGTGAATGTCGATATCTATGTGTTCTTGAAGTAGGCCCCGTCATTGGAACCCTCGTGCTTCGAGACGGCCCTTCGGGCCTCCTCGGCATGAGGGGGTTATGCGTCTTGGGGAAACACGAAGGCCTCATCCAGAGGAGCGAGCGAAGCTCGCGGCCGCCGTCGCCATTCAATCCCGCGTGAGCACAATCAGCAGGGCGCCGGCGAGCATCACCGCTGCGCCGAGGAAACGGCCGCCCGTATCTTCCTTCAATACGCGGCCGCTGGCGAGGACCGTGAACAGCGCCGAGAGGCGCTTGATGGCGATCACATAGGGCGTGAACAGCACGGTGAGCGCCCACATCTGCAAGGCGGTTCCAATCGACATGGCCGAACCGGCGATCAGCGCCTGACGCATCGCCTTGTGGCCGGCGCGCTTGGCGCCGCCCATCGCCCAGTAGATCAGCGCGCAAATGGCGATGAGGCTGGCGAGCAGGGTGATCCAGATCAGCGGCGTCGAGGCGCGCACGCCGAGCTTGTCGAGATTGGCGCAGAAGCTCCATATCGTCGCCGTGACGAGCATGTAGCGCGGGCCCGGATTTTTGACGAAGACGGCGAAATTGAATCGCTTGCCGTTCGCCTGATTGGCGTCGAGCAGACCGACGCCGAGCACGGTGAGAATGACGCCGAACATGCCGAGCGTCGGCACATGTTCGCCGGTCATGATCGGCGAGGTGAAGAGCATCAATACCGGCGTCAGCAGCACCAGCGGCGCGACGAGCGAGGCGTCGGAGAGCCGCATGGCGCGAATGTAGAGGATGTAAGCGACGACATTGAGCGCGGCGTTGCTGGCGAGGAGCGTCCAGAAGTTCGGCTGCGTCAGGGCGCTTATGGTTGCGACCGGCGCGCTCGCGAAACCCGGATAAATGAATGAGCAGGCGATCAGCAACAGCAGCGCGCAGCTCGTCCATTGGATGGCGAGGATCGGACGGTCGTCCGCATTGCGCGTCGCCGCCTTCGTGCCGAGATCGGTGACGGTCTGGCAGATGGCCGTAAAGAGAGAGCCGAAAATGGCGAGGAGCGCGAGGTCCACGACTAAAGGACGCGCTAGGTCTTTATCGCCTTCAACAGCGTGTCGACTCCCTCGCGGAAATCAACCGTCACCGCGAAGCCGATCTCAGCAAGCTGCGCCAGCGACGGCTGGTAATACATGATGTGCTCCGGCAACTCGTCGCTGTAGAGATGCACGATCCAGTCTTCGAGCAGATCGAGCCGGTCGAGTTCGCGGAAGAGCCTGAACCACTGGCGCACCATGGCCTGCGTATCTTCGAGATGCGCCGCGCGGTCGTCGATCGCATAGCGGTCGCCATTGACGAAGAGACCGCCCGGAACGAGCACGCGATGGATTTCCGCGAGGACCTGCGCGCGGTAATCCTGCGTGAAATTGTGAATGGCGTAGTTGGAGGCCACGACGTCGACGCTCGCCGCCGGCAGCGCCTTCAGGGCTTCCAGCGCATCGGCCTGACGAAAGTCCACGCGGCCGCGCGACACGTAATCCGCGAGGCTCTCGCGCGCCTGATCGATCATCTTCGCGGCGCTGTCGATGGCGATCAGCGTGAGATCGTCGCGCGCGGCGAGCAGCGCCAGCGTGCTGATCCCCGTGCCGCAGCCGATTTCGACGCCCTTCAGCGCGGCGCCCGGCTTCCATTCCGCGACCGTCTCGCCGACGCGCTTCGCCAGCACGGTGTGATTGGGGCACATGATGCGCAGGAATTCATACTCCGCCCCGATCTTGCCGGTGAACAGATTGTCTTTCAGAATTTCCTGATGGCGCGCGGACATGGTTTCCCCTGAATTTGCCGCGCACATTAGGGGGATCGGCGAGGAGAGGCAATCATTGCCGCGGCTGCCGGCCGTAGAGCCGCGCGCTCCAGTTTTCGACCCTGCCGCTCTCCAGCCGCTTGCGCGCGAGGCTGCGCCAGCTTTCCGCCAGTTGCGGCAAGGCGACCATGCCCGCAAGCCCCTCGCGGTTGCTTTTGTCGTGGTAGAGCAGGGTCGATAGCCGCGAGAGAGGCCAGTCGGGGCAGGGGCGCCCGATGCGTTCGAGCGCGTCGCCCTCCTGCGCGAGTCCGTCCTCCAGTACGCGGTAATACCAGCCGGTGCGACCGGAACGCTGGACCCGCAGCGCCATGTCCCGCACATCAAAGCGCAGGTTCAGCTTGAAACAGGGCTGCCGTCCCTGGCTCACCTGCAACAGCGCCGTTCCGAAGCGGATGACGTCGCCGATGCAGACCGTTTCCTCGGTCCAGCCTGTCGCGGAGAAATTCTCGCCGAAGGCGCCGGGCGCGTCGAGCAGGGGAGTGTCGCCGATTTCAGCGCGCCAGGCCGGATAGTGATCGCGGGGATAATGATGCAGCGCCTTCTCGGCGCCGCCGTGATGGCGCCTGTCGGCGACTTCATCGCGGGGAAGCCCTGTCGCGGCGATGCGCCAGGGGCCGGGCGTCGGCCTTTTGGCGACGCCGCTGACGGTCTTGCCCGGCCCGAGCGGCGCGACCCGTCCGGTCAGCACGATCGGGCGCACGGACGTCATGGCTTCTCCGCCAGCAGCGAGCCGATGATGGCGCCGAGCGCGAGATCGTCCTCCTGCCCGAAGCCTTCGTGGCGGATCGTCCCGTCGCGGCCGATGACGATGGCCGTCGGCGTGCCGCGCATTCTGAACCGGCGCATGGTGACGGGGATCGGGTCGTCATCCTCATATGCGTCGACCCCGATGGGGAAGGTGAGACGATATTCGTGGATGAAGGCTTCGAGCGAAACCGGCGTCATCGCGGCATGATGTTCGAAGACCGTGTGCAGGCCGACGACGGCGAGGTCGGTATGACGGAACATCGTATGCGCGCGCTGCGCCTGCGGCGTTCCGTGCGAAACGCAGCCGGGGCAGAGCATCTGGAAGGCGTGCAGCAGCACGACGCGCCCGCGCAGCCCGCCGAGCGTGATCGGTTCCGGCGTGTTGAACCAGCGCGAAACAACAAGTTCGGGCGCGATCGGCGCAGACATTCCCGGTCCTCTCCCCTTTTTCAGGAGGATAAATCCTGGCGCCGCGGGCTTTGGCAAGAGCCACAGCCGACTTAAACCTTTACCTTGCGCCAAATCTGTCTCAGCTTCTGCGGGACGCCGGCTTTCAGGAGAGGACAATGCCCACGCTTATCATCGCGTTCACGCTTCTTGCGCTCGCCCTGTCGTCTCCGGCGTCGGCCGGCGTGTCCTGTTCGCCGCAGGCCTCCGGCGTGAGCGGCGTCATCGCAAATCAGACCGACATGATCGCGGCGGTGAACTGTCTCGGGCAGCAGCTTGCGGAATTGAAGAACGCCGCAATCGCCGCCGACAAGGTGGAGGCCGGCCGGATCGAAGAGCTCGCGCGACAGATAACGGCGATGCAGTTTGCAATCAACTCGCTGTCGCGGCGCGTCGCCGCTCTGGAGGCCAACGTCGCCGACGTCCAGCGCCCGCTTGCGACGCGGCCCTGGTAGACGGCGCCGATGGAGTAAAGAGTTAACCAACCCGAATTAGAATGATTTTCGCGCGGCGCCTTGCCGACATTCAGCTCCTTCATGACGAAGGGGCCACATCAGGCCGAGCGATGATGCACATCGCGACGGCGCTTTGGTGGTTCCTTGTCGGAAAGCGCGAGCAACGAGCCCTGCCGGGCGCGAACCAGAACATTCGCTGATTGCGTGGATTCCCTCGCGAATAACTCGCGACGGGCGCGCGTCTGGATCTGGGCGCCGCCCGCCTTTCTGGCTTCCGCAAGTCTCATGATTGCTTCGCTGGCGATACTTCAGCCGGGTGACGCAAGCAATGTCATGGCGATATTTCCTCCCTCTTGGAACGCCGAGCGAAGCGTGATCGCCGCTTCCTCGGTCGGGCCCGTTCTGGGCTCCGGCTCGTTTCCCTTCATGGTCGCCGTCAAGGGCGAAGCGGTGGATTACGAGGAGAAACTGCGAGCGGCGGGCGCGATTCTCGTTGTCGACGGCAGGCGTTTTCGATTCTGCGGAACGAATCTCTAGAGGAAGCGACGATGCAGAGGCCCGATGATGTGTACAGGCGTGCGGACAAGCTCATTCTCGTTCTTTTGTGGGCGCATGTTCCGTTCAATTTTCTGGTCAGTTGGCTCGTTGGCGCGCCTGTCGGCCTCATCACAGCTTCGACAGCCATATGTGCGGGGTTCGCCACGGCCCTGTGGTATCTCGCCCCGAACCCGCTGGCCGTACGGATGACGATCGCCGTCGCCCTTATGTGCGTCGTCTCGCTGCTGCTCGCCGCCATGGCCGGGCACCGCTGGCAGGTCGACATCCATATGTACTATTTCGTCGCCGTGGCGCTGGTTGCTGTCTATTGCAATCCGTTCGTCATCGCCGTCGCGGCATCGACCGTTGCGCTTCACCACCTTGTCTTGAATTTCATTCTTCCCGCGGCGATCTATCCTGGGGGCAGCGATTTCCTGCGGGTTGTGCTGCATGCGGTTATTCTCCTGCTTAAATCGGCCGGCCTGATATGGATGGCGGTCATGCTGAGCAATGCTTTCGCGCGTGAGGGCGGCGCGCTTCAAAGCGCGCAGGAAGCGACTGTGGCCGCCGAGCAGATCGCTGCGGAATTGCGTTTCGCGAAGGAAGTCGAGCAGCGGCGCTTCGAGGAGCAGCGGGCGTTTCAGGCGGAAGTGTCGGAACGTCAAAGCGAGCTGGTTTCCTTGCTCGCCTCCAAACTCGAACAGGTTGCGACCGGCGACCTTACGGCGCGCATTCGCGAACCGGTCGACAAAAGCTTCGAGAAAGTCAGAGACGATTTCAATTCCGCGATCGGACGGCTGGACGCCGCGCTTCAGCGCGTAAACGAACGGGCCGCCAGCGTGCGGCAGGGCGCGGACCGCATTTCCGGCGCCGCCGACGATCTTTCCGAACGCACGGAGCAGCAGGCGGCCAATCTGGAGGCGGCCGCCGCCGCGCTGAAAGAAGTGACGGAAAACGCGTCGCAGGCCGCGCAGGGGGCAGGGCACGCCAATGAGATCATCGCCGCGACGGACCGGGAAGCCAAGGCGACCTCGGGGATGGTGCAGGAGGCCATCGGCGCGATGGACGGCATTACGGAATCGGCGACAAAAATTGGTCAGACAATCGGCGTCATCGACGAAATCGCATTCCAGATCAACCTTCTGGCCCTGAACGCCGGGGTCGAGGCCGCGCGCGCCGGCGAGGCAGGACGCGGTTTCGCTGTCGTCGCGACGGAGGTTCGCTCTCTTGCCGAGCGTTCGGGACAGGCTGCCCGCGAAATCAAGGATATCGTGTCGAATTCAGCCGCTCAGGTGCACGAGGGCGCGAAACTGGTCCAGGACGCCGCCGGCGCGATCCGCGCGATCCTCACCAAAGTCTCGGAGATCAATCGCATCGTTTCGACGATTGCGGGCGACGCGAAACTTCAGGCTGCGGGACTCGACCAGGTGAATGCGATGGTGGCGCGGATGGACCAGATGACGCAGAAAAACTCGGTCATCGCCGAGGAGTCAGCGGCCGCCAGCATCTCGCTGCGCGAGGAAAGCGACGGCCTCAACCGGCTGATGGGAGAGTTCAAAAGCGGCGCCGCATCGGGCGGAGTCCTTCGCAAACAGGACGATGCGGGCGTGCGCCGGGCTTCATGACGGCGAAAGTCAAGGAGCAGACGTACAGAATATTTGATCGAGACATTTCAGGATCGAATAGAGCTTTACCGCACCGGGGGTGCTCATGATACTTATCTCGACTCTCATTTGCCCCGGTTTCGGACGATGCGCTGGCTTGTTGTCTCTGATCTGCACTACGCGCTGCCGCAGTTCGACTGGCTGATGGCTGCGGCGCCAGGGTTCGATCTGGTGATCTTCGCGGGCGACGCCCTCGACGCCGGATCGATCGTCGATTTCGGCGCGCAGACGGTCGTCGTTCGAAAATATCTCGAACGCCTTTCTGCAGTCACGCGCGTGATCTTCTGCACGGGCAACCACGATCTCGACGCGCGGGATGAAAGCGGCGAGAAAATCGCGCGCTGGGTTGGCGAACTCAAACGCCTCGACGTCGTCTGCGACGGCGACGCGGTCGTCATTGGCGATGCGCTTTACTCGGTCTTTCCCTGGTGGGACGGGCCGCTGGTGAAAGAAAAGATTCTCGCCCAACTCGCGGCCGACGCCGCGCGCCGCGATGGACTGCGTTGGGTCTGGGCGCATCACGCGCCGCCGCGAGAATCGCCGATCAGCTGGTCAGGAAAGCAGAGTTTCGGCGACGCCGAGCTCGTGGAATGGATCAAGCAGTACGAGCCCGACGTCGTCATCTCGGGCCATATTCATCAGTCGCCCTTCGTCGCCGAGGGGTCGTGGATCGATCGACTGGGGTCGACCTGGGTCTTCAACGCCGGCCGGCAATATGGCGCGCCGCCCGCCTATATCGTCATCGACACGACGCTTCAGGAAGCTCTTTGGGTGTCCGCGATGGGCGCACAATCCGTGCGGCTGAACGGGCCGCTCGAGCGTCCTATTCCGGCGTTGCGCGCCTTGCCCGACTGGTTCGAGCCGCCGCCTGTCCCGGCCTTCTGACAAGGCGCGTTAGAGGAGTCTTCACCAAGGCGTGAGAAAAAGAAGGCGACGCCGAATTGCAGCTTCAGCGTCGCCTTGGTCCCAGAAAGCGGAAAAGCTCTGCTCGTCCTCATTCGAAACCTATGGCCGGCGGCGGCGCCCAGGCGTCCCGCCTCCCACACAAGGGTCCCGACCATCCTGCGGCCAGTCCTCGTCCGTCCGCAGAGCGAATCGAGCGAGAACGTGGCCGCAAGGCAGAGTTGCAACTATCGCGGGCGTCGTGTCCAGCCCTGGCTGCGCCGATTGACAGTCAATCGTGGTAGCCGTCGCGATCGGAGGCCTGCCCCCCGCTGCGCAAACCCTGCTGGTGCATGAGGGATTCGAGAACCTCCCCAACCATTTCCAGATGGTTTCCGGCGCCGGCGAACTGGCGCTTGATGTCCGCGAGATAGGTCGTCGCCGCATTTAACCGCCGCGCGAGCAGTCGGGCGACGAGCCAGGCCAGTTCCGGATGAGCGCTCAGGAAGTCAGCGCCATCGTCGATGACATGCACGCGGGCCTCGCCCAGCGCGCGGGCCGTCGCGGTGTGCTGCGAGTCGAGCAGGACCGCCATTTCGCCGATGAGGGAGCCGGGGTCCTCCAGAATTGCGACCTGCGTGTCCCCGCGCAGCACCTCGAGACGCCCGTCCGCGAGCGCGTAGAGATGGCCGGTTCTTTCTCCCTGCTTGAGGAGGATCTCCCCGTCAGAGAGGGTTCGTAACGGAATATCGCGAAAATGTGCGAGGATCTCTCGCATGGGTCCACCTCCTGAGCGGTGAAAGCTCTTGGCTAAACAGACAATCCGCAGAAGCGCTTGTCAAATTACGGCCGCCGTGAAGCGGCCATTTTCCTGCTTGAATTTCACGCCGAGCATGTCCACAGGGAAGGATTCATGCGTAACGCTCATTTGGCCGCCGTGGCGGCCGCCCTCCTGCTTGGAGCCTGCGAGACCACCTCGCCGGCCCAACAGCGCGCTGCGGATGAGGCGCGCTGCCGTTCCTATGGCTTTCGCCGGGGAAGCGACGCTTTTTCGAAATGCCTGCTCGACATCGATCTCGACCGTTCCGCTGACCGGCGGGCGACCCGAAACGAACTGCTCCTCTCCAGCCCGGGGTTTTATCGCGCTCCTTACTGGCGTTATTGGTGAGGTTGAAAGTCCTTGCGATAAGCAAAAACAGGGCCGCCAAGAGGCGGCCCTGTCCAGCATGATTCCCGATAGTCTAGAAACCGGCGGTCTGATCCGTTCCGCGATTGGTCGACGACCCCATCCCGCCCTCTTCCCAATAGGGCCGCGAGCCGAAATGCTGATGGAGGCGCGACTCCCAGTCGCGGTCCGCCCAGCTCTGCTCATTGAATTCCGGCGCGTCCTTCAGCTGCTCTTCGGTGATATTTGTCACATACCCGCCGAGGTTGGTGTCGTATTTGAACGCCTTCCACGGCAGCGGGTGCTCGCCTTCGCCGATTCCGAGGAATCCGCCGAAGCTGAGGATCGCGTAGCGCACAACGCCGGAGGCCTTGTCGATCATCAGATGGTCGATCTGGCCGATCTTGTTGCCGGACGGATCGTAAACCGCCGTGCCTTCGACGTTCTCGCTGGAGATCAGATTACCGCCCTGCGTCGCCATTCCCATCGTTGCCTCCTGAAAGCGTACGGAACCGTTTTCGGTTCGCTGAGCCCAGTGAACAAATCTTCACCGCGAATGTTCCCCGGCGAGGCGGGCGGCCGGCTGAAAAAGGCGAAAATCCAATCTTAGGAGGCGAAACCCTCAACTATCGCAGCGCCGTAAAACCGGCTATTTGAACGCGGCGCAAAAGGCCGCAGGCAGGAAAGGCGTTCATGACCTCGCAATTCGTGGTTGGCTGGGAAGTTCTCGAAATCATCTGGATTAACATCCTGCTTTCGGGCGACAACGCCATCCTCATCGCCCTGGCCTGCCGGGGCCTGCCGGTGAAGCAGCGGCGCTGGGGCGTGTTTTTCGGCGCGCTCGGCGGCGTCGTTCTCCGCGTCATCTTCACGCTGCTCGTCGTGCAGCTGATGGGCATTCCCTATCTGAAGGCTTTCGGTTCGTTGCTGCTTCTGCTCGTCGCGGTGAAGCTCCTCGTCGACGAGACGGAACATTCCGACGTCAAGGTGAAACCCAATCTGATGGGCGCCGTGATTTCCATCATCATGGCGGACGCCGTGATGTCGCTCGACAATGTGCTCGCCATCGCGGCGGCGGCGCGCGGCTCCACCTGGCTGATTATCTTCGGCCTCGCCCTCTCGGTGCCGATTGTCATGTTCGGCGCCGGCTTTCTGCTGAAAGTGCTGGAGCGGTTCCCGGCGCTGGTCTGGGCGGGCGCCGGCCTGCTCGGCTGGGTCGCTGGCGAGATGGCCGCGAGCGATACGGCGTTGACCGAGAGGCTGCACGGACTGGATCACGCCACGCTGGAGCACACGCTCGCCGCCGCCGGCGCCGCGTTCGTTCTCGTTATCGCTTTTGCGGTTCAGCTCTACCGCCAGTGGCGCGAGGATCAGCAGGATGAGGAGAAACACGGAGGCTGAGCGGGAAGGGAGCGAACCTGCGTAATTGAAATACTTGCCGCCCGCCCATTGTTATTTTCAAAAGCTACTCTATGTTGAGAAGATCGGGTTTCGGCCAGACGATCTTACTCACTTTCTCGCCACTGGCGCGTCGGCTTGTGACTTCCTCTCCAGAACATCGATTTAGCGACGGCTATCGAGCCGGCGCGTAACTGCTCCTGGAAAGGACACTCCCATGCAAGTTGGCATCGTGAAATGGTTCAATTCGAATAAAGGCTTCGGCTTCATTCAGCCGGACGCCGGCGGCGCGGACGTTTTCGTCCATGTCAGCGCGATTGAACGCGCCGGACTTCCCTCACTCGTCGAAGGCCAGAAGGTCGGGTACGAGCTGATGGTCGACAAGCGCAGCGGTAAATTCTCTGCGGATATGTTGCAGCTTCAGAGCTGATTTCCGACTTACGCCTTTGGGTCGACCGCGGATGTACCGGCGACCCTGGGCGATGACGATCTGATGGCGACGGCGTCAAAGCCGCCGCCAAATCGCACTCTCAAATTGAAGGGCGAGGCAGATGTCGAAGGAACAGCGGCGCGGGAACCGTGAGGCGAAAAAGCCCAAGAAGGCGAAGTCCGAGAGCGCTCCGGCGCCGACCGGCGTATCGCCCTGGCTGACAGTTGAAAAACTGAAATCTCAGGACCGCAACAAGAAGTGAGCGTTTGGGCTGGACCAACGCAGAAAGAGGCGGACAATGAGTGATTACATTGATGCGCGGGAGCGCTTTCGCCGGGCAAAGACCGTTACCGGACCAACTCATAAGTTCGACGTCGGCTCGCACGTCGCTTACAAGGCGGGTCCGTCAACCGAGCGGAGCTTTTTCCGGGTGACGCGGCATCTCCCCGATGGCGGTCAGGGCCTGCAATATCGTATCCGCTCCGAGCGGGACGGTCAGGAGCGCGTTTGCACCGAGAACGCTCTGGAGCGCTCGACCTAAGCCGCACGCCAAGATCTAAACGACCCCCTCAGCCGCGCAAACCCTGTTTCGCGATCGGCTGCTGGGGATCGAGTTGCAGCGCACGCTGATATGTTTCCTGCGCCTTGCCGCGATTGCCGCTCTTGTCATAAGCGAGTCCGAGCCACGCCCAGGCGAGCGCGCTCTTGTTGTCGACGTTCAACGCCGCGTTGAAATCCTCGATCGCCTTGTCATATTTGCCCAGCGCCACGAGACTCTCGCCGCGCGCCTGATAGGGCGCCGCCGCGAAGGGATCGCGGTCGATGGCGTTGTCGAAGTCTGTGACCGCGCGCGCATGATCGCCGCGCTTCTGCTGAATGAGCCCCCGCGAGTGGAAAGCCTGCGCATTCTCCGGATTGAGCCGGATCGCAGTGTCGAGATCCTGCAACGCCTGATCCAGATTGCCCTGCGCGCGCAGGAGATTCGCGCGGCCGACATAGGCCGGGGCGTGATTGGGATTGGCCTGGATGGCGCGGTCGAAATCCGCGCGCGCCGCCTCGTTCTGGCCAATCTGACGATTCGCGAGCGCGCGATTGGTGTAGGCGGCTGCGTTGTTGGGATCGAGCTTGGCGGCCTGCGAAAAATCGCCGATGGCTTCCGGGAAGCTGCCGACACGGGCATAGGCGACGCCGCGTGTGTTATAGGCCTCGGCGCTGCTGGGATTGCGCCTGATGACCTCGGTGAGCGAATTCGATATTCGCTGTCGCCGACTTGGAGTCCGTATCGGAGATTTCGGCGATGCCGCGCCCGGCGGGGCGAATGCCGCTCGCCGTCTCGCAACCGGCGAGGATCAGGGCGGATAAAGCGGCGCCCCCAATCACCAACGCCCGGCCAGATAGAGGATACAAGCGAACCGACGTCCCCGTGAGGCGGAAGCCCATGCTCGAATTCCTCTCGACCGTATGAACCGACAATAGACCGACCTTTGCCGCCGCCATGATTAAAGAAGCGTTATCTGGGCGACAAAAAGACCAATCCGGCCGATCAGCGGCCGGTGGGCTTGGCCTTCATCGGCAGCAGGCCTTCGCGCTGCATCTTCTTGCGGGCGAGCTTGCGGGCGCGGCGGACGGCCTCGGCCTTCTCGCGGGCGCGCTTCTCGGACGGCTTCTCGTAGTGACCGCGCAGCTTCATTTCGCGGAAGATGCCTTCGCGCTGCATCTTCTTCTTCAGCGCCTTCAGAGCCTGATCGACATTGTTGTCGCGAACGAGAACTTGCACGAAACCATCCTGCTTTCTGTGGGGCAGCCCTCGGGCTGGTCCGGAATTGGGAATAGGCCGCCGGGCGCTGACGGAGCGCCTGACCCGTAAGGGGGAAATAGCAGACTCACCGGCCCCTGTCCATGCCCGGACCGCTGAAATTAAGGGCGAGAACCCCCGAAAACCGCGCCCCCTTGTGTCCGCGCGGCGTTATATTATAACGTCTGCATGACCGACGCGACCACCCACAGCCATCGGCACGCTCACGCTCACGATAGCGCCGAATTCGGCGCATGGGCACGTCCACGCGCCGCCACGACCCGTTTCGCTGCTGGAAAGGTCCGCCGGCGCCCGCATGGGCGCCGTTTCCCTGCTGATAGCGCTCCTGTGGGGCGCGGTCTATTGGGCGCTCCATTGAGCCTGACCGCCGCGCCGGGGCCGATCCGCCTCGTCAATCTGACGCTGGGCTATGACCGCCGCCCCGCGGTCCACCATCTGGAGGGCGAAATCGCGCCGGGCGCGACGCTCGCCGTCTGCGGGCCCAATGGCGCGGGCAAATCCACCTTGCTGAAAGCTCTGGCCGGCTTGCTCGCGCCGCTCGGCGGGCGGATCGAGCGCGACGGCGCCACGGCGCGCGACGTCGCCTATCTTCCGCAGCTTCTCGAGGTCGACCGCTCCTTCCCCATCAATGTGCGCGACTTCGTCGCCATGGGCGCGATGCGGCGGGTGGGTCTCTTCGGACGTCTCGACGCCGCCGAGCGCGCGCGGGCGGCGGCGGCGCTCGAGCGCGTCGGCATGTCCGGCATGGAGGACCGCCCGATCGAAACGCTGTCCGGCGGCCAGATGCAGCGCGTGCTGTTCGCAAGGCTCATCATGCAGGACCAGCGCGTGATCCTGCTCGACGAGCCCTTCGGCGCCATCGACGAGGCCACCACGGACGATCTGCTGGCGCTGATCGCCCAATGGCGGTCCGAAGGGCGCACCGTCGTCGCCGTACTGCATGAACTCGACCTCGCCCGCCGGGCCTTTTCCGACACGCTGCTGCTCGCCCGCGAGCCAATTGCATGGTGCGAGACCCATGCGGCGCTCTGCGCGGACAATCTCTCGCGGGCGCGGGCCATGTCCGAAGCCTATGACCGAGAGGCGCGCGAATGTCTGCGCGACGAGGCGGCCCCGCATGTTCACTGACGTCTTCGTCGCGCCTTTCCTCGATTACGAATTCATGCGCCGCGCGCTTGTTGGCGCGCTCGCTCTCGCGATCTCGGGCGCGCCGCTCGGGGTCTTTCTGATCCTGCGGCGCATGTCGCTCGCGGGCGACGCGCTTTCTCATGCGGTTCTGCCCGGCGCCGCCGTCGGCTATCTGGTCGCGGGCCTGTCGTTGCCGGCGATGACCCTCGGCGGGCTGATCGCCGGCCTCGTCGTCGCCCTCGCCACCGGCGCCGCCTCGCGCTTTACGACGCTGCGCGAAGACGCTTCGCTTGCAGCCTTCTACCTCGTCTCGCTGGCGCTCGGCGTCACGCTTGTTTCGCTGCGCGGATCGAGCGTCGACCTGCTGCATGTGCTCTTCGGCTCGGTCTTCGGTCTCGACGACGCGGCGCTGATCATGCTGGCGAGCGTCTCCACGCTGACGCTCGTCGCACTCGCCGTCTTTTACCGCGCGCTGGTCATGGACACGCTCGACCCGCTCTTCCTGCGCCAGACCACCCCGCTCGGCGAATTCGTGCCCTTCCTGTTTCTTGGCCTCGTGGTGCTGAATCTCGTTGCGGGCTTTCAGGCGCTCGGCACGCTGATGGCGGTGGGGCTGATCATGTTGCCCGCCGCCGCCGCGCGGCTGTGGACGCACGAGCTCGCGGTCGCTCTTCCGCTTGCCGCGCTTATCGGGGCGATCTGCGCCTATGGCGGGCTGGTCTTTTCCAACGAGACGGGCGCGCCCACCGGCCCGGCGATCATCCTCGCCGCCGGCCTCGTCTATTTCGCCTCGCTTATTTTCGGACGCGCCGGCGGCGCGCTGCGCTTCAAACGGCCGCGCCGGCATCTCGAAGGGTGACGATCATGCCGACACGTCGCGCTTTTCTTGCGCTCCTTGCCGCCGCCGCCGCGGCCCCGGCTCTCGCTCAGACGGAGAAGCTTCCCGTCGTGGCGAGCTTCTCGATCCTCGGCGACATCGTTTCGGAGGTCGGCGGCGACCGCGTGGCGGTGACGACCCTCGTCGGACCGGACGGCGACGCCCACGTCTATCAGCCGACGACGGCCGACGCCCGCCGCATCGCGCAGGCGAAGGTGATCTTCGTCAACGGGCTCGGCTTCGAGGGCTGGCTCGAGCGCCTCATCCATGCCGCCAAAAGCAAGGGAACGGTCGTCACGCTGGGCAAGGGCGTGAGCGCCCGCGCCGGCGAGGAGGGCGCCGATCCGCACGCCTGGCAGGACGTGGCGAACACGAAGATTTACGTCGCCGAAATCCGCGACGCGCTCACGGCGGCCGACCCGACCGGCGCCGAGACCTATACGGCCCGCGCCGCCGCCTATCTGACGAAGCTCGATGCGCTCGACGCGGAGATCGTCAGGACGCTCGACGCCATCCCGAAGGAGCGCCGCCGCGTCGTCTCGACCCACGACGCCTTCGGCTATTTCTCGGCGCGCTACGGGATCGAATTCATCGCCCCCCAGGGCGTCTCGACCGAGGCCGAGGCCAGCGCCCGCGACATCGCCCGGATCATCCGGTCGGTGAAGCAGAACAGGGTGGGCGCGGTGTTTCTGGAGAATGTTTCCGACCCGCGCCTCGCCAAACGGATCGCCGCCGAGACGGGCGCCCGATTGGGCGGCACGCTCTATTCCGACGCTTTGTCCACGCCAAACGAGGACGGCGCGAATTATATCGACATGATGCGCCACAATGTTAGAGAATTGGCCAAAGCCCTGACGCCCTAGGCGGCGCCATCGCGCGCCGGCAGGAGGGTTTCCTCATCCTGAGGAGCCGCCGAAGGCGGCGTCTCGAAGGACGAGGAAACCCGTCAGCTCCGGATGCGGCCCATCCTTCGAGACGGCCCTTCGGGCCTCCTCAGGATGAGGCTGGCGGATAGGGTGTAAATCGAGGACACATCGTGACCGACAAGATTCCCGTTACTGTCATCACCGGCTATCTCGGCGCCGGCAAGACGACTCTTCTCAATCGCATCCTCACCGAGCAGCACGGCCGCCGCTACGCCGTCATCGTCAACGAATTCGGCGAAATCGGCATCGACAATGATCTCGTCGTCGGCGCCGACGAGGAAGTCTTCGAGATGAACAACGGCTGCATCTGCTGCACCGTGCGCGGCGATCTCATCCGCATCATCGAGGGCCTCATGCGCCGGCGCGGCAAGTTCGACGCGATCATCGTCGAAACGACCGGCCTCGCCGATCCCGCGCCCGTGGCGCAGACCTTCTTCGTCGACGCCGATGTGAAGGACGCCGCAAGGCTCGACGCCGTGGTGACGCTCGCCGACGCCAAATGGCTGAGCCATCGGCTGAAGGACGCGCCGGAAGCGAAGACGCAGATCGCCTTTGCCGACGTCGTCATTCTCAACAAATCCGACCTCGTGACGCCCGAGGAACTCGAGGAAGTCGAAGCGCGCATTCGCGGCATCAATCCTTACGCGACGCTGCATCGCGCGGTGAAAGCGGATGTGCCGCTCAAGGCGGTGCTGGAGCGCAACGCGTTCGATCTCGACCGCATTCTGCAGATCGAGCCGAACTTTCTCTCGGCCGAAGAGCATGATCACGACCATGATCATGATCACCACCACGATCACGACCATCATCATCACGCGCATGATCATGAGCATCACGAGCATGATCACACATGCGGCCCCGATTGCGGCCATGATCATCATCACGACCATCACGACCATGCCCATCACGACCACGACGACCATGGTCATCTGAAAGCGATCCACGACGACGGAGATGCAGTCGATCTCGATCCGCCATAAGGGCGAAGTCGATCCCGAGCGCTTCATTCCCTGGCTGAACGAGCTCGTGCAGAAGGAAGGACCGGACATTCTGCGCTGCAAGGGCATCATCGCGCTCAAGAACGAGCCGCGCCGCTTCGTTTTCCAGGGCGTGCACATGATCCTGGACGGCGACCTTCAGCGTGAGTGGAAGGACGATGAGCCGCGCGAGTCGCGCCTCGTCTTCATCGGCCGCAAACTGAAGGAAGACCTAATTCGCGAGGGCTTCGAGAAGGTCGCGAACTAGCTTTCGAAATCAGACATTTGGCGACTGGCAAGCCCCGTGCGGCCAAGGCTCGGGCTTGCCAATCGCGCCATGTAATGGCAAATCTCAACTCGGCGTTAAGCGTGTTGTGGCAGAGTTTTCTTTGTTCAGGCAAAGGATATGGGGACTTCCAGGCGCATGATTACGGACGAAAGAAACGAGAGAGCTCAGCTCGAGCTTCAGTCGGTGCATCTTAGCCGCCGGTCGTTTCTGACCGGCTCCGCCGCCGGTCTTGGCGCGCTGGGGCTTGCCGGCTGCGCATCGACCGACGACCTGAGCCGCGCCGAGGCGGCCAAGTTTTACGCTGCCGTGCCCAACGAGAAATTTCCGATTCCGGCGGTCGACATCGGCAAGATCAATCCGAAATACTTCCGCCAGATCGTGCGCTACGACACCAAGGAAGCGCCCGGCACGATCATCATCGATCCCGCCAATTACCATCTCTACCGCGTCGAAGGCGACGGAACCGCCACCCGCTATGGCGCCAATGTCAGCCGCCCCGGCTTCCTGTGGAGCGGTGAAGTCTATGTCGGGCGGAAGGCCGAATGGCCCACCTGGACGCCGCCCAAGGAGATGATCCAGCGCCAGCCGGAGGCGCGCCAATATGCTCGCGGCATGCCGGGAGGTCTGGAAAATCCGCTCGGCGCCCGCGTGCTCTATCTCTACAAGAACGGCGCCTACACGGTCTACACGATCTACAGCACCAGCGACCCCGATACGATCGGGACCGGCATTACGAGCGGCTGTACCGGCCTGCTCAGCCAGGACATGATCGACCTCTATTCGCGCACGCCGATCAAGACGAAAGTGATCATGCTGCCGGCGTAGCCGACGGCGTCGGCTCCGATCCAGGCGCCGCCGTTGCCGGCGGCGCAAACAACATTGCATGGAACTTGATTTCACGTCGAACATTGCTGGTTGGCGCTGTCGGAGGTCTTGTCGCCGCGAGTGCGAGAGCGACCCAAGTGGATTTTTCCTCGAATATTGAGGAGATCGAAAAGGCGAACGGGGGGCGGCTCGGCGTCTGCTTGATCAACACCGCGACCAACCGCCGCCTGTCGCATCGCGGCGATGAACGGTTCGCAATGTGTTCGACGCACAAGGCGCTCACGGCGGGATTTGTATTACAGCGCGTCGACAATGGTGAGGAATCGCTCGATCGTCGGGTCTCCTATGATAAGTCCAGTCTTGTCGCGTATTCGCCCGCGACAGAAAAGCATGTCGGGGAGGGGATGACGATTGGCGCGCTTTGCGTGGCCGCCGTCACACTCAGCGACAATACAGCCGCCAATCTTCTGCTTCTGACGCTCGGGGGCCCCGACGGATTCACCGCGCGTGCGCGTGCGCTCGGCGACGGGATCACGCGGCTCGACCGAATTGAGACCAAACTCAACGAGGCAACGCCTGATGATCCTCGTGACACGACAACGCCCAACGCCTTCGCAGACAACCTGAGCAAGTTCGCGGTCGGCAACGCACTGTCGGTGAAATCGCGCGAGCAATTTGCGGCGTGGCTGATTGCGAATAGAACGGGCAGCAAGAGGCTGCGGGCAGGACTTCCCCCCGATTGGCGCGTCGGTGACAAGACGGGTTCAGGCGAACACGGGACGGGTAACGACGTCGCCGTTATCTGGCCCCCCGGACGGGCGCCGCTGATCGTCGCAGCATATTATACTGAGTCTTCGGGTGGAGACGATGTGCGTGCGCATGTGCTCGCCGAAGTTGGCCGGCGCGTGGCGATGCTCTGAAGAAAGCCTGATATCGAAACCTGAGTCGCCATGGATGCCGGTGGGCGTCGGCGCCTCTGCCGGAGGGCTTGAAGCGCTCAAGGCTTTGTTACCAACGTCGCCAAGCGACGACAGCCTGGCTTTCGACATTGTCGTTCACCTCCGCCCCGGCCAGCCCACCTTCCTTTTCGCCTTCTCCGATCGCGTCACGATTTCAGGACAGATCGAAAAGAAGACGACCGAAGAGCCGCCGAAGGAAACGCCGCCGCCGGACGAAGCGACCGAATTGTGATGGGGCGGCGCTAAATGCTGGTTCTGATGTGGCTGCGCACGACCGGATACACCTGATGATCCCAGCGTTTTCCGTTGAAGACGCCGTAGTGACCCACGCCCGCCTGCATGTGATGCGATTTCATATAGGGTCTCAGGCCGCTGCAAAGATCCTGCGCGGCGAGCGTTTGTCCGATCGCGCAAATATCGTCCCTCTCGCCCTCGACCGTGAGCAGGAAGGTCTTCTTGATCGCGCGCGGTATGACGGGCCGCCCCTTGAATTGCAGCTTGCCCTCTGGAAGCGCGAATTTCTGGAACACCGTCTCGATCGTCTGAAGATAAAATTCCGCGTCGAGATCCATGACCGCGAAATATTCCTCGTAGAAGCTGCGGATCTGGTCGGCCTTGTCGCTGTCGCCCTCGACCCGATGCTTGAAGAGATCGGCGAAGGCCTTCTGGTGCCGCTCCGCATTCATGCTCATGAAAGCGGAGAGCTGAAGGAAGCCCGGATAGACCTGCCGTCCGGCGCCGGGGAGGCCGCGCGGCGTGGTGGCGATCATGTTTCGCCTGAACCAGTCGATCGGTTTGGAGGTGGCGAATTCATTGACCTTGGTGGGCGAAACGCGCGCGTCTATGGGGCCCGCCATCAGCGTCAGGCTCGCCGGCTGGTCGGGGTCGTTCTCCAGCGCCATGACGGCCGTGGCGACGAGCGCCGGAACGGCGGGTTGGCAGACAGCGACGAGATGGGATTCCGGCCCCATGAATTTCAGGAAGTCGATGACATGCTGGGTGAAGTCGTCGAGGGCGAATATCCCGTGTTCGAGCGGAACGTCGCGCGGGTTGCGCCAGTCGGTGACATAGACTTCGTGATCGCGCAGCAGCGTGCGGATCGTGCCGCGCAGCAGCGTTGCGAAATGACCGGACATGGGCGCGACGAGAAGCACGCGCGGATCGCCCTCGCCGCCCTGCCGCGTAAAGCGCAGGAGCGTACAGAAGGGCGTGGTCAAGACGGGCGTCTCGCTGACCGGGACCGTCTCGCCCTTGTCGGTGACGACGTCCTTGACGTCATAATCCGGCCGGCGATGCGTGAAGCCGGCGAGGCCGATGAGTTCGTGATAGGCGAGAATGCAGCGGAGGGGATAGGCGGTCTGCATCGCGCCCCAGACGCTCATGATGCGTTCGTTACTCGCCGCCGCTCTGCGGATCTGCTCGCTGAGCTGGGCATAGGCGTGATAAGCGTCATACATGAGCCGGGATGAGCCTCGCGTTGCGGTGGTCAGCATGTCAGCAAGGCCTGTGCCACCGGGCGCCTGAGAAAGTGGCACATGACTTGCTGAGAGGCAGTGGTCGCAACGGGGAGCCATCATGCCGGTCGTAACGCTCACTATCAGCAGCAAGAATTACTCCTCATGGTCCTTGCGCGGCTGGTTGATGATGAAGCTTTCCGGCGTGCCTTTCGAGGAAATCGTCGTCGATCCCGACGACGCCGCGGCGCGCGAGGAAATCCTTCTGCTCTCCCCGTCCATTCTGGTGCCAAGCCTCAACTATGACGGTTTCCGCATCTGGGACACGCTGGCGATCGGCGAGTTTCTCGACGAAATCGCCCCCGACGCCCGTCTTCTGCCGGCGGATCGCCTCAGCCGCGCACGCTGCCGCTCGATCTGCGGCGAGATTCATTCAGGCTTCAATTCGCTCCGCTCGGCGCTGCCGATGAATCTCAAGGGCCATTTCCCGAAGTTCAAGGTCTGGTCCAAGGCGCAGGGCGACATTGCGCGGGTGACGCAGATCTGGCGCGAGTGCCTCGAGGCCCATGGCGGCCCCTATCTGTTCGGCGAGCTCTCCATGGCCGACGCGATGTATGCGCCGGTCGCGACGCGTTTTCGCACCTATGACGTGCCGCTGGATCCGTGTCAGCCAGGCCTATTGCGACCGGATTTTCGCCTGGCCCGCCATGCAGGAGTGGATCGCGCAGGCGCAACTGGAGAAAGAGGAGATCGAGGAGCTCGAAGTGGAGTTTTAGAGCTCCCCCATCCGCCCGCTTCGTGGGTCGCAGCCGCGCGAAGCGCCGGATGAGTCAGGCGGAACGTCTCCCGGCGCACGAAGTTCTTTCGTGACCTCACGTCACGAAAGGCCTCTGCAATGGCGATGGATCAGGCGGCTTCGCGCGGCAGGCAGGCGGCGGCGCCCGCGCAAATTCCGGCGTCCGGCTGGAAGGATGTTCTCGCCCGCGTTTACGACAACATCACCGAACATCGCATTCTCGCCATTGCGGCGGCCGTGACCTTCTATGTGCTGCTGGCGATCTTTCCGGCGATTGCGGCCTTCGTGGCGCTTTATTCGCTCTTCGCCGATCCGTCGACGATCGGCGCTCATCTCCAGGCGCTTTCCGGCTTTCTCCCCAAAGAGGGACTTGCCATCATCGACGAACAATTGCGCCGCGTCTCCGCGCAGGGCGGCGCGGCGCTGGGCCTTGCCTCCGTCATCGGCCTGCTCGTGTCGCTGTGGAGCGCCAACGCGGGGATGAAGGCGATCTTCGACGCGCTCAACGTCGTTTATCAGGAGCGGGAGAAACGCGGCTTCTTTCGGCTGAACGCCATCACGCTCGGATTTACCCTGGCCGGCATGGCGGCGGTCGCGGTCGCGCTCGGCGTCATGGTCGTTCTGCCGCCGGCGCTCGAGGCGCTGGGTTTGCGGCAGGGAGTGCAGACGGCCGTGGAGGTCCTGCGCTGGCCAGCCTTGCTCGTGGTCGTCGCTCTGGCGGTTTCGGTGGTCTATCGCTATGGCCCGAGCCGAGCCGAGCCGCGATGGCGCTGGGTGAGCTGGGGAGGGGCCTTCGCCGCCATCGCCTGGCTGGCGGTTTCGCTGCTCTTCTCCTGGTATGCGGCCAATCTCGGAAATTTCAACGGAACCTACGGCTCGCTCGGCGCGGCCATCGGCTTCATGCTGTGGATGTGGCTGTCATCCATCGTGCTGCTCATCGGAGCCGAACTCAACGCCGAACTGGAGCATCAGACCGAGAAGGACACGACCGAAGGCGCGCCGCAGCCTCTGGGGGCCCGGGGCGCGCGCATGGCCGATACGGTCGGGCGGCCGAGGGGCTGAGGCGGTCAGCCCCACCAGAAAATCGTGGCGATGACCACGTAAAGGCCGATGAGCGCCGCGCCGTCGACCATATCGGCCTCGCCGTCCACGGTGACGACGGTGACGACGAGGACCGAGAGGAACAGGGCCGCCGCCAGAATAGGCGGAATGACCAGCGTGAAGGCTGCCCCGCCCATTGCGAAGCTGACCAGCACCAGCACCGGCACGATGACGACCGCGACCTGAAGCGCACTGGTCAGCATGACGCTGATCGCGAGCTCGGCTTTTCCCGCCGCGGCGAGACGGATTCCAACCATATTTTCAATCGCATTGCCGGCGATGGCGACGACCACCAGACCGGCGAAGGTCTGGGTGATGCCCAGCGTGTCGATGGCGGGCTCCAGCGCCTCGACGAACCAGTCGGAGACGAGCACAGCCGCCCCGGCGCAGACCAGCAGCACGGCGACCGCCGCCCTCAGCGGCCAGGCATGGGCGCGCGCGTGGGCTTCCGCCGGCACGCTGCGCTGGCCTTGCTGCAGCATCGCCCTGGTCATTACGGCGAAGACGATGAGCAGAACCACGGCGCAGACCACGGCGAGCTGCTGCTCATGCGCGGCGGCCGGGAGATGAAGTTCATTGCGCCAGCGTCGGCAGCATGAGCGCCGAGACCGCCAGCAGCAGCAGCGAGGAGATCATGCGCGGCGTGCGGTCGTTGAACACCAGCACGCCATGCCGCCAGCCGCCGACGACGAAGGATAGGCCCAGAACGAGCAGGACATTGGCGAGAATGGACCCGATCAGCGACGCCTGCACGACCGAGACAAGGCCCGCCTGCAACGAAAAGATGCAGACGAACAGCTCCGGGAGGCTGCCAACCGCCGACTGGACCAGTCCGGTGGCGGAGGGGCTGAGGTGATTGCCGAGCTGGTCGGTCGCCTCTCCGATGACATGCGCCACGCCGGCCAGCGCGAGAGTACAGGCGAGAAAGCTCAGCAGCGGCCCCGCCGCCAGGAAATGCGAGGCGCCCGCGAGACCGACGAGCCCGGCCACCGCCGCCATGATGATCATTTCGCCGCGTTCAATCGCCGCCACTGAAAATCCCTTTCCCCGTGAATCGCAGGCTCGGATATGCGCAAACTTTCCTGATGCATTATGAATAGCCGTTTGTTCGATCCGGGGTAAGCTTATGCTCAAGCCTTTCGCCGCCTGCCTCATGTTTGGCCTTGCCCTGACCGCCGCTGCGCCCGCCGATGCCGAGGGCGGGCCATTCGCATGCGTCAGGCGGGAGACGATGGCTTACCTGCCGGAGTTGCAGACTTCCAGCGGCTATCGCTGGATCGAGTGCCTGGTGCTCGGGCCGGCGGTCGCCAATGTCGAGAGCGTCGCCGTGAATAATGGAAAATGTAAATCTTTCGATTATTGGTACGCGGGCCGGAGTTTCGCGCCGGGGCAGGCGATCGTTATCCCCTACGCCTGTATGACCCCCGTGAGCGTAACGATTTCGGCTAATGGTTTCTGGTGGCCCGTAAGACTTCGGTAGGGTTAAACATGCGTTATCTCGGCCTCGGCGCTCTCATGCTCGCTCTTTCCGCCTGCAACGGCGCGCAAAGCGCGAAGGACGCCGCTACGCGCGAATATGCCGTGGGCTCCTACGAGCAGTCGCTCGAAGCCTATCAGCTCTGCGCCGAACGCAACCGCAACGAACCCGAAAAATGCAGCGCGCTGTCGCGCGTGATCGAAGCGGACAAGAAGCGTTACGAGAAAGTCTCCGGCGGTTCGTGAGCGATGACGGCTCCGCGTAAAGACGCCCTGCTGATTGCTCTCTATCTCGCGGCGGGGGCCATTCTTGCGGCGCTGCTTTTCAGGGAATCCCGCCGCGACCGGTTTGGCGACTGCATGAGCATCGGAGCCTTTTCAAAGGAAGCTTGCGAGGAATACGCTCGCGAATAGCCGCCCGGGGTCGTCAGGAATTCGCCGACAGGCTATAGGTCGGCGATATGGCGCCTTGCCGCCCACGCCCGTACAGGAGCCCCGTTTGCAGACGCGTGAAGACGCCCCGACCGTCCACAGCGACGACGCCTCCCGGCTTGCGGAAAAGGAGCGGCTGCTGGAGCATCAGCTTCGTCATCTCTATGACGAGGTCCTTCAGCTCAAGAAGGAGCGCTATGAAATAATCTACACGGCGAGCTGGATCATCGTGCGCCCCTTGCTGCGCGCCGAGGAGGCTCTAGTCCGCTTTGTTCGTCGTCTTTTCGCATCTGCGGAAGCGCCCGCCGCCGCGACGCCGGTTCCGCAACGCGTCCCCGCGCACACGCAGGCCGCGCCGCCGCGCCGCATCCTCATCGACGTGACCGGCACGGTCCTGCGCGACATGGGAACCGGCATCGAGCGCATGACCAAGGATCTTTCTCAGGCGCTGCTCGCGGCGGACCCCGAGAACTGCCTGCTCGTGCGCTGTGACAACGGCGGTCTGCTCGAATGTGTCGAGCCCATCGGCTCGAAGCGGCGCGAACTCGACACGCCGCTTGTCGTCGAACCCGGCGATCAACTGCTCATTCTCGCCGACGCCTGGAATTATCCGCAAGCCTATGACGGCGTTTTCGACGCGGTTCACAAGGGCGGGGGCAGGGTGATCGTCTGCGTGCCTGACGTTATTCCCGAGCTCTATCCGGCCGCCTGTCACGAGCGGACGGTGGAGCTTTATCAGCCCTGGCTGCGAAGCATTCTGCTATCGGCCGATGGCGTTCTCAGCATTTCTCGCGCAGCGAGAGACGATCTCGTCTCGGTCGTGACAGAGCGGCGTCTCCCGCACAGACCCCAATTGCCGGTCGACTGGTTTCACATCTCGTCGCGGTTCGAACCGCATCCGGACGCCGAGGCGCGGGAGAAGATCAGGCAGCCCTTTCAAGGCGGCGCGCATGTTTATTTGTGCGTCGGCACCTTCGAGCCGCGAAAGGGACAGCTCATCGCCATCGAGGCTTTCGAGCGGCTCTGGGAGCAGGGGAGTTCGGCGCGGCTCGTGTTCGTCGGCCGCCGCGGCTGGTTCGACTACGCGCTCTGCGCCCGAATTTTGCAGCATCCGGAATTCGGCCGGCGGCTGTTCTGGTTCGATGACGTGCAGGACAAGGAGCTCTCGTTCCTTTACGCGCATATGTCGGCGCTGGTCTATCCATCTTTCGCGGAGGGTTTCGGCCTGCCGATCGTCGAGGCCTCGCGCTTCAACAAGCCCGTCATTTGCAGCGACATTCCCGTCTTCCGAGAGGTCGGCGCCGATGGCGCAATCTACTTCCGACTGAACGATCCAGCCGCGCTCGCGGACGCTATCCGGCAATGGGAAGCGGGCGCGCTCCAGGCTCATCCTGAAAAAGTGCTGAGCGCCTCATGGTCGGACGCGGCGACGCGAATCATTGACGCCGTCAGGCGCGATCAATGGAATTATCGTCTGTCCTGAGCAGAACGCTGACAAAAACTCGACCGTGTCTGCGAGCGGGAGAAGCAGGCCGCCGCGCAGATCGGGCGGAGCATCCTGCACGCGCGCAAGATGAATGTCAGGGGCGCGAGCTTGAGAAGGACTCGCACGGCTATATAATTCATCCGGCAGGCGGACCCGGCGAGGGGATCGAAAATGGCGACTTTGAAACCACTCATGGAAATCCATGTCCCATCGCCCAAAGCCGAGGTCGTTTACGAAACCGTCCTGTTCGATCGGCGCTT
Organism: uncultured Alphaproteobacteria bacterium; assembly: GCA_963717565.1. Taxonomy (GTDB): domain Bacteria; phylum Pseudomonadota; class Alphaproteobacteria; order Rhizobiales; family Beijerinckiaceae; genus Methylocystis. Next base: position 233,012 of record CAVQWJ010000014.1, read on the forward strand.
CGCCTTCAAAGGGCTCAAACGCCTGCTCGGCGCGGCGGATTACGAGAAGGCTGGCGATCGACTTGCCGGACTCTCTGCTGCGTCCGATCTCGAAAGGGAAGCCGCGCGGGCGATTTTATCCGGACTGAAGCTGAGGGAGATTTACGAGTCGCCACTTGTCGGCGAGGATGGCCGCGTCGATGAGGTCATGCGCGCCAATTACGATATCGATGAAGCCGCTTACAATGAATTTGCAGAGATCACGATTGGTGACGCGAAGAATTTCATTCTCAATAGCCGGCCGGATGAAATCGCACATTTCGGGCGCGGCCTGACAGGCGTGATGGCCGCTTCCATCGCCAAATTGATGGACGTGCAGGAGCTGATCTATGCGAGCAAAAAAATCCAGACATCGGCGCATGCGCGCACGACTGTCGGATTGCCGAACAGGCTTTCGTCGCGCCTGCAGCCAAATCATCCGACCGACGATCTCTCTGCCGTCACGCTGCTTGTTTACACAGGATTGAGCCTCGGCGCGGGAGACGCGCTCATCGGCGTCAATCCCGCGCTCGACACGGTGGAAAATACGAGCGCTCTTCTGCGTCATATCGATCGTCTGAGACGCGAGACCGGCGCGCCGACCCAGATTTGCGTCCTGTCGCATATACGTACGCAGCTCGCCTGTCTCGAAAATGGCGCGCCCGTTGAAATTCTGTTTCAAAGCCTTGCAGGCACCGAGCGCACATTGACCGAGGAGTTCGATTGCAGCGTCGAGCTGCTCGACAACGCTTACGCCATAATGTCGAAGACCGGCGCGCTACATCCACACGCGCGTCAATTCATGTATTTTGAAACGGGGCAGGGCAGCGAGGTCAGTTATAACAAGCATGAGGGCGTCGACATGGCGACCGCCGAGGCTCTCTGCTATGGCCTGGCGCGCAGATACGATCCGTTCATGGTCAATAATGTCACGGGTTTCATTGGTCCCGAGACTCATCTTACCGATATGGAAATGATCCTGTCGAATTTGCAGGATCACTTCATGGGCAAGCTGCTTGGATTGCCGATGGGCATGGCGCCTTGCTACACGCTGCACTCGCAGATAACCACGGAAGGCCAGCAGATTGCGACAACGCTTCTGACTGCGGCGGGCGCCAATTATTTCATGGATGTCTATCTCGGCGTAGATCGCATGCTCGCCTATTTCGACACGTCTGCGCATGACGATCAGACGCTCAGGGAGATCTTCGCGCGCGAGCCCGCGCCGGAGTTTACAGAATGGGCGATTGGCAAAGGCGTTTACCAGCGTGACGCCCAGGGCGTGCTCCGGCGAGGGCCCAATTGGGGAAACCCGCGGATTTTCTGCGGAAATGAAAAATTCGAGGAATTGCGAAGAAAATTGCCCGCAGCCTATGGCTGGGACAATGCGGGCCCACGGCCGGCGAATGCGGTCGCGCGCGAAACGAGAGCGAATATCGCTTTGGCTCGGGAAGCGATCCATGCTGAACTGTCCGAAGCCAGACTCGGCGCTGTCGAGCTACGCCGGATCAACACCGCCGCAACGACGAAGGCCGCGCATCTCGCGCATCCGGAACTCGGCGCGAGGCTCGATGTCGAAGCGCTCGATGCGCTGAAGCCGGTAGGAGATGACGCGCAGATTCTGATTTCAGATGGTTTGAGCGCGGAAGCTATTCATCACAATATCCCACGCCTTCTTCCGCTTCTCCTGAAAGAGCTGGCTGACTCAGGAATCTCGGTTGGCGCGCCGCTCCTGGCGCCGAATGGCCGCGTCAAACTTGCGGAAGCGGTCGGCGACGCGCTGGCGGCGAAACTCGTGATTTCATTGATCGGAGAGCGCCCCGGCGGCGACGGCATGGCGTCGCGAAGCATGTCCGCTTATCTCGCCTATCACGTCGGCGACGCGACTGGAGCCGAGAGGAGGAACGCGGCCCGCTATGAATACACGGTGATTTCGAATATCTACGATCAAGGCGCGCCGCCTGAGGCCGCCGCGGCGATGATTGCCGAAAAGGTCCGCCAGATTCTGTCCCATCAGGCCGCAGGCAATCGTCTCGAAGCGCTATTGCAGCGTCGCCAATGAGCCTGGCTTGACGGGCCCTATGTCGCGGCGCTCAGCTCGCACTTTGCCAGTTCGACATTTCCATTGACGATATCGTCGATGATCCCCTTGACGCGAACGCGGTCGCCCTTGTTCAGATTTGTGATGAAGGAAACGATCTTCGGATCATCGGTTCCGCAGCTTATTCCGCGTTCGAGGGTCAAGTCGAAACGGTTCTTGACCGTGCGTGATCGCGTGATCGATTCAACCTGAAGGGAAGCCTGAAAGGTCTTTCCCGCAAAATCCCTCACGAAACGGGCCTGGTTCTTGTCGTAGGTGGATCGCATCGTCTCGAGATCGGCGTCGGTGAGATTCTGGGCTGCGTCCTTCCCCGCTGGTTCTGGCGACGGCTTCGCCGCCTCTGCTTCCGTGACGGGCTTTTGCGTCGGCGGATATTGCCGGTCGTAGCAAGTCAGGCGCTCATGGGCGTCGGAGATGGTCTGACAGGCTGAAATCTCAGGGCTTTTTGGTTGAGTCTCGGCATGCGATGGAGGGGGCTCGGGCGCTTTGCCCTCCGCGACGCATTTCGCCGTCGTTTCATGTATTTTCGCGCCGCCTTCGCGCGCGTCGTACAGCTGCTCGACATATTCATATGAATTATCAGCAAGGTGAACGACCTTGCCGACCATTGTCAGATATTGGCGCCGCTTGTTGGAGCCTTCCCATGTCGGCGGGTTCGAGTCCGGTTTGACATGTATCGAATATTGACTGGCGCGGTCGATGCGCTCGCCATTTTCCGCGATGTGAACCACGGAGAAGCGATTGCCACGATGTTCGACTTCGATGCGCCGGATTTGATTCCCGTCAGCGCCAGCCGCGCCTTGCGGAATACAACTCAGTGTTAACGATTCTTTGGCCACTGTGCCCGAAATGCAACAGATTATCCCCGCCGCCGCCAGAATTAAGCGCCGCAACATGTCCCGTGACCTCCCTGAAAACCGCTCGGCGGATTGGGCCCACAATACCTCAGTTGTCGGATTAGTGTAGCCGTCACTTTTCATGAACAGGGCTAGACCCTGCGCCCGGGAGGCCCGCGCCCGAGAGGGGCGGTCAGAAAGATCGGCTGTCAGAAATTAGCGGCGGCTGCACATTGGCCGCCTGTCTACATGCAGGAGAGACGCTTAGATCTTGGCTTCGCTCATGACGAGACGCGCACGCTTTTTCTGTGAGGGCGCAGGGGTTTTCTCTTGAACATCACTGCCGTGCTGCTTTTCGAGAATATCGAGAACCGCAAGAAATCGGGAGGGGATCGGTTCGTGGAGAACTTCCGAATAGGACGCTTGCAATTGCTGCTCGACATGTTCGGCGATCTGCGGTGCGGTGTGGGCCTGAGTCGCTTTCGCTTCTCTAAGTTTTCCCATGTCGCGGCTCTCCACTTTTAGCGACGTCCCATCGGACGAAAGGCGTCGCGGCCGAACAAAATACTTGTGCGATGCTTTTTCCAACGCCTTTGTGACCTCAATGCGGCAGGCTACGCTCCTCCCGCTGGGCCGATGCCGGAGGCAGGGCTGAAATGTGAAGTTTTCAAGGCTGGTTTCAGTCGTCTATAGAAAAGGGGTTCGGGGACAGGGACACCGCCTCCCCGAACTCTGGAGAAGCGAATGCCTGCCTATTTCATCTGCACGATGACGATCCACGATCCGGAGACTTACAGGAAATATACGGCCTTGACGCCAGCGACCGTCGCCCGTTACGGCGGCAAGTTTCTGACGCGTGGCGATGAGGTCGTCACTGTGGAGGGGCCTTCCTTCGACGAGAGGCTGGTGATCCTTGAATTTCCTGACAGGGCGACGGCGATGGCGTGGTACGAGGACGCCGATTATCAAAGCGCCTGCCTCTTTCGGCGCGCGTCGTCCAAAGGGCGGATGATCCTGCAGGAAGGGCGAGACAACAGGACGGATCCCGATCCGAAGGTGTGATCCGGTCAAGGCGCGGTTTTACCGAAAGAATTAACAGCCGCGACATAAGATGCTAATCGTAATTTCTCACCAAGCTTTTGGGCGGGCCGATGCCGACGCATTCTGAGATTCTGGGCGTTCGGGACGATGCGAGCCGGCGGGAGATCAACGCCGCCTATCGTAAGCTCGCGAAGAAATACCATCCTGACGTGGAGGGTGGGGACAACGCGAGATTTCAGCAGATTACGGACGCCTACAATGCGCTGACCGAAAAGCCGGCGCGTGGCGCGGTCGAGCCGCGGAAGTCGCCGAGGCCGGTGGCGCCGGAGCCGGCTCCCGACGTTGGCCCGCGCCAGTGGATCGCCGCTTTCCTGAGGCGCCGCGCCTTCGCGGCGCTGTCGGTTTTTGCGTTTGTCATGGGTCTTTTCCTGCTCGACTGGGGCGACGGCATTCACGAGGATTTTACGCCGGGCCTGCTGCTTGTCGGCAGCGCCGCAATCCTGCTTAGCGTCGGATTTTTTGCGAACCGGCGACGCGACTATGTCGATCTCGCGGACGCCGTCGAACGCGCCATCATTTCCATTGCGCGGTTTCTTTTCGACCTGCTTGCGCGCGTCTATCTGATGATGGTGCTGGTCTTCTCCGTCGTTGCGCTGCTTGCGCTGATCAATTGGATCAAACGGCATTTCCTGCATCTTTTGCCGGTTCATTTTTGACCGGGCTGTAGCCGGTCGATCAGCGCCATGGCGGCCGCCGGATTTCTCACTTTCGCGCCGCGTATCGCATAGAGAAACACGTCTCTTTTTCCGCGCGTCTTCTTTTGTGGGGTAAGGCGCGGCAGATCTTCCGGAATCGAACCCTCGGCCCATTGGCGCGCGCGCTCGGCCCACAGGTCGAGGATCGCCGGGTCGTAGCCCTGTCGCCGTCGCGCCTGTGTTCCCATGATGCGCGCATAGACGAAAGGCGCGGTAATGTCGGCGATGAGAGGGAAGTCCGAGTCGCCCGCGATGACGATCGCAACATTTCGAGCGCGTGCGAGCGCCACGACGTCGGTGTTGGCGAAGCTTTCGTGTCGCAGCTCTATTGCATGTCGGATGGGACGACCGTCGCTCACCTTCGGCAGAGCGGCGAGAAATCCTTCCAGAAACGCGGGGTCATATTTCCTCGACGTTGGGAATTGCCACAGAATGGGCCCGAGCTTGTCCCCCAGCGCGCATACGCCGCTCGCAAAGAATCGCTGGATCGAAACAGTCGTATCGTCCAGGCTTCGGCGCGTGACGCAGTAGCGTGGCGCCTTGACGCTGAAGATAAAGTCGTCGGGCGTTGCGTCGCGCCATTTCGTGAAGGTTTCCAGGGTTTGCGTGCGATAGAAAGTAGCATTGATTTCGATGGAGGTCAGATGGCGGCTCGCGTAATCCAGCTCCTGGGCGTGCGGCAAATCTTTGGGGTAGAAAATCCCGCGCCAGGGCGCGAAGCTCCAGCCGCCCACCCCGACATAGATGCGGCCTTTCGGCATGACGCGCTCCCGGACAGGAGCCGGAGGTAGCGCAGGGAGTCGTGATTGCGAGCGACGCAAAGCGCCGCAGCGATCAGATCAGAAGCGCGGCGCGGGCTGCGTTTTCGGTTCGGGATCGACCCAGTCTTCGGCTTCCGTCGAGAAGGACATGCCCCTGCTGTAGAGGAACTCGATCAGTCGCCGTTCGATCTCGTCGCGCAGGGCGAAGTCGGGCTTGTAGAGAGGCGGCGCCAGGGCATCAGCGGCGGCTCCAGCGTTATCGCCAGAATGTAGGTTTCCGAGCGTTCGTCAACAGTCGACCGGCCTTCGTGGGCGAAGGCGGCCCACAGCGGCGAGAAGCCCTTTTCCTCGATCCAGAAGCCCCAGCCATAATCCTCGCCCACAGGGTCGCCGATCGACACGCCGGGGCCTTCGCTCGTCGCCAGAAACTGAATGAAATCGAGTGCGAACCGCTTGCCCGGATGGCCATGGATGTTTTCCGCGCCGCTCGGATCGTCGGCGTAGCGGTCGGTCGAGACCTCGAAGAGCCGGCCGGCCTTGCGGTCGCGCGACATGACGAGGGCGAGCCTGACATTGGCGGCGGAGATGAGCGCGGCGATCAGGACGAAGGGGAGGAGCAGGTCCTCCTCGGGCGCGAATTCATACATCGCGAGGGACGGATCGAGCACCGCCGCGACGCCCGTCAACACGCCGAGCGGGAGCAGCAGGGCGAGCCCTGCGATCACGGGCCCCGAGAGCAGCCCGAGCAGAATGTTCCAGATCAACTGTCCTCTGGTCATTGTTTGTTTCAGACCTGCGATTGGGGCGAGAGCTTATGCAAAGTCTGCGGCGAGGAAAAGAGCCGCCTTCTGACGATCCAGTCCGGCGCTAACTAGCCCCGGTACTCTGGCGCAGAAAGGAGGCAGCTGAGATGAAACTGACATCCGGGGCTTTTTCGAGCGGCCACGCCCTCCCGCGGCAGTTCACCTGCGAGGGAGAGGACCGGTCGCCGCCGCTGGATTGGACGGGCGCGCCAAAGGAGACGAAAAGCTTCGTCTTGCTCGTCGACGATATCGACGCGCCCGGCGGCGTCTTTCGCCATTGGGCCTGCTACGACATTCCGTCCCACCATACCGGCCTCATCGAAGGGGCCGGGCGGCCGGAAGGCTTCGAGGATTTCCGCCACGCGGTGAACGATTTCGACGAACTCGGCTATAACGGACCCTGTCCGCCGCATGGCCATGGGCTGCATCGGTACCGGTTCACGCTGCTCGCGCTCGATTGTCCGGAGCTTGCGATCCGCACGCATCCCACATGTGTGGAGGTCGAGGCCGAGGCGCGCAGGCATCTGCTTTCGGAAGTCCGGATGATGGGCGTCTTTCACCGCGAATAATCGGCGCCGGACCACCCGTCATTGTGAGCGAAGCGAAGCAATCCAGAAGGTCGCGATTGACGCGGAATTTCGTTTGGGACTGATTTATCCTAAATCAGGGCCGGGGAGCGCGGCCATGGGTTTTTGGGATTTTCTCGGACGGCGACGCAATCGGCCCTCGGAAGCCCGGCCGGCCCTCGCCGCGCTGGCTGAGGATATCTGCGCCAATCTGCGCGGACTGGGTCTGTTCGTCGATACGCGACCCCACGGAACCGGCTTCGTCGAAATCCGCGCCTCGACCTCCCGCGAATTGATCACCACGCCCGACAGCGCGGAGGCGTCGGGCGTCGCATTGCTTCTGGCCGGGAAATACGACCCGCCGGCGCTGGTCTTCGAGCAGATCAATTCCATCCAGCCGGGCCTTGGGCGCCGGATGGTGGCCGGGATCATGGCAGGGTTGCGGGCGCATCCGGGCGTCCTCGCCTGCGTGAAAGTCAACGATCTCTCCCCCTTTCAGCCGGACGGCCGGCGCTGGTGGGAGCATGTCGCCGACGGCTACGCGGATTTGCGCTGGCGGATTACACACGATCCCGATGAGGCGCATTGGCCCGCGCGGTCGGACGACTTCCAGCGCAAGAGCGATCGACTGCGCTTGCTCGCGCGGGAATTCGGCCATGATCCGGAGAGCGTGACGCTGAGCCCCGTGCGCAAAAGCTTCGATTATCTCGGCCAGCGCTTCGAGTCGGAGGGAGAGGCGACGCCCGAAGGGCGCGTGACGATCTATTACGATCCGGCGATGAGCGACGCGCGGCTCGGCTGCTGTCTCGCCCACGAGTTGCAGCACCTGCGCTATTTCGCGGTGCGCGAGGCGTATCGTGCGGAGTCGCCGGACGGCCCGCTGCACCGGCGTTTCGCGCGCTTCACGCCGGAGCTGCTGGCGGCGCAGCGCGGGATTTCTCCCTATTCCAACGAACATTGGGACGCCTGGAAGGGCGCGGGCCCGCCGCGCCTCTTTTCCGATGAACTGGCGGACGGCGGCAGCGAGCCGATCAACGAGACCATCGCCGAGGTCGCCAAGGCGCTCTACAATTGGGGGCCGGACGTGCGGCTCGATCCGGTCTGGCGGGAGCTGCAGGCGGCCATCAACGCGGAATATGCGCGGCTGGCGTCAGAGCTCGACGCCCATGCGCCGCAGTAGCGGCAGCATCAGGAGATAGGCCCCGGCCGTTGCGACGATCGACAGGCCGAGGCTCGTCCAGAAGCCGAGGCCGTGGCGGACCAGCAGCGGCAGCATGGGGAAGAGCACGAGCGAAGGGATAATCAGCCAGAATATCTGGCCGGACAGCGCCGCAATCTTCGCGGGCTCCTCGCCGTCGATGCGCAGCCAGACGAAGGCCAGCAGCGAGGTCAGCGGCAAAGAGGCGATGAAAGCGGCGAAGGCCGTCGAGCGTTTGGCGATCTCCGAGACCGCGACGATGACGAGCGCGGAGACGACGACTTTGATGGCGTAATAGAACATTCCCGACCATAGCCTTGGGCCGCGCCGTCAAGCAATGGTCCGGCCATACTCGCCTTTCGCCGCGGCCTGTGCTAACCGATTGCCTCCCCTGGAACAGGGGCAAGAAAAACCGGGCTGGAAACAAGGGTCGCGGAGAGATGTCGGATATTTTCCACGAGGTCGACGAAGAGGTCCGCCAGGACAAGGTGGCCGATCTTTGGCGCCGCTATCAGACGCCGATTTTCGTCGTCGCCTTTCTGATCGTCGCCGCGACGGGCGCCTGGAGCTACTATCAGGACAAGCGTCTGAAGGCTGCCGAGGCCGCCAACGCCCGCTATGTTGCGGCCGTGCAGCTCGCCGACGAGGGCAAGAACGCCGAGGCCGCCGCAGCCTTCGACGCCATCGCCAAAGACGCCCCCAAGGGCTACGCCGCGCTGGCCCGCATCCGCGCCGCCGAGGTCCGGCCCGACAAGGCCCAGGCGCTGGCCGAGCTGAACGCGATTGGCGAAGATCCCAGCATCGACAAGCTCACGCAGGAAATCGCGATGCTGCGCGCGGCGCTGATCGTGCTGGAGGGTGACGACCGCCAGAAGCTCGAGCGCGCGCTCGGGCCGCTCATGGTCTCCAATGGCGCCTTCCGCTTCTCCGCGCAGGAGTGGAACGGCCTCGACGCTTTGTTCAACGACGATTTCGACGAGGCGGAACGCGTGTTCGAGCAGGTGCTCAACAACACCGACGCGCCCCAGTCCATGCGCCAGCGCGCCTCGGCCTACAAGGGCCTGCTGCACGCCAAGCGCGGCCCGAAGCCGGCTCCGGCCGCCGCCGGCGGCGGGGCTGATGGCGGCAAGATCAACGTCACCCCGGTGATCGAGCCCGAAGCCGGCGGCGCGATGCCGGAGGGCAGCGCTCCCCTTGAGGTCGCGCCTCCGAAGTGAATAGTCCCCTCTCCCCGCGTGCGGGTAGAGGGAGAAAATCGGCTCCTTCATCAACCCTCTCCCGCCGGGAGAGGGTTTTGCGTTAGAAAGCGCCATAGAGTTCGCCATGTCCTTCTCCCTCGCCATCATCGGCCGCCCCAATGTCGGCAAGTCGACGCTCTTCAACCGGCTCACCGGCAAGAAGCTGGCGCTGGTCGACGACCGGCCCGGCGTCACCCGCGACCGTCGCGAGGGTGAGGGGAAGCTCGCCGATCTGCGCTTCACCATCATCGACACGGCCGGGCTGGAGGAGGGCGCGCGCGCCTCTCTGGAAGGGCGCATGCGCGCCCAGACGGAGAACGCCATTATCTCGGCCGACGCCGTTCTCTTCGTCATCGACGCGCGCGTCGGCGTGACGCCGGACGACAAATATTTCGCCGATCTCGTGCGCCGCGCCGGCAAGCCGGTGATCCTCATCGCCAACAAGGCGGAAGGGAAGGCGGGGGAGGCGGGCGCATTCGAGGCCTTCTCGCTGGGGCTGGGCGACCCGGTGCCGCTCTCGGCCGAGCACGGGGAGGGGATGGGCGCGCTCTATGAGGCCCTGCGCGAGGCGCTGCCCGTAGAGACCGCCGAGCCTGCCGAGGAAGACGAGCAGCAGGAGGAGAACCTCTACGACGACGATGAGGACGGCAGCGACCTCGATGTGACGAAGCCGCTGCGGATCACTGTCGTCGGCCGCCCCAATGCGGGCAAATCCACGCTGATCAACCGCATTCTCGGCGAGGAACGGCTGCTGACCGGGCCGGAGGCGGGCATCACGCGCGACTCCATCGGGGTGGACTTCCTCTGGCGCGACCGCAAGATGAAGCTCTTCGACACCGCCGGACTGCGCAAGCGCGCCAAAGTCGTCGACAAGCTCGAAAAACTCTCCGCCGCCGACGCGCTGCGCGCCGTCCGCTTTTCGGAAGTCGTTGTGCTGCTGATCGATTCGACGATTCCCTTCGAGAAGCAGGACCTTTCCATCGCCGACCTCGCGGCGCGCGAAGGCCGCGCCTTCGTCATCGGGCTCGGCAAATGGGATCTGATCGAGGACAAGAACGCCACGCTGACCAAGCTTCGCGAGGACGCCGAGCGGCTGCTGCCGCAGGTGCGCGGCTGTCCGGCCGTACCCGTCTCCGGGGCGACGGGGCAGGGGCTGGACAGGCTCATGGAGGCGATCGTCGCCACTCATGCAGTCTGGAACCGCCGCATCGCCACGTCGCGTCTCAACCGCTGGCTGTTGCAGACCGTGGAGGAGACCCCGCCGCCGGCCGTCTCGGGCCGCCGCATCAAGATACGCTACATGACGCAGGCAAAGTCACGCCCGCCCTATTTCGTGCTGTTCGGAAACCAGCTCGACGAACTGCCGACGAGCTACGAGCGCTTCCTCATCAACGGCCTGCGCAAGACCTTCGATCTGCCCGGCGTGCCGATCCGGATTTCGAAGCGCGCGGGGGATAATCCTTACGCGGGGAAGAAGAAAAGACATTAGGCGCGCGACCCCATACCTCCCCCTTGCGGGGAGGTCGGCGGCCAAAGGCCGCCGGGCGGGGGTCCGCGCCGCGACGACTTTGATGGGCTGGGCCCCACCCGACCCCGCTTCGCGGGGCCACCCTCCCCGCAAGGGGGAGAGATGAGCTCACGACCAACTATTTCCGCCCAGAAGAGCCTTCCGCACCGCCGCCGCGAAACTGCTGCGGCTGGCCGGGTCGCTCGCAAATCTTATCCGCAACGCTCTCGGCAACTCCAGTTGCACCCCCGCGCCACGACGCCCGCGATTACAGATATTCGCCGGATCGCGCCCCGCGAGCGGATGACCCTCGCCAACCGACTTCGCCCGAAAGCCGCCGTCCCTCAGCGCCGCGCTGATCGCGTCACGCAGCGGCTCGTGCAATCCGCCCACCCATATCGAGGCTTCGTCTTCCCCGTTCTTGCGGCCATGCACGCCGATGGCGACGTCGCATTCCCGCACGAGCTGCAACGCTTGCGGCTCATCGAAGCGCGTGGAAGTAATGTGCAGCCCGTCGCCCCTGGCGCGTAAGGTCAGGCTCTCGAAGCAATAAAACGAAAATACGTCCTCGGCGATGGCCAGCGTCGCTTCCGACGTGCCGGGCTCGATCAAGCCGCCATGCGGCGCGAGCACGGCGATGGGCGAAGGTCGCGCCGCGATGCGGATGCGATAGTGCACGTCTTCTATTTCTTGCGCCGCAAGCGCGGCGAAACAGTCGTATCTGTCCACCATGCGGCGAAACTAGCCGCGCAAGGCGGAGTTCGCCAAACGGAGTTTTGCCATGACGTTGAGGCCCTCGCCCGAAAAACTCCTCGCGCTCGGCATGTCCTTCTGGAACGCCAAGGCGCTGCTCTCCGCCGTCGAGCTCGGCGTCTTCGACGCGCTGGCGGAGGGCCCCGCCGATCTGACGACGCTGCGCGCGCGGCTCGGTCTGCATGAGCGTTCGGCGCGGGATTTTCTCGACGCGCTGGTGGCGCTGGAGCTCCTCGATCGCAACGACGGCCTTTACAGCAACCGGCCGGAGACGGACTTCTTCCTCGTGCGGTCGCGTCCTTCCTATGTCGGCGGCATGCTGGAGATGGCCAACAAGCGGCTCTATGAGAGCTGGGGCCATCTCACCGAGGCGCTGAAGTCCGGCCATCGCCAGAGCGAGAACAAGGAGGAGGGCGACCTCTTCGCCGCTCTTTACGCCGATCCGCAGCGGCTGCGGGGATTCCTCGCCGCCATGAGCGGCGTGAGCGCCGGCGCCGCCAACGCCATCGCCGCCAAATTCCCCTGGGCGGATTACAAAAGTTTCGTGGACATTGGCGCGGCGCAGGGCATGGTCCCCGTCACCATCGCCCACGCCCATCCGCATCTGAGCGGCGGCGGCTTCGACCTGCCGCAGGTCGGCCCGGTCTTCGAGGAATACGCCGCCGCCAACGGGCTCGCCGGGCGCCTGCGCTTCTATCCGGGCGACTTCTTCGCCGACCCGCTGCCGCCAGCCGATGTCCTCATCATGGGCCATATCCTGCACGACTGGGATCTCGACCAGAAACGGCTCCTGCTGAAAAAAGCCTATGACGCCTTGCCGGCGGGCGGCGCGCTGATCGTCTATGAAGCGCTCATCGACGACGACCGCCGCGAGAACGTCTTCGGCCTGCTGATGAGCCTCAACATGCTGATCGAGACGTCGGGCGGCTTCGACTATACCGGGGCGGATTGCCGGGGCTGGATGAAAGACGCCGGATTTTTCGAGGCGCGCGTCGAGCATCTCGTCGGGCCGGATTACATGGTCGTCGGGATCAAATAGTCATAAATCCTCGTCCAGCCGCCAGGCGGCGGAAAGTGGCGGGCGTCTGTCCAATTTCGGTTGGACGAAAGCCAGTTTTGAATTATTCTAAGAAAGCGTCGCCGGGGCCTTCGCTCCGGCTCATCGACAAAAATCTCCTTGGAGGCATTAATGGCATCGCTCAAGGGCAGCAAGACCGAAGAGAACCTGAAGGCCGCCTTCGCCGGCGAATCGCAGGCGAACCGCCGCTATCTGTATTTCGCCCAGAAGGCCGACGTCGAAGGCTACAATGACGTCGCCGCCGTGTTCCGCTCCACCGCGGAAGGCGAGACCGGCCACGCCCATGGCCATCTCGAATTCCTCGAGGTCGTCGGCGATCCGGCCACCGGCCTGCCGATCGGCAAGACCTCCGACAATCTCAAGGCCGCCGTCGCCGGCGAGACCCATGAGTATACGGACATGTATCCGGGCATGGCCCGCACGGCCCGCGACGAGGGCTTCGAGGAAGTCGCCGACTGGTTCGAGACGCTGGCCAAGGCCGAGCGTTCGCACGCCGGCCGCTTCCAGCGCGCGCTCGACGAGCTGAAGTAAGCAGCAAGCGCTTCTCCCTCTCCCCTTTGCGGGGAGGGGGAACCAAGAAACATTCGCACGTCATTGCGAGCGGAGCGAAGCAATCCAGAGCCATGATGAGGCTCCGGATTGCGTCGTCACTACGCTCCTCGCATTGACGCAGGAAAGCACGAATATGAGAGAAGGCAGTCTCGAAGCGCCCACCCGGCATCCGCTGGATTGGGAGAATCCGGATTTTTACGACGACGAGAAGCTCGACGCGGAAATGCGTCGCGTCTTCGACATCTGTCACGGCTGCCGCCGCTGCTTCAATCTCTGCGACTCCTTCCCGCGTCTGTTCGATCTCGTCGACGAGTCGAAAAGCGGCGAACTCGACACGGTCGAAAGCAAGGACTTCAAGAAGGTCGTGGACGCCTGCACGCTCTGCGACATGTGCTTCCTCACGAAATGCCCCTACGTTCCGCCGCATGAATTCAATCTCGATTTCCCGCATCTGATCCTGCGCTATCGCGCGGTCGGAAGCGAAGAAGAACGGCGTGCGGCGCGATCGATCGCGCGCTGACCGAGACCGACCGCAACGGCAAATGGGCGACGCTGATTTCCGGCGCGGTCAATTGGGCGACGCGTCGCGGCAGTCCGCTGCGCGGTCTCGAAGAGAAAGTCGCCGGCATCGACAAGGACGCCGAGATTCCCGAATACGCCAGCAAGATCGCTCGAAGCGAAGGCCGCGGCCAATCCGCCGCAACGCGACGAGCGCGCGCCGGCGAAAGCCCGCAAGGTCGTGCTCTACGCCACCTGCTACGGCGATTACAACGACACCTCCATCGGCGTGGCCGCGCTGGCGGTGCTGGCGAAGAACGGCGTCGAGACCAAAGTCGTGCATCCGCATTGCTGCGGCATGCCGAAACTCGAACAGGGGCTGATCGGCGAAGTCGCGGACGCCGCGCGAAAAGTCGCCGCCGCTTTCGCGCCCTATATAGATGAGGGTTACGACATCGTCGCTCCCGTGCCGTCTTGTGCGCTGATGCTGAAATTCGAATGGCCGCTCATTCTGCCGAATGACGCGAGCGTGAAGCGCCTCGCGGCCGCGACCTTCGATCTCTCGGAATATATCGTCGACATCTCGCGCAAGGAGGGGCTTGCCGAAGGCATGGCGCCGATCGAGGGCGGCGTCGCCTTCCATATGTCCTGCCATTCGCGCGCGCAGAATTTCGGCCAGAAGGGCGCGGAGCTGCTCAATCTGATCCCGCAGGCGGATGTCGCCGTCGTCGAGCGCTGCTCGGGCCATGGCGGCGCCTGGGGCTACAAGAAGGGCAATTTCGAAACGGCGATGAAGGTCGGCAAGCCGGCCATGCGCCAGCTCAATACGGCGGGCAAGAAGCATGTCGTGTCCGAATGCCCGCTCGCCGGCATTCATCTGGAACAGGGAATCGAGGCGCTCGCCGGCGACGCGCCGAAGCCGGAGCGCGTCGGCCATCCCATCGTGCTGATGGCGCGGGCCTACGGTGTGTCGGGCGAATAGAACGTCAGTGGTTTTTCCTCATCCTGAGGAGCAGCCGAGGGCTGCGTCTCGAAGGCGCGGAAAAGCTGATCGCCAATCTCGCCTCGCCCTCGCGCTTCGAGACGCGCCGCCGGCGCTCCTCAGCGTGAGGGCTCAAGGTTACGGAGCAATACGACGATGACGAACCGTCAAGAACTCACCCGCGCCGACATCCTCCCCTGGGCGGAATACGCCCGCGACCGCGCCGAGCACCGCGCGCCGCATCACGGCGCTCAAGCGTCATCGCCGCGTCGAGGTCGGTCCCTTCGTGACCTTCTACTTCGAGAGCTTCGACACGATGTGGCTGCAGGTGCAGGAGATGCTGCACATCGAGCGCGGCGGCGACGCGCAGATCCCCGAGGAGCTCGCGGCCTATAATCCGCTGATCCCGAAAGGGCGCGAACTCGTCGCGACCTTCATGATCGAGATCGACGATCCGCTGCGCCGCGCCCGCGTGCTGGCGGGGCTCGGCGGGATTGAGGAGACCGCCTTCATCGAGGTCGCGCGGCGAACGCGTCGCCGGCAAGGCCGAGGCCGATCAGGACCGCACCACGGCCGACGGCAAGGCGAGCTCCGTGCAATTCGTGCATTTCCCCTTCACCGACGCGCAGATCGCCGCCTTCCGCGTGCCGAACGCGCGGGTGATCCTCGGGCTGAGCCACCCGAATTACAGCCATATGGCCGTGCTGCCCGAGGCGACGCGCGAGGCGCTGGCGAGCGATTTCGCGTAAGGCGCTTCCGTCATTGCGAGCGAAGCGAAGCAATCCAGAGCCCTGATGTGGCTCTGGGTTACGTCGTCGCTACGCTGCATCGCAATGACTGCTCGACCCGCGCCGGGCTTTCCCCTCCTTGCGGGATTGCCCCGGAGGGCCGTTGCCGGTAATCCCTCCGGCAGACATCCGCCTTGAAAAGAGCCAGCCTTGACCACCGCCCCCACCCGCGACCCGGTTTCGCGGCGACGCACTTTCGCGATCATCTCGCACCCGGACGCCGGCAAGACCACGCTGACCGAAAAGCTGCTGCTCTTCGGCGGCGCGATCCAGCTCGCCGGCGCGGTGAAGGCCAAGCGCAACGCCCAGCAGACGCGCTCGGACTGGATGAGCATCGAGCGAGAGCGCGGCATTTCCGTCGTCACCTCGGTGATGACCTTCGAATATGCCGATTGCGTCTTCAACCTGCTCGACACGCCCGGCCATGAGGACTTCTCGGAAGACACCTACCGCACGCTGTCGGCGGTCGACGCGGCGGTGATGGTGATCGACGCCGCCAAGGGCATCGAGGCGCGCACGCGCAAGCTCTTCGAGGTCTGCCGTCTGCGCGACATTCCTATCGTCACCTTCGTCAACAAGCTCGACCGCGAGGGCCGCGACCCTTTCGAGCTTCTGGACGAGATCGAGAAGACGCTGGCGCTCGACACGACGCCGGTCACCTGGCCCATCGGCGGCGGCAGGAATTTCGCCGGCACCTATCGCTTCGCGACCAAGACCATCCGCAAGATCGACAAGGACGACGAGCTCACGCAGACGACGGGCCTGGACGATCCGGTCTTCGACACTCTGCTGCCCAATGGCGCGGACGCCTGGCGCGAGGAGGCGATGCTGGCGGAGGAGGGGTCGAAGCCCTTCGATCTCGCGGCCTTCCGCGAAGGCCATCTCACGCCGGTGTTCTTCGGCTCGGCGCTGCGCAATTTCGGCGTGCGCGATCTCATCGACGCGATGGCCGAATATGCGCCGAGCCCGCGCGCGCAGGAGGCGGACAAGCGCATCGTCGAGGCGAACGAGCCGAAGATGACCGGCTTCGTCTTCAAGATTCAGGCGAATATGGACCCCAACCATCGCGACCGCATCGCCTTCATGCGCGTCTGCTCGGGCAAGCTCGCGCGCGGCATGAAGGCGAAGCTGATCCGCACCGGCAAGAACATCCCGCTCAACGCCCCGCAATTCTTCTTCGCGCGTGACCGCTCGATCGCCGACGAGGCTTTCGCCGGCGATGTGGTGGGCCTG
Source organism: uncultured Alphaproteobacteria bacterium (assembly GCA_963717565.1). Lineage (GTDB taxonomy): Bacteria > Pseudomonadota > Alphaproteobacteria > Rhizobiales > Beijerinckiaceae > Methylocystis. The sequence goes on from CAVQWJ010000014.1 coordinate 249,720, forward strand.
CCGAATCATGGGCAATTGCGCATCGGCGACACGCTGACCGAGGGCGAGGACCTGGTCTTCCGCGGCGTGCCGAGCTTCGCGCCGGAAATCCTGCGCCGAATTCTCATCTCGGACGCGATGAAGGCCAAGAAGCTGCGCGAGGCGCTGCAGCAGCTTGCGGAGGAGGGCGTGGTGCAGGTGTTCACGCCGCATGACGGCTCCGGCTCCATCGTCGGCGTCGTCGGCGCGCTGCAGCTCGACGTGCTGGCGACGCGGCTCGACGCGGAATATGGGCTGACGACGCGCTACGAACAGTCGCGCTTCACCATCTGCCGCTGGGTGACCTCGGAGGATTCAGCGAAGCTCAAAAGCTTCATCGACTCGCATGGATCCAGCATCGCGGACGATCTCGACGGCGCGCCGGTCTTCATGTCGTCTTCGGCTTTTCAGCTCAATTACGACGCCGAGCGCAATCCGGACATCAAATTTTCGGATGTGAAGGACTATCAGAAGAAGGGGGCGTAGCGGCGCTGCGTCACTGATGCAGCATCGCGTGGATATCTGGCCGGTATTCGCGGATGATTTCCATCATGCCGGCGCGTATCGCGGCGACGATTTCCTCTTCTTTTTCTTCCGTCAGGTCGAGGGCGTCGCAGACGAGGCCGCCGATATTGAGAACGATACTGTTCATCTCATGCAGAAACTGCTCGGGATCGCTGATTTTCTTGATGTGCGCGAGGAGCATTTCGGAAAAGGCGTTCGACCTGACCATCCACGGCTTCCCAACATTTCCCAGCGAATCGAAGCATATTCGAGGCCCATGCGCTTTTTGAGGCGGGCGCGCCTTTTTCCCGCCCGAACTGAGCGACAACGCTGCTTCAGTTTATGCTAAGCGTGCAGCGCGGCAGGAGGTCCTGATGTTGCAAATCGGCATGCTCATCTATCCGTCGATGTTCGACGTGGACCTCATCGGCCCCCAGACTTTTCTGTCGAAGCTCGGCGACGCCGAGGTTTTTCATGTCTGGAAGGATCGCGGGCCGGTAACGAGCGATCTCGGTCTGACCTATCACGCCCGCCATGATTTCGACTCCTGCCCGAAAGACCTCGACATTCTTTTCGTGCCCGGCGGGCTGAAGGGAACGATCCCCGCCATGCGCGACCCTGCGGTGATCGGCTTTCTCGCCGACCGGGGCGCGCGGGCCAAATATGTGACGAGCGTCTGCACGGGCTCGCTGCTGCTCGGCGCGGCGGGACTGCTCGACGGCTACAAGGCCACGAGCTACTGGATGGTGCGCGATCTGCTGCCGCTCTTCGGCGCGGAGCTCGTGCACGCCCGCGTGGTGATCGACCGCAACCGCATCACCGGCGGCGGCGCGACGGCGGGGCTCGATTTCGGCCTGACGCTGGCGAGCGTGCTGCGCGGCGAAGAGCACGCCAGGACGCTTCAGCTCCTCGTGGAATACGACCCGCAACCGCCGTTCGACGCGGGCGCGCCGGAGCGGTCGGCGCCGCAAGTGGTGGAGGGAATATGTCGGCGGCGGGCGGATGAGATAGAGGCGGCGCGCGAGGCGGCGAAACTTACGGCAAGGGCGCTCGAAAAGGATGTGCGTCGCGCGCCCGACCGAAAATAGACTGTCGCTCAGCTTCCGCGCCAATCGGCCACTCTTCCCGTTGCGCCCGCGTCGTGATAAGCGGATCGCCTCAACACGCGCGGCATGGAGAGCCGGTTTGATCCGCGAGCGTCGGACAACCGCAATTTTTGCTTATCTTTCGCGCACTTAGGCTAGAGGAAATTCCATGAGCCAGTCCGGTTTCTTCACCACCTCCGTCGCGCAGTCCGATCCGGAGCTCGCCAAGGCCATCGAGCTCGAGCTCGGCCGCCAGCGCCATGAGATCGAGCTGATCGCGTCGGAAAACATCGTTTCCAAGGCGGTGATGGAGGCGCAGGGCTCGGTTCTCACCAACAAATACGCCGAGGGCTATCCGGGCAAGCGCTATTACGGCGGCTGCCAATACGTCGATATCGCCGAGAATCTCGCGATCGACCGCGCCAAGAAGCTTTTCGGCTGCGGCTTCGCCAATGTGCAGCCCAACTCCGGATCGCAGGCCAACCAGGCCGTGTTCCTCGCGCTGGCGCAGCCGGGCGATACCTTCATGGGTCTCGACCTCGCCGCCGGCGGCCATCTGACGCACGGCTCGCCCGTGAACCTCTCGGGCAAGTGGTTCAAGCCGATCCCCTACACCGTGCGCAAGGACGATCAGCGCATCGACATGGATCAGGTCGCCGCGCTCGCCCGCGAGCACAAGCCGAAGATCATCATCGCCGGCGGCTCGGGCTATTCGCGCATCTGGGACTTCGCGGCGTTCCGCAAGATCGCCGATGAAGTCGGCGCCTTCTTCATGGTCGATATGGCGCATTTCGCCGGCCTCGTGGCCGCCGGCCTGCATCCGTCGCCGTTCCCGCATGCGCATGTCGTCACCACCACGACGCACAAGACCCTGCGCGGTCCGCGCGGCGGCATGGTGCTGACCAATGACGAGGACATCGCCAAGAAGATCAACTCGGCCGTGTTCCCGGGCCTGCAGGGCGGCCCGCTGATGCATGTCATCGCCGCCAAGGCCGTCGCCTTCGGCGAGGCGCTGACGCCCGAGTTCAAGGCCTATCAGCAGCGCGTCAAGGACAATGCGCAGACGCTGGCCCAGACGCTCGTCGACGCCGGCCTCGCCATCGTCTCCGGCGGCACCGAAAACCATCTGATGCTGGTCGATCTGCGTCCCAAGAAGATCACCGGCAAGGCGGCGGAAGCCGCGCTCGGCCGCGCCCACATCACCTGCAACAAGAACGGCATCCCCTTCGACCCGGAGAAGCCCTTCGTCACCTCCGGCATCCGTCTCGGCACGCCGGCGGCGACCTCGCGCGGCTTCGGCGTCGGCGAGTTCAAGCAGGTCGGCGGCCTGATCGTCGAGGTGCTCGACGGCCTGTCGTCGAAGGGCGAAGAGGGCAATGCGGCCACGGAAGCGGCTGTGAAGGAAAAGGTCCACGCCCTGACCGCCAAATTCCCGATCTACTGATCATAAGAATGCGCCCTCTCCCCGAAAAATCGGGGAGAGGGCAGGAACGCCGATCGTTAGCTCAAATCCCTCCCCTTTACGGGGAGGGTGGCCCCGCGAAGCGGGGTCGGGTGGGGCGAGCCCCGCCATGGCTGTAGCGGGTTGAACCCCGCCCGGCGGCCTTCGGCCGCCGACCTCCGCGTAACGGGGAGGTATGGCGCCCGGCCCCGCGCTGAGAAAGCCAGCTGATGCGCTGTCCCTATTGCGGCTCCTTCGACACGCAGGTGAAGGATTCTCGACCCGCCGAGGATTCCTCCTGCATTCGTCGCCGGCGCGTCTGTCCAACCTGCGGCGGCCGTTTCACGACCTTCGAACGCGTGCAGTTGCGCGAAATCATCGTCGTCAAGAAATCAGGCAGGCGCGCGCCCTTCGACCGCGACAAGCTCACCCGCTCCGTGGAGATCGCGCTGCGCAAGCGACCTGTCGAGGCCGAGCGCGTCGAGCAGATGATTTCCGGCATCGTTCGCCAGCTCGAAAGTCTCGGCGAATCCGAGATCGAGAGCCAACGCATCGGCGAACTCGTCATTGAAGGCTTGCGTTCGCTCGACGCCGTGGCCTATGTCCGTTTTGCTTCCGTCTATCGCGACTTCCGCGAAGCCCGCGACTTCAACGCCATCATCGACGAACTGGAAGGCGGCGGCGGCGATCTGAACGGGGACGCCGACGACTAGATGAGCCTGCACGCGAAGATCATTCCCGCCGCGACCGACGACGCCTTTATGGCGGCGGCGCTGGCGCTCGGCCGGCGCAACATGGGCCGCACGGCGCCTAATCCGGCGGTCGGCGCGCTGGTCGTTCGCGACGGCGTGATCGTGGCGCGCGGTTTCACCGCGGTCGGCGGCAGGCCCCACGCCGAAGCCATCGCGCTCGCCGCCGCCGGCGAGGCCGCGCGCGGCGCGACGCTTTACGTGACGCTGGAGCCCTGTTCGCACCATGGCGCGACGCCGCCCTGCGTCGACGCCGTCATCGCCTCGGGCGTTGCGCGGGTCGTCACCGCCATGGAGGACCCCGATCCGCGCGTCGCGGGCAGGGGCCACGCGCTTTTGCGCGAAGCGGGCATCGAGGTCGACGTCGGCTGCGAGGCCGCCGCCGCGCGTTGCGATCATCTCGGCCATATTCTGCGCGTCACCAAGCACCGGCCGATGGTGACGCTGAAACTCGCCCAGACCTCCGACGGCTATGCCGCCGGCGGCCAGCACGATCCGCGCCTGCACATCACCGGTCCCATCGCCGACGCTTTCACCCATGTGCAGCGGTCGCTGCATGACGCGATCATGATCGGCTCCGGCACGGCGCGCGAGGACGATCCGCTGATGACCGTGCGGCTCGCCGGGCGTGGACAGCGCGCGAAAACTGCGCGTGGTGCATCGACCGGCGGCTGACGCTGTCGCCTCGCTCGCGTCTCGCCGCGACGGCGCGCGAGACGCCGCTGCTCGTCGTGGTGGGCGAGGATGTTCCCGAAATTGAAGCCCGCGCCTTTGCAGAGGCGACGGGCGCGGAGGTCGCGCGGGTCGGCGCGCAGGACGGGACGATCGATCTGCTCGCGGCGCTGCGCCTGCTGGCCGATCGCGGGATCACGCGCGTTTTCAGCGAGGGCGGGCCGAGGGTGGCGGAAAGCCTGCTGACGATGGGTCTCGCCGACGAAGTCGTGATCCACACCGGGTTCAAGCCGCTCGGCCGGCCGGGACGTCCGGCGCTGACGCCTTCTGCGCGCGCGGAGCTCGGGAATACGTTTCGCTATCGCATGATCGAGAGCCGTTCGCTGGGCGCCGATCAGATGACGCGTTACGCGAGGATGGATTGAGTTTTCTTCCTCTCCCCGTTTCACGGGGAGAGGGGAAACGCGGAGAGTTGCATGTTCACCGGCATTGTCACCGATATCGGCGAGGTGATCTCGGTCGAGCCGCGCGGCGATCTGCGGCGGCTGCGCATCGCCTGCGGCTATGACGCCGAAACCATCGCGCTCGGCGCCTCCATCGCCAACTCCGGCGTCTGCCTCACGGTCGTCGCCGTAGCGCGCGAAGGTCAACGCACGATCTTCGACGTCGACGCCGCCGCCGAGACGCTGGCGAAGACGACCGTCGGGAGCTGGACGCAGGGAACGCGCGTCAATCTCGAGCGCGCGCTGAAGATCGGCGACGAACTCGGCGGCCATATCGTCACCGGCCATGTGGACGGCGTGGCGCGCATTCTGTCGCGCGACGATTTCGACGGCATGGCGCGCTTCTGGATCGAGACGCCGCCGGAGCTGTCGCGCTTCGTCGCGCAGAAAGGATCGGTTGCGCTTGACGGCGTCTCGCTGACGGTCAATGAGGTGGAGGGCGACCGCTTCTCGATCCTGCTCATCCCGCATACGCTCGCCGAGACGACTTTCGGCGCGCTGCGCGCAGGGGACGCGCTCAACCTTGAAGTCGATCTGATGGCGCGCTATGCGGCGCGGCTGAGCGGGAAATAAACCTCGGCTGACAAGCCGGCGCGCCTGTGACATAAGACGCAATCAATTTTCCCGCCACACCCCTCGCCCGCTACGCGGGAGAGGGCGCAGATTGTCGCCTTCATCGACAATGCAGAACGTGAGCGTCCTCTCTCCCGAGGACGCCGGGGCGTTTCGGAGCTCGAAAGCATGGCAGGTTTCGCACCGCAGGATAGTGACGACGCGCCCGTTCCCGGCGCGCGCCTTCTCGTCGTCGCGGCAAGGTTCAATGCGAAAACCGTCGCTCTGTTGAGCAAGGGCGCGCTCGCCGCGGCCGCGCGGCTGGGCGCAACCGCGACGGTGATCGAGGTTCCCGGCGCGCTGGAGATCGCGACCGCCGCGGCGATCGCGCTCGACGCGGCGGAACGGGCCGGTTCGCCTTATGACGGCCTGGTCGCGCTTGGCTGCGTCATTCGCGGCGAGACCTATCATTTCGAAATCGTCGCCAATGAGAGCTCGCGCGCGCTCACCGATCTGTCGGTTGCGCGCCGCCTGCCTCTCGGCAATGGAATCCTCACTGTGGAAAATGAAATTCAGGCCATGGAGCGCGCCGATCCGAAGCGCGGCGACAAGGGCGGCGACGCCGCGCTGGCCGCGCTGTCGCTCATACGCCTGAAGCGGAGCCTCGTATGAGCCTCGACCAGCGTTCAGCCGCGCGCCTCGCCGTCGTTCAGGCGCTTTATCAGATGGAAGTCGCGGGCAAGGGGCTCAACGAGATCTTCGCCGAATTCGAGTCACACTGGATGGGGCGCGAGATCGAGGGCGAGCAATACAAGCCCGCCGAGGTCGCGTTTTTCCGCGACGTTCTGCAGGGCGTGCTCACGGATCAGGTGGCGATCGACCGGCAGATCGACCGGGTTCTGTCCGGCGGGTGGCCGCTGGCGCGTCTCGAATCCGTGATGCGCGCGGCGCTGCGCGCCGGCGCCTATGAGCTGCGCGCCCGCAAGGACGTGCCGCCGCGCGTCGTGATCAAGGAATATGTGGACGTCGCGGCGGCCTTTTTCGGGCCGACGGAGTCGGGCATGGTGAATGCGGTGCTCGACAAGATCGCCCGCGAGGAGCGGGCGGGGGAGTTGGGGTAGCAGGGCGGCGCCGGCCGCGCTCCTCTCCCCGCTTGCCGGGCGAGGGAGTCGAGGGGGACGCGCGCATGACGGCCCGCTACAGCGAAGACGAACTCATCGCCCGGCTGTTCGCGCCCATAGCCGGCCCGGCGGGGCTCGGGCTGACCGACGACGCCGCGCTGCTGCAAGCGTCGAGCGAGCCGACCGTCGCCACCGTCGACATGCTGGTGGCGGGGGTGCATTTCTTCCCGGACGATCCGCCGGCGCTGATCGCGAAGAAGGCGCTGCGCGTCAATCTCTCCGACCTCGCCGCCAAGGGCGCGGAGCCTGTCGGTTTCCTGCTCGCTCTGGCCCTTCCCGGCGACTGGACCAACGACTGGCTCACCGCCTTCGCCGAGGGACTGGCTGCGGACGCGGCCGCCTACGCCGCCCCTCTCATCGGCGGCGACACCGCGGCGACGCCGGGGCCGCTGACCATCTCGATCACCGCCCTTGGCCGCGCGCCGCGTTTCGTCCGCCGCTCGGGCGCCCGGCCGGGCGACGCCGTCTTCGTCTCCGGGACCATCGGCGACGCGGCGCTGGGGCTCGCCCTCCGGCGTGATCCCTCGCTCGCGGCGAAGTGCTCTTGCGCCGCGCGCGATCATCTCGACGACCGCTACCTCCTGCCGCGCCCACGCCTCGATCTGATCGAGACGCTGCGCGCCCATGCGACCGCCGCCATGGACGTCTCCGACGGTCTTGCGGGCGATCTCGCCAAGCTGTGCCGGGCGTCCGGGGCGAGCGCCGTGGTCGACGCGACGCTGGTCCCGCTGTCGGCGGCGGCGCGGGAGGCGATCCCGCTTTTCCCCGGCCTGCTGGAGACGGCGCTGACGGGCGGCGACGACTATGAAATCCTCTTCGCCGCGGACCCCGCTTTCGACCCGCCGCCGGGCGTTGCGCGGATCGGCGAAATTGTCGCGGGCACGGCCGCGCCAAGGTTTCTCGACGCCGAAAAAACACAGATAATCTTCGGGAAAACCTCCTTCAGCCACTTTTGAACGAGCCGGGGCCCGGCATTGCCGGAGCCGCCCGTTTCTGGCAGTAAGGGCGCCGGAAATTCGCAGCCTCCGCCCCGATTCGTCAGGGCGGACGCGATCCTTTTTTCCGTTTTACGCGAACCTTTCGCGACCATGTCGGCCGTCCCCCGGTCAAGGAACGAAAAGGCGAACCCTTATGGTCTTGTTTCTCACTATCGTCTTCGGACTCGCGTCCGTCGCCTATGGCGTGAAGACATCGCAGGAGCTGCTCGCGGCCGATCCCGGCTCGCAGCGCATGCAGGAAATCTCGGGCGCCGTCGCCGAAGGCGCGCAGGCCTACCTCAACCGCCAGTACAAGACCATCGGCTATGTCGGCGCCGTGATCTTCGTGCTGCTCGTCATTCTGCTCGGCTGGGCGGTCGCTTTCGGCTTCGCCATCGGCGCGGCGCTCTCGGGCGCGGCCGGCTACATCGGCATGAATGTCTCGGTGCGCGCCAATGTCCGCACCGCGCAGGCGGCGACCAAGTCGCTCGCGGGCGGCCTCGACATCGCCTTCAAGGCAGGCGCCGTGACGGGCCTTCTGGTCGCGGGCCTCGCGCTGCTCGGCGTGGCGGTCTATTACGCGATCCTGACCTGGTTCGTCGGCTACACGGCCTCTGATCGCGTCGTCGTCGACGCGCTGGTGGCGCTGGGCTTCGGCGCCTCGCTGATCTCGATCTTCGCGCGTCTGGGCGGCGGCATCTTCACCAAGGGCGCCGATGTCGGCGCCGACCTCGTCGGCAAGGTCGAGGCCGGCATTCCGGAAGACGATCCACGCAACCCGGCGACCATCGCCGATAACGTCGGCGACAATGTCGGCGACTGCGCGGGCATGGCGGCGGATCTCTTCGAGACCTATGCGGTCACGGTCGTCGCCACCATGGTTCTGGCCTCGATCTTCTTCGCCGGTCAGGAAGGCCTGTCCAGCGCGGTGCTCTATCCGCTCGCCATCGGCGGCCTGTCGATCCTGAGCTCCATCGCCGGCACCTATTTCGTCAAGCTCGGCAAGGACGACAGCGAATGGGGCAAGGTCGCCGCGCCCTGGTTCGAGAAGATCGGCCTCAAGGACGACTCGATCATGGACGCCCTCTACAAGGGCCTGATCGCCGCCGGCGTCCTGTCGATTCCGGGCCTCTTCATCGCGACGCTGTTCACCGTCGGACTCGGTGAGGTCGGCAAGGTGAACGGCGAGCCGGTCAACGGCTTCATGCTGTTCATCTGCGGCATCATCGGCCTGATCGTGACGGGCGCCATCGTCTACATCACCGAATATTACACCGCCACGGGCAAGCGCCCGGTGGTGTCGATCGCCCAGGCGTCGGTGACCGGCCATGGCACCAATGTCATTCAGGGCCTCGCCGTGTCGCTCGAGTCGACCGCGGCGCCGGCCGTCGTCATCGTTCTCGGCATCATCCTCACCTATCAGTTCGGCGGCCTCTACGGCACGGCGATCGCGGTGACGACGATGCTCGGCCTCGCCGGCATGATCGTGGCGCTCGACGCCTTCGGCCCCGTGACCGACAACGCCGGCGGCATCGCCGAAATGGCGGGCCTGCCGAAGGAAGTGCGCCAGTCGACCGACGCGCTCGACGCGGTCGGCAATACGACCAAGGCCGTGACCAAGGGCTACGCCATCGGCTCCGCGGGTCTCGGCGCGCTGGTGCTGTTCGCCGCCTACACGAACGACATCAAGCATTTCGCCGCGACGGGCGTGCCCTTCTTCAAGGGACTCGAGAACATCGACTTCAGCCTCTCCAACCCCTTCGTGGTGGCGGGCCTGATCTTCGGCGGCCTCATCCCGTACCTCTTCGGCGGCATCGCCATGACGGCCGTCGGCCGCGCGGCGGGCTCCGTGGTCGAGGAAGTGCGCCGTCAGTTCAAGGAAAAGCCCGGCATCATGGACGGCTCGGAGCGTCCTGATTACGGCCGCGCGGTCGACATGCTGACGCAGGCGGCGATCAAGGAAATGATCGTCCCCTCACTGCTGCCGGTCGCGGCGCCGCTGGTGATGTTCATCGCGGTGCTGATCCTCGGCGGCGGCAAGGCCAACGCCCTTGCGGCGGTCGGCGCGCTGCTGCTCGGCGTGATCGTGAATGGCATTTTCGTCGCCATCTCGATGACCTCCGGCGGCGGCGCCTGGGACAACGCCAAGAAGTCCTTTGAAGACGGCTTCGTCGACAAGGACGGCGTGACGCATCTGAAGGGCTCGGAGGCGCACAAGGCTTCGGTGACGGGCGACACTGTCGGCGACCCCTACAAGGACACCGCCGGCCCGGCCGTGAACCCGGCCATCAAGATCACCAACATCGTCGCGCTGCTGATGCTCGCCATTCTGGCGCATTGGGGCTGATCGGGGAAAGCCCGTGACTTCCGGAAGGGCGGGGGAGACCCCGCCCTTTTTCGTCGCTGACAGCTTTCTGTTTACCCGTTCGGACAAAAGTGGGGCATGATTATCCGAGCCCTCCCGCGCCTTACTGCAATACTCACAGCAAGTCTGCTGCTGGCCGCCTGCCTGACGAACAGGGTGCAGACCCTCGCGCCGAACATGCTGCGCCTCGACATGACCGGGCTCAACGTCTCGACGGAAGAGCAGACGCTCCAGCAATTGCTCGCGCTCGGCGCGCGCGAGACGCTCTCCCGAGGCTATACCCATTTCCGCTTCCTGGACTGGAAGGCCGGCGAGACCCATATCATGACGCCGGGGCAGCCCCAGACGGCCAATTTCTCCGTCACTCTCGTCATGTTTCACCCGGGCGAGCAGGGGACCAACCCGGTCTTTGACGCCCGCCAGATTCCTCAGGACAAGGCCGCGAACCTCTGACCCGGCGCTCGCGTATAAACCGGCCTATGCGCGCCCGGTGCGCCGAGGGTATGAAAAGTCCTTGATTTCCTGCATTATGCCAGCCAATCCCTCCGGCCGCCGCCGCGCAAGCTCATAACTCATCCCTTCTATTCGCTCCATACGCATGGCTTCATCCGCGCCGCGGTCGCGTGTCCGGCGGTGCGGGTCGCCGATCCCGCCTTCAATGTCGCGCGCACGATCGAGATGGCGCGGGACGCGCATGCGCGCGGGGCGACGCTTGCGCTGTTTCCCGAGCTCGGCCTGTCCGCCTACGCCATCGACGATCTGTTGCAGCAGGAGGCGCTGCTCGACGCCGTCGAGACGGCGCTGGCGGAGCTGCTGGCGGCTTCGCGCGACCTGCATCCGCTGATCGTCGTTGGCGCGCCGCTGCGTCATCGCGGTCGCCTCTACAATTGCGCTGTCGCCATTCTGCGCGGCCGCGTGCTGGCGGTGACGCCGAAGAGCTATCTTCCGAATTACCGCGAATTCTACGAACGTCGCCATTTCGCGTCGGGCGCCTCTGTCGCGGTTGAGTCGATCGCCGTCGCCGGCCAGACGGCCCCATTCGGCTCCGATGTGCTGCTCGAGGCCAGCGACTTCCCGGGCCTCGTGATTCACATGGAAATCTGCGAGGACGTGTGGACGCCGATCCCACCCTCGTCGCGCGCGGCGCTGGCGGGCGCGACTGTGCTGCTCAATCTTTCGGCCTCCAACGCCATCGTCGGCAAGTCGGATTACCGGCAGACGCTCTGCGCGGCGCATTCCGGCCGCTGCCTTGCCGCCTATCTCTATTCCGCCGCGGGGCAGGGCGAGTCGACGACCGATCTCGCCTGGGACGGCGAGGCGATGATTTACGAGAACGGCGATCTCCTCGCCAAGGCGCCGCGCTTTTCCGACACGCCGCAGCTCGTTGTCGCCGACGTCGACACAGGTCGCCTCATGGCTGAGCGCGCGCGTCAGGGCACGTTCGGCGACTGCGCCGACGTCGAGGCGCCGAATTCCGTATTTCCGCCGCGTCGCGTTCGAACTCGATGCGCCGCGCGATGTCGACCTCGGCCTGATGCGCAATGTCCCGCGCTTTCCTTTCGTGCCGAATGACGAGTCGCGGCTTGCCGAGCTTTGCTTCGAGGCGTTCAACATTCAGGCGCATGGGCTCGCGCAAAGGCTGCGCGCGTCGGGCATGCGCAAGGTCGTCATCGGCGTGTCGGGCGGTCTCAACTCCACGCAGGCGCTGCTGGTCGCGGTGACGGCGATGGAGAGGCTCGGCCTGCCGCGCGAAAACATCCTTGCCTATACGCTGCCGGCCTTCGGCACGACGGACCGCACGAAAGGCAACGCCTGGCGGCTGATGCGCGCGCTGGGCGTCAGCGCGCAGGAAATCGACGTTTCCGCCGCCTGCCGGCAGATGCTCGAAGACATCGGCCATCCCGCCGCGCGCGGCGGGGCGGTTTACGATACGACCTATGAAAATGTGCAGGCCGGCGCGCGGACCTCGCTTTTGTTCCGCCTCGCCAATCTGCATGAAGCTCTTGTCATCGGCACAGGCGATCTTTCGGAACTGGCGCTCGGCTGGTGCACCTATGGCGTCGGCGATCAGATGTCGCATTACAATGTGAATGCGTCGGTGCCGAAGACGCTGATCCAGCATCTCATCCGCTGGTGCGCGCGCGACGCGCGCTTCGGCCCGGAGACCGTCGCTGTGCTGGTCGATATTCTCGGGACGGAAATTTCGCCGGAGCTGATCCCCGGGGAGGATGCGCAGCGCACGGAAGCTTTCGTCGGCCCCTATGCGCTGCAGGACTTCAATCTCTATTACACGACACGCTATGGCTTCAGCCCCGCCAAGACAGCCTTTCTGTCATGGCACGCCTGGCGGGACGCGAATGCGGGCGAATGGCCGTCGGTTATCGCCGAAGGCGATCGCGTCGCTTACGACCTTCCGCAGATCAAGCATTGGCTCACAGTGTTTACCCGCCGCTTCTTCGCGACGAGTCAGTTCAAGCGCTCGGCGCTTCCAAATGGCCCGAAGGTCAGTTCTGGCGGTTCGCTGTCGCCGCGCGGGGACTGGCGCGCGCCGAGCAATTCCTCGCCGGAGGCCTGGCTGTCGGCGGTGAACGACATCCCATAAAAAAGGACCGGCCAACGCCGGTCCAGTTGGGAGCACCAAGAAAGAAGCGCGCTTGCGCGGTCACGCTCTGCGCAGGAACCCCGCAATCACCGAGACGACGAACAGCACGAGCGCCACCCAGAACAGGATACGCGCACCTTCCATTGCCGTGCCGGCGACTCCGCCGAAGCCAAAGAAGGCGGCGATGATAGCAACAATAAGAAATACGATCGCATAGTGCAGCAGGCTGCCCATGATGACCTCCGTCGTGAACTCCACTCGCGGGGTCAACGCGCGCTTGAGGGTCATGTTCCGGCGCAAGCGGAGCAGTGAGGCTATTTATCCACGCAGGCGTGTGTCAGGGTTGCTATCCCGCGAGGGGTCGACCGGGGCCCTGCTATTGGCTTTGGAGGCCGGCGCAGATCACACGGCGGTTGCGCGCGCAAAGTCGAGATAGAGCGCGCGCAACCGCTTGGCCGCTTCCCCCGGAACGCCTGCGCCAATGCCGCTCCCGTCGATCTCGACGACCGGCAGCACGAGATTGGAGGCGCTTGTCAGAAACGCTTCCGCCGCCTCTTTCGCCTCCGCGACACTGAAGGGCCGTTCCTCGACGGAAAGATTCTGTTCGGCCGCGAGCGCCATCACAGCGCGCCGCGTGCAGCCGGGCAGGATATCGCTCGAGTTTGGCCGCGTGACGATGGCGCCCGAGCGCGTGACGATAAAGGCGGTCGACGACGAGCCTTCCGTGACGAAGCCGTCGGCGTCCACCATCCAGGCTTCCTGACAGCCGGCCTCCGTGGCCGCCTGCTTGGCGAGCACCTGCGCGAGCAGGGCGACGCTTTTGATGTCGCGACGCGACCAGCGCATATCGGGGACGGTAATGACCCTCACGCCGGTTTGCGCGGCCGGTGAGGCGAGAATGTTCTTGCGCTGCGCGAAGGCGACGAGAGTGGGCTTTGCGTTCTTCGGGAAGGAAAAATCCCGCTCCGCGACTCCGCGCGTGATCTGGAGATACACCAGTCCTTCGGTCACCTCGTTGCGCGCAACCAGCGCCCGCTCGATCTCGACCATCTCCGCCATTGTGACGGGACTTTCGAGCCGCAGTTCCCCCAGCGAGCGTTCGAGCCTTGCAAGATGCGCCTCATTATCGACAAGGCGCCCGTCGATCACGGCGGCGACCTCATAGACGCCGTCGGCGAAGAGAAAACCGCGATCGAGGATCGACACGCTTGCGTCTTCGAGCGGCGTGAACGCGCCATTCACATACGCGATGCTGGACAAGGGCGGCCTCCGGATGCGTTCCGCCTTGCTTACTACGGCCGGCGCGAATTGGGGAGGGGTTTACCGGTTCTGCTGCAACAAGGCTTCAATAGCTCCGACAAACTCTTCGGCGCCCCCAATCGCTTCGCGAGCGTCGGTCAGATCTACGGTAGCTCCCTCGCCGATGGCGTAGTCGGCTACGGCCTTGAGATTGTAAGCGCGCGCGAGAAATGTCGGGAACCGCGGATCAATGGAAGGGTGCTCTTTGGCGAGGCGGGCAAACTCGCTGCGGACGCCGTTATGGCTTTTCGCCGCTCTGCCGGCACGTTCGAAGATGAGCGCCTGTGCGGCATGGAAAGCTGCGAGATAAGCAGCGCGCCCTGCCGCTTCAGGAAGCTCGTTTGCGGCACAAACCCGCGCTTCCTTGAGACATTGTCGCGCTTTTGCAAAATAGGCGACCGTTTCCGGACGTGTCATAATTCGAGGCCGTCTCGTCGCACCTCATGCATGAGCGGCGTAGAGGCGTCGTAGGCGCCGGCGGCAAAGGGCAAAGCGTTGATGACAGCGCCGGTGTCGTAAAGGATTTTCGTCTCGATCTCCGCAAGACGCCCGCTTTCCAACCAGAAACTCTGAGGTTCTTTCAGGAAAACAGCCAGATCATAGTCGGAATCAACTCCCGCGTCCCCCCGTGCCCGCGAGCCGAACAAAATGACGCGCTCTACTTGCGCCCCATAGGTTTCGGCAAGAGCGGCGCGGAAGCGGGCAAGGACAGGATCGACTGCGGTCGTCATGCTGACAGCTTGCCATAAGACGCCGCATTTTTATACCGGCAAAGCGGGGGGCGAACCCGCCCACGTCGTCGAGCGTCGCGGCCGCGCTCGCGACGCTTCGTCGCGGCTGCTTTCCTGCCCAGCTCCTACGTAATACAAGAAAGAAGCCACGCGGGGACTTCATGGGCGAGGAAATCAAGGCCGTCGGCTTCACCAGCGAGGATAAGGCCCGTTTCGCCGAGCGGCTGGCGCGGGAGACCGGCGTTGCGCGCGACCTGTTCGCCGCCGGCAAATTCTCGCGCGGCGGCCATATGCTCGGCTTCGAGATCGAGACCTGGATCGTCGATCACAATTACTTCCCGTCCTCCATCAATCAGCAACTGCTGGAGGCGCTCGACAATCCTCTGGTCGTGCCGGAACTGTCGCGCTTCAATCTTGAGCTGAACTGCGATCCGCTTGCCCCTGGAGGGCGATGCGCTCGGCCGCGCCCATGACGCGCTGGCGCAGGTCTGGGCCCATTGCAACGACGAAGCCCACCGTCTCGACGCCAATCTGGTGCTGATCGGGACGCTGCCGACGATCCGCGACGAGGACCTCACGCTCGACAATATGTCGCCGCTCAATCGCTATTACGCGCTCAACGCCGAGGTGCTGCGCATGCGCGGCGGGCGGCCGCTGCGCGTCGACATATTGGGCCGCGACCATCTCGTCTCCGAGCATCGCGACGTGATGCTGGAGGCGGCGACGACCTCTTTCCAGGTTCATCTGAAGAGCCCGGCCGATCTCGCGCATCTCTATTACAACGCCTCCATTGCGGCCTCCGCGCCCATTCTCGCGGCCTGCGGCAATGCGCCTTTCCTCTTCGGCAAGGCGCTGTGGGAGGAGACGCGTATTCCGCTCTTCGAGCAGGCGGTCGACGTGCCCGGTCCGGCGCGCGTCTGCATGGGATCGGGCTTCGCGTCGCGCTCGCTTCTCGAAGTTTTCGAGGAGAACGCGCGCGATTACGACCCGCTGCTGCCGATCGCCTTCGACGACGAACCGGACGCCATGCGCCATCTGCGCCTGCATAATGGCGTGATCTGGCGATGGAACCGGCCGCTCATCGGCTTCGACGACGACGGCGCCCCGCATCTGCGCGTCGAGCACCGTATCCTGCCCGCGGGTCCGACCTTCGTCGACATGATGGCCAACGCCGCGCTCTATCTGGGGCTGGCGCGCGCGGTGGCGCTTGCGGGCGACAATGGAACGGCCGGGCTCTCCTTCGAGGAGGCGCGGCGGAACTTCTACACTGCGGCGCGCCACGGCCTCGACGCCGTGCTGACATGGCCGGGGGAAGGGGAGATCGGCGCCGGGCGACTGCTGCTGGAGCGCCTCATTCCAGCCGCGCGGCGGGGGCTCGCCGATCTCGGCGTCACCGACCCGCGCGGCTATCTCGACGTGATCGAGGCGCGCGTGCGCTCCGGCCAGACCGGCGCGGCGTGGCAGCGCAAGGCGCTTGCGGCCTGCGACGGCGACCTTTACGCCATGATGGCCGCCTATTGCGAGGGACAGCGAAGCGGCGCGCCCGTGCATGAATGGGATTTGTAGGAATGACTGTGACCGACGCGCCCTGCGCCGTGATGAATCGACTGCCGGAAGCCTTCCTCGACTGCCCCGCAAACAGGCTTGCGGAAATTCTTCCCGGTCCGACGCTGTTCGATTTGCCGGGGCGCGATCCGCGCCCGCTGTTCGTGTCGACGCTGCTGCATGGCAATGAATATAGCGGGCTCGAAGCCGTGCAGGCGGTGCTGCGCCGTCATGCGGCGCGGGGGCTGAACAGGACGCTGCTGCTCTTCATCGGCAATGTGCGCGCCGCCGCCGCCAATCTCCGGACGCTGCCGGATCAGCGCGACTTCAACCGCGTCTGGCCCGGCACGCTCTATCCCGACGATGCGCTCGCCGGCATGGCGGGCTGGATTTATGACTATGCGTCGAAGCGCGATCTCTTCGCGAGCATCGACATTCACAACAATACGGGCTTCAATCCGCACTATAGTTGCGTGCGCCGGCTGGAGCCGAAATTCATTGCGCTGGCGCAGCTTTTCTCGCGCATCGTGGTTCATTTCCAGCAGCCTGTCGGCACGCAGGCGGCGGCTTTCGCCAATCTCTGCCCGGCGATCACGGTCGAATGCGGCAAGGCAGGCGAAGGATCGGCCACCGAACATGCAATCGAACTTGTCGAGGCGGCGCTTTCGATCTCCGAACTGCCGGACCACGCGCCGGCGCCGCATGACGTCGATCTGCTGCGCACCTACGCTATTGTGAAGCCGCCCGCGGGCTCGACCTTCTCCTTCGACGGATCGCCTGCCGATTTCGATTTCCGGCCAGATATCGACCGTCTGAATTTCAGCGAACTGGCGCCGGGAGCTTCCTTCGGCGTCGCGCGCGCAGGAATGAGGCTCGATATTTTGCCCGGCGACAGCAGTGACGCCGCGCCGGGCGAATATTTTGCCTATGACGGCGGCGACATTCGCCTGATCCGTCCGGCAATCCCCGCCATGCTGACTATCGATCCCCGCGCGGTGGAGCTCGATTGCCTTTGTTACCTGATGCATCGCATCGGCATGGACGGCGCGCGGCTGTAGGCCAACGCCGCCGTCACTCAGAGCGACAGGGTCACGATCATCGGCGCGTGCAGAGACCCCAGGATCGGTTCCTGCGCAAAGACTTCGTCCTCCAGCCCCACATTCAGAATTCGGGCGTCGGAACAGGCGCCCGCCAAGGCCCTCGACGCCAGAATATGGTCGATCAGCTTGGGTCTCCCGGCGTGCAGGACAGTGTAGCGTCTCGCCGGATCGACATGATCTTCAAGCGGCGTCAGCGCGCGGGCGCCCTGTTGCAATTCATTGTCGCCGCCACGCAGCAGCCGCGTGGGCACGTCAAATTCGTCGGCGTTGAAGTCGCCGCATACGGCGATGCGCGCGTCGGGTTCGGCGTCGAAAAGCGTCTCGATGAAAAGCCGCGCCTCGAGCGCCTGACCTTCGCGCTTCTGCGCGGCGACGAACTGGCCTTCCGCCTGCGACTTGCTCGACCCTTCGCCCCGCGCCGTGGCGACCGGGGCGGGACGGGGCGCCCGCAGATGCAGGTTCAGCACATGCAACATAGCGCCGTGTGGCGGTTCGATCGCAGCATAGAGCAGGGGGCGGTCCCATTCGATGACGACTGTCTCGGGCCTGGCGGCGTCCTCGCGCGGCGGCCGCCAGGACCAGCGCTCGACAAGATCGTGATGAATCTGACGTGACGCGCGGATCGGCCAGCGGCTCAGAATGACGAGATTATGCACATCGGCGGGCGCGTCGGACCCCGGTCGCACGCTGGCCGCGCGCTCAAACGCTTCATAGGGCGTCCCGGCCAGCAGATGATCGAGGCCGAGATAGGCGCGCGGCGCATGCTTGTGGGGCTTTTGCGCGCCAACCTCCTGAAGGCAAAGCACATCGGCGTCGAGCGCCGTGAGGAGCGGCAGCAGGGCGGCGCGCCGGGCGGCGAATTCCGCCTGACGCCCTGCGGCCCATTCGAGATTCTCAAGATTAAAAGTGGCGAGCCGAATATCCATGATGTGATTGTCGCGCGGGCGCTGGCCGCGCGCCAGTAGCTGCAAGTCACGCTCAAGGTCAGATTCTGCCTCTCGACGAGGGACGGCTTTATCGGCACTATGGCGCTGCACCATCGAGATTTCCGGAGCCTGCCCGTGTCCGTGTTCGACGGCATCCCATTCTTCGCCGGGCTCGCTCCGGCGCGCGCCGACGCGCTTGGCCGCCAATGCGTCCGCAAGCGCTTCGCCGAGGGCGAGCTGGTGCTCGACTTCGACGATCCTTCCAATGACGTCTATTTCATCGTCATCGGCGACGTGCGGGTGCTCGTGCGAACGGCGGCGGGCAAGGAGATGATTCTCGGCGATTTCGGCGCCGGCCGCTTCTTTGGAGAGATGGCGGCAATCGACGGCGCGCCGCGCTCGGCCAATGTCACCGCCCTGACCAATGCCGAGATTCTGGTTGTGCCGCCGGGCGTCTTCCGCGAGATCGTGCTGCATTCGCCCGACATCAGCGAGCGGTTGCTGCGCCTCCTGACGGCGCGCGTGCGTGAACTGAACGTCCGGCTCTTCGAACGATCGGTGCTCGATCTGCGCCATCGGCTCTATGCCGAGCTTCTGCGCCTGTCCTCGCCTCGCAAGGGGCACGAGGGGCAGGCGATCATCTCGCCGCCGCCGTTTCAGCACGATCTCGCCGCCCGCATCGGCTGCCGCCGCGAGCAGGTCAGCCGCGAACTCGGCGCCATGATGGAGGAGGGGCTCGCCGAGAAAATCCGCGGCGGTCTTGTGCTGCTGCGGCCGTCCGTCCTCGACAAACGCGTCCGCGAAGCGATGAACGAAACCGGCTGACGCGGCATGTGCGCCCGCGCACACACAGCGACGCGATTTTGCCCTAGGTAACAATGGCTCGCCATTTTGCGAGCCATCTTGTCGAGGGCAGCGACGATGAGCAGCGTATTGGCTCCAATCGAATTTTGTCGGACAGCCGCGGGATTGGGCCCGCATGAACTCCTGCTCGGCGTGACGCCGGGAGGAAGGCACGAGCGGCTTCTCCAGAAATATCACTGCGCCCGTCGCTCGCCCGCGATGGCGCGCGCACGGATCGTCGCCGATCTCCGAGCGGCGCTTGCGCGCGGCGCAACGGGCGAGGCGGCCGATCTGCTTGTGGCGTTGCGTCGGCTTCTTGTGCTGGACGCGGACCCCGCTCCAGTCCTCAACGCCCGCTGTGCGCGACGTAAAGTCATGTCACGACGGGGGTTTTCTCGAGCCGGAGCCGTCCGGCCGCCTTTTGAGAAATCGGTAAGATAATCTTTCAAGCTGTAACTTGACTATTAAAGAGGAAATACGCGAAGCTCTGTCGAGCAGGGCGGAGCGACGGCTTGTTGTCATTCAGACGAATATCGCAAAGCTTCCTGGCCTGTCTCACGGCCGGGGTTTTACTTTCCGGTCCGGTCGCAGCGCAGGATCTGCGCGCCGAGCGCGATCGCCTCGCGGCGCATATCCAGGCGAACCCTGACGACGATCAGGCGACCTATCGCTTTGTCGTGATCGCCACGGAGCTGCGGGATTACGAGGCGGGCATCGGCGCGCTCGAGCGGCTGCTGATGTTCAATCCCAATCTCTCCCGTGCGCGCAAGGAGCTGGGCTTCCTTTACGCGCGTCTCGGCAATTGGGAGATCGCCGGCCAGCATTTGCGCGCGGCGCGCGACAGCGGCACGCTCGATCCCGCCCAGCAGGCGCAGATCGACGCGCAATTGCCCGAAGTGGAAAAGCGCGCGCAGCCCGATCGTCTGTCGATCCGTCTGCAGACGGGCGTGCGCTCGCAATCGAATGCGAACTACTTTCCGGCCGCCAATCTTTTCCAGATCGGCGGCGCGAGCCAGTTGTCGCTTGGCCGCCCGCGCAGCGACGTCAATACGTTCCAGCTGGTTCACGCCTCGCATGAATACGACTTCGGCGGCCGCGGCGATCGGCTGGAGACGCATGTATCGGCCTACGCCACGGAACAGTTCAACCTGCCGCAATACAGCGTGGCGCTCTTTACGGGGTCGATCGGCCCGCGCTTCGTCGTGCCTCAGGGGATGGTCGACGGCCTTTCCCTGCGCCCCTATGTGAGCGGCGCGGTGACCTTGCTGGGGTCGACAAATTATCTCAACGCCGGTTCCGCTGGCGCCAGCGTGAGGATGGATCTCGCGCCAAATTTCTGGATCGAACCCGGCGCCGAGTGGCGCACGCTGTCGGTCAATACGGGGCGGGCCCTCGGCTTCGGCGTCCTGCCGCTCGCAACACTGTCGACCATCGCGACGGGCGAGGCGGTGACGGCCTATGTCGGCGGCGCCTATCCCCTGATGGACAGGGTGCGCCTGGACGGCCGTTTCGCCTACACGCGCGCCAGCGCCTCGAACGCGGTGCAGAGTTCCGATCAGTTCGACGCGCAGGCGATGGCGCGCATCGAAGTCGACCCGCCGCATCCGGCATTTGCGCGCCGCTGGAGCATCGCGCCTTATGCGCGCTTCACGCATCTCCGGTTTGATGCGCCCAACCCTCTCGTCTCGCCCTGGGCGGCGCGACGCGATGCGGCCTGGACCTACGGCGTCCTTCTGGAGGCGCCCGTGACGCCGATGCTCGGCTTCGCCGGCAATCTGGAGTTTTCGCGCAACAACTCCAACCTGCCGAACTACTCGACGCAGAATGTTTCCGTGTCTTTCGGCCCCACAGCCAAATTCTAGAAAAGGAGCGGCGTCATGAACAGACTTCTCGCGTCCGCGCTGTCCTGCGCGCTTGCGCTTCCGTCCGTGCCGACGATGGCGGCGGAGCGGGTCGGCAATGTCGGCGCTGTGAACGCCGCGGCCTTCGGAACCCCACCGGGCGCGGCGCGTCGCGCGCTTGCTGTCGGCCTCGGTGTCGAAAAAGGGGAGCGCATCGACACCTCGGGCGAGGGCAATGCGCAGATCACCTTCAACGACTCGTCGACACTGACTGTGGGCCGCAACAGTTCGGTCACCATCGACGATTTCACCTATCGTGGCGGCGGGGGCAGTCAGGGCGTGCAGCTCGCGAAGGGCGTCATGCGCTTTGTCGGCGGCGGCGTCAGCCATCAATCCGGCGCGTCATTACGCACGCCCATGGCGTCGATCGGCGTGCGCGGAGGCTCGGTGCTGATCAGTATCGGCGGCGATTGCGGAACGCTTGTCGTGCATCAGGTCGGCAATGTCGACGTCAGCGGTCCAAACGGCGACTCCGTAACACTGAATCATGCGGGCTTCGGCGTTTGCGTCAACGAGAATGGCGTCTCGGAGTCCTTCCGCGTCTCGGGTCAAACGATTGCGGCGATCACCGCCGAAATGGCCAGCCGGGGCAAACAGACCGGCGGCACGACGCGATCGATGACCAATACGACCGCAACAGCGGGGCTCGGGATCGCCCCGCCGTCGGATGTCGGAACGTCGTCCGGCTTCGATCTGCTTGGACTGCAATGGGACGGCAATGCGCTGGTGCAGAGTCAGACGGGCGTCGACAACCAGCGGACCGTCTATTCGCCTCCCTCCGTGTCGCCCCCGTCGACCAACGATCCCGACATTTCGCGTTGCTTTCCCGGAAGCTCGGATACGCGTTGTTGAATGGCCGGGGCTGAATTAACGTGACGGAGAGCCAGCTTGACTTTCTCCGTCGTCGGATTCCCGGATGTACTCGCGCAAACAGATATTTTTCATCGCCACGCTGATCGCGGGGCTGCTGACGCTGCCCTGGGGTCTGCTTCAGCCCCGGATCCTCGACGATCTGCGCAATACGGTTTTCGATAATTTTCAACGCCTTTCGCCGCGCGTCTACGATCCTGAAGCGCCGGTGCGCGTGGTCGGCGTCGATGAAGACAGCCTGCAGGCCTATGGCCAGTGGCCGTGGCCGCGCACGCGGATCGCCGCGCTGGTGGACCGGCTCGTCGAACTCGGCGCGGCGTCGATCGCCTTCGACTTCATCTTCTCCGAACCGGATCGCGTCAGCACACGTATGCTGGTGGAGGCGCTGCCGGACACGAAGCTGCGCACCGAGGTCGCCCGCCTGGTTTCGAAGGCGCCCGACAGCGATATGATCCTGAGCGCTGCGATCGGGCGCGGGCCGGTGGTGCTCGGCGCGACGCTTTCCCTTCAGGGGCAGAAGACTTTCCCGGCGAAGGTCGGTTTCGTCTCGGCGGGCGACGATCCGCTGCCTTTCCTCTACAGCTTCCCGGCGGCGGTTCTTCCGCTGGCGCCTTTGATGGAAAAGGCCCACGGCGTTGGCGCGACGAACTGGCTTCCCGATCGCGATCTCGTGGTGCGACGGGTCCCGCTCCTCGCGCGCATCGGCGATTCGATCGCCCCGTCGCTGGCGCTGGACGCCCTGCGCGTCGCGCAAGGCGTCGAGACAATTGTCGTGCGCTCCTCCAACGCCAGCGGCGAGACGGCCTATGGCGCGCAGACGGGCGTCAACGCGGTGAAGGTCGGCGCCTTTGAAATCGCCACGGGAGCCGAGGCCGACATTCGGCCACGATATGCTTTCAAGGACGCGCGCCGCGACCTTTCCGCGAAGGATGTCCTGGAAGGGCGTGTTCCGCGCAGCGAAATCGAGGGGCGGGTCATCTTCATCGGCGCCCTCGCCGTCGGCATCGGCGACGTGCGCGCGACGCCTCTGGAGCCCATTGTGCCCGGCGTCGACGTTCACGCGCAGATTGTCGAAAGCCTGACGAGCGGCGCCCTGCTGTCGCGTCCGGACTGGGCGGCCGGGCTCGAGGCCGTGGCCGCGGTGGTCGCCTTTCTGTTTACGCTCCCGCTGCTTTTCCTCGCGCCGCTGATCGTTTCGATCATCTATGCGCCGCTTGCCGTGGCGGCGCTGTTCGGCGCCTCCTATTATCTCTTCGAAAGACAGGGGCTCCTGCTCGACCCCGCCTATCCGAGTCTCGTTCTCATCGGGTCCTATGTCGTCGGAATAGTCACGCTTTGGCGATCGGAAAACTCGGCAAGGCGGCAGGTCCGCAACGCCTTCGGTAAATTCGTCGCGCCGGCGGTCGTGGACAGGCTTGCGGAAAATCCGGAGCTTCTCGTTCTGGGCGGAGAGACCCGCGACCTCACTGTCCTATTCTCGGATCTGCGCAATTTCTCCGGCCTCTCCGAAGGCATGAGCGCGCGCGATCTCACTCAGTTCATGAATGACTATCTGACGCCGATGACCGACGCGATTCTCGAATGCGACGGCACCGTCGATAAATATATGGGCGACGCCATCCTCGCCTTCTGGAACGCGCCGCTCGACGTTGCCGGACCATCCGCGCAAGGCGCTGGAGGCTGCGCTCGTCATGCGTTCATCGCTGGAGGTGTTCAATGTGAACCGCGCCCGCGCCGCGGAGGCGGCGGGGCGCGCCCATGTCGAGGCGCGTATGGGCTGCGGCCTGAACCTCGGCCCCTGTAACGTCGGCAACATGGGCTCAACGCGACGCTTCGATTATTCCATCCTCGGCGACAATGTGAATCTCGCCTCGCGTCTCGAAGGGGCGAGCAAGGCCTTCGGCATCGACATCATCGCCTCGGGCGCGGTTCGCGACGCGGCGGCTGACATGGCCTGGCTTGATCTTGGCCAGATCGTCGTCGTGGGCCGCAGCGAGCCGACCAGGGTCTACGCGCTGGCGGGCGACGCGAAATTCGCCGCCTCGCCCGTGTATGTGCGCTGGCGCACAGCCCATGAGGAGATGCTGGAGGACTATCTGGCGACGCGCTTTGCATCCGCAGCGGAGCGCGCTGCAGAATTGTCGCGGACGCTTTCCGGTCTCTGGCCCGGGCTCTATAAAGCTCTCGGGAAGAGATATTCGGGCCTCGCCCAGGAAAGCCCGCAAGGAGACTGGTCCCCGGTATGGAATCTCACGAGCAAGTAGGTTTTTCAGCAGCGCCCGCCTCGCGTCTTGCGCCCCGGTCGGCTGATCCCCTCACGGTTGTCCCATGACCGACCCCATCGTTGAAAAATACTGGGCGCAACTCGCCTCCCGCCATGACGCCGAAGCTTTCGCAATTCTGGATGCGGCCTATCGTGAGCCCCAGCGCGCCTATCACGCCTGGAATCACATCATCGACATGCTGACGAAGCTCGATCAGCTCACATCGCTGGCGACGCGACCCGACCTCATCGCGGCCGCGACTTTCTGGCATGACGCCGTCTATCTCACGCGCGAGCCCAATGGTCATCCGCGCTCGGACCCGGAAAATGTCCGCGACAGCGTGTTGCTCTTCGAGAAGCACGCCAGATTCGACCCGATGGAGCGGGCGGCGATCCATGACATCATCATGGCCACCTCAAACCATATGAAGGCCAAGGCGAAGAAAGAGCATTATCCCGGCTTTTCGCGCGATCTCGATCTTTTCCTGGATCTCGATCTGTCCTCGCTCGCAGTCGCCTGGCCGGTGTTCGAAAAAAACCTCGAAGATATCCGCTTCGAATTCCAGTGGGCGCCGGAGCAGGATTTCTATCTCGGACGCACGCGCATGCTCGAGAGTTTTCTGGGCGGCGGCGAGAAGCTCTTCCGCCTTCCCGAAACGCGCGCCCTCTGGCTGGCGGCGGCGCAGGAGAATCTGAAACGCGCGAAATCCGACCTGCGCGAGAAGATGGCGTTTTCCGCTTAGAGCGCTTTCCGCCGAAGTGGAAACCGGTTCGGCAAAAGAAAGCGGCGACAAAACAAAAAAACTAGAGCCCGGTCTGATTCAATCAGACCGGGGCTTCTAGAGCCTCATCACCGGATCTCTATGCGCCCGTCCTCCGCGGGCGCGATGGCCCCCGATTTCCTGATCTCTTCGATGACGACGGCCGACAGCAGAGGCGCCGCGTCCCCCGTGACGAGGGGCGTCGCGCGCAGGAAGGCGCCGTAGCCGTCCTTTCCCGCCGCGAGATAATCATTGGTGGCGACCTTGTAGACGCGCGCGTCGTCGAGCGGCTTGCCGCCGATCGTCACGGAGATCAGCCGCGACCCCGGAACGGCGTCGCGCCTTACGACCACGCGCGCGCCGGAGATTTGCGCGAAACGGCCGGCGTCATTGTCGAGTCTCGAGAACGCGCTCTCGAGCGCCGCGCGCAGATCCGCGCCGGACAGTTCCACCGTCACCAGCCGGTTCGCGAAGGGAAGCGCGGCGAGCACGGTCTTGCGCGAGAGCCTGGAGCCCGCCTCGATGATCGCGTCGCCGCGAATGGCGCCGCCATTGACGATGGCGACGTCGGCGCCCGTTCGCGCGCGCATCGAGTCGGCAAGAAAATCGCCGAGCGCCGTTTCTCGTCCGCGCACGCTGGCCTTGCGCGCGTCCAGTTGCGTCTGCGTGACGCCGATGGGTTCGTCGAGGCCTTTGTCCATGCTGGCCGCAATTTCCGCGACGCGCGCCGCCACCGCGGCGTCGGGCGTCGCGTCGGCGGTGTCGATCACGCGGAATTTCGGCGTCCAGCCGACGCGACGCGCGTCATCGGCGCCTGTAATCGTAATCGTCAGATCGACGGCGACGACCTGCGCCCCGTCTGCCTGAGTTTCGGCGATCGCGGTATGGCCGTCGTAGAAGACTGCGAGATTGTGGTCGTGGCCCGAGAGGATGACGTCGATGTCGCCAGTCTTTGCGAGCCGCAGATCGTCTTTCCAATCGGAGTGGGTGACGGCGACGACGAGATCGGCGCCCGCGTCGCGCAGGCGCCGGGCCTGCGCGCGGGCCGTTTCCACCGCGGGCGACACGCGCAGCGTTCCGGTGTTGGAGCGCTTCGCCAACTCGTCCTCGGTGAGGCCGAAAACGCCGATTTTCACGCCGTCCATGACGAAAATCTTGTTGTCCGCGAATCCGGGAAGCGGCTTTCCGTCCCTGTCGCGAAGATTGGCGGCGAGCCGTATCGCCTGCAGTTCCGCCATACGCGTGCGAAACACATCCTCGCCGAAATCGAACTCGTGATTGCCCGGCGTGAAGACGTCGATCTTCGTCCGGTTATGCAGGTCGATGATATGCGCGCCCTTGTCGAGACTCGACAGAAGCGAGGGCGACAGCGTATCGCCGGCAAAGGCGACAAGCGTATTCCCGCTTTTCGCGCGCTCGGCCGCCAGCACCCCCGCGACACGGGCGAACCCGCCGCGGCCGTTCTGCTCGGACATTTCATAAATGTCGCTGAAAACGAGAAGGGTGGCGCTGACCTTGCGCTCCGCCGAGACGGCGGGCGACGCGGCGGCGAGCAGCAGCAGGGCGAGGGCGGCGAGGCGACGCATGAATCGTCCCATAAGTCTGCTCCCTCTCCCCGTGCGACGCGGAGAGGGCAGGGGGTGAGGGGCAAAGCCGCTTGTGGCGGTGACCGAAGTCACCCTAACCCCCTCCCCGCGAGCGGCGAAAGGGGTTCATCACCCGAAGCCTACCCGGCTGTCACGATGACGAAGTCCTTGCCCGAACGGCTGTCCGGCGAGAGCGGCGCGTCGGTGAGCACCATCGTCATGCCCGGATGCATGCGGCTCTGCATCTGATTTACGAAGCCGGGTTCGGCGCCGATGCGCTGCATCACGACGTCCTCGCGCGTCAGCGGCGAGTCCGCGCTGCTGTGGGTGATGGCGCTCCAGTGCATGCCGCGCGCGTCATTATTGGCGCCGTTGAGCACGAAGACATGCGACCCGAGCTTGTCGCCGCCCGTCAGCGTCAGTTTCGAGCGGGCGACGACGCGATCGTTCTCGATCAGCTCGATGGTGCGGTCAGCCGAGGAAACGATCACGCTCGTGATCGGCGCGTTCTCGGCGCTCGCCCAGTCGGAGGGATGCTTCTTTCCGTCGAGGCCGGCGAGAACCTGCTCGAATTCCTGCTCCGCATAACCGCTGAGCACCATGCCGGGATGAGTCAGCTCCCAGGGATCGGTATGGGCGCCGGCGATGATGACCGGCGTGCCGACATGGGTGACCGTGAAAAGAAGCTCCGAAAACTTTGTCGGCAGCCGCACGCAGCCATGCGAGGCCGGGTAGCCCGGCAGGTTGCCGGCGTGCAGCGCGACGCCCGACCAGGTCAGCCGGTTCATGTTCGGCATGGGCGCGTCGTCGTAGATGGTCGAGTGATGGTTCTTGTCCTTTTGCAAAACGACGAAGACGCCTGTCGGGGTTTCATGACCCGGCTTGCCGGTCGAGCAGGTGGCGACTGCGATTCGGATGCCGTTGCGATAGACGTGAACGCGCTGTTCCGGGAGAGACACGACGACCGAGACCGGCCCCACCGGGGCGCGTTCGGGATGCCAGGTGAACTCACCCGGTTTTAACTGGGAAATTTCCTTAAGCATTTCATTGGCGAAGACCGGACCCGAGAGCATGGCGCCGGTTCCCATCACGCCGCCAAGAAACATGCGGCGGCTCCAAAGAAGCGTGCTCATAATAAGTTCCCCTGTCGCCGGAATATTTCCAGCCAGTCACACTAGATGGTTAATTGCCTGAAATTGTTTTATCGCGAATTAATTGCGTCGCGCGTGCGTCGCCGCACATGGCCAATCCACAAAAAGAAACGGCGCCCGTGGGCGCCGTTTCGGGGTCTGCTCGGGGATTAGCAGATCAATAGTTGTAGGCCCGCTCGCCGTGGTCCGCGATGTCGAGACCCTCGCGTTCCTGTTCCGGAGCCGGGCGCAGGCCGATGATGATGTCCACGATCTTGTAGAGAACCGCGGAGCCGATGCCGGAGAAGAGCAGCGTCGCAACGACGGCGGTGCCCTGCGCCTTCATCTGCGCGACCATGTCATACGTGCCCGTGAAATTCTCCAGGTTCGTGTAGTCGGTGATGCCGACGCCGCCGAAGTCCGGATTGACGAGAAGACCCGTCGCCAGCGCGCCGGTGATGCCGCCGATGCAATGCACGCCGAAAACGTCGAGCGCGTCGTCATAGCCGAGCTTGTGCTTCACGATGTCGACGAAGAACAGGCAGATCGGCGAGACGGCGAGGCCGAGCACGATCGAGCCGATCGGACCCGCGTAGCCGGACGCCGGCGTCACCGCGACGAGGCCCGCGACCGCGCCGGTGATGAGGCCGAGGAGCGACGGCTTGCCCTTGACCAGCCATTCCGTGACCATCCAGGACAGGCCCGCCGCGGCGGTCGCGACCATCGTGTTCACGAAGGCGAGGGCGGTGACGCCATTGGCTTCGAGATTGGAGCCGGCGTTGAAGCCGAACCAGCCGACCCACAGCAGCGAGGCGCCGACCATGGAGAGGGTGAGCGAATGCGGGGCGAGGATTTCCTTGCCGTAGCCGATGCGCTTTCCAACCATGATCGCGCCCACGAGGCCCGCGATGCCGGCGTTGATATGCACAACCGTGCCGCCTGCGAAGTCGAGGGCGCCCTTGCCCGCGAGCCAGCCGACATTGCCGGCGATCTCGTCGATCTTCGCCTGCGCGGCGGCCTTGGCGGCTTCGTCGCCCGCGGCGGCGAGCTGCGTCGCGGCGTCGACGAGCGCGTTCGGATCGGCCACGCCCCAAACCCAGTGCGCGACCGGGAAGTAGATGAAGGTCACCCAGAGGAGGACGAAGAGCATGACCGCCGAGAATTTCATGCGCTCGGCGAAAGCGCCGACGATGAGGGCGGGGGTGATCATCGCGAAGGTCATCTGGAAGACGAAATAGGCATATTCCGGAATGACTCGACCCGGCGTGAAGGTCGCCGAATTGCTCGCGGCGGTGACGCCCTTCAGGAACAGCTTGTTGAAACCGCCGATGTAATGGTTCAGCGCACCGCCGTCGCCGAAGGCGAGCGAATAGCCGTACAGCGTCCAGATGACGCCCACGAGAGAGACGATGGCGAAGGTCTGCGTCAGGATCGACGCCATATTCTTCGTGCGCACCAGGCCGCCGTAGAACAGCGCGAGGCCGGGCACCGACATCATCAGAACCAGCAGCGTGGAAGTCAGCATCCAGGCGGTGTCGCCCGGATTGGGAGTCGGATCATTGCCGGCGAGCGCCGGACCCGCGATCATGGCCGCTCCCGCGAGGACCGAAGCCGCAAGCGCGCTTCGAGACGAAGGAAGTTTCATTTGGAAAGCTCCAGATTTGCCGGGGAGGGAGACGATCAGAGCGCGTCGGCGTCGGATTCGCCGGTGCGGATGCGGATAGCCCGTTCCAGCGGGCCAACGAAGATCTTGCCGTCGCCGATCTGCCCGGTGCGAGCGGTGGCTGTGATCGCCTCGACGACCTTGTCGACGACATTGGCGCCGACCGCGACCTCCACCTTCAATTTCGGCAGGAAGCTGATGGCGTATTCAGCCCCGCGATAGATTTCCGTATGACCCTTCTGTCGTCCATAGCCCTTGACTTCTGTCACGGTGAGTCCGTGCACGCCGATATTCGTCAGCGCGTCGCGCACTTCATCGAGCTTGAACGGCTTGATGATCGCTGTCACGATTTTCATCTGCCAATCCTGTTTGTTATCGACCCCTTGAGACGGGCGCCGCTTTTCGGAAAGCCGCACGCCGTAGCGGCGCGGTCGCTGGAGAGGGCACTGGCGTGCCCGCGCCCCTTGCTTTCAAATGCCGTGCCAGACCTCAAAAGGCTTCATAATTCAGGGAAATTGACAGGCCCGGCTGTCGGTCCCGGCCGCAGGCGCCTAAAGAGTTGGTACTGCCATGTTGACGGAAGCCAAAGAGTCGACGGCGGCGCCCTGAATTCGGGCGTCGTTTGCGCGCCGCCGTGGCGCCTACAAAACAGGCAGACGCCTAAAGATTGGTGCGAAGGCGGATCAGACCTTCCTGCGCCGTGGAGGCGAGCAGCCGGCCGTCCTGTGTGTAGATGCGCCCGAAGGTCAGCCCTCGCGCGTGGGAGGCCGCGGGGCTTTCCTGAACATATAGAAGCCAGCCGTCGACGCGCGGCGCTTCGTGAATCCACAGAGAGTGGTCGAGACTCGCAACCTGGATGCGAGGATCGAAAATGTTGCGGCCATGGACCATGAGCGCCGTGTTCAGCAGCGTCATGTCCGAGAGATAGGCGAGCAGCGCCGTATGGGTGGACTCGTCGTCGGGCAGGGGTCCCTGCACGCGAAACCAGATCAGCTGACCTGCTTTCGTCGGGGAAAGCAGCGCCTCGGGCGCCACCACCCGCATGTCGAGCGATCGGGCGCGATTTCTCCAGGGTTCGGCCGGCGCGGGGAGGAAGGCCTGAAACCGTTCGATCAGCGCGTCGATCGTCGGCAGGCTTTCGGGATGCGGAGCCTGCGGCGCCTCGACGGCGTGCGACAGCCCCGGCTCGCGGCGCTGGAAGGAGGCTTCCAGCGAAAAAATCACGCGGCCTCGCTGGGTCGCCTCGCAGCGCCGCGTCGTGAAGCTGCGGCCGTCGCGCACGCGCTCCACCGCGAAATCAATCGGGATGCGGGGATCGCCCGCGAGAACGAAATAGGCGTGGAGCGAATGAGCCGGACGGTCGGCCGGCGCGGTGCGCGTTGCGGCGACGAGCGCCTGCGCGACAACCTGCCCGCCATAGAGATGCCCGCCCGCGGACGCCGGGCTCACGCCCCGAAAGCGGTCTTCTCCGAGATCTTCGAGATCGAGGATCGCGAGAAGCTCGCTTTCCGGACGGTGATCCATTTGGGCGCGCCTGTTCAGTCGATCTGGCGCGCCTCTTCCGGCAGCATGATCGGGATGCCGTCGCGGATCGGGTAGGCGAGCCTCGCCGAGCGCGAAATGAGTTCCTGCCTGTTGCGATCGTAATCCAGCGACGATTTCGTCAGCGGGCAGACGAGGATTTCGAGCAGCTTGGGATCGACCCGCGTTCCCTCGGGAGCACTGGCATCGTTGCTGTCGCCGCCGGCGTCGATATTCTCGCTCATCTGAACTCCCGTCTTTTCGTTTATGGCTTCAGTGCCATTGCTGACGCACGTCGTCGCGCTCCGCCAGATCGAGCTTCGCCAGCGCGACCAGCGTTTCGGCGCGGGTCTTGAGGTCGATGGCCTCGACCAGCGCCTGCTTCTCATTTGACCCGAAGGGCGACATCATCGCCAAAGCGTTCACGAGCGTCTCCGTGGGCGCCGCGTCGATGCTCGCCCAGTCGACCTCAAGCTTGGAGGATTCCGCGAAAGTTCGCAACATCGAGATCATGCTTTCCCGGTCCACGGCGTTTTCGCCGGCGCCGGGCAGGAGATCCGCCCCAAAGCCCGAGTAATCCACCCGGAACCGCCGATAGGGCGCGGCCCCTGTCAGTTCCTCGACGATTCTGAAGCGGCTGACGCCCGTCAGCGTGATGAGATAACGGTCGTCGCCGGTTTCGGCGAAGCGGGTGATGCGCCCCGCGCAGCCGATCTGGTAAAGCGGCGGCGGCGTCGCGCCATTGCCGCTCGGCAGAGGCTGGATCATGCCGATCAGCCGGTCCGCGGTGAGCGCCTCGTCGACCATCTGCACATAGCGTGGCTCAAAAATATTGAGCGGCAATTCGCCTCGCGGCAGCAGGACCGCGCCGGCGAGCGGAAACACCGGGATAATCTCCGGAAGTTCCCGAATGTCCGAATAGGGGTGATTCAGAGTCATGGCGCGCGGGCGGGGGGACGCCTCTCCCTTTATGAGAAGAGCAACGTGGAGAGCCGGCGCCGCGCCGCCACGGCGGCCTTGTCCATCGGGCCCCACGCTTCGAAAAACTGGACGAGCTGCTTCCTCGCCCCGTCCTCGTTCCAACTACGGTCGCGCCGGATGATTTCAAGGAGCGCTTCGGCCGCTTCGTCGCGCCTGTCGCGGGCGTTGAGCGCCAGCGCCAGATCGAAATAGGCCTGAAGGTCGTTCGGGTCGAAGTTTATCCGCGCCTTGAGGTCCTCGACCTCGCCGAGGTCCTGCGCGGCGGCTGCGTTTTCGATTGCGGCGGCTGCGGCGGCGACCTCCGGGTCCTTGCGGGCGGATTCGGGCAGGCGGTCGAGCAGCGCGCGGGCCGAGTCGAGCTGGCCGGCGGCGATATAGAGGCGCGCCAGTAGCGCGACCGCCTTCGGATTGACCGGCTCCTCGTTCACGAGTTCCGACAGAAGCTCATGCGCGGCGCTGACGTCGCCGGCGTCAATCAGCTCCTGAGCGGCTTCGAGCGCGTCGGCGGCGCTGTCCTCGATCGGCCCGACGAGGCGTTCGATAAAGCCCTTGATCTGGCTCTCGGGCAAGGCGCCGACGAAGCCGTCGACCGGACGGCCGCGCTGAAAGGCGATGACGGCGGGGATCGACTTGATGCCGAGCTGTCCGGCGATCTCCGGCTCATTATCGATGTTCATCTTGACGAGAGCAGCCTTGCCGCCCGTGCCGGCGACCACACGCTCGATTACCGGGCCCAGCTGCTTGCAGGGCTCGCACCAGGGAGCCCAGAAATCAACCAGCACGACCTGGCGCATGGAGGGTTCGAGAACATCGTCCCGGAAGCTCTCGACCGTCGTTTCCACAGGTCCGGGCCGCCCCTCATTCGCCAAAACCATCACCCCGCTCCCTCTGAAGCAAATCAATTCGCCTGTCTGATGAACGTCAGATAGACCGGACGGCGTCCGGCCGCCATCGCTTTGGCCTCATATTTGGTCCGCGTCCAGCCTTGCCCACGGCTCCAGCCAATCCTGCGCCGCCTCCGCGCGCCACCGGAATGCGTCGCAAGCGCGCAGACGGGCGAGCGTCCAGGCGGCGTAATCGTCGATGTCGGTGGCGAAGCGAAGCTCCGCGCCCGGCCGCATGACCCGCGCGAGCCTCTCCAGATTTTCCGGCGAGATGAAGCGGCGCTTGCGATGGCGCCGCTTCGGCCAGGGGTCGGGGTAGAAGATATAGACGCGCGAGAGGCTCGCATCCGGCAGCCGGTCCAGAACCTCGGCGGCGTCGCCCTGATACAGGCGGATGTTCGCCAGTCCGCGCTCTTCGATACGGGCCAGCAGCTTCGCCATGCCGTTGACGAAGGGCTCGCATCCGAAAAAATCCGCATCCGGCTCGCGCGCCGCGGCCTCGATGAGATGTTCGCCGCCGCCGAAGCCGATCTCGAGCCGGGTTTCGCGGTCGGGACGCAGGGGCAGGGGGGAGGCGAGGTCGAGCGCAAGCCGGGGCAGCAGCTCCGCCATCAGCTCGCTTTGATGCTGACGCAGCGCCTTTCCCTTGGAGCGACCGTAAAGCCGACGACGAAGCGGCTGGGCTTCTTCAGTCATTTTTGCTCGCGAGTGCGGGGCATGGCGGCGTGCTTCGGGGCGCGGCGTTTCCGAAACGCCCCACCCCCGACGCTTCAGGAGAGCCGAGGTTCGGCGCGCTCCAAATCCCTCCCCTTGCGGGGAAGCGCGAAGTGCGAAGGGCAGGGGGCGCGCGCGGGAAACCGCGCGCGCGGCAATCAGGCGAAATGCGACTTCAGCTGATCGACGAGGTCGGTCTTCTCCCAGGAGAAGCCGCCATCGGCCTCCGGCGCGCGGCCGAAATGGCCATAGGCCGAGGTGCGGGCGTAGATCGGGCGGTTGAGCTGGAGATGCTCGCGAATGCCGCGCGGCGTCAGGCGCACGAGCTGCGGCAGCACCGCTTCGAGCTTGTCCTCCGGCACTTGTCCGGTCCCGTGCAGATCGACATAGATCGACAGCGGCTCGGCGACGCCGATGGCGTAGGCGAGCTGCAGCGTGCAGCGGTCCGCGAGACCGGCGGCGACGACGTTCTTGGCCAGATAACGCGCGGCATAGGCGGCCGAGCGGTCGACCTTGGTCGGGTCCTTGCCCGAGAAGGCGCCGCCGCCATGCGGAGCCGCGCCGCCGTAAGTGTCGACGATGATCTTGCGGCCGGTGAGGCCCGAGTCGCCATCGGGACCGCCGATGAAGAACTTGCCGGTCGGGTTCACGTGCCAGACCGTATTGTGGGTGATCCAGTCCTGCGGCAGGGCCGCGCGGATATAGGGCTCCGCGATGCGACGAATGTCGGCCGGCGTGAGGGTTTCGTCGATATGCTGATGCGACAGCACGATCTGCGTCGCCTCGACGGGCTTGCCGTCCACGTAGCGGACCGTGACCTGGCTCTTGGCGTCCGGGCCGAGACCCTTTTCCTTGCCGGAGTGGCGCGCCTCGGCGAGCGACTCGAGAATCTTCTGCGAATAGTAAAGCGGCGCCGGCATCAGATCGGGCGTTTCGCGGACGGCGTAGCCGAACATGATGCCCTGATCGCCCGCGCCCTCGTCCTTGTTGCCGGCGGCGTCGACGCCCTGCGCGATGTCGACCGACTGTTCGTGCAGCAGCACTTCGATATTGGCGGTGTTCCAGTGGAAGCCGCGCTGCTCGTAGCCGATGGCCCGAATGGCGTTGCGCGCGATCTGGGTGATGCGGTCGAAGGAGATGTGCGGGCCGCGAACCTCGCCGGCGATCACGACTCGATTGGTCGTCGCAAGACACTCGGCGGCGACGCGGATGGCGTAAGGGTCGATCCCCGCCTTCGGGCCTTCGCGGAAGAATTCATCGACGATTTCGTCCGAGATGCGGTCGCAAACCTTATCCGGATGGCCTTCTGAGACCGACTCGCTGGTGAACAAATAATTCTTCCGGGTCACTTCCGACTCTCCCAATGACCACGCAGGCGACGGCGCGCGTGCGCGATTCTACGAAGTTAGCCGCGCTGTGTGCCAGCCGGCGTTCGTTACGTCAAGCCAGAAGCGCCTGATGCGTTCGTTATAGAGAACTGTGACGCCGGAGGGCCTAAGCCACGCTCGCGGTTTCGTCCTGATCGGCGAGCGCGGTCACGAGGTCGAGCACGCGCTTGCGCACCTTGGGGTCCTTTATTCGCGCAAAAGCGCGATTGAGATGGAGCCCCTCCGCCGTGGACAGGAAGTCGACGACATATTGGGATGACGACTCCTCGGCAAATCCATTCCCCTCCTCGGGGTTCAGGCTGGGCGCCCCTTCGAAGAAGAAGGAGGGCGGGACGCTCAGCGTCTTGGAGATCTGCTGCAGCCGGCTCGCGCCGATGCGATTCAGCCCCTTTTCGTATTTCTGCACCTGCTGAAAGGTGAGGCCCAAAGCCTCGCCGAGCTTTTCCTGACTCATTTTCATCAGGATGCGTTGCATTCGTACACGGCTACCGACGTGACGATCGATCGGATCTGGCGTCTTTTTCACGTTGAACCCCTCCTGTCACGTTTTAGCTTACCCCTACGTAAATGCAAACAGAAATAGAAACTTACCGGATAAAAGCGGAAAAGCTCATATTCCTCCGGCACAAGCGTAACAAAAGCTTCAGAGCCGGGCTGATTTAAAGTGAGCGCCGCCTGGAGCGCCCCGAACCGGAAACCGGCGATGGGCGCCCATTCGTTTCATATCGTTCTGAAAGAGAGCCCATTTTATGAGAACCGGCGGCCCATGACCGCCAAAGCCAGCGCCAGCGTCCAGAGAATCGGGAAAACGATCCACCCCTTGCGGGCAAAAAAGGTAACGGGCGCAGCGAGGGGCAGAGGCCCGTCGATGACCCCCTCCACCCCAAGTGGAAGCGACTCGATAATGCGACCATAGGGATCAACTATGGCCGAAATTCCCGTGTTGGCGACGCGGATGAGCGGAAGCCCTTCCTCGATGGCGCGCAAGCGGGCCTGGGCGAAATGCTGATAGGGGCCGGTTGTCTGTCCGAACCACCCGTCATTGGTGACGTTCAGCAAAAGTTGCGGGCGTGATTTTTCATCGGTTTCAGCGGTCGCTTCTCCGGGAAACACCGCTTCGTAGCACACGAGCGGCGCGATGCGCGGGAGACCGGGGGCTGCGAGCGCGCGCGGCCCCTCTCCCCGATCCCATGTCCCCGGCACGAGCTGCGATACGCCCAGCGGCCTGAGAAGATTTTCGAAGGGCAGATATTCTCCGAAGGGAACGAGATGCATCTTGTCGTAAAAGGCGACGACGCGGTCGCCCTGCAGGACCTGGATGGCGTTGAAGATCTTGCCGCGCCGCCCGCCGACGTCGCCTTCGACCCGGGCCGCCCCGGTGATGAGAATCTTGCCGTGCAGCGCCCGGGCAATCGCCGCCAGCGCCTGCGGCTCATGCGAGAGCACATAAGGAAAGGCGGACTCCGGCCAGATCAAATGCGTGACGTCGGCGACGCCCGTGCGTTCCGGGCCGGTGGCGCGGTCGGAGAGCGCGAGGTAGCGGCGCAGTATCTCCGGACCATTGTTGGGGTTGAATTTCGCGTCCTGCGGCAGATTTGGCTGCATCAGCCGCAGCTTTACGTCCGCCGCCTCTTGAGTGGGATTCATGGCGAGGCGCAGCGCGCCGAACGTCGCCAGCCCCGCCAGAAGAAGCGCAGCCGTCCATATCGCGGCGTTGGAGAGGAAGCGCTCGCCGGGTTTCCGGTCGACGAGCGTCGCCGGGGCGGCGAAAATGACGATGGCCGCCAGATCGAGACCGTAAAGGCCGATGAGCGAGGCGGCCTGAGCGAGCGGGCCCGCCTGCGCCAGCGCCATGCCGAAATCATTCCACGGGAATCCGGTAAGGACATGCCCGCGCAGCCATTCGGAGGCGCCGAGACCGGCGGCGAGCGCGAAGATGCGCAGGCTGCCCGGCGACCAAAGGAGGCGCGCGAGGGCGAAGCCGATCGCCGTAAACAGCGCCAGAACCGCTGGCAGACCGATGACCGCGAGCGGCAGCGCCCAGGCGAACTGATCCGCCTCCACCAGCATTGCGGCGCCCATCCACCACAGGCCGGCGAGAAAATAGCCGAAACCGAGCCACCAGCCGGCGCCGGCCGCCGACTGCAGCGCGCCGAGACGGCTGTTTCCGCCGTGCCCCGCCGCTCCGTCGATGAGCCAGACGGCCGTGATCAATGGCGCGGCCATCGCGGGGGCGAAGTCGAAGGGCGGAAGGGCGAGCGCCCCGAGCGCGCCTGCGGCGAAGGCGACGCCGCGCCGCGTCCAGCCGTCAGCCAGAATGATGCGCGCCGGCAAGGACGAAAGTCCCGCGCGGAAGGCGGTCGATTGGACGGTTTCGGCCATCGGACTCCATACCAATCAGCAGCGTGACTTTAGCTGCTTTACCGTGGCCGCACAGTCCGGAACTGTCACGCTTCAGATATGCCCTCGCGCCCGCACCCGCAGCTTGCCCACCCGGCGCGGATCGGCCTCGACGATCTCGAATTCATAGCCCTCGACCGGCGTGGCGATGATCTCGCCGCGCATGGGCACGCGCCCCGCCAGCCAGGCGACGAGGCCGCCGATGGTCGTGACCTCGGCCGGCGTGTCTTCGAGGCGGAAATCCACGCCGAGCCGCGCCGTCACCTCGTCGAGATCGGCGCGCGCGTCGACGAGGAAGTCGCCATTGTCGAGTTCCTCGATTTCCGGGGGCTCGGCGACGTCGTGCTCGTCCTCGATGTCCCCGACGATCATTTCCATGATGTCTTCGATCGTGACGAGCCCGTCGGTGCCGCCATATTCGTCGATCACCAGCGCCAGATGGGTGTGCGTCGTCTGCATTCTGATCAGCAGATCGAGGGCGGGCATGGAGCGCGGCACGAACAGCACCGGTTTCAGCAGATTCGCCTGCGACACCGGGGTTTCGAGATTGATCTTCGGCTCCGCATCGGCGCAGAGCGCGATATGGTTCACGAAGTCGCGGATGTGGACCATGCCGCGCGGGTCGTCGAGCGTCTCGGCGTAGACCGGCATGCGCGAATGGCCGGCGTCGCGGAAAACCGCCAGCGCCTCCCGCAGCGTCGCCTCGGAGGAGATGGCGACAATGTCCGCGCGCGGGATCATCGCGTCCTCCACCCGCAGGTCGTGCAGGCCCAGCACATTCTTGAGCAGGGCGCGCTCGTGCGGCGTCACATCCCCCGCCGCCTCCTCGAGCGCGTCTTCGATGTCCTCGCGCACGGAGGCTGGCGACAGTCCAAGCAGGCTGCGCAGGCGATCAAGCAGATTGCCGCGCGCCTCGTGGCTGCGTCTTAAGGGTTCCTCTTCAGATCGTATCGACATGACCTTCGTTCAGTTCGCCCGCCTCGTCTTCCCCCTCGGCGTAGGGGTCGCGCAGGTCCAACCGCGACGCGATCCGTCTTTCGAGGCCCTCCATTTCTTCGGCCTCGGCGGCAGTCTCGTGATCATAACCGATCAGATGCAGAAATCCATGGATGACCATATGCGCTGTGTGCTCGCTGAGCGTCTTATCCTGTTCGGCCGCTTCGCGCGCGACCGTTTCATAGGCAATCACGATATCGCCGAGCAGCGGGCGCGCGGCGAGCTTTCCCGGCGTGGGGAAGGAAAGGACATTCGTGGGCTTGTCCTTGCCGCGCCATTCGGCGTTGAGTTCCTGAATTTCCGCGTCGTCACAGAAGGTCACGCTGAGCTCGCAACCTTCGAACAGTTTCGCTCTCGTTTCGGCAAGGCTTGCGTCGACGCATCGCCGGACGAGCCCCTCGAGGCCGTCGAAACGCTCCCATGCCGCCGCGGACAGGTTGATTTCAATTTCAACGCTCATGCTCAGCGCGCGTTTCTCGCGCGGGCGGCGCGGTCATAGGCGCCGACGATCTGGCGCACGAGATCGTGACGGACCACGTCGCCTTCGGAGAATGTCACGCGCCCGACGCTGTCGATCTCCGAGAGCAGGCCAACGGCTTCAGACAGGCCGGAGGTCTGGCCGGGCGGCAGGTCGGTCTGCGACGGGTCGCCCGTCACGATCATGCGCGAGCCTTCGCCGAGGCGGGTCAGAAACATCTTCATCTGCATGGAGGTCGCATTTTGCGCCTCGTCGAGCAGGACGCAGGCGCGGCTGAGCGTGCGGCCGCGCATGAAGGCGAGCGGCGCAACTTCGATGATGCCCGGTCTGCATGCCGCGCTCCACCATGCGCGAGTCCATGAAGTCATGCAGCGCGTCGTAGATCGGGCGCAGATAGGGATCGACCTTTTCGCGCATGTCGCCGGGCAGAAAGCCCAGTCGCTCGCCCGCCTCGACGGCGGGACGCGAGAGGATGAGCCGCTCGACCGCGCCCTGTTCCATCAGTTGCACGGCGTGACCGACGGCGAGCCAGGTCTTGCCAGTGCCGGCAGGGCCGGAGCCGAACACCAGTTCATAACGCTTCATCGCGCGCAGATACTGGTCCTGCGCGGCGTTGCGGGCGCGCACCAGCCCGCGTTTGCGGGTGATGATCTGCTCGAAGGCGCCGCGCGCCGGTTCGGCGTCGGGGAAGAGGCTGCGCTGACGCGCGGTTTCCTCGATCGCGCCGTCGACGTCGCCGAGCGCGACCGACTGGCCCTTGGCGATCCGCTCGTAAAGCGCCTCCAGCACGCGGCGGGCGTGCTCGCACGCTTCCGACTTGCCCTTCAGCGTGACGTGATTGCCATTGGCGAAGGAGGCGACCTTCAGCCGCCGTTCGATCTTGGCGAGGTTCTGGTCGTAATGACCAAAGACCAGGGAAGCATATCGGTTGTTTTCGAAGGCCAGGGTGATTTCCGCGTCGGGTTCGGCCGCCTCATCCGGGCGTCCGGTCCGCAGGTCGTCAATCGTGGTCAAGCCTTCGCCTCCTCGCCCTTGCCCAGCAGTCGGCCGGCCAGCGAATTGGAGCCCGCCGCCACGATGGCGACAGGGGCCACGCCGCCGATCATGTCAGCGGGGCCGCTGACATGCACCGCCTGCATATAGGGAGTCTTGCCAGCGATTTGACCCTCGTGGCGGCCGGGTTTCTCGAACAGCACGTCGACGGTCCTGCCGACGGTGGCGCTGTTGAAAGCCTGTCGCTGCTCTTCGAGCAGCGCCTGCAGCGCGGCGAGGCGCACGCGCTTGATCTCTTCGTCGATCTGATCCGTGCGCTCGGCGCCCGGCGTGCCGGGGCGGGGCGAATATTTGAAGGAGAAGCTGGAGGCGAAACCCACCTCGCGCACCAGCGCCATCGTGGCTTCGAAATCCGCGTCGGTCTCTCCGGGGAAGCCGACGATGAAATCCGACGACATGGCTACGTCGGGCCGCGCCTTGCGCAGGCGGCGGACGATGTCGAGATAGTCGGCCGCCTTGTGCTTGCGGTTCATCGCTTTCAGCACGCGGTCGGAGCCCGATTGCACGGGCAGATGGACGTAGGGCATGAGCTTTTCGAGCGACGCATGCGCGTCAATCAAATCCTGCGCCATGTCGACGGGATGACTTGTGGTGTACCGCAGCCGGTCGATTCCCTCCATCCCGGCGAGATGGGCGAGGAGGCGGGCGAGGCTCCATTCGCGGCCATCGTCGTCGGGCCCGCGATAGGCGTTGACGTTCTGCCCGATGAGCGTGATCTCGCGCACCCCGGCGTCGACGAGCCGGCGGGTCTCGGCGACGATGTCGGGCACGGGCCGCGAGACCTCCGCGCCGCGCGTATAGGGCACGACGCAGAAGGAGCAGAATTTGTCGCAGCCTTCCTGCACGGTGACGAAGGCGGAGACGCCTCGGGCGCGGATCTGCGCGCGGCTCGGCTGGGGCAGGGACTCGAATTTGTCTTCGACGTCGAATTCCGTGTCGGTCAGACGGCGGCCCTGCTTCGCCTGCTTCAGCAGTTCCGGCAGGCGGTGGTAGCTCTGCGGTCCGACGACCAGATCGACGGCGCGCTGGCGCTTCAGCACCTCCTCGCCCTCGGCCTGCGCCACGCAGCCGGCGACGACGATCTTCATGTCGCGCCCTTCGGCCTCGCGCGCGCGCTTTTCGAGCGCCAGCTTGCCGAGCTCGGAATAGATTTTTTCGGCGGCCTTTTCGCGAATATGGCAGGTGTTGAGAATGACCAGATCGGCGTCCGCCTCGTCGCCGGTTTCGGCGTAGCCCTCGCGGCCGAGCAGATCGGCCATGCGCGTGGCGTCATAGACGTTCATCTGGCAGCCGTAGGACTTGACCAGAACCTTGCCGCCGGAGGACGCGCCCTCGGAAGTCGCCGTCCCGGGCGACTCGGCAAGCTTAGCCGCATTCAGAACCGGGTTGGGAATCTCGAAGCTCCTCGAAGCCCTGAGCGCCCGACTCAGGCGCCGATTTCAGACGGTGTGAAACAGTATAGGCGGTTTTGCTGGTTGCGCCGACTCCAAATGTGGCTTTGCCCCTCACCCGAACCCTCTCACCGCGAGCGGGAGTGGGCAAAAGCGGCGCTGTCAGCCTCATCCCGCGCCTGCTTGCTATTACATCTCCAGCCGCAGATTCACCGCCGCCCGCTTCGTCCCGTCGGCGCGCTGATAATAATTCTCGCGCCGGCCAATCTCCTTGAAGCCCGCGCGTAAATAGATCTTCAGCGCGGCGGCATTGTCGTCGGCGACTTCCAGAAACACCAGTCGGGCGCCGCCGCGCTCCAGATTCTCCAGATGCCGCTCCAGCAGCATCCGCCCGAGCCCCGCGCCGCGGCGGGCGGGGTCGACGGCGAAGGTGAGGATTTCGGCGTCGGGGGGCAGGAGACGCGACAGGATGAAGCCGCCGAGCTTGCCCTTCGGCCCCTCGGTCACGGCTCCGTCGGCGAGGACATGGGGATCGGTAAGGTAGCTTTCGAAGTCGATCTTGGACCAGCCGAAGGCGAAGGACGCGCCGTGCAGGGTTTCGCATTCCTCCGCGCGCTCTGCGCCGATGGGGCGCACGGCGAAACTCGGCTTGGCGAAGAAGTTCGTGAGCAGGCTCATGGGGATAGACTACGCCTGCACGGGCTCGGAAGCGAGCGTCTCGGCCGGCGGCGCGTCGGGCGGGGCGGCGGCTTCCTGCGGCTTGCCGGCGACGGTCACGTCCGGCTCCTTGAGATAAAGCGGGCGCGCCGGCGCAGTCTCCGGATTGGCGGCGAGGCCCAGTCTCGCGACATAGGCGATATCGGGCGAGGCCTGTGCGCTGACGATCTTGTGCATGACGCCGCTGGCGCGCGCTTCTTTGGCCAAAAGCTCCGCCCCGGAGCCGATCAGGAGCAGCGGCCCGTCCCCCATCGCCCGAAGCGCCTCATGGGCGCCGGCGCGGCGCGGGGCCAGCAGCGACCGGCCGTCCGGGCCGAAGGCGGCGACATAGACCTTGTCGTGCCGGGCGTCGATCGCCGCGGCGACGACGCCGTCGAATTCTTCCAGAATGAGCGGGGCGGCGAGCGCGGCCAGGGTCGACACGCCGACGACGTCGGTCTTGCAGGCAAGGCCGATGGCCTGACCCGCGGCCAGGCCGATACGGATGCCGGTAAAGGAGCCAGGTCCGACAGCGACAGCGACCCGGTCGATGGAGGAGAAGCCGCCCTCGACCTTGCTCATGACCCGCTCGATGAGCGGCATGATCGCCTCGCCGTGACCGCGCTCCATGGCGATGGTCTCGGAGGAAATCGGCTCCTCCGCCTCGCTGTCGAGCACGCAGGCCGATACGGCGGGGAGGGCGGTGTCAATCGCAAGGATTCGCATGACGGGAGAATATGACCCTTTTGGCTGCCCAAGCAACAAAGCGCGGCAGTAAAGTGACGCACGCCTGCCGGGCGCGGGGCCCGCGTCCGGGGAAAAAGCACAAATTTTCTCGTGTGCGCAGGCGCTTCGCTACCGGAAGCTGTGATTGAGGGCCTCGTAAAGACCGAAATCCACCGCCGCCAACATGACCCCGATCAGCGCCGCCTGCGCGACAAACCAGTAGTTCCGCTCGGTCTGCATCGCTAACTCCCGCATTCCAGCGGGAATTAGAGAGGGTGCGCCGTTCGGCAAGCGGTTATTTCGCAGGCGCGTCCGGATAGGGCTCCGGCGCCGCATAATTGGCCGGGACCGGCCCCGTGAGCGCGCCCAGGAAAGCGACGATGTCGGCCGCCTCCTGATCGGTGAGCGTCTTGCCGAGCTGGATCTTGCCCATGATCTTCACGGCTTTCGTCAGATCCTCGACGGAGCCGTCGTGGAAATAGGGCGCGGTCTTTGCGGCGTTGCGCAGGCTGGGGACCTTGAAGACATAAAGATCCGCGTCGTTCTTGGTCACATCGGCGCGGCCCTTGTCGGGCGACTTGGCGCCCGTCTCTTTCCAGTAGTCGTCCACGACGCCGAATTTCTGGAAGGAATTCCCGCCCACGGCCGAACCGTTGTGGCAGCCGGCGCAGCCGGTATCGATGAATGTGCGCAGGCCCGCCTGTTCCTGCGGCGACAGCGCCCGGGCGTCGCCGGTGAGGAAAGCGTCGAATTTGGACGGGGTGAGCAGCGTGCGCTCGAAGGCGGCGACCGCCACGCCCCAGTTCTTCGAGCTGATCGGGTCCTTGTCGTCAGGGAAAGCTTTGGCGAAAGAGGCTGCATAGGCGGGAATCGCTTTCAGCTTGCCCATGGCCGTCGCCTGATCCGGATTGCCGAAGCTCGCCGGGCCGAGCAGCGATTTTTCCGCCTGATCCTCCAGCGACTCGCGGTCTCCGCGCCAGTGCTGCTTGAAATTCAGGGCCGCGTTGAAGATCGAGGGCGCGTTGCGCGGGTTTTCCTTGCCGAACACGCCGATGGCCTTGGGCAGGCCGTCCGTCGCCTGCCTGTCCGGCAGATGGCAGTGCGAGCAGCTCACATTGCCATCCATCGACACGCGATTCTCGAAGAACAGCCGCTGGCCCAGCTCGACGCGGGCCGCCTGAAGCGCGTCCTTCGGGGCAGGGGCCGCCGCGATCGGCTGAAACAGCGCTCTGGCGTCGTCGACCAGTTTTTTCGAGCCGTCCGTCCCGGCAAAGGCGGCGGTTCCCGCGAGCGCGGCGACAATCAGCAGGGAAGGTAAAATAGCCTTGCGCATGATGGCCTCGGATAAACGTGGCCGTCATTTGCGAAGAGCGAAGCGACGAGGGAATCCAGAGCCACAACGCGGCTCCGGGATAGCCTGCGCTGCGCTCGCAACGACGGGCAAAAAAAAATCGAGCCAAGTAAGACGAGCCGTCATGCGACCCTGTTCCTACCGGCTCGATTTTTGGGAGCGCCCGCCGGAGGACGGCGGCGACTCGCGTGAAATCCTTAGATTTCAGCCGACGAGTAAGCGGTGACTTCCATGCCCACGCAAACTTCGACGATCACAGGGGTGGTCCAAGCCATTTTGTTTCCTCCATTTGGAACTCAGTTGGCTGCTCCTGCTCTTGTTTTCCGCGACTTCCGGGGCCGCGCAAAGGGGGCAG
Organism: uncultured Alphaproteobacteria bacterium; assembly: GCA_963717565.1. Classification (GTDB taxonomy): domain Bacteria; phylum Pseudomonadota; class Alphaproteobacteria; order Rhizobiales; family Beijerinckiaceae; genus Methylocystis. The sequence goes on from CAVQWJ010000014.1 coordinate 293,921, forward strand.
GTTCAAGCTCGGCGAGAGCATTATCATGAACGATCCGACCGCGCAAATAGCTATGCGACCCGATGCGGCGGCCAGTATCTCGACAGGGAGCGATGTATCTCGACAGGGAGCGATGTGGCTGCTAGGCATGCCGCGCCTTAATGGATGGGCGCGCAGCCCCGCGTCCGCGCATTGGGCGCTGCAACAAAGAAAGTCCTAGAATTTTCCTCCTGCGGGCGGCATAGCGAGGGAAACTCTTCAAAGCCGCGAGGCGCCCCGCCGCGCGGCCGTTCCTAACCCACCGCCAGGCGGCACGAGGCAGAAAGCGGATGAGCAAGGCGACGCTCGACGGCAAAGCGATTGCGCTTGAAGACGCCTGTAAAGAGGCGGCGCGCATTTTGAGCCGCGCGACATTCCCCCTCGTCGCGGGACTGGGCGCGGACGTTCCCGGCGCCCGCGCGGCGATTCTCCTCGCCGAGCGCCTGCGCGGCGCGTTCGATCATCTGGCCTCGCGCGATTCGCTGGCCGATCTGGACGTGAAGCGCTCCTTCGGCATGTTCACGACGACGGCCAATGAGGCCCGCGTGCGCGCCGACGTGGTCGTGCTGCTCGGCCCCGGCCTGACCAGGCAATGGCCCGGCATGCTGGAGCGCCTCGCGCTCGATCAGGCGCCGCGTCACGGCTCGCAGGCGGGCCAGCCGCGCAAGGTGATCTGGGTCGGCCCCGAGGCGGGCGAAGCCTCGGCCGTTCCGGGCGCCAAGATCATCCCGGCGACGCTTCAGGAAATTCCCGGCCTGCTCGCGACTTGGCGCGCGCGCGTCGGCGGCCGGCGCGTGGCGATCGACCCGGCGAAACTCGAACTGATCGACGGCGTCGCGCAGACCTTGAAAGACGCGAAATTCGGCTGCTTCGTCTGGGCGGCGTCGATTGGCCTCGATGCGCTGACCATCGAAACGATGCAGGCGCTGGCGACCGACCTCAATGTCACGACGCGCTTCACGGGCGTCCATATCGGCGGCCGCGCCGGCGCCGCTGGCGTCACGCAGGCGTCGGGCTGGATGACGGGCTTTCCGCCGCGCACGGGCTTCGGCCGCGGCTATCCCGAGCACGACCCCTGGCGCTTCGAGGCGTCGCGCCTCGTCGACAGCGGCGAGGCCGACGCGGCGCTGTGGATTTCCGCCTTCGACGGCGAGGCGCCGGCGTGGTCGCGCGGCGACATTCCGCTCGTCACCCTCGCCCCGGCGGGCGCCGCGCCCGCGCGCGGGCTTTACATCGAAGTCGGCCAGCCCGGCGTCACCCATGACGCCGTGCTCATGGCCCAGGAGACCGGCGGCCTGACGCTGCGCACGGCGACGGCGCCGTCCGACGCGCCGACGGTCGCGCAAGTCATCGACGCCATCATGGCGAATGTTTCGGAGGTCGCGCCTTGCTGACAGTTTTGCGTGGCGGCCATGTCGTCGATCCGGCGACGGGCAAGGATAGCGTCGGCGACGTCTGGCTGGAGGACGGCCGCATCGTCGCGCCGCCGGCTGGCGGCAAGGCCGACAAAGAGATCGACTGCGCGGGCCATATCGTCATGGCCGGCGCCATCGACATTCACTCGCACATCGCCGGCGGCAATGTGAACACGGCGCGCCTGCTGCTGCCGGAGCTGCATCGCGCGATTCGCGCGCGGCGCGAGGGCACGCCGCTGTCGACGGCCAAATGGTCGACCTATGAGACCGGCCGCCTCTATGCGCAGATGGGCTTCACCACCGTGGTGGAGCCGGCGATGGCGCCGCATCACTCGTTGCAGACTCACTTCGAGCTCAACGATGTGCCGATCCTCGACAAGGGCGCGCTGACGGTTCTCGGCAATGACGACTTCCTGCTGCGCCAGTTGCGCGCGGGCGAGTCGGAAAGCGCGATCAATGATTATGTCGCGCAGACGGTGAGCGGCACGCGCTCGCTCGGCCTGAAGTGCATCAATCCGGGCGGCTGCGAGGCCTTCAAGGAGAATATGCGCGCCTTCGGGCTCGACGACGAGGTGCCTTTCTACGGCCTCACCTCGCGCAAGATTTTCCAGTCGCTGCAGAAGGCGACGCAGGCGGTGGGCATTCACCATCCGCTGCATCTGCACATGAACAATCTGGGCATCGCCGGCAATATCCAGACGGCGCTCGACACGATCGACGCCTCGCAGGGCCTGCCGCTGCATCTCGCCCATGTGCAGTTCTATGCTTACGGAAAGGAAGGTCCGAACGCCTTCTCCTCCGCCGCGGCCGCTTTCGCCGAGAAGATCAACGCCAATCCGAATGTCACGGTCGACGTCGGGCAGGTGATGTTCTCGCAGACGGTGACGATCTCCTCGGACGTGCTGAAGCAGTTCAACAGCATGCCGGGCGGGAGCCCGAAGAAGGGCGCAATCTTCGATGGCGACGCCAATGGCGGCGGCATCGTGCCTTACGCCTACAAGATTTCGAACTACTACAACGCCATCCAGTGGGCGGCCGGTCTGGAGCTCTTCCTGCTCATCAAGAATCCCGAGCAGGTCTTCTTTACGACGGACCATCCGAATGGCGGTCCCTTCACCGCCTATCCCGAACTTTTCGCGCTGCTGATGAGCGCGGAACTGCGCGCGGAAGTCATGGCGCGTCTGCCGGCGGAGGTGCTGGAGCATACGACGCTGCCGTCGCTCAAGCGCGAATATAATTACTATGAGATCGCGCAGATGAGCCGCTCCGGCGCCGCGAAGCTGTTCGGCTTCACGGATCGCGGCACGCTCGCGCCCGGCGCCATCGCCGATGTCGCGGTCTACAAGAAGAATCGCGATGTCGCCGGCATGTTCCGCCGCGCGGCTTACGTCTTCAAGGACGGCGACCTTGTGGTGAAGGACGGCGAGGTGTCGCATTACCGCCGGGGCAAGACGCTGCACATCAGCCCGCGCTTCGACAAGAACATCAACACGCGGCTGGATAGCTATTACGAAGAGCTTTACGGCCTGCCGCGCGGCATTTTCGACGTGCCGGACGCCGCGCTGCCGCACAAGGACGCCTTTGCGGAGGTCGCATGCAAGGTATAGTTCGCAACGGCGTTCGGATCGACGACAGTTTCGCCGAAGCCTTTCCGATGGCCGCGACGGGAATCATCGTCACAGCGCCCACGCGCAAATGGGCCAATCAGGCGGCGCAGGTCGCAACCGGCTACGCCACATCCGTGATCGGCTGCGACTGCGAGGCGGGCGTCGATTGCGAGCTTTCCGAGGAGCAGACGCCGGACGGCCGTCCGGGCGTGCGCCTGCTGTTCTTCGCCTTTTCGGCGAAGGGCGCGGAAAAGGCGCTGGTCAATCGCGTCGGCCAGACCATTCTCACCTGTCCCGGCACGGCGCTTTATTCGGCCTTCGACGGCGATCTCAAGATCAAGGTCGGCGACTCGATGCGCCAGTTCGGCGACAAATGGCAGACCTCGAAATCCATCGACGGGCGCCGCTTCTGGCGCGTGCCGGTGATGGACGGCGAGTTCTTCGTCGAGAGCCAGGTCGGCGTGCTGAAGAAGACCGTCGGCGGCGGCAATCTGCTGATCATGGGCGCGGACTGGGAATCGACCATGCGCGCGACCGAAGCGGGCGTGAACGCGATCCACGCCGTGCCGGACGCGATCATGCCGTTCCCGGGCGGCATCGTGCGCTCGGGCTCCAAGGTCGGCTCGCAATACAAGGGCATGAGCGCGTCCACGAATGACGCCTATTGCCCCACGCTGAAAGGCGTGACCAAGACGGCCCTCGAGGACGACATCGGCTGCACGCTGGAAATCGTCATCGACGGCCTGACCGACGACGCCGTGCGCGCCGCGATGCGCGCCGGCATCAAGGCCATCATCGACATGGGTCCGGAGACGGGCGCCAAGCGCATCGGCGCCGGCAATTACGGCGGCAAGCTCGGCCCGTTCCACTATCATCTGAAGGATTTGCTGCCGTGAAGCCCTTCACCTTCACGCTCCGTCAGGAGCCGCCGCAGCGCGTCGACCTTTCCGCGCTCACGCCCGACCGTCTCGCCGGAAAGTCCGTGGCCGAGATCGAGAAGATCGAGATCGGCACGACCCGCGCCTCCATCAAGGCGGGCGATGTGTTCAGGATCGCCGAGGGCGATCTGAAGAATGTCCGCTATGAGGGCGGCTCCGCGCGCTTCGATCTGATCGGCGCGAAGCTTCTGCCCGGCTTCTCGATCCATGTCGAGGGCGACGTGGGCGCGCAGCTCGGCCGCCTCGCGAAGAGCGGGCGCATTACGGTCTCGGGCTCGGCGGGCGTCTATGCGGCTTCCGGAAACGAGGGAGCCCATATCGAGATCAGGGGCGACGTGGGCGATCTGCTCGCGGCCCCGCTCGCTGGCGAGCTTGCCGGCATGTCGGGCGGCCGGGTGGTCGTGCGCGGCAGGGCCGGCGCCCGGGCGGGCGATCGGCTGCGCCGGGGCATTCTGATCATCGAGGGCGACGCCGGCGACGATCTCGGTTCGCGCTTCATCGCGGGCACGATCATCGCGCTGGGCAAGACCCCGGGCCGGGTCGGCTACCTCAACAAGCGCGGCTCGATCGTGCTGGCGAAGCGCCCGGACCTGCCGCCGACCTATGTCGACTGCGGCCCGCAGAACCTGACCTTCGCCAAGCTCTATGCGCGCGGCCTCAAAGCCGACAGCGCCGGCGCGGCGGCGGTTCTTTCCGGCCGGCTGCAGCGTTTTGGCGGCGATACGTCGGTCTATGGCAAGGGCGAAATATTGACCCCCGCCTGACCGGCATTACCCTTGCTTCATATCAAACGCCGCCCGAAAGGCGGCGTTTACGCAAGGGGCTCCGCCGATGAATTTCGTCCAGCTCATCCTTACCGTCTGCGCCCTGTCGCAGCCCACCGCCTGCGACGAGCGCAGGTTGACGCTCGAATCCGTGACCGGCTCTACGCGCAACTGCATGATGCAGGCCATGCCCTATATCGCCCAATGGTCGGGCGAGCACCCGAATGTGACGGTCACGCGCTGGCGCTGCGTCACCCCGGGCGCCGAGGGCAGCAAGATTTAGTTTTTGACAACCACCAGGGCGGTTTGTCCTTCGAGACGCGCGCCTCGCGCGCGCCTCGGGGTAAGGCCTGACTATCTGCCGTGGATAAGGGGGCGACGTGAAGCACGGACGGGCTGCCGCGTCCGCGCCGTCAAATTTTTTCACGACTCCGGATTTTCGTTGGCTTTTGTTAAGTGGCTTCACTGACGATCTTCCCGTCGAAATGAATTCGACGGGAGAGCGCTCTGTCTCCTCGGTTGAGGTGAGGACAGACTGACATGATGACAGTCGGGAGCGTGAACCTGAGGCGGCGCTCATGCACAGCCACTACATCGCAGCGGGGTTACATGGTCCCGAGCTGATCGCCATTCTGACTTCGGAAAACGCAATGCTGGCGGCGTCCGCCGGAACCGCCGCGGATATGGCGATGCTCGCCCTCTACCGCGACAAATTCCGGCGTAACGTCGAGTTCTACGGGCGCATCCTGATGGCGAATCCGTGGATATGGCCCGGAGAGGGGTCCGCGAAGGGCAACTGACGTCACGGGGCGGCGCCCGTTTAGAGCGTCACCGGTCCGCCGCCCCGACAATCGCCTGCGATTTCACCGGAGGTCTCGCCGTCCGGCCCTTCCGCGTAGCCGTCGCACGCCCATATCCCAGTAAGGGACTTGAACGAGGCGCTGCGAGACCGTGACAGACGCGACAGGAAAAGGACCGCCGCCCTTCGCCGCGCCCTATGCGCCGCCCGACGAAGCCTTCGCCGCGCGTTTTTTGTCGCAACGGCCCGAGCCGGCCGCCCGGAAAGCGATTGACGACATGGCCCGCACGCTCATTCGCGGCATGCGCGCGGAGCGCAGCGCGCTGGGCGGCGTCGAGGATTTTCTGCACGAGTTTTCGCTCTCGTCGCGCGAGGGCCTCGCCGTGATGGCGCTGGCGGAATCGCTGCTGCGCGTGCCCGACGACGCCACCGCCGACCAGCTCATCGTCGACAAGCTCGCGGCGGGGGATTTCTCGCATCACGCCGCCGAGTCGGACGTGCTGCTCGTTCAGGCCTGCGCCTTCGCGCTCGGCCTGTCGGCGCGGATCGTGGGGCAGGGGGAGCCGCGCGGCCTCGTCGCCGATCTGGCGCGCCGCATCGGCCTGCCGGCCCTGCGCACGGCCGCGCGGCAGGCCATGCGCCTGATGGGCGCGCATTTCGTCTTCGGCGAGACGATTGACGACGCCCTCGCCCGCGCGCGCGGGCGCCGCGAGCGAGTTTCCTTCGACATGCTCGGCGAAGGCGCGCGCAGCGCGGCCGACGCCGATCGCTATTTCGAATCTTACGCGACGGCCATTCGCGCCATTGGCAAGGAAGCGGGCGGGGCGCCGCTGCCGGCGCGGCCGGGCATATCTGTGAAGCTCTCCGCGCTGCATCCGCGTTACGAGGCGATTTCGCACGAGCGCGTCCTGCGGGAACTGCCGCCGCGCGTTCTGGAGCTCGCGCGTCTCGCCCGCGCCCATGATCTCGCCTTCACCATAGACGCCGAAGAGGCCGACCGGCTCGAGCTGTCGCTCGACGTGATCGCCCGCGTCGTCGCGGACCCGTCGCTGCGCGGCTGGGAGGGTTTCGGCCTTGCCGTGCAGGCCTATCAGAAGCGCGCGCGCGACGTAATCGACTATGCGCTGGCGCTCGCCGAGGCGCATGACAGGCGCTTCATGCTGCGGCTCGTCAAGGGCGCCTATTGGGATAGTGAGATCAAGCGCGCCCAGGAGCGCGGGCTCGCCGATTATCCGGTCTTCACGCGCAAGGCGATGACCGATCTCAATTACGACGCCTGCGCCGTCGCGCTGCTCGCGGCGCCGCGTCTCTATCCGCAATTCGCTACGCATAATGCGCGCAGCGTGGCGGAGGTTCTGGTGCGCGCCGGCGCGCGCAGGGATTTCGAGTTCCAGCGCTTGCATGGCATGGGCGAACCGCTTTACGAGGCGCTCGCCAACATCAGCGACGCGCCCGTGCGTATCTATGCGCCGGTCGGCCCGCATCGCGATCTGCTCGCCTATCTGGTGCGGCGGCTGATCGAGAACGGCGCCAATTCCTCCTTCGTCGCGCGCGCCGCCGATCCGGAGACTCCCGAAGAGGCGCTGATTGTCGATCCGCATGACGTGATCGGCGACGCGAAGCGCGCGCGCCATCCGCGCCTGCCTTTGCCCTCGGAAATCTATCTGCCGCTGCGCGCCAATTCGAAGGGCGTGGAGTTTGGCGACCGGATGGCGCTCGGCGCGCTGCTCGATGAGATCGCCGCGGCGCGCGGCGTAAAAGACGCGCGCCCTGCGGTTCCCTCAGTGAAGGCGCCGCGCCGGCTTGCGTCGCCCATCGACGCCGCGCTCGACATCGGCGCCGTCGTGGAGGCCGATGAAAATTCGGCGCGCGAAATGATGGCGATCGCCGCGCGCGCGTTCCCGGACTGGAACGCGACGCCCGTCGAAACGCGCGCGCGGGCGCTGGAGCGCGCCGCCGATTTGCTCGAGGCGCGGCGCGGCGTGTTTCTGTCTCTCCTGCAAAGCGAGGCCGGCAAGACGCTCGACGACGCGCTGGCGGAACTCCGCGAGGCGGCGGATATGTGCCGCTATTACGCCAATCAGGCGCGACTGGTCTGCCGCGGGATGACGCTGCCCGGCCCGACCGGCGAGGACAATCGTCTGCGCTATGAGGGGCGCGGAGTCTTCATCTGCATCTCGCCCTGGAATTTCCCGCTGGCGATCTTCCTCGGACAAGTCGCCGCCGCGCTCGTTACCGGCAACGCCGTCGTCGCCAAACCCGCCGAGCAGACGCCGCTCATCGCCGCGCAAGCGGTTTCGCTTTTGCACGAGGCGGGCGTTCCGCGCGCGGCGCTGCAACTCGCGCCGGGCGCCGGCGACGTCGGCGCCGCGCTCGTTGCCGATCCGCGCACGGCCGGCGTCGTCTTTACCGGCTCGGTCGAGGTCGCGCAGCACATCAACCGTGCGCTGGCGGCGCGGGAGGGCGCGCTGGCGCCGCTCATCGCGGAGACCGGCGGCGTCAACGCCATGATCGTCGATTCAACCGCGCTGATCGAGCAGGTCGTCGACGATGTGCTCGCCTCCGCCTTCCGCTCGGCCGGACAGCGCTGCTCGGCCTTGCGGCTCCTGTGTCTTCAGGAGGATATCGCGCCCGCGGCCATCGAGCGGCTCATCGGCGCGGCGAAGGAATTGCGCATTGGCGATCCGCGCGAAGCTGGCGTCCATGTGGGCCCGGTGATCGACGCGGAAGCCAAGGAAAAGCTCGATCGTCATGTCGCCGACGCGAAGGCGGCCGGGCGGCTGCTTTACGCCGGAGAGGCGCCGGAGACGGGATTTTTCGTCGCGCCGTCAATCATTCGTCTCGCACATGCGGGCGATCTCAAGCAGGAGGTTTTCGGCCCCGTTCTTCACGTCGCGACCTGGCGCGCGGACGCGTTCAACACGCTTCTCCATGAAATCGAGGCGAGCGGCTACGGCCTGACCTTCGGGCTCGAAACGCGCATCGAAACGCGCGTGCAGGCCGTTGCGCGAAGCGCGCCGGCGGGGAACATCTACGTCAATCGCAATACGATCGGCGCCATTGTCGGCAGCCAGCCGTTCGGCGGCTTCGGCCTCAGCGGGACAGGGCCGAAGGCCGGCGGTCCCGACTATCTGCGCAGGTTCGTCCGGGAGATCACGGTGACGATCAACACCGCGTCGAGCGGCGGCGACGCCGGCCTGCTGTCGCTTGAAGAAGACTAGGCGAAGCCGATACATTTCGCGCAAATGGCGACGCTTGAAGGCGCTTCGCGGGTCCATGATCTCTGTAGGCGACGGGCAGCAAGAATGCCCGGTTTCAAAAACGGAGGCGAAAATGGCTCAGGAGCAGCAGAACGCGCCGGAGAAAAAGGACGGCGGCGCGGTGGTTTCTCCCGATCTGTGGGACTGGCGCCCGTTCGAGGCGCTGCGTCGTCAGCTCGACCGTTTCTTCGATGAGGCGCCGTTGCAGAAGCGCAGCGGCGAGATGGAGACCTTCGACCGGCTCCTGGGCTTGCAGGGCTCGCCGCCGGTGGATTTCCTTGAGCGCGACAATGAATTCGAGGTGACGGCGGAGCTTCCCGGTCTCGATCAGAAGGATGTGGAGGTAAAGGTCGCCAATGGCGCGCTGGTGATCCATGGCGAGAAGAAGATGGAGCGCGAGGAAAAGAGAGAGGGCATGTTCTTCTCCGAACGCCGCTATGGTTCCTTCAAACGCAGCTTCCGCCTGCCTGAGAATGTCGATGTCGACAGGATCGGGGCGAGCTTCGAGAAGGGCGTGCTGAAGGTCACACTGCCGAAGTCCGCGCAGGCGACGAGCGAGGAAAAGAAGATCGACATCGCCGTGAAATGACGCCCGCTAATTGGGCGCGGCGCCCGGTATATGGACTTTGAGCCTGCAAAGCGGCGCGCGATAATATAGGCGCGCCGTTGTTTTTTGCGCCCGGCAGGAACTTCCGTCATGAATGTTGAAGATTTTCTAGCCCACGCGATCCAGCTTGAGGCGGAAGCGGCCATGCGTTTCGGGCAGCTTGCCGACGCCATGGCCACGAACGGCAATCCGGAAGTCAGCAGATTATTCCGGCGTCTGTCGGATTATTCGAGGCTGCATCTCTCCGACGCGCGGGCGCGGTCGGGGTTCAGGGACCTGCCGGAATTGCGTCACGACGAATTCGTCTGGCCCGATCTGGAAAGCCCGGAAAGCGCCGCCATCTGGGGCGCCGATCCGTTCATCGGACGTGAAGATGCGCTGAACATCGCGCTTCAGGCCGAAATGGCGGGACTGGACTATTACCAGCGGGTGTCCGAGACGACCGACGATCCCGAGACGAGAATTCTCGCCCGGGAATTCGCCGACGAAGAGCGGGATCATGTCTCGGAGCTGAAAAAGTGGATCGCCGCTCATGCGGCAGGCGAGACGCTGCCGATCGATCCCTAATGGCCGTCATTGCGAGGAGCGAAGCGACGAAGCAATAGAGAGCCGTGATGTGGCTCCGGATTGCTTCGCTGCGCTCGCAATGACGGGCGGGTAAGACGCCCGCCCGTGTTTGAAACTGATTACATCGAAGCCTGTTCGACGGCTTTCACCTGCGGCACGAAATGGCGCAGGAGGTTCTCGATGCCATTGCGCAGCGTCGCGGTGGAGGAGGGGCAGCCGGAGCAGGCGCCCTTCATGCCGAGATAGACGATCCCGTCACGGAAGCCCCGGAACACGATGTCGCCGCCATCGCCAGCAACGGCCGGACGCACGCGTGTTTCGATGAGCTCCTTGATGGTCGAGACGGTTTCGGCGTCGGCGGGATCGTAGAACTCGCCGCCGTGATCGGTCACTTCGGCGGCGCCCTCGGCGAGCAGGGGCGCGCCGGAGGCGAAATGCTCCATGATCGTGCCGAGGATGGCGGGCTTGAGATGCGCCCATTCGCCGTCCTTCTTGGTGACCGAAACGAAGTCGCCGCCATACATCACCGCCTCGACGCCCTCGATCGCGAGCAGCGCCTGCGCCAGCGGCGCCTTGGCCGCTGCTTCCGGCGAGCGGAACTCCATCGCGCCCTGTCCGAGCACGGTCTGACCGGGGAGGAATTTGAGCGTCGCGGGATTGGGGGTGGCTTCGGTTTGAATGAACATTTCTAGCCTCCTGCGCCCGGTTCAAGGCCGGGGATTCTGGCGCGTGCTTAGCACAATTCGGGTCAAGAGCGGTAATTGATCATGTAAGGATTCAGGCTGCCGGACGAAAGAGCGAACAGATTGCCAGCCGGCCACAAATGGCCCAAGTTCCCTCCATGGATGAAAATGCCCTTCTCGCCGCAAACGCCGCTTATTACCGCGCTTTCGCCGCTCACGACATCGCCGCCATGGAGGCGATCTGGGTGGAGGAGGGCGCCACCTGCGTGCATCCCGGCTGGCCCGCGCTGGTCACCCGCGCGGCGGTGATCGCGTCCTATCGCGACATTTTCCGCAATCCCGCGCAGGACGCGGTGACGGCGCGAGACGAACGCACGCTGATCGACGACGCCGGCGGGCGCGTCTTCTGCGTGGAGGAAGTCGGTGGCGGGCTGCTACTTGCGACCAACTGGTTCCGGTTGATCGACGGGCGCTGGCGGCTGCTGCACCATCAGGCGAGCCCGCTTGCGCCGGTGAGGCCCGCGCCGCAGGAGGCGAAGCGGTCGTTCCATTGAGGCCCCCTCATCCGGCGCTTCGCGCCACCTCTCCCGCAAGGGGAGAAGGGGTCATTCTGAAAGTTTGCCGCTTTCCCCTTCTCCCCTCGCGGGAGAAGGTGGCCCCGCCGAAGCGGGGTCGGATGAGGGGGCTCAGCCCTCCGCATCCTCAGTTTGCTTCCGCCGCCAAACCTTCTTCGGATCACGGCGCGGGCCCTCGACCAGCCGCACAACCATGCCCCACAGCGTGCGCACGTCCTGCTGGGTGAGGCCCATGCGGTGGAACATGTTGCGCAGATTGCGCGACATGACGGGCTTTTTCGTCAAGGGGCGGAAGAAGCCGCGCTTGTCGAGCTCCTCCTCCAGAAAGTCGAAGAAGGCCATGGTCATCTCGCGCGTCGCGGGCGGGGAGCGTTCTTCAAGCTCATAGGGCACGACGTCGCCGTGAGCGGAGCGGAACCATTCATAGCCCACGAGCAGGACCGCCTGCGCCAGATTGAGCGAGGCGTAGGCGGGATTGACCGGGAAGGTGAGGATGGCGTCGGCGAGCGCGACGTCGTCATTGTCGAGGCCGGTGCGCTCCGGACCGAACAGCACGCCATGCTTTTCGCCGGCGGCGACCCGCTGCGCCGTATCGGCGAGCGCTGTGGCGGGCGTGCGGACGGGCTTCATCTGGCCACGGCCGCGCGCGGTGGTGGCGTAAACGAAATTCAGGTCGACAATGGCTTCGGCCACGCTGTCGTAGAGCTTCGCGCTCTCGAGAAGATGCGTCGCCCCGGCGGCGGCGGCGTAGGCGCCCTTGCGATAGGCCCCCGTGCGCGGCCAGCCTTCGCGGGGCGACACCAGGCGCAGATCCGAGAGGCCGAAATTGGCCATGGCGCGGGCGCACATGCCGATGTTCACGGCGAGCTGCGGCCGCACCAGAATGATGGCCGGCCCGCCCGAGAGGGCCTGTTTGGTGTGATCCGTACCCGCTCCGACCAACGCCTGCGTCCTTTTGCCGAGAAGCCGCTAATTAGGCTGAACCGCCGCGGCGGGAAAGGCTTTTTGAGAAGACGCCATGGCGCCGTTGATGCTTGTCCGCGACTGCCCGGCCCACGGCGCTTTTCCTGACGCCGGGGCGGGGCTATAAGGCGCGCGAAGCGCGAGGATCGATATCACATGCAGAAGATCAAAGTCGCCAATCCCGTCGTCGAGCTCGACGGCGACGAAATGACCCGCATTATCTGGGCCTTCATCAAGGACAAGCTGATCCGGCCCTATCTCGACATCGACCTCCTCTATTACGATCTTTCGGTCCAGAATCGCGACGCCACCAATGATCAGGTGACCATCGACGCCGCCAACGCCATCAAGCTGCACGGCGTCGGCGTGAAATGCGCCACCATCACGCCCGACGAAGCGCGCGTGAAGGAGTTCAACCTCAAGGAAATGTGGAAGTCGCCGAACGGCACGATCCGCAATATTCTCGGCGGCGTCATCTTCCGCGAGCCGATCATCTGCAGCAACGTCCCGCGCCTCGTGCCGCATTGGACGCAGCCGATCGTCGTCGGCCGCCACGCCTTCGGCGATCAGTACAAGGCCACGGATTTCAAGGTTCCCGGCAAAGGCCGCCTCACCATCAAATTCGAGGCCGAGGACGGACAGGTCATCGAGAAGGAAGTCTTCAAATTCCCCGGCGCCGGCGTCGCCATGGCGATGTACAATCTCGACGACTCGATCTATGAGTTCGCGCGCGCGACCTTCAATTACGGGCTTCAGCGCAAATTCCCCGTCTATCTCTCGACGAAGAACACGATTCTCAAGGCCTATGACGGCCGCTTCAAGGATATTTTCCAGGAAGTCTACGACGCGGAATTCAAGTCGCAATTCGGAGCGCTCGGTCTTTGGTACGAGCATCGTCTCATCGACGACATGGTCGCCTCGGCGCTCAAATGGTCCGGCGGCTACATCTGGGCGTGCAAAAATTACGACGGCGACGTGCAGTCGGACATCGTCGCGCAGGGGTTCGGATCGCTCGGCCTCATGACCAGCGTGCTGATGACCCCGGACGGAAAGACCGTGGAAGCCGAAGCCGCCCATGGCACCGTGACCCGCCATTATCGCGAGCACGAGAAAGGCCATGAGACCTCGACCAACTCCATCGCCTCGATTTTCGCCTGGACGCGCGGCCTCGCCCATCGCGCCAAGCTCGACGGCAATGAGGAACTGGCGCGGTTCTCCAAGACCCTCGAAGACGTCTGCGTGAGGACAGTCGAATCGGGTTTCATGACCAAGGATCTGGCGCTGCTCGTCGGCCATCATCAGAGCTGGTTGTCGACGACGGGCTTCCTCGACAAGGTCGACGAAAACCTGCGCAAGGCGATGGGGTGACGGATTCTGGCGGTTTTTCAGCTGGACGGGCGCGCCGTCTTGCTATACCGGGAATGGTCCCGGGCGGGGCGCCTGCACACTGTGATTGTATCTGTCACGCGGCGCGTTTATATAGGCGCCGCCTATGGGCCAATGGGAGAATCGCGGCGATGACGGTGGATCTGGACGAGGACTATAAACCGTCCGAAGACGAGCCTTTCATGTGCGATCGGCAGCGCGAATATTTCAGACGCAAGCTGCTATCCTGGAAAGAAGACATTCTGCACGAGAGCCGCGAGACCCTTGCGGCTCTGCAAAGCGAAAATGAGAACCATCCCGATCTCGCCGACCGGGCGTCTTCGGAAACCGACAGGGCGATCGAGCTGCGCGCCCGCGACCGGCAGAGAAAGCTGATCGCCAAGATCGACTCCGCTCTCGGACGGCTCGAAGACGGCTCCTACGGCTATTGCGAGGAAACCGGCGAACCGATCTCGCTCAAGCGCCTCGACGCCCGCCCCATCGCGACCCTCTCGATCGAGGCGCAGGAGCGGCACGAGCGTCGCGAGAAGGTCTATCGGGACGACTGACCGGGCACGGACGCCTCGGGACGCCCCCTCCGGCTTCCCGGCGGGACGCTTTGTTTTTTTGTGAGATTTCCTGCATTTAAGAGGCCGGGCGCCGACTCCTGAAATTGTCATCAAACCGCGCGGCGCCGGCCTTTTTGCCGACATGAAAGCCTGAAGAATCAAGGGAAGTTGATCGGTGGCCCGAATGGGCCATTATGGCGAATAGCCCCGCCGTGATTCCCTTCGGACGGGACCGCCGCGCCGCAGAGGCGCGTTCGACAGCAGGTCCCGAAGTCAGGCTGGAAGCCGGAGCATTTGATGAGGCCGACACTGGGGCCCAAAACCTTCCGTCATCTTCGTTCTCTGGCGCTGCGCGTCGCGGTTCTTCTGGCTGCGTTGCTTGCGATTCCCGGCGCACGCGCGGAAAGCCCCCGCTGTACGGATCTGCGCGCGCAGATCGCCAAGGCCGGTCAGGAGGGCATGGCCGCCCGTTACCGCGCCGCAGCCGCAAAGCAGCGCGTCGAATATGGCCGCCTCGCCGTCAAGGGCCGGGCCATGGGCTGTGATCGCCAGCAGTTCCTGTTCTTCGGCGAACCGCCGCCGCCGCAATGCAGCCCGATCAATGCGCGGCTCAACGCCCTGCAGGGGTCGATCGCCGCCTATGAACAGGCGGGGTCGGACGACAGCCAGCGTCAGGCGCTGATGGCCCGCTACGAAGTGGAGTGCCGTCCGCAGCGCCGCGCGCCGGCCGAGCCGGATCCGGGAAGCTTCTTCGAGGAACTGTTCGGCGTCCGGCCGCCGGACCAGACCACGGGCCTGCGCGAAGAGCAGATTGATCCCTCCCAGAACGGCCCGTCGGAGGACGTCGAAGAGGGCTCGCGGAGCATGGGCGGCCCGATGGCGATCTGCGTGCGCTCCTGCGATGGCGGATTTTTCCCGATCACCTATTCGGCGAAACATTCGCAGATCGAGGATCTCGACGCGCTCTGCAAGGCCATGTGTCCGGGAGCGGAGGCGAAGCTTTACACGCAGTCGCAATGGAAGGGTCTGGAATCCGCGGTCTCCATAGACGGGGAGCCATACGCCGACCACCCCAACGCCCATAAATTCGAGACGGCCTACAACCCCACTTGCGGCTGCAAGCCGCCGGGGCAGAGCTGGACGGAAGCCCTCGCCGAGGCCGAGCGCATTCTGGCCGAGCGCAACAAGAAGGATCAGATGGTGACCGCCGAGCAGGCGGAACAATTGTCCCGCCCGCTGCCGGCGGCGCCGGGCCGAAGTTCGCTTGCGCCGGCGACCGCGAGCGTCCCGGAGCCCGTGGCGCAGGGCAGCGTGACCATGGGCGCGCCGGAAGTCTTCCGCGAGGTCATCGGGCCGGATGGCGTGAAGCGGCGGGTGCGCGTGGTCGCGCCGATGCTGTGAGGGCGGGAATTAAGCGCGGGGCGGCCTCGTCCTTCGAGACGCGAGCTTCGCCCGCTCCTCAGGATGAGGCCTAAGCGCTTCACAAGGATTCACTGAGCCCCTCACGCTGAGGAGGCCCGAAGGGCCGTCTCCAAGCACGAGGGGCGCGCCGCTCCCGGAAACGAGAAGCCCCTCATGCTGAGGAGGCCCGAAGGGCCGTCTCGAAGCACGAGGGGGCGCGCCGCTCCCAGAAACGAGAAGCCCCTCATGCTGAGGAGGCCCGAAGGGCCGTCTCGAAGCACGAGGGGCGCACCTCGGTTTCCCACAAATTTTATTCCGGCGCCGGCAAATGCGCCTTCACCGTCTCGACGAGCTGCTTGATCGAGAACGGCTTGGGCAGGAAGCCGAACTCGCCTTCCGGCAGGTTCTTGGCGAAGGCCTCTTCGGCATAGCCGGAGACGAAAATCACCTTTGCCTTGACGCCGCGCTTCCGCAGCTCGGCATACATGGTCGGGCCGTCCATCTCGGGCATGACCACGTCCGAGACGATCAGGTCGATCTTGCCGCCGACCTCCTCCACGACTTCCAGCGCCTCGAGACCGGTCGTCGCCTCCAGCACGGTGAAGCCGCGCGTCTTCAGCGAGCGTGCGCCGATCGCGCGCACGGCGTCCTCGTCCTCGACCAGCAGAATGACGCCCTGGCCGGTATAGTCGCCCTGCGGCTTGGCGGCCTCGGTCTCCTTCTGCGGCGTTTCCTTTTCGTCGGGAATGTAGCGCGGCAGGAAGATGCGGAAGACCGTGCCCTTGCCGACATCGCTCGACGCGAAGATGAACCCGCCCGACTGCTTGACGATGCCGAAGACCGTCGAGAGCCCGAGACCCGTGCCCTTGCCGACTTCCTTCGTGGTGAAGAAGGGCTCGAAGATCTTTTCCATCACGTCGGGCGGAATGCCGCCGCCATTGTCCTCGACTTCGACCAGCACATAATCGGCCGACGGCAGATGCTGCTCGTCGAAGCTCGCACATTCGGCCATGGCGACATTGCGCGTGCGTATCTGAACCTTGCCGCCCGAATCCGGCATGGCGTCGCGGGCGTTGACCACCAGATTGATGACGACCTGTTCGAGCTGAGTGAGATCGGCCTTCACGAACCACAGATCGCGCCCGTGGCGGAACTCCAGCTCGTTCTTCTCGCCGACGACGCGGCGCAGCAGCATTTGCAGTTCGGAAAGCGCGTCGCCGAGTTGCAGCACCTGCGGCCGCAGCGTCTGCCTGCGTGAGAAAGCGAGCAATTGACGCGTCAGGCCCGCCGCGCGTTCGGCGGTCGCCTTGATTTGCCGAATGTCCTTGAAGCTCGGATCGGTCGGACGATGGCTCGACAGCAGGAAGTCGGAATAGCCGATGATCGCCGTCAACATATTGTTGAAGTCATGCGCGATGCCGCCGGCAAGCTGGCCAACCGCGTTCATCTTCTGCGACTGGGCGAATTCTTCCTGAAGCTTGCGTTGCTCGGTCGTGTCCAGCGCATAGATGGTCGCGCCCTTCTGACCGCCGTCCTCGACAGGCGACACGAAGAAGCGCGCCGAGCGCGGCCCGGCGCCTTCCTCGAAGGAGACATTGACCGGCTTGACGTCGCTGCGGCCGTCGATGGCGTCCTGCACGGCCTTGCGGAGCGTCTCGGAATCGCGCTCGCCGAGCCCGGAGAGCACGGACCAGGGCTCCTTCGCCTGCCCGGACTTCAGCGCCTTGGGCAAGAGCTTCGCAAAGGCGGCGTTGGAGTCGAGAACGCGACCTTCGCCATCGAGCGTGGCGATGGCCATCGGCGTCGAATTGAAGAAGCGGGCGAAGCGCACTTCGGCGGCGCGCAGCCCTTCTTCCGGTTTCCTGCCGGCGGCGCGGTTGAGCACCAGCGTGCGCGACGCGCCCGCCGCGCCGTCCTGCCCGAAAGCGACCTGATGCAAGAGCCGCACGGGCAGGGGCTTGCCGTCGCGGCAGCGCAGATCGAGATCGATCTGTTCGTTACGCACTTCTCCCGGCGCGCCGGATATGGCCGCAAGCAGCGCCGCGCCATTGTTGGCGACGATGGAGGCGAGCGTCGCGCCGCCGGAACCGACCTGCGTCAGATCATAGCCCAGCCAGTTGGCGAGGGTCTTGTTCATATACGGCACGCCGCCATCGGGTCCGGCGGACAGGAAGCCGGCCGGCGCATGGTCGAGAAAATCGATCGCGTGCTGCAGTTCCTGAAAAACGCCCTCCTGCCGCTGCCGCTCGCCCGTCACATCGGCGACGCGCCAGAGCACGGCCGCCGGACCAGCCTCGGGCAGGGGCCTCACCGTGATGCGATACCAGCCGACCTCAGATCCGCCGGTGAGCGGCGGCGACAGGCGCAATTCCTCGATATGGGCCGTGCCGGCGCGCGCGGCCTGCGCGAGCCTGTAGACCGACTCGGAGACCTCCGGAGGACCCGAAAACAGGCGCTCGACGATTTGCAGCCCGCTCGGATCGCGCGCGCCGCAGAGATCCATATAGGCGGCGTTGGCGTAGACGATCTGCCGCTCGCCTTTCGTGACGATGAGGCCCTCGGCCGCCGAGTCCGCGATCAGGCGGGTAACGTCGTTGCCGGCGACGCGCGGCGAGAACTGAACGAGCCCGACCGCATAGGCGAAAAGAAAAAACACGCCCGCCACGCCGAACAGCGCGAGGGCGAACATGACGAAACGCGGCGCGATTGCGGGCGGGACCAGAAAATAGGCGCCGAGCACGGCCAAAATCACCAGCGCAAGCGCCAGCACCAGGCCGGCGCTGCCTGGCCGCTCGCTTCTGTCATATGCTGACGACGCCGTCCTGTCGGTCATCCCTAACGCCCCTGGCCCCCCGGCCGCGCGCAGATCGCGATCCGGGCGATTCGATGTCCATGCCAGATTAAGGTTAAAGAACGCGCACGTCGAAAAAAGCCGGCCTTCGCGCCGTTTGTCGATCGCGCATCCGGCAAAACCGCCATAAAAGAAGGGTATTCAGCGCGCCAGCTTGCAGCGGCGGGAACCATGGATTCGCCGCTTTCTCAAGATGCGTTAACCATTGATTAGCCTTTTAACCCCCGCTTGCCAGAAATACTGTTAATTTGGCAAGGTCTAAGCGCGTTCCGAAGAGAGACCCGCCCTTCATGCAAGACCGATTCTCCCAACTGCTTCCGATTCTCGGAGCAATCGTGGCGTTCCTCATCGCCGCGCTCCTCGTCCTTTATATCATCCGTCTCCTGTTCGGACGCCGGATCCGCTCCTCGGCCGCCAAGAAGGGGCTGCGCCGGCTGGATGTGGTCGACGTGTTCGATCTGGATCGCGAACGCCAGCTCGTAATCGTGCGCCGCGACGACACGGAGCATCTGCTGCTGATCGGCGGGCCGAACGACCTGCTCGTCGAGGGCGGCATCGCGCTGAGCGAGGCCGCCGCCGCGCGGGCCCGCGAGGCGCGTCAGTCTCCCGCGCCAGCCGCCTGGCCGCCGGGACCCGCAGAACCGCTGCCGCCGGCGCTCCCCGCCGGCCCGCCGCTCAAGCCCGCTGCCGGTCCGGTGAATTTGCCGCCGGACCTGTTTGCGCCGGCTCCGGGCAAGCCCGTGGGCCCGGCCAAACCGGTGGCGCCGGAACCCGCGCCTGCGCCAGCGCCGGCTGCGAGCATGCCGCCGCCGCCGCCCGCGCCGCAACGGCCCGCGAGCCCGCCGCCCGCGCGTCCGATTCCGCCGCGTCCCGCCACGCCGCCGTTCCTTGCGCGCACGCAGCGGCTGATCCAGCCGAAGGGCGAAAATCAGCCCCCGTCGGCGCCGCCGGCCGCCTCAGGGCCGACACCGCCGCCTCCGTCGCCGTCCGCTCCCGCGCCGTCCGCTCCTTTCGGGCGCCCTGCCGCGCCGCCCCCGGCGCCGCCCATGAGAGCGCCGGCCGCGCCGCCGCCGTCGATACCGTCGCCGCAACCGGAGGCGGACCCGCTGGACTCGCTCGAAGCGGAAATGGCGCGCCTGCTCGGGCGGCCCGAGAAGGAATAATCTCAGACGACGGCCTCATCCTCCGGAGCTTCGTTCGCTCCGGGGGATGAGGTCCGCTTGTCTGCGGTGACGCCCCAACGCCTGGCAAGTTCGAAGCGCCGTCCCGTCACAGGGCGGCTTTTTTTGCCCGGACCCTTCCTTTGAGCGCGGACTTCGCCCATATCCCGCGCGAGCGCCATCTGGAGAGCGGCACAATGACGAACCTCAAAATTCTGTCCTGCATGATTGTTTTGGGCGCGGCGCTCGGCGCTGGCGCAGCCGCGGCGCAGGAAGGGCCCGATCTCGTCTTCCGCAGATCCACCGACTTCAAGCTGCTCACGCCCAACGACAAGCTCGCGACCTATGTGGTCGACGACCCGCTGATCGACGGCGTCGCCTGCGCCTATACCGCGCATGAAAAGGGTGGCGTCGCGGGAATGTTCGGCGTCGCGGAGCAGACCTCCGAGGTTTCCCTCGCCTGCAATCAATACGCGCCGATCAAGCTGCGCGCCGGCAGGGAAAACGACAGGTTCACGCAGGGCGATCTGATCATCAGCGAGCGCCGCTCGCTGCTGTGGAAGCAGATGCACATTGCGCGCGGCTGTGACATCAAGCGCAACATGCTGATTTACATGATCTATTCCGACAGGCTGATCGACGGCTCGCCGGAGAATTCGACAGCCGCGGTGCCGATCCAGCCCTGGGGCGGCGGCGCAGCGCCGCAGTGCAAGGACTGGCTGCGCTAAGTCAGTCCGAGCAGGCGACGATGGTCGCGCCGGCCGGAACCGGCTGGCGCGGCTCGGCCGTCGGAATGGCGGCGGTAATGTCCTCCGCAGGCCCGAAACCGCGGGCCGGTCCGTGTCCGTGCAACTCGCACCAGGCGTCGGCGACGATCCGGCCGCATTCCCCGCGTTCCTTGAGGCATTCGGTCAGGCCGTAACCGTCCTGATCGGCAATGATGAAAGACTCGGACGCAGCTTGTGCGCCTTGCTGGAACGCCAGCGTCAGCAGCGCGCCGGCGATCAGCGGCGCGGCGAGGCGGGGCAGGACAGCTGTTTCGGATTTCGACGACAAAATAAACATGGCGACGCCCGGCTTGGAGAGCCGCCAAAGGAGGGGAGCGGCTGTCTCCGGTTCTAGGCAAGCGTCGTAAAATAACCTTTAAATGGGCGTCTTCGCGCGATGCGGCGCCGCGATATCGCGCTTGACGCGGCGGCGCGCCCGGCGCATGGTCGCCGCCATGACGCTCAACAGCCGAATTTGCGGCCGGACCATTATCAGCTAGCGACCATCGCTGGCCGGAGCCGTCACGTCCCTTAAACGACATGAAACGCGCCGGCCAGGCTGGCCTCAGGGGATTTCATGTCGACGCCTGCGCTCAAGATATACAATACGCTGACGCGAACGAAGGAGACCTTCCGTCCCATCGATCCCGCCAATGTGCGCATGTATGTCTGCGGGCCGACGGTCTATGATTACGCCCATATCGGCAACGCCCGTCCGCTCATCGTCTTCGATGTTCTCTACCGGCTGCTGCGGCATATGGCGCGGCAAGGTGTATGGGATGAAGGGAAGGGCGAAACCAATGTCACGCTACGTCCGCAACATCACGGACGTGGACGACAAGATCAACGCCCGCGCCGCCGATCGCGGCATTACGATCCGCGAACTGACGGAAGAAACAAACCGCGTCTTTCAGGAAGACGTGCGGGCGCTCGGATGTCTGGAGCCCGACGTGCAGCCGCGCGCGACCGACCACATCGCGCAGATGATCGCGATCATCGAGCGGCTGATTGAAAACGGCCACGCTTATGCGGCCGACGGCCATGTCCTCTTCGACGTGCCGTCCATGCCCACTTATGGCGGCCTCTCTCGCCGCTCGCTCGACGAAATGCTCGCCGGCGCGCGCGTCGACGTCGCGCCCTACAAGCGCGGCGACATGGATTTCGTGTTGTGGAAGCCCTCGAAGGAGAACGAACCCGGCTGGGACTCGCCGTGGGGCAGAGGGCGTCCGGGCTGGCACATCGAGTGCTCGGCGATGTCATGGGCGCATCTTGGCGAGACGTTCGACATTCACGGCGGCGGCATCGATCTCGTTTTTCCGCACCACGAGAACGAAATTGCGCAAAGCTGCTGCGCCTTCGACCGCGAGGTGATGGCGAATTACTGGATGCATAACGGGTTCCTGCAGGTCGAGGGCGAGAAGATGTCCAAGAGCCTGGGGAATTTCATCACGATCCACGAATTGCTGCATACGGAGAAGTTTGGCGGGCGGAAATGGCCGGGCGAGGTGCTGCGACTGGCGATGTTGCGCACGCATTACCGGCAGCCGATCGACTGGACGGTGAAGGCGCTGGAGGAGGCGGAGACAGCGTTGCGTCGCTGGGCGGAGTTCGTGAAGAAGAGAGAGACGACCGGCGATAGTGGCGCCTTCTCGCATCAGTTCGCCGCTGCGCTCGCCGACGATCTCAATACGCCGCTTGCCGTGTCGCTTCTGCACGACGTTTTCGATCCTTCTCTACTCGACGCCGCTTTGAAGCTCCTCGGCGTGGACACGCAAAACTATCTGGATTGGATTGAGAATGAGAAGCGCAGCTCGATCGATTCAGAAGCGATAGATTCTCTGATTGCCGCCCGCCTCGCCGCGCGTGTCGCGAAGAACTGGGCCGAGTCCGATCGCATTCGGGACGAACTTGCTGCACTGGGCGTTGCGCTCAAGGACAACAAGGACGGGACGACGACATGGGAGGTGAAGCGATGATCGCCGTGCCCCCCACCCGACGCGCTTCGCGCGCCACCCTCCCCGCGAGGGGGAGGGATGGGTGCCCGCAGAGTGTCGCTTGTTCTGAACCATTGCTTTTGATCCGCAACGCCGATGCAGCCCCATCCCTCCCCTTTACGGGGAGGGTGGCGCGCGAAGCGCGTCGGGTGGGGTCCGACCCCGCAATACGAAAGCTAGGGTGAAGTCATGTCCGTCGCCCGCGCCCGCGCGTTACGCAAAAGCATGACCCCGCAGGAAGTGAAGCTTTGGGTCATGTTGCGTCAGTTGCGGCCGCAGGGTTTCCACTTCCGCCGTCAGGTTCCGCTAGAGGGCTATGTGCTGGACTTCGCGTGCTTCAAATATCGTGTGATCGTCGAAGTTGACGGGTCTCAGCATGGCGCGGACGCGGGGCTGCGGCATGATGCGCGGCGAGATGCGTTGTTCGAGATGAATGGTTTTCGAACACTGCGGTTCTGGAATCAGGAGGTCGACACCAACCTGCATGGTGTTGTGGAGACGATCATGGCGCGGGCGCATGAGAATGTTGAGGGGGCGCTATGAGACTGCCCCCCACCCGACGCGCTTCGCGCGCCACCCTCCCCGCGAGGGGGAGGGATGAGAGCACGCAGATTGCCGCTCGCAAGTCCGGCGCATTCCATCATTGCGAGGAGCGGAGCGACGAAGCTTCGCTCGCAGTGACGGGCGGGCGAATTCGATGGGGTAACGGAGGAGAAGGCCATGTCCGATAACGACTGGAAAAGGACGCTGCCGTTCAAGCGCCACTGGGCGGTCTATCTGCTGTTCAAGGTCGGGTTGCTTGCGCTCGCGGCCTTCGTCGCCTGGCATCTCCTGCGCGCCTTCGCGGTGGTGTGATCATGACGCAGCCCGGTCTTCGGCCTTTTCTTCCCGCTGACGCGCCGACGCTCGCGGCGCTGTTTCGCGCCAGCGTGGAGGAGCTTGCGGCCGAAGATTATGACGAGGATCAGCGTGAGGCGTGGATCTCGGCGGCAGACGACGAGGGCGCTTTCGCAACGCGGCTCGCGGGGGCGCTCACCCTCGTCGCGTTGCTTGGCGGCGAGATTGCAGGCTTTGCGTCGCTGAAAGACAATACGGTCTTCGACATGCTCTATGTGCGTCCGGACCTTGCAGGGCAGGGCGTCGGCAGCGCGCTCGCGGACGCGATCGAGAAACTTGCGGGCGCGCGCGGCGCGCAGAAACTGACAGTCGAGGCCTCCAACTCCGCGCGCGATTTCTTCGCGGCGCGCGGCTATGTCGGACAGAGCCGCAATACTGTGACCGTCGCCGGCGAATGGCTCGGCAACACCACCATGATCAAGGAACTGGCGGCGCCTGCCGCCGGGAGCACACATTGATGTCCAGGGAACGCGTCACGCTTTACGACACCACGCTGCGCGACGGCGCGCAGACGACCGGCGTCGATTTCTCGCTCGACGACAAGCGGCAGATTGCCGCCATGCTCGACGATCTCGGCGTCGATTATGTCGAGGGCGGCTATCCCGGCGCCAATCCGATGGACACGGAATTCTTCTCAAAGCGTCCCGGCCTGCGCGCGCGCTTCTGCGCCTTCGGCATGACGCGGCGGCAGGGGCGTTCGGTCGAGAACGATCCGGGCGTCGCCGCGCTCCTCGACAGCGCCGCGGATGCTGTGACCTTCGTCGCCAAGAGCTGGGACTATCAGGTCAAGGTCGCTTTACGCTCCACGGAAGAGGATAACCTCGAAAGTATTACGCAATCCGTAAAGGCCGCCGTTTCGAGACAGAAGGAGGCGGCGGTCGATTGCGAGCATTTCTTCGACGGTTTCAAGGCCAATCCCGGCTATGCGCTCGCCTGCGCCAAGGCCGCCTATGACGCCGGCTCGCGCTGGGTCGTGCTCTGCGACACCAATGGCGGCACGCTGCCGCATGAAGTCGAGCGGATCGTCGCGGAGGTCGTCAAGGTCATTCCCGGAGATCATGTCGGCGTGCATTGCCATGACGACACCGGGCAGGCGGTCGCCAATTCGCTCGCAGCGCTGCGCGCCGGCGCGCGGCAGATTCAGGGAACGCTCAACGGGCTCGGCGAGCGCTGCGGCAACGCCAATCTGACGTCGATCATCCCGACGCTGCTGCTGAAAGACGAGTTCGCCGAGCGCTTCGAGATCGGCGTGACCAGGGAGAAGCTCACCCATCTCACGCGCATCAGCCATGCGCTTGATGAGCTTCTCAATCGCGCGCCGAACCGTCATGCGCCCTATGTCGGCGCCAGCGCCTTCGCCACCAAGGCCGGCATTCACGCCTCCGCCGTGCTCACCGATCCGCGCACCTATGAGCATGTGCCGCCGGAGACGGTCGGCAACACGCGCCGCGTGCTGGTCTCGGATCAGGCCGGGCGCTCGAACATCATTTCGGAGCTGACGCGCCTCGGCGTCGATCTGAACAAGGACGATCCGCGTCTGAGCCGCCTGCTCGACGAGGTGAAGGAGAAAGAGGCGCAGGGCTACGCCTATGAGGGCGCCGACGCCTCCTTCTTTCTGCTGGCGAAGCGCATGCTCGGCGAGGCGCCGCATTTCTTCGACATCGAGCGCTACAGCGTGGCGGTCGACCGCCGCTTCGCGCGCAACGGCTTCGAGGATCAGGGCGCCGAGGCGATCGTGAAGATCACAGTGCATGGCGAAAGCCGCATCTCGGCGGCGGAGGGCAACGGTCCGGTCAATGCGCTCGATCTGGCGCTGCGCAAGGATCTCGGGGCCTATCAGAAATTCATCGACGACGTGCGGCTGGTCGATTATCGCGTGCGCGTCTTTCAGGGCGGCACGGACGCCGTGACCCGCGTGCTCGTCGAATGCGCGGATGGCCATGGCAATCGCTGGTCGACGGTGGGCGTTTCGGCCAATGTCATCGACGCGTCGTTCGAGGCGATCGTCGATGCGATCAATTACAAGCTGCTCGTGTCTGGGGCGCGATAGCGAACCGTCACTGCGAGGCGCAAAGCGACGAAGCAATCCAGCGCCACATCACGGCTCTGGATTGCTTCGCTTCGCCCGCAATGAGGCGGAAAAGGCCAGGTTCACATTTTCTCGGTGATCGCCGTCTCCTCGATCTGCGGCATGCGCCGGGCCGTGGCGGCGATCATCGGCAGGATGTCCTCGACGCGCTCGGCGACCAGATAGCGGACCTCGTATCCCTGCCCGGATGAATCCCTCATTGTGCATATGGGCGAAGAGCGTCAGCAGCGGGCGCCAGAAGCCGCCGACATCGGCGATGACCAGCGGCTTGGTGTGGCGCCCGAGCTGAATCCAGGTGAGCTGCTCGGTCAGCTCCTCCAGCGTGCCGACGCCGCCCGGCAGCGCCACGAAGGCGTCCGACTTCTCGAACATCAGCCGCTTTCGGGTGTGCATGTCCTCGACGACGATCATTTCGGTGAGGCCGCTCATGGCGATCTCGCGCTCGTCGAGAAAGCCGGGGATGATGCCGGTCACCCGCCCGCCGGCGTTCAGCGCGGCGCGGGCCGTGATCCCCATCAGGCCGCAGGAGCCGCCGCCGAAGACGAGGCCGATGCCGGCCTGGGCCAGAAGGCGCCCGAAAGTTTCCGCCGCGGCGGCGTAGCGCAGGTCGTCCCCCTCGGCGGAGCCGCAGTAGACGCAAATATTCTTGATCTTTTGCATAACCGTCTTTCCGTCATCTGGCGCCCGCCTCCCTGCCCGTCAAGCGGGGTGCGCGGAGAAAGCAAAAGTCTTATATGACCGTTCAAGCCTCATCCGCGAGGCGCCTCTCAGTTCACATCGGACTCCGAATGCTCAGAATTGGCCAACGCGACTCGGGCGGTTTCAACTCGCCCGAACCGCAAACCGCTTCCCTCTCCGAAGCTTCGCTCCTCAAGACGATCCGCCGGCTGTGGCCCTATATCTGGCCGCGCGGCAGGCGTGATCTGGAACTGCGCGTCGCTGTCGTCTTTGGTCTGCTGATAGTCAGCAAACTTTTCAACGCCATGACGCCCTATGCTTTCAAATGGGCGACAGACGCGCTCGCGGAAAGCGGAGCAGCGGCATTGCCTGTTCTGGGCGCCGGCGCCGTCGGTTTCACCCTGCTCATGGGCGGAATCCGGATCATTGCCGTTATCCTTATGCAGGCGCGGGACGGCGTTTTTGCGGCCGTGGCGATGCACGCCGTGCGCCGGCTCGCCACGGACCTGTTCGTGCACATGCACGAATTGTCCCTGCGCTTTCACATCAGCCGCAAGACAGGCGGGCTTACCCGCGTCCTCGAGCGGGGCCGCAACGCCATCGAGACGCTGTCGCGGCTGGTGATGTCCACGGGCGCGCCGACCGTCATCGAAATGGCGCTGGTGCTCGGCGTGTTCGTCTACCAGTTCGACTGGCGCTATGGCGCGGTGCTCATTCTGACGCTGGCCGCCTATTTCGCCTATACGACCTTCGCCACCAACTGGCGCATCGCCATCCGCCGCCAGATGAACGAGAGCGACACGGACGCCAATCAGAAGGCGATCGACAGTCTGCTCAATTACGAGACGGTGAAATATTTCAGCGCCGAGGCCCGCGAGGCCGCGCGCTACGACAAGTCGATGATCCATTACGAGAAGGCGAGCACGCATTCCTATATTTCGCTCGCCGTTCTCAACGCCGGGCAGACGGTGATCTACATTCTCGGCGTCACGACGATGATGGTGATGTGCGTCTATGGCATACGCGCCGGAGAGAATTCGATCGGCGATTTCGTGCTCATCAACGCCATGATGATCCAGCTTTCGCAGCCGCTCAATTTCATGGGCACCTTCTACCGCGAGGTGCGGCAGGCGATCATCGACATCGAGATGATGTTCTCCATTCTCTCGCGCAGCCCGGAGATCAAGGACAGGCCCGGCGCAACGCCGCTCGTCGTGCCCCAGGGGCGCATCGTCTTCGACGACGTGCGGTTTCATTATGAACCCGAACGGCCGATTCTGAAGGGCGTGAGCTTCGAGGCCGAGCCGGGGCAGACCATCGCCATCGTCGGCCCCTCGGGCGCGGGCAAATCGACGATCTCGCGGCTGATGTTCCGTTTCTACGAGCCGCAGGGCGGGCGCATCACCATCGACGGGCAGGATATTCTCGGCGTCACGCAGACGAGCCTGCGCGCCGCCATCGGCATGGTGCCGCAGGATACGGTGCTGTTCAACGATTCGATCGGCTACAACATCCGTTACGGCCGCTGGGACGCGACCGACGAGGAGGTGCGCGAAGCGGCGAAGCTCGCGCAGATCGACGGCTTCATCCAGCGCGTGCCGGGCGGCTATGAGGCGCAGGTGGGCGAGCGCGGGCTGAAGCTTTCCGGCGGCGAGAAGCAGCGCGTCGCCATCGCCCGCACGATTTTGAAGGGCCCGCCGATCCTCATTCTCGACGAGGCGACCTCGGCGCTGGACAGTTTGACGGAGCATGAGATTCAGGAGGCCCTGCGCCGCGTGGCGAAGGGGCGTACGACGCTGGTGATCGCGCATCGGCTGTCGACGATCGTGGACGCGGATGAAATCCTGTTCCTCGACCACGGCCGCATCATCGAGCGGGGGCGTCACGCGGAGCTGCTGGCGCTCGGCGGCCATTACGCCGGCATGTGGAACCGCCAGCGCGAAGCCGCCGAGGCGCGCGCGCGGCTGATCCAGGCCGAGCGGGAGGAGGCCGAAGCGGAGGCGGAGTAGGGCCGGCGCCGGCAGGAGGATTTCCTCATCCTGAGGAGCCGCCGCAGGCGGCGTCTCGAAGGACGAGGAAATCCGTTTCGCGGCCCATCCGTCGCGACGGCCCTTCGGGTGTCCTCGGGATGAGATAGCCGTCTCGCTGGGGTTGGCCAAATTCACCCGCCTTTTGGCGAGGATCATTCTTTGCCGAAGATCAAATTTCGCCGCAGGCTGCGCTTTCAAATTTCCGGGGGAGCGTCCGATGTCGAAATCTCTTCTTCTCGCCTCACTGATCGCGCTCGGCGCGGCCTCTTCCGCCCATGCGCAGATCAAGGCCGAGCATCCGCGCTATTGCGTCATGAGCGTCGGCCCGACGCAGATGATGTTCAGCGCTTTCCAGGAAAACAGCACGGACGCCATCTTCTGCCAGACCATTCCCGATCTCGGCAGGACGATGATCATCCTTGACGCGAAGAGCAACGAGCTTCGCGACATGAACATCGAGGCGCGCGTGGTGCGGAATGTCGGGCAGAAGGATTGGCGCGACGATCTCGACGCCAACACCGTGGCGCGACTGGCTCCGGGCAAGCATCTGGCGAGGAGCGGCACCGCGAGCTTCAACGCCGAGTTTGGCAAGAACGGCGAATATTTCACCGTGGTCCGCGCCTTCAGCGACGATGGCGCCAAGGAATATGTCGGCGAGTATAATTTCTCGGTCGGCGAATCCTATGAGCAGATCATGGCGACCGGCGCGGCGGTGGCGGCGGTGAGCTTCGCCGGGCTCATGATGTGGCGCCGCTCCGGCGCCGCCCGGCAAGCCAAAGCTGAACCGAAGGTAAAGCCCGCCGGCTCAGCCGCTCGTCAGTCGTCTTAGATTGCGGTCGACCTTTCGCTTGTAGACCGCCACGGCGCGCCCGGCGGCATGATGCGGCTCGCCGGAGACCATGCTTCGTGCGGCCGCAAACGTAGCCTCGACCGCGGCGTCGACTTTCTCGACCACCATGAGCGGACCCTCGAGGCTCGGGTCGACAACGCCGAAGGCCATTTTGCTCAGACGTACGGCGATGACGGTGTTGGCCGCCATGCTGAGGGTAAGCGTATCCATAAAGAGACTCGCCAGTTCCGTGCGGTCGTTCATTTGCGTCCCTCTCAGCACCAAGACGCCGAGTTTGCGCCAACTCGAATGTAAATGCAAAGGCTGGGCCGTTCGGTAGCGTTAAGCTTGTCTTTCCGGCAAGCTGCGCTTCCCTCCCGCAGCCGGAAACCCCATATTCGCGGCCATGGCGAAGTCTCCCGACAAACCCAAGAAAGACGCTCCCAGGAAAGACCCCGCACGCCCCACTCGCGCGCGGGCCTCCAAACCCGAGGTCTCGCCGCTGGCGCCGCATCTGGCGCAGTTGCTCAACCCCGCGCTGGCGCCCGGTTTCGAGGATATGCGGCAGGCGAGCTATGACGCCTCCGATCCGACGGCGCTCGAGGATGAGGGCGTCCCGAAATGGGTGCTCGGCGAGTTGCCGCCGCAGGGCGGGGGCGTGCAGGCGACGGCCGATTCGCTCGCCGAGCTGCTGCGTCTCGGCGACCCCCATCTGCGCGACACCAAGCCCTGGGTTCCGCATCGCCCCGAGCGGCCGCCGAAATCCGAGGGCGGCGTCAAATTCGAGCTTGTCTCGGAATACACGCCCAAGGGCGACCAGCCGGCGGCGATCGCGGAACTGGTCAAGGGCATCGAGGCCCATGAGCGCGATCAGGTGCTGCTCGGCGTCACCGGCTCGGGCAAGACCTTCACCATGGCCAGCGTCATCGCCCACACCCAGCGGCCGGCGCTGATCCTCGCGCCCAACAAGACCCTCGCCGCGCAGCTCTACGGCGAGTTCAAGAGCTTCTTTCCCAACAACGCCGTCGAATATTTTGTTTCCTATTACGATTACTATCAGCCGGAAGCCTATGTGCCGCGCTCGGACACTTATATCGAGAAGGAATCCTCGGTAAACGAGCAGATCGACCGCATGCGCCACGCCGCGACGCGCGCGCTGCTGGAGCGCGACGACGTCATCATCGTCGCCTCGGTCTCCTGCATTTACGGCATCGGCTCGGTCGAAACCTATACGGCCATGACCTTCTCCGTGCAGCTCGGCGAGAAGCTGGAGCAGCGGCAGCTCGTGACCGATCTCGTCGCGCTGCATTACCGCCGCGTGCAGGCGGATTTCACGCGCGGAACGTTCCGCGTGCGGGGCGATACGGTCGATGTGTTTCCGGCCCACTATGAGGATCGCGCCTGGCGCATTTCCTTCTTCGGCGACGAGGTGGAGTCCATTTCCGAATTCGATCCGCTCACCGGCAAGAAGGTGGTCGATCTCGAATTCGTGAAGATCTACGCCAATTCGCACTATGTCACGCCGCGCCCGACGCTGTTGCAGTCGATCAAGGCCATCAAGGAAGAATTGAAGCAGCGGCTCGACGAGCTGAACCGCTCGGGCCGCCTGCTGGAGGCGCAGCGGCTCGAACAGCGCACGCGCTTCGATCTGGAGATGATGGAGGCGACGGGCGCCTGCGCCGGCATCGAGAATTATTCGCGCTATCTCACCGGCCGCAAGCCCGGCGAGCCGCCGCCGACGCTGTTCGAATATCTGCCCGACAATGCGCTCGTCTTCGCGGACGAAAGCCATGTGTCGATCCCGCAGATCGGCGGCATGTATCGCGGCGACTTCCGCCGCAAGGCGACGCTCGCCGAATATGGCTTTCGGCTGCCGTCCTGCATGGACAATCGCCCGCTGCGTTTCGAGGAATGGAACGCCATGCGGCCGCAGACGGTCGCCGTCTCCGCGACGCCGGGCAATTGGGAGCTGGAGCAGACCGGCGGCGTCTTCGTCGAGCAGGTCATTCGCCCGACCGGGCTGATCGATCCGCCCGTGGAAGTGCGTTCGGCGCGTTCGCAGGTCGACGATCTCCTCGACGAAGTGCGCGCGACCTCGCAGATCGGCTATCGCACGCTCGTCACAGTGCTGACCAAGCGCATGGCCGAGGATTTGACCGAATATCTGCATGAGAACGGCGTGCGCGTGCGCTACATGCACAGCGACATCGACACGCTGGAGCGCATCGAGATCATCCGCGATCTGCGTCTCGGCGCCTTCGACGTGCTGGTCGGCATCAATCTGCTGCGCGAGGGGCTCGACATTCCCGAATGCGGCCTCGTCGCCATTCTGGACGCCGACAAGGAAGGCTTTCTGCGTTCGGAAACATCGCTCGTGCAGACCATCGGCCGCGCCGCGCGCAATGTCGATGGCCGCGTGATCCTCTATGCGGATCACATCACCGGCTCGATGAAGCGCGCGATGGACGAGACCGATCGGCGCCGCGCCAAGCAGATGGCCTATAACATCGAGAACAATATCACGCCGGCGTCGATCAAGCGCGGCATCGCGGACATTCTCGGCAGCGTCGCCGAGCAGGATCATGTCACGGTCGACACCGGCTACGACATTGCGCCGGGTCACAATCTCGCGGCGACCATCGCCGATCTCGAAAAGCGCATGAAGGCGGCCGCCGCCGATCTCAACTTCGAGGAGGCGGCGCGGATGCGCGACGAAATCCAGCGCCTTCAGAAGATGGAGCTGCTCGGCGATCTGCCGCCGCTCGAACGCGCCCAACGGGCGCGGGAGGTCTCGCGTTTCAAGCCCCGCGACACTTCCGACGAGGCCCTCTCCACCCGTGCCCGCAAACCCACCGACGCCGACATGGGACCGCATAATTTCGGCGGCGGGGAGGCGCGGCCTCTTGGCCGCGTAGCGCCTCCGCGCCCGGCGGGCCGGTCGTCTGGGCGGCAAGCCGGGGACGCGGACCGTGAAGGGGAAGCCGAAGTAGGGGCGCTCAACGCGGCTCGGGCAGCAGTCGATAAAATCTATAGAGTGTTCCATTTTTTTGAGATAATAGGCGAACGCTTATCTATCGGGGCCCGATTTGCCCCGGCTCAAGGATTGCGTGGACGGATGGTCGAGCAAATTTCGGACGACGCGAGGGTCGGCGCGTCGGTTGGCGTATTTCCAGCGTTGATGAACACTTTTGTTCGAGATTTGCTGGCCGCCCTTGTCCTGTTTCCGGTCTCGGCGACTTATATTCTTTCCTATACGGCCCTCGTCTATTCCGGTCCGCTCGCGTCCCATCGCCCGGCGGGGTTGGCGGCGATGCTGGTCACGACCCTTGTCGCGGGCCTCCTCACGGCGCTGGCCAGTTCCTTCCGTTTTGCGTTCGGCACGCTCGACAATAACGCGACGGCCATAATGGCGACGGTCGCCGCGTCGATTGCGGCGGAGATGGGCGCGGGCGCTCATCCCGGTTCGGTTCTGGCGACGGTCATGGTCGGTATGGCGATCGCGGGCGTGGCGGCGGGTGGCGCCATGCTCGCCATCGGACTGGCGCGGGCGGGCGGCGTCGTGAGGCTGCTGCCGCTTCAGGTGATGGCCGGGTTCCTCGGCGCCACCGGCTGGATTCTGGCCTCTGGCGGCTTGCGGGTCAGCCTTGGCCGGTCGCCGGGGCTCGACACGCTGACGGACCCCGCTTCGCTTGCCCGCGTCGGCGCCATGCTCGCCATGGCGGGCGCTCTCGCTTATGTCGCGCCACGGGCCAGATCGCCAATGGTTCTCCCCGGGCTCATCGGCCTCTGCATTGTCGCGCACCATCTGGTGTTCGGCATTCTGGGCGTCGACCTTGCCGCCCAGCGCGACGCAGGATGGCTGATCGCCTTTCCGTCCAATCTCACCGCGACGATCCCGTGGGGGCCGGCGACGCTGGCGCAAGTGGATTGGGGGGAGCTGGCTCATCACGGGCTTGCGCTCGTCGTTTTGGGGCTTGTGACCCCGATAAGCCTGCTGCTGACAGCGACGGGGCTCGAAACAGCGACCGGCGACGAAGCGCGGATCGATCGCGAACTCGTCGTCGGTGGCGCGTCCTCGCTGTTGAGCGGCGTGGCGGGCGGCACGATCGGCTTTATCACCTTCGCGCGCAGCATGACGCTGGCGGAGGCCGGCGCCGGCAGCCGGGCCGCGCCAGTGATCGCGACGCTGCTGATCGGGTTCGTGCCGTTTCTCTTCCCGCAGGCGCTCGGCGTCATTCCGGTAACCGCGCTTGGCGGCCTGCTGTGCTATCTGGGCGGCGGCCTTCTGCATAAGTGGGTGTGGCAGACCCGCGAGAAAATGTCGTTCGGGGAATGGGCCGCCATCCCTGTCGTGATCGCCTTGTCGATCCATTACAGCGTCATCGTCGGCGTCCTGGCGGGGCTCCTCATCG
Source organism: uncultured Alphaproteobacteria bacterium (assembly GCA_963717565.1). Taxonomy (GTDB): domain Bacteria; phylum Pseudomonadota; class Alphaproteobacteria; order Rhizobiales; family Beijerinckiaceae; genus Methylocystis. Next base: position 327,159 of record CAVQWJ010000014.1, read on the forward strand.
GCTGCGTGAATTTCACGACGACTTACGGATTGGGCGCGCCGGTCCGGGCGCGCTATTTCGGCGATGTCGCGCTCAGCAATGTCTGGCGCTCTCATGCAGAGCGGCAACTGCTTTGGGAGACGGCCGGGCAGCGGCTCGTCTTCTATCTTCAGGGCTTCCTGTTTTTTGGAACCGCCAATCGCCTCCTGAAGGAAGTCCGCGCCGAAATGGAGAGCGGAAAGGGGCTGCGCTGGCTCATTCTCGACTTCGGCGGAGTCGAGGGACTCGACAGCTCCATTCTCTCCACCCTGCAACGCCTCACCGAAATGGCGGCCGAAAGAAACGTCGGCGTGCTGTTCTCCGCCGTGCCTGCGGAGGCGGCCGAACGGCTTCGCGGGGGGCGGCGCGTAGCGCCAGTCTTGGCCCCCACGCTGGACGAAGCGCTCGAATGGTGCGAGATGCGCACCCTCGCCGACGCCGGCCATGTCACGAGCGAGGCTGAAACACTCTCGGCCCGCCTTCGCGACGAATTCGGCGACGAAGCGGCGCAGTACCTGTTGTCGCAATTTTCGACCGTCGAGATACAGGCGGGCGCCGCGGTGATGGAGCAGGGGGAACAAGCGGACGACCTCGCCTTCATCGAGAGCGGGCGGGCGAGCGTGCATGTCGCCTTCGAGGATCGGCCGCCGGTGCGGGTTCGGACGCTGGTTGCGGGCACGATGATCGGAGAGCTCGGCTTTTACGTCGGCGCCGCCCGCACGGCGACGATCCGCGCCGAGACGGATTGCCGCCTGATCCGGGTCGCGCCGGCCGATATCGAGCGACTGGAGGCGGCGCATCCGCATCTGGCTTTGGGGTTCCACCGCCTGATCGCGAAACGGCTCTGCCTGCGCATCCACGACAAGGACCATGTCATCGCCGGGCTTATGCGCGGCATGCGGCGGGCGGCGTCGTGACGGTCGGGAATGGGCCGGGCGCGATTTCAGTTCACAAAACGCTCGTTCTCGATTAGGTTCCGCGCCGAAACCGCCGCCCGTCCGGGCGAAGCGGGTTTTTTGTATTCCGCGCTATCTGACCCTTCAGCAGGCCAGCGAGCGCCCTGAAGGAACCACATGGCTAAGGAAGAACTCCTCGAATTTCCCGGCATCGTCACGGAACTCTTGCCCAGCGCGATGTTTCGGGTGAAGCTCGAGAACGATCACGAGATCATCGCCCATACGGCGGGCAAGATGCGCAAGAATCGCATTCGCGTGCTGGAAGGCGACAAGGTGCTGGTCGAAATGACCCCTTACGATCTGACCAAAGGCCGCATAACCTATCGTTTCCGGTAATATCTTTCTGGCGGAGATGCTTTCGTGACTGCCGACGCCGCCGCTCCCAAGACAAAGCTTGTTCTGGCCTCGGCCTCGCCGCGCCGGCTGGCGCTGCTTCAGCAGGCGGGCCTCGACGCCGACGCCCTGCTGCCCGCCGACATCGACGAAACCCCGCACAAGGGCAAATCGCCCCGCGCGCTGGCGATCCGGCTGGCGAGCGAGAAAGCCGCCGCGGCGGCGAAAGTCCGGGCGTCGCACGCCGATCTCAAGAATTCCTATCTCATCGCCGCCGATACGGTCGTCGCCGTGGGCCGGCGGAGCCTGCCAAAGCCCAACACGACCGACGAAGCCGAGGAATGCCTTCAGCTTCTCTCCGGCCGCCAGCATCGCGTCTACACGGCCGTGAGCCTCATCACGCCACGTGGCCATGAGCGCAAGCGGCTTGTCGAGGCGCGGCTGCGCTTCAAGCGGCTGAGCTCCATGGAGGTCGACGCCTATCTCTCGTCGGGAGAGTGGCGCGGCAAGGCCGGCGGCTACGCCATTCAGGGCCTGGCCGGGACCTTCGTGGTGAAGCTCGTGGGCTCCTATACGGCGGTCGTCGGTCTGCCCCTCTATGAGACTGTCTCGCTGCTGGCGGGCGAGGGGTATCCCGTGCTTCAGCCCTGGTTCGCCAAGGCTTAGCGCGCGCGCTTTACGGCCCTAAGGCATTTCTTCAACGCGCCCGTCGCGCAGGGTGACGCGGCGGTCCATCTGTTCCGCCAGGTCCAGATTATGCGTCGCGATGAGCGCGGCAAGGCCGGACTGACGGGCGAGCGTCATCAGCGTCGCGAAGACGTGTTCGGCCGTGCGCGGGTCCAGATTGCCGGTCGGCTCGTCTGCGAGCAGCAGATGCGGGCCGTTGGCGACCGCGCGGGCGATGGCGACCCGCTGCTGTTCGCCGCCAGAAAGTTCCGTCGGCCGATGCGAGGCGCGCGGTCCCAGCCGCAGATAATCCAGCAATTGCTGCGCGCGAAGCTCCGCCTCCTTGCGGTCGATTCCATTGATCATCTGCGGCAGCGCAATGTTCTCCAGCGCCGAGAACTCCGGCAGCAGATGATGGAACTGGTAGATGAAGCCAATGGTCCCGCGACGCAGCTTCGTGCGTTCATTGTCGTTCATGCGCGACGTCGCGGCGCCGTTGATCAGCGTCTCACCGCCGTCCTGCCGCTCCAGCAGGCCCGCGATATGAAGCAGCGTCGATTTGCCCGCGCCCGATGGCGCGACCAGCGCCACCGTCTCGCCGGGATAGAGGGCGAGGTTGATGTCGACGAGAATATCGAGGCGCGCCTCGCCTTCGCGATAGTGGCGGGCGATGTTGCGTAATTCGAGAACGGCGTCGCTCATGCTCTGGCTCACTCGTGCCGAAGCGCTTCGATCGGATCGAGCGAGGCGGCCTTCCAGGCGGGATAGATCGAGGCGAGAATGGCGATGACCAGCGTCATGACGACAATCACCGTCACCTCGCGCGTATCCACGATCGCCGGCAGACGGGACAGGAAATAAAACTCCGCCGGAAACAGATTGGCGTCGAAAAGCTTGTTGAGCCCGACCCGGATCGTGTCCAGATTCTTGGATATCAACAGACCGAGCAAGAATCCCGCGATCGTTCCGACAACGCCGATCGACGCGCCGATGATGAGAAAGACGCGCAGGACCGCGCCGCGCGACGCGCCCATCGTGCGCAGAATGGCGACATCCTGCGTCTTGTCCTTCACCAGCATGGTGAGGCCGGAAATGATGTTGAAGGCGGCGACGATGACGATCAGCGTCAGGATGATGAAAAGAATGTTTTTCTCGACCTGCAGCGTGTCGAAGAAGGTCTTGTTGCGCTGGCGCCAGTCGGTCACCATCATGGGTCGAGTGACGGCCTTGTCGAGCCGGGCGCGGAAGGTGTCCATGTCCTCGGGATTGTCGACGAAGACTTCGACGACCGTCGCCTCATTGTCCTTGTTGAAGAAGAGCTGCGCCTCGGACAACGGCATATAGACGAAGACATTGTCGAATTCCGACATGCCGATCGAGAAGATCGCCGAGACCGTATAGGCCTTGATGCGCGGCGCGATTCCAAAGGGAGTCTGCGCTCCCTTGGCGACGAGAAGGCTCACCTTGTCGCCCACCGAAACGCCCAGCGTCTCCGCGAGACGCTGACCGATGGCGACGCTCTCGCCCTTGTCGAAGCCCTTGAGCGAGCCGCTCTTGATGTTGCTCGCTATCCCCGGCAGACGCACAAGATCCTTCTCGCGCACGCCGCGCGCCAGAATGCCCGACTGGCCGAATTGCGTGGAAATGCCGGCCGCGCCCTCGACCATCGGAATGGCGAGCTTGACGCCCGGAATTTTCGACGTCTGCGCCGAGACGGGGTCCCAGTCGGTAAAGCGGGTTTCGACGGCCTGCAGGAAGGCATGGCCGTTGATGCCCATGATCTTGTCCATCAGTTCGCGATGGAAGCCATTCATCACCGAGGTGACGACGATCAGCGTGGCGACGCCGAGCATGATGCCGAGAAAGGAAAATCCCGCGATGACCGATACGAAGCCGTCGGCCCGGCGCGCCCGCAGATAGCGCAGCGCAACGAGCCATTCGAAGGCCGAAAAGGCCCTGCCGCCGTTCGACGCCGCCGGCGCGGCTTCGCTGTCGCTCATGCGCCCGCCTGTTTCACAGCTTCGATCACCCTCGCCGCCGCCTCGTCGGGAGACAGCAACTCGCGCTCGCCGGTCTTGCGGCGCTTGACCTCGACACGGCCATCGGCGAGCCCCTTCGGGCCAACGAGAATCTGCCAGGGCAGGCCGATCAGATCGAGGGTCGCGAATTTCGCGCCCGGCCGCTCGTCGCGGTCGTCATGCAGAACGTCGAGACCGGCGTTTTCGAGCTTTTCGACGAGTTCGCCGCAGACCTTGCCGGTCGCCGCGTCGCCGACTTTCAGATCGGCCACGCCGACATGAAACGGCGCCACCGTTTCCGGCCAGACGACGCCCGCGTCGTCGTGGAACGCCTCGATAATGGCCGCCACGAGGCGGGACGGTCCGATGCCGTAGGAACCCATCTGCACGACGACCTCCTTGCCGTCCGGGCCGTTGACGACGGCCTTCATGGGTTCCGAATATTTGGTTCCGAAGTAGAAAATATGGCCGACTTCGATTCCGCGCGCGGAAAGCTTCGCGTCGTCGGGCACGGCGGCGAAGGCGCTCGCGTCGTGCATCTCGCTCGTCGCGGCGTAGCGGCTCGTCCATTTGCCGACGATTTCCTGCAGCGCGGCGGGGTTGTCGAATTCGACGTCGGCCGGCGGCGGGACGAAGGACAGAAAGTCCTTGTGGCAATAGACCTCGCTCTCGCCCGTGTCGGCGAGAATGATGAATTCATGGCTGAGATTGCCGCCGATGGGGCCGGTGTCGGCGGCCATCGGAATGGCGGTGAGCCCCATGCGCGCGAAGGTGCGCAGATAAGCCACGAACATCTTATTGTAGGAGTGGCGGCTGCCCTCGGCGGTGAGATCGAAGGAATAGGCGTCCTTCATGAGGAATTCGCGAGAACGCATGACCCCGAAGCGCGGACGCACCTCGTCGCGGAACTTCCACTGTATGTGATAGAGATTGAGCGGCAGATCCTTGTAGGAGCGCACATAGGCGCGAAAGATCTCCGTGATCATTTCCTCGTTGGTGGGACCGTAGAGCATCTCGCGCTCGTGACGGTCGGAGATGCGCAGCATCTCCTTGCCATAGGCGTCGTAGCGGCCGGATTCGCGCCAGAGGTCCGCCGACTGGATCGTCGGCATGAGGCACTCGACGGCGCCGGCGCGATTCTGCTCCTCGCGGATGATGCGGTTGATATTGTTGAGCACCTTCAGGCCCAGCGGCAGCCAGGCGTAAATGCCGGCGGACTCCTGCCGGATCATGCCCGCCCGCAGCATCAGCCGGTGCGAGACGATCTCGGCCTCTTTGGGCGTCTCGCGCAGGATGGGCAGGAAGTAACGGGACAGGCGCATGGGGCTTCTCAACGATTCGAAGGAGGGCGAGCATAGCGGCGGCTCGCTGGCGGTTGAAGCGCCTAACCGGGGAAAACGCAAGTTCCGCAGCGCAATCGCCGCGGCGGCGCCCTTTCCTTTCTCCCGGAGAGGCGCCATGTCGGAGACCCTGTCGGGAGAACGCCATGGATAAGGAAATCGCCGCCGTACGCCAGAATCGGGCAAAGAGCCGATTTGAGCTGGAAGTCGACGGGTTCCTGTCGCTCGCGGATTATGAGCTGCGCGACGGCGTCATGACCTTCACCCATACGGAAACGCCCGCCGCTTTGCAGGGGCGCGGCGTTGCCTCCCGGCTGATTCACGGCGCGCTCCTTTCGGCGCGCGAACAGGGGCTCAAGGTGCGGGCGACCTGTTCTTTTGTCGTCGCTTATCTGAAGCGGCATCCGGAATTTGCCGATCTGGAGGGGTGAGCGCCCTGGACGCCCTCAACCGCCCACATAGCGGCGCGCATAGCGCCGGCCGAGCCGGGTCAGAACCTCGTAACCGATCGTCCGGGCGCTGGTCGCCAGATCCTCGACGCCGATCGTTGCGCCCAGAAGCTCGACCCAATCGCCGCGCTGCGCGGCCGATTCCGGGGCGTCAGTGACGTCGAGCACGATGTAATCCATGGATACGCGCCCGATGAAGGGGCAGCGCAGGCCGCCGACGACAGCCTCGCCCGCCGCCTTGCCGGGGGCGGCGGTGGCGGAAACGGGCAGGCCGTCCGCATAGCCGGCGCCGATGGTGGCCGCGCGCGTAGGACGACTCGCGGCCCAGACGCCGTCATAGCCGACCGTCTCGCCGACGGCGAGGTCACGAACGGATATGATTCGGGCTGAGAGCGATGCGACCGGCGCCATGGGATTGGCCGCGCCCGGGGTGGGGTTCCCGCCATAGAGCGCATAGCCGGGGCGCACCAGGTCGAAATGCGGCCGTTGTGGCAGGAACACGCCGGAAGACGCCGCCATCGACCCGGCGACGCCGGGGAAATATGCGCGGGCGGCCAGAAAATCGGCGATTTGCCGGGCGTTGACGGGCGCATCCGGCAATTGCGAACTGAGGAAGTGACTCATGACCAGCGTCGGCGCGACGCCCGTGGCGGCTTCCGCGACGTCTGCGGCGTCGGCGGGCGAAAAGCCAAGCCGGTTCATGCCGGTGTCGAAATGGATCGCGGCCTCGAGCGGACGGCCGAGCGCGGCGCCCAGCGCGGTCCATTCCCCCAGCTCCGCGAAGGAGCCGATGCAGGGCCGCAGGCCGGCGGCGGCGAGGCGCGGCCCGCAGCCGGGCGCGATCCCGTCGAGCACATAGACGTCGGCGTTCGGCGCGAGCGCCCGGGCGGTCTCGCCCTCGAGCAGATTGGCGACGAAGAAGGTCTCGCAGCCCGCCCGCGCCAGCGCGCGCATCACCGCGGCCTGACCGAGCCCATAGGCGTCGGCCTTGACCACGGCCCCGCATTCGGCGCCGGGGGCAAGCGACGCGAGCTTGCGCCAGTTTGCGGCCAGCGCGGCGAGATCGACCGTGAGCAGCCCCGTCTCGACCGGCTCGACGACGGCCTCTATGCGCTCGGCTTTCCTGACGATTCCCATGGACCGGCATCATAGTCCCAAAATCGCGTCGGAGACATGGCGCCCCCTCGATGGCGCAGGTCCATACGCATTTCCCGCAAAACCCGTTGATGGAGCGCCTGCGGGGTTGTGCCGCGACGCGCGTCTCGCCATATCCGGCGAAGGGAGGGAACAGCATGGCCGCAACATCGTTCGACACTGCGCCGGCGCTGCGTCTGCACGCGCTCGATAGCGAAGATCTCGCGCTTCTTTCAGCGCATGTTCAGGACGCTCTGGTGCGCGTCGGCGACATCGCCTATGTGCCCGCCAAGCGCCGCTTCGCCCTCGTGGGCTCGCGCTTCGACTGGGCCGCCGAGATGGAGGGCCGTCTGGAGCGCTGTCGCTCCGGGCTTCATTTCGAGGGCGTTCAGAGCGTGCGCTGCCAGCGGGTCTCGCGCGATCATCCGGATGTGATCCTCGATCTTCTCGCCGTCACTTTCGAGCCCGGACCCGAGGCGCCGGGCGGGACCATACGGCTCACCTTCGCCGGCGGCGCGGTGATTTGCCTCGATGTGGAATGCGTCGAAGCCCAGCTCTGCGACATCGGACCCCGCTGGAAGACCGCCGCCCGACCCATCCACAATATCTCCTCGCCGGAAGACGGCCTTTCCCCCGGCTGAACGTCGGCCGCGAAACTTGGCCGTTTCCGGGCCCGACATCCGGTCGGGCCGCCGGGCTTAAGCAAAGCCGCTGAACAAACTTGACGAAAGCGCGCCCTGAGGGTCATTGACAGCCGGGAAAACCCGGTTGGAGACAAAAATGACCCTGCGTCTGGACGCTGCCGCCCCTGATTTCGAACAGCGCTTCGTGTCGCTGCTCGCCATGAAGCGGGAGTCGTCCCATGACGTCGACGAGACTGTTCGCGCCATCATCGAGGATGTGATCGCCCGCGGGGATGAGGCGCTGATCGACTATTCGAAGCGCTTCGACAGGATTGATCTCGCCCAGACCGGCATCGCCGTTTCGGCCGCCGAGGTGGCCGCCGCCGAAGGCAAATGCTCGAAGGAGCAGCTCGCGGCGCTCGATCTCGCGCTGGAGCGCATCACCGCCTTTCACGAGCGGCAGAGACCCGAAGATCTTCGTTTCCGCGACGCGGCCGGCGTCGAGCTCGGCTGGCGCTGGTCGCCGCTCAATTCCGTCGGCCTCTATGTTCCGGGCGGCACGGCGGCCTATCCCTCTTCCGTGCTGATGAACGTCGTGCCGGCGAAGGTCGCGGGCGTGAAGCGAATCGTCATGGTGGTGCCGACGCCCGGCGGCCATGTCGAGCCGCTGGTGCTCGCCGCGGCGAAGCGCTCGGGCATTCATGAAATCTATCGCGTCGGCGGCGCGCAGGCCGTGGCGGCGCTGGCTTATGGCACGAAGACCATCGCGCCGGTCGCCAAGATCGTCGGCCCCGGCAACGCCTGGGTCGCGGCGGCCAAGCGCCGCGTCTTCGGACAGGTCGGCATCGACATGATCGCCGGTCCTTCGGAAGTGCTGGTCCTCGCCGACAAGACCGCCAATCCCGACTGGATCGCGGCCGATCTGCTGGCGCAGGCGGAACACGACGAATCCGCGCAGTCCATCCTCATCACCGACAGCGCCGAAATCGCCGATGCGACGGTCGCCGCGGTCGAGCGCCATCTTACGACGCTCTCGCGCACGGAGATCGCAAGCGCCTCCTGGCGCGACTATGGCGCGGTCATTCTCGTGCGCAAGCTTTCGGACTCGCTGCCGCTCGCAGACCGCATCGCGGCCGAGCATCTCGAAATCATCAGCGAGGACGCGGAGGATCTCGCCGCGCGCGTCTCCAACGCCGGCGCCATTTTCATCGGCGCCTATACGCCGGAGGCGGTCGGCGATTATGTCGGCGGCAGCAATCACGTGCTGCCGACCGCGCGCTCCGCGCGCTTCTCTTCGGGACTGAGCGTGCTCGATTTCGTCAAGCGCACCTCGATCCTGAAATGCGACGCCGAGTCGCTGCGCGCCATCGGCGCCGCCGCCGTGACGCTCGGCGACGCCGAGGGCCTTCAGGCGCACGCCCGCTCCGTCTCCATCCGGCTGAACGCGCTCGGGGCCTAGGGTGGAAGCTAGCGCGAAGAACCGGCTGATTTCGGTCACGCTCGATGAAAATTCGATCGGGCGCGGCTCGGCTGATCAGGAGCACGAGCGCGCCATCGCGGTCTATGATCTGATCGAGGACAACAGCTTCGCGCTTGCGGGCCACAATGGCGGACCCTATGCGCTCACAATTTCGCTCGTGGACGCCAAACTTGTTTTCCAGATCACGGACGAGAGCGGCGCCAATGTCGTCACGCATATTCTGTCGCTGACGCCCTTCAGGCGAATACTGAAGGATTACTTTCTCATCTGCGAGAGCTATTACGCGGCGATCCGCACCGCGACGCCGAGCCGCATCGAGGCGATCGACATGGGCCGACGCGGATTACACAATGAAGGCGCCCAGCTTCTGGCCGAGCGCCTCAAAGGCAAGATCGACACGGACCCCGATACGGCGCGGCGGCTCTTCACGCTGATCACGGCCCTGCACTGGAAGGGCTGATCCTGCCGGCCGCCGTGATGCGATCAGTAAAGACCAGGTCCCCACGGACCCCAGGCGCCCCAGTCCATCATCGCGTCCTGGTTCATCTGGGCCGCCATCAGCTGTTCGTTGGCGATATTCTTGGCGATGCGAATCTGCTGATAGTTCTGATAGGCCGCTTCATTGCCGACATAGACGCACTGGCACTGCGCGGCGTCGGCGTAGACATAGACGTTGTTGCCGTTCTTGACGTGCACGACGATCTGATTTTGCGGCATGGCCTTCAGATTGGCGAGCTGCGCCGGCGTGGTGGCCTTTTTCATCGTGAAATTCGCAGCAGAAAGCATGGATTCCTTGTCCTGGACTCCGACGCCCGCACAGCCGGCGACGGCGAGCGCGGCCGCCGCCGCCACAACGATACAGCTCTTCTTCACCGCATCTTCTCCATGAAAGTAATAAGGAATATCCGCACCAGAATATGCAGATCAGATATAGCTATAGCAGCGCAGCTATTGTGGCGCCAGTCCGGGCCTCCGCGCCCGCTTGATGCACGCCCGAATCGTTCCTACCTTCCGGTCGGTAAGCTCGCGGCGCCCATCCTGCGGGGGATTGCCGGCGGGCGGGAGCCTCAAATGACGACGGAGCGCATTTCCAGGCCCGCGGGAGCCGCTCTGCCGGGCGCGCCGTCGAGCTGGCCTATCTGGAGCAGGCGGCCCGGATCGGACGCGGCTTGAGATGGAACGTCCGCAGTCCGTTCTTTTCGCCTGCACGCTGAACACGGTCCGCTCGCCGATGGCGGAAGCCATCGCGCGCCATTACTTCGGTCGCGACGTCTATTTCGCTTCTGCCGGCATAAAGCGCGGCGAGCCCGATCCATTCGCCGCCGCCGCGATGGAGGAGATCGGCGTCGATATCAGCCGCCATCATCCGCACACTTTCGAGGATCTCGAGGATAGCAATTTCGACCTTATCGTCACGCTCTCTCCGGAAGCGCATCACAGGGCGCTGGAGTTGACGCGAACCATGGCGGTGGATGTCGTGTATTGGCCGACGCCCGACGCTACTGCGACGCAAGGCTCGCGCGAGGCGATCCTTGCCGCCTATCGCGACGTGCGCGACCGTCTGACGACCCGGATCAAGGATCTGCTTGGACGCCCCCCGATCGGCGGCGTGTGAGCGCTGCCTTTGTCAGTCTCTCTCTACTTTAATTCTTAAAGTAAATATTAACCAGATGAAGTATTAACCGAGTATATTCATGTAGTCGACCCCCTCTCAACCCCCGGTCTTGCGCTTTCCCGTGCGAGCCGCCGCCACCTGTCCCGTTTCGAGGCGGCAAGGGAGAGGGTGTATGATCAGATCGATACAGAAGCGATCTCTCGTAATCGCCATTGCGCTATTTTCGGTCGCAAGCTTTGAGGCGCCGGCGTCTGCCGCGCCTGCCCCGAAGGCGAAGAAAATAAACACCGGCCTCTTTTCCGTCACTGACGTGACTTCAGTGGGAACAGGCGGGGGCAACGATACGATAAATCAGTGCCCCGCCCAGCCTGCCGCCAAACCAAAGGGCAGGGCGGGGCAGCAAACGGGCGTCGACTGCCCCCAGTCGCCGCAGGATCCGACGCCGCGCCCCGAGGGGCTGAAGGGCGTTCCAATCCCAACCCCCTCGAATCTTAACGAATTTATCGCGGACCGCGATGCGGCGATCGTGTTGGGGAAAGCATTGTTCTGGGACATGCAGGTCGGCAGCGACGGCGTGCAGGCCTGCGCGTCCTGCCATTTCCATGCGGGAACCGACAATCGCAGCAAGAATTCGCTCAACCCCCGTCTTGCCCGCGCCTCCAGCCCCACCACGGCCGCGCCGGATCGGACCTTCCAGATCGGCGGCCCCAATTACCAGCTCTCGCGCGATGATTTTCCGTTCGTGGAGTTCGCCAAACCCGACGACGGGAAATCGCAGATGACGCGCGACGTCAATGACGTGGTCGGTTCGCAGGGCGTAACTTTCTCACGCTTTGCAAGTGGTGATCCCGGCGCGGTCTCCGACCGCACGACGCCCATTCGCGACGACATCTTCAACGTCGGCGGCGCAAACACGCGGCGCGTCACGGACCGGAATACGCCGACGACCATCAACGCCGTGTTCAATTTCCGCAATTTCTGGGACGGCCGCGCGCAGTTCCTGTTCAACGGCGTAAACCCGTTCGGCGCGCGCGACGAGTCCGCGCGCGTCTTCAAGACCGTCGACGGCGCCGTGACGCCGGTGCGTGTGCTGATCGACAATGCAAGCCTCGCCTCGCAGGCCGTCGGCCCGCCATCGAGCAATTTTGAGATGAGCGCGGACGGACGCACGCTGATGGAAATCGGCAAGAGACTCCTGCCGGCGCGTCCGCTCAAACAACAGCGGGTCGCATTCGACGACAGCGTGCTCGGACGTTACGCCGACCGTTCCGGCGCGGGGCTGTCCATCCAAAACTACGCGCAACTGGTGCGCGCCGCCTTCCGGCCGGAATGGTGGAACGGCGCGCAGGCGATCGAGGCTCGATCTTGGGGCGCAAAAAGCATCGTGGCGGCGTCCGAACCGCAGAGGTCCGATGGCGTCCGGTTCAGTCAGATGGAGGCCAACTTCAGCCTCTTCTTCGGTCTGGCCATCCAGATGTACGAGTCGACGCTGGTCTCGGACGATTCGCCCTTCGATCGCTACATGGCGGGTGAGTCCTTCGCTTTGACCAAGGACCAGAAGGACGGCATGAACCTCTTTTTCGGCAAGGGAAAATGCGCCAACTGCCATGGCGGCGCGGAGTTCACCAACGCCAGCGTCCGCAAGACTCTCAACGAGCCATTGCAGCGCATGAAGATGGGCGATGGACAGATCGCGGTCTACGATGAAGGCTTTTACAATACCTCGGTGAGTCGGACCTCCGACGACATTCTGGTCGGCGGCCGCGATCCCTTCGGCCAGCCTTTGTCCAACACGGCGCTCGCCCAGCAGGTCGGCGGCTCCGCTTTCCGCCAGATGGTTGGCGTGTCGCCCAATATCTCCGTGTCGCCGGGCGAGCGGATCGCGGTGATGGGCGCGGCCAAGACCCCGACTGTCCGTAACGCCGAACTTACGCAGCCGTTCTTCCACGCAGGCGGCGATCTCAATCTGGATCAGCTGATGGAGTTCTACAATCGCGGCGGAAATTTCCCGCGCTTCAACATCAACGACCTCGACCCGGACATCGAGTCGCTGAAGCTCAGCGACGGTGACAAGCGCAAGATCATCGCCTTCATGAAGTCGCTAACGGATGAGCGCGTGCGCCGCGAGGCCGCGCCTTTCGATCACCCTGAACTGCTTCTTCCCAACGGGCACCTGGGCAATGCATGGAACGTCGGAACCACCTCCAACGGGCAGGTTGCGGCTGACGAGACGATCCGCCTGCCGGCAGTGGGCGCGTCGGGCGGTTACGGCTCGCCCGCGCAGCGCAACTTCCTCGATGTTGTGGAATGAGCCTGAGACAGGGGCGGGGGCCTCTCCCATTTCCTCGCCCCTATTCGTCATCGCGTGCTGCGAAGCAATTCAGAGCCACATCGGCTCTGAATTGCATTCACACTAAAGCTTCTCACAAGGACGAGTGAAGCATATTCACGACTTCTTCATTTTCGCGCAAAAGCGCTGGGCCAGCGCGAGCAAGCGCCGATCACAGCCGCGCCGTCCGATAAAGGACAAGCCAACCGGCGCGTCGCTCGTGGGCAGCGGCATGCTGATTTGCGGCAGAGAGAAATAGCTGGCGATGAGGAAGAGCCGCATCATCTGATAGCGCTTGGCGTCGAGCTGCTCGTCGCTCTCGTTGAGGAGCGGCGATCGGAAAGGCGTCGTCGGCATGACGAGATAGCCATTTTCTTCGAACAGCGCGTCGATGCGCTTGCGCGCCTCTTCACGGAAGGCTTCCGCCGCCGTCTTCTGCTCCAGAGTTATCTTCGAAGCGATTGCGAAGCGCTCCTCGACGCCCTTTCCAAAGGTCGGATGCTCGGCGTTTATCCAGGCGCCGTGTGACGCCCAGGCTTCATAGGCCTGCAGATTCCGGAAATGTGCGAGAGCTTCTTTGAAGAAGTCCTCGTCGAGCCGGCCTTCACGCCATTGTCCGCCTTTCAGCAAGTCGATGGCGGGCGCGGCAGCGGACGCGAAAGATGTCTCCACGGCGCTGAAACCGTCACTGAACAGCACCGCCTGCTCGAGGCCCGCATGGTCCACATCCTGCGGCAACAGCACGTCTCCGATCGCCGCCATGCGAGACATATCGCGCGCAAACCAGCCAATCACATCGAGCGAAGGCGCGAGCGGCACGACGCCATCCATCGGAATGGCGCCGTGAGAAGAGCGGAAACCGAATATTCCACAAAAAGCCGCCGGCGCACGGCAGGAACCGGCTGTGTCCGTGCCGATGGCGAAATTGACGAGACCCGCAGCAACCGCGACAGCAGAGCCGGAGGACGAGCCGCCCGGATGCCGCTCCGGCGCCGCCGGATTGATCGGCGCGCCATAATGTGGATTGGCGCCCATGAGGCTATAGGCCATCTCATCCATATGGGATTTGCCGACGAGCCGTGCGCCCGCTGCAAGCAGCCTGTCGACGACGGCGGCGTTCTTGCGCGCCGGCGCATGCGTCGCCGCCCATTGCGGATGCCCATTTGTCGAAACCTGCCCGGCGACGTCGATGTTTTCCTTCACGACGAAGGTCGCGTCCGACAAAGGCCCGGGGCCATCCACGCCTTCATTGAGGACAACGGAAATCGCGCCCAGATCGGCATTCATGCGGCAACCTCTCGCGGCTCATAAAGCTACGGCGCCGCCGATAATTTCCTCGTAAAGCGCCAAATCCAAGGCAGTATATATAGAACCGCCCGCCGCCGCGAAGAAGAGAGGATCGGCCACGCGTCGCGGATCGAAACCTTCACTGGCAAGTTCGCGTTTGCGATGCTTGAACGTCTCGGTGACCTCAAGCTCGTGCGAGAGCCGCAGGAACAGCGGCCGGGCGTAAGCCGGAAGCCGCGCCTTCAGATAGGGGCGAAGCGCGTCGAGGTCGAAGGCGTCATCGGCGACGAGGGCGGCCATCCCGGCGCGGCCGTCGCGGCCCGGAACCTCGACGCCATAGACGCTGACGTCACGAACGCCCGGAAATGCCGCGATGGCCTCGGCGACCTCGGCGGTCGCGACATTCTCGCCCTTCCAGCGGAAGCTGTCGCCGACCCGGTCGACGAAATAAAAGAAGCCGCGCGCATCCTTGCGCATGAGATCGCCGCTGCGCATCCAGGCGTCGCCCGGCTCGAAGACGTTGCGCAGGACTTTCTTCTCCGACGCCGCGTGATCGAGATAGCCTTCGAAATCATTTGCAATACGGGCGATGGCTTCGCCCGCTTCGTCCGGCCCGCAGGCGATGCAGAAACCATCGGCGCCGCGCATGGGCGCGTCCGTCGTATCGTCATATTTGACAAGCCGCACGGACTGGCGGGCTCCCAGGAAAGCCGGCGTGCGACCGATGGAGCCTGGTTCGCCTTCGACATTGTAGAGCGAGAAATTACTCTCGGTCGCCGCATAGAACTCGAGGATGCGGGGAATGCCGAAGCGCTCCTGAAACAAAGGCCAGACGTCAGGCCGCAGTCCATTGCCGATGGCCATGCGCAGTCGATGCCGGCTTTCCTCAGGACAAGGCGCGGCATGCGCCAGGTAACGGCACAATTCGCCGATATATTGGAACAGCGTGCAATCGTAGTGTGAGATATCGCGCCAGAAGGCGCTCGCCGAGAAGCGTTCGCGCAACACCACCGAGCCGCCGCCGAGCAGAGTCGCCCAGACCGCGACCACACCGCCGACGGAATGATAGAGTGGCAGACAATCATACATGCGATCCTGAGGGGTGACATCGATCAAACCCTGAAACCACAACGCCCAGTTCATGATGCGCCGATGCGAGACGATGGCGGCCTTAGGCAGTCCCGTCGTGCCGGATGTGTAAATATAGAGTGCGTGATCGGAGAGGCTCGGTTGCGCCGACGCCGGGAGATCGAGCGGTAGGGTCGGCTGCCTCTGGAGCTGCGAAACGAAGGCGTCGTCACGAACAATCAGGCGACATCCGCCGCAAGTCGGGGAGGATATCGACGCAGGACTGACGAAAGGCCGGTCCGCATAAAACGAAAAGCGGAGACGCGATGCGAATGCAATGGGCGAGAGAGGCGCCAGTTAGATTGCTATTGATCAAGGCGCTGACGACGCCGATCCGGGAGAGACCGAGCCAGATGGCGATATAGTCGGGCCGCCCCTCCATCACCAATGCGACGACGTCGCCCTTGCGCAGCCCCTGCGCGAGCCCCCAATGCGCATAGCGCAGCGACTGCTCGACAAGTTGACGAAAGGTGAATTTTTCTCCGTCGGATAGAAGAGCAGGCGCCTCCGGCCGCGCTTCGGCGACGTCGTCGAAAGCATCGGCGAGCACGTAATTCGGCGTTTCGCCGATACGCGCTGTCAGCTTCAACGCGCGCAGCCAGTCTTTGTTAACCGAACCGCCAGATATCCGCGCCGCCATCGACTTCCCGCTCAGCTAAAGGTCACAGCTTCAAATAGGCGTTCGATCATAAATAATTCGGAAAGACTACCGTCCGCGTGCAGTGCCCGGCGCCTTCCAGTTGTGAGGCGCGAGGCGTGGTTGATGGATGTATTAAAGAATTGAACGCATGTTGTCGCGAGCGGAAGCGTGACTATCCGCAGGCTGTGGAGCGGCTCATGCGTAAGGAAACGATTGCGGTGCACGGCGGATATGGCGGTGACCCCGCGACCCGCGCGGTGGCGGTCCCGATCTATCAGACGGTGGCCTATGAATTCGACAGCGCGGATCACGCCGCCGCGCTCTTCGACCTCGAGGAGGAAGGCTTCCGCTACAGCCGCATCGCCAATCCGACGACAGCGGTGCTGGAACGGCGGGTGGCGGAACTCGAAGGCGGCGTTGGCGCGCTGGCGGTCGCGTCCGGGCAGGCCGCGCTCTATTACGCATTCGCAAATGTCGCGGACAGCGGCGGCAATATCGTCGCAGCGCCGACGCTCTATGGAACCACCCACACTTTGCTCCAGCATGTAATGGCGCGGCAGGGCGTCAAAGTGCGCTTCGCGACCAGCGAGTCGCCAGCGGACATGGCCGCGGCGGTCGACGGCGACACCAAGGCGCTATTCTGCGAGAGCGTCGGAAACCCGCTCGGCAATATTTGCGATATTGCGGCGCTCGCGGAAGTTGCGCATGCGCGTGGCCTTCCGCTCATTGTAGATAATACGGTCGCCACGCCGATCCTCCTGCGGCCAATCGAGCATGGCGCAGATATCGTCGTCCATTCGCTGACGAAATTCATGGGGGGTCATGGAGCGACCATGGGCGGCGCCATCGTCGACGGCGGCCGGTTTCCCTGGCAAAACTATCCCCAGCGCTTCCCGACCTTCAACTTGCCCGACCCGTCCTATCATGGCCTTGTTTACGTGGAGCGCTTCGGAGAAGCCGCTTTCATCGCGCGCGCCCGCAGCGTCTATCAGAGAACGACCGGCGCCGTGTTGCCGCCGCTCAGCGCCTTTCTATTGCTTCAGGGTCTCGAGACCGTGGCCCTGCGTGTCGAACGCCACGTCGAGAATGCGCGCCGCATAGCCGAATTTCTACGCAACGACCAAAGAGTCGAGTGGGTTAATTACGCAGGCCTCCCTGAAAGCCCTTACCACGCGCTCGCGTGCAAATATCTGAACGGCTCGGCGCCGTCGCTGCTGACATTCGGCGTGAAAGGCGGTCTCGAAGCGGGCAAGAGGCTTTACGATTCCCTGCGGATCATAAAGCGCCTCGTCAACATCGGCGACGCGAAGTCTCTCGCCTGCCACCCTGCCTCAACCACACATCGTCAGATGTCGAGGGAGGAACAGGCGCACGCAGGCGTGACGCCCGAGATGTTGCGATTAAGCGTTGGAATCGAACATGTCGACGATCTGATCGAGGACCTCGACCAGGCTCTCGCCGCGGGCGCCTCCACATGGCTGGAGGCGGCGGAATGACGCGTCCGCTCGAAATCGCAATCGTCAACAATATGCCGGACGCCGCGCTCGCGGCGACCAACCTGCAATTCTCACGTCTTGTGCGCAAGGGCGCGCGTGGTCGCGTCTATAGATGGCGGTGCTATACTTTGCCGGGCCTGCCGCGCGGCGATGACGCTCGGCGATATCTCGCGCGCGGATATGAAGATATCGAAGCGCTTTATCGACGCGGCGCCGACGCGCTGATCGTGACCGGTTGCGAACCTCGGGCGGCCCGCCTATCGGACGAACCCTATTGGCCACACATCGCGCGGCTTGTAGATTGGGCGCGCCATCATACCATTTCCACGGTCTGGTCCTGCCTCGCAGCCCATGCGGCGGTTCTGCATCTGGCGGGCGTTGAGCGCGTGCCGGCTGCGAAGAAGGTGAGCGGCGTTTATCGCTTCCGACGGTTCGACGCGGACTGGGCGCTTCACGATAGCGCCGAGGTTGTCGTTCCTCACTCGCGCTATAATGGTCTGCCTCGGCAGGAGCTGAAGCGCCATGGCTTCCACATCGGTTCATCCGCCGCGAAGGTTGGGGTCGATATGTTCTGGCGCGCGGAGCCCAGTCTTTTTGTCTTTCTGCAGGGCCATCCCGAATATGACGCAGATACGCTTATTGCGGGAATACAGGCGGGACGTCATTCGCTTTCTCGACGGACAGCGAACCGATTATCCAGCAATACCGGAAAATTTTTTCAGCGCGTCGACGCTTGAAAAACTCAAACTGTTGGAAGCTGCAATAGAGCGGCGGACCGAGACGAATGCAACTGCCCGTCTCGCAGAGATTCTTGCCAATGAGCAATGCGTAGCCAGCTGGTCCGACGGCGCTGTCAAGCTCTTCAGAGATTGGCTGACGACGGTGGCCGAGAGGGCAGGCGATCGCCGCGAAAGCGCCTGAGAAAGGCGACGCCAGTCCGGCGTCGCCTTTTCCCGTCAGTGCCTGAGTTCTCGAACCAGCGTCTCGATATTTTCGATCGTGCGGAAATTCGCCGGCACGAGCTTGGTTGGCGGGATGATGAGATCGAATTCAGCTTCGATTGACAGCATCAGATTGACCATCTGCATCGACGTCAACCCCAGCTCCGCCAAATCCTGACGTCGGTCGACGGCCGCAGGGTTTCCGATGAGCGGGCAGAGGAGAGACTGAATTCGCGTAGCGGTCTCCTGACTCGAAAAATTCATGACAAGCTCCAATACGTCACTTGAGCGACTGTTTGGTTTTACGCGATCGGCCGTCACCAAAGCTGATTGGAACTATGTAAAATTGAGCGCATTAACCTTGATCGTAGCAATTATCCGCAGTCAGAGGATATTTAACACTCGAGGCTCAGCTTCTCTCGAGCTTTATCGAGGATGCGAGGCGGCCTATGTCCATGGCGGAAAATCTGGTGACGGGAACCGATCAGGCGCAATCGGCGGCGCGAAGCGAATTCGCTGCTCGGATCGATGCGGCGGTGGCGATCGCCGAAAAACATGCGGCGGCGGTAGATCAGGAATCTCGCTTCCCTGCGGAAGCTTTCGCAGAACTGAAAGCGCAAAAGCTTCTCGGCATCCTCCTATCCCCTGCATTTGGCGGCGAAGGACGAAGCGTCGCCGACGCTGCGCAGGTTTGTTACGCGCTCGGCAAAGTGTGTTCGTCGACATCGATGATCTACGCAATGCACTCCGCCAATGTCGCTTGCGTCTCGAACCATCGGGATGAGAACGAACATTATCTCTCCTGTCTGCGGCGCATCGGCGTGAACCAGATGCTGCTTGCCTCCTCGACGACCGAAGGCGCCAATGGCGCTAATGTAAGGTCCAGCACCGCCGCCATTATGCCGGAAGGTGAGGAGGTAACGCTCGACCGTGACGCATCGGTCGTCTCTTACGGCGCCGACGCCGATGCGATCGTGACGACGGCTCGACGTTCGCCGGACTCTCTGCCCAGCGACCAGGTTCTCGCGCTCTTCTTCAAGGAAGACTACAAGCTCGATCGTACGAGCAAATGGGACGTTATGGGCATGCGGGGGACGTGTAGCGAAGGCTTCCGCTTCGTCGCCCATGGCCGCCGGGAACAGGTGTTGTCGGAGCCCTACGACCGCATTCACAAGCGCAGCATGGTTCCGGTGACGCATATTTTGTGGTCTGCGATGCTGGGCGGGCGTCGCCGCGGGGGCGGTTGTACGCGCGCAGCTATTTGTGCGCGAACGCCGCCCGGGCGCAGAAGGGCGCGCTTCCGCCGGGGGCTCCCCTCGCGACGGAGGCCTCGCTTTCGCTCATGGGGCTCGTCAATCTCGTCGACTCGGCGATCGCGGACTATCTTCTTCGCGCAAATGATGGCGCCGCTCTGGAAGAGATGGGCTATCAGACATCTCTCAACCTCCTCAAGGTCGCAGCTTCGGAGGCGGCGATTGCGACCGTGATGCGGGCTTTCAACGCCACCGGAATCGCAGCCTATCGTAACGACAGCCCGTTCAGCGTCGCGCGTCCGATTAGAGATATTCTTTCTTCCGCAATCATGATCAACAACAATCGAATCCTCGCGAATGTCGCCGCTTCCTGTCTCATCGGCGGCGTTCCGGATTTAATTGTCAAAGCGCGCTAGAAGGCCGAATCGATGCAAGCAAAAGACCAGGCGCTTGTCGAAAAGCTCTTCCGGCCCATGGGCGTCGCCGGCGTTTACGCCAGAAGCCGAGAATATGAAGACGTCGTCGACGGGCTTCAATCGCTCATTTCGCGGCGTCGCCCGGCGGATGCGGAGGTGTTCCGATTCCCGCCCGTCATGAGCCTGCGCCAGCTCGAAAAGCAGGGATATCTGAACAGCTTTCCGCAGCTCCTGGGCTGCGTCTGCTGTCTGCACGGTTCGGAAAAGGACATCGCTTCGGCCGTCGCGCGGGCGAATGCGGGCTCGGACTGGACGGTCGAGACGCGGTCCGCGGATCTCGTCCTGAGCCCGGCTGCCTGCTATCCGATATATCCGATCGCCTCGGAACGTGGTCGGGTTCCGGTTGGCGGTCTTACATTTGATGTCGCCGCGGATTGCTTTCGACATGAACCTTCCGATGATATCGACCGTCTGCAATCGTTCCGCATGCGCGAATTCGTGCGTATCGGATCGCCGGATGAAGTCGCGACCTTCCGCGAGCAATGGATGCAGCATGCGATGCGCATTGCGGCCGATCTCGCGCTACCCTTCGACATTGACCGCGCCAGCGATCCGTTCTTCGGCCGCGTGGGCCAGCTGATGGCCGCAAATCAGGTAGAGGCCGCACTGAAATTCGAGCTGTTGATATCGGTTCGGCAAAACGCGGCGCCCACCGCCTGCATGAGTTTCAATTACCATCGCGATCACTTCGGCAAGACATGGGACCTCCTGCAGGAGGATGGGGAGCTGGCGCATTCGGGTTGCGTCGCCTTCGGAATTGACAGACTTGTCATTGCATTGTTTTCGACTCACGGACTCGAGGTTGGAGACTGGCCGGCGTCCGTCCGCGAGCTGCTGGCGTTGAACTGAAAACTAACGGAGTAGTAATGATGGACTTTGATGAGAAAATCCTCTTTGTCCGCGGTATCGACGTCGAGATGAAGCCTTGTCCGATCAACCCGGCCTGGGTGGTCGAGGGAGCGCCGGTCGCCCGCAACTTTGTGCTTTCGCGTAGCATAGACACAGGCGCGACGGCGCTACTGTGGGACTGCACCGAGGGCGTCTTCAACTGGCATTATGATATCGACGAAACCGTCTATGTTCTCGAGGGACAGGCGGTGGTCACGGACGATTCCGGCGCAGAGCGAGTCATCGCCGCGGGCGACCATGTTCTTTTTCGCGCCGGGTCGCACGCCGTCTGGCGCGTAGATAAATACGTCCGGAAGGTTGCCTTCTGTCGCTCTCCCGTTCCAACTCCGCTCATGTTCGCTGCGCGCGTGATGAGGAAGCTTGCAAAAATTGCCGGGGTCGGCGCCAGAAATTCAGAGGCGCCGGCGATGTTCGGCGGCTAGGAGCTCTCATATGATCGCACGTGTCACGCCCGCAATCTCCCGAACATGGACATTTTTCGACGGGCAGTGGCGTGATGGCAACACGCCGATCCTTGGGCCGCGCACCCATGGCGCATGGTTGGGCTCCATGGTTTTCGATGGCGCGCGAGCCTTCGAGGGCGTGACGCCAGACCTTGAACTGCACTTGCGCCGGATCAATCATTCGGCGCGTGAAATGCAGCTTGAACCTGTGGTGAATGTCGATCAATGGCGAACATTGGTCGAGCAGGGCCTGAAGAGATTCCCGCGGGACGCACAACTCTACATTCGTCCGATGTATTGGGCCGAAGAAGGATTTGGCGGGGGCGTTCGCTTCGAGCCGTCATCGACGAACTGGTGTCTGACGATCTATGAGGCGCCGATGCCGTCTCCGCGAGGAGGCGCAATCACACTGTCTCCGTTTCGGCGGCCTGACCCTGCGACGGCGCCGGTGGGGGCGAAGGCAAGCTGTCATTACGCGAATGGCGCCAGGGCTCTCATAGAAGCGTCGAAGCGCGGATACGATAATTGCCTGATGCGGGACATGCATGGCAATGTAGCGGAATTCGCCAACTCCAACGCTTTCCTTGCGAAGGATGGCGTGGTCTTCACGCCTGCGGCGAACGGAACCTTTCTCAATGGCGTCACCCGCCAACGCGTTATCGGTTTGCTGCGCGCCGATGGGGTGGAGGTTGTGGAATCGACATTGAACTATGATGACTTTTTAAGAGCGGATGAAATTTTCTCGACCGGCAATTTTCAGAAAGTCGCGCCCATGTCGCGAATAGACGATCGCCCGCTCGAAGCTGGCCGGCTGTATCAGCGCGCGCGATCGCTCTACTGGGATTTCGCGCATTCGCGCCTGGCGCGGGAAGCTCCCTACGCCCATCCCTCAGCTGCTTGAGAGCGCGGCGGAGCGAATGGATGAAAGATTGGCGCCTGGTGTGATGCGGTCGGGATCGATCATCAGGTGAATGATGGAGGGAGCGCCTGAAGCCTGAGCCTGTCCAAAGGCAGACGGAAAATCGCTCGTCCGTTCGACAGTGACGCCAAATCCTCCGAAGGCTCGTGCGTAGGCGGCAAAGTCGGGATTTTTGAGATCTGTACCCATCACGCGCGCAGGATATTTTCTTTCCTGATGCATGCGGATTGTGCCGTAACTCGCATTGTCGCAGATGACGACAATGATTGGCAGATCATATTGCACGGCGGTGGCGAACTCCTGACCATTCATCAGAAAATCTCCGTCGCCATTGAGTGATATGACCGGGCGGGAGGGATACAGGCGCTTCAAGGCGACGGCGGCGGGAACGCCATAGCCCATCGTGGCCGACGTCGGCGCAAAGTGTGAGCCGAAGCTGCGGAAGCGGAAATATCTGTGAATCCAGGAGGCATAGTTTCCTGCCCCATTGCAGATGATGGCGTCTTCCGGAAGTGTCTCACTTAGCCAGATCATCGTGCGCGCGAGGTCGACGTCGTTCGACGGCGTAAAACTCCGCGAGAATTCCAGATAGTCTCTATGTGCTTCGGCCGTGTGATCGCGCCATGGCGGCGATTGTGGCGGCGCCAGTCTTGTGAGCGCCTCGACGAATGGACGAGGGGAGGCGTGAATGGCAAGAGTCGGGGAGTAGACGCGGCCGAACTCTTCAGCCTCCGGATAGATGTGCACGAAGGGGGGCTTCGGCTTGGGGATATCGAGGAGAGTGTAGTTTTGAGAGGGGATTTCTCCGAGGCGGCCGCCCAGCAGTACGAAAAGATCGCTTTTTCGAATCCGCTCGATCAGCTTCGGGTTCGCCGCGAGGCCGAGATCGCCCGCGTAGCATTCGTGCAGCGGATCGAAGAGCGGCAGACGACGGTAGCTGGTCGCCACGGGAATCTGAAACGCGCGGGCCCAATCCATGAGCTTACGCGATGCGCCTTCATCCCAGCGGGTTCCGCCAAGGACAAAGAAGGGCCGTGCGGCGCTAGTGAGAAGTTTGCCAAGATCGTCGACAGCAGCGGGATCCGGCGCCGTTTCGACTGCAACGACAGGCGGGCAGGATACCGGCTTTATGCGTTCTTCGAGCATGTCTTTTGGCAAGGCGAGGACGACGGGGCCGGGACGGCCCGCCAGCGCGACATGGAACGCGCGATTGACATATTCCACGACCCGGGGCGCACAATCGATTTCAGCGGCCCATTTCGTCTGGCCGCTAAACATGGAGCGGTAGTCGACCTCCTGAAAGGCGCCGCGGTCGCGATTGTGTCTCTCGATCTGGCCGATAAACAGGATCAGGGGCGTGGAATCGTGGTCGGCGATGTGAACGCCAGCGAAGGCGTTTGCAGCGCCGGGGCCGCGGGTGACGAAGCAGATTCCGGGCTTTCCGGTCGCTTTGCCATAGGCGTCGGCCATCATCGCGGCGCCCGCTTCGTTGCGGCAGACGGTGAGCTTGACGTCTTTCGTATAGCAGGCGTCGAGCACGGCAAGGTAGCTCTCGCCCGGCACACAGAAAATGTGGTCGACTCCATTGACGATAAGCTGTTGAACAAGTGCTTCAGCGGCGGTTACGGTGGACATTGAGACGCTCAGTTTCAGGGGCCGAACAGTACGTTTTCGCAGAAGGAGAGATCCCCGAGGCGTGGCGGAGATGGGCCCCTGGCGTATTTTGGTCCGCGATCCTTGAAGAAAACTCCGGGCATTCCCGGGATTCGTTCGAGCGCATCGACGAGAACCATCAGATGACCGCGTTGCAGTAGCCAGCGTCCGATTGGCTTCGCGAGCCGAACGAACTCGGATAAATCCCGGCAATATACGAGTTGGAGAACGGGAAGCCGGTTGCCGAGGACATGACGCGGAAGGAAGAGGAACGGCTGCGCCGCTTGCCCGTCACGCGCCACGAGGCCGATGCAGCCGCGTCCGACGTGATCGATCATGACTTTATACTCGTCTGATGCAAGCAGACTGTCGTCGTGAATAGAGGGATCGAATGTCTCGATCGTGGCGGACGGCGCCGAGAAGCTGAGAGCCGGGAACGTCAGCATTTGGCCGCTGCTGTATCGCCGGAAGCCCTGAGCCTCGATCACCGGCCAGGTGTGCGGGGCGGGCGAGATGTTGACGTAGGTGACGTTTTTGTGCCGCAACGCGGCGGCGATGAGCAGGGACGCGAAGCCCCGAAAGGCCTCGTCGACATACCAGCTCGAGATGTTGCATCGAATCGCATCGCCTTCAGCGCGCCGAAAGATCATCAGAATAACGCCAACGGGTGTCGAGTCATTTTCGATCAGATAGCCGAAGCGCGGGAAGCCTTCCGGCAAATCTCGCTCCTCGAGCGCTCTGAGCGCGTGAGTCCAGTAATTTACTGTGCGTTCAGGGAACCCACGCGTCAACAACTCTGTGACCGCCGGTGAGTCCGCGATGGCGATCGCGCGGCAGCGAATGCGTGGCGGAGAGGTCTCGCTCATCGGCGCTTAACCATCGGTGCGATCTCCGCTCGCCGGGCACGAAAATTTCATTTCCATGACGGAAAGAAATAGCCAAGCTTTCTTGACCGATCATGAAGGAGCCTCGAGCGATGAGCGTAAGGTTAAAGGTGGTTTCCGCGATGCGGCAGGTTGCGAGCGAGCAGGAAAGGCAACTTTCCGCGCTGGACGACGAAGCGGTCCTCGCCAACTCCGGTCTCGACTCGCTTTGCTTCGCGATCATCGTCGCGCGACTGGAGGATGAGCTCGGCGTCGATCCGTTCACGGCCTCGGAAGAAGTCTATTTTCCCGTCACACTCTCCGATTTCGTCTCGCTTTACGAACATGCCGTCGCCGCCTGATCTATCCTGTCTCGCCAGAGCGGCGTCGCCAGTCGCTGACGCGGGGCTTCACGCCCCGGGCCGGCACATGACGTGGCGAGATGCGTTGTCCGGCACGATTCTCAAGGGAGAGAGGGACCGGCTCGCTGATCGGTCTGTTCTGATAGCGGTCCGTACGCAATTCGACGCCGCTCTCGCCATGCTGGAGCTCAATGGTCTTGTCAGGCGCATGATGGTTGTTCCGCCCGACTTCTCGGAGGATTTTCTGGCTTCCGCGGTCCGGCAAGGGGAGGTCGACGCGATTGTTTGCGACGATCTGCGTACCTGCGCCGACATAGATGTGCCGAGGTGCGTCGTATCGGCGCCGGCGCCGAACAATCTATCTTACGAGCGGCGCAGGACGGAATGGGTTCTGCCGACGTCGGGGACGACCGGACAACCAAAGCTTGTTGCGCATTCCCTGGAAGGGTTGGCTGGAGCCTTTGGTTCGCGTGGGGATCAGCGGCCCGTCTGGGCGACTTTCTACGATATTCGCCGCTATGGTGGGCTGCAGATCTTTCTGCGCGCCGTGACTGGTGGCGCGCCGCTGGTAATCTCTGACGCGGATGAGCCGCTATGTGATCACGTCGCGCGGATGGCGGAAATCGGAGTCACCCACCTGTCGGGAACGCCTTCGCATTGGCGAAAATTGTTGATGAGCGGCGAAGCCCCCCGCATCTCACCGCGCTATGTGAGGCTCTCCGGGGAAATCGCGGACCGCGCCATTCTGGAGGCGCTTGCTGGCGCCTATCCTCAGGCGAAGATCGTTCATGCCTATGCTTCCACTGAAGCCGGCGTCGGCTTCGAAGTGACGGACGGCCAAGAGGGGTTTCCTGCGTCTTATCTTGATGGCGTCGCCGGCGTGGAGATGCGTATTGTCGAAGGCTCACTTCACATAAGATCTCCACGAACGGCGTCGAATTATGTCGGACGCGACGAGCTTCGGCTCAAGGATGCGGCCGGCTTTGTCGATACGGATGATCTTGTCGAGGTTAAAGGCGACCGTTGCTACTTTCGGGGCCGGCGGGCGGGGACGATAAATGTCGGCGGCCTCAAGGTGAATCCGGAAGAAGTCGAACAGGTGATCAATGCGCACGACGCCGTCCGGATTTCACTTGTAAAGGCGCGTCGCAGTCCCATCACCGGCGACCTCATCGTCGCGGATGTCGTGCTGAAGGATGAAGCGACGCAACCGGCCCGCAAGCAGCTCGTAAGAGACGAAATTCTGTCGAATTGCCGCGCGCGTCTCGAACGACACAAGGTTCCCGCGATGATCGGCTTCGTTCCGGCGCTCGCGATGACTCCTGCAGGCAAGCTTTTGCGAAGGGACTTGTGATGCGGCAGGTGATTGTAACAGGCGGCAGCCGTGGGCTTGGACTGGCCATCGTTCGTCGCTCGCTTGAGGACGGCTTCCGTGTGGTGGCGGTTGCACGCAAAGAGAGCGACGAACTGCGCGCGTTGATGGCCGTCAGCGGCGAGGCTTTGTCGTTCGCGCCCTTCGATCTCGCGCAGGTGGACGCCATCCCCGAATTCGTCCTGGGGCTGAAGAGAAGCCATGGCGCGCCCTATGCGCTGATAAATAACGCCGGCCTCGGCACGGAAGGCCTTCTCGCCACTATGCACAATTCGCAGATCGAGATGCTGACCCGCGTCAATGTGACGGCGCCGGTGATCCTCACCAAATATGTCGTGCGCAATATGATGGCGGCGGGCGAGGGTCGTATCGTGAATGTGTCGTCGATCATCGCCTCGACCGGCTACAATGGCCTGTCGGTCTATGGCGCGACGAAGGCGGCGCTAGTGGGATTCACCAAGTCGCTCGCACGGGAGGTCGGCCGCATGGGCATTACTGTCAATGCGGTGGCGCCGGGCTTCATCGAGACGGAAATGACGGCGGCTCTCGGTGCTCAGGAGCGGGCGAAGATAGCGGGACGCTCGGCGCTGCGGCGGCTCGCCGCGCCGGAGGATGTCGCAAATGCGGTTTCCTACCTTCTCGACAGTCGGGCCCAGAATATTACGGGCACGGTAATGACTGTCGACGCCGGCGCGACTGCGTAAACTCCCAAAAAGCGCCCGGCCGAAGCCGGGCGAAGTGGGGAACCGGGATTAGCCGATTGATCGAGAAGATATTCTTGCGCCGTCCCGGCGACAGGGCAGGGCTCGCCAATTAGCGGGCCAAATTCGCCAGCACGCCGCCCGTCGCATCGCCGGAGCGCGCTCCTAGTCGCCCCGCTGGAAATGGTCGTAAACCATCCGCGCCGTCGCCTTGTTGATGCCCGGCGCCTTTTCCAGATCGGAGAGCGCGGCGCGGGCGACCGCCTTGGCGGAGCCGAAAGCGAGGAGCAGGGCCCGCTTGCGCGAAGGGCCGATGCCCTGGATTTCGTCCAGCGGGTTCTTGGTGAAGTCCTTCTTACGCCGCGCACGATGCGTGCCGATGGCGAAACGATGCGCCTCGTCGCGCAGGCGCTGCACGAAATAGAGCGCGGGATCATTGGGCGGGAGGCGGAAAGGTTCGCGCCCTTCCAGGAAGAAGGTCTCGCGCCCGGCCTCGCGGTCGCGGCCCTTGGCGATGGAGGCGAGCGCGACGCCCTCCACGCCGCTTTCGCGCAGCGCCTCCCGCGCTACATCGAATTGCCCACGCCCGCCGTCGATCAGCACGAGGTCGGGTTTCGCGGGGAAGGCTTCGGGGTCCGACTCCTTCTCCGTCTCTTTCGCCAGACGCGCGAAGCGGCGCGTCAAAACCTCCCGCATCATGGCGTAGTCGTCGCCGGGCGCGATCTCCGTGCTCTTGATGTTGAAGGTCCGGTAATGCGCCTTCATGAAGCCGGAAGGCCCTGCGACGACCATCGCGCCGATCGCCTGCGCGCCGCCAGTGTGCGAATTGTCATAGACCTCGACGCGGCGGGGCGGCTGGGGCAGGCCGAAGACCTGACCCAAGGCGGTGAGCAGGCGCTGCTGGCTGGCGTCTTCCGCGAGCTT
Source organism: uncultured Alphaproteobacteria bacterium (assembly GCA_963717565.1). Taxonomy (GTDB): domain Bacteria; phylum Pseudomonadota; class Alphaproteobacteria; order Rhizobiales; family Beijerinckiaceae; genus Methylocystis. The sequence continues at coordinate 355,487 of CAVQWJ010000014.1, forward strand.
GCGGCCGAGCGCCTGACGCGCATTGTTGAGCGCATGTTCCACCAGTTCGCGCTTTTCGCCGCGTTGCGGCGCAATGACGTCGACGCTTTTTCGCAGCCTCGCGGAAAGCGCGTCTTCGAGCAGGGCGCTGTCCTCGATCGGATGGGAAAGCAGCACGCAGCGCGCGGAGGGATGCTCACCGTAAAACTGCGCGAGAAAGGCGTCGAGGACTTCGGCTTCCGTGAGGCTCGCGTCGGCGCGGGGGAAATAGGAGCGGTTGCCCCAGTTCTGATAGGCGCGGAAGAAGAAGGCCTCGATGCAGAAGCGGCCCGCCTCCTTGGCGATGGCGAAGACGTCGGCCTCTTCGACCGAGCGCGGATTGATCCCCTGCGCGCCCTGAATGGCGGAGAGGGCCGAAATGCGGTCGCGCAGCCGTGCCGCGCGCTCGAATTCCAGCCGCTCGGCGGCGGCGGTCATTTCATGGGCGAGCTGTTCGCGCACGCTGCGGCTCTTGCCGGAGAGAAAGTCGCGCGCCTCGCGCACAAGCTCATTGTAATCTTCCAGCGAAATTTCGCCGGTGCAGGGGCCGGCGCAGCGCTTGATCTGGAAAAGCAGGCAGGGCCGGGTGCGATTGTCATAAAAGCTTTGCGCGCAGGAGCGTAGCAGAAAGGCGCGCTCCAGCGCGTTGAGCGCGCGATTGACCGCCCAGACGCTGGCGAAGGGTCCGAAATAGTCGCCCTTGCGCACGCGCGCGCCGCGGTGCTTGGTGATCTGGGGCGCCTCATGGTCGCGCGTGATGAGAATATAGGGAAACGACTTGTCGTCGCGCATCAGGACGTTGAAGCGCGGCTTCATCTGCTTGATGAGATTGGCTTCGAGCAGCAGCGCGTCGGTCTCCGTCTCCACCGAGATGAAGACCATGGACGCGGTCACGGAGATCATGCGCGCGATGCGGTTCACATGACCTGCAAGCCGCGTGTAGCTCGCCACGCGCTTGCGGACATTCTTGGCCTTGCCGACGTAAAGCACCTCGCCATTCTCGGCGATCATGCGATAGACGCCGGGGCCGTTGGGGGCGTGCTTCCAGTATTTCTTGATGACCGAGACGCCGCGCTTCACGCTCTCCGGCGTCTGGGGCTGGTCGTCCTCCGGCGGCGCGTCCTCGGCGGCTTCGAGCGCGGCGTCGTCGAAGGCGTCGTCATCCTCGGGCGGGAGGTCGCGGCTTTGTCCGGGGGGAAGGGTCATTGGTCTAGATTTATTCTTCCCGCGCCGCGATGGGAAGGGCGGCGCATGAGCGTGAACGTGGCGGCCTTTCCGCCGGGTTGCCCCGCGTCTCGTTAAAGGTCAAGTTCGCCCTCTGAACGGCAGGGGTCAAACAGGATGAAGGTTGAAAAAATGTCGGTGAGGGCCGGCGTGTTTCCGGGGCTCGCGCTTCTCTATGCGGCCTTCTTCGCGGCGACGGAACATTGGTTCGAGCGCGCCCATCCCACGATGGAGTTTATCGTCCCGCTCGTCGCATCCGCGCTGGTCGTCGGCGCGGTGTTTGCCGCGCTCGAACATGCGGAGGTCGTCGGAGCCAGGGTCGGGGAGCCGCTCGGCACGCTCATTCTCACCATCGCCGTCACCATTATCGAGGTCTCGATCATGGTGGAGATGATCAGGCATGGCGCGGACGACCCGACCGAAGCAAGGGAGACGGTTTTTTCCGCCGTGATGATCGTCTGCAACGGCCTTGTCGGTCTTTGCCTGCTGCTCGGCGGTTTCCAACATGGGGAGCAGCAGCTCCAGCCCATGGGCGCGAGCGCCTATCTCGCGGTGCTTATCGCTCTTTCGACGCTGACGCTTGTCGTTCCCAATTACACGGTGTCTTCATACGGGCCGACGCTGGCGCCGACCCAGCTGGCTTTCGTCAGCGTGCTGTCCATCCTTCTCTATGGGTCGTTTCTCTTCATTCAGACAGTTCGTCACCGCTCCTACTTTCTCGATTCTCATCTCGCCGCCACGGGACTGCATGGTCACAAGCCATCGGCGGCGCGAACGCTCGTCGCCCTGATTGGGCTTTGCATGAGCCTGCTCGGCGTGTCGCTACTTGCGCAGCGCTTCGTGCCCAGCCTGGAGGAGGCGCTTGCCTGGTCGGGAGTCGCCAACGTCAACCCGGTTTCCGGAGCCATTGTCGCGTCGCTGGTGTTGCTGCCCGAATCCCTCAACTCCATTCGAGCGGCCCGCCGCAACGCCCTGCAGACGAGTCTCAACGCTGCGCTCGGCTCCGCTGTCTCAACCATTGGATTGACCGTTCCGGCGGTCGCGCTCATGAGCCTCGCGACGGGGCAGGAAATCGTCATGGGGCTCGGCCCGCGCGACGCCGCCATGCTCATGCTGACGCTCATGATCAGCGTCGTGAGTTTCGGCTCGGGCCGCACCAACGTTTTTACGGGCCTTGTGCACCTCGTCGTTTTTGCGACATATGGCTTCTTCCTGTTCGTTCCATGAAGCGGTGATACATGAGCGAGAGCAACCCGATCTTCTATCATTCTCCGCAGACGCGTTCGTCCAGCGTGCTTGTCCTGCTGGAGGAGCTCGACGCGCCTTACAAGCTGCGCGACCTGAACTTCAAAGCAGGCGCGCAGCGTAAGCCCGATTATCTTGCCGTGAATCCGCTGGGCAAGGTTCCGGCCATCGTCCACAATGGCGCGCTCGTCACCGAACTCGGCGCCGTGTTCATCTATCTTGCCGACGCCTTTCCGCAAAAACAGCTGGCCCCGGCGATCGGTGACCCGTTGCGCGGACCTTACCTTCGCTGGCTGGTGTTTTACGGCTCGGCGTTCGAGCCGGCGGTGATGGATCGCTACATGAAGAAGGAGCCGCCGAGGAGCACGAGCGCCTATGGCGATTTCGAGGGGGTGATGTCGCTGATCAACGATCAGCTTGCGACCGGGCCTTACCTGCTCGGCGAGCGGTTCACCGCCGCCGATATTCTCTGGGCGTCCGCCTTGCGCTGGACGACAGGATTCGGCCTCGTGCCCGCCTCGCCACAGATTACGGCCTATATCGATCGCGTAACCGCGCGCCCCGCCTTCGTCCGCGTGGCGGAAACGGATGCGCAATTGTTGAAAGTGCATGAGGCTGCGGCCGCAGCGGTGGAGGGGTGAGGCGTTCCCTCTCCCCGTTTACGGGGAGAGCGCCTTCACCACTCGATCGGCGTCTGCCCCTGCGCGATGAGATAGTCGTTCGCTTTCGAGAAATGCCGGCAGCCGAAAAAGCCGTTATGCGCCGAAAGCGGCGAGGGGTGGGCGCATTCCAGCACGAGATGCTTGTGGCGGTCGATGCCGGCGCCCTTTCGTCTCGCGTAGGAGCCCCACAGCATGAACGCCACGCCCTCGCGCTCGCGTGACAATGCGTGGACGGCGGCGTCGGTGAACTGCTCCCAGCCCTTGTTCTGATGCGAACCCGCCTGCGACGCGCGCACGGTCAGCGTGGCGTTGAGCAGCAGCACGCCCTGCCGCGCCCAGCGCGACAGGTCGGGATCGCGCGAAACCGGATGGCCGAGATCGGCCTCGATTTCCTTGAAGATGTTTTGCAGCGAGGGCGGCGGGGCGACGCCCGCGCCGACTGCGAAACAAAGGCCGTTCGCCTGGCCCGGACCGTGATAGGGGTCCTGACCGAGGATGACGACTTTCACCTTCTCGAAAGGGCATTCGTCGAAGGCGCGGAAAATCTGCGCGGCGGGAGGATAGATCGTCTGCGCCGTATATTCGGTGCGCACGAATTCGCGCAGCGCCGTGAAATAGGGCTGCTCGAATTCGCGCGCGAGATGCTTCTTCCAGCTTTCGTCGATGCGAACGGGCTTGTTCATGCGGCGCTATTTATCATGCTCCGCCGCCGCCGTCAGTCCTGCAATGGCCCCCACGCCGGATCGCTGGCGTAACTCGGCGTCGGCACGAGCGATTCCGAGCGGCCGAAGACGTCGACCATGTAGATCTTCGGCCCGCCCCCGCCGCCGGCGTCGCGGAAGAACATCAGGAACAGGCCATTGGGCGCCCAGGTCGGGCCCTCATTGTGGAAGCCTTCGGTCAGGATGCGCTCGCCCGAGCCGTCCGTCTTCATCACGCCGATGGAGAAATTGCCGCCGTTCTGCTTGGTGAAGGCGATGTAGTCGCCCTTGGGCGACCACACCGGAGTCGAATAGCGGCCGCCGCTGAAGGAGATGCGCTTGGCGTCGCCGCCATGGGCCCCCATCACGTAAATCTGTTGCGAACCGCCGCGGTCGCTCTCGAAACAGATGCGCGAGCCGTCCGGCGAATAGGAGGGCGCCGTGTCGATGGCGCTGGTGTCGGTGAGCCGCGTCGTCGCGCGGGAGCGAAGGTCCATCGTGTAGAGATTGGTCGAGGAGCCTTCGGACAGCGACATGATGATCTTCTGCCCATCGGGTGAAAAGCGCGGCGAGAAGGTCATGCCGGGGAAGTTGCCGACGACCTCGCGCTGGCTGTTCTCGATATTCATCAGCAGGACTTTGGGGTCGCCGTCGTCGTTGAACGCCATATAGGTGACGTCGAGCGAGGAGGGCGAGAAGCGCGGCGTGACGACGAGCTCGTCGCCGCGCGTCAGATAGCGGATATTTGCGCCGTCCTGATCCATCATGGCGAGGCGCTTGCGGCGCTTCTCCTTGGGGCCGGTCTCGTCGACGAAGACGATGCGCGTATCGAAGAATCCCTTCTCGCCGGTGATGCGGCTGAACACGGCGTCCGAGAGAAGATGCGCGACGCGGCGAATATTGGACGTTTCCGTCACATATTGCTGGCCGGCGACCTGCTCCCCGGTGGTGACGTCGAAAAGACGGAACTCCGTCTTGAGCCGCCCGTCGCCCGCGCGCACGGCGCGGCCGGTCAGAACGAATTGCGCGCTTGCTGCGCGATAGGCGGCGAGCTCCGGCTGATCCGGCGAGCCGCCGGTCACATTGGCTTCGACAGGACGCAGGAAGACCGAACGCTTGAAATTATTGGTCGCCACGGAGGTAATGGTGCGCGCCGCCTCGTCGCCGACGAAAGGCGCGACAGCGATATTCGTCGGCTGAAAGCTTCCGCCCTTGAGATCGATGATGCGTCCGGCCCGCGCCGGCGCGAGAGGCGACAGCGCGGCGGAGGCGATGAGTCCTGCGGCGGCGCGGCGTGTGATGAGGCGTGTCATGATTTATCCGTTGCTTGACGGGCGTGTGTGCGGGTTGCGAACGCCATCAGTTGGCGTCCTGGAATCGGATCGTCACTTCATGCAGCGCTTCTTCATAATAGGGCATGAATTCCGCGGGAATGCGCATGGGGCTGCAGCGCCGCACGGCCTGCAAGGCCTGTTCGCCGCGCGCCTGCTCCACCGGATTGGAAGAGGGATTCGTCAGACGGGGGCGTCCCTCCAGCGCGCCCTCGCGCGACAGATGGAATTCGACGATCGGCGCAAAGGTCGCGCCGCCGAGCGACAGGCCGGAAGCCCAGCACGGGTAATAATGATCATGGATATAAGACGCGATGCGCGCCTCGATCGAGGCCGACATCTTCGGCGCCGCGCCTTCGGGCGCGCCAAGCGAGGCGGTCTTGATTTCGCTGCCCGTCGCGGCGCGCCGCTGCGGCGCCTCCTTGCTGAGAAGTTTGGAAATGTCGGCGGCGTCGAATTTCGTTTTCGGCGCGCTTTCGTCTCCTGATTTCGGCTTGGCGCCCTTCACGCTTTTCTCGGCGACTTCGCCCTCGCGGCTCTCGGGTTTGGTCGGCTTGTCGAGCGGCTTCTTGCTCTCGAGCAGCTTCGCCACCTCGTCGACCTTCAGGCGCTCCCTGGGCTTTTCCGGGCGCGGTTCGGGCTTGGGCGTTTCCTTCGCCTCTTCCTTCTCCGGCTTCGCTTCCTTCGGGCGCGTCGGCGGCTTCGGCTTGATGACCTCGGCCTCCTTCGGTTCCTCCTGCTTTTCCTCCGGCGCGGCGGCCTTCGGTTTGGCGGGCGGAGTCGGCGCGGGTTTCGCCTCTGCGGGCTTTACGGGCTCGGGCTTCTTCGGCGGCTCGGGCGGAGGCAAGGCGGCGACGCGCTTGGGCGGCGTCGGCTCCGGCGTGTCGTCGGCGCCGGGGTCGGGCAGGCGGCGAAGCGGCGGCGGCGGGGTCGGGACGTCCTTTTTCGCTTCTGCGATCGGCGGCAGCGGCTTGGCGTCGCTCGGCGGCGCCACCTTGTCGACCCGCTGCGAGGGTTTCAGCTCACGCGCGGTTTTTTCGCCCTTGGCGACCTGATTGAGCGCCGAGTCGGTGATGACTTCGACCGGAACGATTTCCTGCGCGTCTTCGAATTTCTTCGCATCCGAAAACAAAACAAGCGCCGCCAGCAGCAGCCCGGCATGGGTTGCAGAGGAGATGACGACGCCAGGTTCGGACCGCGAAACCCTCACCGTCGCAAACTCACTTCTTCTCCTGCTCCGTCACCAGAGCGACTTTCTTGTATCCCGCAGTGGTGATGAGCGACATGACTTCCGCCACGCGGCCATAATTCACCGCCTTCGAGCCGCGCATATAGATGCGTTCGTCGAAACCCTGCTTCGTCGTCTCTTTCAGCTTGTCGAGAAGCTGCTCGAATTCGACGGGCTGATCCATGAGGAAGATCTGGCCCTTGTCGTCGATGGCGATGGAAATGGGCTTCTGGTCGATATTGAGCTGGCCGGCCTTGGTGGCCGGCAGATCGACGGCGACGCCGGTGGCGAGCAGCGGCGCGGCCACCATGAAGATGATCAGCAGCACCAGCATGACGTCGATGAAGGGCGTCATGTTGATTTCGGCCATGGCGCCGTAGCGCGGCACGCCGCGGCGGCGTCTGCCGCCCTTGCGGCCGGGAGCGGAAACCGAGGCGCCCATCGCTTAAGCCGCCCTGTCGCGGTTCGACGCCGCGTGCTGGTCGATCTGGCGCGAGAGAATGGCGGAGAATTCGTCGGCGAAGCTCTCCATGCGCGCCTGCGCCTTGGCGACGTCGCCCTGCATCTTGTTATAGGCGATCAGCGCCGGAATGGCCGCGAAGAGGCCGATGGCGGTGGCGAGCAGCGCTTCCGCAATGCCCGGCGCGACGACGGCGAGCGAGGTGTTCTTGGAGGCGGCGATGGAGCGGAAGGAGGTCATGATGCCCCACACCGTGCCGAAAAGGCCGACGAAGGGACCGGCCGACGCGACTGTCGCCAGGACCAGCAGATTGGATTCGAGTTTCTCGACCTCGCGGGCGATCGAAACGTCGAGCACTTTCTCGATACGGGCCTGAAGGCCCATGAAGCTGGCGCTCGCGCCGGTCTGGAAGGAGCGTTTCCACTCCTTCATGGCGGCGACGAAGAGAGTCGCCATGCCCGTGGTCGGCCGCTCGGAAAGCTTGCTGTAGAGGTCCTCGAGCGAATTGCCCGACCAGAAGCTCTCCTCGAAACGGTCCATCGAACGGCGCATGCGCGCGAAGAGGAGCGTCTTGTCGATGATGATCGCCCAGCACCAGACCGAGGCCAGCAGCAGTCCGACCATGACGAATTTCACGACGATATGCGCGCCCCAGAACATGCTCCAGATGGTGATGTCGGCGGCGGGGGCGGCGGCGGTCGCGGCGATCTCAGCTGGATTCATGATTTGTCCTTGAGAGGATTTTCGGGCGTCTTGAAGCTGGCGACGTCCTTATTGCCCGCAATTTCGCCCTTTCTGGGGCTCCGTTGCGCCGCACAAACATAGCTAACGCGGAAAACTTAACAAGCCGTAAGGGTTAAGATAGCGTTAGCGGTCAATGTCGCCCGCCACCAGCCTCTCGAATTTTTCCCGCACGTCATGCGGCAGGCGCCGCGCGCGGCCCGCTTCGACGCAGACCACCTTCACGATGGCCGTGACCAAAGTCTCGTCGCCGCGCAGCACCCGCTGATCCAGCGTGAGCGAGGCGCCGCCGAGTTCGATCGGGCGGGTCTCCACCGAAAGCATGTCGTCCAGCGCCGCGGGCTTGCGGAAATCGAGCTGCATGGCCCGGACGACGAAATAGATTGGGATGCCCAGGGCGCGGTCGAGAAGCTGGCTTTGTTCGATCCCGAGGCTGCGCAAAAGCTCCGTGCGGCCGCGCTCCATGAAGCGGATATAGGAGGCGTGATAGACGAGCCCCGAAGCGTCGGTGTCCTCCCAGTAGACCCGGGCGGGCAGGGTGTGGACGGTCATGGGACTTCCTTGCGCGTGAGGGGCGAGGCCCTAACATGAATCAGCGCTGTAACGCGGCCGTGTCGTCCGGGCAAGCAGGCAGGTTCAGCCGTCCTCGTCTCCGAACAGTCCGAATTGCCCCGCCTGCCTCGCCGGCTCGGCGAGGCCCAGATGGCGGAAGGCGTTCGGCGTCAGCAGGCGGCCGCGCGGCGTGCGCTGGAGAAATCCCTGCTGAAGCAGATAAGGCTCGATAATGTCCTCGATGGCGTCGCGCGGCTCTGACAGGGCGGCGGCGATGGTTTCGATCCCCACCGGCCCGCCGCCGAAATTCAGCGCCACCATGTCGAGATAGCGGCGGTCCATGACGTCGAGACCAATCGAGTCGACGTCGAGCAGGGTGAGCGAGCGATCCGCGAGCTCGCGAGTGATGGTGGCGACGCCATCCACCACCGCGAAGTCGCGCACCCGGCGCAAGAGTCGGCCCGGCGATGCGGGGCGTGCCGCGCGAGCGGCGGGCGATTTCGCGCGCGCCCTCGTCGCTCATGCCGACGCCGATCACCCGCGCGCCGCGTTTCACGATCAGCTCCAGCTCCTGCGCCGTGTAGAAATTCAGCCGGATCGGGATGCCGAAACGGTCGCGGAGCGGGGTCGTCAACAGGCCTGCGCGGGTGGTCGCGCCGACGAGGGTGAATTTCGCGAGGTCGATCTTCACCGACCGCGCCGCGGGACCCTCGCCGATGATGAGGTCGAGCTGGAAATCCTCCATGGCTGGATAGAGGATTTCCTCCACCGCCGGATTGAGTCGATGGATTTCGTCGATGAACAGCACGTCGCGGGGCTCGAGATTGGTGAGCTGCGCGGCGAGATCGCCCGCCTTTGCGATGACCGGACCGGAGGTTGAGCGGAAATTGACGCCGAGCTCGCGGGCGACGATCTGCGCCAGCGTCGTCTTGCCGAGGCCCGGCGGTCCGACCAGCAGCACGTGATCGAGCGCGTCGCCGCGCGTTTTTGCCGCTTCGATGAAAACCTTGAGATTGGCGCGAGCCGCCTCCTGGCCAGTGAAGTCGGCGAGCGTCAGCGGACGCAGGCTGGCGTCCGTGTCGTCGTCGCGAGGGTCCGGGCTCACGAGCCGGGGAGGGGTGGTCAAGTATCGCTCCAAAACAGGGGCGCGCGACGCGCTCTGGGCGGCGCCGGATGAATCGCGCATGAGACGCGATTATAGGTTTCCTCGGGGTCGCGAGGAAACTTAATCCCATCCGAACCAGCGGTGCACCCGGGCGCAATAGGCGGCGAAGGCTTCAGGGCTCCTGCCGCGCAGCACGGCCTCCTCATACGGCACGATCAGCCGGTCCATCGCCAGAAAATGCCCGTAGAGCAGGGCAGGCGCGGCGAATGTCGCTGCGACGAAGCCAAGCCCGCCTGCCGAGCCGAGACCACAAAGCCCGACTGACCAGACGAAGCTTTGGAAAAGGGAAATGAGATAGACGGGATTGCGCGACAGAGCATAGGGGCCGGTCGTGACCAATTGATCCGGCTCGGCGAATTCGCGAGCGTCGCCGCCGCGCCTTTCAAGATAGACAACGAGTGCGATCTTGAGGAAAAACAGCGCCGAATATGCGACGACAAGCGGAACGAGCGGTTCTGCCGATGACGGCGCATCGAGGAGGATGACCAGCGCCGTCGCGGCGACATAGGCTGCCGTGGCGCTGAGCTCCACGAGAAAGACGCGGGAGAACTGGAGGTCGCGGTAAAAACGTCGCGAGAGCCAGGCCAGTGCGGACGCGCGCGCCTTGTCGACAGCGATGCTCATTTTCCGAATCCCGGCCCTTCGTCTATCAGGCCGCATTATCGGAAAGGCGCCTTGCCCTCAGCTTGCGATCTTAGACCAAAAGGCCCGCGTTATTTCGCCAGCTCCTTCAATCCCTGCCGGATCAGCGCGCCCGTCTCGGCGCCGTCGCCAAGGGCCTTGACGCTCGCCGCGACGGCGGCGGCGGCCTGCGGGCGGCCATAACCGAGATTGACGAGAGCAGAAATTGCGTCGCGGACGGCGGAGGGCGCGTTGTTCTCTTCGTCCTCTCCCGCAAGCCTGGCGATGACCGGATCGACGGCGCCGAAGGCGGGCGCCTTGTCCTTCAGTTCGGCGACGATGCGCGCGGCGAGCTTGGGGCCGACGCCGGACGCGCGCGCCACCATGGATTTGTCCTGCGTGGCGATCGCCGTGGCGAGTTCGCCGGCCGAGAGGATCGACAGAATGCCGAGCGCGACCTTGGAGCCGACGCCCTGCACGGTTTGCAGCAGCCTGAACCAGTCGCGCTCCGTCTCATTGGCGAAGCCGAACAGCTTGATCGAATCCTCGCGCACCTGCGTCTCGATCGCGAGCGCAGCCGCCTCGCCCGCGCGAGGCAATTTCTGCAACGTCCGTCCCGAGCAATGCACGACATAACCGACGCCATTGACGTCGATGATGACGAAATCCTCGCCATAGCTGTCGATCAGGCCCTTGAGCTTGCCGATCATAGGCTGGCCCTCAGCGCCCGCGCGCCGCGATGCTGGGCGTGGCATATGGCGACGGCCAGCGCGTCGGCGGCGTCGGCGGAGGCGGCCTGACTGGCGGGCAGCAGCACCCGCACCATCATCTGAATCTGCGCCTTTTCCGCGTGGCCCGCGCCCACCACGGTTTTTTTCACGAGGTTGGCCGCATATTCCGCGATCTCCAGCCCGGCAAGCGCCGGGGCCATCAGGGCAATCCCGCGCGCCTGACCGAGCTTGAGCGTCGATTGCGGGTCGCGGTTGACGAAGGTCTCCTCGACAGCCGCCTCGTGGGGCGCGAAATCGGCGATGACCTCCATCAGCCCCTCGTGAAGCTGACGCAGGCGATTGCCCATATCCAGCGACCCATCCGAGCGAATCCGCCCGCAGGCGATGAAGGAAAGGCGCGAGCCCTGTGACTCGATCACGCCCCAGCCCGTATTTCTGAGGCCGGGGTCGATGCCGAGAATGCGAATCGGTGGGGCGGACATGGCTCCAGCATAGGCGGAAGGGAGGGAAACCGGGAGGCCTCCGGGGCAATTCAAGCCTCCTCCGTCTTGCAAGCGTCATAAACATCCGGTATTCTGGATATATGGATAATATCGAAGCCATCGCGGCGCTCGCCGCACTCGCGCAGACAACGCGGCTCGATGCGTTCCGGCTGCTCGTGCAACGGGAGCCGAAAGGCGTTCCGGCTGGCGAACTCGCGCGGCTCATGGCCGTTCCGCAAAACACACTGTCGGCGCATCTCAGCATCCTTTCGCGCGCCGGACTTGTGAAAGGCGGAAGGCAAAGCCGCTCGATCATCTACCGGGCCAATCTCGACCGCCTTCGCGAGTTGTCATTGTTCCTGCTGAAAGACTGTTGCGGCGGCCGTCCCGACGTCTGCGCGCCGCTCATTGCGGATCTCTCTCCTTGCTGCACAAAGGCCAACGTCGATGACTGACCGCGTCTACAACGTCCTCTTCCTCTGCACCGGCAACACGGCGCGCTCGATCCTCGCGGAAGGCATTCTCCGCAAGGACGGCGCCGGCCGCTTCCACGCTTTCTCGGCGGGAAGCCAGCCCAAGGGCGTCGTGAATCCTTATGCGCTGAAGACGCTCGAAGCCTTCGATTATCCGACGGAAGACTTCCGCTCGAAGAGTTGGGAAGAGTTTGCGGGACCGAATGCGCCGGTCATGGATTTCGTTTTCACCGTCTGCGACAACGCCGCAGGCGAAGCCTGTCCGGTTTGGCCGGGTCAGCCGATGACCGCGCATTGGGGCATTGAAGACCCTGCCGCCGTCGAAGGCTCCGCCATCGAGAAGCAGAGGGCCTTCAATCTCGCCTTCCGCTACATGAGGACGCGCATTTCGCTGCTGCTGGCGACGCCCATCCACCGTCTCGACAAGCTCAAACTGAAAGCCCGCCTGCATGAAATCGGCGAGTCCGAAGGCGCGTCGCACGGCCTCAAGACGGACGCCTGAACGTGACCGTCACCATCTACCACAACCCCGCCTGCGGCACCTCGCGCAATACGTTGGCGATCATCCGCCAGAGCGGCGAAGAGCCTGTCGTCATCGAATATCTGAAAGAACCGCCGACGCGCGAGCGGCTCGTCGAGCTGATCGCCGCGATGGGCGTTTCGGCGCGCGCGCTGCTGCGGCAGAAGGGAACCCCTTATGACGCGCTCGGCCTTGCCGATCCCAAATGGACGGAAGACGAGCTGATCGACTTCATGCTCAAACAACCGATCCTCATCAATCGGCCTATTGTCGTGACGCCGAAGGGCGCGCTGCTGTGCCGCCCTTCGGAGGCCGTGCTCGATATTTTGCCCAACCCCGACATTGGCGACTTCACCAAGGAAGATGGCGAAGTCGTCACCGGCAGGGGCGCTGCCCCCCGCTCAGGAAAGGATTGACATGACCACCATTCAAGTTTTCGATCCCGCGCTTTGTTGCAGCACCGGCGTCTGCGGCGTCGACGCCGATCAGGCGCTGATAACCTTCGCGGCGGATGTCGATTGGGCGAAAAAGAACGGCGCGCAAATCGAGCGCTTCAATCTTGCGCAGCAACCGATGGCCTTTGCCGACAACCCCACGGTGAAGGGCTTTCTTGAACGCTCGGGTCAGGAGGCGCTGCCGCTGGTGCTCGTCGATGGCGACATTGCGCTTGCCGGACGCTATCCGAACCGCGCGGAACTGGCGCGCTGGACCAGCGTCAAGGAAGCGGCCGAAGCGCAAGAGGGCTCGTGCTGCGGCGGCAAGAGCTCCTGCTGCTGAAGGAACGCTATGAAATTTCTCGAAACCCCGCCGCGTTTTCTCTTCTTCACCGGCAAGGGCGGCGTCGGCAAGACCTCTCTGGCCTGCGCCACGGCGATCCAGCTCGCGGAAGCCGGACGCCGCGTGCTGCTGGTCAGCACCGATCCGGCCTCGAATGTCGGCCAGGTTTTCGGGGTCTCCATCGGGAACAGGATCACCCCGATAGGTGACGTCCCCCGTCTGTTTGCGCTGGAAATCGATCCGGAAGCGGCGGCGCAAGCCTATCGCGACCGTATCGTCGGCCCGGTGCGCGGCAAATTGCCGGAAGCCGTGGTCAAAGGCATCGAGGAGCAGCTTTCGGGAGCCTGCACGACGGAAATCGCCGCTTTCGACGAATTCACCTCGCTGTTGACCGATACCGAAATCACCTCGGCCTACGATCATATCGTTTTCGACACCGCGCCGACCGGCCACACCATCAGGCTGTTGCAACTGCCCGTCGCCTGGTCGGGCTTTCTTGAAGCAGGGAAGGGCGACGCTTCCTGCCTCGGGCCGCTCGCGGGCCTCGAAAAGCAGCGCGCGCAGTATGACGCCGCCGTGCAGGCGCTCGCCGACGGCCAACGCACCCGGCTCGTTCTCGTCGCCCGCGCCCAGAATTCCGCGCTGCGCGAAGCGGCCCGCACCCATGTCGAACTTGCGGCTATCGGCCTCACTCGGCAGTTCCTGATCGTCAACGGGCTGTTGCCCGAGAGCGAGGCGGCGCTCGATCCGCTCGCCAAAGCAATTTACGGACGCGAGCAAGCGGCCTTGGCCGCCATGCCGAACGAACTGCGCGCCTTGCCCCGCGATGACGTGCCTTTAAAGCCGTTCAACCTCGTCGGTCTTGGCGCCCTGCGCCAGCTCCTTGTTGAAACCGCGCCCCAATCGGACGCGACGGCGGGAGAGCCGGTCGCTCTTCGCGCCCCGGGCCTCTTCGATCTCGTCGATGACATGGCCGCTGATGGCCATGGGCTGGTCATGCTGATGGGCAAGGGCGGCGTCGGCAAAACGACGCTGGCGGCGGCGGTCGCCGTCGAGCTGGCGCGGCGCGGGCTACCGGTTCACCTCACCACCTCCGACCCTGCCGCGCATCTCGCCGAGACGTTGCATGGCTCCATGGAGCATCTGACGGTCAGCCGCATCGACCCCCACGCCGAAACGGAGCGCTACCGACAGGACGTGCTGCGGACGAAAGGCGCGAAGCTCGACGCCCAGGGGCGGGCGCTGCTCGAAGAGGATCTGCGATCGCCGTGTACCGAGGAAATCGCCGTTTTTCAGGCCTTCTCGCGCATCATTCGGGAGGCGGGCGAAAAATTCGTGGTGATGGATACCGCGCCAACCGGCCACACCCTGCTGCTGTTGGACGCGACGGGCGCCTATCACCGCGAAGTCGCGCGCATGCTGGACGCCAAAGGCGCGCATTACACGACCCCCATGATGCAGCTTCAGGATTCGAAGCGCACCAAGGTTCTTCTCGTCACCCTGGCGGAAACCACGCCCGTCCTCGAAGCGGCCAAGTTGCAAGCCGATCTGCGGCGCGCCGGCATCGAACCATGGGCATGGGTTATCAACAACAGCGTTGCGGCGGCGCGTACGCATGCCCCCCTCTTGCAAAAGCGCGCTCAAAACGAGTTGGTCGAAGTGGAGAAGGTGGCGACGATCCATGCCCGCCGCTTCGCCGCCGTGCCGCTGCTCGAGGAAGAACCCGTTGGCGTGGAACGCCTTCTCGAACTGGCCACGCCTGTCAGGGAACCGGCCTGAGACTGCTTTAGAGGAAGATAACGGCCATGAGCGAAGCCTCCACCCTCCCGCGTCCGCCTCAAACCCGGCAAGCGCCCGCCATGAGCGTCTTCGAGCGCTATCTCACATTGTGGGTCGCACTCTGCATCATCGCGGGAATTGTGCTCGGTCAGGCCATGCCTGCCGTCTTCCACGCGATAGGCGGCGCAACGGTCGCCGAGGTCAATCTGCCGGTTGCCGTGCTTGTCTGGCTGATGATCATCCCGATGCTCCTGAAAATCGATCTCGCCGCTCTCGGACAGGTCAGGGAGCATTGGCGCGGGATCGCGGTGACGGTCGGCATCAACTGGCTGGTGAAACCTTTCTCCATGGCGCTGCTCGGCTGGCTGTTTATCTCGCACCTGTTCCGGCCGTTTCTGCCCGCCGATCAGATCGACAGCTATATCGCCGGGCTGATCCTGCTTGCCGCTGCGCCCTGCACGGCAATGGTCTTCGTCTGGTCGAACCTCGTCGACGGCGAGCCGCATTTCACGCTGTCCCAGGTCGCCCTCAACGACAGCATCATGGTGATCGCCTTTGCGCCGATCGTCGCATTGCTGCTCGGCCTCTCATCCATCATCGTGCCATGGAATACGCTGCTGCTGTCAGTCGCGCTCTACATCGTCGCGCCGGTCATCGTTGCGCAACTCTGGCGGCGGGCGCTGCTGGCGCAGGGCGGTGAAGCGGCGCTGAAGAGAACGCTCGCCACGCTGGCCCCACTCTCTCTCTCCGCGCTGCTGCTGACGCTCGTTATTCTGTTCGGGCTGCAAGGGGAGCAGATCATCCGCCAGCCGCTCGTCATCGGACTGCTCGCGATCCCGATCCTCATCCAGGTCTATTTCAACGCGGGACTGGCCTATGTGCTCAACCGGCGCCTGGGCGTCCAATGGTGCGTGGCGGGACCTTCGGCGCTGATCGGGGCGAGCAACTTCTTCGAACTTGCCGTGGCGACGGCGATCGCCCTGTTCGGCTTCCAGTCGGGGGCGGCGTTGGCGACGGTTGTCGGCGTCCTCGTCGAGGTGCCTGTCATGCTCTCCGTCGTCCAGCTCGTCCGCCGCTCGAGAGGGTGGTACGAGCGGGGCGCGAACGCATAGCCGCCATTACTTTAGTCCGCCTTCTCGCTCTCGACTTTCTCCAGCGCGTCCACCACGGCGTCGAACGCAAGCATGGTCGATCCATGCCGCGCCTTGTAGTCGCGCACCGGCTCCAGAACGGCGAGGTCGGCCCATTTGCCTGCCGGCGGTGGGCCGTTCTCCTTGAGCATCCGCCGCAACGCCTCGCGCGCCTCGCGCAATTCCTCTGGCGTCGAGCCGACAACGTTTCGCGCCATGATGGAGGCGGAGGCCTGGCCGAGGGCGCAGGCTTTCAACTCATGGGCGTAGTCCGTCACCTTCCCCTCGCTCAGGGCCAGGTCGACGGTAATGGTCGACCCGCAGAGCTTGGAGTAGGCCCGGGCTGTGGCGTCTGGTCGCTGCAGCCGGCCAAGGCGCGGGATATTCCCTGCCAGTTCAAGGATTTTGGCGTTATAGACCTGGTCGAGCATATGAGCGCTGTCTCGGGTGCGGGGCTTACTTTCGCTCCCGCTGCCCTCTATATAGAGGGCCGAGGGCGGCCGCGAAAGCAAAAGTCCCGGGCGCAACGCCGAGGCGCCGCAGTTCTTGCATTGGCTCTGGCGAAGTCTCGAATTCTCGCGGTTTCTAAGTAGGAAGGGCGAAATTTGAGGTTATTTCCGTGCGTTTTGACCGCATGGAGTTTTGCGTTGCGAGTTTTGCGACGCGATTGTCGAGGAGGCGCCACATGGATGACGTGGTTAAGACCTTTCCCGTTCGCCCCTGTTCGGAAGACCGTTCAAGCACCGTGATCGAAAAAAACCTTGCGACCGCTCTCCGCCCCGCGGAGCCTGCCAGAAAAGCGCCCGAACGGCCGAGCCGCGAAGAGGCGGAGGACGCCGTCCGCGTCCTTTTGCGCTGGGCCGGCGACAATCCCGAGCGCGAGGGCCTGCTGGAGACGCCCCGCCGCGTCGTCAAAGCCTATGAGGAATTCTTCAAGGGCTATGGGGAGAGCCCGGATGAGGTCCTGTCCCGCGTCTTCGAGGAAGTCGAGGGCTACGATGACCTCGTGCTCGTGCGCGACATCCCCTTCACCTCGCACTGCGAGCACCACGTCGTGCCCTTCGTCGGCAAGGCGCATATCGCCTATTACCCGACCGGCGGCGTTGTGGGGCTGTCGAAGCTCGCTCGCCTCGTCGACGTCTTCGCCCGCCGCCTTCAGACACAGGAGGCGATGACCGCGCAGATCGCGGAAGCGATCGAGGGTCATCTCAAGCCGCGCGGCGTCGCCGTGCTGGTCGAGGCCGAGCATATGTGCATGTCGATGCGCGGCGTGCTCAAGCAGGGCTCTTCCACGGTGACGGTGCAGTTCTCCGGCGTTTTCCGTGACGATCCGGGTCAGCAGGCGCATTTCTACACGCTGCTGCGCGGCGCGCGCTGATGGACAAGGCGGCTTTGGAGGAGGGGGCGGAATTCGCCCCCCGTTTCGACGCGAACGGACTCATCGTGTGCGTCACGGTCGAGGCGTCGACGCGCGAAATCCTGATGGTCGCGTATATGAATAAGCTCGCGCTGGACAAGACAGTCGAGACCGGCGTCGCGCATTACTGGTCCCGCTCGCGAAATGCCCTCTGGCGCAAGGGCGACACTTCGGGACAGGTGCAGCGCGTCATTTCGCTGTCCGTCGACTGCGATCAGGACGCCCTCATGCTGACCGTGGAGGCGGGAGGCGACGGCAAGGCCTGCCACACCGGCCGCAAGTCCTGTTTCTACCGTCGCCTCGACCTTGAAGGCGGCGCTGGACGCCTTATTTTTTCGGAATAATCGTAAACATGGGGCCGTGAGCTCCGCCTTGCGAAGCTCCCTGCATCGCTTTGGAATTATTTATTTTGCGCACAAAGGCGGGCGCGGGGCGTAGGTTAACGTTCTGGCCATTTTCCAGGCGCAGCCTCGCTCCCATATAACAAAAAAAGCTATGGTGAGAGGGACGACTGAGCGGGAATAATGCGATGTTATCGCTGCTTAGACGTAATGACGCTTCCGTCACGAGCGAATCGCGGGAAGCAATGAACGCTACAAGTTCCAACGAGGGCGCGCCGCCGGCGGTCCGTGACGACGATCGCAAGCCACGGGAACGGCCCCCCGGCCAGCCGTTGATCGGCCTTGCGCTCGGCGCCGGCGCGGCGCGCGGCTGGTCACACATTGGCGTGCTTCGCGAACTGGCGGAGCAGGGCATCCGTCCCGACATCATCGCCGGCACGTCGATCGGCGCCGTCGTCGGCGGTTGCTATGCGGCCGGCCGGCTCGACCAGATCGAGACCTTTGCCCGCTCGCTGACGCGCCGGCGCGTGTTCACCCTGATGGATCTCTCCTTCTCGGGCGCCAGCCTCATAACCGGCGAAAGGCTGAAGGCGTCGCTGGAGCAGGAACTCGATGGGCTCAGCTTCGACGACCTTCCCATTCCCTTCGCCGCCGTGGCGACGGAGGTCGGCACCGGCCATGAAGTCTGGCTGCAACGGGGCGGGCTGGCGGAGGCGATCCGGGCGTCCTACGCGCTGCCCGGCATCTTCGAGCCTGTGCGCATCGGCGACCGCTGGCTGTTCGACGGCGCGCTGGTCAATCCCGTTCCGGTGACCGTGTGCCGCGCGCTCGGCGCGGAATTCGTCATCGCGGTGAACGTCACAGCGGACACGATGTATCGCGCGCGTGTGATCCGCGACGATCCGATCGCCGCGCGCCGCGCCGCCGAGGCCGGGCCGTTCGGCGAAAAGCCCGACGTTTCCTTCGTTGATCGTATCCTGCCGCGCTATTTCGAACGTCAGCCGGGCGATGCGCCCAATGTCGCGACGGCGATGATCGACGCGTTCAACATCATTCAGGATCGCATTCTGCGATCGCGCCTCGCAGGCGACCCGCCGGACGCGACGATTACGGCGCGAATGGAAGACATCGGCATGTTCGACTTCCATAAGGCCGATCAGCTTATCAACGTTGGACGCTCGGCGGCAAAGCGCGCGCTTCCCAATATCTTCGCGCATATTCCGATCTCCGGCGCGACGGTGTGATCCGTTAAGCAGGAAGGGGTAAGGCGGCGTCGCGGAAAATCGTTGTCGCCTGTTTCGCTCAGCGACCACCGTTTGCACTTTCTATCCGAAATCTCACCAGGGCGCTGCGATCATTTCCGATATTGCCCGGAAACCTCTCGTCGGCTCAAACGCTAGTGATAATTGAGAGCAAGCGCGCTCACTAACGCGAATTATGTTTGTTGCTTAGCCTCTCTGTGTCGGCTGGCCGTTGATAGAGTGCAGCCGATGTATTTTGAATTTGCTTATTGTAACTCAGGGCATGGGGTCGCTCGAAACCGAGACAGTTCGTTTCGCGGGCTCAACGGCCTGCGCCAATGCTCTGGACCAACTTATAAAAGGGGGAGGTCAGGCGACCTTCGTTGCGGCGTCCGGCGAACCGATCGGGCGCCGTTTTTATCCCACGTCGACATTCTTTCGGGAGCTCAAAGTGAGCGCTCATTAGCTAAATTCGCCGCAATCTACTCAAGGAGACTCACTGTATTTCCAATTGCGAACACCGTGAAATCCTATTTATCAAGTGGTTCCGGGGACATTCGAATCGAAAGGCGGAGGTTGTTGTATATTTGCAACAACTCAATGAATCCATATTTCCGAAACCAATACGCTGAAGCTGCGGCTCGGCTTCGTGCTACTACAGCTCCGCTCACTCTGGAGTCGTTTCCTTCCCAGGAGTTGTATGAATGAAAAAATCCTCGTTGCTCGTGTCGGCGGCGGTGTTTGCGCTTGGCGTGAGCGGCGCCCTTGCGGCTGATCTTCCCTCTCGTAAGGCGGCCCCGATACTTCCGCCCCCGCCGCCTCCGCCCCCGATGTGGACGGGCTTCTATGCGGGTCTGAACCTCGGCGGCGGCTGGAGCGCCAACAGCGTCAATCCGAACCAGTTGACTCCCTATGTCTCCACTGCGGATGGCCAGCTGTTCCTGCTTCCGGGCAATGGCAATGGCGGCAGCAATGCCGGCGGCGTCGTCGGCGGCGGTCAGATCGGCTACAACTATCAGTTCGGCTCGAACTTCCTCGTCGGACTCGAAACCGATATCCAGGGCACGAGCATGCGTTCGGGCGGCAACTCGAACTCCGTGCTCTATCCCGATCCGAACTTCCCGGGCCAGTATCTCTATCCGCTGGCGCCCGGCGGCAATCCGGGCATCGCCCTCAACTGGTTCGGCACCGTCCGTGGCCGCGCCGGCTTCCTGTTTACCCCGACGCTGCTGCTCTATGGCACGGCCGGCTTCGCCTATGGCGGCGTCTCGGGTGGCTTCTCGAACTATTCCAACACGCGAACCGGCTGGACCGCCGGCGGCGGCGTCGAGTGGATGTTCATGCCGAACTGGTCGGCCAAGGCCGAGTATCTCTACACGGATCTCAACAGCGGCGGCCAGACCGGCGCCTTTGGTTTCCAGACCGGCTATCATCACCACCCGCAGTTCAACATCGTGCGCGCGGGCGTGAACTATCACTTCAATTTCGGCGGAGCGGCCCCGGTCGTTGCGAAATACTGACGGATCAGCGTCATTGGAGTGAGCGCGAGAGCCCGGCGAAAGCCGGGCTTTTCGTTTTGCGCTTTGAGGCTGCGCCCCGCCGTCGTCTCCGCGGTCGGGGCGCGCCTGCAAGAAACGACGTCAGCAGGTCCAGACCCAGCTGACGCCGTTCCAAACATAGCAGGAATTGCTTGCGCCAGCCGCCGCAGCTCCTGCTGCAGCGCCGACTGCTGCGGCTCCCAAAGCGGCGCCAGCGGCGGCCGCGCCGACGCCATAGCCGGGATTGTATCCGCCGCGGTAATAACCGCCGCGATAGCCATAGCCGCCGCGATAGGCGTAGCCACCCCGATAGCCCGCGCGATACCCACCGCCAGAGGCTCGCCAAGCTAGCGCTTCCGACGCCGGTAGGGCGACGGCCGCAATAATGGCTGCCGCCAGTGATATTTTTCTCAGCATGGCTTCCTCCCAATATCAGAACTTGGCCATGAGGCCCCCTTTTGCGGCGCATTGCAAGCAGGTCCGAAAGCGGAGCGGTTTCCAGGGCCGATTTCTATAATGGGGCTGATAGCAGAACTCCGAATTGCTCGCCTGCGTACAACGGCAATTAGGCGAAGCTGCCACAAACTTCTCCATTTCGATCAGAAGAGCCCCCGTTATATCGCAGCGACGTCGCGCGCCCTCAAGTAGCGGCTTAGTGAACTTCAAAAACCTCGTCGATGGGCACGCCCAGCGCCGTGACGAGTCGGTTCGTTTCCGAGGCCATGCCGATAACGGCGAGAAGCTCCGCATATTCGGCTTCGGTCATGCCCTTGGCGCGCGCGCCGGCTGTGTGCGAATGGATGCAATAGGGGCAGCCATGCGCCACCGAGACCGCGATATAGATCATTTCCTTCACTTTCGGGTCCAGCGCGCCCGGCCCCATGACGGCCTTGACGCCTTCCCATGTGCGTAGCAGCGTCGCGGGATCATTGGCGAGCGCACGCCAAAAATTATTCACGAAGTCACTGCCGCGCGTTGCGCGTATATCCGCGAAGACTTGCCGGGCTTGCGCCGATAATTCCTCGTCGTTCAACAGGTGAACCGTGGCCATGGTCGAATTCTCCAATAGGAGGCTGGAACCGCAGCCGGATGGGGGAGCTGCTGTCAGCTAATCCCACCCCAAATCTTCGGCGGTGTCACTGAGCCAGCCGGAGGGTCGTGAATAATATGCTAATGGGGTCGGTTATCCATTGCGTTCTGGCGCCGCAATGCTTGCGAGGGGCGCTGTGACTCAGACATCCTGCGCGCCCTAATTGGCGCTGAACAAGGCTTCAAAAAACCCCTTCGGCTTTGCAATTTGTGTTTCAGCAGCAGCCATCGGTTGACTGAAAGCGTCTTGTTCGCTCGCTATCTCTCGTTGCATTTTCCGGGCGATCGGCTTTGTCTTCTTTCGAGTATGTTTGATTTCCCCGGTTGGCGCTGCGTCAATGACGGACGCGGACTTCAGCCGTGTATCCCGTTTCTGATCCTCGCGCGACTGCGGGGCTTGCCCCTGAAGAGCAGTATCGGCGCTGCTTTCGATTTTCCTGCGAGCGTGCAAGTGACGAACACGCTCCTGAGTCGCGGATTCGCTTGCGGTCGGTGTAGCCTGCGCCTGCGTGACGTCGTTGCTTGCGATGGGCTTTGAGCCATGCGCGCTTGCGAAGGCGAGGCCAACAAAGCCAGTCAGCGCTAACGCGGCGGAGACCTTATACATCTGTTTATCCCCCACGGCGTTGATCTGAGACGAACGCTCGTCTCATCGGTTGAATCGTGCTTCAACTCGTGCGGCGGCAAAACCTCAATAAGCTCGATTGATAAACCTTAGTTCACTTCCTGACAGCTATGAAGACAACAACGGCGGAAGGGTGAATGAAGACTTAATCGGCTCTCTCGTCGACGCCTCCACCAAACGAGAAATCAATTCTGTTTGCGGACCTCAACTAAGACGTGGCTTTCAGCAGAGGTTTGGCTTCCGGAAAGCTCGAAGATCGAGGCCGACGGCATGTGCTTGGACGCACATCCGATCAGTTAGGCTTTCAATAGGCTCCTCATATCGACAAAGAGCTTCTCTGGAGGGACCAATGACGACTAGCAGCAAGATCATCACCGGCTCGATCGTGGTTCTGGCGATGGCCAGCGCGATTGCAGCGACCCCGGCTTCCGCTTCTGACGCTGGCGCGATCGCCGGCGCGGCCATCGGCGGTCTCGCAGTCGGCGCTATGGTTGGAGCCGCCGCCAGCCAGCCCGCTTATGGATACGGCTACTACTATGCGCCGCCGCCGCCCCCGCCGGCATATTACGGAAGCTATGGCTATCGTTACCGTCACCACTACGACTACGACGACTGATTTTGAGGGCGGGAATGGCTGCGCCGCCGCTCCCTCCATCAGCAAGGCGCAGCGTTGGGAGGCCGTCAGCGAAGCTGGCGGCCTTTCTCACGGACAGCATCGATACGGCGACGGATGCGTTATCGACAGGCAAGTCTAGGTTGAAGGCTTATCAGGATGAGCGTCTTGAACACTCAGGACCGACGAAGTTTCCTGGCTATATTCCAGCAGATCGCCGACCAGGTCGCACGCGCGCGAAGCCAGATCGTGCATGAGCGCGCAAGCTTCTGCGGCTTCCTTCTGGCGACTCTCCGTAAGAGTGGTCCTGAGCTTTGACGAAACCGACAGTATTTCGAGCAGGTCGTTACGCAACTCGTGTGCAACGAGATGCGCAAACTTCGATACCCTCTTGTTTCCTTCCTCCAACTGACGAACGCGAAGCAAAATCTCCTGCTCTTTCTGTTTGAAGGCCGTCACATCGAATATTGTGACGGACAGAAAGGAGTCGCTAAGCGTATCAATTGGCGCTGTTCCAACTCGCAGGAGGAGTTCAGCTCCGCTTTTTGTCAGTCCCTTTATCTCGTGATCATCCCCAACCATCCTCGGGGAGAAAAGAGGCATCCGGGGAATCGCCGTCTCGCGATCCTTGCGAGAAGCAAAAATGACGTCGATGGATTTGCCAACCAGTTCACCATGTGAATAACCGAACAGCCCATGAGCTGCGCGATTTGCAAACACGATGTTATTGTCACGATTGATGAGCAGTCGGCTGGCGAAGGAGCTTTCGATCAGCAGCGCCAGCCAGGAGTAGCCCGTGTCCATGACGTCGATCCCCGGGTCGTCCGCGGGAACTATATCTCAAAGGCGCGTTTTCAAGCCGATTAGTCCCTCGCCGGTTAGCGCCCGTGAATGGGTCGCTCGTCGCCCACATAAAAAATATCGCTAGCTAAGTCTATGGAAGAGCACCTTTGCTGCTCTTCGTACAACCGCGCGATGCCGGATCGTAAGCTGTACGGTATTTTCTAATTGCGGCGTCACCTCGAAGTTGGCTTATCTGCTAAGCTCAAGCAAATCTAGTAGGAAACCCTTTCTTAATTATGATTACTTAAAATAGTTTGTGTCCCTAAAAAGCTCGAGTGCGACGCTAAGAGGTTATTCACGGGGGCTCGATTTGTGGCCTCTCAAATTTGAATTAGGCACGCTTTTGGACGAGCTCTCTCGCGACTTTGCTGAAGCCGTCTCAGGCCTGGAGAATTCTTCATGTTTGATCACAAAATTGGCGTTCGCCTGGCGCATTGGCTTTGCGTCGCCCTGGCGGGAATTGCAACATTGGGCGTCACTGCTGCGAGCGCGCAGACCGCCCCGCGTTCAGTTGAAGGGCAGCTCTCGGTCGTCTGGGGCGATCCGAGGCCGGGCTTCGGCAAGGTCTCCGGCGAACAACTACGTTTCCATCTAACGCTCCGGGACGGAACGACGATACCACTTGACGTCGCCGCCTACGACAGGCCGTCGGCCATTCGCGCATTTGGAAAGCACGTGCGAATCGAAGGACGCGACGTTACAGCGCCGTCCGGAGCCATCCGCACTGCGCCGATGCTGGTGGATAAACTGACTGTCGCCGACACTGCACAGACGCAGGCCGTCACACCCGCAACCGTCACCAAGCGCGTGCTGTTCGTGCTCCTGAAATACAGTGACGATCTGCAGACCCCACATGCGCCGTCATTCTACACTGCACTGACCAATCCCTTACTCCCGGATACGACACTGCATATTCCCGCGACAATCAACGGCTATTTCTATAGCACGTCCTGGAATCAGCTTCGTTGGCAGGCGGACGTGGTTGGAGCCACCGGGTTGAACTCAACCAGTTGGCTCACTCTTCCCCGGCCAAAGTCGGCGTATGCGAATTGCGGCTGGACCGGCGCATGCGCCAATGTCAATTTGCTCGCGAATGACGCGATGGCGATGATTTCGGCATTGGGTGTAAATCCCACCGTCTACAGTAACATCAATTTCGTCATAAATAACGACCTCGATTGCTGCGCTTGGGGTGGTAGCTTCGTCTATCAGAACAAACTTTATGGCGCGACTTGGGAGCCGCCGTGGGGGCAGGAGACCGGCGTCTATGTCCACGAAATGGGTCACAGTCTCGGATTGCCGCACTCTGGCTGGAAATATTTTGCGTATGACAGCCCGTGGGACGATATGAGCCGTGGCATAGCTGCGCAGAGGGTTCAGTGCGGTTCCTATCGTTCGGCAAACAGCAGTGGCGGCCTCAATGCGCTGTATTGCACCGAGCCGGGGGGCGGCTACATCAGCGCCCACAAGGAGGCACTGTCATGGATTCCCGCCGCCAACAAGGTTGTGGTCAACAGCATTTCCACCCAAACGGTAACGCTCGAAGCGAATTCCGCACCACTGGGCGCCGCGGCAAAGATGATAAAGATCTGCTTGCCCGGCCTGTCGTGCACAGGCTCGACAGCGCACTTCCTGACGGTGGAGGCGCGCATGAAGACGGCGCAATATGAACGCGGTCTTCCCGGCGAAGGCGTGATGATTCACGATGTCGTGATGAACCGACGCGCAGTCGGGAGCGGCGACCCCTGCTTCTTCAATACGCAGAGCGGCTGGGCCATGCCATTCGACGCAACGGACAGCGACTACCGTGCGGCGCCTTATTGCGATTCCGGTGGGCGAACCTATCC
This sequence comes from uncultured Alphaproteobacteria bacterium, assembly GCA_963717565.1. Taxonomy (GTDB): domain Bacteria; phylum Pseudomonadota; class Alphaproteobacteria; order Rhizobiales; family Beijerinckiaceae; genus Methylocystis. Next base: position 380,881 of record CAVQWJ010000014.1, read on the forward strand.
GAACTATGCGCTGTTTAACGCCCAATATGGAGTTGGCGGCTCGGTTGCGTCGGCGTTATATGGCGTTCAAATCGATGTTTTGAGCAAGACCAGCTCGTCGTTTTCGGTCAAAGTCACACGCACAAAGTAGGGTGGCGAGGTGTGGTGATCCGCATGCAATGGGGCGCGAGGTAGGGCGCGCCTCTACTCGCCGTGCCGCCGCTGGCCGGCGAATTCATCACGCCTGCTTCTTCCTTCCTGGCGCCCGCATTTGATAAGCGGAATAAACGTCTGCCATCACCGCTCATCTGCGAATTCCTCGCGCAAAATGCCCATCACCATGACATCGATGGCTACGCCGTCGATAAAAGCAGCCCTCCGAAGGCGGCCTTCTTCGCGAAATCCGAGTTTCTGATATATATGGCGCGCGCGCGTATTGGGTTCTGACACGCGCAGTTCCAGCCGATCAAGATTCAACGTGTCGAAAGCGTACCTGAGCGCGAGCCGCGACGCTTCCGAACCGATCCCCCGACATTGACGCGATGTATCGCCTATGACGATACCGAACTGCGCCGCACGAGACGGCCAATCGATCTCGGTAAGATGAACAAACCCGATAAAGACGCCGTCGATATTTTCTTCAATCGCGAAGGTGGCGCGCCGACCGCTTTGCTCGGCAAGTACCTGGTCATACCATCGATCCTCCATCGTCTCTGTCACGGGGAAGCGATAGCCCATGACAGCGTTGCGGATCGCCGGATTGTTTCGCCAGCCGATGGATACCATGGCGTCGCTTCGGCGAATGGGCCGCAAACGGCATAGTTGACCGACGATAAGCGTCATATGATTCCACTTCCCTCGGAGTTATCGCTCGCCGTACCGCCCGCTCATGTTCAGCGCTGGAGCGCCCGGCATGCCGGGTCGACGATCAGCCCTGGTTGGCCTTATACAAGCGCCTTTCCGCTGGAACGTAATATTCGTCAAGCGACGCGGGAACTCGGCTGTCGAATCCCAGAAAGCGGCGGCCCACCGGTCCGAGTTTCTCGACGAGTTGCGAGGGAACCAATCGCGGATAATCGAACCGCTGCTTCATATAGGAGCGACAGACATTGATCGTGAGGGCGTGGCGAGGCTGGTCTGTTGTATTGAGACCGCCCCGATGCCACGTGCGCGCGTTGAAGATGATTGCGTCACCGGCCTTCAGCAGATAGCGCGTCGCATTCCGTTCGAACTCTTCCTCGCTGACCGTGTCTGTGCGCCACTGTGAGCGCGACAGCATTTCAGTCGCGCCGTTCTCGTTCGTGAAATCGTCGAGCGCGAGGGTGATGCCGACATTGGTGACATAGCCCGGAATGACGCGCGGGCAGTCGACATGCACGCGGCGCGAATAATTCGAGCTCCTCGGCGGCATGCTCGAAGAGGTATAGGCATAAACGATGCAGGTGTCGCCCAGAATCTCGCTTAGATACGCGTGGAGAACTGGGTTTTCAAGAACATGCAGGAACGCATCGTCGCGCACCATCAGATTGTGCACCATCCACTGATCGATGTAACCGGGGCTACCCTCCCAGCGCGCCAGATCCTCATCGATCGCGCGCTGCAGCGCGGGTCGCATGGCCTGCGCTTCCTCCCGGCTCAGCACGCCGGGCACAGTTACGACGCCATCCTCCTTCAGCGCGAATAGAAGCTCGGGATCGGCTTTCATCGCTCACCTCACGGCGTGGACATAAACATACTTGAAAAGGTGGTTCGTGAGGGGAAGCGTTCGCCGTAGATAGGCTTCGATCACGGCAGAGTCCGCAAAAGACTGGCCGTGCATCACCGCACCTTGCCCAAGATACCAGTCATAGGTTGTCTCGCAGCTCTTGAAGCCGGAGCGAAGGGCGGTATCGCGTAATTCAAAGGGATCTATGCCGCCGGCCTCTTTGCCCGGTTCGGCGCGACGGAAGGTTTCGGCTTCGATACCGAACTGCTCCTCGACCTTCCTATCGTTCTCGGTCACCATCGCGGCTTCACGTGCGATAATGTCGGAGAAGCTGCTCGGATCCGTGCTTTTCAATTCGTTCAAAGCGCGCCAGAACTGGCGATGGGGGATAAGATCCGCGTAGAAGACGCCGCCCGGTTTCAGCACGCGCGCAACTTCGCTTAGCAAGGCGCCCAGATCTTCGACGTGATCGACGAAAGAATATGCCGTTACCGCGTCGAAAGAGGCGTCCGGAAAGGGCATTTTCTCGGCTCGAGACTCGTGCAGAGTGATGTTGCCTTTGTCCGTCCGCACGCGCGCCATCATCGCAGGGGTGATGTCGACCCCGTGGATCTCATCGAAGATATCGGCCGCCAGATGAATAATGAATCCCGTCCCGCATCCGACGTCGAGGAGGCGGCCGCCGGGCACGCTCTCTCGCAACAACTTCAGACGAGCTCGAATCTTTTCCTGGTTCTCGGTGCGAAAGTGGGGCTCTTCTCTATCATAGCGCGCAACCATGCGCGTATGCACTTCGATGTTCGCATCGATCACAGATTTGGACATAGGGGTCGGACTCTGCCTGGCATGGAGTGAAGGAGACGGATGGCGTTTGGCGCTAACGTCGAAATGAATTTTGCGAGTGCCAGCGTCAGTTTAGAACCTCTTGGTAGACGCAGAAAACATATGCGTGGACGATATCGAAGTCGATGATTAGCGATTGCGATCGGTTCATTGATAAGAACGACAATGCCAAGCCGCGAAGGCGGTCTAACACCTCGAAAATTTGACCGCCATGCGACAATTTGACCTATCTGATTGTCGACAAGTGATTGAATTTTTGGCTCTTGGCGCCTGTGCTTGGCCGAATTAGAAAATGGTCGCGCGGCGCCTGGCGTCGCCGGATCTATCGTTAGCGCATAGCCAAATCGCAGCGTCTGGAGAGTGATTAGTGTACACAAAAAAGAGACTGGTTCTGAACCAGTCAAATTACATTCCCTGGAAAGGTTATTTCGACCTGATTGCGGCGTCCGATGAGTTTGTAATTTTCGACGAGGTTCAGTTCACCAAAAATGATTGGCGCAACCGCAATCGGATTGTGTTGAATGGCAAGCTGCACTGGCTCACGATCGCGATCAAAACGGCGGGCGTAGCGAAGCAGTCAATTCAATTGGCGGAAGTTTCGGACCGGGGCTGGGCGCGGGTACATTGGGAGACACTCAGGCAGGCTTATCGCAAATCTCCCTATTTCGGTGAAGTAGGTCCGGTTCTTGAGGATACTTACCGGCAGGCGGCGACTACCGACAGCCTAACAGAAATAAACCATCTCTTTTTGGGGGTGATTTGCGGTCTGCTTGGCGTCACAACCGGCATCGTTCGTTCCGATGCCGTAAAAAGAGCGGCCGAGACACCGACGCAGCGCATCATCGAAATCTGCAAGGCGCGCGGAGCAACAGAATATCTTTCCGGTCCCGCCGCGCGCGCTTATCTGGTAGAAGAGCAGCTGCGTGAGGCGGGCATTGCACTGGAATACGCGGATTATTCCGGATATCCCGAATATCAGCAGCATTTGCCCGCTTTTGAGCATGGAGTCAGCATTGTTGACGCCTTGTTCCAATGCGGCAGGACAGGCGCGCGCGCGATGTTGAAGTCGGTGCGCGCGCCCGACAGTTTCCGGGTTGCGGCATCGCCCAACAGTGCCCGGTGATCGTGTCCACTATCCGATGATGACGGAGTGTCTATGCGCAGGCATTAGCAATCTCATTGCCGCGGGTGCTTGGAACAAATCTTTGCTATCAATTCTTCGTGCGAAATCAAGCCGGCGTAACGCTTTGCCCTGAAGTAATCGTAATTGATGGAAAATTTATTGAAACTCAGTATTTTATTGTGTTGCGACAGCATGTTGAGCAGAGTTACGCCTTCGTCTCGGTACGCTGAAATGAAAGCGACGTCAATGGAGTTGAACGACGCCCGAAGGTCGGGCAAGGAAAGAAAATTTCGTTCGAACTTGACTGAGTTAGAAAAGCGGGATGCCCTTTCAATATAAACTCTCTCAAGCGCATCCCTGTGCTCCTCAGATCCGCCTGAGTACGAGAGGTAACCAAGGATGTTTACCTTTACGTCGCTTCTCTTCGCGAGATATTCAAGCAAACATAAGCTGTGGAGCACATTGTCCGTAGCCTGCCCGCCATGGCACACAAGAAAATTCAATTCTTTTTTTTCAAGGATATCCTGCACCGGGTTCAAGTCAGACGGTTCGAGCGTCGGGGCGTCAATGTCTGCGTACAGCGAACTCATGCTGCTCCCGGGAAAAGGCTTCTTATCCCCGAAGATTTTAAAATGAGCATATCTCGCATAGCGTATCATCTTGGGTGGGGAATATATCAGGTCGGCTTTGCCTGCTACGTAAAGTGCAATCGACAATTGCAATTTACGCGCGAACTGACGCCATCGATAGCGAATCGTCCTATACGCGGCGTGCGACGTATGAGCCTTATCCTGCTTGAAATCCTCTGGAAATTCAGCTCGAAGTATTTCATGGAACTTGCTTCTTTCAAGGCAGTGTCTGGTCAATTTTGATACAGAAAGAATAGGAAGGTAAAAATCATCGCCCCAATAAAAGAGGCTATATTTCATAGTGGGGAAACGCATCCTCAAAATGAAGATCGTGAGGGAAGGAACGCGGTGAAAGACTACGTGGCGACCGTTACGTCCGCGCAGCGCGGAGATGATTGAAAAGATCTCTTTTTTGCAAAAAACCTGGAATGTGGTTTCGTAAAGATAATACTCCGAACCCTGCGCTTGCGCGATGAGAGCAACCTTTTTAGTAAATAAGCTGTGTTTCGGGCAAAGGTGAATTACGTCACTCATCGTTCGTTCCTGAGGTGTAATGTCTCCCCGGAATGCCCCGGGCGTAGGATGTGAGCGGGAAAGGCGGCTACGGGTCGCTGACGCGCCTGCGATATCTTTCAGCTGCCTAAAGACGGCCGCGCGTCATTATTTCTACCGGTTCAACCGCTCCAGACTCAGAGCTGGCGTCTTCATGCGGCTCTCGCCGATTCCGCAATGCTTAAGTAGGCCTCGTCGGGCGTGCGCCCGTCAAGTGACGAATGCGACCATCGCTTTTTAGGAGGCGACATATTGGCAGATCGAGGCGCGCGCCTTGGACACGTTGTCATAGGGAAGGGCGCGCCGAAGGGGAATGGCAACGCTCGGAAACATGGTCACTACAGCGAGGATGCGATTGCTAGGCGTCGTCCATCTACAGTTGTGGTGCAAGAGACGAGAGCGGCTATCGAGGAGATAGAGTAGCCGCGGCATTTGATTGGCCGCACCAACCGGAAAGGCGCCGGCAGGCCTGTCGAGAGACACGGGCGCTTCTCAGGGTGCGCGACAATCGGATGCGCTTCGACACCCGTGAAAGTGGCTGGGCTCGCAAAAAAAAGCCCGGCAGAGCCGGGCCTAAGTCTACTCCCTGCTTACGTTCGATCAGTACTTAGCGGCAGCCGGACCGAACCAATTGAAATGGTAGTTCACACCAGCGCGGGCGATGACGCCTTGATAGTTCACGCGGGTCGCCCCGAAAGTGCTGAGACCAGCGCTATCCAGCGCATTGCTGACCGGAGCGGTCGCGAAGGAAACAGTCGGAACATTCATGTTGCCCATGTTCCAGTATATAGCTTCCGCCTTCAGCGACCAATTCGGCATGAACATCCATTCAAGACCGCCGCCCACATTCCAGCCCACGAGCGTCTGCGATTTGTTGCCGCCCCCAATGAACGTGTAATTCAGAGACGGCGCAATAACGTTTTCATTTCTGAAGCCCGCGGCGGTGGTGAAGGAGTTGTCAAGCTGCGTGATGCCCGCATGCCGAACGTTAGCATAAACACCACCATAGGTTAGGCCGCCCGTCGCGTAGACCAGCATGGTGGGATACCAGAGGTAGCCGATACGGCCGCGTACAGTGCCCAGCCAGTCGACGCCAGCGTTGACGGTTGTCCCGCCAATCGAGTTCGCGGCGTTTGACCAGGCGCCTTGGGAGCAGGTTGCGCGGTTTCCGTTATTGAAGAAACGACAATTGTAACCATCGAAGCTCGAGCTGTTCACAGCACCCGCGCCTCCATGCGCTCCACCACGAATGCCGGTACCCTGAATGTCGGCTTCGAGGCCGATTACGAAGTTCGGACCCCATTGGAAATTATAGCCAATTTGGCCGCCGCCGATGAAACCATTCTGGGTGTTAGAGAACGAGCCAGATTGGGAGAGACCGGCGCCAGTCGGAAACGAATTGTTGATTTCGCTAAGAAGGTTGACATTCGGGTGATAGTGCAGATTTCCCGCGGGACCAACTGGATTACCCCATGGGGCGCTCTTGCCGAAGCCATTGTAAACCGTCGCATCCTGACCCCAGACGACGCTCTGCACGTTACCATTCGTGCCGAAGCCATAACCGGCGTTCAAACCCGCATAGAAGCCCGTCCATATCGGCGGCGGCGGGGGCGGCGGCGGCAGGACCGGCGGGCCCTTGCGCGAAGGAAGATCTGCGGCGAAAGCCCCAGCGGCGGTGAGGGCCAAGGCAGTAAAGGAGAGAGCGATTTTTTTCATAGCGGGTACTAGTCCTAACGCAAACCAAGGCTAAGCGCCTTAGTCCAAAAGTGACGCTCTCAAATAGACATGCGTCTCATTGCGCAGTCAAAATATTAAATGGCGACAGATACAATTACGTTACTTACGTGACATTATAGCAACGGCAATTTAAGTATATTTTAAGCATAACGATTTATTAACCATAATAGATAGTAAAAAATAAGGCGGCCACCCGAGTTTGCGTGCCTGGGTGACCGCCGTTCTCTTCATCGCTTCTGCTGACGCCGAGTTACTTTTGCTATCATATTACCTAAATTGCTGCAACTAAATGAGCGATTACGTCTCACTGGGAAGGACTCGTGATCTGGTGCAAAGCAAAACACTGATGCACTTAACCCTCCGATGCGGGGCCAGACCCGGAGCGGGAAGCCTTGCCAGTCACCGCGATGGCGAACGGTCGATGCAGGATGCACGAGGGGACTAATCCCGGCCCGCCGAAGGGTAACAAAAACGCATTAAAGCACGGGCTCTATTTGGCTGATTATGACGCGGGCGCTCTCGTCGATGTTGACGGACATGCGCGCTTTGATTGACGCCTCTCAACGCCCCTTTGAAGGGCTGCGTTCTCTAATGCCCTTAAGTGATTATCTGACTGTGAATGGAGCTACGAACGGGCCGATTGGCGCTGATTGTAGCGGACCTGCCAATGCATCCACGGGCAACATGCCCACGCTAGTCGACGGAGTTACATTTGCACATGTGGAGTTGCTGAACAGGAAGACGATACCGCCCACTCTATCGCTTGCGGACGACGCTTGATCCGGATGCACCCGCTGCAAACGCAACCCATTGCGCGCCAGATAATCCTTCAACTATGCCCGGCGCGTGATTTTTCCGACCAGTTTGCCCGTAGCATCATACAAGCCCTGCCAGGCAGGAGGGATCGGTGGTGATTTGGCGCGGGTTGGGCCTCTGCGAACCGAAAACCATTTGCGAGTGTCCCAACAAATGCAGGCCCAAAAGACCTTCGAGAGAAAACGGGCGGGAATAGGCATGCATTCACCCTCGCCAACAACGCTACTAACCCGAGGATCATCGGCTCAGCCCAAAGCATCGTTGGTGTTGGTTTGCTGCGGTCCGCCGCAGTAGGGAAGCGGTGATAGATTTGCGTAAGCTTGACAGGCAAACTGCGCGACGCGCGTTCCAAATGTAATATTGAATGTAATACCGGGGCCGTGGCCGGTTAAGCGGCCAACTGGTTTTTCAGAGATATTGAGCGATAGTTGGTCGGAGTGAGAGGATTCGAACCTCCGACCCCCTCGTCCCGAACGAGGTGCGCTACCAGGCTGCGCTACACTCCGAACCTGCGGCCTTGGCGGCCGCTAACGAGGGGCCTTATAGCCATTGAGGGCTGCTCCCGCAACTGCCTTTTGCCGCTATGTCGTCTTTTCCGCGCGCCGTCGCCGCAGCGTCACGAAGGCAAAATCGGCCTCGTCCCGGTCCCCGCGCGGTGGGGTTTCGCGGGCGATCTCCTCCCATTCCTCGGGGTCGATAGCCGGGAAATGGGCGTCGCCGGGAAGGTCCAGCGCCACTTCGGTGAGTTCGATCATGTCTGTTCGGTCCAGGAGAGCCCGATAGATCTCCTCGCCGCCCGCCACGATGATTTCGTTCGACCCCATCTCGCGTGCGAGCCGACGGGCGATCTCGACCGATTCGTCCAGGCTCGTCGCCACATGGGCGCCGGGCGCTTCGAAGTCGGGGCGGCGGGTCACGACCACGCTTTCGCGGCCGGGCAGGGGGCGGCCGATCGATTCCCAGGTGCGCCGGCCCATGATCATCGGCCGGCCCCAGGTGCGCGCCTTGTAGCGCTTCAGGTCGCTCGAGAGCCGCCACGGCAGGCCGTTGCCGACGCCGATGACGCCGTTTTGCGCGCGGGCGACGACCGCCACGAGTTTTGGATTCATTACGGCCTCACACGGCGATGGGAGCGGCGATCGCAGGCCAGGGATCATAACCCTCGATCGAAATATCCTCGTAGCGGAAGTCGAAAACCGAGGCGACAGACGGATTGAGGACAAGCCGGGGCAGGGGGCGCGGCGTGCGGGTCAGTTGCAGCCGCGCCTGATCGAGATGGTTCAGATAGAGATGCGCGTCGCCGAGGGTGTGGACGAAATCGCCGGGCGACGCAGCCGGTCGTCTGCGCCACCATATGGGTCAGCAGCGCATAGCTGGCGATATTGAAGGGCACGCCGAGGAAGACGTCGGCCGAACGCTGATAGAGCTGGCAGGACAGCCGCTTCTCGCCGTCGATCTCCGCCACATGGAACTGGAACAGGCAATGGCAGGGCGCGAGCGCCATCTTGTCGATCTCCGCCGGGTTCCAGGCTGAGACGACGAGCCGGCGCGAGAAGGGGTTGCGCCTGATCTCCTCCACGAGCCAGGCGATCTGGTCGATGGCTTCGCCGCCGGGCGCGGGCCAGGCCCGCCACTGGCTCGCCATAGACAGGGCCGAGGTCGCCGTTCTCGTCGGCCCATTCGTCCCAGATGCTGACGCCATTTTCTCGCAGATAGCCGATATTGGTGTCGCCCTTCAGAAACCACAGCAATTCGTGGATCACCGACTTCATATGGACGCGCTTGGTCGTGACCAGCGGGAAACCCGCCGAAAGGTTGAAGCGCATCTGATGGCCAAAGAGGGAAAGCGTTCCCGTGCCGGTGCGGTCCTCCTTGCGGACGCCCTCGCGGAGGATTTTGTCGAGAAGGTCGAGATATTGGCGCATGTCGGGAGGAGGTATATCGCGGCGACCGGCCTGCGTCATGCGCTCTCGGTCGATCCTTTCTGAAGAACCGGGAAAGGGGGGCTTTCACACTTCCCCCCTCATCCGACCCCCGCTTCGCGAGGGCCACCTTCTCCCGCAAGGGGAGAAAGGAGTGCGAAGCGCCGGATGTGGGGGCATGACAAAACACGCACAGGTCAAGATTGCGCTCTGTCCGACCCCGGCCTTTGCAGCCGCGCACGCGATCCCCATATACTTCCCCCGAGGGGAGCACGGCTCCCACCGAAAAGGGGATAGACACGATGTTGCGGTTTCTGGCGCAAAAGCGCGGATCGCTGGTTTCACTGGTTTTCGCCGCCCTGCTGGCGCTTGCGCCGGCTATTGCCGAAGCGCGCATGGGCGGGGGCGGGAGCTTCGGCTCGCGCGGCTCGCGGACATGGTCGGCCCCGCCGTCCACCCGCACCGCGCCCGGCATGGCCTCGCCCTTCGAGCGCAGCGACACGCCGCGCTCGGGCTTCGGCATGAATCAGCCGGGGGTCAACAGCCCCGCCTTCGGCGGCTCGTCTTTCGGGCGCGGCCTGCTCGGCGGTCTCGCGGGCGGCCTGCTCGGCGCGGGGCTCTTCGGCATGCTGACGGGCAACGGGTTCTTCGGCGGCATTGGCGGCTTCATGTCGATCATCGGCTTCCTGCTGCAGATCGCGCTGGTCGTCTTCCTTGCCCGCATGGCCTTCGCCTGGTGGCAACAGCGCAATGCGCCGGCGGGCGCCGGTCCGAAGGGCCAGAGCTTCTCCTTCTCCGGCGGCGGTCCCCTCGGCGGCCGTCCGGGCGGAGCGGGCGCGGGTCCGGTTGGCGGGTTTGGCCTCGGCGGCGGCGCGGCGCAGCAGCAGCGCGCGACGCCGATCAAGATCGCTCCGGAGGACTTCAACGCCTTCGAGCGCCTGCTCGGCCAGTCGCAGGCGGCCTATAGCCGCGAAGATCTGAACGCCCTGCGCGGCCTGGCGACGCCGGAAATGGTTCGCCATTTCGAGGAAGAGCTGGAGGGGAACCGCAGCCGGGGCGTCGTCAACAGGGTAACGGACGTTAAGCTCCTGCAGGGCGACCTCTCGGAGTCCTGGCGCGAGGGCCGCGACGAATACGCTACCGTCGCCATGCGCTTCGCGCTCAATGACGTGATGGAAGAGATCGCGACGGGCAAGCCCGCGCCGGATTCGCAGGGCCGTACGCGAGGCGACAGAGGTCTGGAGCTTCCGCCGCCCGGCGGGGTCCGGCCCCGACGCCTGGAAGCTCTCCGCGATCCAGCAGGCGGCGTAACCTTACGCCCTCTCCCTGCCCGCGGGAGAGAGAGAAGGCGACTATGACCCTCTCCCCGCCCGCGGGGAGAGGGAATTTTGTTGATCCGAGCCTGATTTGACACCTCACGACGCTCTGCCCATCGACGCCGTGCTGCCGGAGATTCAGGCGGCGCTGGCGGCGTCCCCCAATCTCGTCATCGTCGCGCCGCCCGGCGCCGGCAAGACCACGCGCGCGCCGCTGGCGTTGCTGGACGCGCCGTGGACGAAGGGCGGCAAGCTTATCCTGCTGGAGCCGCGCCGCCTCGCCGCTCGCGCCGCCGCAAGCCGCATGGCCGCGACGCTGGGCGAGCAGGTCGGCGAAACGGTCGGCCTGCGGATGCGGCTGGAATCCAAAGTTTCGGCGAAGACGCGTATCGAGGTCGTCACGGAGGGCGTTTTCGCGCGCATGATCCTCGACGATCCCTCGCTCGAGGGCGTCGCCTGCGTGCTCTTCGACGAATATCACGAGCGCTCGCTCGACGCCGATCTCGGCCTCGCGCTGGCGCTCGACGCGCAGGCGGGACTGCGCGACGATCTGCGCCTCGTCGCCATGTCGGCGACGCTCGACGGCGCGCGCGTCTCGGCGCTGATGGGCGAGGCGGCGACCATCGTCAGCGAGGGCCGCGCCTTCGAGGTCGAAACGCGCTATCTGGGCCGGGACGCCAATGAGCGCATCGAAGACGCGATGACCCGCGCCGTTCTGCGCGCGCTGCGGGACGAGCGCGGCTCGGTGCTGGCCTTCCTGCCGGGGCAGGGGGAGATCATGCGCGTCGCCGCGCGGCTGGAGGAGGCGCGGCTGGAGGGCGTCGACATCGCGCCGCTCTTCGGCGCGATGGAGCGCGCTGCGCAGGACCGCGCCATCTCGCCGCCGCCGCCGGGCCGGCGAAAGGTCGTCCTCGCGACCTCGATCGCCGAGACCTCGCTCACCATCGAGGGCGTGCGCGTCGTCGTGGATTGCGGGCTTTCGCGCGTGCAGATGTATGAGCCGGACCTCGGCCTGTCGCGGCTGGAGACCGTGCGCGCCGCGCGGGCGAGCGTGGATCAGCGCCGCGGCCGCGCGGGGCGCACGGAGCCGGGCGTGTGCTACAGGCTCTGGGACGAGCCGCAGACCGCCGCGCTCCCGGCCTTCGCGGCGCCGGAGATATTGGCGGCCGACCTCTCGAGCCTCGTGCTCGATCTCGCGGCCTGGGGTGTAAGCGATCCGGGCCAGTTGCAGTGGCTGGACCCGCCGCCGGCGCCCGCGTGGAAAGAGGCCGTCGCACTCGACCGCGAACTCGGCGCGCTCGACGCCGACGGCCGGCTGACGGAAACTGGCCGGGCGCTGCGCGGCTTGCCGCTGCCGCCCCGGCTTGCCCGAATGGTGCTGGAGGCGGCCCGTCATGGCGAGGCGGAGCGCGCGGCGGCGCTTGCAATGCTGCTTTCCGAAAAGGGACTTGGCGGCAATGACGCCGATCTGTCGCACCGGCTGGAGCGGTTGCAGGGAGATGGCTCGAAGCGCGCACGGGACGCGAAGCGGCTGGCGGGGAATTGGGCCAGGCTGGCGAAAGCGGCGGCCCCCTCTCGCGGGACATCGACGGCTTCGCGTGAGAGGGCGTCCGTCGACCTCTCCGACGGGGCGCTGATCGCGCTGGCCTTTCCCGACCGTATCGCCAAATCGCGCGGCGCGAAGGGCGATTTCCTGATGACCAACGGCCGCGCCGCGAGCCTGCCGGTCGAGGACGCCCTGTCGCGCGCGCCCTTCCTCGCCGTCGCGGAACTTACCGGCCGCGCAGCGCAGGCGCGAATTCTCGCCGCCTGCGCGCTCGATCCCGAAGAGGTGGAGACCATCGCCGCCGACCAGATCGAAACCCGGGAGGAAACGACTTTCGACGCAGCGAGCGCCAGCCTGAGGCGCCGCCGTTTCCGCCGCCTCGGCGCCATCCGGCTGAGCGAGCAGAATCTCTCCGTCGAACCCAACGACGAAAGCGCGCGGGCGCTTGCGCAGGGCCTGGCGCAACTCGGCCTCTCACGCCTGCCCTGGACAAGGGGACAGACGCAGTTGCGCGACCGCGTGGCCTTCCTGCGGCGCGCCGAGGGCGACGAATGGCCCGACCTCTCCGATGACGCGCTCGCCGGCGCCGTGGAAGAATGGCTTGCGCCCTGCATTGTCGGCCGCGCGTCGCTCAGTGACATAACGGCCGCCGATCTCGACGCCGCGCTCGCGACGCTGCTGCCCTACGATCTGACGCGCCGCCTCGAGTCGGAAGCGCCCTCCCATTTCGAAACCCCCGCCGGCAGCCGCCACGCGCTCGATTACGCCGCGCCCAACGGTCCGCTTCTTTCCGTCCGCGTGCAGGAGCTCTACGGCCTCTCGCAGCACCCGACGCTGGCGCGCGGCCGCGCGCCGCTGACGCTCGAACTTCTTTCGCCCGCGCATCGACCGATCCAGACCACGCGCGACCTCCCGAGCTTCTGGGCCGGCTCGTGGAATGACGTAAAAAAAGAAATGAAAGGCCGCTATCCCCGCCATCCGTGGCCGGACGATCCGGCGACGGCGCCGCCCACAACGCGCGCGAAACCGCGGGGTTAGGGAATAGTCTTCTTAAGCACAACTCACGCGTCGATATTCAATTCGACTAAAACAGCCGATGTTCGACAATCGATTTAAGATCGGCGCAAACATTTGCGAACATTATCGCCCTGTCTCCGGGAGACAGGGGGGCGTCGAGGGCAGCGGCGCCTCCCTTCCCGAAGAGAATCCGCCGGCGGGGCGCGCAGGAGCTTCGCTCCAGCCGGTGGATCCGCGTCACGGCGCTGAGGCGGCCGGCGGGCGGGCGGAGCGAATTTGGCCGCTCCGGCGCGACGGTGTAAACGGGGTGGCCGATCGTTTCCCGCAAGGTCCCTCATGTTTCCCAAGCCCGTTCCCAGCCTGACGCCCAACACTTTCGAATATGAGCAGAAGCCGCTCGTGAAGCCCACCGGTTTTCGCGAATATGACGCGCGCTGGCTCTTCGGGCCCGAGCTGAACCTGATGGGCGTGCAGGCGCTGGGCATGGGCCTCGGCACGCTGATACACGAAATGGGCGTTGCGCCGGATCTCGTCACCGGCCACGATTACCGCTCCTATTCCTCCTCCATCAAGCTCGCGCTGGTCGCGGGTCTCATGGCGTCGGGCGTGCGTGTGCGCGACATCGGCCTCGCTTTGTCGCCGATGGCCTATTTTGCGCAATTCGAACTCGACGCGCCCGCTGTGGCGATGGTCACGGCCTCGCACAACGACAATGGCTGGACGGGTGTGAAAATGGGCGCCCAGCGCCCTGTCACCTTCGGCCCGGACGAGATGAGCCGCCTGAAGGAAATCGTTCTCTCGGGCAAATTTCGCGAGGCGGGCGGCGGTTCCTATCATTACATCGAGAACTTCGGCGCGCGCTATATCGACGATCTGACCCGCCGGCCGAATTTTTCGCGCAGGATGAAGGTTGTCGCGGCTTGCGGCAACGGCACGGCCGGGGCCTTCGCGCCGACGGTGCTCGAGCGGCTGGGTTGCGAAGTGATCCCCCTCGACATCGAGCCGGATTACACTTTCCCGCGCTACAATCCCAATCCCGAAGACATGGAGATGCTGCACGCCATCGCGCATAAGGTGCGCGAGACCGGCGCTGATCTCGGGCTGGGCTTCGATGGCGACGGCGACAGATGCGGCGTCGTCGACAACAATGGCGATGAAATCTTTGCCGACAAGATCGGCGTGATGCTGGCGCGCGATCTCTCCAGGGTTTACCCCGGCGCCAAATTCGTCGTCGACGTGAAATCCACCGGGCTTTTCGCAACCGATCCGGAACTCCTCGGTCGGAATATCCATACCGAATACTGGAAGACCGGCCATTCCTACATCAAGCGCCGCGTCAACGATCTCGGCGCGCTCGCGGGCTTCGAGAAGTCGGGCCACTTCTTCTTCAACGCGCCCATCGGACGCGGCTATGACGACGGCGTGCTGACGGCGGTGCATATTCTCGAAATGCTCGATCGAAATCCGTCGAAAAGCATGTCGGATTTGTATGACGCCTTGCCGAAGACCTGGGGTTCTCCCACCATGTCGCCCCATTGCGACGATGAGAAGAAATATGATGTCGTCAAGCGCGTAACCGCCCATATCGAAGGAATGAAAGCGCGCGGCGAGACGCTGCTCGGCCAACCGATACGTGATGTGGTGACCGTCAACGGCGTGCGCGTGACCGTCAGCGACGGGACGTGGGGGCTGGTTCGCGCTTCTTCCAACAAGCCGGAGCTTGTCGTCGTCGTTGAAAGCCCGGCGTCGGAAGCCAGAATGCGCGAGATGTTCGCCGAGATAGACGCCATCCTGCGCCAAAACCCGGAAGTCGGCGCCTATAATCAAACCATCTGAACAGGGAACGCCGGCTCGTCACAGGTCGCCGGCGTTACGTCGAGATACGCCTCTTTCGTCCTGGGAGCAGAAAATTACTGAACGGAGAACTGGCAGGTCGTCGCGCCGGACGCCTTGTTTTGTATAAGCCCGAGGCTCCAGAGGTTACGAACCTGCGCGTAACCCGCGCGGAAAATCTTGGTCGTTGTGGGGCTGTTCCACCCGAATTGGCCCAGCCCGAACGGCGGAGTGTAATCGTAGCTGACATGCGCGACAATGAGAAAGCGATCCCTGCCAAGGTCGGTCCCAAAGAGTGAACCAGATATTTCGTTGGCGTTGCCATCTGTGCCCGCTTTGAGATTGGCGCCGCAAGCCAGCAAAGCCGCCCCGTTCTGGCTCGCCCTCCAGATCGCATTTGCCTGATATGGATTCTTCCTGCTCATCGTGCCACTAATCATAATCTGGTAAATATCTATTTTCAGTTTATCTTTGGGTAGCGGGCTGATCAGAAACTCGGCGGCCTTGAAAATATCCGACAGGTCGTCATCCGTGATCGCGGCCTGCCCGAGCCCATCGCCGCCCGTCGTTTTCGCCGCGGCGAGATCAGCAAGAGTATTCGCGACAAGCTCGATCTTGTGAACAGCCTGCAACTGCTCGGTCACAGACGCCATGCCGAACATCAAGCTCAGCATCACTGGAAAAATCAGGGCGAATTCAACCGCGGCCATGCCGCGATCGTCTCTTGACCTCTCGACCGCAGGAGCAGTCGCGCGAGTCAAGATCGACATCGCAAGACCGGTTTGCATCATGTCAACGGCTCCACACGGAACGCAGCCTTTCCGCTGGGGTAATAGGTGGTCGCGTCTTTCGGCATTTTCCCCAAAACCTGCTGGTAACTCTTGAACAACATCGGCGCCTTGTAAATGACGAGCACCGTTCCAACGTGGTCGGGGAGTGGCATGGTTGCCGCTGAAGTCGACGTCGTCGCGCCCGCCAGATCCGACGGCGTTCCCCAACTCGCGCCCGCCCAACTCGACGCCGTGTTAATAATGACGACGACTTTCGAGCAGTCGAACATCGAGCCTAGCGTCCCTGCTTGCCGAGTCGAGGTGCAAACATACTTGTCCTGAAACGCTTTGGCCGTCGTTGCGGAGGCGGCGTTCAGGCGGAGTTGGCGAGCCGCATTTTGGGCGACGTTCTGCAATTGCGTCGTTCGGAAATACGCCAGCCCAACTTCGAAGATGCCGGCGATCAGAAGCATAAACGGAAAGATGACCATCCCGAATTCAACCGCGGATACGCCGCGACAGTCGCGTATGAAAGAGGCCAGCGTCCTCGCCACTGGTTTGCCTCCTCGCTTTGAAACAGGGGGTGGTTGCTTATGCATGTTCGCTCAACTTTCGCCTTTGGCGAGAGGCGGGGTTGGAGGTTTGCAGAGCGCCTGGCGGATCACTTGGCCTTCATGGCGCCTTCGTGCATCGTGACCGCGCCGATGACTTGCTGGGAATAAGCCACATCATCAGAAGGATCGACGGTGGCCACGCACTTTGGGTTGCAGGATAATGACTCGCGATGACTTCCGCGCTGGACGAGGACTTTGTCGCTGGCGGGTACAACTGTGACGATCGATTCTCCAACCTGCTGCCCCGCACGATCGAGAACAATAAGATTTGTCGTTCCAAAGCTCTTGCCGGTAATCACGAACAGCTGGTTGCCCTTGACCATGTTGACGTCCGCGACGAGCGGGTTGCCGATCACAAGAGTCTGGGCCCCTTCGGGGAGGCGTACGAGCCTGGCGTAATCCATTACCACTCTTATCGGACGACTCTCTGCGCAGGAGGGACCGCATGCCGTTCCAAAGAGCCCGGCAAAGGCCAGGATTCGAGCGCCCCATGCGAGAGGAGACGAATGCTTCATGATATTCTCCGTGCAAGCCCCGAGGCTGGCCGCGACATACATCCTCGAAACGAGGATGTGAATCACCGCGCCGGCGAAACGTGATTTCCGGAATAAAATATGCAACAATGAGTGAATGATTGCTGAAACGATGACGATGTAACTCGACTAAATCCGCTTCGAGGCAAATATCCATACTGGATAGTAGTTTAAAGGCGCGCGGACTATCTACGATGACAATCGACAATTGTAATCTTGTCGCTGCTCATCTTAAAAATTGCATGAAAAAGGCGCGCTGCACCGGGACCGATCAACGAGTTTGAAAGATTCTGTTCCTAGATTGAGATCATTCGACCGAGCTGAGATTCAGCCCGGCGAGAAACGTGACACCTGTTCGGAGCTGGAAAAATGAAAAACTTCTTCGTGCGTTTTATCAAGGACGAGTCCGGCGCGACCGCCATCGAATACGGGTTGATCGCCGCCCTGGTCGGCGTGATCATCATCACCGGCGTCACCAAGCTCGGGACGAAACTGAACGCAACCTTCAATAACGTCAGCAATAGCTTGTAGTCGGAGCGGCTTCGGAGAAAACGTTTTTGGCGGCCCAAACCGGGCCGCCAAATTTTTGCCGAGGGATAGAGTTGATTTGTAAGAGCGTAGCTATCAATCATCACCGGTTCTGCGATCTCCGGAGAGATCTACCCATTTAGACGGAGGTGCGCTCATGCTCCAACACTTCGCGCTGATTATTTTCCCCGCGTTGATGTCATTTGCAGCCGCATCTGATTTCCTCACGATGAAAATACCAAACCTGCTCTCTCTCGTATTGGTGTTTGGCTATTTCGTCTTTGCAGCCTGGTTTGGTTACTCCTGGGAGTCCGTGGCCCTCCACGCGCTTGCCGCGTTCCTTGTGCTCGTTCTTGCGCTTCTTGCCTATCTGCCGGGTTGGATCGGCGGGGGGGATGTGAAGCTCGCGGCTGCGACAGCGCTCTGGGTCGGATGGGAGCATCTCCTCGGTTACGGCATACTGACATCTTTCGCAGGGGGCATCCTGACGCTCCTCGTTCTGGGGGTCGTATATCTTGATTTCACTCCCTGGCTCACCTCCGCTCCCTTCATTCGGCTTTTGTCGCGAAAGGTGAATTGTGTCCCATATGGGATTGCTCTGGCGGCCGGCGGCGTGCTGATCTATCCGCACACCGAGATATGGCGAAGCATTTCCGGCGTGTGAGATTCGCTGACCAATCCCGATTTGTCGCGCATGAGTTGAGCGAGCGATCGCTCGCTCGCTTTGTTTGCAATCCGCGCTTCGACCGGCTCTAAAAAATTTTCCATTTGTGGCTTAGGCTTACAGCGTTACGGCGCGGCGCAATCATATTGTAATAGACGATTAACCCTAATTTGACCTTTCACTGCTGAGATTGCGCTAACCCAAATGTGGGTTCGGACGGAATTCTTACGCGATGAACAAATCACAGTTGATCGTTTCGGGAGTCGCTATCCTCGCCGGCGGCGCGGCCTTCGTATTCTCGAGCGATGGAGAGTCCCCGCCAGTTGCGCCTGCGCCACAGCCGCTGGCGGTTGATAATGTTCTTGTCGCGACCCACGATCTTTCCTACGGCCTCGCACTCGTGGATGGCGATCTCAGATGGATGACGTGGCCCATTGACGCCATTCCATCAGGGGTCGTCGTCAAGAGCGCGGAGCCGAATGCGCTGGAAACGCTCCGGGGCTCCTATGTGCGGATTCCCATCTCCAATGGCGAACCTCTCCGCACGGAGCGATTGGTCAAGGGCGTCACGGCGGGCTTGATGTCGACCATGCTGCCTTCGGGCACGCGGGCGGTCGCGATCGACGTTTCGGCGAATAATACGGCAGGTGGGTTCATCTTGCCGAATGATCGCGTCGACGTCATCCGTGTCTACCGCGACGCGGTCGCGACGAAGGAAATCGGGTCGGAAGTGATGTCCTCCGAAGTGGTCGTGACCAATGTGCGCGTTCTTGCGATGGGGCAGACAGTAGAAAAAAGGGTACGGACCCTGTAGTCGTCGGATCGACGGCGACGCTTGAACTCACCCCGGGACAGGCGGAGCGAATCGTGCTTGCGCAGAAAACGGGAACGCTCGCGCTCGCTCTGCGGCCAATCACCGATGCACGGGCCGAGGGCGAAACGGAGGAAGCGTCCCAAGACGATGATTCCATCGTCGTCATGAAGCACGGTCTGACCCTCAACTACCGGGCGAAGTAACTAATGATATCCGTATCCAGGAATTGCCAATGCGGGAGCTCGACAGATGACTTCGACAAGTAAGCAACTCATCTGCCTGGCGATGTCTTTCGCTTGGGCATTCAGCGGCGCCGCGATCGAAGAGGCGCGCGCAGAAGCGCCTGCAGGCATGGAAGACCAGAATGAGGCGATGCTATCCCGTCGCGTTTCGCTGGGCGCAGGCAAGACGATCGTCGTCAATCTTCCCAGGGATGTGTCCGAAATCGTGGTCGGCGACCCGAAGGTTGCTGACGCAGTGGTGCGAACCGCTCGCAAGATCTACGTCATGGCCGCAACGGCGGGCCAGACGACGATCATTGGATTCGACTCGGCTGGACGTCAGGTCGTCAATCTCGAAGTCAGCGTGGGAAGGGACGTCGGGGAGTTGATGCCTCTGCTGAAGGCCGCCCTGCCCAAATCGAATATAACCGCTCAAACTGTCAATGACGTCATTATTCTAACCGGCGAAGTTGGCTCGGCCGGCGACGCAAAAAGGGCGGTCGACATCGCCAAAGGCTTCGCAACGAAGCAGATGCAGGGGGTTGCGGGAGCGAATAGTGAGAATGTCGTTAATGCGCTGAAGATACGTGGTGAAGAGCAGGTAATGCTGAAAGTCACCGTGGCGGAAATCGAACGCAAGGTGATCAAACAGCTTGGGGTCGCCTCTCAAATCGGTGGCGACACCATGCTGAAGGGGAACTGGGGAAAGCTCGTTACCGAAAATCCATTCAGTGTGAATTCCGTGATGAGCGCATCGGCGCTGACACTGAACGGAACAAACAACACCTCCGCGACGCTGAAGGCCTTCGAGCGTTACGGCGTAAGTCGGATATTGGCTGAGCCAACGGTGACGGCGATTTCGGGCGAGCAGGCGAAGCTTCTCGTCGGCGGGGAAATTCCCGTGCCCGGTTCGAGCAACTGCACCCTCGGGGTCTGCACGGTCGGCATCGTTTTCAAGCCTTATGGCGTCACTTTGAATTTCACGCCGGTTGTTCTTTCGGAGGGACGAATTTCTCTGCGCCTGTCCACAGAGGTCACGGAGGTGGACCTGCAAAACACCTTTACCTATTTGGGCGTTGCTGTGCCGGGCTTCAAATCGCGCAAAAACGAGACGACCGTCGAGTTGCCCTCGGGGGCGTCGATCGCGACGGCAGGGTTGATTTCGCAAAGCTCGGTCCAGGCGATATCGGGGCTTCCCGGACTGCTTGATCTGCCTGTTCTCGGCGCGCTTTTCCGGTCTCGGGATTACCAGCGGAACGAGACCGAATTACTGGTCGTGGTGACGCCCTATATCGCGAGAGGCCTGACGCAGCAGGAGGTTGCGCGTCCGGACGACGGCTTTGCGGACGCATCTGATCCGCAGGCCTGGCTTCTGGGCCGCGTAAACCGGATTTATGCCGCGCGCAACAATCCGCAGATGATGCAGAACTTCAAGGGGCGTGTCGGATTCATTCACGACTAACGCGCGGTGCGCCAGGAATCGAACAATGCACACGAAAACCGCTGCAAATCAGCGTCGCCTTTTCCCGCTGGGAAGCGTCTTTGCTCTGCTGTTGAGCGCGCCGCTCGGCGCCTGCATGACTCAGCATGCGCTGCCGCCGCCGGTGACGGCTTATGACTACCATGACCGGCATGCAGTCGTGCTCGCCGAAGCTCCGCAGGTTCTGGACCTTCTACCCAGCTTCTACAACGGAAAAATAGACAAGCAGACCGAAGGCCGCATTCGCGAATTCGTTGCGCGATACAATGAGTACGGACACGGAAATGTGACCCTGCTGACCCCCGTCGGCGGTTCCGCCGCCAAGGCGACGGCCGCGGAGGCTCCCGCCGTGAGGCGCGCGCTTTCTTCGGCCGGTTTGAAGGGGAACATCCTGACCGGGGAGTATCAGGCGACGGACGAAAGGCTCGCGGCGCCCATCCGCCTGTCCTTCGAGGCTGTGAAAGCGAAAGTCGCACACAAATGCGGTGAATGGCCGCGGGATCTCGCGTCTGGAGCTTCCCTCTCCGGCTGGCAGAACGAGTCCTATTGGAACTTCGGCTGCGCCGAGCAGGCAACTCTTGCTGCGCAGATTGCCGATCCTCGCGACCTTCTCAGTCCTCGCGGACAAACTCCGTCCGACATCGAGATGCGAATGCGCGGGATCGACAAGCTTCGCAATGGCGATGACCCGAGCACGAACTGGCGCCTCATGGGCACCGCGATCAGCAAAGTTGGTAGTGGGGGGTAGGAATGGATTCGTCGAGACTTTCCACTGCGAGCGAAGGACTACAGCTTATCGCGCCCGTTCCCCGGATTTCCGTTCAGAGCTTTTGTGAATCAACGGAAGTTGCGACGGTTATCGATGAGGCGACGAAGGACCGCCGTCTGAGCAAGGCTCATGTGAAGACCCACATGGGTGGAATTCCTGCAGCGATTGAGGCCTTCCGTTCCGCGCCCACGCCGAACCTGATTGTCATCGAGAGTGACTCCAATCGAGGCGCGCTCGTGGAGCAACTCGAAAGTCTCGCCGAATTCTGCGACGCCGGCACCAAGGTAATGGTTATCGGGCATGAAAATGACATCAGTCTGTATCGTGATCTTATCTCGCGCGGCGTAAGTGACTATGTCGTCGCTCCGATAGACCCGCTTGGCTTCATCAGGCAAATTTCCGCGCTTTACAATGGGCAGAACAAGGAGGCAATCGGCCGCGTAATTGCTGTCGTCGGCGCCAAAGGCGGCGTTGGCGCGTCGACACTTTCTCATAACCTTGCATGGTCTATTTCCCGCGAGCTCCAGCTTCAGACTATCATCGCGGATTTGGATCTGCCGTTTGGGACCGCTGGACTCGACTTCAACCAGGATCCTCCGCAAGGGATTGCGGAAGCGGTCTTTTCACCGGAGCGTCTCGACGCAAACTTCATGGACCGTCTGCTCTCCAAGTGCAGTGATACGCTCAGCATCCTGGCGGCGCCGGTGTCGACGGAACGCAACTATGATCTTTCCGAGCAATCCTTCGAGGGATTGCTCGATATATTGCGGGACACTTCGCCTGCAGTAGTTTTGGATGTTCCGCATCAATGGTTGGGTTGGACAAGGCGCGTGCTCGTCGGCGCAGATGAGGTTGCGATCGTTGTTACGCCAGATTTGGCGAATTTGCGGAACGCGAAAATCCTCATGGATTCCCTGCGGGCCGCCCGGCCAAATGACATGTCTCCGCATGTCATCATCAATATGACAGGCGTGCCGAAGAGACCGGAGATTCCGATTGCGGATTTTGCAAAAGCGATGGAGCTCACGCCGCTTGGAACGATACCTTTCGATCCCAAGCTTTTCGGTACAGCGACCAATAATGGACAAATGCTCGCCGAAGTAGAGGCTTCGTCGAAGATTGTAGAGACGATCGACGAAATGGGCAAGCAGCTGATGGGTCGAGGCGGGTCTCGAAGGATCAAGAAAACATTGCTTGGACCACTGCTTCGACGTTTCAGTGGCGTAAAGGCGAGTTGAGTTTCGGCGCTCAAGGCTGGTTAGGGAAGGTCGGTAATGTTCGGAAAGCGTTCGAATACGGGGGAGCCATCGTCTCGTTCCGCGCCGGCGGCCAAGCCCCTCGCGCCGGCGGCAAAAGGCCCGGCGGTGGCGTCTGCTCCGCCTGTCGAGACAACATCATCGTCTCCACTCCCCGAGGCCTTCGAGCCGCGGAAGTCGGAAGAATACTACGTCACAAAAAGCGTTATTTTTGGCGCGCTCATAGAGGCAATCGATCTCGCACAGCTTTCGAAGCTCGACCCTGAAAATGCGCGGGAGGAAATTCGCGATATCGTTAGTGAGATCATCGCGATCAAGAACGTCGTCATGTCGATTGCAGAGCAGGAAGAGCTGCTCGAAGACATTTGCAACGACGTCCTTGGCTATGGCCCGCTTGAGCCGCTGCTCGCCCGTGACGACATCGCCGACATTATGGTGAATGGGGCCTACAGGACCTATATTGAAGTCAGTGGGAAGATCCAGCTGACAAACGTACGGTTCCGGGACAATGCGCAGCTGATGAATATCTGTCAGCGAATCGTCTCCCAGGTTGGTCGCCGCGTCGACGACTCCTCCCCAATCTGCGACGCGCGCCTGCTGGATGGTTCGCGCGTGAACGTCATCGCGCCGCCCCTTGCAATCGATGGGCCCGCTCTCACAATCCGAAAATTCAAAAAGGATAAGCTGACACTCGATCAGTTGGTCCGGTTCGGCGCGATCTCGCCCGAAGGCGGGGAGGTTCTGAAAATTATCGGGCGCGTCCGTTGTAACATTCTGATTTCGGGTGGCACGGGATCGGGCAAAACAACGCTGCTCAACTGCATGACCAATTACATCGACAGCGACGAGCGCGTCATCACCTGCGAGGACGCAGCCGAGCTGCAGCTCCAGCAGCCGCATGTCGTTCGCCTGGAAACGCGCCCGCCCAATCTGGAAGGGCAGGGCGCAATCACGATGAGAGACCTGGTGAAGAACTGTTTGCGTATGCGGCCCGAGCGTATCATCGTCGGCGAAGTGCGCGGCTCAGAGGCGTTTGATCTGCTTCAGGCGATGAACACGGGCCACGACGGGTCCATGGGTACGCTTCATGCGAATTCCCCACGAGAAGCGCTTGGTCGTCTTGAATCCATGATCACCATGGGCGGCTTTTCACTTCCGGCGAAGACAATTCGCGACATGATCGTTTCATCTGTCGACGTAATCATCCAGGCCGCGCGCCTGCGCGACGGTTCGAGGCGCATCACCCATATCACGGAAGTCCTTGGAACCGAGGGTGAAGTTGTCACCATGCAGGATCTCTATGTTTATGAGATCGTCGGTGAGGATGCGAACGGAAGGATAATCGGTCGGCATCGATCGACGGGCGTAGGGCGTCCGCGTTTTTGGGAACGCGCTCGATACTACGGTGAAGATGCGCGGCTCGCCGCCGCGCTGGATGCTTCTGAAAGCTCCGAAGGCGTGTGAAGACGACTTGTGGGGACGCTATGCAAAAGCAGCTTTTAGTCGCGAGCCTTACGCTGATGTGCGTTGGCGGTGGTTTGTACGCCTTCGTCTATCCCTATCTCTCTGGCGAAATCAAAGGGCAACGACGACAGTCGGCGCTCTTGACCGGGACGTCGGGCCGTCAGGCGTCGCGGGGCGTCGATCAGGCGAAGAGGCGCAAGGCTATCACCGAAAGTCTCAGTGAGATCGAAGGGCGCCGCAGGAAGGGCGTGGATCTCAAAGGGAAAATCGAGCAAGCCGGCCTGGAAATCTCGAAGACGTCCTATTTCATCATCTCCGCGGTCCTCGGGCTGGCGCTCGGAGTTGCTGTCTACGTGGCGAGCTCAAATGAACTCGCAGCTGCGGGCGCGGTTGGCGTCGGCGGCTTGGGGTTGCCGCGGTGGGGTTTGAACTATCTGCAGAAGCGTCGCATCAAGAAGTTCGTACAGGAGTTCCCCGGAGCGATCGACGTGATTGTCCGCGGCGTCAAGGCAGGTCTTCCTCTCGGGGACTGTTTCCGTATCGTCGCGACAGAGACGGCTGAACCAGTCAAAGGCGAATTCGTCAAAATCATCGAGGCGCAGGCGATCGGTATGACGATGCCTGAGGCGGTCGACCGCTTTGCGCTAAGGGTTCCAGTATCGGAAGTGGCGTTTTTTTCTATTGTCCTCAACCTGCAGCAGAAGGCAGGCGGAAATCTCTCCGAGACGCTCGCCAATCTTTCCGGCGTCCTCCGGGATCGAAAGAAGATGAAGGAGAAGGTAAAGGCGATTTCAGCGGAGGCGAAAGCCTCTGCGGGCATCATTGGTTCCTTGCCGTTTATCGTCGGCGGCGTCGTCTATCTTAGCAACCCGGAATATATTATGTTGCTTTTCAACACGACACGGGGAAACATTGTTTTGGGAGGATCCCTCTTCTGGATGAGCATTGGCGTATTCATCATGTACCAGATGATCAACTTCGAAATCTAGCCGTAAAAATCGCCGCTCTGGAGGTCGCCGACGATGGAAGAAATTTTCCAGGAATTCTTCAAGCCGAAATTCATGCTTAGCGCATTGACGGCGATTGCCGTGGTTGCGACTCTCATCACGATATCGACGCCGTTTCTGGCGACAGATCAGTTCTCCAAGCGCATGAAGATCGTTTCGAACGAGCGGGAAAGAATTCGGCAGCGAGAGCGCGGGCAGCTGAGACAGCAGCAGAGCGGCAAGCTCAGAGTTGCTCCAAAAGCGTATATGAAAAATTTCGTCGAAAAGTTTTCGTTGTCTCGCTGGCTGGACACCGAAGGCGCACGCGGCCTGCTCGCCTCGGCGGGGTATCGTGGTTCGCAAGCGGAAGTCGGCTTTCTGTTTTCACGAGCGGTGTCGCCGCTCGGATTTCTCATCGCAACGCTCGGATACTTTTATTTTCTGGACGACTGGACAGCCGATAGCCTGGTCATCGCCGGAGGCTGCGCCGTGGCGCTCCTCCTCGGTATAAAGGCGCCAGAATTATATTTGAAAAACGCCATATCCAAGCGGCAGAGCTCGATGCGCAGCGCATTTCCGGATGCGCTCGATCTCCTTCTGATCTGTGTCGAGTCCGGCATGTCTATTGAACTTGCATTCAGGAAAGTCGGGCAGGAGATCGGCGTGCAGTCGCTGCCGATGGCGGAGGAATTCGCTTTGGCGACGGCGGAACTTTCTTTTCTCCCGGAACGCCGACAGGCCTATGTGAATTTTGCCGCCCGTACGGGTCTCGACGCCGTCCGGCAAGTGTCAACAGTTCTCAGCCAGGCTGAAAGATATGGCACGCCACTGGGACAGGCGCTTCGCACGACTGCGCGGGAGAGTCGCGAATCGCGGATGATGGAGGCGGAAAAGATCGCGGCGTCGCTACCGCCAAAGCTTACGGTTCCGATGATCCTCTTCTTCCTGCCGGTGCTGATGGCGGTCGTCATTGGGCCCGCGGCCATTCAGATAATGGATATGGGTGGTCACCCGTAGAAATTCTCGTCTTAGCTTCAGCCCGGACACTCGACAGATTTTGCTACATCGTCGATTAAAGGGAGTGTGAACGCTTCGCTGGACGATATTCGCGCCTGTCTTCTCTTTTATACGCGCCTGGCGATCGGTGTCGGGCCGGATGGTCACGCCATGCCTGATTTCTCGCGCGCCTGTTGGGCGGCGCCGGTTGCGGGGGCGCTGATCGGCGCTATCGGCGGGGTGGTCCTCTCCTTGGCCGCGTTTGTGACGTCGCCGCCCATGGTTTCGGCCACCGCCGCGGTTTGCGCGCTCGCTTTCATCACCGGCGCGCTGCATGAAGACGGGCTCGCGGATGTCGCGGATGGTTTTGGCGGGGGCAGGACCCGGGAGGAGAAGCTTGCAATCATGCGCGATAGCCGGCTCGGCTCCTATGGCGTGCTGGCCCTCTGCCTCTCGACCCTGTTTCGGGTTTCCGCCCTTGCGGCGATGCTTGAAGCTGGAAGTCTCTCTGCTGTTCTCGCTCTCATTGGGGCGTCGGCGCTGTCTCGGGCGCTCGGTCTCCTGCCACTTGTGCGACTTTCTTCGGCGCGCGGCGACGGCGCCGGGTTCGCGGCGGCGAGGCCATCGTCGTCAGCCCTGCGCATGGCCCTTTGCATCGGCGTCGCCTTTGCGCTTGCGCCGGCGCTCGGCGGGGTTTCGCTCGCTCATTCGATCATCGCTATTATTGCGGCCGTCGCCGCTGCGGCGGGCGTGACGTCCTTGGCCGCGCGTCAGATCGGCGGCTATACGGGCGACGTGCTCGGCGCCGCGCAGCAGGCCGCGGAAATCGCTTTCCTGGCAGCTTTATCCGCTGGGTGACGCCTCAGGCCGCGTCGGCGCCTCGCAGGCGCGACATGGCGGCGGTAATTTCGCTCACCGCGCCGGTGAGAACTTCAGGGCCGGCGCCTCGCTGAACGGCTTCCAGCGCCAGACGACGGCGGAAGCTGCGGGCGCCGGGCAATCCGGCGAAGAGGCCGAGCATGTGGCGCGTGATATTCGAGAGCTTTTCGCCCTGCGCCAGCTCTCTCTCGATATAGGGCAGGAAGGCGTCGACCGCCGCGAAACTATCGGTGAAGCGCGCCGGGGCGTCGAACAGCGTGGGATCGACGGAGAGCAGCAGGCCGGGATCATGATAGGCCGCGCGTCCCACCATGACGCCGTCCATCACCGCCAGTTGCGCCTGCATTTCGGCTAAGGTCGTCAGTCCGCCGTTGATGGCGATGGGCGTCTCCGGGAAGGCGCGTTTCAGGCGATGCACGAGCGGATAGTCGAGCGGCGGGATATCACGATTTTCCTTTGGCGACAGCCCTTTCAGCCAGGCTTTGCGCGCGTGGACGATGATCGCGTCGGCGCTGGCGTCTATGCACTGCGCGGCCATCTCGAAAAGCGCATGTTCGGGGTCCTGCTCGTCGACGCCGATGCGGCACTTCACCGTGACAGGAACGGCGACCGCGTCTTTCATTGCCTTGACGCAGTCGGCGACAAGCTCGGGACGCTGCATCAGGCAGGCGCCGAATGCGCCGTTCTGCACGCGGTCGGAAGGACAGCCGACGTTGAGGTTGATTTCGCAGTAGCCGAATGCTTCAGCGATCTTCGCCGCGCGCGCCAGCTCGTCGGGGCAGGAGCCGCCGAGCTGAATTGCGACAGGCTGCTCGAAGGCGTCGAAGCCCAGTAGTCTGTCGCGGTTTCCGTGGATAAGGGCGCCGGTCGTCAGCATCTCCGTGTAGAGCCGCGCGTGACGCGAAAGCAGGCGATGGAAATAGCGGCAATGCCGATCTGTCCAGTCGAGCATGGGCGCGACGGAGAAGCGGATGTCTCGGGGCGAGAGTTTTCCAGCCATGTCAGCCCTCGGCCGGAGACAGCGACTCGTCGCACAGCGTCAAGTCGGGCGGGTAATAAGGATCGTCGACCAGGGCGCGTCCCCAGCGGCGCATGAACAGGCTGCGGTCCTGCACCTCCTGCTCACGCAGGGGGCGCGCCTGCCGGGTCGCGCCTTCCTTATGGAGCAGCATCGGTTCAGCGGCGTAAATCACTGCATAGCCTTTCGCGCCGGCGCGCAGGCAATAATCGACGTCATTGAACTCGATGACGAAATTCTCGTCGAGTCCGCCCAGTTCCTCGAAGACGTCCCGCCGCGTCAGCAGACAGGCGCCCGTGACGGCTGAAACACGCCGCGTGGTCGTCAACATCGCGTAGGGACCGGGATCGTCCGCCGGACGGCCGACGCCGGCATGGCTGGTCAGCCCGCGAATTCCGAGCATGATTCCCGCATGCTGGATCGTCCCGTTTTCATAGAGGAGTTTTGCGCCGACAGCGCCGACGCGAGGGTCGATCGCAAGACGCACGAGCGGCTCGAGCCAGTCGGGCGATCGCGCCTCGACGTCATTGTTGAGCAGCGCAAGCACCTCTCCTTGCGCGGCGCGGGCGCCTGCGTTGATCAGGCGCGCGAAATTGAACGGTTCGTCCTGCCGGATGATCGAAACATTCGCCATTGCCCGGAGCCGGTCGAAAAAAGCAAACAACTCGGGTTCGACTGAACCGTTATCGACGATCACCAGCTCCAGTTGCGGCCAGTTCGATTTCTCGAAAAGGGTTTCGACCGCCGCCGCCAGCAGACCGGTCCGGTCCCGGGTCGGGATGATAATGCTGACCAGCGGGGACGCCGAGCTTGTCGCGACTCCTTCCGGCTCGAAGGGCGCGATCCGGGCGGTATCGGGTAATGCGGGCGCGGGCCTTCGCAAGCGGTCAAGTAGACGAGACAGATCCCGGCGAAGGCCGTTTCGCCAGTTGCAGCGGCGCACGCGGGCGGAAATCAGCGCGTCGGGGTCTCCCGTATCGACCTCGACGGCGGCAATGTCGGCGCCCGACATGAATTCATGGAACGTGACCCGGTTCTTCAGCCGGTGAGCGAAGGCGACGACACATTCCCCGGCGGGGTTGAGGAGTCGAAAATAGGCTGTCACGGGCCGGTCCGGCCCACGACGGATCATCTCGACCTGCCAGGGTATCTCGTTCGCCATTCAGAGTCGCCGCGCAGACCGCTCAGAACGGATGATACTGATAGAGCCAGTTCTCCGACAGAATAGTATCGCCGTTCTTCAGATAGAGCCGCATTTCAACCGGGTCCTGCCCCTCGACTGTCAAGTCGAATTGGGCGCGCCAGTGACCGGGCACGCCGTCGAAGACCGCTTCGGTATAAATATAGGAGAAGGCGCCGCGCGAGGCCCAGAGCACGGGCTCCGGCTTCACGCCGAAGGGCAGCTTCGCCAGCGGATCGCCGAGGAATTCCACCATGAACTTGCGCACGCCCTTCGGGCGCGGCTTGCCGGGCTGGCCGCCATTGCCCAGGCGCGTCGCGACGCAGCGCGCGAGCGGGGTCGGATAGGGCTCGTCCGCCAACCAGTGCAGGCGGTAGGAGAGATCGAAAGTCGCGCCGGGAACGGCGGGCTTCTCGGGAACCCATGTGGCGACGATGTTGTCGTGGATTTCATCGTCGGTGGGAATTTCGATCAGATGGATCGCGCCCTTGCCCCAGTCGCCCTTCGGCTCCACCCACACGCTCGGCCGGCGGTCGTAGAAGACGCCGTCCTGATAATGGTCGAAATTGCGGTCGCGCTGCATCAGGCCGAAGCCCTTGGGACTGGTGTCGCCGAAGGCCGAGGCCATCACGCGCGGCGGGTTGTTCAGCGGACGCCACAGGCGCTCGCCCGTCCCGGTCCACATGCTGAGCCCGTCCGAGTCGTGCACTTCAGGGCGCCAGTCGATGGCGGTCGGCTTCACCGTTTCGGAGAACCAGTACATGGAGGTGAGCGGCGCGATGCCGAAGCGGGTGAACTTGCCGCGCAGATAGAGCGAGCAGTCGATGTCCATCACGACGCCCTTGCCGCGCGTCATCAGAAATCTGTAGGCGCCGACGATGGAAGGACCTTCGAGCAGGGCGTGCAGCACGACGCCGTCCTGCGTCTCGGGCCCGACATAGATATGCGTGAAATCCGGAAACTCCTCCGGCGCGCCGGCCTGCCAGGTGTCGAGCGCGACGCCGCGCGCCGAGAGGCCATACTGGCGCAATTCGCCGATCGCGCGGAAATAGGAGGCGCCGAGAAAAGCGACCCAGTCGTTCTTCTTCCAGTCGAGGGAGCCGTCCTTCGACTCCTGAATGCGGAAGCCCGCGAAACCGGCGCCCGCCGGAAGCTGCCGCGCGATGGAATCCGCAGGCATGTTGAAATAGCTGGTGTCGTAGAGAACCTCTCGCGCATCGCCGTTCTCGACGACATGGACGCGGATGGCCTTGCGGAAGAACATGCCGAGGTGGAAAAACTCGATCGGGAAACGCTCTTTCGTATCCGCGTAGAGCGCGTGATCGGTGTTGTAGGTGATATGGCCCCACTTCTCGTAGTCGATCTGCGAGGTGATTTCGGGCGAAGGGATGTTGGGCGTTCGATAGGGCTCGTTGACGAGCCGCTGGGCCTCTTTCTTCAGCGCCTCGAAGGAGAAGGGCGCGGGCTCGCCGAGTTTCACATTGGACATCGCCGACGCCGCCGCTTCGGCCGGCGTCGCGCCCACGGCGCCGAGCGCGCTGGTCGCGGCGGCGGTCTTGAGGAAGGAACGGCGGTCCTGCTTCTCGATCATTCCTGAATCACCTGTTGAAAGCCGCCAGGCCATAGCGGCGCATTAGGGCGCGCGCAGGGCGACGGGCCGGCAAATTCCCTTGTGAATGGGGCTATCCGCCTCAGCCGCGGATCGGCTCATTGCGGATGGCGGTCTTCATGAAGAAATACAGACCGACAAAGCCGAGCAGGGAGAAGAGCACTTCGAGCGCCCTGCTGATCGTCGGGTCGAGCTGAAAAAGGCCGCCGAGCGCCCAGCCGGCCGCCCAGGAGGCGCCGACAAGCTCCGTTCCGACGAGGATCGCAACGGCGATCAGCGTGGACAGATGGGCGACGTTGATGGGCTTCTGGCTCATGTGGCGGTGCTTTCGAGCTTCTGTCGCGGGCGCGGGCGCCCGCGTTTCGCTTCGGTTCTGCTAACGCAACGGGCGCGGCATGGCAATAGTGGGGATACGGCGAGGCGATGGGATCGGCCCTGGTATGGCCCTTGTCATTCCCAAACCAGGCCCGCGAGCTTTCCCTCCCCCTTTACGGGGAGGGTGGCCCCGCGAAGCGGGGTCGGGCGGGGTCCAAGCCCCATCACTGTCGTAGCGGCGCGAACCCCACCCGGCGGTCTGCGACCGCCGACCTCCCCGTAAAGGGGAGGTATGGGGATCATTCCGACGCCTAGAACGGAATATCGTCGTCCAGCTGTTCGGACAGCCTGCCGCCGCCGGCCGCGGGGGCCGGGCGCCGCTCGGCGGGAGCGCGCTCCATCGGCGAGGATCGGCCGAAGGAGCCGCCGCTCTGGCCATATCCGCCGCCTTCAAAATCGCCGGCTCCGCCGCCGCCCTTGCTGTCGAGGAGGGTCATCTCGCCGCGGAAGCGCGGGACCACGACCTCGGTGACCTTGCGCTGATTGCCGTCCTTGTCGGTATATTCGCGGGTCTGGAGCTGGCCCTCGATGTAAATCTTGGAGCCCTTGCGGCAATACTGCTCCGCGACCTTGCCTAAATTCTCATTGAATATCTGCACGTTGTGCCACTCGGTGCGGTCCTTCCGCTCGCCGGTGCCCTTGTCGCGCCAGGATTCGGTGGTCGCCAGCGAGAAGGAGACCACGCGGTCGCCCGAGGGAAAGGTCCGCACTTCCGGATCGCGGCCCAGATTGCCGACCAGAATGACCTTGTTGACGCTTCCCGCCATCTCTCTCTCCACTTGCTGACGCGCGGCACTCTAACGCCATCAAGGCGGCAACTGGCGCATCAGATCGGCTTGTCCACAGATGATACAACCGCTGCTTGGCGGCTG
Source organism: uncultured Alphaproteobacteria bacterium (assembly GCA_963717565.1). Classification (GTDB taxonomy): domain Bacteria; phylum Pseudomonadota; class Alphaproteobacteria; order Rhizobiales; family Beijerinckiaceae; genus Methylocystis. Next base: position 412,927 of record CAVQWJ010000014.1, read on the forward strand.
TTCTATTTTTGTTCTAGCAAATGCAGGCCGCCAGCGCAAGTTCAGGGGAGACCATGCCTGTCACTCTCCGCCCGACAGCCCCTCGCGCAGCTTCTCTCGGTCGAGCTCCCCTTCCCACGCCGAGACGACGATCGTCGCGACGCCATTGCCGATGAAATTGGTGAGCGCCCGGCATTCGCTCATGAATTTGTCGATGCCGAGCACGAAGGACATGCCCGGCGCCAGCGCCGGATCGACGGCGGTGAGCGTTGCGGCGAGCGTGATGAAGCCCGCGCCTGAAACGCCGCTCGCGCCCTTGGAGGTGAGCATGGCGACGACGAGGATCGTCGCCTGACTGGCTGCGTCCAGCTCCGAGCCCATGGCGCGGGCGATGAAGAGCGTGGTGAGCGTCATGTAGATGTTGGTGCCGTCGAGATTGAAGGAATAGCCCGTCGGCACGACGAGGCCGACGACGGATTTGGAGCAGCCGATCCGCTCCAGCTTCTCCATCAGCGCGGGCAGCGCGCTTTCCGAGGAGGAGGTGCCCAGCACGATCAGCAGTTCGTCCTTCAGAAAGGCCAGATAACGGAAAATATTGAAACCGACCGCCGCCGCAATCGTCCCCAGGACGACGACGACGAAAAGCGCCGAGGTGAGATAAAAGGCGCCGATCAGACCACCGAGCGAGAGCAGGGCGGCTGAGCCATATTTGCCGACCGTATAGGCCATGGCGCCGAAGGCGCCGATGGGCGCGGCTTTCATCACGATATTGATGAGCGCGAACATGGCGTGGCCCGCGTCGTCGACGAACTGGCGCATGCCGCGCCCCTTCTCGCCGAGCGCAAGCAACGCGAAGCCGAAAAGCAGCGAAAACAGCAGAACCTGCAGAATATCGCCCTTGGCGAAGGCGCCGATGGCGCTGTCGGGGATGATGTCGAGCACGAACTCCACGCCGCTGCGCTTCTCGGCGGCGGTCGTATATTTGGCGATTGCCGCCGCGTCCGCCTTGCCGGCGAAATCGCCGCCGGGCTTCAGCAGATTGCCCACGAGCAGGCCGAGGACGAGCGCGAAGGTCGAAACGATCTCGAAATAGACGAGCGCCTTCACGCCGACGCGGCCAACCTTCTTGGCGTCCTCGATATGAGCGACCCCGGAGACGACCGTGCAGAAGATGATCGGCGCAATGGCCATTTTGATCAGCTTCACGAAGCCGTCGCCCAGCGCCTTGACCCAGTCCGCCGAGGCGACCTGCGGAGCCAGCCAGCCGAACAGCGCGCCCAGCGCAATCGCCGCGAGCACCTGAACGTAAAGCAGTCGATGGAGCGGTTTTTTCATGCGGCCTCTGGCTTGAACCTTGGCGGCAAACTTATGCCCGCCGAACGCCCCCTCGTCCATTCGCAATCGCCATTGTTACGCTTAAGACGGAGGCGTAACATTGGCTGACTGAATCGGAGGGGTGCATGAGCGCAGGCGATAAGGGTGGTTCCTTTCTTGGCGGCGGCGGCGTCTCGTCCTGGGCCGCGTCGGCGCAGCGGGGGGAGGGCGGCGGGCTGTCCTTCGAGATTCAGGGCCACGAATTGCAGTTTCTGGAGGCCGAACTGCGCCCCGGCGAGGCGATCGTCGCCGAGGCCGGGCAGATGATGTTCAAGGACGCCCCGGTTTCAATGGAGACCATTTTCGGCGACGGCAGCGAGCCGCAGGAAACCGGCTTTTTCGGCAAGCTTCTGGGCGGCGCAAAGCGGGTTCTCTCCGGCGCGACTCTGTTCATGACGCGCTTCGCCAATACGAGCGGCGCGCCCGCGCGGGTCGCCTTTTCGGCGCCCTATCCGGGCAAGATCCTCGCCCTGCGGCTGGACAAATATGGCGGAGAGCTCGTCTGCCAGCGCGAGACCTTCCTAGCCGCGCCGCAGGGCGTGAAAATCGACATTGCCTTTCAGAAGAAAATCCTCACCGGCCTTTTCGGCGGCGAGGGCTTCATCATGCAGCGGCTCGTGGGGCATGACTGGGTCTTCGTGCACGCCGGCGGCATGGTGATCGAGCGCGAACTTGCGCCGGGACAGGAACTGCATGTCGACGCCGGCTGCCTCGTCGCCCAGACCGCCACGGTCGGCTTCGACGTCGTGCCGGTGGGCGGCGTCAAATCCATGATTTTTGGCGGCGAGGGCTTCTTTTTCGCGCGGCTCGTCGGGCCGGGCCATGTCTGGCTGCAATCCATGCCGATCTCCCGGCTCGCCGGGCAAATCCTCGCGCGCGCGCCGGCGCGGGTCGAGGGCGGCGCGGGGTTCAGCTGGGAGAAGGACAAAGAGAGCGGGTCGGGGGCGGACGACTCTTCCTCGGGGGATGCGTCCTTTACCTGGGGAGATTCAAGTTCGGACGGGAACGACGCCTGAAGTCGCCTTCCCCCCTCATCCGGCGCTTCGCGCCACCTTCTCCCGCAAGGGGAGAAGGGGTGACGCTGCGTGGTTGCTTCCTTCTCCCCTTGCGGGAGAAGGTGGCCCCGCGATGCGGGGTCCGATGAGGGGGAAGCTTGCAGTAGATTTGCCGCCCCATACATGGCAGGAAAGGGCAGGCGCCGGGAGCCGGCGCCGTTCATGCAAGTTCTCTCGACATGGCGAGCAACAGGAAGCAGGCCGCGGCGGCGGTGGATAAGGCGTTGGACGACGCCCGGAGGGTCAGCGACAAGACAATCTCCATCCGCGGCGCGCGCGAGCACAATCTCAAGAACGTCGACCTCACGATTCCGCGCGACAAATTCGTCGTGTTCACGGGGCTGTCGGGCTCGGGCAAATCCTCGCTCGCCTTCGACACCATCTACGCAGAGGGTCAGCGCCGCTATGTGGAGTCGCTCTCCGCCTATGCGCGCCAGTTTCTGGAGATGATGCAGAAGCCGGACGTCGATCAGATCGACGGCCTGTCGCCCGCCATCTCCATCGAGCAGAAGACCACCTCGAAAAATCCGCGCTCCACCGTCGGCACGGTGACGGAGATTCACGATTACATGCGCCTGCTCTGGGCGCGCGTCGGCGTGCCCTATTCGCCGGCGACGGGCCTGCCGATCGAAAGTCAGACCGTCTCGCAGATGGTCGACCGCGTGCTGACGCTGCCCGAAGGCTCGCGCCTCTATCTGCTGGCGCCCGTCGTGCGCGGCCGCAAGGGCGAATACAAGAAGGAAGTCGCCGAATTCACGCGGCGCGGCTTCCAGCGCCTCAAGATCGACGGCGCCTATTACGAAATCGCCGACGTTCCGCCGCTCGACAAGAAGCTGAAGCACGATATCGACGTCGTCGTGGATCGCATCGTCGTGCGCAAGGATATCGCCTCGCGCCTTGCCGACAGTTTCGAGACGGCGCTCGAACTTTCGGGCGGGCTGGCGGTGGTGGAATTCGCGGACAGCAAGGCGGGGGCGCAGCTCGCGCTGGCGCAGGCCTCGGCCAATGTCTCCACGCATTACGCGCCGGGGCACATCGTCTTCTCATCCAAATTCGCCTGTCCGGTTTCGGGCTTTACAATTCCGGAAATCGAGCCGCGTCTCTTCTCCTTCAACAATCCTTTCGGCGCCTGTCCGATCTGCGGCGGCATTGGCTGCGAGCAGAAGATCGACGCCGATCTCGTCGTGCCCAATCCGAAGACGACGCTGCGCAAGGGCGCCGTTGCGCCCTGGGCGAAATCCTCCTCGCCCTATTACATGCAGACGCTGGAGGCGCTCGGCAAACATTACAAATTCCGTCTCGATACGCCCTGGGAGGACCTGCCGAAGAAGGCGCAGAACGTCATTCTGTTCGGCTCCGGGAGCGAGGAGATCAAATTCTCCTACGACGACAGCTTCCGCGCCTATGACGTGAAGAAGCCTTTCGAGGGCGTCGTCATCAATCTGGAGCGTCGATACAAGGAGACCGACAGCGAATGGGCGCGCGAGGAAATCGGGCGTTACATGTCGGCGACGCCCTGTCTCGCCTGCGAAGGCTTCCGCCTGAAGCCCGAGGCGCTGGCGGTGAAGATCGCCGGCAAGCATATCGGCGAAGTGTCGGAACTCTCCGTGCGCGCCGCGCAGCAGTGGTTCACGAAGCTTCCCGGCGAACTCGACAAGAAGCGCAATGAAATCGCTTTCCGCATCCTGAAGGAAATTCGCGACCGTCTGACTTTCCTCGTCGATGTGGGCCTCGATTATCTGACTCTCTCGCGAAACTCCGGCACGCTGTCGGGCGGCGAAAGCCAGCGCATCCGGCTTGCCTCGCAGATCGGTTCGGGGCTGACCGGCGTGCTCTATGTGCTCGACGAGCCGTCCATCGGTCTGCATCAGCGCGACAATGATCGCCTGCTCGACACGTTGCGGCGGCTGCGCAATCTCGGCAACAGCGTGATCGTCGTGGAGCATGACGAGGACGCTATTCTCGCCGCTGACTATGTCGTCGACGTGGGCCCGGGCGCCGGGATTCACGGCGGCAAGATCGTCGCGCAAGGGACGCCGGCTGGAAATCATGGCGAACCCGGCCTCGCTCACCGGCCAATATCTCACCGGCGAAAAACAGGTGGTGCTGCGCCACAGACTGAGAAAGCCGACCCCCGGCCGCTGGCTCAAGCTCTTCGGCGCGCGCGGCAACAATCTCAAAGAGGTGAATGCGGAAATTCCGCTCGGCTGTTTCACGGCGGTGACGGGCGTTTCGGGCGGCGGCAAGTCGACGCTTATTATTGAAACGCTCTACAAGGCGGTGGCGCGGCGTCTCAATAATGCGCATGAAGTGCCGGCGCCGTTCGAGAGGCTCGAAGGTCTGGAGCAGATCGACAAGATCATCGACATCGATCAATCGCCGATCGGCCGCACGCCGCGCTCAAATCCCGCGACCTATACGGGCGCCTTCACGCCGATCCGCGAATGGTTCGCGGGGCTTCCCGAAGCCAAGGCGCGCGGCTATGCGCCGGGACGCTTCTCCTTCAATGTGAAGGGCGGACGTTGCGAGGCCTGTCAGGGCGACGGCGTCATCAAGATCGAGATGCACTTCCTGCCGGATGTTTACGTCACCTGCGACGTCTGCAAGGGCAAGCGCTACGACCGCGAAACGCTCGAAGTGAAATATCGCGAGAAGTCCATCGCCGACGTGCTCGACATGACGGTGGAGGAAGCCTCGGTTCTGTTCAAGGCGGTGCCGTCGATCCGCGACAAGATGGAGACGTTGAAACGCGTCGGACTTGATTACATCCATGTCGGCCAACAGGCGACGACGCTTTCCGGCGGCGAGGCGCAGCGCGTGAAGCTCTCCAAGGAGCTGTCACGCCGCTCGACCGGGCGCACGCTCTACATTCTGGACGAGCCGACGACGGGGCTGCATTTCCACGATGTGGCGAAGCTGCTCGAAGTGCTGCACGAGCTGGTGGAGCAGGGCAATACGGTCGTCGTCATCGAGCATAATCTCGAAGTCATCAAGACGGCGGACTGGATCATCGACATGGGGCCGGAAGGCGGCGACGGCGGCGGCGAGATCGTCGCGGCAGGCCCGCCGTCGGAGATCGTCAGGGAGAAACGGAGCCATACCGGCCGCTATCTCGCCGAGGCGATGACGCGGCGGCCGCTGGCTTCCGAGGCGGCGGCGAAGAAGCCGGCGCGGCGGGCGGCGAAGGTGGAGTGAGGCGCGGCGCCTCTTGCGCGAGACTGCGTTCGCGCTGCGCCTCCAGCCCCCAGACGGCGCCGAGCAGGAAGAACACGAAGCGCCAGTGGTCGATGTCGATCTGAAAGCCCTGCAAAAAGAGCGCGAGCAGGGTGGGCACGACGACCTGCGCCTGACGCTGCGCGGGCGAGGGCGTAAACATCATCCTCAGGCCGATCCAGGCGGTGACGCCGACGAGCAGGAAAAACAGAAAGCCGCCGAGCCAGCCATTATTGGCGAAGGCGCCGATATAGGAATTATGCGGCTCCAGATTGAAGACGAGGCGGAAGCGCAAGGGCCCAAAGCCCATGAAGCGGTCGAGCAGCATGGGGATGGAGCGCAGCTGATTGCCGAAGCGCCCGGTTTCGCCGGCGTCGTAATCCTGCACGGCGGCGGTGCGGAGTTCGAAAAGCTCGCGCGTCTCCGGGATTGTCAGAAGCAGGGCGGTCAGAGCGACGATCATCGCCAGCGCCGCGGCGCTCGCGATGACGATGCGCCGCTTCATCTTCAGATCGCGTGAGGCTCGATAGACCGAGGCGATCATCAGCCCCATGGCGATGACCGTCGCGCCATAGGAGCCGCGTGAAAAAGCCAGAAACATGCCGAGGAATACGACGAGCAGCGCCGCCGAGGTGAGAAGCACGCTGCGCGCGCGGCCGAGCATGAGATTTTGCGTGAGCCACACGATTGGCAGAACCAGATAGGAGCCGAGCACATTCGGGTCCTTGAAGGCGCCCGAAGCGCGCCCCGCATGGGCGAAGACCTCGCCGCCAAGCCCCGCAATATCGAAATAGCCGAGGATGCCGCAGATCGCGGCGACGATGCTGCCGGCCGTATAGGCGGCAAGACATGTCTCCACGCGGGCGCTGGTGCGATTGCCCATGTAAAGCGCGTAGAAAAGGCCCGTCAGAACCAGATAGGCGGACTGATATTGGTACAGCGATGAATCGGCGTTGTCCCAATAGGGAATGAGGGCCAGAAAGCCCATGATGTTGAAAAGCAGGATCAGAAAGCCGAAGACGAGAAAACTTCGGTGGATCGAAAAGCCCCCGAAAAACCACAGCGGCATCGCGACGAGCGAGGCGAAATCGTAAGGCGACGGCTCGATGACGCCGATCGCGCCGCAGGCGACGAAGATGAAGACCGAGACGCTGACAAGCTTCTCGTAATCGAATCTGAGCGCCTCGCCGCTCGCCGCCTGCGCGCTCATGCCGAGTTGCGATTCTTGCGCGCCAGCAGTTCATCGTAGAGTTGGCGCGTCTTCGTGACTGTTGTCTCGATGTCGAAGAGGCGGGCCCTCTCGCGGCAGGCGCGCGCCATGGCGCGGCGCGCGTCCTCACTGCGGCTGGCGATCTCCAGCACGCCGCGGGCGATGTCTTCCGGCTCGAACGACGTCAGCACGCCGGTCTCCGTCGTGATCGCCTCCGCCGCCACGCCGACCGGCGGCGAAACGATCGGAACGCCGGCGGCGAGGGCTTCGGGGAAGATCAGGCCGAAGGATTCATAATCGCTCGTGCAGACGAGACAGTCGAAAGCCGCCATCGCGTCGCGTCCGTCGATCTCCTGCGCGCGAAGGGCGGCGTCGAGAAGGCCGAGCGCTTCGAGGCGTTGCTCCATGACCTCGCGCAATTCTCCGTCCCCGACGATGACGAGGCGTATATCGGGGCGGGCCTTCGCGACCTGATGGAAGACATCCGCGAGCCGCAACGGATTCTTCTGCGGCGCCAGCCGGCCCACGAAGCCGATGACGAAGCCCTCATCCGGCGCGCCGAGCGCGCGCCGCGCGGCGGAGCGATCGGAGCGGTGCGAGAGATCGACGCCCATCGGGATCAGGCGCAGGCGGTCGGCCGGCAGGCGTAGCCGGGTCCGCGCATGGGCGTATTCCTGCTCGGAGCCCAGGATGATGGCGTCGCAAAACCAGCTCGCCGCCCATTCGATGGCGCCGTAAACGGGATGCGCCTCCGGGGCCAGCGTCACAAAGGCGTGAGGCGTGTAAATGACGACGCGCCGGCTCAGAAACAGCCCCGCAAGACGCGCGAGCGCGCCGGCCTTGGAGCTGTGTCCATGGACGACGTCGAATGGCCCGAGTTCGCGCAAAGCGCGCCACAGCCGAACGGCCGCAATGGCGTCATGCACGCCAACGCCGCGATACATCGGCAGCAACCGCACTTGCAGCCGCGGGGTGAGAGCATGGACGGCGTCGGTGAAGGGGACCTCGGACCGGATCGGGGAATAGATCAGCGTTACGTCATGACCGGCCGCGATCTGGTCGCGGAGAAGCTCCACGACGACCCGGCTGCTTCCTCCGCTGGAGGATTCGATGACATGACAGATCCGCATCCTGCGAGCGACTGACCCCGGCGCAACGATCCGGGCGCGCGCTCAAAGCGCACGGCCGGGATTGGGGCAGTTTTAGCGTAAATTGTTAAGATTGAGTTCGGCCGGGAGAAATCGGGCGCGAGAGCGAAGCGACGACGCGCTCCAGAGCCACATCACGGCTCTGGAGCGCATCGTTCGCTCGGAATGACGACGCCTTAATTGCGCACGGACTCTGGGCTCGAGCCGGGTTCTTCCGCGTCTGGCGGCGTGGCCTCGTTGTCGCGTCCCAACTCCTCTGCCGCGCGCTTTTTTCCGGCCTCGATGATGTCGCGCTCGGGTCGCGGCAGCACCGGGCCTTCGGGGAACACGAAGCCGAGCTTCTTGGCGCCCTTGTCGTCGCCGACCACCACCACGCGCACGGCGCCGCCGTTCTTGAGCCGGCCGAAGAGCACTTCGTCGGCAAGCGGCGTCTTGATCGCCTGATGAATGACCCGGGACATCGGCCGGGCGCCCATCGCTTCGTCATAGCCATGCTCGACGAGCCAGCCGCGCGCTTCGTCCGTCAGCTCGATGGTGACGTTGCGATCGGCAAGCTGCGCCTCGAGCTGCATGACGAATTTGTCGACGACGCGCTTGATGACATCCACCGGCAGATGGCCGAAGGGCACGATCGCGTCGAGACGGTTGCGGAATTCCGGCGCAAAGAGGCGATTGATCGCCTCGCTGTTGTCGAGATCCGCGCGCGAGCGGGTGAAGCCGATCGGCGTGCGCGCAAGATCGGCCGCGCCCGCATTGGTCGTCATGATGAGGATGACGTTGCGGAAGTCGATCGTCTTGCCGTTGTGGTCGGTGAGCTTGCCGTGATCCATGACCTGCAACAGGATGTTGTAGAGGTCCGGATGCGCCTTCTCGATTTCGTCGAGCAGCAGGACGCAATGCGGATGCTGGTCGATCGCGTCTGTGAGCAGGCCGCCCTGATCGAAGCCGACATAGCCGGGAGGCGCGCCGATCAGCCGGCTGACCGTATGGCGCTCCATATATTCGGACATGTCGAAGCGCACGAGCTCGATGCCGAGCGACGTCGAGAGCTGGCGCGCGGCCTCCGTCTTGCCGACGCCCGTCGGGCCCGAGAAGAGGTAGCAGCCGATGGGCTTCTCCGGATCGCGGAGGCCGGCGCGGGCGAGCTTGATCGCCGAGGTGAGCGCCGTGATCGCCTTGTCCTGCCCATAGACGACGCGCCGCAACGTCTCGTCGAGATGGGCGAGCACCTCGGCGTCGTCCTTGGAGACGGTCTTGGCCGGAATGCGCGCCATGGTCGCGATGGTCGCTTCGATCTCCTTGAGACCGATCGTCTTCTTGCGCTTGTTCTCGGTGAGCAGCATCTGCGCGGCGCCGGTCTCGTCGATCACGTCGATCGCCTTGTCCGGCAGCTTGCGGTCGTGGATGTAGCGGGCCGACAGCTCCACCGCCGCCTTCAGCGCGTCATTGGTGTAGCGGATCTTGTGGAACTCTTCGAAGTAGGGCTTCAGACCCTTGATGATTTCGATGGCGTCAGGGATCGACGGCTCATTGACGTCGATCTTCTGGAACCGGCGCACCAGCGCGCGATCCTTCTCGAAATACTGGCGGTATTCCTTGTAGGTCGTGGAGCCGATGCAGCGCAGCACGCCCTGCGCCAGCGCAGGCTTGAGGAGATTGGAGGCGTCCATCGCGCCGCCCGAGGTCGCGCCGGCGCCGATGACGGTGTGAATTTCGTCGATGAAGAGGATCGCGTTCTTGTGGTTCTCGATCTCCTTGACGACCTGCTTCAGCCGCTCCTCGAAGTCGCCGCGATAGCGCGTGCCGGCGAGCAGCGAGCCCATGTCGAGCGCAAAGACCGTCGCGCCGGCGAGCACGTCGGGCACTTCGCCCTGCGTGATCTTGCGGGCAAGACCCTCCGCGATGGCGGTCTTGCCGACGCCGGGGTCGCCGACGAGCAGCGGATTGTTCTTGTGGCGGCGGCAGAGCACCTGAATCGTGCGCAGCACTTCGGCCTCGCGGCCGATGAGCGGATCGATGCGGCCGTCGCGCGCTTTCTTGTTGAGATTGACGCAATAGGCGTCGAGCGCGCCTTCCTTCTTGCGGCTCTCGCCGTCGCGGCCGTCGCGGCTCTCGGCGCGGTCGCTCTCGTCCTCGACGCCGCGCGGCGTGCGCGTCTGGTCGGAGAGACCCGGGCGCTTGGCGATGCCATGGCTGATGTAATTCACGGCGTCGTAGCGCGTCATGTCCTGCTCCTGCAGGAAATAGACGGCGTGGCTTTCGCGCTCGGCGAAGAGCGCGACCAGCACATTGGCGCCGCTGACATCCTCGCGGCCGGACGACTGCACGCTGATGATGGCGCGCTGGACGACGCGCTGAAAGCCGGCGGTCGGCTTGCACTCGTCGGCGTCTTCATTGACGAGATTGTCGAGGTCGCGATCGATGTAATCGCGCAGGTTCTTGGCCAGCAGTTCGAGATCCACCGAACAGGCCCGAAGAACGGCCGAGGCGTCGGCGTCCTCTATGAGGCTGAGCAGCAGATGTTCGAGCGTGGCGTATTCGTGATGACGCTCGCGCGCGGAGGCGAGGGCGCGGTCCAGACTTTGTTTCAGATTGCGCGAGAACGTCGGCATTCGCTGCGAGCCCCTATTTCTTCTCCATGATGCATTGCAGAGGATGCTGATGCTTCCTTGCAAAATCCATCACCTGGGTGACCTTGGTTTCGGCGACTTCATACGTATACACGCCGCATTCGCCGACGCCGTGATTATGGACGTGCAGCATGATGCGCGTGGCTTCCTCGACGGACTTGTTGAAATATTTGCGCAGGACGATCACCACGAACTCCTGGGTCGTGTAATCGTCGTTGAGCAACAGCACGCGATACATGTTCGGACGGCGGGTCTGCTGACGCGTCCGCGTGATGAGCGCGGTTCCCGCCCCGGGGCCCCCGTCGCCGCCCTTCTTCGGTTCCTTGGCCGCCCGCAGGGGAACGCCCGGCCGGTGCTGCGCCGTCCGCGTCAAAGCTTGCTGGGATTTGATGGATATCAACTCCGGCACGTCCGTCTCGTCCTTTGGTCCTTTCCATGTAGGTCCGCTGAAAAGGTCTTTCACCGGCGCATGGAGCAATTTCTTTGCCGCAAGCCGCAGGCCGTCCGTGACAACCCCCTGTAGCTGCGTCAGTGTCAGTCTCTCTGCTTCGCGGGTGACTTGGCAAGGGGCTTGGCAAGGGGCTTGGCAAGGGGCTTGGCGCACCGCGCCCGGCAATCCCGCCATGAACCAGATATTTACGATCTTGCGCCAAAAAAAGGGGGTCGATTTACCAGGCGGTCCGTCATGTCCGATTTCGAACAAAACAGCCCTCAGGCTCCCTATCAGACGTCAGGGCCGGTCTGGAGCGTCGCCGCCTTTGCAACTTTCGCATGCCTCCTGAGCGTCCTTGGCGCAAAGCTTCTGTCGCACTGGATCGACAGCGACTCCGCGACCCGCGTCGCTTACGAGCGCGCCATGCGCGACGTGGCGGCCAATGCCGCGCAAGCCAAGTCGACCCAGACCTACTCGATCGTCCGCAGCCTCGGCGTCGATGGAATCACCACCGCGACCATTCCCCATTTGAAGGCGTCGCCCGTCTCCCCCTGTGGCGACGACAGGCCCCCGAATTCGACCGCCAAATAGGCAGCCCGCCCAATCGAATTGCCTTTTGCGCAAATTCTCCCGGAAAATCGCCCCGGGAGCTCGCAATTTCATTGACATTGGACCATTTGTTCTTCAAGCATGCCGCCGTGGCTCTGGCCCCCGCTCCTTTGCGGCGACGGTTAGGCGAGCCAGTCCGTCCTCGCGGCGATGACGGCGCCTTTCCACGACATCTTGCGCGCTTTTCAGACGGCTGGCGCGCAGCGGACCTTCCGCACACGTAAGCCGGTATCAGGATAATTGATGACATTCGACGAATTGGGCCTTTCGGAAAAGGTGCTCGCGGCCGTTCAGGCTTCCGGCTACACGTCTCCGACGCCCATCCAGGAGCAGGCAATCCCGCCGGCTCTTCAAGGCCGGGACATTCTCGGCATCGCCCAGACGGGCACAGGCAAGACGGCGGCTTTCGTGCTGCCGATGTTGAGCCGCCTCGAACAGGGCCGCGCCCGGGCGCGCATGCCGCGCACCCTCATTCTCGAACCCACCCGCGAACTGGCGGCTCAGGTCGAGGAAAGTTTCGCCAGATATGGCGCCAATCACAAGCTCAATGTCGCGCTGCTGATCGGCGGCGTCGCCTTCGGCGATCAGGAAGCCAAGATCATGCGCGGCGCGGACGTGCTGATCGCGACGCCGGGCCGGCTGCTCGACTTCTTCGACCGCGGCAAGCTCCTGCTCACGGGCATCGAGATCCTCGTCATCGACGAGGCCGACCGTATGCTCGACATGGGCTTCATCCCGGACATCGAGCGGGTCTGCAAGCTGGTGCCGTTCACCCGCCAGACGCTGTTCTTCTCCGCGACCATGCCGCCCGAGATTACGCGGCTCACCGAGGCTTTCCTGCATAATCCCATCCGGATCGAGGTCGCCCGCGCCGCCACGACCGCCTCGACGATCCGCCAGGCGCTCGTCGCCTCGCATGGTCATGCGGAGAAGCGCGAAACCTTGCGCCAGCTCGTTCGCAATGCGGAAAATCTCAAGAATGCGATTGTCTTCTGCAACCGCAAGCGGGACGTCGCCATTCTCCACCGCTCTTTGCTGAAGCATGGCTTCCCGGCTGGCGCGCTGCATGGCGACATGGACCAGCTCGCCCGCATGGCCTCGCTCGAGGCCTTCAAGACCGGCGACGTTTCGCTTCTGGTCTGCTCGGACGTCGCTGCGCGCGGCCTGGATATTCCGGACGTGAGCCATGTCTTCAACTTCGACGTTCCGACCCATAGCGAAGATTATGTCCATCGCATCGGCCGCACCGGCCGCGCGGGCCGCTCCGGCGTCGCGCTGACGATCGTCACGGCGGAGGACGCGAAATATGTCGAGCAGATCCAGAATCTGATCGGCAAGGCCATTGAATGGGAGGGGCCGGGCTTCAACGAGCTGCCGCCGCCCATGGAGACCACCCGTCCGCATGAGAACCGCCGTGGCGGACGCGGCGAGCGCGGGGGCCGCCGCGAACGTGGCGGCGAACGCAGCCGCCGGTCGTCGGCGGAGCGTCCCGAGCGTTCGGCGGAGCGTCCCGAGCGTGTGGAACGCACCGAACGTGTGGAACGCACCGAGCGCGTCGAACGTGTCGAGGGTCCTGTCGCCATGGGCCGTCCGGCCCATGCGCCGCGCCGCGCCGCCCCGGAGCCGGTACGCGCCCGTCCGCCGGAAGACCGTCGCCACGCGCGCCGCCATCACGAGGACGACGGGCCGCCGGTCATCGGCCTCGGCGACCACGTGCCGTCCTTCCTGCTGCGTCCGGTGACGCTGCGCCCGGCGAAGGTGGCGGAAGAGTAGGGGGCCCGCCCCCTCATCCGTCCCCGCTTCGCGAGGCCACCTTCTCCCGCAAGGGGAGAAGGAAATTTCGGCAGACTTTCAGGATCATCCCTTCTCCCCTTGCGGGAGAAGGTGGCGCGAAGCGCCGGATGAGTGGTGAAGCTCCCTCACCCCACGAAAGGCGTCATCGCCGCGCGAATCTTCGCCGCCTGTTCCGCAAGCTTCTCATTATCGCCCATTGTTCCCGGCGGGCGCAGGCCGACGCCGTCCCAGCGCGGCAGCAGATGAAAATGCAGGTGATAGATCACCTGACCCCCGGCGCTTTCATTGAACTGATGTAACGTCAGCCCATCGGCCTGAAACGCCGCCTGGAGCGCTTTCGCGACATGTTGCACGCGCTTGATGAGCGCGCTGAGCGTATCAGGCGACACGTCGAGCAGATTGCGCGCGCCTTCCTTCGGGATCACCAGAACATGGCCTTCCGCGCGCGGCATGATGTCCATGAAGGCGAGCGCCATGTCGTCCTCATAGACCTTGTGGGCGGGGATTTCGCCGCGGAGGATCTTGCCGAAAATATTGTTGGGGTCATAAGAGACGGACATGTCGTTTTCCCCTGCTGAACTCAGTCGCCATATTCGAAAGCGCGGATGTTCGTGACGCGGAACGTCGCCGCCGGATAAACGCCGAGAATCTCCACTTCTTTCGAGAAGAAACGCAGTTCCTCCAGCGCGCGCGCGAGCGCCGGCTGTTCGGGATGGCCGTCGACGTCGACAAGGAAACGGGTCGCCGCAAATTCGCCGTCGACCATGTAGCTTTCCAGCTTGGTCATGTTGACGCCGTTGGTCGCGAAGCCGCCCAGCGACTTGTAGAGCGCCGCGGGCACGTTGCGGACGCGGAAGATGAATGTCGTCATGGTGGGGCCGAGGTCCGCCGGCGCCCACTGACTTGTTTTCGAGAGCACGATGAAGCGCGTCGTATTATGCGCCTCGTCCTCGACGTCCTCCGCCAGAATGTCGAGACCGTAAATCTCTGCGGCGAGACGCGGGGCCAGCGCGGCCCGGGTGGGGTCGTTCCATTCCGCCACTTCGCGCGCGGCGCCGGCCGTGTCGCCCGCCGTATGAGGGGCGAGTCCGAGATCGCGGATCACCCGGCGGCACTGGCCGAGCGCATGGACGTGGCTGTAGACCTCGCGCAGCCCCTCGCGCGTTGCGCCCTTCGGGGCCATGAGCTGGAAATGGATCGGCAGAAAATGTTCGCCGATGATGTGCAGGCCCGAATGCGGCAGGAAATGATGGATGTCCGCCACGCGTCCGGCGATCGAGTTCTCGATGGGGATCATGCCCAGCGCGGCCCGACCTTCCGTGACGGCGGCGAAGGCGTCCTCGAAAGTCGCGCAGGGAAGGGGGATGAGGTCCGGATAGGCCTGGCGGCTAACGAGATCGGAGTTCGCGCCAGGCTCTCCCTGATAGGCGATATACTGTTCCACTTTTCTTTCCGCTGGATCGCGCGGCGAGACGCGCCGCGAAGTTGCGCCCGATATCTACCTGCTGGCCTTCTTTGTCCAGCAGGGCCGCATCGATAAGCGCGCGAGGCCTGGCGGCCCCGCAGGCGTCAGCTTGTCGATGCCCGGGCAAGACGCGCGCGCCCGCGCACGCCGGATGCGGCGCGCGCGGGTCGCGAAATAGCGGCTTCAGTAGGCGTTATTGTCTTCGGCCAGCCAGCCCTTTTCGGTCTTCACGAAATGCAGGGTGCCTTCGCTGGTGTGCACTTCGCTCTTGGCGAAGGTGCGGTCCTCGTCGATGCCGAGGAAGGCGCATTTGCCGCGCTCTTTCTCTTCCCGGCATTTGGCCTCGAAGCCTTCCGGGAACTGCACTTCCGCCTCGTACATCAGTTCGAAGGCGTTGATGCTGTCGCGTTTCACTTCGCGCGCATTGACCTTTTTGAAGGAGACGATTTTTGCGTCGACGCCGTTCTTTTCAAGGATATTGCGAAGCACCTTCGCGCCCGTAGCGTCGCCAGGCTGATGGTCGCCACAGGCGGCGAGCGTCAAAGCGGCGGCAAGCGCCGTCAACAGGCGCATATTGCGATTGAACATTTATTTCCTCCGAAGCGTCGCGCCTTAAGCGCGCGATTTTTGTTGTCTTTAGCGGAAAAATGCCCGCTCGTCGCCGGGGTTTTGATTTTTCGATCAGCCCATTGTGAAAAAACATATCAGAGAGTTGCTTTTTTGTGCATCCGGGGTAACTTGTCTCCGCCGATCAAGTTGCGTATCCGGCGACGTCGAAAGGGGGCTGCAAAGCCCTCGCGGCGTGTAAAGCGTTGTGGTGCGTAACGGCAGAACTCGAATACCCTACGGAGTGCTCAGGTCCGCCGCATCTCCTGGGTCCGTGGGGTTGGCCGGCTGATGATGGTTGGAGTGGCCTCCTTGAAGCCATTGTCAGTCGGCCGCCTTCATTTATGAAGGCTGAAGCGGTCCGCCTACAATCTATAAATCTAATAGGAATAGTAAAGCAAGAGTCGGCTGCCGCCGACGATGCGTTTTTTCGCGCAACTTGAGCGAATTTTGCCGCTCTGACGCGAGCGGGCCATTCAAGCAGGATCTGCGGGAAACTGGCAGGGATCATGAGCGCCGGATTTTCCGGCGCCGCCCATGCGATCAGGACGCGAAGACGAGCGCGCCTTTACTTGATCTTGGTTTCCTTGAACTCGACATGCTTGCGCACGACGGGATCGTATTTCTTGAAGACCAGCTTCTCGGTCTTCGTGCGCGCGTTCTTCTTGGTGACGTAGAAATAGCCCGTGTCCGCCGTGGACAGGAGCTTGATCTTGATCATGGCGGACTTGGCCATCGCACTCGTTCCAGTCTGATAGAGAATAGAAAAACGTCCCCGCCGCTACGAGAGTCGCGGCGGGCGACGAATTTGCGCGCAACATACGTGCGGAGCGCGGGATGTCAAGGCGGATGGCTAACGCTGGCGGGGAGCGCCTGATCTTGCTCCTGTATCGTGAGCGCAGCGAAGCGATCCAGCGCCGGATTAGCGGCCTCTGAATCGCTTCGTCGCAGCGCTGCTCGCGAATGACGGGGTCGACATTATCTGCCGCGCCCATTGGGCTTGTGCGGCTTCTTCGTGGTCTTTCCGCGCTTTCCGAAGGCGGAGGCTGGCGGCGTCCGCTTTTCTCCCCCGCCGACCACCTCGAATCTCAGCGCCCCGGCGATCGGCGCGGCCTCGACGAGTCGCACCTCGATCACGTCCGCGAGCCGGTAGCTCACCCCGGAGCGCGACGTCAGCGAATGGCTGCCCTCGTCATAGGAATAATATTCGCGCCCCAGCGTCGCCGCCGGCACGAATCCGTCTGCGCCGGTCTCGATCAGCCGCACGAACAGGCCCGATTTGGTGACTCCCGAGATTCGCGCGCCGAATCGCGCGCCGATCTGGTCGACGAGGTGATGGGCGATGAGGCGGTCCACGGTCTCGCGCTCCGCCGCCATGGCGCGGCGCTCGGCGGCGGAGATGCGCGCGGCGGTCTCGGCCAGTTCGGCGGCCGGCGTGTCGGGCAGGGCGCCCTCGCCGAGCTTCAGCGCGCGGATCAGGGCGCGATGCACGATGAGATCGGCGTAGCGGCGGATCGGCGAGGTGAAATGCGCGTAACGGCGCAGGTTGAGGCCGAAATGCCCATAGTTTTCATGGGTGTATTCCGCCTGCGCCTGCGTGCGCAGGACGATTTCATTGACGATATTTTCGTGCTCCAGCCCTTTGACGCGCGCCAGAATGACATTGAAATGCTCAGGCTTGAGCACCTGGCCCTTGGCCAGCTTGACCCCGATCGTGGCGAGAAACTCGGAGAGCGCGGTGACCTTCTCCTTCGAGGGCTCGTCATGGGCGCGGTAGATGAGCATCTGACGGTGCTCCTCCAGCGTCTCTGCCGCCGCGACATTGGCGAGGATCATGAATTCCTCGATCAGCCGATGCGCTTCCAGACGCGGCGGGAGGATCACCCGGTCGAAGGAGCCGTCGGGCTTCAGCAGGATCTTGCGCTCGGGCAGATCGAGATCGAGCGGCGCGCGAAGGTTGCGCGCGTGCTGCAGCGCTTCATGCGCGGCGTAGAGCGGCCGCAGCACCTTGTCGATCAGCGGCTTCGTCGTCTCGTCCGGCTTGCCGTCGATTGCGGCCTGCGCCTGCTGATAGGCCAGCTTGGCGTGCGAGCGCATCATCACGCGATGGAAGCTGTGGCCGATCTTCTTGCCCCTCGCGGTGACGCGCATGCGCACGGCCAGCGCCGGGCGGTCCTCGTTCTCGCGCAGCGAGCAGAGGTCATTGGAGATGCGCTCGGGCAGCATCGGCACGACGCGATCAGGGAAATAGACCGAATTGCCGCGCTCCAGCGCGTCCTTGTCCAGCGGCGAGCGCGAGCGGACGTACCAGGCGACGTCCGCAATCGCGACGGTGAGGATGAAGCCGCCTTCATTATCCGGCGCCGGGTCGGGCTCGGCGTGGACGGCGTCGTCGTGGTCCTTGGCGTCCGGCGGGTCGATGGTGACGAGCGGCAGGTCGCGCCAGTCCTCGCGGCCCTGAAGCGGCGCGGGCTTCGCCCGCTCGGCCTCGGCGACGGCCTCCGGGCGGAAGACGTCGGGAATGTCATGCGCGCGCAGGGCGATCAGGCTGACGGCCTTTTCACCCGCCACCGAGCCCAGCGTCTCGCGCACGCGGGCGCGGGGCGCGCCGAAACGGGTCTTGCCGACGAGATCGACCGAGACGAGGTCGCCATGGGTCCCCTCGCCAATATCGGCGGCGGCGACGAGCAGCTCGCGCCCCGCCTGTTTCTTGTCGATGGGGATGATCCGGCCATTGCCGTTGGGCTCGACATGCAGCACGCCGAGCACGCGATGCCGCGCGCGGGAGAGCAGCTTGATGACCCGCCCGACATAGGGCGGCGCGCCGGGGCCGGCGTCGCGGTCGGGCTCGGCGCGCACGAGCGCGCGGTCGCCGACGCCGGGCAGGGGCTCGCCGGCGCGCGCGCGGCGCGGGGCGTGGATGAGAATGCGCGGCGGCTCGCCGAGCTCTTCCGCGTCCCATTCGACCGGCACGGCCACAAGTTCGCCGTCGCGGTCGCGCGCGACGATGTCGACGAGAGTGACGGGCGGCAGCGCGCCCCTGGAGTTCACGCGGCGCCCGCGCTTCTCGATGGCCCCCTCATCGGCAAGAGTTGCGATCATGCGCTTGAGCGCGACGCGATCCTCGCCCTTGATCCCAAAGGCCCGGGCGATCTCACGGACGCCGATTTTTCTGGGGCCGCCGGCGGCTTCCTGCTCGCGGGCGATGAAAGCGAGAATGTCCTCGCGGGTTGGCTGCGGAGCTGTCTTGATTGTCAAAGGTTCCTCGATGGGCCGCACGGGCGGGCCAATGGTTTTTCCAAAGATATTGCTTGAACGAGGATTCCGCCATGGGCGGCGGTGAAAAGACGCCATAGCGACGACGCGATCCAGAGCCGTGACGCGGCTCTGGATCGCTTCGCTATGCTCGCAATGACGGGGCTGCTATCTGGTGGCGACCTTTTTGGGCGCGGCTTTCTTCGCCGGCGCTTTCTTTGCAGCCGGCTTCTTGGCGGTCGCCGCCTTTACGGGCTTCGCATCCTCGAAAGGCGCCTCGTCGCTGTCCGCGATGGCTTTTTTCGCCGCCACTTTCTTGGCGGGAGCCTTTTTCGCCGGCGCCTTCTTCTTCGGCGCGCCGCCCTTTTCCTCGATGAATTTGATCGCGTCTTCGAGCGTCACATCCTCGGCGGACATGCTCTTGGGCAGGGTGGCGTTGACCTTGCCGAGATTCACGTAAGGCCCGAAACGCCCGGCGCGGACGGTGATGGTTCCGCCATTGGGGTGCTCGCCGAGCACGCGACCGCCGGTCGCGCCGCCGGCGGCGGCCTTGGCGGCGATCATCTCCAGCGCCTGCTCCAGCGTCAGCGACGCCGGGTCGACGGCGCGCGGGATGGTGGCGTTGACCTTGCCCCAGTTCACATAGGGACCAAAGCGGCCAGCCTTCACCGTCACCGCGCCGCCCTCGGGATGGTCGCCCAGCGACCGGCCCGGCTCCGAGGCGCGCGAGAAGCGCGAGCCGCCGGCGCCCGATTCCTTCTGCACGATCAGGTCGATGGCGCGATTGGCGCCGATGGTCAGCACGTCGTCGTCGCGGCCGACATTGGCGTAGGTCTTGCCGTGCTGCACATAGGGGCCGAAGCGGCCGATATTGGCGACGATGGGCTCGCCGGTGGTCGGATGTTTCGCCACCTCGCGCGGCAATGAGAGCAGCGCCAGCGCCTGCTGAAGCGTCAGATCGTCGGGCTTGATGTTCTTCGGCAGCGAGGCGCGCTTGGGCTTTTCGCCGCCTTCCTCCTGCTCGCCCTCCTGAACATAGGCGCCGAAGCGACCGTCGCGCAGCGTGATCTCGGCGCCGGTTTCGGGGTCCTGACCCAGGACCTTCACGCCCGGACGCGCATTATCCGCGGCGTCGCCGGTCGGCGGCGACAGGGTGCGCGTGTAGCGGCATTCGGGATAGTTCGAGCAGCCGATGAAGGCGCCGAACTTGCCGACCTTCAGAGACAATTGCCCGGCGCTGCAGGCGGGGCAGAGGCGCGGATCGGAGCCGTCTTCCTTGGCCGGGAAGATATGCGGGCCCGAAAAGCTCGTTGAGACTGTCGAGCACCTGCGTCGTGCGCAGATCCTTGGTCTCGTTGACGGCGGCCGAGAAATCCTTCCAGAAGTCGCGCAGCACCTGCTTCCAGTCGATCTCGTTGTTGGAAACGAGATCGAGCTTTTCTTCGAGTGACGGCGGTGAAGTCGAACTCGACATAGCGCGAGAAGAAGCTCTCCAGAAAGGCGACGACGAGACGGCCCTTGTCCTCGGGAATGAGCCGTTTCTTGTCGAGCCGCACATAGTCGCGGTCGCGCAGCGTGGCGAGCGTCGAGGCGTAGGTGGAGGGGCGGCCGATGCCAAGCTCCTCCATGCGTTTGACCAGCGTCGCCTCGGTGAAGCGCGGCGGCGGCTCGGTGAAATGCTGGGTCGCGTCGATCTTCTCGCGCGTGCAGGGCTCGCCGTCCTTCATCGGCGGCAGGCGGCCGCTTTCCTCGTCGCCGTCGTCGTCGCGGCCTTCCTGATAAAGCTCCAGAAAGCCGGGGAAGCGGACGACCTGGCCGGTGGCGCGCAGATCGAGCGTGCGCGCCCCGGCCTTCGCCTCGATGTCGACCGTCGTGCGTTCGAGCTCGGCCGACTCCATCTGGCTGGCGATGGTGCGGGTCCAGATCAGCTCGTAGAGCCGCGCCTGATCGGGCTCGAGATGTTTCGCCACCTGCTTGGGCAGGCGCGCGGCGTCGGTCGGGCGGATGGCCTCGTGGGCTTCCTGCGCATTCTTGGCCTTGGCCGAATATTTGCGCGGGGCGTTGGGCACGAAGCGGTCGCCATATTCCTTGGCGATGACCTTGCGCACGCTGGCGACCGCCTCGGGCGCCATATCGACGCCGTCGGTTCGCATATAAGTAATGAGACCGACCGTCTCGCCGCCGACATCCACGCCTTCATAAAGACGCTGCGCGATGCGCATGGTGATCGCCGGCGCAAGGCCGAGCTTGCGCGAGGCCTCCTGCTGAAGCGTCGAGGTGGTGAAGGGCGCGTAGGGATGGCGCTTGACCGGCTTGGCTTCGACCGACCGGACGGTGAAGGTCGCGGCGTCGAGCGCCTTCTTGAAATCCTCGGCCTCTTCGCCCTTGCCGATGTCGAGGCGGGTGATCTTCTTGCCGTCGGCGCCGACGAGGCGCGCGATGAAGGACTCGCCGGCCTTGGTCTTCAGATGCGCGACGAGCGACCAGTATTCCTGAGCGACGAATTTCTCGATCTCGAGTTCGCGGTCGCAGACGAGGCGCAGCGCCACGGACTGGACGCGGCCTGCCGAGCGCGCGCCCGGCAGCTTGCGCCAGAGCACCGGCGAGAGGGTGAAGCCGACGAGATAGTCGAGAGCGCGACGCGCGAGATAGGCGTCGACCAGCGCCTGATCGATCTGGCGCGGATGGGCCATCGCCTCGCGGATGGCGTCCTTGGTGATGGCGTTGAAGACGACGCGCTCGATCTTCTTGTCCTTGAGCACCTTCTTCTTGTTCAGGATCTCGATGAGATGCCAGGAAATGGCCTCGCCCTCGCGATCCGGGTCGGTCGCGAGAATGACCTTGTCGGCGTCCTTTACCGCCTGAGCGATCTCCGAGACGCGCTTCGCCCCGCGGGCGTCCATCTCCCAGACCATGGTGAAATCGGTCTCGGGATCGACGGAGCCGTCCTTCGGGGGCAGGTCGCGGACATGGCCCATACTAGGCGATGACGTTGAAGTCGCGGCCCAGATATTTGTTGATGGTCTTGGCCTTGGCCGGCGACTCGACGATGACGACATTCATTCCAGATCAATCCCGGGGGGGCGCCTGTCCGGCGCATGGGGCGCGAAGATGGGCAGAACGGACGGCGCCTGTCAAATTGGGCTGGGTTCGAGAGAGGGAAGCCGGCCGTGACCGTGAATGACAAAAACAGCCGGCCGGGCGTCCTCGACGCCAGGGCCGCGCGGCCGGGAAATCGTGCTTGCCCCTCATAGCGAGGAGCGCCGCGACGACGCGATCCAGAGCCGTTATATGGGTCTGGATTGCTTCGTTAGGCTCGCGATGACGGCAAGGCCCCGTCCTATTGAGGAAGTCTCATGGCAGGCATTGTCACTTTCAATCCCGAGGAACTGCTCAACACCTTCGTCTCTCTCATCGTGGCGCTTCTGCTCGGCACGCTGATCGGGGCGGAGCGGCAGTATCGGCAGCGCAATGCAGGCCTTCGCACCAATGCGCTGGTTGCGCTGGGCGCCTCGGCCTTCGTCGATCTGGGCATGCGGCTCATGGGCAATCAGGGCGCGACCCAGGTTCTCGCCTATGTGGCCTCGGGCGTGGGCTTTCTCGGCGCGGGCGTCATTCTCAAGGAGGGGATGAACATTCGCGGCCTCAATACGGCCGCGACCATCTGGTGCTCGGCGGTGACCGGCGCCTTCGCCGGCGCCGACCATCCGGCGGAAGCCTTTCTGATGTGCGCCTTCGTGCTGGCCGGCAACACCTTCCTGCGGCCGCTCGTGACCTTCATCGAGCGCGCGCCCATCGACGAAAGCCAGACCGAGGCGACCTTCGAGCTGCGTGTCACGACCAGCGAATCGGGTCGCGACGCGATGCGCGATCTGATCGAGGAACGGCTCGAAGCAGCGAAATATCCCGCGCGCGACCTGCGGGAGGTCGAGCGGGAGGACGGCGTGGAGATTATCGCGACGCTCGCGGCTCCAAGCGTCGAGGCGGCGGAACTGGACGCCATCGCCGACTATTTTCGGGGTCTGGCCGCCGTTTCGCACGCGACATGGTCCGCGCGGGCGGAGGATTGATCGGGCGCGGGGATTTCCCGCTTCCGACCCCTGGGGATGCTTGCCGCCGGGAACGCCCTCCTGTATGAGCGAGCGCAGGCGAAGCTCTCACCGAGAGTCTCGCAGGATGGCCTCGTGGCGGAGTGGCTACGCAGAGGACTGCAAATCCTTGTACGGGGGTTCGATTCCCTCCGAGGCCTCCAGCCTTTTCTCAGGCTTCTGAAATCCCTCCTTCTTTTCTCGCCCAGTCGCCCCTGGTCTCCTGGCCGGCGAAGAAAAACGCCCGCGCCGATCCGACGGTACGGGCGTTTCGATTGTCACGACCTGCTAACGGCTGCGGTAATAATCGTCGTCTCTGTAGTCGTCGTAGCGGTCATCGCTGCACTGGCATGGCGCCCGCCGGGGTGGACGGTTGTAACGATACCCATAGGAAGGGCTCGCGTCGTAGTAGCCGGACGTGGTCGCGTATCCGTCCTGCCAGCCGGGTTGAGACCCGGCGCAAGCGGTGAGCGTTGCGCACGCCAAGACGAGGAAAAATCCCTGAATTATCCTATACACGGCCAACTCCTACTCTAACGCGCCCCTCACGGGCGCGAGCATGCGATGGCCGGGATGAAGGGAAGATTAATAGCAAAAACGGCGCGGTTTCCGGCTCAGGTCGCCGCCTCGACGAGTCCCGCAGCCTGCGTCTTGAGAACGCTCTACAAACAAAAAAGCCCTCTCGCCGCGGTTGCGGAGAGAGGGCTGAATTGTCGCTCCAACATCTCTTACTGGTGCAGCGCCTCGCCATGCAGCGCGATGTCCAGCCCCTCGCGCTCGTCGTCGCCGGAGACGCGCAGTTTCGTGAACAGCGAAACGATTTTCAGCGTGATCAGCGTGCCGATGACGCACCAGACGACCGTGACGAGCACGCCGATGGCCTGCACCACGAGTTGATGGGGGTCGCCCTCCAGCAGGCCAGCGACGCCGGGGCTCGACTCGGAAGCGGTGATCGCGCGGGTCGCGAAGACGCCGGCAAGCAGCGTGCCCATGATTCCGCCGACGCCATGGACGCCGAACACGTCCAGCGTGTCGTCGTAGCGGAATTTATGCTTCGCCACCGTGCAGAACCAATAGCAGACGCCGCCGGCGATCATGCCGATCACCACGCCATGCCAGGGCAGGATGTAGCCCGAGGCCGGGGTGATGGTGCCCAGCCCCGCCACGGCGCCCGAGACGACGCCGAGCACCGAGGGCTTGCCGCGCTCGAACCACTCCAGCCCGCTCCACACCAGCGCGCCCGAACAGGCGGCGAGATGCGTGGCGACGATGGCGAAGACCGCGCGCGAATTGGCGCCGAGCGCCGAACCGCCGTTGAAGCCGAACCAGCCGACCCAGAGCAGGCCCGTGCCGATCACGGCGAGCGACAGGTCGAAGGGCGAGAGATTCTCGCGGCCGAAGCCGACGCGGTTGCCCAGCACCAGCGCGCAGACCAGCCCCGCGACGCCCGCGTTGATATGCACAACCGTGCCGCCGGCGAAATCCAGCAGGCCCATTTTCTGCAGGAAGCCGCCGCCCCAGACCCAATGCGCCGAGGGCACATAGACGATGAACAGCCAGATCACGCAGAAGAGAATGAAGGCCGAGAATTTCATGCGCTCGGCGACCGAACCGCCGACCAGCGCGCAGGTGATGACCGCAAACGTCATCTGATAGGCCATGAACAGGATTTCCGGGATCGTGCCCGCAAGCGGACTCACGGTGGTGACGCCGACGTCCCTGAGCATCACCCGCGCCGCGTCGCCGATAAAGGCCCCATCCCCCGAGAAGGTGAGACTATAGGCGACGGCGATCCAGAGCAGGGAGACGACGGCCGTGGCGATGAGACTTTGCGCCATGGTCGCGAGCACATTCTTCTTGCGCACCATGCCGCTGTAGAAGAGCGCGAGACCGGGCAAGGTCATCATCAGCACGAGCGCCGTCGCGACGATCATGAAGGCGGTGTCCGCGCCGTCGATTTTTGGCGTGTCCTGCGCGAGGGCGGGGGTGGCCACGACAGCGGCGGCGACGGCGGAAGCAATCCGTCCCGAAAACAGGGATTGGCGCATATTCTATTCTCTTTTTGGAGGGTTACAGCGCGTCGTCGTCAGATTCGCCAGTGCGGATGCGAAGGGCGCGCTCCAGCGGGGTGACGAAAATCTTGCCGTCGCCGATCTGGCCGGTATAGGCGGCCTTGCGGATGGCTTCGACGACCTTGTCGGCGAGGGCGTCCGTCACCGCGACTTCGATTTTGATCTTCGGCAGGAAGGAAATCATGTATTCCGCGCCGCGATAGATCTCGGTGTGGCCTTTCTGCCGCCCATAGCCCTTGACCTCCGACGCTGTCATGCCGTGGGCGCCGAGCGCCGTCAGAATGTCCCGAACTTCATCGAGCTTGAAGGGTTTGATGATCGCGCTGATGATTTTCATATGTGCATGGATGCCGTTGCTGGGTGCAGGATGGGCGTTCTGTCAGCAACCTCCGTGCCAGACTGCGCATTGATTGAACGAAGCGGCGCATGAACGGGCGCCCTGCTAAAGTCTGGGCGCCGCACAGGCGCCAGGCGCTTAAAGATTCCACAAAATGTTCAAAGAAATGGCGCGAGGTTTCCGCTCTATCGCCTCCAGAGGCCGTCCATGGTTCAGTATGTGTTCAGCTGGGAAGTTGCTGACTGAGCAAAGAATTACGGGGCGGAGAGCGCCTTGGGGAGATCAGCAATGCGGTTTATTCGGACATTGGCGATCACGGCCTGCGCGCTGCTCGCCCTGGCGGCGGCGCGGGGCGCGCAGGCCGAGGAGCGGCGGCTTGCGCTCGTGATCGGCGAGGCGGCCTATCCCGCCATGCCGATCGCCACAGCCGCGAATGACGCCGGCCTCGTCGCCCAGACCCTTCAGGCGGCTGGTTTCGACGTCACCGGCGCGCGAGACCTCGAGGAAACCGCGCTCAAAGAGGCGTTCCGAGACTTCATCGACAAGGTCAACGCGGCCGGGAAGGACGTCGTGGCTTTCGTCTATGTGTCGGGCTACGGCGTTCAGCTCGAAGGCGAAAATTACATCGTCCCGGTAGACGCGAAAATCGCGCGCGACTCGGATATTCCGCTACGGACGCTGAGGGTCTCCGATTATCTGAAGCCGCTGTCGGCTTCTGGGGCCAAACTCACGATCGTGGCGCTGGACGCCGCGCGCGCCAACCCGTTCAAACTGGCGGGTCAGCCGATCGCCGGGGGGCTCGCGCTCTATGAGCCGGGCGGCGCGACGCTGCTCGCCTTCAACGCCGCGCCGGGCACGATCGCGCCGGAGGCGACCAAGGATTACGGCCCCTATGCCCATGCGCTCGCGGAAATGATGCGCGACGGCGGGCGTCCGCTGATGGAGGTCTTCGAGAATACGCGCCTGCGCGTTTCGGAGATGACCAAGGGCGCGCAGATCCCGTGGAATTCGCAGCGCGTCGAGACGGATTTCGTGTTCTTCCAGCGCGAGGCCGGCGCCCCGCTGCGCAAGGAGGACGTCGCCCGCCTGTCGCAGCCGATCAGCGCGCTGGGGCCCGACGACGGCTTCTCCGCCGCGCTGCGCCGCGACACCTTGCAGGGCTATCAGGATTACGTCGCCACCTATCCGGCCTCGCCCTACGCCAAGCGCGCGCGGGCGATGGCGGCGGCGCGTCGCGAGGCGATGACCTGGCGGCGCTCGCGCACCATGGATACGGCGGACGCCTACTGGTCCTATCTGCGCCGCTACCCGAAGGGTCCGCACGCCTGGGACGCGCGCCGTCGTCTCGCCGAACTGCGCTACGAACTGGAGCCGCCGGCCGAATTCGCCATGGTCGATTACGGCTATCCGCCGCCGCCGCCGGACGAACTCGTCTTCGTCGATCAGCCGGTCGTCTATTTCGCGGACCCTGTCTGGGACTTTCCGCCGCCGCCCCCGCCGCCGATCTATTTCCTGCCGCCGCCGCCGCCGGATTTCATCGTCCTGCCGCCGCCGGTCGTGTTCGCCATACCCTATGCGCTGCCGGCGCCGCCCTATGTGCCGATCCCGGTCTGGCAGGCCCCGCCGCGTTATGTCGCGCCGCCGCCGAACAATTTCATCTTCACCAATATGCATAACGCGGTGGTGGTGAATCCGGTCGAGAACCAGGTGATCGTCCGCAATCGCACCGGCGGCGTGGTCTCGACCGAGGCGCTTACAGCGGCCGGCGCAGGGGCCGCTGCTGTCGGCGTCGGCGCAGCGCTGCCGAATTTCATTGCCAAACGAAACCGGGAATTGGCGCCCGCCGGCATGGCGCCCGCCGGCATGGCGACGCCGCCGGGCGGCGCCGTCGGACCCGGCGGCGAACGTCCGGCTGGCCTGCATCCCGCAGGAGCGCCCGGGAACGAACAGGCGCCGCCGATGGGCGCTGGCGCTGGCGGCCCTCCGGCGGGACTGTCGAAAGACCACGCGCTCCCGACGGGACCCGCCGGACATGAGACGCCGCCCGGCGGGCCGCGTCATGGTCCTCCGGACACGAATGCGACGGCGCCGGACGGCGGCGCGCCCGGCCGCGAGAGGCGGGATCACAGGCTCCCCGCCGGCCTGACGGACGACCACGCGCCGCCTTCCAGCGCTGGCGCGACTTCGGGCGAAGCGGTGGGACGCAGGGGCGGGCGAGATCTGCCCGGCGGCGCCCGTGAACGGCCAGTCGGCGGCGCGGACCATGCGCTGCCGACTCCTGCCGGCGGAGGAACGCCTTCAGCGGATGATCGGTCTGACCGGCGCAAGTCCGGGCGCGGCGCCGCGGACCATGCGCTGCCGACGCCTTCCGGCGGAGAACCAACTCCGGCCGACGATCGCTCTGGCCGGCGTATGTCCGGGCGCGGCGGGGCCGGGCATGCGCCGCCAACGCTTGGCGGCGGTGAAGCGCCCGCAGTGGACGACAGGCCAGACCGGCGCATGTCTCCCAACGGCCGCACGGGCCGTCCCGACCGGACGCAACCCGGTTTGCCGATTGGCGGCGACCGGCCTGCGCGGCTTACACCGCCCGGCGGCGAAACCGGCGGGCCGCCGAACGCGCTGGACGAGAATGGACGCGGGCCGCGCAACGGGCGTCGCGCGTATCCGCAAGGGCTCGATATGGATGGCGGCTTCAGCGGGCCGCCGGGCGGCAGGATGCGCGGCGGCGACCCGATGGGCGGCGAAATGCGCGCCCCCGCGCGGATGCGCCCGCCGCCGATGGACGCGCCGGACATGCGGGAAGCGCCCGCCGGCATGGGATCGCCCCTGCGCGGAATGCGCCATGACCCGATGCCGCCGCGTCCCGAACCCATGTCGGAGCCGCAATATCAGGGAGGCGGCTACCGGGGCGGCCCGCCGCCGCAGATGCGGGAAATGGGACAGCCGGCCATGCGCGCCCCCGCCATGGAACGGCCGCAGCCGCCGCCCGGCATGGCCCCCGGGCGGCCGGCCTATCCGGAACCCGCCGCGCAGCCCCGTCAACGCGACGAGGGGTCGAGACATCACGATGGTGACGGCGGCGGCCCGCCCGGTTTTGGAGGGATGCGCTGACTGGCGGCTCTCGGAGAGAGCCTTTTCACGGGAACGTTACCCGCGCGTCGTGAAAGCGTTCACGACGGCGGGTAATGAAAGCGCGCATCAGCCAAACAGATGGAGTCGCTCATGAACGGTTTTCTCATTCCTGCGGTCATGCTCGTCATGGTCGTCGGAGCCGCGATCTACATCGCCCGCACGGGCCGCAATGTGAACTCCTGAACCAGGCTTTCACCCTTCCTCTCTCGCCTTGCCCTCCGATCTCGTTCGGAGGGTCTTTTTTTATCTGGCTGCGCTGCGCTTTTTCGTCGCGCCCGCCTGGATCTCACGCCATGTGTCCGACTGTGAGATCATCTCGCGAATGGCTGCGACATTCTGAGCGGCGTCCTCTGGCGACAGGTCGCGACGGGACAAATCCTCGGCTTCCTGGAATTTTCCCTGCAAGGCGAGCACCAGCGCCAGATTCTGACGCACGCGCCTGTCGGCCGTCGGCTGGGCGGCGGCGGATCGCAACGTCTCCTCGGCGCGGGGAAGATTCTTCGCCAAAGCATAGGAAAGGCCGAGGTTAGAGAGAATCATCGGCTCATTGGGGCGGATTTTCAAAGCCGCTTCGTAATAGGCGCGCGCGCCGTCGTGATCGCCGAGCTGATCGGCGATCGAGCCCTGCGTCGAGAGAACCGACCAGTCGGGACGTTCCGGCGTATGGGCTTTCTCGAGAATTTCCGCCGCCTGTTGCAGCTTGCCTGCGTCAGCGAGCGCCTTGCCATAGGCGCCAAGGACCTTCATATCCTCCGGATAGGTGATCGCCAGTCCCTGCATGACGGCGACCGCCTGCGCATTCTGATCGAGCGCATGCAGGGCCTTCGCGTAGGCGATGGCGGCTGCCCTGTCTTTCGGATTGCGTTCGTAACGTTGACCCAGTTGCTCGCTGTAACGGCGTAACGAGGCTTCGTCCGACGGCAGGCTGGCCGAGCGGCCAATGGAGCCGGTCACGTCGCCAAGCGACGATTTGTTGCAGCCGGGGAGGCCCAGGAGAGCGAGAGCCCCCGTGAACCACATGACGCAAAGCCGGGAAGAACAGAGGGGCGACTTTGTCACGGCGAAGGCGTTCCGGGTTTGTGAATCTCCAGCAAGCTTGGCAATAAACGGTTAACCCTAACGGAAGCTTAACAGGATGCCGGGACGATGAAGCTCGAAGACTGGTCCGCAGACGCAATTGCGGTCGATTTCGTGGACAAGGCCGGGTGGTCGCAATCGCAGCCAAGCCTTCCGGCGGTCGTCTCCGCCCTTGCCGCCGCGACCGGCTTCGACGGCAAGCCCGGAACTGTCCTGATCGCGCCTGCGCTCGATGGCGGCGCCCCCCGGGTCTATTTCGGAGTCGAGGAGAAGGGCGCGAAGAAGCGCGATCCATTCCTTGCCGGCAAACTCGCAACCGCCTTGCCGCCCGGGCTGTATCGGCTGGGCGAGGGCGTCGCCGATCCGCAGAGCGCCGCGCTGGCCTTTCTGCTGTCGAGCTATTCCTTCACGCGTTATGTGGCGCCCAAGGCCGAAAAGACCCGGCTTTGCGCGCCGGAAGGCGTCGACCGCGCGCGCATAGAGAGAATTGCCGGCGCCGTGGCGCTCGGCCGCGACCTCGTCAACACGCCTGCGAACGACATGGGGCCGGAGGCGCTGGCCGAAGCCGCCCTGGCGCTGGCCGCGAAGCATAATGCGACGTCGCGCGTGATCGTCGGAGACGCGCTCCTCGCCGAAAACTTTCCGCTGATTCACGCTGTCGGACGCGCGGCGGCGCAAGCCCCGCGTCTCGTGGAATTCACCCACGGACCCGAGGACGGGTTGAAGGTGACGCTCGTCGGCAAGGGCGTCTGTTTCGATTCCGGCGGACTCGACATCAAGCCGTCTTCCGCCATGGCGCTGATGAAGAAGGACATGGGCGGCGCCGCGACGACCCTGGCGCTCGCCGCAATGCTCATGGACAGCGCGTTGCCCCTGCGGCTGCGCGTGCTGTTGCCGATCGTCGAAAATTCGATTTCCGCAAATGCTTTCCGCACCAGCGACATCTATCGCAGCCGCAAGGGTCTGACGGTCGAGATCGGCAACACCGACGCCGAGGGAAGACTTATTCTCGCCGATGCGCTCGCCTATGCGAGCGAAAGCCAGCCGGATCTTCTCTTCAATTTCGCGACTCTCACCGGCGCCGCGCGGGTGGCGCTTGGGCCGGAACTGCCGCCCTTCTACACGGGAGACGACGCGCTCGCCGGCGAGATCGCCGCCTGTGGCCAGACGGCCAATGATCCAGTCTGGCGTATGCCGCTGTGGGACAATTACGACGGCGGCCTCGACGGGAAGATATCCGACGTCGTGAGCGTGACGAGCGGCGGCTTTTCGGGGTCCATCGTGGCGGCGCTGTTCCTGCGCCGTTTCGTGAGCGATCCGGCGCGCTGGGCGCATTTCGACGTCTATTGCTGGAATCCCTCGACAAAGCCGGGCCGTCCAGAAGGCGGCGAGGTGCAGAGCGCGCGGCTGCTGTACGATCTCATCGAAAAGCGCGCGCGGGGAGGGGCTGCAAAGTGAGCGAGACATTGGACAGGCGGCTGACCCCCGCACGCCCCGATCTTGCGGCCGCCTATCTGAAGGGGCGCGTCACGGCCGAGCGTTATGTCGAAGGCGCGGTGATGGAGGTGAAGGAAGGCGTCGTCGACATGCGGCGCGAGCCACGCCCCGACGCCGCCGTCGACACGCAGGTTCTCTACGGCGAACGCGTGATCGTTTATGACGAGGAGGAAGGCTGGGCCTGGGCGCAGCTCTCGCGCGACGGCTATGTCGGCTGGATCGCCGCAAACACATTGTGGAGCGAGTTGAGCGAGCCGACGCATCGCGTCTGCGTGCCGCGCACCTTCGTCTATCCGGCGGCGAGCATCAAACAGCCGCCGATTCTGGCCTTGCCGCTCAGCGCCGAAGTTTCGATCGTCGAAGAACGCGACAGTTTTCTGGTGACGCGCGACCGTGGGTTCATCTGGCGCACGCATCTCGCGCCGCTCGACTCGCCGGCGAAGGATTTCGTCGCCGTCGCCGAGACGCTGATCGGCGCGCCCTATCTCTGGGGCGGCAAGTCCGGCATCGGAATCGACTGTTCGGGGCTCGTGCAGATCTCGCTCGCCGCCGCCGGGCGCAATGCGCCGCGCGACAGCGACATGCAGGAGGCGACGCTCGGCGAGCCGGTCGAGATCGGCGCGCCTCTCCAGCGTGGCGACATGATTTTCTGGAAAGGTCACGTGGGCGTCATGCGCGACCCTGATACGCTGCTTCATGCGAATGGGACGCATATGCTGGTGTCGAGCGAACCGCTGGCGCTGGTGCGTGCGCGCAACATCGAAGCGGGGGCGGGGGACATCACCGGGGTGCGGCGTCTCATATAAGAGCCATGACAAAAATCCTCTATTTTGAAGACCTGCATGTCGGTCAGCGCTTCGTCTCCGAACCCGAGGAGGTGACGGAAGCGGCGATCATCAGCTTTGCGCGTGATAGCGACCCGCAGTTTTTTCATTTGGATCCGGCGGCCGCGAAGGAAAGCATGTTCGGCGGATTGGTCGCGAGCGGCTGGCAGACGGCGGCGGCAACCGTGCGTCATCTGCTCACCCGTTCTGGCGTGACATTCGTGGGCGGGGTTGTCGGCGTCGACGCGACCATTTCATGGAAGCGTCCGGTGCGGCCGGGCGACCGCCTGCATATCGAGGGCGAGATTACGGGCTTGCACCGATCGCGCTCATTGCCCGAACGGGGATTCGCGTCCTATGACGGCAGCACATTGGATGAGGCCGGCCGGGTCGTGCAGACCATGCGCGCGACCATAATGATCAACCGCGATCCATGCCGGCGGGAAGTCGATCCCGCCGGCTGAACGGCCTTCCGCCGAAGTGGCTCCGTTTCCGCGGAAGACGATGGGGGCGTTGCGCCTCAGCGCGCCTTCATGAAGGCGCGGATCAGGCGCTTCGTCGCCACGACGCCTGCCGCCGCGGGGCCTCGCGTCAGGTCGGCGCTGGGGTTTCCGCTGGAAAAGCCCGCGCCGAAATCCGTCACCACCGCAAGGGCGACGAAAGGCAGGCCATAGCGGCGGGCGAGGATACATTCGGGCACGATCGTCCAGCTAATGAGATCCGCGCCGAGCTGGCGCGCAACTTTGGCTTCCGACGGCGTCTCGAAACTCGGGCCCGAGAACCACATCACGACGCCTTCATGCACGGAAACGCCACTTCCCGCGGCGGCCGTCTTGATGCGGCGTAAAAGGCGCTTGTCATAGGCCTCGTTCATATTGACCATGGTCTTGGCGCCGCCTGGAGCGCCGATGAGCGGGTTCAGCCCGGTGAAATTGATGTGATCCGTGACCGCCACGAGATTGCCCGGCAGCAGATCGGCGAGAACCGACAGCGCCAGCCCGGTGCAGAGCAGGTTTCGCACGCCGAGCAGCGCCAGCGTTTCGATTGGAGACGCCATCAGGCTCGGGTCGCCCGTCTCGTGAAATGTCGCGCGTCCCTTGAGAATCGCCGTCAGCAGCCCGTCGACATTGGCGATGATGAGTTCCGCGTCCTCCAGGCCCTCGCCGGTCGGAAAGCCCGGAAGTTCGGCGTATGGGATGGTCGCGAGCCGCTCTCCCACATCTGCCGCTCCGTAAAAGATCCGACCCAGCAACATGGCGCTTTCGATCGAATCCGCTCCGCAACGCGATAGAATAATTGCGGCGGCCTGTTCAGCGGGCGTTGTCATTTCTTGCCTCTCAAGAACTCATCTAAAAATGAAGGTCGCAGCTAAAGCCTGCGCGAAGTTGAATTAAATGCTTCGACTTTAATAATTCGCTTAAGCGTCGCCGTTAACCGGCGCCGGCTGATTGCGGAAGGCCGCCGCAAAGAGCGCGCGCGTGTACTCATTCGTGGGATTGTCGAAAACGGTCGCAGCCGGACCGGATTCGACGACTTTCCCGTAGCGCATGACGATGAGTTGGCCGGCGAGCGCCTTCACGACACGCAAATCATGGCTAATGAAAAGATAAGCAAGTGAGCGGCGTCGCTGCAGATCGCGCAGCAGATCGATGATCTGCGCCTGCACGGACATGTCCAGCGCGGAGGTGGGCTCGTCGAGCACGATGAATTTCGGCTCCAGCACGATGGCGCGGGCAATGGCGATGCGCTGGCGCTGGCCGCCGGAAAATTCATGCGGATAGCGGTCCATCGTCGCTGGATCGAGCCCAGTCTCCATGAGGGCGCGGGCGACGATCTCGCGGCGTTCGTCGAGCGAAAGTTCGGGCCGCTGCACGGTAAGGCCCTCGGCGACGATCTCTGCGACGGACATGCGCGGCGAAAGCGAGCCGTAGGGGTCCTGAAAGACGATCTGCATGTCCCGCCGGAGAGGCCGCATCTCCGCGACGCTCTTGCCGTCGATGTTGCGAGCCAAGAAAGACGATCGGCCCCTCCGAGCGGATGAGCCGCAACATGGCGAGCGCCAGCGTCGTTTTTCCCGAGCCGGATTCGCCGACGACGCCGACTGTCCCGCCGGCGCGCACAGCCAGCGTCACGCCATCGACAGCCTTGATGTGATCCACCGTGCGCCGCATGAAGCCGCGCTTGATCGGGAAACCAGACGCGCAGATTGTCGGCGGAGATGATAACTGGCGCATTCTCGTCTTCGACGATCGGCGCGCCCTTCGGCTCGGCGGTGAGCAGCGCCTGCGTATACGGATGGCGCGGCGTGGTGAAGACGCTCGTCACATCGCCGCTTTCGACAATGTGGCCCTTCTCCATCACGCAAACCGTATCGGCGAAGCGGCGCACGAGATTGAGGTCATGGGTGATGAACAGGATCGCCATGCCATAGGTCTGCTGCAGGCGTTCCAGCAGGGCGATGATCTGCGCCTGCACGGTGACGTCGAGCGCGGTCGTCGGCTCGTCGGCGATGAGCAGATCGGGCTTGTTGGCGAGCGCCATGGCGATCATGACGCGCTGGCGCTGGCCGCCGGAAAGCTGATGCGGATAGGCGCCGAGCCGGGCCTCGGGATTGGGGATGCCGACCTCGTCGAGGAGTTCGATGACGCGTGCGCGCATGGCGTCGCGGCCGCGCATGCCATGAAGCTCCAGAATCTCGGCGATCTGCTGCTCGATCGTCTGCAGCGGATTGAGCGAGGTCATCGGCTCCTGGAAGACCATGGTGATGCGCGCGCCGCGAATGGCGCGCAGCTCGGGCTCGCTGACTTTCAGCATGTCCCGCCCGTCGAACAGCGCCTGCGCCCGTCGCGATGGCGCCGGGCGGCAGCAGGCGGACGATGGAGAGCGCGCTGATCGATTTGCCGGAGCCGGACTCGCCGACGAGCGCCAGCGTCTTGCCGCGCTCCAGCGAAAAGGAGACGCCGTCGACGGCCTTCGTCTCGCGGCCCGCCCTGCAGGAAGGAGACGGAGAGGTCGCGGACGTCGAGAAGGGGAGCGGCGGGTCAGCGTCCGTCACCGGAAATTCTTTCTCGGGTCGAAGGCGTCGCGCACCGCCTCGCCGACGAAGACGAGCAGCGACAGCATCAGCGCGATGATGGCGAAGCCGGTCAGGCCGAGCCAGGGCGCCTGAAGGTTGGATTTGCCCTGCAGCAGCAATTCGCCGAGCGAGGGCGAGCCGGGCGGCAGGCCGAAGCCCAGAAAGTCCAGCGCCGTCAGCGTGGTGATCGAGGAATTCAGGATGAAGGGCAGGAAGGTCAGCGTCGCCACCGTGGCGTTGGGCAGCAGATGGCGCCAGATGATCATGAAGTTCGTCAGCCCCAGCGCCCGCGCCGCGTTCACATATTCGAAATTGCGCGCGCGCAGGAATTCGGCGCGCACCACATGCACGAGCGAGACCCACGAAAACAGCAGCAGAATGCCGAGCAGCACGAAGAAGCCCGGCGTGAGGAAAGACGAGATGATGATCAGCAGATAGAGCTGCGGCAGCGACGACCAGACCTCGATGAAGCGCTGGAACACGAGGTCCACCCGCCCGCCGAAATAGCCCTGTATGGCGCCGGCGGCGACGCCGACGATCGAGGAGACCGTCGCCAGAATGAGGCCGAAGAGGACGGAGATACGGAAGCCGTAAAGCAGGCGCGCGACGACGTCGCGGCCCTGATCGTCCGTGCCGAGCCAGTTCCATTCGATCGCCGCGCAGCCGCGGTTCGGCTCGCCGGGCTTCAGGAGCTTGGCGGCGGCGGCTTCGCATTGCGCCTTGCTCAGCAGCCATGTCGGCGGCGAGGGCGCGGGCGTCGGCAGGTCGAGATTATGCGTGTCGTAGGAATAGCGGATCGGCGGCCAGAGCATCCAGCCATGCGCGCTGATCTCATTCTCGATCGTCGGATCGCGATAGTCCGTGCGGGCGAGAAAGCCGCCGAACTTCTCCTCCGGATAGGTCACGAAAACAGGAAACAGCAGCTCGCCCTTGTACCAGGCGAGGATCGGCCGGTCATTGGCGAGGACATTGGACAGGAGCGACACGACGAACAGCGCCATGAAAATCCAGAAGGACCAGTAGCCGCGCCGGTTCGCCTTGAAATTGGCCAGCCGGCGCTGGTCGAGCGGCGAGAGCCGCAGCCAGCCGGCGCGGGTGATGGGCGGCGCGAGTTGGGCGTTTGCGTCCGTTGTTGCGGTCATCGATCAGACCTCGCGCGTTTCGAAATCGATCCGCGGATCGATCCAGGTATAGGTGAGATCGGAAAGCAGATTCACCACGAGGCCGAGCAGCGCGAAAATATAGAGATTGGCGAAAACCACCGGATAATCGCGGTTCACGATGCTCTCGAAGGAAAGGTAGCCAAGCCCGTCGAGCGAGAAGATCGTCTCGATCAGCACCGAGCCGGTAAGGAAGGCGTGAACGAAGGCGCCCGGGAAACCGGCAATCACGATGAGCATGGCGTTCCGGAAAACATGGCCGTAGAGGACGCGATTTTCGGTCAGCCCCTTCATCCGCGCGGTCTGCACATATTGCTTGCGGATTTCGTCAAGGAACGAGTTCTTGGTCAGGAAGGTCTGGGTCGCGAAGGCGCCGAGCGTCATGGCGGTCACCGGCAGGACGATGTGCCAGAGGTAATCCTTCGCTTTGCCAAAAAGAGAAAGCTGGTCGAAGTCGTCCGAGGTGAGGCCGCGCAGCGGGAATATCTGCCAGAACGACCCGCCTGCGAAGAGCACGATCAGCAGCATGGCGAAGAGAAAGCTCGGGATCGCATAGCCGACGATGACGAGATTGGACGTCCACATGTCGAATCTGCGTGCCGTCCCGCACCGCTTTGGCGATGCCGAGCGGGATCGAGATCGAATAGGAAAGAAGCGTCATCCAGATGCCGAGCGACATGGAGACAGGCAGCTTCTGCGCCGATGAGCTTGATCACGCTCTCGTCGCGGAAATAGCTGCGGCCGAAATCGAACATGGCGTAATTCTTGACCATGAGCAGGAAGCGCTCCCAGGCCGGCTTGTCGAAGCCGAACTGTTTTTCGAGTTCCGCGATGAATTTCGGATCGAGCCCCTGCGCGCCGCGATATTTGGAGGCGCTCTCCGCCGCCATTGGCCCCGCTTGCGACGCCCCTCCCTGGCCGACGTCGCCGCCGCCGCCCGAAAAGCGTCCGGTCGCGCCGACGTCGAAGCCCTGAAGCTGCGCGATGATGCGCTCGACCGGTCCGCCCGGCGCGAACTGCACGATGACGAATGAAATGAGCATGATGCCGAGGATCGTCGGGATCATCAGCAGCACCCGGCGGGCGATATAGGCTCCCATGCGCGTCAGCGTCCCGTAAAGTTGATCTTCTTGGCCTTGTCTTCGTCGTACCACCAGGTCCAGAGAACGCCGGTGTCGAATTTCGGTTGCCGTTCCGGCTGGCCGAAGAGGTCCCAATAGGCGTAGCGGTGCACCGGGTTATACCAGTGCGGAATCCAGTAGTGCTGCGAGCGCAGGGCCCTGTCGAGCGCCCGGCAGCATGTCACCAGCTCCTCGCGGGTTTCAGCCTGCTGCGCCTTGTCGACCAGCGCGTCGACCGCTGGGTTCGAAATGCCCGCGAGATTGCGCGTGCCGTTCACATTTGCGGTCTTGGAGCTGAAATAAGCGCGCAGCTCCTCCCCCGGATTCCACGCCATCAGCATCACGTCATGGACGATGTCGAAGTCGAAGTCCTCGAGCCGCTTCTTGTATTGGGCCGCGTCGACGATGCGGATGCGGGCGGTGACGCCAAGCAGCTTCAGATTCTTGATGAACGGCTGCGTATGACGCTCGAAGACGTTGGAATTGTCGAGGAACTCGAACTCGATCGGCGTGCCGTCGGGCAGGCGCAAAACGCCGTCCTTGCGCGTGCAGCCCGCGGCGACGAAGAGATCGTTCGCCTTCTTGAGCAGCGCCCGATCCTGTCCCGATCCGTCCGAGACGGGCGCCATGAAGGGTTCGCCGAATACCTCCGCCGGCAATTGGTCGCGATAAGGTTCGAGCAGCGCCTTCTCGGCGTCGCTCGGGAGGCCTCTGGCGGCCATTTCGGAATTTTCGAAATAAGAGGAAATGCGCTTGTAGGCGTCGTACATGAGGTTGCGGCTGGTCCATTCGTAATCGAAGGCGTAGCCGATCGCCTCGCGCACGCGCGGGTCCTGAAACATTTTGCGCCGCGTATTGAACATCCAGCCCTGGATGTTGGGGATGTTGTTATTGGGCGAGGTCGCGCGTTTCACGCGACCGTCCTTGACAGCCGGGAAGTCGTAGCCCGTCGCCCACACCCGGGCGATGTTTTCCTCGCGCTCGGTGAAGGCGCCAGCCTTGAACGCCTCGAAGGCGACCTGCGAGTCGCCGAAATATTCGAAACGCACCACGTCGAAATTGCCCTGGCCGAGCGCGATCGGCAGGTCCTTGGCCCAATAATCCGGCACGCGGTGATAGGCGATATAACGGCCCTGCTCGAATTGGCCGACCTTATAGGCGCCGGAACCGAGCGGCGGCTCGAGCGTCGTCGCCTCGAAATCGCGGTCCTTGTAATAGGCTTTCGAGAAGATCGGCTGGTTCGCGACATTGAGCGGCAGGTCGCGCGTGCGGCCGGGCGCAAATTTCACGACGAGAATATCGTCCGCTTCGGCCGTGGCGCTTTGCACGTCGCGCAGCATCTGGCTGATGACGGGGTGGCCCTTATCCTTGAGAATATTCAGCGAGAAGGCCGCGTCATGCGCGGTGAGCGGCGTTCCGTCGTGGAAGCGCGCCTCCTTGCGCAGCAGGAACGTATACGTGAGCTTGTCGGCTGAGATCCGCACCTTCTTCGCCACGAGGCCGTAATAAGCGTCGCGCTCGTCGAGGCTCTGGTTCATCAGCGTGTCGAAGACGAGCGACATGCCGGTCGCAGGATTGCCGCGCAGCACATAGGCGTTGAAGGTGTCGTAGGTCGGGCTTGGGGGCGAGAGCGCCAGCGTGCCGCCTTTCGGCGCATTGGGGTTCACATAGCCGAAGTGCTTGAAATTCTCCGGCTCGGCGAGATCGCCGAAGGTCGAGAGTCCGTAGCTCTCCGTCTCGCCGGGCGCCGGGGCGGCGCTCGTCTGCGCCTTTGCCGTGCTCTTCGCGAAGGCTTCGGGCGTAAGAAGGCTTGCGGCGCCGAGGGCTCCGGCGCGGATCAGGCCTCGGCGCGATAGCGGATAGCGGAAGGGGAGATCAGCCAAAAAACCACCTCTAGCAGGGAAGGGGAGCGCGGTCGCCGCGCCGCTGACGATTCTCTTAAGATTATGTCGGTTTTGGACGAGCCGCCAGTGGGAAGGCGCGCGGGGATTTCGGGTTCAAGGCAAGGCGTTACGGACATCGAGGGAGCCAGGCGCCCGCTCGCCGGCCTGCTTTGCGAGGCGGTTGCCGAGGCGCGCGACGATCTCGCGGTCCACAGAGCCGAGGATGAGGCCGATCAGGGCCATCAAAAGTCCGAGCGAAAGCGGAGAAAAATAGGCCTCTTCCTGAAAAACGCCATTGGCGAGGAGGATCAACATTGCTCCGCCCGAGAAGGCCAGCGCCGGCGCGCGCGTCGCGTCGAAGAGGCGCCAGGCGATCCGTGCGATCCAGAAGTAAAACGCCAGAACCACCGTGGCCATGATTCCCAGTTGAAAGAACAGCACGCCGACGGCGCTCTCGACGGCGAGATTGGCCGCGCCGTCCTGCTGGAATTTGGTCCAGTCGATCTCGTTGAAATTCGGCACCGAGAGATTTCCGCCGTCCCCGAGCGTATGGCCGATCGGCAGTTGCAAAAAGCCGTTGAGCCCGCCGAGCAGACCAAGCACGTGATAGTCGCCATTCGCCCTGCCGGAGAGGAAGACGAACGTCACATTGGCGGCGAGCGCAATCAGCAGCACGGGAACAGTGCGCCGCGCGCCGCTGCGGCGCGCCAGCCAACAGACGCCGAGCGAGCCGAAAAGCAGCAACAGCGGTCCTTTGGCGCTTGTGGCCAACACCAGCGGCACGGTCAGCCAGCCGATGAGCGCGACGCCGTCGACGATGGAAAAGGCCGCCATGATCGCGAGCAGATAGCCGAAGCTGATGGGATGAAAAATGGGCCCCTGCAGGCGTGTGACCATGAAGTCGAATGCGCCGGGCAGGCCGATGTTCAGGAACTTGGAGGTGGAATAATCCAGCGGGCTCGTAATGACCCGGCCCTCTCGGGCGTTCGACTGAATCTCCTGCATGTCGACGAGCCGCTTTGCGGCGTTCAGCGAATTATATGTCCAGCCATTGGTGATCGTCAGCCAGGCGTCGGTGAAGAAAAGCTCCATATAGCCGCAGAACATGATGATCGCGAGCAGGGCGGCGATGATCGACGGAAGACTGATCCTGCGGCGTGCTCCGATGACGAGGAAGAGCTGGAACAACAGCACCGGAAGGCCGATGTTGCGCATATAGATGATCGCGTTGCGGCTGTTGATCGCAAGGCCCGCGACGAAATAGACGCCGGCGACTGCTAGGAGCGCGATCGAGGCAAGAAGCACCCGCCGGACGAATGGCGAAAAAGAGTTTCGATCTCTGAGAAACTGAACGCAGACCGTCATCCAGATCGAAATCGTCGTGATGAAATTATAGCTTTTGAGCGGTTCGATCTCGCTGAAGTCGGAAAACTGCGGCGAAACGAGCGAGACGACGATATTTTGGAAAATATTCGCGGTCAGCACGACGACAAGCGCATGCTCCTCGAAACCGAGGACAATGACGACGGCGGCGACGAGGCAAAACAGGATCGCCAACGGCTGGCCAATCAGATGCAGCAACACCGGCGCTGCCGTGACAAGGAAGGCGAGCACAAGGCCGACCGCAAGATCGGCAAGCCCTTCCGTCGCGGCCGCGCGCCCCTGCCATCGTCCTGCCGAGAGGCGCGCGTCGTTCATGGAGGCGATCAGGCTGCCCGTCCGATGCTTTCAAGATGCCGAGACTGTTCGGGATCGTAGGGTCTCAGCCGCGCCGCATCGGACTTGTTGAAGAGGATTGAGACGTTCCTCGACTCCAGTCGTTCGAGCGCCTGCGCGACATCAGCCGCGTCGGTCTTGTCCCATTCGATGAGAAAAAGCGCCTCATCCGCCTCGCGCGCGAGAAAGCGCACATGCGGCGACTCGAGAGCGGGCGGGCCGTCTATGACGATGACGTCGAACCATGCGCGCGCGAGTTTGAGCGCCGCCCGCATCGTGACTCCGCTCATCGCGGCGGCGGCGCTCTGCTTCCCCAGTTTTCGCCCCCCATAGGGCAGGAGCGTGTAGCCGTCCGCGCGCTGCTCGACGAAGGCGGCGCGGAGGTCCTCCCCTGCATGGAGCACGTCGATCAATCCGCGTGGGGGCCGCTTGAGATGGCTCGCCCGGTCGGCCTCGATCAGCAGCACACGTTGTGCGCCTCGCGCCTGGCAGGCGGCGAGATTGATGGCGATCGTCGAGCGCCCTTCGCCTCTTACGGCCGACGTAACCAGTATGACCCGCCCTTGCGCGCTCTCGCCCGAAGGCGCGAGACCGCCGCAAAGCGGGGAGAGCCACGGCGTGAGGTCCGGAACTTCGAAGGGTCGTGTCTTCCCGCGCGGGTCCGGCGCAAGCATCGGCAGGAAACCGAGAGTCGCCGTCGCGCCGAGACGTTCGGCCTGATCCCCGGTCCTGATCGTGCGCTGCATCCATTCGCGCAGGAAAACATGGCCAAGGCCGGCCAACAATCCGATAAACAGACTGCCGACCGCGAGCGCGCTGCGGCCCGGGTTCGGCCGCGCGGGGGGAGTCGCCCGAGAGGCGATGCGAATGTCGCTGGGATCGAGGTCCTTCACCTGCGTCAGTTCGCGCTGGCGGTTGAGAAGCTCTTCGTAAACGCCGCGCTCGGCCTTTGCTTCGCGTTCGAGCTCCGCGAGTTTCACCATTTGCGGCCCAAGCTCGCCGCTCTCCGTCTGCGTGGCTTTAAGCTGCCGGGACAGGTCCGCCTCACGCTCCTGTGCTTCGAGAAACGCTGTCCGCGCCGCGCTCATCATGCGGGTGATTTCCGCCGAGATCTGACGCCTGACGTCTGCGATCTGCGCGTTGAGACTCGCGACGGCGGGATGGCGCGGGCCGAGCACGGTCAACTGATCCGCGGATTGTCTGGAAAGGCGCGCATATTCCGCGCGAAGGCTGCCGAGGGCGGAAGACTGGACGGATTGGGGAAGGCTGTCGCCGGCCGTCGCGCCGGCTTTGCGCAGCAAATCATAATGCGCGCGCGCTTCCGCCGTGCTGGCGTTGGCGAGCACCAATTGCTGGTTCAGTTCGAATATGCGGCGCTCCAGCAGCGTGCTGCCCTGACCGGCGTCGGTGACCTTGAGGCGCGCCTTGAGTTCGGCCGCCGCCTGTTCGGCGCGGCTCACGCGGCCGCGAAGCTCGCTCAGTCTGTTTTCGATTTCCTGCGCCGTCGTCGCGCTGGCGCCGCTTCGCAACGTCGACTGGTCTTTCAGCATCTTGCTCGCCGCGGCGTTGGCGATCCGGGCGCTCATCTCGGGCGACGTGGTGTTCGCGGTGACGTCGATGACATAGGTTGTGCCCCGGCGTCCGATCGATAGTCGGGCGCCGAGCTTGTCGATCACGGCGAGACGGGCTTTTCCGGCGTCCTCGCCGCTGACGCTGAACAGCGGATTTCTCGTCAGATCGAGCTCGTCGACAAGCTCGCCCAGAAAGCCTTCCGATCGCGCGATCTGAACGAGGCTTTCAATCGCGACGGCGTCGCCGCCGATGTTCGAGATCACCCCGCCCGCGCGGGTGACTTTGGCGGCGCGCGGGTCGACGATGAGCACCGCTGTCGCGGAATATTTGGTCAGGAAGAGCAGGGCGATCATAAAAGCGAGGCTTGCCGTCGCGACGCTGACGACGCCGAGGCGCAGGAGATTGCGGCGCATCAGCAGCCACAGGGCTTGTGGATCGGGAAAATGCGCGCGAGGCCCGGGAGCCCCCCAAAGCTCGAGCAGGCCGCCCAATTGATCATCGAAGCGCGGGCGCCCGGGCTTATCCTCGCAGCTTCTCGTCATGTCGCCTGAAATCTTTACCGGTTCGCAGCGTGATCGTGACAATATAGGACAGGAAAAAATTAACCACGAGTTACGGGATGCCGGGGGGAGTTTCGAGGCGGCAGGCGATGGTGACCGTTCCGGCCGGCCTTGTCGGCGTCTGTGCGCGACCGGCGCGCGCCGCTATGGCGGCCCCTCTGCCGGAGCGGTTGCGGCGCGGCTTCAATCTTCCCGACCAGGCGCCGCTGCGCGCCGAGCGCATTCCGAGGAGGGAGACGCTGCAGGCATTGCGCAAGCTCGGCATGTCTCACGTGCGCCTTCCGGTCGTCGGGGAATTTCTCCTGCCGGCGTTTTCTGGTCCTGCGACGATCTCGGCGACGATGGATGACGTCAATCGCGTCGTCGATATGCTCCTGTCGCTTG
The DNA here is from genome assembly GCA_963717565.1 of uncultured Alphaproteobacteria bacterium. GTDB lineage: Bacteria > Pseudomonadota > Alphaproteobacteria > Rhizobiales > Beijerinckiaceae > Methylocystis. Next base: position 456,197 of record CAVQWJ010000014.1, read on the forward strand.
GATACGCCGTTACCGTCGACATGCACCCCGGCTCTGATCTAGGCGCCCTCATCGCCCGCGATCCTGCTCACGCGCAAAGGGCGCTGGCTGACGGCTGGCGACAGCTCGCGAAGCAACTTCTGCGCTGGCCGTCGGAATTTGTGTTTGCGGAGCTGCTCAACGAGCCGCCGATGCCGGATGCGCTCTGGCGCTCCATGGCGCGCGCGCTCATCGAGCAGGCGCGCGGCGTCGCCGCGAGTCATTATCTGATTGTCGGCCCGGCGCCTTATCAGCGACCCGACGCGCTCCTCGCCTGGGAGCCCTTCGCGGATAGTCGGATCGTCTACGCGTGCCACTATTACAGCCCGATGGTCTTTACCCATCAGGGCGCCGATTGGGAAAAGGGCAGCCCCTGGGCGAAGGCAGCCGGCGTCCCGTTTCCGACGCACCGGGACGATCCGGAGCTCATAAAACTTGCGCGGCAGGCGCGCACTTCCGGCAATGAAGCGCTCGCGCAGGAACTGGACCAGATGGCGCAGAAAAACTGCAATGCGGAGTTGATCGACGCAGAATTCGAGACGATTGCCGCCTGGAGCGCCCGGACTGGCGCCCCGGTGATTATCAACGAATTTGGCGTGCTGAAGCGAAATGTGAAACGCGAGCATCGGCTTGCGTGGCTTTCCGCGACTCGCCGCGCGGCCGAGTCCCACGGCTTTGGATGGGCGCATTGGGACTATGCGTCGGACTTTGGTCTTCTCGATCGTTCGGGCGCGCTCGACGAGGGCGTTATTCGTGCGCTTCTGTCGCCCTAGCGACGAAGTATTTACGACCGCAATGCGAGTGTTTCTTGCGGCGTCGCCTTTCCATCAACGTAACCGCTAACCAATGTCGCGGATCTCTATGGCGTCGCTCACGCTATCGGATAGATTGTAAGCGACCCGGAGAAACATCCATGCGTGAGCGGTTAGCGACGCTGATTGAGAAGTTGAAATCGCGCCGCGCTACTGTCGGCGCAGTCGCCGCAATGGTGATCAAGGCCGGCGGCGCCCTTCTGACTCTCGCCGTCTTCACGCTCGCGGCGCGCGCAATGACCGCCGATCAGTTCGGTCATCTGGCGGTCTGGTTCAATACCGTCAACTTTCTCGCGGTTGCTGCGGTGTTTGGACAGGACACGCTTATCGCGCGCTCCTTCGGCGAATATGAGGGCAAGGGAGATCGTCCGCAGGCCTGGGGCGCCTATCGGTTTGGCTGGGCGATGACAATTCTCGCGGCCGCGGCGGTCGCCATGGCGATGGTGCTCGTGGCGCCGGTCTTCTTCTCCTGCGCCGCGCGAACGACGCTGCTCGCGGCCGCCTTCTTCCTGCTGACGCAGACGCTCCTGCATTATTCATCGCATTCCACGCGCGTCATCGTCGGCTTCGTCGTCTCGGAAGCGTCACGGGAGCTGATCTGGCGCGTGCTGCTGCTCGTCGTGATCATCTGGTCGGTGCTGCATCAGGGACTGACGACGGCTGAATTTTTCGCGGCGGCTGGCCTCGGTCAAATCCTGTCCCTCGGCGTCGCGCTGCTTTACGTGCGCCGCGCCTATCGGGAACACGCAGTCGACGGCGTCAGCTATGGCAATTGGCGCGTGTGGCTTTCGCGTTCGACGCCGATGTGGCAATCGGCGATGCTCGAGGCGGCCAGCATGTATTTCGACGTCATGCTGATCGGCTATGTCGCGTCGCCGGCGGCGGCGGGCGACTATTTCGCCGCGGCGCGCCTCGCCAATGTGTTTTTAATGGTGATGACAGGGCTCAACACCTACACGGTGTCGCGCAGCGCGACGCTGTATTTCTCCGGACAGATCGACAAGCTTCAGGATATCCTGCGTTCGCTCGCGATGGTTTCGACCGCCATGCTCGCGCCCTTGCTGCTGCTGATCTATGTGTTCGGCGGCGCGCTCCTGACGATTTTCGGCGCGCGTTTTTCGAGCGACTATTCGACGCTTGTCGTTCTCTCAACCGCCTGTTTCATCATGTCGACCTGTGGTTCGGCTTCCGTAATCCTGCTCACCACGGGGCAGGAGAAACTCTATTCGCGCATCATCGGCGTCGCCACGCTCCTGCGGGTGGCGCTGACAACGCTTCTTGCGTGGCGTTTCGGCGCCGTTGGCGCGGCGTGCGGCTGGGCCCTGGTGAATACGCCCCTGTTCATGCTGCTGTCTGTGATCTGCAAGCGAGAGGTTGGCGTCGATCCGTCGATACTCAGCGTCCTCGCGCCGCTGCGCGCAAAGTTTGCGTCGCAAGCCGTCGGGCATTCGACAGCGCAGCCGTCTCGTTGAGAGACGAAGGCGCGTTCAGCAGGTCAGTTCGCTAATAGGCGCATTGCTGAACGGAGCTTTCGGCGACGGACCAATGACGATCGACGAACTGCTGGGTCAGACGGCGCAGCGGGAGATATTTGGGCGTCAGAATGGCGCCGTCGATACATTCGAGCCGTCCCCAACGATTGAGCGTATGGAGCCGGGCTCCGGGCCAGGCTGCGCCGGGCGCCAAACGGGCGATTTGAGACTGGCTGAAATTTTCGGGATCAAGACGGTCGATCCGCATGATCTCCATCGCCGTGCCATAGCCGCGAGAGCAATCCTGCACGGGCCGATACAAGCCTGTGGCCGTCCTCACGACGGCGCCAGCCGGGCGTGAAAAGCGGACGTCGACGACGACAGGATTGAGGGCGTGCGGCTCCCATGGGCCGAAGAGACTGGGCGCGTGATGAATGGCGAGCGTGTCCGAATAGCCGCCGACGCCGTTCCTGACGACGGACGTCATCCAGTAACGGCCATCATGTTTGAAGACGGTCGCGTCGGCCGCTTCAACGTCGTCTAGAATCCGCGCCACCGGCTCCCACCTGTCCGGAAAGGCGACGCAGCGATAGAGGGTGACGGCGCGCGAGACCGAGGCCTCCGGGATCAAGTAAAGTTCGCCGTCTTCCTCGATGAGGAAAGGATAGGAGAGATGCCACGGCTCCCGGATCGCCGGGACAGGTTCGCCGGCAGGGCCACGCTCATCGAAAGGCTGAAACCAGATTTCGCCGCGGTCGGCGCGATAATTCATGCGCTCGTAAAAGACGCCGATGCGTCCGCGCCATTCGATCGGGAAAGGGTCCGCCGCGAAGCCCATCTCGCGATCGAGCATCAGCCGCCATGGCGCGCCGGTGATGGCGCCCGTCTCGATCACGCCCTTGCCTGACGTGAAGCGCCAGCCGACTCGCCAGTGCGGCGAGTGACAGCACAGGTGATAGAGCGCGCGCGTGCATTGAAAGGAGAGATTACGGAGCAACCAGGAAAGTGACGTGGTGGGGGCTCTGTCCACCCGCGCGGCTGGGGCGCAATCCTGTCGCGGTTTTGCGAGCGCCATTTCGATGAGCAGCGCCATGCGCGAATAGACCGCTTCGAGCGCCGCCGTCAGCGAACTTGCAGCTTCGAGAGACGGCAAGCCCTCGGCGAGGATGGCGCCCGTCGTTATGTCCTCGACGGCAATTCGCGGAGCCGCGCCTGCCATGATCGCGGCGACGGCGGCCTGATCGGTCGAATGACCGTCATATAGGGGACGCAGAACGCGTTCGCCGGCGCCGCCCTGATTGCCCGCGAGGTCGATCACAATATCCGCGTCGACGTCCGATGCGACGGGAGGATCGAGCCGGTCGCAGAGACTCGGTTTTCCGCCGAGCAGAAGCAGCCGCTCCATGCCCAGGAGGCGGTCGGCGGCCGACGCCCGCTGTTGTTCTTGCGGCGCGAGGCGGAAGCTCACATTGTCCTCAGGCCAGCGCGCCGCGAGCGTATCGCGCAATTGCTGATGCCAGCGCAGAAAATGCGATGGCGAGACCGCGATGACGATGCGAGTCACGGCGTCGCCCCTTCGAGCAGCGTCATGAACTGATCTATCATGGCGTCGAGCGGGTAGCGTTCGCTGAGACGGCGCCCTGCATTCATCAGGGACTGTCTTACCGGCTCATGAAGCGCGCGCGCGACAGCCGCCGCGAATGCGGGGGTGTCTGCGGCGTCGACAAAGAGCGCGCATGGCGCGCCGTCGACGGCGAGCACCTCGCGAAGCACGGGGAGATCATTGGCGACGACAGGGGCGCCCGCCTGCGCGGCCTCGACCGGCGCCAGGCCGAATGTTTCGGCGGCGCTGGGAAAGACAAAGCAGTCGATCGCTGCGAGCAGCGCGCCAAGTTTCGCCTTGTCGAGTTCGCCGAGAAAATGCACGCGATCATGCACGCCAAGCGCCTTGGCCTGCGCCTCCAGCCGCTCGCGATCGGGGCCCTGTCCGGCGAGCGCGAGATGTTGGTTCTCGTCATGCGCAAGAAGCGCGACCGCCAGATCGAGCTGTTTGAGGGGGCAAAGCCGCGCCGCGCATCCGAGCAGCGTCGCGTCCTGCGGCAGTCCCAGCTTTGCGCGCGCTTCCCCGCTGGACATGTCGACGGATTTGTCGACGAAGCCATGATCGATGCGCGTCAGGCGCTTTGCATAGGCCGCCGGATAGGCGCGATAGGCGGCTTCCGTCTGCGCGGAATTGACGACGATATGATCATAGGCGCCCAGCGCGCCGAGCCATTTGTCGACGAAAGCGACGGGGCGCGGAATGACGGCCGGCGCCGAAAGCTGGTTGGCGACGACGAGCGGCGCGCCGGCGAGTCTGGCGACAGGCGCGCCGATGACATTGCCGTAGTGCTGGAGCGTGACGACCGCATCGGGCGACAAGCGGCGCAATTCGTGATGGAGGGCGACGATGGCCTTCAGCACGCCCAGCGGCGACGTTGGGCGTGACGGGGCGCAGAAGAACACGTCCTCGTCGCCGTCGAAACTCTCCGTGCGCCGAAAGAAAAACATCTGCCGCGTCAGCCAGCCGCGCTTTTGAAAGCCGCTCGCAAGTTGACGTGCAATCTCCTGCGCGCCGGCGTTTTCCGCCTGAGTCTGAACGATGGCGACGATTTTTTGCGGCGGCGTTGTCAAGGATCCATCTTCTGAACGTCTGGCGCAGGGTTGAGCTTGGCAATAAAAAGACAAAACATAAACTTTCCTTGAAGCCTCCGTCCTGTATCTGACCTGTGGCGCGGGCCGCCGCGCGATGGGCAAGGGATCAGGCCATGACCGCGACGCAGCTTTCCTTCATCGAACGCGCTCTGATCGGCGGCGCGTGGGTCGGCGCCGACAGCGGCGCCAGCTTCCCGGTGCAGGATCCGGCCACCGGCGCGACGCTCGGCGCCGTGCCCGACATGGGAGCAGCCGAAACGCGCCGCGCCATCGAAGCCGCCGAAAAGGCGCTGCCGGGCTGGCGGGACCGCCCGGCGAAGGAACGCGCCCAGATCATGCGCCGCTGGTTCGAACTGGTGATGGCGGATCAGGAGCGGCTCGCGCGGATCATCACGGCGGAGCAGGGCAAGCCGCTCGCCGAAGCGCGCGGCGAGATCGCCTATGGCGCCGCCTATATCGACTGGTTCGCGGAAGAGGGACGTCGCGTCTATGGCGACATCATACCCGGCGCGACCGACAGGCGCCTTCTGGTGATGAAGCAGGCCGTCGGAGTCACGGCGGCCATCACGCCGTGGAATTTCCCCTCCGCCATGCTGGCGCGCAAAGTGGCGGCGGCGCTCGGCGCCGGTTGTACGATGGTCGTCAAACCCGCGGAGCTGACGCCCTTCTCGGCGCTGGCGCTCGCGGAACTCGCCGAGCGGGCGGGCGTGCCGGCGGGGGTTGTAAACATCGTTACTGCGAAAGATCCGGTTCCTGTCGGCGAGGAACTCACGCGCAACCCCATCGTGCGCAAGATCAGCTTTACCGGCTCGACGGAGGTCGGCCGGATTCTCCTGAGGCAGGCGGCCGAGAACATTCAGAAATGTTCGATGGAGCTCGGCGGCAATGCCCCGCTGATCGTCTTCGAAGACGCCGATCTCGATCGCGCGGTGAAAGGCGCCGTCGCCACCAAATATCGCAATGGCGGACAGACCTGCATTTCGGCAAACCGCTTCCTCGTGCAGCGGAACATCGCCGACGCTTTCGCGCGCAAACTTGCCGAAGCGGCGAGCGCGTTAAAGGTCGGGCCCGGCTCGGAGGAGGGCGTCGCCGTCGGGCCGCTGATCGAGGCGGCGGCGATCGAGAAGGTGGAGCGCCATATTTCCGACGCCGTGGCGCATGGCGCGACAGTGCTCACCGGCGGGGCGCGTCACGCGCTGGGCGGGCTGTTCTTCCAGCCGACCGTGCTCGCCAATGTCCCGGCGGACGCGGTGATCTTTCAGGAGGAGACCTTCGGCCCCGTGGCGCCGGTGATTCCCTTCGAGACGGAGGAGGAAGCGATCCGCCTTGCGAACGCGACGCCCTATGGGCTTGCCGCCTATTTTTACAGCGGGGACGTCGCGCGCATTTTCCGTGTGGCCGAGAAACTGGAATTCGGCATGGTGGGCGTCAATGAAAGTCTCATCTCGACGGAGGTCGCCCCCTTCGGCGGCGTGAAACAGTCCGGACTTGGCCGGGAGGGCTCGCGCTACGGTCTCGATGACTATCTGGAGATCAAATATGTCTGCCTCGGCGGCATGTCCTGATTACGCAGACTTCTCGCAGACCGTGCGGGTCACCGTGCCACGGACGCCATAGCCTTCGTCCGTCTCGACCACGACCTCGCGGCAGGTCTGTTTCGCGGCGGCGTCGCCGTCGATCGCCAGAATGTAGGTCTGCGAGGCGGCGTCGCTCTTCGCGAAAAACGCCGTGGCGGCGGCGGCTCCGATGTCGGCTCCGATGGCGAGGATGGCGGCGGCCATAACGATGCGGGCGCAGCGGGCGGCGAGTGCGGTGCGGATCATCTTGGTCCCCTCTTCATTGTCGGGTTCGACTTGCGAACGAGGAGAGGTTTAATGCAACCGCGCCGCAAGGTTTGTGCGCGAGCGCACAGGTTGCAATCAGTCGGGACCCGCTTTTTTCCGCCTTTCCTCGCGCGGGGAGAGGGGACGCAAACAAAAAACCCGCCGGTCTCCCGGCGGGCTTGCTGTCGGCATTACGCGGATCAAACGTCGAAGCCGCCGTCGCCGCCGTCGTCGAAGCCGCCGCCGTCGTCGAAGCCGGGGTCGGTGCTGTAGTCGGCGTCGCTGACGCCGCCGGCGTCGCCGCCATAGCCCGGATCATAGCCGGCGTCCTGACCGCCGGCGCCGGCCTCGTCGCCGTAATAATTATTGATCACGGTCGTCTCGCCGGTCGGCGTAAAGCCGGAGCCGATACCGAGATTTCCCATCCCGTGACCGCCGCCGGTGAACAGGCTGCGAATGCTGTCGGCGAGCAGCACGCCGCCCGCGACGCCCGCAGCCGTGCCGAGCGCGCCCTTCAGGAAGCCGCCGCTCTCGGGCTGCTGCTGGCCCCAACCCTGAGGCGCATAGCCGCCCGCGACGGGATTATTGCCCTGAGGCGCGCCCCAGGGGCCGCCCTGCGGGGCGCCATAGCCCGGCGGGGGCGCGGGACGGGGCGGGGGAGGCGCCTGACGCTGGCCGCCGCCGAAGAGACCGCCGAGGAAACCGCCGCCTGCGGGCTTCGACTGCAGATCCTTCACCTGCTTTTCGAGCTCCTCGATCCGGGCGTTGGCGCCCTGCAAGGCCTGATCCTGCACGATGACGGTCTGCGCCAGAAGATAAGGCGCGGCCGGCTGCTGCCTGATCTGCTCGGTGATGAAAGTTTCCGCCTCCTGGTCGCGAGGACCGCTGGCGGCGCTCTTCGTGCGCTCGAACAGCCCGACGAGCAGTTGACGTTCTTCCGGTGACATCAGTCTCTCCCAGTAGGAACCGGCCCAAAAGGCGCGGCGACTGAAGATATGGGGAAGCCCGGAAAGGCGCCAAGGGCAGGCGCGGCTTTTAGCGGGTTAAACTTCGGAAATCTGCCGGAAAGGTCCCGCTTACTCTCCAGACAGCGCCATATCGTCCCGGTGGATGACCTCGTCTGGCCCCTTGAAGCCGAGCAGCGTCTCAATGTCCTTCGTCGAGCGGCCGGCGATCTTCGCCGCGTCGACGGCGTCATAGGTGACGAGCCCCCGCCCGATCTCGCCGCCCTGATGGTTGCGGATCACGATGCAGTCGCCGCGCGCGAAGGCGCCCTCGACGCGGGTGACGCCGGCCGGCAGCAGGCTGGCGCCTGAACCGCAGCGCCCGCGCCGCGCCCTCGTCGATATGCACCGCGCCCTTGGGCTCGAGCGACCCCGCGATCCATTTCTTGCGGGCGGTCACGGGGTTGGAGGGCGTGAGGAACCAGGTGCAGCGCTCGCCTTTGGCGATCCGTTCGATCGGCGCCTCGGCGCGACCGTCGGCGATCACCATATGCGCGCCGCCTGTGGTGGCGATCTTCGCCGCCTCGATCTTCGTCCTCATCCCTCCGCGCGAATATTGCGACGCCGCGCCGCCGGCCATGGCCTCGATCTCGGCGGTGATGCGCGGCACGATGGGGATGTGTCTTGCGGAAGGGTCGGAGGCGGGCGGGGCGGTATAGAGGCCGTCCACATCGGAGAGCAGCACCAGAAGATCGGCGCTGGCCATGGTCGCGACGCGGGCGGCGAGACGGTCATTGTCGCCGTAGCGGATTTCGGCGGTCGCCACCGTGTCGTTCTCGTTGATCACCGGGACGGCGCGCAGCGAGAGGAGCCGCGTCAGACATTCGCGCGCATAGAGATAACGCCGGCGCTCCTCGGTGTCGCCGAAGGTGACCAGCACCTGCCCGGCGACGAGACCGCGCGTATGCAGCGCCTCGGCCCAGAGCCGCGCCAGCGCGATCTGGCCCACGGCGGCGGCGGCCTGGCTGTCTTCGAGCTTCAGCGCGCCATGGGGGAAGCCGAGAACGCTGCGCCCGAGCGCGACGGCGCCCGACGACACGACCAGCACATCGGCGCCGCCGCGATGAAGCGTGGCGATGTCGTCGGCGAGGCGCGTCAGCCAGCCATGTTTCGCCGAAGCCTCCTGCGGATCGACGAGCAGCGAGGAGCCGACCTTGACGACGATGCGGCGGAACGAGGCGATGTCAGGGGCGGACTGGGTCATTTGGGACGATGAAAACCTTCGGATTCGGCGGCGCGCGACAGTTAGCCCAGGGGGAGGGGGACTGCAAATGAGATGGACCGCAGGCCGATCTCTGGCCCCGCTTGCCATGCGCTTGGCGCGCCTCAGCTATCCGTTTTGCAGCCCCCATCGAGGATGAAGCGATGCACCCGCAGGGCGAGATTTTGCTGAAGGCCATGGCTGTGGCCTGCGTCACCTTTTTCGTCGTGAAGATCGGAGCCGCCGGGCTGCCGGTCCTGATGGCGGCGCTCGCAGCGAATTGAAGGCGCCGCCGGTACGACGGCGCCATGTCGAAGTTGACCGGGTTTCCGCCGGATAAGGCGAAGCTCAGTTCGACCCTACCCCCTCACTAATCACATCCGCGTAGCCAAGACTCGGCGGCAGCCGCTCGTGGCGGAGCGACGTCCGCGAGGCCGAACCGAGGATAAACCCGCCCAAGCCTGACAGCAGGGCAAGGAGAAAAACAAGCCGAGCCATCTCTCCCTCGACCGTTTGCCAACACGACTTGTAGAATGTTGCGGACGACAAATTGGTTCCTCGCCACAGGCTCGGGTGGGGGAACGATACGCCCGCCTTCGACTGGGAGAGACGTATGCTGACAAGGACAATTCTTGCGACCAGCCTTATTGCAGCGATCGCCTTGCCGGCGACCGAAGCTTTGGCGCTGAAAACGACCAGCGATCATGGCGCGCGCCACAACGCTTTCCATTTTGCTTATCGTCAGGGTTACGCCAGCGGCTACCGTCGTGGGTATCGCGCCGCCAATTATCAGCCTGCCGCTATGACGTCGCCTGCCGACGCGATCGGCGCGGCTGTTCTTGGCGCCATCTATGGATATTGGAGCGACGGGTATCGCACCTACGGCGGCGATCCCTGCTATGTCTATAATGACAGGAACTGGGATTTCGAGCGGGTGTGCTGAGGAGACGAAACTCTCAGCCCGCAATATTCACGATAATTCCAAAAATGACGAAGGCGGTCCAAAAAGCGGCGGGGGCGATTTCCATTGGCTTAAGCATCTGCGGGTTCTCCTCTCGTATGGCTGCAAACTAGCGAAAGCGCGGAGGCGAGGATGTGCTCCGGCGCACGCGGGAAACTGCCGCGAGAGCCCACATTTGGGCTGGGAGGCTCGGTATGATCTTCAGAGTCGCAATTCTGGCCCTGGTCGCCGGCGCCACGACCTATCTGGGCTATGCTTCGTCAGTCGAGTTGATGCCCGCGCGAGAGGATTGCGTCACCTCGGGGTGCCATTTGTTTATCGCGGGCAAATAAGACTCTTCGAGAAGATTGCGCCGAGGGCTTTCAGTGCGTTTGACCCACTGAAACTGCGCGGCTTTTCTCGAATATGTCTGCATGCGAGGCGCTTTCCTTACATTGTCTTTTTCATCCCCCGCAGGTAAGTCGCTGACAACCCGCCGGCGTATGCCGCCGATTTATCACCCTGAGACTGTTTCGACATGAGAACGCAACTCCTCGGCCTTCTGGCGCTTGCATTCGGCGCCACATCGGCGGCGGCCGAACAGCAGTTCGTCCAGACCTGCCAGAAGGATTATTGCTTTCAGGGATTTATCGAAAAAGTCTCGCCCGCGGGCAACGGCCTGTTCAAAGTAAAAGCAAAATACGTGGGGCTGGACAGCCCGACGAAGCAAAAGACGGTCGAGCGGAAGAGTTTCACGGTTTCATGCGACAGGAACGACTCCTATGTCGCGACCGGACGCGAGCGGATCGACGTCAATCGCACGGATGGCGCGCTCCGCGGCGCACATGTGACGCAGGAGGCCGACGAACTCTGGAAGGCGGTTTGCGCCGGAAGGTGATTTTGCTGTGTTCGCCGATGGTGATCGAGACTGCATCGCCTGTGCCGCGCTGGCGTCTCTGATCAAGCAGGAAAGCGCATTCGAGGCGACATGCGGAGGAGGGCCACGCCGAATTGAGGCTGCGGTCCATGCTGAGCAGCAGCTAAGGTGGATGGGCGTTCAGCCGCCAACCAGCCAAAAGAGGATCGCAAACATTGCGACGAGCACCGACGCCATTACCGCGTAGCTGATTTCGCTTCGAATGATCCAACGCGGATGCGGCATTGGGCGAACCTCAGGTCCATCAAGGTAAGGAGAGCCCAAGTGGCAACCTTGCGCCCTCAACGCATCGATCTTCCGCCGACCTTCGCCCTACTTGGGCCTGGAGCGAAATCCGCACAATTGGCCTGAGTTCTTGTTCTAGTGGCAGGAGTGGAGGGGCTCGAACCCCCAACCCCCGGTTTTGGAGACCGGTGCTCTACCAGTTGAGCTACACTCCTGCAGCGCCTTGCGGCGCGCGCCTCTCTTGCCGCAACAGCGCGGCCGACGCAAGGGGCCTTTTCCTCTTTCCGTCAGGAATTCCCGCCAGGCAGCAGGGTCACGGCGCGGCGGTTCTGGGACCAGCAGGAGATATCGTCGCAAACCGCGACCGGGCGCTCCTTGCCGTAGCTTACGGTGCGGATGCGGGAGGCCGCGACGCCCCGTGAGATCAGATAGCTCTTGGCGGCGTCGGCGCGGCGGGCGCTCAGCGCGAAGTTGTATTCGCGCGTGCCGCGCTCGTCCGCGTGCCCCTCGACGACAAAGCTGTAGCTCTTGTAGCGGTTCAGCCATTCGGCCTGACGGTCGAGGGTGGCCTGCGCCTGGGACGTCAGGTCCGTCGAGTCGGTCTCGAAGAAGATCCGGTCCCCGACATTGCTGGCGAAATCCTGCGGGCTGCCGGGCGCGCCGACGCCACTGCGCGCGACGCCGCCGCGTCCGCCCGCGCCGCCAGCTCCCCCTCCGGTGAGATCGGCAGCCTCGTCCGCCGTGTTCTTCGCGCAGCCCGCCATGGCCAGGGCGGCCATCACGGCGAGGGCGAATTTGGCGCAGCGGGCGCTTGCGGGAAGCTGCATCTGGTCGACTCCTGTCACAACTAAAGACTGCGTTAGTCCTAGCCGGGCGATGGTTAAACGAAGGTTCCGTCAACCTTGACGGAGTTTGTGTGGAACCGGTCACATTCGAACGGATTTCCGATATGTTTAATAAAAGGTTAAAGGGTTAACAAAAGATGAACGGCCGCGCTTGCGGCGATCAGAACGGCGCCGGCCAAGCCTTGCCCTCGGCGCTTGGGTGATTATGATTTAGGCGGCGGCACGGGTCTGGAGGAAGACATGAACGAGGGCATCGCGCCGTTTCTCAGTCCGCTCACTTTGATCATCGGCGGGGGCCTCCTCGCGGTCGGGCTGCTCTCGCTCCTCGATCTTCATTTCTTCAAGACCAAGACGCAGGGGAAGGTCGCCCTCGCCATCGGACTGCTCTTTATCCTCGCCACCGAAGGCATGTTTGTGACCAGCGGGGCCAGCGGCCGCTATTTCGAGGGCATGAAGATCGACGTCACGGATTGCGAATTTCAGGTCGAGCGCGATTTTCCGGCGGAGCGCCGGGAAAAACCCCAGCTCATCGACCAGAAAATCAGGGCATGCATGGATTCGCTCGGCTACGACTGGGCCGAAACGCATGAGCATTGCCATGAGGCGCGGCTCTCGACCAATGTCTTCTGCTATCTGCCGCGGGCGGCGCTACAGCGGAGCATCGTCGCCTTCCAGATGCGCTTCGAGTAGGGTGCCTTCGACCCATTCCTCAGATTCGGAAAGACAGGCCATGAGCGATTCCCATGACGAAGACCTGATCGACGACGCCGACGAGCGCGAGCAGATGACGGCGGCGATCGTCGCGGGGCTGTTCGGCGAGGCGGATCTGAAGGCGCTTCTTTCCAAGGCCCCCTACGAGGATCCGGAAGCGCTGTTCACCGACCTTCACACCTCGGCGGTCGACATTTTCCTCAAGCTTGGAGAGGAAGACCGGACCGAGCTTATCGGCGATCTGTTCGCCGAGCTGAACTGGAATTACATCGTCAATCTTCTCTTGAACGACGCTTCCGACGCCGGCCTCTACAAGGAGGGGGAGACGCAGCTGCTCAAGGAGCGGGAAAGCTGATCGTCTCTCGTTCGGTCATCAGAAAATCGAGCCTCTGGTCATGCGGCTCGGTGGGGACGTGGTCTGTTTCCTGACAGGAATAGGCCACGCCGATGGCGGTCACTTTCTTCTTCGCGCGCAATTCCGAAAGCGTCGCGTCGTAGATGCCGCCGCCATAGCCGAGACGGAAGCCGCGGCGGTCGAAGGCCGCCAGCGGCGAAAACACAATGTCGGGGTCGCGCGCGGTTTTCTCTTCGGCCGGCTCGGACAGTCCGTAGGGACCCTTGACCAGATCGTCGCCCGGCGCGAAATCCCGGAAGATCAGCGGATGCCGCACCTTGTGCATCACGGGCAGCGTCACGCGGACCCCCCGCGCGGCCAGAGCCTCGATCAGCGGACGGGTGTTCAATTCGCTGCGGATCGGCCAGTAGACCGAGACGACCGGAGAGGCCAGTCCCGCCTGGGCGGCCAGTTCCTCGACGAGCTGCAGGCCCCGGCGCGCCACGGCGCTGGCGGCTTCATGGGCTTCATGCGGGCTCACGAGATCGCGCCGCGCGAGCGAATGCCGGCGCAGATCGGTTTTCGGATCGGTCATTGAGAGCAAGCCAGAAAGCAAAAGGAAAAGCGCGGGCCACATGAGCCGTGGGACATCGATCCCGGGAACCTACAACGTAGGTGGGCGCCGTGTGACCAAGCCCACGGGCAAGGCCAGGGACAGCTCCCTTAGAGATCGATAAGGCCCCGGGGAATAAAGTCCTGCACGCACCCCGCAGCGCCGCAACCAATATTTAGCGCAGCATGGGGCGTCGCGCCAGCGCTTAGGCGAATTCCAGTTCCGACGGCGCCTCCTGAGGCCGCGTGGTCATGTCCTGCGGGAGCCGCTTGATGCGAACCAGCGAGAACAGGCCGAAGGGCGGGAGCAGGCGGCGCTCGACAAGCTGCATGTCGGCGCGCTGATCGATCCAGTCGCCGATGATCGACCAGGGGAACTGCGGTCGCCAGCCGAGTTGCGGCGCGACATGGCGGTCGAGCCAGGTCTCGAGGATCGCCAGGGGGTCGTCCTTGCGGCTGATATGGTTGACCAGAATGATCTCGCCGCCGGGACGAATCACGCGCGCCAGCTCATCGAGCATGGCCTCGGGCTCCGGCACGACAGTCAGCACATAGGGCGCGACCGCGCAGGCGAAGGCCCCATCGGCGAAGCCCATGCGCGTCGCGTCCATCTTGTAGAGGCCGACGACATGGCGCAGACCGTCGCGTTCGACCCGCTGGGCGGCCCGCCGCAACATATGTTCGGAAAGATCGACGCCGTAGATCTGCGTATGCGGCTCGAACATCGGCAGTTCGAGACCTGTGCCGACCCCCACGTCGAGAATGGGTCCGTCGATCTTCGAAGCTGCGGCGACGAGCGCCCGGCGACCCGGCTTCAGAATGGTCGTAAAGGTCAGGTCATAGATCGGGGCCCAGCGCGCATAAGCAGCCTCGACGTCGCAATTGTCGAGGGTTTCCGAGTCGTTGGTGTAATCTCTCGCTTCGCTCATCTTGGCGCCCCTCGCGCGGTTACGGCGCGCGGCGTCGGCGCCAATACTGAAACGCTTTTCATTGCCGGTTCCACGGCCGCGATGAAGCCGCCGCCCAAAACGCGGGCGCCATCATCGCCGTCGTCATAAAAAACACAAGCCTGACCGGGTGATACACCAAATTCCCCAGCCGCGAAAACAACCGTCGCCTCTTTGCCGTCGCGGGCGATGAGCCGGGCGGGGACGGGCGGTCGGGTGGAGCGGACGCGGGCCATGATGTCGATCCCCTGCGGCGGCAATTGGCCAAACTCGCCGGGGCCGATCCAGTTCACATCGCGAAGCGCCACGGCGCGCGTTTCCAGCGCCTCCCGGGGTCCAACCACGACCTGCGCCTTGCCGGCGTCGATCCGGACCACATAAAGGGGCTGGGCGTCGCGGCCCGCGAGCGCCGCGCCGAGGCCGAGTCCGCGACGCTGGCCGACGGTGTAGTGGACCACGCCGGCATGGCGGCCGAGCACACGGCCATCGACATGCACGATCTCGCCCGGCACCACCGATTCCGGCGCAAGCTTCTGGACCACGTCCGTGTAGCGGCCGCTCGGCACGAAGCAGATGTCCTGGCTGTCCGGCTTGTCCGCCACCTCCAGCGAAAAGCGCCGGGCCATTTCGCGCACCTCCGACTTGGCGTAGTCGCCAAGCGGAAAACGCAGCATTTTCAATTGCTCACGCGTGGTGGCGAAGAGGAAATAGCTCTGGTCGCGCGAGGCGTCGCGGGCGCGGAACAGGGCGCGGCCGCCCTGGCCGTCGTCGCGCGAGGAAATGTAGTGCCCGGTCGCGAGCACATGCGCGCCGAGGTCCTTCGCCGTCTCGAAAAGATCGGCGAATTTGATGAACTGATTGCAGGCGATGCAGGGGATCGGGGTTTCGCCGCTCGCATAGGAGGCGGTGAATTCGTCGATCACCTTCTCCTGAAACTGCCGCTCGTAATCCAGAACGAAATGCGGAATCCCCAGACGCGCGGCGACGTCGCGGGCGTCCTGAATGTCCTGACCGGCGCAGCAGGCTCCCTTGCGATGGGTGGCCGCGCCATGGTCGTAGAGCTGGAGAGTCACGCCCACGACGTCATATCCCTGCTCCTTGAGCAGGGCGGCGACGACGCTCGAATCCACGCCGCCGGACATGGCGACGACGACGCGCGTCTCCCCCGGGGACGCCGGAAGGGTCGGCAACACGTCCGATGCTGGGGAACAGAGCGTCATTTTCGAGGAGGATACGCCTTTGAGTGACACGAATCCGGCGATCCCGCCTCGGGAACCCTGTAGCCGGCACAGTGACATTTAGAGCAAGATGCGTCCGCGACGCAATCGCAACTGCGAAATGGCCCGGGTCGGAGGGCGCGTCATATTGTTCGCCGCGCCCGTGGCTGCTAAGACGCCGCGGTCTGCAGGTGCGGGGAAGGGTGCATGGGCGCGATGAAACTTCTGGCGGGCAATTCGAACCGGCCGCTTGCGGAGGCGATCGCGACGCATCTCAACGTGCCGCTGTGCCGCGCCCATGTCCGGCGCTTCGCCGATCAGGAAATCTGGGTCGAGGTTCTCGAAAACGTCCGCGGGCAGGACACTTTCGTCATCCAGTCGACCTCCTTTCCGGCGAACGACCACCTGATGGAGCTCCTGATCATGACCGACGCGCTACGCCGCGCGTCGGCCCGCCGCATCACGGCGGTGATTCCCTATTTCGGCTACGCCCGGCAGGATCGTAAACAGGGCCCCCGCACGCCGATCTCGGCCAAGCTCGTGTCCAATCTCATCACCCGCGCCGGCGCCGACCGCGTCCTCACCGTGGACCTCCACGCCGGTCAGGTGCAGGGTTTCTTCGATATCCCGACCGACAATCTCTTCGCCGCGCCGGTCATGGTCGCCGACGTCAAGGCGCATCGCCAGCTCAAGAACGCCATGGTCGTCTCGCCGGACGTGGGCGGCGTGGTGCGCGCCCGCGCGCTGGCCAAGCGCATCGACGCGCCGCTCGCCATCGTCGACAAGCGCCGCGAGCGCGCCGGCGAATCCGAGGTGATGAACATCATCGGCGACGTGCGCGGCCATAACTGCATTCTGGTCGACGACATCGTCGATTCCGGCGGCACGCTCTGCAACGCCGCCGAGGCGCTTCTCGCCGCCGGCGCCGAGTCGGTGCACGCCTATATCACCCATGGCGTGCTGTCGGGCGCCGCCGTCGACCGCATCGCTTCGTCGAAGCTCAAGGAACTGGTGATCACCGACACCATCTGCGAAACGGAGGCGGTGAAGGCCGCCCACAACATCCGCGTGATCCCCATCGGCCCGCTGATCGGCGAGGCCATCGCCCGCACGGCCCGCGAGGAAAGCGTATCGAGCCTTTTCGACTGATCTGCGCTGGCGACGACGATCGGTTCGTCGCCTCTGAAACTCTTGCCCATGCGCAGGCAGGATGCAAAAAGGGGCCGTGCTGCAAGAAGTCCCTTCACGCGAACCCGTTCCCGCCCGCTTCAACCTCGCCCGCTATTGCCTGGCGGATAACGCGCGGCTGCGCCCGGCTGTCACCGCCATCACCGTCGTCGGCGACGCTGGCGTGTTGCGCTGGACCCATGGCGAACTCGATCTCAAAGTGCGTCGCCTCGCCTCCGGTTTTCGGTCGCTGGGACTGAAGCCCGGCGCGCGGGTAATGATTCGCATGGGCAACGAAGCCAATGCGGCGCTCGCCTATTTCGCCTCCATCGCCGCGGGCTACGTGCCTTTGCTGGCCTCGTCGCAGCTCACCTTCGAGGAGGCGGACTTTCTGCTCAGGGATTGCGGCGCCGCGGCGCTGGCTTTGGGCGCCGCCTTCGAAGGCGAGGCGCATGAGGGCGACGCCGTCGTGCTGCGCGGCGCCGATCTGGAGCGGCTCGGCGAGACCGCGCCGCTCGACGATTACGTCGACACCGCCGCCGACGATCCGGCCTATCTGGTCTATACTTCCGGCACGACGAGCCGGCCCAAGGGCGTGCTCCACGCCCATCGCGCGGCCTGGGCGCGTCGGCCGATGCGCGCGTATTGGACCGGGCTCGGACCCGGCGACGTCATGCTGCACGCCGGGGCCATCAACTGGACCTATACGCTCGGCGTCGGCATCGTCGATCCGCTCTCCGCCGGCGGTTCCGCCGTGCTCTACAACGGCCATCCGGACCCGAATGTCTGGCCGCGGCTGATCGCCGAACATCGCGCCACGGTTTTCGCCGCAGTGCCGGGCGTCTATCGGCAGATGCTGAAATATGCGACGCCGGAGCAGTTCGATCTTTCGAGCCTGCGCCATTGCCTGTCTGCAGGCGCCGCGCTGCCGCCGACGCTTCTTGCCGAATGGCGTGCGCGCACCGGCAAGGAGATTTACGAAGCCTTCGGCATGAGCGAATGCTCGACCTTTATTTCCAGCGGCCCCTCGACGCCTGTGCATCCGGGTTCGCCCGGCCGTCCGCAGCCGGGCAGGGTGGTCGCGGCGCTGCCGCCAGACGGCGGCGAGACGCCGCTGCCGCCGTGCGAAACCGGCGTGCTCGCCGTAAGGCGTGACGAGCCGGGACTGATGCTCGGTTACTGGAACCGGCCGGAGGAAGAGCGCGACGCCTTCCGGGGCGACTGGTTCGTTTCCGGAGATCTCGTGGAATTCGACGCTGAAGGCTACATGCATCACCACGGCCGCGCCGACGAGGTGATGAACGCCGGCGGCTATCGCGTTTCGCCAGCTGAAGTCGAGAAATGTCTTCTCACCTTCGAAAATGTGGCGGAGGCCGCCGCCGCCGAGCGCCCCGGACGCGACGCCGATACGACCATCATCAAGGCTTATGTCGTGATGCGCGACGGCGCCGCGCGTGACGAAGCGGCGATCCTCGCACATTGTCACGAACATCTTGCCGCCTACAAGCGTCCGCGCGCGGTGGTGTTTCTCGACGCTCTGCCGCGTAACGCCAACGGCAAGCTCAATCGCCGCGCCTTGCCGTGAGCGCCGGCGTCGCCTTCGAAAGAAGTTAGATCCAGCCATCCAGCAGGGAGAGCAGGGCGCCGATATCCGCTGGACCGGTGTCGGCCGCATTCTTTCATCGGGTCGCCGCCTCGCATTTGGCGGATGGCGACAAAGTTGCCCGACGCCGATTTATAGGCATGACGAACAACTCCCGCGCGGCTCGGCAGGCGAAGCTCTTCTCCCCAGGCAATAAAAGGCGTCGAGGGAGAATCGCAGAAGGCGATGGTTTCGCCAAACAGGCGAGGTCCCGCAGAGCCAAGATCACCGTCGTGGTTGCGCGTCAGCCTGACGAATTTGCGGATACATTTCTCGAACAGGGGCAAATCAGCCGGCGCCGCAATAAGTGAGACGCTGACATCATACGCGTTGGCGTCAGCGCTTCGGAAAGCGTGCAACTTTGAATCTACTGACCGCAGGACGGGCGCTACAAACATTAGGCCTGGATCGCTGTAGATCCCCCCGTAGCGGAACAATAGGCAATAGCGTCCCAGACACGCCTTCGACGCGCCATCGCAATGGTCGTACGCCCATAGCACGTCCCTGTCGAAATCATCCGCGACAAGCTGGCGGAGCGCCTCGTCTGAATAGACCGTGAGCGCCATGTCGTCATGCACAGCTCTGAAACTGTTGAGGCTCGCTTCGCGCCATGGCGACGGACGCCCCGGCCGATCCGACATCAGAATGGAGTGAAGCTTCGCCATGAAAGCAATTCTGAGAGAATCTCTCAGCGCTCTTCATCGCGACGCTGGTCGCGAAATTTTCGCTCCAAAGCTTCGAGGTCGAGCGCTATATCCTGCGCGAGCTGCGCAAGTGCGTCACCGTAAGAGTTCATTTGGCACTCTTTCGACGCGCCAATGATCGCCAGTTCGAGGCCAAGCACGCGGCTCGCGATCTGATGAAGCTCATCGGTGAGGTCCAGGGTGTTGAGTTTTTCGTTACATTGCTTAGTTTGCAATTCGGTAGGCGCGGCGCGATTGCTAAACTGTTCGGCTTGATCACTCGGTTCATCGTCGACCATGTCGTGACGGCTTCGCCGCCTCCAAGAGGGAAAAGTCTTAAATGAACCGGCGTTGCTTCGACCTTTTCGCGCGGCGAATACTTATCAGATGTTGAAAAAGGTGACAAGCGCACAAATTCGCGCGGCGCGAGGTCTGTTGAACTGGACGGTGCGGGACCTCGCGGAAAAGTCCGGCGTCCATCGCAACACGATCACGCGCGCGGAAGCGAACGACAAAGGCCCGGGATATGCGCTCTCCGCCATTTGCGACGCGCTGGAAATGGGCGGGGTGATCTTCGTCGACAGCGACGATGAAGGGCCGGGCGTCCGACTGAAGAAAAAGGACGAAAACGCCGAGGGCCAGTGAGCTGTCGCGCGCTCGAAAGCGGAAGTCACTCGCTTGCAAAGCTGACTGCAGGATGAACGGCGTAGACATTCCCCGTTCAGCAGCAGCGCTTCATTCTCCCACTGTGAGGCCGCCCGATGCAGGCGCCTCCAGCGAATGGAGCCGCCGATGCCCCTTCACCCTGGAAAAATACTCGGACTGGCCGTTCTGGCGGGCGCTCTGGGCCTGACGCCAGCCGGCGCCGCCGACTGGGACGATTATGGCTATGCCCGGGAACAGCCCGGCGGCGATTACGGCCATTGCCGCCGTAGCGGCTGGGATCGCGGCGGATGGGACCGCCGCGGCTGGGATGATGGCGGCGCCGTCAGAGGCGTCGCGGCGCAGCCCGGCTTTGGCGGCTGTTACGTCGTCGAACGGCCCATCAGGGATGGCTGGGGGAATATCGTGGACTATCGTCGCGTCGAAGTCTGCGAGTAGCGTATCGCTCAAGCGTTTGTCAGCGTCCCGCCGCCGCCTCCCCGCCCCTCTCGCGTGGCGGCGGATGACGAGCCTCCCGGAGCAATCCGGGAGGCTTTTTCGTCAGGGAATCGGCTTGAAGGCGAGAGAAGATTTTCCGCCCTCCTTGGCGTCGCGACGCCAGACGCCGGCGTCGTCCTTCTCGAAATGCGCCTTGTGCCCCTTTCGGGCCGTCAATGCGAGGCGCCCATGGTCGATCGCCCATTTCACCGGATCGAACACGACGATTCCATTGTCCCGGCAGGCCGGGGCGAGCTGGGCCCTGCCGCCGCCGGAGAGCGTCAGCATGCAGCCCGTGTCCTTGTCGTCGCGCAGCACGGAATAGCGCCCGGAGCCATCTCCGGCGGCGCTCGCGCTCGCGAGGGGCAAAAGGATGAGCGCCGACGTGCAGAGAGCAAGCCGCACGTTCGAAAAAATCGTCGACATCGACGCTAGCTCCGTTGGGAGGGACAGAATCGCGGCAAGTCTGCCCTTTTTGAGAGCGGGGGCCAAGACCGAGGGGGCCAGGGGCCGTCGCAGATGGGCGCGGTAATGTGTAGCAGTGCGCGCAGCGTCTCGCCGCGCTACAGTCGTGTCAAGCAGGCTTTACAGGAAGTATCGCATGGATCCGGCCTCTCTCGCCCTCGCCGAGCGTTCCGCGCCGCGCTACACGAGCTATCCGACGGCTCCGCATTTCTCGAAGCAGATCGGCGACGCCGAAATGCGCGACTGGCTCGGCGCGCTCGACCCGCACGCCTCGCTATCCCTTTATTTCCACGTGCCTTTCTGTCGGGAAATCTGCGCCTATTGCGGCTGCCACACCAAGGCCACGCGGCAGGAGGCGCCGCTCACCGCCTATAAGGAAACGCTGCTCCGCGAAATCGAGATGACCGCGCAGGCGACGCGCGCGCGCGGCGTCGCGAGCATCCACTGGGGCGGCGGGACGCCCAGCATTCTCGGTCCCGCGCGTTTCGGCGAGATCATCGAGCGTCTGCGCGACCTTTTCGACATAACTGTTGACACCGAGCACGCCATCGAACTCGATCCGCGCCTCCTCGACGCGCCGATGGTCGAGGCGCTGGCGAGGGCCGGGATCACCCGCGCGTCCTTCGGCGTGCAGGACCTCAACGAACATGTGCAGGAGGCGGCCGGCCGCGTGCAGCCCTTCGAGGTCGTGGCGCGGGCGGTGGGGATGCTTCGCGGCGCAGGCGTCACCGCAATCAATCTTGATCTGATGTATGGGCTCCCCGATCAGAGCGTCGACGACGTTTCGCGCACGGCGGCGATGGCGGCGTCGCTGAACCCGCAGCGTCTCGCGGTTTTCGGCTATGCGCATGTGCCCTGGTTCAAGGCCAATCAGAAGCTGATCGACGCCGCCGCGCTGCCGGGCGCCGCCGAGCGCCTTGCCCAGGCGGCGGCAGTGCGCCGCGCGCTGGAGCGAGAGGGCTTTGAGGCGATCGGGCTCGACCATTTCGCCCGCCCGCACGACCCGCTGGCAATCGCCGCGCGGGAAGGGCGGATGCATCGCAATTTTCAGGGTTATACGATCGACAGCGCCGTGGCGCTGCTGCCTTTCGGCGTCTCGGCCATCGGGCGTCTGCCGCAGGGCTTCGTCGGCAACGCCACGGACCTTGCCGGCTGGCGGCGCGCCGTGGAGGCGGATCGTTTCCCGATCACGCGCGGCCTCGCCTTTTCGGTCGAGGATCTCGCGCGCGGCGACGTGATCGAGCGGCTCATGTGCGATTTTTCCGTCGATTACGGCCTGGTCGCGCAAGAGCATGGCTTTCCGATAGACGCATTTGACGGCGCACGCGTCGCGCTGCGCAATCTGGAGGCTGACGGCGTCGTCACGCTCGAGGGGCGGCGGGTAAGCGTGACGGAACGCGGCCAGCCCTTCGTGCGCCTTGCCGCTGCGGCCTTCGACGCCTATCTGGAGACCTCCGAGGCGCGGCATTCCGCGGCGGTCTGATCCGGGGTCTCAGGGGAGGGCGGCCATGTCGCCGTCGACGCTCTATCTCGCCAAGCTCATGGGCGCCTATTCGCTTTTTGCGGCGGCCTGGCTGATGTATCGCCGCGAGGCGGCGCTCGGGCTCGTCGACCGCATCACCAACGATCCCGTCTTCGAGTCTGTGATCGGGACGCTGCGGCTCGTGCTGGGGCTCGCGATTGTTGTCGGACACAATCGCTGGGGCGGATGGGTCGAGGCGCTCGTGTCGCTGATCGGCTGGCTCGCGCTTTTCAGCGGAGTCGCCACCATGTTTCTGCCTACGGGAACGCTCCGGCGGATCGTGGTCTGGATGCGCTTCAAGGAAAGGCTGTCGCTCTATGCGCTGATCTCGTCGGTTCTGGGCGCGGCGCTGTTCATCGGCGGCGTGACGGCCTGAGACGCCTGAACGGGTCCATATCCGCTGCTGATTGTCTGATTTCCTGCTTTCAGGACGGCGCGATTGGCGCGTATCCTCGTCAGTTGCGCTTTCGAGGCAGCGGAGG
Organism: uncultured Alphaproteobacteria bacterium; assembly: GCA_963717565.1. Taxonomy (GTDB): domain Bacteria; phylum Pseudomonadota; class Alphaproteobacteria; order Rhizobiales; family Beijerinckiaceae; genus Methylocystis. The sequence goes on from CAVQWJ010000014.1 coordinate 479,090, forward strand.
GATGGGGCATGGAAGCCAGGGAGCTTTTGAGAAACCCGAGATTCGTTGCGATCTGGGTCGGCATCTGGGTGTGCATGCTGCTCGCGATCGAAAACATCATCGTCAAGATCAACCTGCTGATGCAGATGGGCGACTGAGCCCGCCCTTGTGACGGGCGGCCGGCTCCGGCATCGTGCATGTTCCCGATTCGATCCTTATCTTCGGAAACATGCCCGTCTGGACCCCCGAGCAGGATAATGCGCTGAACGCCGTCGCGCGCTGGCTGGAGACGCCGCGCGGGCCGCAGGTGTTTCGCCTGTTCGGCTATGCCGGAACGGGTAAATCGACGCTGGCGCTGCATCTCGCGGAACATGTCGAGGGCGATGTGGCCTTCGCCGCCTTCACCGGCAAGGCCGCGCTCGTCATGCGCTCGAAGGGCTGCAAGGACGCCCGCACCATCCACAGCCTCATCTATCGCGCGACCGACACCGAAACGGAGGAGCCGTCCTTCGTGTTGAATGACGAAAGCGACGCGGCCCATGCGAAGCTGATCGTCATCGACGAATGTTCAATGGTCGACGAGGAGCTGGGCCGCGACCTCCTCTCCTTCGGCAAGAAAGTGCTGGTGCTCGGCGATCCCGCGCAATTGCCGCCCGTTTCCGGCGGCGGCTTTTTCACCGAGGCCGAGCCCGATGTGATGCTGACGGAAGTGCACCGTCAGGCGTCCGACAATCCGATCATCCGCCTTTCCATGACGATCCGCGAGGGCGGGGCGCTGACGCGCGGCGTTTATGGCGATACGCGCATCATTGGCCGCAACGAACTCGACCCTGCGCTTGTGACCGGCGCCGATCAGGTGCTCGTCGGCCGCAACAAGACGCGCCGCGCCTATAATGGCCGCCTGCGCGAATTGCGCGGTATCACGGGGGTTTTCCCGCAATCGGGAGAAAAGCTCGTCTGCCTGCGCAACAATCGCAAGAAGGGCCTGCTCAACGGCGCGCTGTTCACGGTGAAAAGCGCCGGCGCCTTGCGGCGGGGCAAGATCAGAATGCTGGTCATGCCGGAAGAGGGCGAGTCAGGGAAATTCCAGCGCGTCGCCGTCATTCCGCAATTCTTCGAGGGCGGCGAGGGTGAGATACCTTATGCGCTGCGCAAGGACTCGGATGAATTCGATTTCGGCTATGCGCTCACCGTGCACAAGGCGCAGGGCTCGCAATGGGACAATGTGACTTTGTTCGACGAGTCATTTGCTTTCCGCGAACATCGCGCGCGCTGGCTCTACACCGGCGTGACGCGCGCGGCGCAGAAGTTGACGCTGGTGATGTAGGCCCTCGTCATGGCGAGGAGCGCAGCGAGGAAGAATCGAGAGCTGCAAATTATGTTGCTCTAGGCGCAACTATGATGAATGGAGCAAACTTCGATGAGCAGCGCCATTGAAATGCGTCGGCTCAGCGACGGCGCGGTTTACCGCTTTCTGCCACAAGGCCCGGTGGACGGCTTCCCCCGCTACAAGCGCGCCGACAAGAACATCTGGATTCTGCGCCACCCGGATTTCGGCTGGATCGTTTGGGATGAGGGCGAAGGGTCGCTGATGGGGCGGCCGTGGGAGGTCGCGCTGAAGGATCAGGGCGACACGCCGCCCGAATGCGTCTGGGTCAGCAGGAAAGATGCGAACGCTTTCGTCTACCGTCTCGTTTTCGTCCCCAAAGCAGATGTCTAGGCGCCCAGCCCCGGTCTGATTCAATCAGACCGGGGATGCGCTAGCGACTCCAGGAGTCGATGGCGTCCGCGAAGACTCGCTCGCCGGAGGCGCCCTTTTCCATATTGATCGTCGCTGGACGGCCGTCGGCGAACTGAAGGGGCAGGTCGAGAACGCTCAGCGAGCGCAGCAACTGGATATTGCGCATTTCGCGGTCGCCGCGCATCAGGCCGATGAGGAAGTTGTTTTCCGTAATCGGAACGGGGATGCCGACAAGTTTCTCGCCGGACTGCGCGTCCGGGCGGCGCATCTGAATCGGGCCGATGGCCTTCACATTGCCGAGCGAACTGCCCGGCTGCGGCTTGAAGGAAATCATGATCGTGTGAGACGCCGAAAGAGCGCTGTCGGTGTTCTTCTGGAACAGTAGGCTCAATTTCAGCTTGGCGTCCGGGACGTCGACCTCTCCGCGAACCGCGGAGCTTACGGGCTGGCCGGGGCCGCCGCCGATGTTCTCCAGGCGCCAGACGACATTGGCGTTGTAAATGCGATCGACCTTGTCGGGCTCCTGCACGGAGGCGACCCACAGTTCGGCCTTCTGCGCCACCGGAACGCTGGTGACGCGCTTCGGCCCGCCCGTCGGCGCGCCGCCTTCGATCCTTTCGCCGAATTTGCCGCCTTCGGCTCCGTTATGGGCCGTCTCCGCCGGCTTGAGCTTCGCGAGGTCTTCCGGCCTTTCGCGGAGATACCAGGCAAGCGCCCCGACGACGGCGACAAGGGCGACGAGCACGCCGCCAAGAGCGATCATCCGCACCGGAGTGCGCTGCGACCGGGGCGGGCGGGGCAGGGGCGCGGCTGGCCGCTGGGAATCGCGTCCATTGCCATTCGGCGCCGTGTCGGCCAGCGTATCGCGCCACGCCTCTTCCGCGCTGCGTGTCTCGGCTTGCGGTTCAGACCCTGCGGGAGCCTCGGGGGGCTCGGCGGCGCCGGTCGGTGCAGGCTGATGCGGCGGTGCGGCGGCAGCGGCAGGCTTTTGTGCGCCGTTGGATCTGGCGGCCGGCGTCGTGGACGTCGGTTTGGGAGCCGGGGACTGCGCGCCCCTCACATTCGATTTGGCGAGTTCGAGCTCGAGGCGCGTTATGGCTTCTTCCAGCGCGCGACTTTCCGCAGCGATGTCGGCGTCGGCCACGGGGGGCTGGATGCTGCGGAGCTGGTTGACCAGCGCCTTCCGCGCCCGCTCGTAAACCCCTTGCCTGGCGTCCGGCGTTTGACCGGGAAGAGCGGATATGGCGCGGGAAATCAGCGAATAATAATCAGCCATGGGTGGTTAAGAGCATTTCCCGCCGGGGGGTGTCAATCCTCGCCCCCTTGCAAAACCAAGAAAAACAGGGGATTCGAGCAGGCTTGCGGTAGCTGTGCGCCTCATCCGGGCAAATCGTGGAGAGAAAAGAATGTCATCGCTCAACTCCGTGGCCCGGGTCCTGTCCGCGATCGTTCTCGCGGCAGCTGCATTTCTCATTCCATGCAAGGCGTCGGCCATCAGCATGGACAAGTCGTCGACAATTCGGGACCAGTGCGAAATCTCCATCGGCCCCGATCTGCTCGGCGTCGTCGCCTACATGCCGGATCGTTCGCGCGATCGCTTCTGCGGCGAATTTCCGTCGACCGGGCGCATCATTCTGACGATCGATCTCATCGCCGAACGTCTGCGCGAACTGCCGATCGAAGTGCGCATCGTCAGGGAGCCCGGCAAGCCATTGACCGAAGAGGACGACCTCGCGCCCTTCACCGTCGCCGTCGCGCCGTCGCGCGTCTATCCCGGCGGCGCCGTTCCGGTGGAGCATGTTTTCGACGAAGCCGGCAATTACGCAGCCTTCATCACCGTGACGGAAAGCTCGGGAACGCGTCGAACCACGCGTTTCGGTTTCACCGTGGGCGGTTTCTGGCAGTTCTACGCGACGGCCATGCTCGCCGCCGTCGCGCTCGCCGGCGCGGTCTTCGCCTACTGGCTACACGTCGGCGACCGGAAAGGGTTCCGGCGGGCGCGGCCGTTTGGGTGAGGGGCGGGGGCGAGATCGACGATCTACGGCGCGCGCGCGTCTTTCGCCGTCTCCGGGCGCGGCGACGGCGCCGCGATCAGCCAGTAAATCGCGCCGGTCAGCGCGCCGGTGAGGAAAAACAGCAGCGCCAGACGGCCTTCCGCTTCGCTGATCGATTGCGCGCGTTCGAGCCCCCGCGCGGCGCGCGCGATCCAGGGCGAGGCGCCTGCGAGCAGGCCGCTGACGCCGGAATACCAGATGAAGGATCGCGCGCCCGCTGCTTCCCCGATCAGCGCCGCAATGGCGAGCGGCGCCGCGCAGGTCGCGACGATCACCGCCCAGATGATGAAACCCAGAGCGGAAAGCGCCTGCCCGGGATCGCCTCCGTCGAGCGCGTCGTCGAAGGCTGAGAAGAGGCTGGCCATCACGGAAACGAGCCCCGCCTCGCGTGTCGCCGGATCGAACATTGCGGAGACGACGAGAAACACCGCGCCGACGCCGGACGCGATGAGAAAGCCGAAAGTCATGACGATCAGCCGGCGCAGCATGTTGCTCTCTCCGTGCGGGCCTTACGGCTCCAGGACGGAATCCCAATAGAGATAATCGAGCCAGCTGTCGTGCAGATAATTGGGCGGGAAGCGGCGGCCGTTGCGATGCAGATCCGAGATGCTCGGCTGATAGGGCTTCTGCGCCGGGACCATATGGACCTCATTCGGCAGGCGGTCGCCCTTGCGCAGATTACAGGGCGAGCAGGCCGCGACGACATTTTCCCATGTCGTCGCGCCGCCTTTCGAGCGCGGGATGACGTGGTCGAAGGTCAGTTCGTCATGCGCGCCGCAATACTGACAGGTGAAACGGTCGCGCAAAAAGACGTTAAAACGAGTGAAGGCCGGCTGACGGGCCGGCCTTACATATTCTTTGAGCGAAACAACCGAGGGCAGGCGTATTTCGAAGCTCGGACTTTTGACCACCTTGTCATATTCCGAGACGATGTTGACCCGATCCAGGAAGACGGCCTTGATCGCGTCCTGCCATCCCCAGAGCGACAGCGGATAATAGCTGAGGGGCCTGTAGTCCGCGTTGAGAACCAGCGCGGGACAAGCCTGAGGCGAGACGTTTTGATGTCTGAAGTGAGCGGTCACCCTTGCCAGCCTCTCGGTTTCGAGAAGGGCCTGAAGGACCGCGCCAAGGTCCGTCCGGCCTTTTGCGTCTTTCCCATAGTTTACAGGCAGTACGACATGCTTGTGAAGACGTCCCGGCCGCTGTCCCGCCGGGAAAGGCGAGAGGCTTGACGGCTGCGCCGGCGTCAGATCGTCATGCGGTAAAAGTCATTTTAGATCAATGCTTTGTGTGTATGCCTGGAATTCGCTGCGCGGTGCCGGCTCGGGCTCGGCGCCGACATTGCGAGCTCTATCGTCAGGCTCCCGCTAAGGGGGCTTCCTGTCCCGTTTCAGGCCAGACGATTCGATGGAGCGGTCGTGTCGCAGAATGTCGACTTTGGCGATGCTTTTGCCGGCGCTCGCGCGGCTCCCCGCCGCGCCGGGCGGGCGGCTGAGAGCGCCAATAAGGCCTTTCTGCGCGGAAGCTTTCCGGCTCTCGCCCTTCGCAACGATCTCGGACGGCTCTTCGACCGTTTCGCCTGCGCGCGCGTCGAGCGCTCGGGTTCCGTCAGCAGCCTAAATCTGTCGAGCCACGCGCTCGGTCTCCACGGGGTCGTCGCGAAGCGCTTCCTGCGCCGCTTCAATCTCAACGCGTTGCCCCAGTTGCTGAACGTCATTTCCGGCGAAATGTCTCTCGTCGTCCCCCGCCCGCACGCGCTGGCGCATGATCAGCTTTTCGAAAGGCGCATTGCGCTTTACGCGCGTCGTCACAATGTAAAAACCAGGCATTACCGGCTGGGCGCAGGTAAACGGCCTGCGCGGCGAGGTCGATACGACCGCGAAAATCCGGCGTCGGATCGCCCACGATCTCCAATATATCGACAATTGGTCGCTAACCCTCGACATCCGGATCCTGTTTCTCACCGTCTTTTCTCGCAAAGCCTATCGCAATGCGGTCTGACGGTGAGAGAAGGGCGGCAGGCCGAAGCAGGCATGTATAGCGTATCGCTTGCCTCCGGCCTGCCGCCTGCTGAACACTCCACATGTGATTCGAATTCTCCATACAGCAGACTGGCACCTCGGCGCCGCCCTTCAGGGGTGGCCGCGCGAGGCCGAGCATCGCGCCGCGCTCGATCAGTTGATTGCGCGCGCGAAAGAGCGTGACGTCGACGCCGTGGTCGTCGCGGGCGACGTTTTCGATACGCTCAACCCCTCCGCCGAGGCGCAGCGGCTGCTCTACGAAACGCTGCGATCCCTGCGCGCCGCCTGTCCGCGCGCATTGTTGACGTTGATCGCCGGCAATCACGATCCCGCCGGCAGGCTCGAGGCGCCGCGCGCGCTCTTCGAAATCGCGGGCGTTTATTCCATTGGCGTCGTCGCGCGGAAGGCGGGGGCGCTCGATCTGTCAACGCATCTCCTGCCGATCCGCGACGCGAACGGAAACGTCGCCGCGCATCTCCTTGCGATGCCCTATCCGCGCGCGGCCGATCTGCCGCTTGCGGGCGCGGGAGTGGAGGGTTCGCCTGTCGTCTGGGGCGTGCGGGAACTCTACCGCGAGGCGGTCTCTGCAGCGCGGGCGAAAATCGGCGACGCGCCGCTGGTGCTCACAGGCCATCTCCACATCGCCGGCGGATTGGAATCCGAAGGAGCGGAGCGTCGCATTCTGGTCGGCGGCGAGCACGCCGCGCCGCCGGATATCTTTCCCGACGTCGCCTATGTCGCGCTCGGTCATCTGCATCGTCCGCAGAGCGTCGGACGCGAGACGATCCGTTATTCGGGTTCGCTGATCCCGATGTCGAAGACCGAGATATATTACGATCACGGCGTCACGCTGGTCGAAATCGACGCGGCGGGAAAGACGACGGTCGAACATCTGCCCTTCACCCGCAGCGTGCCGCATCTGCGTCTTCCGGCGCAGGGCGCGCTGGCGGTCAGCGAGATCGAGCCGGCGATCATGGCGCTGGGGCTCGACCAGGAGCCGCCGGACGTCGCGCGGCCCTTCGTGCATCTGACGGTGAAGGTCGACGGACCGGCGGCGGGGCTGAAGGCCGAGGTCGACGCGATCTGCGACCGCTTCCCGATCCGGCTCGTCTCGCTCGCAATCGAGCGGCCGCAGGCAGCGGCTCCGGCGGCGCCTGCCGCGCCGGTGCGTCTTGCCGAGCGCCAGCCGGTCGATCTCTTTCGGGAGGCTTTCGAGGCGACGCATGGCGTGGCGCCGTCGCAAGCGCATCTGCAATGCTTCGACCAGATCGCGGAGACCGAATAATTGCGCATTCTTGCGATCAGGGGCGAAAATCTCGCGAGTCTCGCCGAGCCTTTCGCCATCGAATTCGAGCAGGAGCCGCTGCGTACGGCTGGCCTGTTCGCCATCACCGGCGAGACGGGCGCGGGCAAGTCGACGATCCTCGACGCCCTGTGTCTGTCGCTCTACGATAAATTCCCGCGCGTCGTCGCGGCGGGCGCCGGCGAAGGCGCCCGGACCCTTCCGGCGAAACGCTCACGGCGGGCGATCCGCGCGCGATCCTGCGTCGCGGCGCGGGGCGCGGCTTTGCCGAGGCGGATTTCCTCGCCCGTGACGGAATTCGCTACCGCGCCCGCTGCGATCTCATGCGCGCGCGCGGGCGCGCCGCCGGCCGGCTGCAAAATCGCGGCCGCAGCCTTTGGCGTATCGACGAAAGCGGCAAGATCGTCGAGACGCTGGAATCCGGCGTGGAGCCGGTCAACCGCCGCATCATCGAGCTTACGGATTTAACCTTCGATCAGTTCCGGCGCACGGCGCTTCTCGCGCAGGGCGATTTCGACGCCTTCCTGCGCGCCGATGCGCGCGAGCGCGGCGATCTTCTGGAGAAAATCACCGGCGCCGAGATTTACGGGCGTCTCTCCATGCGCGCCTTCGAAAAGGCGCGTGAGGCGCGCGAGTCCGTCGCCGCGCTGGAAAAGACCCGCCGCGAGATCGGCGTGATGGGGGAGGAGGAGCGCGCCGCGCTCCTGGCGCTGAGCGCATCCATCGTCGAGAAGCGCGCCGTGCTCGACAGCGAGCATCAGGAGGTCACCGAACAATTGCGTCGGCTCGAGGCGCATGCGCTCGCGGCCGCCAGGCTGACGCAGGCCGAAAGCGAACGCGCCGCGGCGGCGGAAGTTTTCGAGAGCATCAGATCACAACGCCAGACGCTCGACGAGCTCGCGCGCGTCGCGCCGCTGCGCGGGCCGAGCGACGAAGCCGTGCGGGCGGAGGAGGCGCTTGCCCAGAAACAGCTGGCGGCGAATGAAGCCGTAGCGCAGAACGAAGCCGCGCTTGTCGCGCTGGAGCAGGCGCAGAAAGCCGAACGGGAAGCGGCGGCGGCCCTGCAGGCGACGCTGGACGAGATGGCGTTCTTCACGCCATCCTGGGAAAGAGCGCGCGCGCTCGACACGCAGATCGAGACCCAGAAGAAGGAAGTCGAACGCGCGAAAGCGGCCGAGGAGGGCGCGGTACGGCTCGCGGCCGAAAAGCAGGCGGCGTTCAATCGCGCAAGCGAAGAGGAAGCCAGGACGCGCGCGGCGAGCGCGGCCGCGCAGGAGACGCTCGACCTGCTTGCCGCCGCGCGGCCGCTCAGCGAACGCTGGGCTGAAATCGACGATCAATTGTCGAGGCGACATCGGCTTGCAGGCGAAATTCACGCCGCAACCGACGCTTTACGTAAGGCGCAACAGGATCTGACGCGCACGAAGGAGGCGCGCGCCGCTTTCGATCGGGACGACGAGGCGGATCGCGCTGCGCTCACGGAAATCATGGGGCAGGCGGGCGACCGCGAAGCGGCGCGCGAGGCGCTGCGCGCGCCGGAGGCGCAGCAGGGGCTCGACGATGTCGCGCGCACGCTGGACGCGCTGCAGGATATGGCGCGCGTCGTGCGGGAGCATGACGCCGCGCAGGAGAAGGCGACGCGCGCATATGAGGACATTGCGCGCTTTGAGCAGGAGGCCGAAGAGGTGGCGCTTCGACTCGCCGCATTGCGGGCGAGCCGTGCGGATCAGGTGCTTCAGGAGGCGGACGCGTCGCGTCTGGGCGAACTCGCGGACGCCGCCGCCACCGACTATGCGCTCGAGCTGCGCGCCTCGCTCGAAACGGGAGAGCCCTGTCCGGTTTGCGGCGCGCGGGAACATCCCTTCAGCGAGACGCAGGGCGCCGCTCAGGCGCTGGTCGAGGCCCTGCGGTCCCGGCGTGACGCGGCGCGTCTGGCGCTTGCGGAAACGGACAGGCAGCTCATGCAGATCGCCGCGCGCGGCGCGCAGACGCGCGCCCTGCATCAGGAGGCGACGAAGCGGCACGCCGAAGCGCGCGCCGCCATCGCCGCCGGCTCGCAGGATTATGCGTCATTTGCGCTGGCGATTCCCCAAGCGCCGGAGACGCCGGCCGGCGCTGCGGCGCGCGTCGCAGAAATGATCGAGGACGTGGAGGCGCGACGCGAGGCGCTCAGGATCATCGTCCAGCGCGAACGGCAACTGACGGCGGACATTGCGCTGCTGAACAGGAAGCTGGAAGAGAAGCGCGCCGCCATGGATGCGCGGCGTATCGAGCGCGACGCGATGGAAGCCGCGTCGCGGGGCGCGAGCGAGGATTGCGTGCGGCTGGAACAGGCGCTGGTCGGAGCCAATTCGCGTCTGCTGTCGTTCGACCAGTCGCTCGCTTCCTATCTGATCCTGTGCGATCTGACGCCGGCCGATCTCGACCGCGACCCGGCCGGTTGCCGGCAGATACTCTCTGAAACGGGCGCAAGGTTCAAAGACGCGCATGACGTTCTGGGCAAAGCGACGCAAACTCTCGTGGAGCTCGGCCGCCGGATCGCGGCGCTCGATGTGGAGGCCCGGCTCGCGGCCGAAAAGGCCGCCGCCGCGGCGAAAGATCACGCGGAGCGTCACGGTTCGCTCCTGCGCCTGCAAACCGAACGCGCGGAACTGCTCGGCGGCGAGGAGACAGGCGCCCATCGCGCGCGCATCGAGGAGACCTGCAGGGCCGCGCATCAGGCGTATGAGGCCATGCGCAATGCGCGGGCCGACGCCGACAAGGTAAAGGCCGCCTGTGACGAGCGCGTCGCCAACGCTGCGCGCGATGTGGAAAAGGCGCTTACGACGCTAGGAACGGCGCGCACCGTTTTCACTGGCGCGCTGGCGGCGTCGGGTTTCCGTCAGGAAGACGTCCTGCCGCTTCTCGCGATGTCGCATGAGGAGACGGAGGCCGTGCGCCGGCAGGTCGAACTGGCGCAGACGAAACTGCGAGACGCCGACGCTGGCGTCGCCGCAAGACGCGCCGACCTTGTCGAGGCCGAAGCGGCTGGTCTTCCCGAGACGCCGCATGAAAATCTTGTCGCGCTTCGGGATGAAATTTCCGCTGCGCTGGAAGAACTGCTGACGCAAAGCGGCGTCTTGCGCCAGCAGCTCCAGCAGGACGACGACGCGCGTGGCCGCGCGCAGACTCTCGCAAGCGACATCGACGCGGCGCAGGCGGCGAGCAAAGTCTGGGAGGAGATCAACGCGGCCATCGGTTCGAAGGATGGCGACAAATTCCGCCGTTTTGCGCAGGGCGTCACGCTGGAGCAGCTCGTCGCGCTCGCCAATCAGCGGCTCGCGCTGCTGTCGCCGCGCTACCGGCTCGAGCGATCGGGCGAGATGGGCGCGCTCGGCCTACAGATTGTCGACCGCGACCTCGGCGACGAGCGCCGTTCGACGCGCTCGCTGTCCGGCGGCGAGCGCTTCCTCGCCTCACTCGCTCTGGCGCTCGCTCTGGCGGGGCTGGAGGGCCGCAACTCCTTCGTCGACACGCTTTTCATCGACGAGGGATTCGGCGCGCTGGACGCAATGACCCTCGACGTGGCGATCGACGCGCTGGAGAATTTGCAGGGGCAGGGGCGCAAGGTCGGCGTCATTAGCCACGTCGAGTCGCTGCAAGACCGTATCGCCACGAAGATTTGCGTGGAACGGCGCGGCGGCGGCGTGAGCGCCGTGCGGTTGCAGCCGTCGGGAGCGATATAGGAAAAGCCGACGACGCTACATCAGCGCTCTGGCTCGCTTCGCGCCGCCGGCACAGCCGGTCCGAAGTCTTTCACCGCTTTCAGTCCAATGAAAAGGCTCGTGGCCAACAACAGTCCGGCGACGAAATAGCCCGCGCCGGGGAAGATGTCGAAGGCCAGCGACAGCGCGAAAATTTGCGTGAAGACCAATGGCCCCACCATGCCCGAGACGCCGCGCAGACTGCCGAGCGCGCCTTGCAGACGGCCCTGCTCGGAGGCGCCGGCTAGGCGCGTCGCGAGGCCCTGGAAGGACGGATTGGCCATGCCCCACAGCGCAATCAGCGGCGGCGCCGCCATGAACATCGCGCCCGTCGGCGCGAAGGCGTAGGCGAGCAGACCAAGCGCTCCACTGCCCAGCGCGATGATCAGAGTCGTCTTCTCGCCCAGCCGCGCGACGGCGGGACGCACGAGCGCGCCGGAGACGACCGTCTGCGATATGCCGACAATGGCAAGCGCCCAGCCGGTCGTGCTCGGGTCCCAATTGTAGCGCTGCTGCGTATAGAGCACGAAGAGCGCGGGCAGCAATTCATGGGCCAGAAACGAGAGGAACAGTCCACTCGCGAGCAACGTAAGCGCCGGTTGCCGGCGCAGGAACTCGAAGGAGCCGAGCACATTGGCGCTGCGCCAGATGATTTTCGGCGTCCGCTTTTCCGCCGCCAGCAACTCCGGCAGGATGAAATAGCCATAGAGAAAATTGGCGAGGCTGAAGAATGCCGCGGCCCAGAACGGAAAGCGCAGATTATAGGAGCCGAGCGCCCCGCCGATGGCCGGGCCGAGAATGAAGCCGAGGCCGAAGGCCGCGCCGATCAGGCCGAAGCGGCCGGCGCGTTTCTCGGGCGGGGTGATGTCGCTGATATAGGCGTTGGACGTCGCGATGCTCGCCGCCGTCGCGCCGGAAATCATCCGCCCGATGAAGAGAAAGGGCAGGGACGGCGCCAGCGCCATGAAGATGTAATCGAGCCCGAGGCCGAGATTGGAGGCCAGCACCACCGGTCGGCGGCCGAAATGGTCCGATAGCGCGCCCAGCACCGGCTGGAAGAGAAACTGCATCGCCGCCCAGGCGAAGCCGAAGAAGCCGACGACGCGCGCCGCCGACTGCAGATCGCCGCCCTCGAATTGGGCGACGAGCTTCGGCAGGACCGGGATGATCACGCCGAGCGCCAGCATATCCAGCGTCACGGTGATCAGAATGAAGAGAAACGCCGCCTCTCTGCGAGGCTGCGGCGGAGTGCTCATGGATGGCCCCGGGGACTGTAAACTTTGCCGCTTCCGATAGCCGTAAAGTTTGTCCCGCCCGGCAAGGAGACCGCAGCCGCCCCTAATAGACCTGCGCGCGCCTGGAGATCAGGGTGCGCTCCGTGCATATAGAAGCGCCTGACGCGACGGCAGGAAGCCGGGTCCAAAAAAGGCGCTGGCGTTGCTCTGGGGCGACCTGGCAGCGATGTCGCATGAACTCGCGGTTGACGCGCTTTGACCGAAAAACACTGGACTTATTTCTGACTCAGCCGTGCCCGGCGTCGCCCACGGCCAGGCGCGCCCGCCTAGCCCCTGCATCCTCCATTATTAACTCAGCTGACCGAAGGTCACGCCGGCCTTGTCTTTCAAGTCGTAGGACTGGGCCTTCTCTTCGCCCGTAATCCACCACTCCCCCTGAACATAGCCGCCGCTCGCGAGGTAACGCGAATTCGGGGGAGAGAGATAAAGCCCCTGTTCGGGGGTTCTCAAAGCTCCGGAGGAGGTGACGCCCAGTTGAGCCTGCGCGAAGGCCGCAGCCGCAGCCGTGTTGCGATTGTAATTCGCCATGAGCCACTCGCCCTGCACATACAGGTTGTGGTACAAAGCGCGGCTTCGACGTCGAGTTTTTCGATGTTGTTGATGCAGTTGCCCGCGGCATTGTAGGTCGTGTACACGGCGGGGTTGACGTAGGGGCTTTGGGCAAAACGACCACAGGAGAGATCGGTCGTTCCCAGATAGGCGCTCCCCAGAATGTTCGCTTCCGACCCAAGCCGGTTGCCGGGAGCCGAGTTGCGGTCGTCGCTGTAGGCCGTCGAATTATTCGGTTGATGGTAACTGCCGGCGACGCCGACATGCACCAGTCGGTGCTCGTCGAGGATCGGCGCCCATGTCACGCGACCCGTGGTCTCCCAATAGGCGCCGCCGCCCCAGGGTTGATACCAGTTCTGGTTGACTGCGCTGAAGCCGTTATAGGTCGGGATGAAGTCGAGGCCCGGATTACCCGAGGAGGTATTCACAGGGCGGGCGTTGAGATCCTGGAAGCTCAGCGAGTAAAGGCCGAAGTGCGCGGTCCAGTTGTCCTTGCCGATCATCCCCATCGCCACGCCGAGGTGACGGGCAGGCGCGATGGCGTCGACCGCGAGCGGGCGTTCGATCGTATCGCGGAATTTGGATGATGTGATCGCTTCCAGACTGAAGGATTCCCACTGGCTGCCGATCTTGAAATAGACCGGCTCCGCCAGCCACGGCGCGGACAAACGCGGGTCCTGGACGCCCAGATAGGCGTCGCGGAAACCGCCCCAGAGGAAATTGCGGTCGGTTACATAGTTCCTTACAAACGGATAAGTGCCGGGCAAGGCAGCCGTGGACAGGTTGGTGTTCCAGAGCTGAAACGTCGGGCTCGCGAAATCATATTGCAGCTTGTAGAACCAGGGCTTCATCCTGCCCTCGACCTCAAGACGCGCCTGGGTAAAACCGACATTGCCCTGCCAGGCGTTGCCGGGTGGACCAGCGGTTCCGCCGCCGTCGACAAGGATGCGGCCGCCCACCTTGAACGCGAAATTCTTGTCTTCGCTTTCGATTAAAGCCCTTTCCGGACGTCGACGAAGACCGGCGGCGGCGCTTGCGGATCCGCAGGCGCCTCGGCGGCGTTGGCGACATTGGTCGCCTTTGCTGCTGCGGCGGCTTGGGCCTTTGCCTCTTTCGCCTCCTTTCGGAGTTTTGCGATTTCGGCTTCGAGGGTGCGAAGGCGGGCTTCGATCGCGTCGGCGCTGGACGCTGCACGGGCCCCTGTCGCAATCAGCATTGCGCAAAGCGCGCTCGTCGAAAGAATTCGCCTTTTGACCATCGAAGTCATGTCACCCCACCGTCCGCCATCTTCGTCTTCGGGTGTCACATAACTGTCGTGTTCGGATCAAATGAGGCGAAAAATGCGCGGCTTGAGCATTGGAAAAGAAAGGGAAACAACATTTCTGCTGGGGCGAGCGCGCGGCGCTGTTGTTCGGCAATTGAAGGACGCGACCAACGACGTGAGCATCATATCGCGCCAGCGCTTTTTTCGCCGCGGCTGATATCTGTGACGCCCTCTTCATGGGCATTTCCGGCCAGGTCAGCCCACGTCAGTCCCGTGCGGGAGGTGGGCCGTCTTCCTTCTTGAGGCCAGACCGCTTCAACGTTCGCGGAACCGGGCGGAAAAGCCCGAGTTTGTGACGAAAATATCACCCGAATCAACGGGATTGCTGAGAAAACTGTGGCACGGGCGCCACAGCACGGCCGAAGCAGTATGTCACAGTTCGCAAACGCTCCGAATTGTCACGGCTCTGTCATCTAGCGCCGGATTTAGTCGCTCCCGGAAGTTAACTCTTGGGGAACTGAGATGAACGGTTTGACGAAAAAATGGGCGATCGGCGGCGTGGCCCTTGGCGCGCTTCTTTCCGCCACTGGAGCCGCTTTCGCGCTCGACGCCAACGCCATCGACGCGCGCCTGCGCGCCCTCGAAGCGGAAATCTCAAAGCTCCGCAAGGAAGCGAAAGAAGCAAAGGCGCAGGCCGCGAAGGCGACCAATGTCGCCAACGCCGCGGTCGTGAAGGGGCCGGTCGATCCGCATGCGCCGCCGCCGGTCTTCGTCGACGTTCGCAAGGGACTCTATGTCGAGACCGAAGACAAGAATTTCGCCTTCAAGGTGGGCGGTCGCCTGTTCGTGGACGGCGGCGGAACCGCCGGTTCGCCGGGCAACGGCTGGCAGGGCAACGTCGGCTTCGGCCAGGCCCGCCTCGAAGTCGAAGGGCCGGATGAAGCCCTGGTTCTACAAGATCCAGTATGACTTCGCGAATTCGACGGTTCAGCTCTGGAACACGAACCTGTCCAATGCCGCCAGCAACAACCCGTTCCTGACGAACAGCTACGTCACCGACCGCAACTTCCTCTGGCAGGGCTGGCGCGACGCTTACCTGGGCGTCCAGGATCCGCGCCTGTCCGCGCCGTGGCTGGCCGAACCGGTTTACTTCAAGATCGGCAGCCAGTACGAATCCTTCAGCCTTGAAGCGCTGGCGTCGTCGAAGTATCGCGACACTATCGAGCGCCCGCTCGCGGTCGACGCCATCGCGCCCTTCCGCCATCTGGGCGTGGCGATGGGTATGATCGGCAAGGACAACTGGACAGCTCACGTCGGTCTCTACTCATTGAGCTTCCAGGACCTCAACATGCGTCCGATCAACACCTCGTCCGGAAACGCGGGGGAATACGTCCCCAGATATGTTGGCACGCGGCGTCCCCAAAACCAACTGGTATCAGCCCTGGGGCGGCGGAGCTTATTGGGAAGCCACTGGTCGCGTGACCTGGGCGCCGCTCTTCGACGAGCATCGTCTTGTGCACATCGGCGTTGCCGGCAGCTACCATCAGCCGAACAGCTCCAGCGCCTACACGGACGACCGCAACATGGCGCCCGGCAATCGCCTCGGCTCCGAAGCTAACGTTCTGGGCACGACCTTCCTCGGCACGCCCGATCTGTCCTGCGGTCGCTTTACGCCCAACCCCTATATCAACACTGCATCTAATATTTTCACGACCTACAACGTGTCGGGCAACTGCGTGAAGGACATCGAGAAGCTCGATCTCGAAGCGGCGCTCTCCTACAACAACTTCTTTGTTCAGGGCGAGTATCTGGTCGCGAACTACAACCGCAATACGGCTGCGGCTGCGGCCTTCGCACAGGCTCAGCTGGGCACCACGGCAAGTCCGCCAGGCGGTACAGCGTGGTCGCTTAACACGCCTGCGCAGGGTCTCTATCTCTCTCCCGGCAATTCGCGCTATGTGGCGACCGGCGGCTATGTCCAGGGTGAGTGGTGGATCACTGGCGAAGAGAAATCCCAGTCCTATGACATGAAGGACAAGAACGGCGTGACCTTCGGTCAGCTGAAGATCAAGGATCCCTTCTCCAAGGGCGGCTGGGGCGCCTGGGGTCTGGTTGGACGCTGGAGCGTTCTCAATCTGGACAATGGGCCGTTCTCGGGAGCGACGAGGAACGCTCTCCTGTTGGGAGCCGGCAATCCTTGGGCGACCCGACAGCTCCGTCGGGACAGGCGGCGTACCTCACGACAAACGCGATCGCCAATTCCGGCATCTATGGCGGCTACCAGCAGAACTTCACGGGTGGCGTGAACTGGTATCCGGACACGGGCGTCGCCTTCCAGTTCAACGCGACCCATGTGATGAACCTGAAGTCGCCGCTGAACGCGAATCCCCTTGCCGCCTACAGCTCGCACCCGACCTTGCTGGAGATGCGCGCCAAGGTTTACTTCTAGCCTCTACAATTCGCGCCTGCGTCCTGTTGGGCGCAGGCGGAAAACGAAAGGCGCCCGACGAGAGCCGGGCGCCTTTTCTCGTATTGGAGATTCCGCGGGCCGCCAGGCGGCCGCGCTTGCGGCCGCGACGTTACTTCTTGTCTGAGGAACCTGCGGCGGAACTGACGAGCTGTTCGATGACATAGAGGTTGAAGGCGACGTTGGACACGAGGCCGCTCACGCAGATGGTCTTGAGTTGATCCATCTTGTCTTCGGGAGGTCTCACATAATCGATCATCAGAACCTTCGTGCCGCTCGTCCAGACCCCGTGCGTTCTGCCATCCGCGCTCGCGCCGCGGAGCAATTCCGCGAAATTATGGTCGGCTATGTATTTCTCGACCTTGGCCCTGTCCATGCAGCCGCTCAGCTCTTCGAACGGCTTTTGCTGGGGGGATTCCGCCCTGGCGCCGGAAGCGGCGAGCACAAAGCAAATAGCGCAAACTGCTCCTGCTTTTTTCACTGTATTCACTCCGGAAAGTCTCCGACCTGATGCCGAAACGGGAGGGCGTCTCCAATCGTTTGGAGTATAGCCGGTCCGGTCCCGCTCAGGAACGGGTTTCGGGCGCGCGCTGATGCTTGGGCGCCTGTCCGGGCCCGGTTCACAGTCGAGCATTGACCGGCGCCTGCGCTTCCTATAGAAGCAGGACGCTGCGCCGCAGCATGAGGCGCTCCAGCCGCGTAGATCGAACAGGCCCCTTGGCCCGCCGACCAGCTGTCGAGCCTCCTTACGCACCCAATGACGGCCCGATACGCGGGGCAGGTCTCCCTTTTTTCCGGATCGACCAACCGCGCTTGCAAGGGCTGCGGCGCACGATTCCATCTTGAAAGACGCTCAGTGACCAAATTTTCCGATCTCGGCCTCGCCGAGATTTTGCTTCGCGCTCTCGATCGCGAAGGTTATGAAACGCCGACTTCCATTCAGGCCCAGGCCATTCCCTATCTGATGCAGGGCCGCGACCTTCTCGGCATCGCGCAGACCGGCACCGGCAAGACCGCCGCTTTCGCGCTGCCGATTCTGGAGCGGCTCGCCACCGACCGGCGCCGTCCGGCTCCCTTCACCGCCCGGGTGCTCGTGCTGGCGCCGACCCGCGAACTCGCGGCGCAGATCGCCGACAGCTTCCGCGCCTATGGCCAGTTCATGCGGCCGAGCGTCGGCGTCATCGTCGGCGGCGTCTCGCATCGCCCGCAGATCGACATGCTGGCGCGCGGCCTCGACGTGCTCGTCGCGACGCCCGGCCGCCTGCTCGACCATATCGCCAGCGGCCGCCTGAAGCTCGCGACGACGGAAGTGCTCGTCCTCGACGAAGCCGACCACATGCTCGATCTCGGCTTCATCGTTCCGATCCGCCAGATCGTCGCCAAATTGCCGAAGAAGCGTCAGACGCTGCTGTTCTCGGCGACCATGCCGAAGGAAATCGCGGGCCTCGCGCAGGACATGCTGCATGAGCCGGCGCAGGTGTCGGTGACGCCGGTGGCGACCACCGCCGAGCGCGTCGACCAGCATGTGTTCCTCGTCGACGGCGGCGCCAAGCGCGACATGCTGATCGAGCTGATGAACGACACGGATATTTCGCGCGCCATCGTCTTCACCCGCACCAAGCGCGGCGCCGATCGCGTGGCGCAGCAGCTCGACGCCGCCGGCGTCGGCGCCGACGCCATCCACGGCAACAAGAGTCAGAGCCAGCGCATTCGCGCCCTCGAGGATTTCCGCAAGGGCCGCACCCGCGTGCTGGTCGCCACCGACATCGCCGCGCGCGGCATCGACGTCGACGGCGTGAGCCATGTCGTCAATTACGAATTGCCGGAAACGCCGGAGGCCTATGTTCACCGCATCGGCCGCACCGCGCGCGCCGGCGCCTCGGGTCGCGCGATTTCGCTGTGCGACAATGGCGAACGGCCGTTGCTGCGGCAGATCGAGAAGCTCACGCGCCAGTCGCTTCCCGTGACCGACCGCCGCAGCGCCGATCAGCGCCACGACGACGCGCAGCCTGCGCGCCGCAATCAACGCGGCGGGCCGGCGCCCAAGGCGCATGTCGGCGCCCGCAACGCGCCGAAACATCCGCGCCGCGAGGGCCAGCATATCGACGGCCCGCAGCATCCCGGCGCCAAGCGCCAGGCGCGGCCGAACGGCCAGAAGCGCGCCTTCGGCGGCGGCAATCGCCCGCCGGCGCGCGCGCCCCAGGTCTGACAGACGCGAGTCGCGCCAAATTGTGCGCGGCTTCTGACGGAACCGCATCCTGAGGAGGCCCGAAGGGCCGTCTCGAAGGATTGTCGTCCCCGAACGCCTGCGAATTGAAAATCGCGGCTCCGGCCGGATTTCCTCGTCCTTCGAGACGCGCGCCATGCGCGCTGCTCAGGATGAGGAAATCTGGCTGTTGCGTCATTCCTGCGCCGCCATAGATTAGGCATTGGCTTGGGAAGGGCGCGCGCAATGATCTTCGATCTCCTCATCATCGGCGGCGGGATCAATGGCGCCGCCATTGCGCGCGACGCGGCGGGCAGGGGACTTTCGGTTCGACTCGTCGAGCAGAACGATCTCGCCAGCGGCACGTCCTCCGCGTCGACCAAGCTCATTCACGGCGGCCTGCGTTATCTGGAACTCTACGAGTTTCGCCTCGTGCACGAGGCGCTCGCCGAGCGCGAGCTGCTGCTCGCCGCCGCGCCGCATATCATCTGGCCGCTGAAATTCGTTCTGCCGCATGAGAAGGGCCTGCGCCCCGTGTGGATGCTGCGGCTCGGCCTCTTTCTTTACGACCATCTCGCGCGGCGCAAGCGGCTCGAGGGCTCGCATATGGTCTCGCTGAAAGGCAACGCCCTCGGGGCGCCCTTGCGAGAGACCTACAATGTGGGATTCACCTACGCCGATTGCTGGGTCGAGGATTCCCGGCTCGTCGTGCTCAACGCTCTCGACGCCAAGGAGCGCGGCGCGACGATCAGCGTCGGCGCGCGGCTGTCGCGGGCGCGGCGCGAGAATGGCCGCTGGCTGGCGACGCTGGAGGATGGGACGCAGATCGAGGCGCGCGCGCTCGTCAACGCCGCGGGACCATGGGTTTCCCAGGTGATCGAAGACGCGCTTCACGTGACGTCGCGCAAGCATGTCCGGCTCGTGAAAGGCTCGCATCTCGTCACGCGCAAACTCTATGACGGCCCGCACGCCTATATCTTACAAAATCCCGACGGCCGCATCGTCTTCGCGATTCCGTATGAGCACGATTTTACGCTGATCGGCACGACGGACGTTCCTTATTCCGGCGCGCCGGGCGCGGTGGAAATCAGCGACGCCGGAGACCGATTATCTGCTCGACTCCATCAATCATTTCCTGCGCACGCCGGTATCGCGCGACGATATCGTCTGGAGTTACGCGGGGCTGCGGCCGCTTTATGACGATGGCTCGCTGAACGCTTCCGTGGTGACGCGGGACTACGCTTTCGATCTCTATGCGCCGGAGGGTTTGGCTCCTGTTCTGTCGATCTTTGGCGGCAAGATCACCACGGCGCGGCGCCTCGCGGAACATGCGCTCGACGATCTCGCGCCCTTCCTGCCGCCGCATGCAGCTTCATGGACGGCGGGCGCCGTATTCCCCGGCGGGGATGCGGCTTTTGAGGATGTCGTTGCGCATCTCGAAAGCGAAAAGCCGTTCCTCGGCCCGGCGCTCGCGCAGCGGCTCGCGCGCGCCTATGGGACGCGCGCCGAGCGCTTCGTGAAACATGCGCATGAGATGGCGGATCTCGGCCGAAACTTCGGCGGCGGATTGACCGAAGCCGAAGTGCGTTACCTGATCGAGAACGAATGGGCGCGCAAGGCTGATGACGTGCTGTGGCGACGCTCGAAGCTGGGTCTGCATCTGACCGCCGATCAGCAGCGCGCTTTACGCGACCACATGGGCGCCTGACTCCCGCTCCCCGCACGCGGGGAGAGGGGATCAATCGCCGAGCGCCGCCGCCGCGTCCGTCACCGACGCGGCGCCTTCCATCACCATGCGCGCGAGCCCCGGCGCTGCGACGGCGATGTTCTTCGCGAAGAAGTGCGATAGCGTCTCATAGCGATCAGCGTTCGGATCATTCTCATGGCGCGCCAGCCCGCGCGGCTTTCACCAGCAATGTCCCGCCGCGCGCGAGTGCGAACAGACGCAGGTAAGGCGTCGCGCCCGCGAGGCCCTGCGCCGGCGTTTCCTTCATCGCCCGCGCCATGAAATCGCTCGCCTGCGCCAGCGCCTCGACAGCCTCGGCGAGCGCCGCGTAATCGCTCTCGCGGGCGATGGCGCGCATGTCCTCGATCTCGCGCCGCGCGGCCGCGCCGCCGGACATGGCGAGCTTGCGCCCGACGAGGTCGATGCCCTGAATGCCATTGGTGCCTTCATAGATCGCGCAGATGCGCGCGTCGCGCATGAGCTGGGCGACGCCCGTCTCCTCGATGTAGCCCATGCCGCCGTATACCTGCACGGCAAGCGAGGTCGCTTCATTGCCGATGTCTGTCGAGAACGCCTTGGCGACCGGCGTCAGCAGGCTGGCGCGCTCATCGGCTTCCTTCGCCCGCGCGGGATCGGCGTCGCGATGCGCGCGGTCGATCGAGACGGCGGTCTCGAAACAGATCGCGCGAGCCGCGGCGGTGAGGCTCGCCATGGTCAGCAGCATGCGCGCGACGTCCGGGTGCTCGACGATGGCGCTGGTGTCGGAGGCGCCGGGCGCGCGGCCCTGTTTGCGTTCGCGGGCATAATCCAGCGCCGCCTGGAACGCGCGCTCGGCGAGGGCCACACCCTGAACCCCCACGGAAAGCCGCGCATTGTTCATCATCGTGAACATGCAGGCGAGACCGTTGTTCTCCTCGCCGATGAGGAAACCGACGGCGTCCTCGAAAATCATGGTGCAGGTCGGCGAGCCACGTATGCCGAGTTTATGTTCGATGCCCGCGCAGCGCGCGCTGTTGCGGCGGTTGAAGGCGCCGGAGTCGTCGGGCAGGAATTTGGGAACGAGGAACAGCGAAATGCCCTTCACGCCGGGTGGCGCGTCCGGCAATCGGGCGAGCACGAGGTGCAGGATATTGTCGACGAGATCATGCTCGCCGTAGGTAATGAATATCTTCTGCCCGTCGATCCGGTAGGAGCCGTCGGCGTTGCGCGCGGCGCGCGTGCGCAGCAGCGCGAGATCGGAGCCGGCCTGCGGCTCGGTCAAATTCATCGTCGCGGTCCATTCGCCGCTGACGATCTTGCCGAGATAGGTCTCCTTCAGCCTATCGCTGGCGTGGGCCTCGAGCGCCTCGATGCCGCCATGGCTCAAGCAGCGGGCAGAGCGCGAAGGAGATGTTGGTCGCGTTCCAGATTTCCGTGCAGGCGGCGTTGAGCAGCACTGGGAGGCCCATGCCGCCGAAATCCGGGCTGGCGGCGATGGCGTTCCAGCCGCCCGCGCGCCATTGCGCATAGGCGTCGCGCCAGCCCGGCGGCGTGGTCACGGCGCCGTCGGCGAAGCGCGCGCCGATGCGGTCGCCCTCCCGGTCGAGCGGGAGCAACTGCCCTTCCGCAAATCTGGCGGCTTCGGCGAGCGTCTGCTCGGCGAGCCCGCCGGCAAGATCGGCGTAGATCCCGTTGGAATCGAACGACTGCCGCCCCGCCGCAAGACGGAGGAAAAAGTTGAGGTCCTGCAGCGGCGTTCGATAGGTCATCTCGTCCTCAGTTCACGAATCCCGCCCCGCCGCGCCTTGCGACGACGTTCCGTCTTTTCGAGCGGGGCCTCGAGGGCGTAAAAGCGTCGGGAGCACACTTCAAGAGGCCATAACATGCCGCTCTACGCTTTCCGCTGCCAGACTTGCTCCCATGAATTCGAGACTCTCGCGCGTTTCGAGGAAACGCCCGAATGCCCCGCCTGCGGCGCCGCGCAGGCCGAACGCCTGCTCTCGCTGATCGCCAAGCCCGCCGCCGGCGGCGATACGGGCGCCGGTGAGAGCTGCGCGGCCATGGCGGGCGGCTCGCCCTGCCCAAGCTGTCCGGCGCTCGCCGGTTGACGACGGCGGAAGCCATCCTCGGGGCGAGACGCCTGCTCATTCCCGCAAATGGACTTGTCTTCGAGGTTTTCGAGGCCGGGGAGGGCGACCGGCTCGCGCTCCTGCTGCATGGCTTCCCGCAACATGCGGTGATGTGGCGCCATCTGGTCGCGCCGCTCGTCGCGAGGGGCTATCGCGTCTGGGCCGTCAATCAGCGCGGCTATGGCGCGACCAGCCGGCCGCAGGCGCGCGACGACTATTCGCTGGAGGCGCTGACCGGCGACGTCGCGGCGCTCATCGACGCCTCCGGCGCGCGCGCCGTCACGCTGATCGGACATGACTGGGGCGGCATGATCGCCTGGGTGGTGGCGATCCGGCGACTGAGGCCGCTCGAGCGGCTGATCGTCGTCAATATACCGCATCCGCTGTGCTTCAAGGCGGCGCTGCGCGGGCTGCGCCAGAAGGTGAAATCGCTTTACGCGGCCTTCTTCCAGATCCCGCTTCTTCCCGATCTGCTGTTGTCGGCCGGGCGCGGCTATCTCACGGGGCGCCTGATCCGCATGTCCTCCGGGCGACCAGCGGCGATCCCCGCGGCCGTGATGGACATTTATCGGGAAAACATCGCCGCGCCAGGCGCCGCGACGGCCATGCTGAACTGGTATCGCCGCGCCGCCCCCGATCTTTTCAACGCCCGGGACCTCGACGTCCCGGTCGAAACGCCGGTCCTGATCGTCTGGGGGACGGATGACGTCGCGCTGGGGGAGAATTGTCTCGAAGGCGCGGAGCGGTATGTGCGGCGTTTGCGGATCGGGCGCTTGCCGGGCGTGAGCCACTTCTCGCCCGAGGATTCGCCGGACAAGCTCGCAGAACTCGTGGAGAATTTCCTTTCCGAGCCGCTTTCGGAGTAATAATGACTGCAAAGCTCAATTCGGCAGTTGACTTGCCGGGCTTTCGTGGGAATCTCCCCACTTCAGAAATCCCTCCCGAAAGCGATTTTGAACGGGCTTGTCGGTGGGCCACTATTTAATCAGGGTCGAGGCTTTCGGCCCCTGTCAAGGAGAATGATCCATTCGCCGGCCAATGAAGAGCACCGCGGCGCCGCAAAAGGAAGGCCCGCGCATCAATCGTGAAATTCGCGCACGTGAAGTGCAGTTGATCGATTCGGAAGGCAAGAATCACGGCGTCGTTCAATTACTGGACGCGCTCGGCATTGCCGAGCAGGCCGGGCTGGATCTGGTTGAGATCGCCCCGAACTCCGCGCCGCCTGTCTGCAAAATCCTCGACTATGGGCGCTTTCGCTTTGCCGAGCAGAAGAAGGCCGCCGAGGCGCGCAAGAAGCAGAAGGTCGTCGAGGTCAAGGAAATCAAGCTGCGTCCGGGCATTGACGAGCACGACTACGGCGTGAAGATGAAGGCGGTGCGCCGCTTCTTCGAGGAAGGCGACAAGGTCAAGGTGACGCTGCGTTTTCGTGGGCGCGAGATCGCCCATCAGGACATAGGCTACCGCCTCATGACGCGCGTGAAAGCCGAGACCGCCGAGATGGCGAAGGTCGAGCTGGAGCCGTCCATGGAAGGGCGGCAGATGGTGATGGTTCTCGCGCCCAGATAAGGGCGTTGCCCGCCGGCGACGCCGGCGGTGGGGGGAAGGGCTGGGTTTTGCGAATGTCGATTGCGCCGTCCTGGACAATTATTTCTCGGGCGGCGGGGGCGGTCGCGTTTTTCTGCGTCGCCGCCGCTGCGACGCCTGCCTCCGCCCAGCTCGCGCTTCCCGGCGCCGTGGCGCCGACGCCCGAAGGCACGGTGACGTCGCCGTCCCGTCCGAAAAAGAAGCTCAGCAGCGGCGAGATCGGATCGGCGCGCGGCCCCGTCGTCATGCCCAAGGCGCCCTCCGAAGACACGATCATCGGCAAGACCCTCAAGCTCGATGGCAACGGCAGCGCGGTTGAATTCTCTCGCGCGAGCGGCGGAGAGCTGCAGGTCAGCAAATTGACCCTCTCGGGCGATCGGCTGTCCCGCTCCGGCGAGGAATGCCGCGTCGATATCGCGGGGATGCCGCTCAAGCTCACCTCTCGCGACAGCGGCGCCGGCCTGCGCCGCTATCAGGTCGCGTCCTTCCCGGCGTGTCCCTTCACGCTCGACGTGCTCGACGGCGCCGTTCTGGTGACGAATGACGGCAAAGCCTGCGAGATCAAGGAAGCGGACTGCCGCGCCGATCCGAGCGGCCTCTGGGGCATGCCGGAGAATGAATTCGACCCTGCGAAGGCCGAGGAAATGCTGGGTTCGCGCGCAAAGGTCGAGAAGACCGTGCGCTCCGATTTCAAGGCGCTTTACGATCGCAACAGCAAGGACAAGCCGGTCCGCAATTTCGTCGTGAAGGAGCAGGCCGGATTTTCGTCCTGGCGCGAGGAAGTCTGCCGGACTTACGCGAAAGAATCGGATTTCGGCTATTGCGCCTTGCGCCTGACCGAAGCGCGCGTCATCGCGCTGGGCGCGCAGCTTGCCGGCGGCGTGAAACTGCCCGAGGGCTATGTCGAAGCCGAGGCCGCTGAAGAAGCCGCCGCCAAGGCGAAGAAGAAGTAGCTCTAGAGCCGCGCGACGAAACGCAACCTCACATAATCCGCCGTCCAGTTTCCGGCTGTGTCGCAGAGCGCCGGGCGCATCAGCCGGATGGCGTCTTCACGCGCGGCGACGCGCTCCTGCGGCGCCAGTCTTTCGAAAACGCCGGACGCGAAGACGTCCAGCCATCCGCCAATATCGGTCGGCAGGGAAGTCGGGCGCGGGATGAGCGACATCTCGCTCACCGTGAAGCCATGCGCTTCCAGGCGCGCTCGATAGTCTTCTACCGTGGGAAAATACCAGGGCAAGGCGTCTTCGATAGCGACGCCGCGCGCGTCCAGCACGGCAAGAAGCGCGACGCAGATCGCCGCGACATTGCCGTGCCCGCCAAACTCGCCGACGAAGCGGCCGCCCGGCTTGAGGGCGCGTCGAACGCCGGCGATCACGGCGTCGGCGTCTCGCATCCAATGCAGGGCGGCGTTGGAGAAGACGGCGTCGAATTCCTGTCCGAAATTCAGCGCGGCGCCATTCACGACATGAGCGTCGAGACCGCGCGCGCGGGCGGCGGCGATCATGTCGTCGGAGGAATCCACGCCCACGACTTGCGCGCCTTTGTCCGCGATCTGCGCGGTCAATGCGCCGTCGCCGCAACCAAGATCGAGGATGCGTTCGCCAGCGAGAGGCGCAAGCAGATCGAGGAGCGGCGCGCCAAGCTGCGGCACGAAGCCGGCGTGACGCCGGTAGTCATCCGCATTCCAGGACTGCATTCAGCTTCCCTTGCGCATCAGCATCCCGCGCGCGGGATCGTAGGCGATAATGGCGCCCACGAGAAAGACGCTCGTATAGCCGAGAACTGTGAGCAGCGAGGTCCATTCGATCTGCTGGTAGAAGGCGAAGCGGATCAGTTCGACGGCATGTGTGAAGGGATTGGCCTGGCAGACGTAATAAAGCCAGGGGCTCGACTCCTTCACGCGCCAGAGCGGGTAGAGCGCCGAGGAGGCGAAGAACATCGGGAAGATGACGAAGTTCATCACGCCCGCGAAATTCTCGAGCTGCCTGATCAGCGACGAGAGCAGCATGCCGAGCGCGCCGAGCATCAGACCGGCGAGCGCCAGCGCCGGCAGCACGGTGAGATAGCCCCATTTCGTCGGCGGCTCGATCTCCCAGAAATAAGCGATCAGCAGGAAGGCGTAGACCTGAAGGATCGAGACGGCGACGCCGGCCATGAGCTTCGCGCCGAGCAGGAACCAGCGCGGGAAGGGCGAGACGAGCAGCGTGCGCATATTGCCCATCTCGCGATCGTAGACCATGGAGAGGGACGACTGCATGCCGTTGAAAAGCTGGATCATCGCCATCAGGCCGGGGGCGATATAGACCTCATAGAGAATATAGGTCTCATAGGGCGGGATGATCGAAATGCCGAGCACCTGCCGAAAGCCCGCCGCGAAGATGAAGAGCCAGACCAGCGGTCGCACCAGCGCGGAGACGAAGCGCTCGCGCTGATGCAGGAAGCGCAGTCCCTCGCGCCAGACGACTCCCATGAGGCAAATAAAATACTGGCGCGCCGTAAACCCGCTCTCCCTTTCTCCGTTTACGGGGAGAGGGTCGGGGTGAGGGGCGAGGCCGCTATCCTGCGCTGTCGTCACGAGCGTGCGCTTTCCGGTTTCAACATTCTCATTGCGGCTCTGCCCCTCACCCTGACCCTCTCCCCGCGCGCGAGAAAGGGAATTGATCACGCCAACGCGAGGTCACTCGCGCCGGTGATCTTCGCGAAAGCGTCTCCGATGCCGGTTGCGCCGGTTTGCGCGACGATCTCCCGCGCAACGCCTGTCGCCAGCACTTTGCCCTGATGCAGAATGACCACCTGATCGTCATCCGCGATCTCGTCGATGAGATGCGTCGTCCAGAGCACGCCAAGTCCTTCCTCGCGCACAAGGCCGCGCACATGCGCGAGCAGATCGGCGCGCGCCTTGATGTCGAGGCCCACGGTCGGTTCGTCGAGCAGCAGCAGGCGTGGCTTGTGGAGCAGCGCGCGGGCGATCTCGACGCGTCGCATCTGCCCGCCGGAAAGCGCGCGCGCCTTGTCATTGGCGCGCTCGGCGAGGCCGGTGCGTTTGAGCCCTTCCATGCCAAGACGGCGCGCCTCGAGCGGGCCGATCCCATGCAGCGCCGCGTGATAAACGAGGTTCTGCATCAGGCTCAGTTCGAGATCGAGCGTGCGCGCCTGAAAGACGACGCCGAGCCGGCGCAGCGCCGCGCCGGGTTCGCGCATGACATTGGCGCCCAGAATGTCGATCTCGCCGCCGCTCGCGACATAAAGGCGCGTCACAAGCGAGAACAGCGTGCTCTTGCCGGCGCCGTTCAACCCCAGCAGCACGGTGAAGCTGCCGGGCGCGACGTCGAAGGAGACATCGTCCAGCGCTTTACGCGCGCCGTATGAATGGCTGACGTTTCTGATGCTGAGGGCGGGCGTCGTCATGTCACATTCCCCGCCGTCATTGCGAGGAGCGCAGCGGCGAAGCAATCCAGAGCCGCGATAACCGCCCCTGGATTGCTTCGCTTCGCTTGCAATGACGGTCTCAGGCTCATTGCGGGGCCACCACGACGCCCCATGGGAAGGCGCCGACCGGAATGGACTTGATCACTTTGAGACTTGCGACGTCGATCACCGAGACGTCATTCGACACGCCGTTCGCCGTGAGCAAATATTTCTCATCAGGCGTAAACGCCAGATGCCAGACGCGCTGACCGACGAGCAGATATTTCTCGATCTTCTTGGTTTCGGCGTCGATCACCGCAACGCGATTGGCCGGACCGAGCGCGACAAAGGCGCGCTTGCCGTCCTTCGTGAAGGAAATGCCGATGGGCTGGATCGCCTCTTTCGACATGCCCGGAATCTCGAAGCTGATTTTCTGTTTCAGCTCGCGCTTCGCAGGGTCGATGACCGCCACCGTGCCGCCCACTTCGGACGAGACCCAAAGCTCCGACCCGTCCTTCTTGAATTCCGCGAAGCGCGGGCGGCCGTCGACGAGGATATTGGCGACGATCGCTTTCGTCTGCGTGTCGATGATATGCGCCATATTCGTCGTTTCGGACGTATTGACCAGAAGCTTGCCGTCGGGACTCACCGCCATGCCCTCGGGCTCGACGCCGACCGGAATGTCGCCGATCTGTTCTTTGCGCTTCACGTCGATGAGCGTAACGAGATTGTCGTTTTCATTGGAGACATAAATCGTGTCGCCGCCCGGCGACAGCGCCAGCAATTCCGGATCGGGGCCGGAAGGCAGCTTGCCGGTGAGCTTCAGCGTCTTGGTGTCGAGCACCTGAATCGCGTCATCGTCGCCCGCGCAGATATAAAGCTCCGAGCCTTCCTTGTTCAGCTCGATCCCGCGCGGCCGGCGGCCGACCTTCACGGTCGCCGTGGCTTCGAGTTTGTCCGTATCGATAACGGTAATGGAATTGCCCTTCTCATTACTGACATAGGCCGTGTAGGCGAAGGCGGGGGTGGCGGAGGCCATGCCGATCAACAGCGCGATTACAGCTCTCCACGCGTCATGCCCGCGCTTGTCGCGGGCATCCACGAAGGCGCAGGGAGCTGCTTCGCGTGGATGGCCGGGACAAGCCCGGCCATGACGAAGAAAGAGGCCGCGAGCTAAGAGAGTCATTTCAACCTGCATTTCGTTTCGGGCTGATCGAGGCCCAGCGTGTCGAGTTCGCTCACCTGATGCAGAAAACCTTCCTGCGGCGAGACCGAGACGACCATGCGGCCGTCGGAGAGAAGGATCGGCTGACGCAATTGCTGGTTCCACGGCCGCAACGTCAGCCGCACGCCTTTGAAGGCCGCAATTGAAAACTCGGGGCTCGCCATGAAGGCGCGCAGTTTTTCAGCTTCGCCGGAGTTCGTGCGCGTCGCCGCTTCGCCGATCATGCGCATGGCGAGCCATGCGTTGCTGTCGCGCGCATTCATCTGACGCCGGAACGTCGCCATGAAACGGTTCTGCAATTGATGCGCGCCCCATTGCTCATGAGACGGGTCCCAGCTCGTTGGATAGAGTCCGGCCGAACCCGCCACGGGGCGCGGGTCCCATGTGCGATAGGGAAGATAGCCAGCGAAGACCTCGCTCTCGTCGAGAGCGAGCAACGCATCATAGGCCGGCGCGCTCTGCGTCAATACAGGCATCTGACGCTGCGTCTGCACGGAGCCGGAGTCGCTGCGCCGTCCGCCGCCCGTATCTTCATAAACGCGTTCTTCGACGATCTTTGCGCCGAATTTCTTCGCCGCGCGACGATAGGCCTGAGCGAGAAGTTCGTCGTTCGGATGCGAGCCTTTGATCAGCAGCCATTTGCGCCACTGCTTCCAGACGAGATATTGCGTTAGCCCGTCGGCCAGCATGGCGCGCGACGGCGCCACATGAATAACATTGGCGCGGCACTCTTCCTCGCGCAGCCTCTCGTCGGGCGCCGAGACGTTGAAGAGCAGCGCGCCATGGGCTTTCGCGCGTTCGCTCGCCGCGAGCAGGCGGTCGGGGGAGAGATCGGCGATGATCAGCCGCACGCCCTTGTCGCCGAGCGCATCGACGGCGGCGGCGACATCGGCGCCTTCGTCGAGCGTCTGGTCGACGGCTTCGTAAGTCTGATTGGTGAATTTGCCGGTCGTATTGTTGTCGGCGACGCCGAGCAGGGCGCCGGCGAGCGTGTCGTCGGCGGCGGGAATGTCGAGGATGGAGAGGGTTTCGCGGGAGTGCGGCTCCCGCAGCACGCCGACCTTGACGCTCAGCGCATCCGCCGCCGCTGGCGTGACGGCGAGCAGTAAAAGGAAAGCGGCGGCGAGGCTTTTCATGCCCCCTAAATGGCCGCTTTGGCGCGCGGGATCAAGCCCGCGCGCCGGCTGTGGCTCAGTGGGTGACGCGGACCAGCGCCTTGCCGTTCTTCGAGGCCAATTCCTTGGCGTCGAGCGTCCCGTCATTGTCCGGGTCCGCGTCCTTGAACAGAGCGGAGACGGCCGAGAGGAACTCGTCCTTGGTCAGCGTGCCGTCCTTGTCGGGATCGGCGGCGGCGAAGCTTCCGCGGGTCAGACGGCCCTGAAGCTCCTTCTTGTCCAGCGTGCCGTCATTGTCCTTGTCGAGCTTGCCGAAAAGCGCCTCGGCGGCCTTGTTCACTTCATTGATGTCGACCGTCGAGTCGTTGTCGGTGTCGAGCGTGGCGACTGGCGACGCCTTCTTTGCCAGCGCAGGCGAAACCGGGGCGGCGAGGACGCCCGCGAGGGCGAAGACGCCGGCGAGTAGCAATCGGTTCATGGCAGCTCCTTTCGGGAAGAACTCCCGAATTATATGGGCGCCGTTCGTCGCGCGCCAGTAGCCGGGATCAATAGGTGATCTTGACGCCGCCGTAGATTCCCGTCGGCGGTCCAAGCGAGACCATGCGCGGATTGGTGTAGGTCAGGAAGGAGATGTCGCTCGTGTCGAACCAGGTGCCGAAGGTTCGCGCGCGCGTGTTCGTGACATTCTCGAACAGGCCATAGACCTGAATATTCGGCGTGATCTGATAGGACGTGCGCAGATTCAGCATGGCGTAGGAGGGCAGTCTGCCGCCCCAGTTTATTTCATCGCCGCGCATATAGACTCCGGCGTTGTATTGCACGTCGCCGCCGACCTTCCATTCCGGGGTGAAGGCATAGTCGACGCCAGCCTTGAACCGGTGCGGCGAAACCGACGATCAGATAGGCGCCGGGCGTCACCATGATGGAGCCATTGCCATACGCCTGCGCGAGCGGACTGTCCGGCGCGCCGAGGATCATGGTCGAGCGGAAGGTCGCGATGGTCATCGTATAGTTGGCGTAGGCCGAGAGGCGTTCGTCGCCATAGCGCAGCGAGACCTCCACGCCCTCGCGGCGTGTCGAGCCTGCGTTGGTGAAATAGCCGCGGCCGTTGATCGAGCTCGGGCACCGACAGAATGTCGTTGAACAGGTTTGTCCGGTAGACGCCGCCGCTCCAGGTCAGCGCGCCCGGGAAGTATTCGCCGACCGCTGGAAGCGCTTTCGGAATTTCGACCGTGCCCCTCAAGCCGAATTCGGTCGTGTTCGACTCCACCTGCTTGAGCGGCGGATCGGCGACCAGGAATGTGTCGATCAGGCAGGGACGCGCCGGATCGGCGCAGCCCAGCTCCAGCGGCGTCGGCGCGCGATTGGCTTCGGAATAGCTGGCGTAGGCGAATGTGTTCGGCAGGACCTCATAGGTCGCGCCTGCGATCGGATTGATGCGCGTGAAGACGTCGGCGCCGTTCAGCGCGGTGCTGCGCAGATCGTACAGGCTGACGCCCGCGCGGTTGAAGCGCGCGCCGGCGGTGATCTTCAGCCGGTCGGTGAGATCCAGCGTGTCGAGCGCATAGACGCCGAGATAGGAGTTGCCGGCCGTGACGGCGACAGGCGCAATGCCTGCGGCGGGTTCGTCGACATAATAGTTGATACCCTGCACGGCGAGATTGCGCCGGCATGACGCCCAGCTCCTCGATTTGCGGTGAAATATGTCCATCCCTGATCGAGGCTCGCGCCGAAGGTGATCTTGTTGTGGAAACCGAAATAGACGTCCTCATTGGTCGCCTGCACCGTGCCGCCGATCGTGCGGGACCGGGTCCAGGTGCGGTCGACGGCGCCGAGCGGGACGTGTCCGTTGAAGAAGTTCGGGATCGAGGTCTTGTCGCCAAGATCGTTCGTACAGAACTCCTCGCCTTCCTCGCATTCGAATTCGGTCGTGTTGCCGTCGACGCGCGCCTGATCGAAGGCGCGGTAATGCACGTCGCCGAAGAGTTTCCACGTCGGCGTCGCCTGCACATTGCCGTTGAGGTCGAACATCGACAGCGTGTTCTTCTGCGCCTGCGGCGTGGTGTAGACCGCCCAGGGATTGCGCGCGACGTCCTCGACGGCCGTGGGTCCCGTGCCGTTGATCTTGTTGCCGGCGAGCGTCACATTGGCGTGGATTTCGCCGCTGTCGCCGCGATAGCCGACATCGCCATAAAGGCGCTTGACCTGTCCGCCGGAGAAGTAGCGATAGCCATTGTCGCCGAGCGCCTCCATGGCGAGATAGGCGGCGTAATTGCCGGACTGCACGCCGAATTGACCGACGCCCTGACGTCGGCCGCGACTGCCGCCGCGCCCGTCGATTTCGAGGCCCTGGTAGGTGAAGCCGTTCTTCATGTCGAGCACGACGGCGCCGCCGATGGCGTTCAGGCCGAACAGCGGATTGCCGGTGACGACGGTGGTGCGGTCGATGGCGATATTGGGGATCATGTCCCAATAGACGTTGTCGCCCCAGGCCTCGTTGATGCGGATGCCGTTCTGATAGACCGCGAGGCCCTGTGGCGTTCCGGCGATGGGCGACGCCACGAAGCCGCGGAAGTCCACTTCCGGCTGAAGCGGATTGCCGGCGACGTCGTTGATGCTGACGCCGGGCGTCTGACGGAAAAGATTGTTGGTGAGTTCGAAGCCGCGCGTCTGCTGCAATTCCTTCGACGACAGCGTGTAGGTCGCCGCCGGGACGGCATATTGGACGACGACCGGCGACATTTGCGCCGGGCCCGCGCCCGATCCTGCGGCGGTCGCAGGTCCAGCGGCGGCGGCGGGCGCTGCGATCGTCGGCGCGGCCCGGCTGGGACCGGCCGATGGGGCCGGCCTCACACGCGGCGTCGTCGAGCGCAATGGCGCCCCGCCAACCTCGATGGTGGGAAGCGACTGCTGAGCGTGCGCAGCTTCAGAAAGGAGAGCGGCGCAGAGCGCGATCAGCGAGACATGCCTGGCGAGAGTCATCATTGGTTCCGGTTATTCAATCGTCGCAAGTCAGTTCGACTTATATCGCCGGCGCCCGTGCTCCGTCTCTCTCCAGACCTCGCTTTCGATCAATATTTCCGCTTTGTTGCGTATTCGCTACACTACTGAAAACTAACGCTTTTCTGGGGATTGCATCCTGCCGTTTTCGGGAAAATTTCCCGACATTGCGGGCGCATCTTTTCAGGCGCGAAGGTCTCGCGAGTATCTAACTTCATTGTGCTCAAGGAGAACGCCGGATTCACGTCGCGAAATCGTTCGAAAGACTTGCTCGCAACGGAAACCCGCCTTCTCGTAGAAATCTCTGGCGCGCTGGTTTGTCCTGATCGTCCATAGCTGGATTTTGTCAAAGCCTCTTTGCCGGAAATCCTCCAGCAGCCATCTCATCAGATCCTGTCCGATACTTCGGCCCCACCAGTCCGGCGCCACATAGAAGGATAGAAGCTCGCAGCTTTGCTCCCCTCCGTCATCGCCATCCACGCGGTCGGCGGCCGCGAAGCCGACGATGCCGGAGCGCTCGCTGACCCACAGGCGTCCGTCAGGTCCAAGCCTGTCATAGCGCTGTCGCCAAAGCTCGATCCGGCCTTCCAATGTGAGCGAATCGAGCACGCTGTCAGGGCAGATGCCGCGATAGGCGACACGCGACGCGTCGAGATGAACGCCTGCGATCGCCGGCAGATCGGCGGCGCCGCCAAGTCTGATATCGAGCGTATTCACCATGTCGATTTACCGCCGCGAGTTGCTGTAGGCTCATGACATTTCGAGAACATCTAACGCGGGCCGGGGGAGTCGCAATTGCGCGATCAACCGGGCGCCGCCGAGCGGATGACTCTCGATCCGGAGCTTGCCGCCGAGCGCTTCGACCCTTTCGGCCATGCCTCTGAGGCCAAGGCCGCCGTTGGCGGGTTTCCGAGCAAGACCCGCGCCATCGTCACTGACTTCCACACTCAGCACATCCCCGTCCCGCCTGACGCAAAGAAGGATGCGACTTGCGCCCGAATGCCGGAAAGCATTGGTCAAACCCTCCTGCGCCACGCGATAGGCGGTAAGGGCCGTCGTCTCGTCGATATCGCCGCGCGCGCCGTCGAGCGCGAGGTCGATTTCGACGTCGCTGCGGGTCTCGCGCCAGCCGCGCGCGAGCGCCTCCAGCGCGTCGGCAAGGCCCATTTCCGTGAGCGCGGCCGGACGCAGCCGGCCGAGAATGCGGCGGTTCACCTGCTGCAGGGCGGCGATCTGCCCGTCGATCTTCTCGCAGGCTTCCGCCAGGAGGTCAGGGTCGGCGCCGGGCGCTTTCGCCTTGCGCGCCAGCGCGCCAACTCCGGCGCGCACCGTAAAGAGAAACGGGCCAATCTCATCATGCAGATCGCGGGCAATGTCGCGCCGCTCCTCGTCCTGCACGGTGATCATGCGGCGCACGAGCTGGTGATTTTCCTCATCGAGTCGTTGCAGCGTCGCTGCGAGACTGTTGAGTTGATTCGCGATCGCGACGAATTCCGGCGGCCCGTCGGCGGGCGCGCGCACGGCGTAGTCGCCCTGTTCGAGCCGGTGCAGCGCATTCGAGATGAGTCCAACCGGCCTGAGCGTGCGCGACACGGCGTAAGAGACGAGGGCGAAAGCCACCCCCGCCACGCCCGCCGCGCCGACGGCGAGCCAGACGATCTCTTCCCATATCTCCGCGATCTCGTCGGACGGATTGGAGGCGATTTCGATGACGCCCTGAGGGGTCGGAATTCGGATCGGCTCCGGGGAGCGGAACACCAGCGCGCTGAACCAGTCCGGCGCGGGGCTCACTGGCGCGCGCGGCGGCGGCCCTTCACCCTCCAGGGTCACATGAACATGGCGCAGCCGCCGCGAATCAGCGAGCAGGTCGGCGAGTTCCTGCCGGGCTTCGGGGCCGGACTGCAGGCGGGGCAGGGTGGCCTGCACGAGGTCGCGCGCGAGGCGCGTGGCGGCCTCGGCCTCGGCGTTGACGCGGGCGCCGGCGTGGAGAATCAGCAGGCCGACGCCGAAGGCGAGGCCGGCGACCGTGATCCCGCCGAGCAGAAGCGACAGCCGGGCGCGCAACGACAGATCCTGAAGCATTGGCGCTTTCCTTCCGCCCTGGCGGACTTTACGAATGTCGCGCCCGGGGTCAATCTTGAGGGCTGCGGAGGAAAAATGCGCGTTCTCATCGTCGACGATCATCCCATCATCGTTGCGGGCTGTTCGGCGATGCTGGCGGGCGAGGGCGATATAGAGGTCGTCGACGCGCGCGACGCGGAGACCGGCCTCGCCGCCTTCCGCGCGCACAGGCCCGACGTCACGGTCGTCGATATTGCAATGCCCGGCGTTTCCGGCCTCGAACTGGCGCGCCGCATCCTGCTCGAAGATGCGGGAGCGCGAATCGTCGTCTTCAGCATGAACGACGATCCGATTTTCGCCGCCCGCGCCATCGAGGCAGGCGCCAAGGGCTATGTGACCAAGAACGACGACCCCTATCTGCTGCTCAAGGCGGTGCGCGAAGTCGCCGGGGGCGGCGTATTCCTCATGCCGAAAATCGCGAATCGCCTCGCCTTCGACAGAAAGGCCGTCGGCGTCAGCCCGCTGGCGTCGCTGACGGCGCGGGAGACGGAGATCTTGCGCATGTTGGGCTCAGGCCTCGGCATGGCCGAGATCGCCGACGCGACCCAGGTTTCCTACAAGACGATCGCGAACAGCTGCTCGATCATGAAGCGCAAGCTCGGCGCGCGGACGCCCATGGAGCTGATGCGAATCGCTTTGGAGCAGAAGCTCGTCTGATTGAGCCGCGACGGCGGCTCACTTCGCATTCAGTTCTTCGGGCGATGGACAGTTCGACGCCAGCGGAGAAACGCCCGGCGTCGGGCATCGGCCTCCGGTGTGAATATTGACGCCGCAGCCGGCGAGGGCGAGCGCGAAAGCGGCGATCAGCAGTTTTGAAACGCTTCCCTTCATCCTCGACTCTCCGCTTGGGCGCTTCGCTTTGCGCAGGTCTCTATATCATGAAAAAAAGCCCGGCTTTGCAGCCGGGCTTTCTCGAACAGGCTCAGGCGCCGGATTGTGAGCGCCTGATCCGTGTTCCTTATCAGTACTTCGCGACGACCGGAGCCGGAGCGAACCAGTTGAAGTGATAGTTGATGCCCGCGCGGGCGATCACGCCCTGGTAGTTGACGCGGGTCGCGCCGATCGCGGCGAAGCGCCATCGAGTCGAACCGGAAGTCGGCCGCGAACGTCACGCAAGAATCGCCGATGACGCCGGCAGCAGCCGCGAAGCGAAGCCGTCGGAACGTTCATGTTGCCCATGTTCCAGTAGATGGCTTCCGCCTTGAGCGACCAGTTCGGCATGAACATCCACTCGAGGCCGCCACCGACGTTCCAGCCGACGAGCGTCTGCGACTTGTTGCCGCCGCCGATGAAGGTGTGGCTGAAGCCGAGTCGGCAATCGCAGTCGGGTCGCCGCTACGCGATTATATGTAGCGAAGTCGTGGTGCTGGCGGAACGCCGAAGTGGTTCACGTTCGCATAGACGCCGCCGTAGGTCAGACCGCCGGTGGCGTAGACCAGCATGGTGGGCGTGAACAGATAGCCGACGCGGCCGCGAACCGTGCCCAGCCAATCGACGCCAGCGTTGACGCGCGTGGCGCCGCGAAGCTGCGAGTTCGAAGGTCGTCGGTGAGCTGAGGTCGCCGTTACGCCGATAGTCGTAGACAGCGCGCTGTCGCGCGCCGAGGCCGACGCCGTACGCGAGGTGCCGCGGATGCCGGTGCCCTGGATGTCGGCTTCGATGCCGATCACGAAGCTCGGGCCCCACTGGTAGTTGTAGCCAACCTGGCCGCCGCCGATGAAGCCGTGCTGCGTCATGTTGTTGCCGAACGCCCGACAGCGCAAGACCAGCGCCGAGGCCGGCAACGCCCCGAGAGCCGCTCGGGTCGCGCAATCCAGTGATTCGAGCGGTAGTCGTAAATGGCTCGCTCGAATTGCCGTGATATGATCCGGCAGCCGAGGCGACCGATACGATCTGCGTGTTGCTGTTGGTGCCGAAGCCATAGCCAGCGTTCAGACCGGCGTAGAAGCCCGTCCACAACGGCGGCGGCGGCGGCGGCGGCGGAAGCATGGGCGGACCCTTGCGCGACGGAAGATCCGCGGCAAGCGCAGCGCCTGCGCTGATGGCCAGAACGGCGGCGGAAAGCAGCAGCTTTTTCATAGAGAACAATCCCCTTGTCTTAAGAAGAGCAGTGGCACGCAAAAAAACTCTTCAGTCGCGATAGAAAATAAATGCCTACGCACAGTCAAACGCTTTCGCTGTTGCTGAAATTGAATGTCAAAGTACGTGGCATTTGAGCAACAATTGGCAATAGTCAAGTTTAAGCTTAGTTGCGCCCACAAGTCGATCGATCTAGCCGTAAGCCTGACTATACTGGTCGCGAACTGGTCACTCAGCCATTCTCGGCTTGGCCTCATCCAAAAAGCTGATTGCTGCGAAACCAAGACTTGACTGCTAACTTTCTTTATGGGGAATCCGCTCGCGCACGCCTCTACAGCTGGGAGGCCTCTGAGGCCTCTTAATACCCAGGCTGTGCGCGCCGGTCCGAGCTGTGCAGCTCATTTCTCCGTCGTCTCGCAATCTCAGTGGCAGGACCTCAGCAGATGGCGCGGTAAGGTTCGCCGGTTCGACGCACGGCCCAGACAATCCGCGCGTCCTTGTTGGCGACCGCCACGGTGGCGCGGTTGAACCCTCCGATCATTCTTGAACTCCGCCCCACCACCAATCGCAGCCACAACGGCCGGTCGCGGTTTTGGGACCGACACCCTTGATCTTGGCAATCCGCTGAAAAGCGTCATTGCTGCGGAAAATGCGGAAAAAAACTGCGTCGATCTTCTTGTCGAAGCGAGCGATCCGACGATCCATATCCCTGAAGGGGTCATAAAGTTCGGCGATCGTCTCACGGGCGATGGCGGTCAACTCATTGTCCAGGTTCGCCAAGATATCGGAAATCTCTCCGCCGGGCGCGGGTGATGCTTTTGGCGAAGGCGAAGCCACGATCTAATAATAACAGCCCGCGTATTTGGCTGAGACCGCCGTGCGATGATTGACCATTCTTTGGCGGGCTCGATGCAGAGCCTGAATATCCTGCTGCTCGACGCTCTTCTTTGGGACGAGGGGAATATACGGCGGCCGCGCGGCTGTGCAGATCGCCTCGGTGTCATTGCCGTCGTTCATTTGCCGGCGCACGAAGGGCTTCACATATTGCGGGCTGGCCAGTGGAAATAACCCAACGCGGAATTGCGTCCGCAATCATGCCGCGAAGAAAATCAGCAAGGTTCGTCGGCAGCGCCAATAAGACGTGTTAAACACGGTTGCGCGAAAGCCGCCCTGAGTTATAATGGCGACACACTCAGACGTAAAATCTTTCAGATGGTTTTGAATGCGAACCGAAGTCTTGACGCGATCCATCGGACAAAATGAATGATGGATCTAATCAACTTTTCCTCTCAGAGCTTCCGAACGGATGCTTTCGGCAAAACGCCGTTCACTTTGCTCGATTTGCCGATCGCTTCTGAATTAAGCTTTGTCACTCAAATCGCGCTTCTAGAGAACGGAGCTCCTGAAGCGAGAAAGCGTTGGCAGCAATTACAGTTAGAGAACTTACTTAAGCACGCTCGTATGAAGTCGCCGTTTTGGCGAAGAAGATTACGCGCGCAAAACAGAGACTTTGAAGATCTCCGGCTCATACCTGTGTTGAGTCTAAGCGACCTTATTTTGCAATGTGAATCCGAAGGATCCCTGATTAGCAACTCAGGCGACGCTCCATCCCAGAGCTACGCGACTACGGGCTCGACGGGCCAGCCCGTGAAGGTTTTCGTCGCTCCAGCAAATGGATACTACAACTCGTTTCGTGGCATCGCTCAGCTTTTCATGACTAATGTGAGCTTGAATGCGAACCGAGTAAAGATTGGGCCTCACTTTTTCGACGACGATAGAGATATATTAGTTACTCGCAGCGAGGGGTGGGCTGGCAATCTTGCTTGCCTTTTCCAAAATGGATCGAACAAGGAAATTAGCTTTGAAAAAAATGAAGCCGCACTTATAAGTGAACTCTCCAAAGAACAAGTAGGCTATTTGGTCTCGTCGAACCGATTTGTTGAAATCCTGATGAAGAATGGGGGCGCAGATCTAATTAGGAATCTCGGAGTAAAAATGTGGATTCATCAATCCGATTACCGCGACCCGGCCCTTCTCCACCAGCTAAAGGAGTGCGGAGTAGTGTGCACGTCCAATTACTCTTCGGGAGAATTGGGCCCCATCGCTTATGAATGCTCGCAGTTTGAAGGACGTTATCACGTTGCTCACTCAAATATCATCGTCGAAATCGATAATAGCGTGAATGCAACATATAATGGCATAATTGTCGGTCGCCTTCTGGTAACTTCCCTGAACTCATATGCTACACCTCTTATTCGTTACGATATTGGAGACTTCGGGACGCTGGAACCTGTTTGCCCATGTGGTCATCAGGGTTCGACGCTGTCAAATATTTACGGACGAAGGAAGAGCTTTTTATGCTATCCAGATGGCACCTTCAGACAATTTCAGGTTAGAGGGCACGAATTGCTTAGGGTGGTGGATTTCACGGATTCCAGAATAATACAGACAGAATCAGATCAGATCCTTGTTGAAATAAGTCGGCGTGAATTTATTTCACTTGAAGATAAACGGCGTGTCCAGGAGTTCATACACAGGGCCACCGATTTTCCTTTTAAAGTTGAGGTTCGTTCTGTAAAAGCTATTGATTGGTCAGATAATCCGAAGCGCTTGTTCTTTACGAGCAAGGTGAAGTTTTGATCCCAAGGAAGCTGGGATTGGAATTTTCGTCGCTTTGCTGATGGATAAGCGAAGCACTATAATACCGAGGACTACAAATGACATCAACGAGCTCCGATCCTATAGTCAGCCTACCCAAGGCAGCGGACGCACTAGGAGTAAGAGAATCGAATCCTTTTTAAGATTGTTGGCGCTACCGACAATGAATGCCAATTGCGGCAGCCTCTCGTTAGTTTCGTTCTAATCAATCTGAATTATGGTCACTTTGTTGGCGCAACCATCGAATCAATCAAGAATCAGGACTACAATAACTTCGAATGTATGATTATAGATAATAACTCGGATGATAATAGTCTCTCTGTTATTAAAAGACACATTGAGGGAGATGCGCGTTTCTCTCTTCGAGAGATGGAGACAAATCGCGGCCAATTAGGCGCAGCATTGTGGGCTCTTGATTATATAAGAGGTGGCTTTGTCGTATTCGTTGATGCGGATGATATCCTTCTGCCCACATTTTGCTCGATGCATGTTCAGGTGCATCTAGCCTTAGCTCACAACGTAGCGTTCACATCGAGCGACGTGTTTGAGATAAATAAGGATCGGGAGATTTTATCTTCTCATTATAGCCGGTTGATGACTGGTAGTAATCATCTGAAGCCCAGCCTGCGAAAGTCGGCACTGGTGCCCCGCGTGTGCACAATTGATCAGCAGGCATACGAGATGTTAGCCGAACAAACTTCCATTCTCACGAAGTCAAATTGGGGCTGGGCTTGGTCTCCAGGCACATCTAATATGTTCAGGTCATCAATCTTGAAATTGCTGTTTTTTGATCGCGATTCTTCTGTTCTCATGCGAGCCGCTGACGGTCATTTCAATGTCCTCGCCCATGCATTAGGCGGTTCTGCTACTATAAATATTCCCTTGTCTGCTTATCGTATCCACGGGGGAAATTATTTTGTGAAGAGAGAGTCGGTTTATGGCTTAACTGACGGATCGAAAGAATATTCACTTCGTGATCTCGAAATGAGTTATCAGTCGCTCGAAATACTGCTTTCGAGAGCGGATCAATTCTGGTGGCTGGCCGAGCCAACTTTTTGGGAAACGATTGATTGTGCTACTAGAGCAGACACCCCACAAAAATTGAGATCTGTACTATCGGTCGCCGGCAGCGAAAATGCTTTTCGAAAGAAAT
Organism: uncultured Alphaproteobacteria bacterium; assembly: GCA_963717565.1. Lineage (GTDB taxonomy): Bacteria > Pseudomonadota > Alphaproteobacteria > Rhizobiales > Beijerinckiaceae > Methylocystis. The sequence continues at coordinate 519,889 of CAVQWJ010000014.1, forward strand.
GCTACAACAATGCTCAAAGCAATGGGTTTTAGGGCTTTCGCTCTGGGCATATTACAGAGATTCGGTTATATTAATGGAGTGAAAATTATCCTGATCGGCATGATTTTTGGATAGGCCCGAAAGCGGCGAATTAGGGCTTACAAAATGGCGACGGTTAGCTTCGGCAGGCAAACTCTACGCCAAGTTAGAAGTCTCCCAACTCATCCGTGCATTTTCGGACTAGTTGAGTTCGTCGACTCGACTAAGGCAGAAACTTTCCTTGCGCAAACGAGAGCCGGAATTTGACCCTCAGGCCTTGATCGACAATGAAATATGCACGCTGCGTCATGGTGTCTATAATCTGGCTTTCTGTGCGTCTGAGCTTGCCCCCGAAGAACGTCTCCTAATTGCTCGGCTATGAGAGACGCCGAACGCGGGCAAGGTCACTTCAAGTCTCTCAATTTTGGACGGCGGTTCGATCTCATTTGGGTTGGTTCGCTCATCACACATTTGCCGGCGGACGCGGTGATGGATTTCTTCCGCTTCATCCTGCGTCATCTGAGCGAGGAGGGCGTTGCGGTGGTTTCCTCGCATGGCGCCTATGTCACGGGAAGAATTGTGGCGTCTCTGCTTCAGGGCGGGGAGGCTTACGGCGTCGACAATGTCTCCGGCTGGCGGAATGGTCGACGACTTCTTCGTCTCCGGCTTCGGTTACGCGGACTATCCGACGACCGATCTCTCGGTTCAGCACTATGGAGTCTCTCTGGCGTCGAGCAGGTGGATCGGCAAGGCGGTGCGCCGCTGCGGAGGAAAACTCTGTCTTTATCGCGAGCACGCCTGGGACCGTCACCATGACGTTGTGGCCTTCGCGCGCCAATCCGTAGAGGGGGAGGAAAGGTAAAGTTTCAGGTTAGCCTCTGCGTATACTTTCGATATGGGTTATCATCTCGTTAATGTGCGGCGCCTATAGTCCTTTTAGTTGAGAAGAAGGACGTATCAGGCTTGCGATGTTTAACCCGCTCGAGGATGAGAAATTCCAACTCGGCGTAATTGCGCTCGCCTCGATCTCGATCGTCGCCTTTCTCACGTCGATCGTCTCTGAAATACCCCCGGAAATCTCGCCCCCGGTCGGGCGCATCGTCGCGGAGGACGCTGGCGGCAGTGAGCCCGCCAACAGCGGCGGTGAGCCCGTCGCAGAGTCTCCCCGCGTCAGCGAAGCGCCGGCGGCGCCTGTTGTCGCTGCCGAGGACAACGCCGCGCCATTCCCGGCGGCGTTGCGGCTCGACATGTCGTCTGGCGTGGAGCCCAATGCGAAGGCGATTGCAAATCCTCACGAGGTAAATCCAAAATTCGCGCCTTCGCTCCGTCAGGTCAAAAAGAGCCTGCGCGAAAAGTCGCCGCCACGCGTCAAGGCAATGGTGAAAAGGCCGATATGGCGCGGACCGCTCCCGAATAAAAAGAGCGACGCTCCTTAACTGCGAGAGCATTGGCGCAGCTATCCGTGCGTCTGGTCGGGCAGCCTTTGCATCCGCCGGCCCTGAGGGCGTTTCCACTCCAATCGGCGCGGCTGCGCCGGCCGGCCGCATTGCGCCTTTGCGATCTTCTGTTACCTACTTGAGAGATCGTTAGAGGATTCCCTGCATGACCCCCCGCTGCCCGCTTCTTGCCGGAAACTGGAAAATGAACGGGTTGCTCGCCTCTCTGGCCGAGATCGCGGCGATGGGCGGCGCCTATGACGCGGCGCTGCGCCCTCGGCTGGAACTCGTGGTCTGCCCGCCCGCGACCTTGATCGGCATGGCCGCCGAGATCGCCTCGCGGGCGAGCATCGGGCTTGGCGGTCAGGACTGCCACACGGCGCAGAGCGGCGCTCACACCGGCGACATTTCCGCGGAAATGCTCAAGGACATCGGCGCGAAATATGTCATCGTCGGCCACAGCGAAAGACGCACCGGCCATGGCGAGACAGACATGCTCGTGCAGGCCAAGGCGGCCGCGGCTTTGCGGGCCGGTCTGACGCCGATCATCTGTGTGGGCGAGACCCGCGCCGAGCGCGACGCCGGAGACGCGCTGACGGTCGTGGGCGAGCAGATCGAGGGCTCCCTGCCGGGGGACGCGCCCGGCACGATCGTCGTGGCCTATGAGCCGGTCTGGGCCATCGGCACCGGCCTGACGCCGACGGTCGAGGACGTGGCGCAGATGCACGCCTTCGCGCGCGAGCGGATCGAGGCGCGGCTCGGCGGCGGCAAGAGCCTGACCGTGCGCATCCTCTACGGCGGATCGGTAAAGCCCGCCAACGCCCGCGAACTGCTGAGCGTTCCCAATGTGGATGGGGCGCTGGTCGGCGGCGCCAGCCTCGCCGCCAGGGATTTCATGGCCATCGCCGACGCCTATCGATAGGGGCGGGGCAGGCTTGCCGCGCGGGGGCGCCGCCGGTATAAGCGCGACGCTCAACTTTTCCGCACTCAAACTGACGAGGCGATGCGCTCTCATGGCGATCGAACGCACTTTTTCCATCCTCAAGCCCGACGCGACCAAGCGCAACCTCACCGGCGCGATCAACGCCATCATCGAGGCGGCCGGCCTGCGCATCGTGGCGCAGAAGCGCATCCGCATGACCCGCGAGCAGGCCGAGACCTTCTATGCGGTGCATAAGGAGCGCCCCTTCTTCGGCGAGCTCGTCGACTTCATGATCTCCGAGCCGGTCGTCGTGCAGGTGCTCCAGGGCGAGAACGCCATTGCGCGCTATCGCGAAGTGATGGGCGCCACCAATCCGGCCAACGCCGCGCCGGGCACGATCCGCAAGGAACATGCGCTGTCCGTCGGCGAGAATTCGGTGCACGGCTCCGACGCCCCCGAGACCGCGGCGATCGAAATCGCGCAGTTTTTCGCCGGCAACGAGATCGTCGGCTAGTTCGTCGTTGCGAGCGAAGCGAAGCAATCCAGAGCTGCGATAGCGCGCAGGATTGGTCGCTTCGCTTCTCGCAATGACGCGTTGCGTGAGTTCCCGGATGCCCCCCGACGTCAGACCCTTCGAAGAAATTCGCATGCTCTTCGCCGGGCTGCCGGGGCCGGGCGTCGAGAGCGTCGCCGCCGTGCGGGCGCGCGACGCCCAGCTCACCAAGCCGCCGGGCGCGCTCGGTCGGCTGGAGGAGATCGTCGAATGGCTGGCGGCGTGGCAGGGCGTCCCGCAGCCGGCCGTCGCCCGGCCGCTGGTCGCGGTTTACGCCGCCAATCACGGCGTCGTGGCGCAGGGCGTCTCGGCCTTTCCGGCCAGCGTCACGGCGCAGATGGTCGAGAATTTCACCACCGGCGGCGCGGCGATCAATCAGATCTGCAAGGCGCATGACATCGGCCTGAAGGTCTATGAGCTGGCGCTCGAGCGGCCGACGCAGGATTTTACCCAGGCGCCCGCGATGGACGAGCGCGAAGCCGCCGCCACATTCGCCTATGGCTTCGAGGCCATCGAAGGCGGAATCGACCTTCTGGCTCCCGGCGAAATGGGCATCGGCAACACGACCAGCGCCGCGGCCATTTACGCCGCCCTCTACGGCGGCCCGGCGGCGCGCTGGACCGGACGCGGCACGGGCGTCGACGACGCCGGCCTCGCCCGCAAGAACGCCGCCATAGACGCGGCGCTCGCCCTGCACGGACCGCATCTTTCCGATCCACTGGAGATTCTGCGCCGGCTCGGCGGGCGGGAGATCGCGGCGATGATGGGCGCGATCACCGCAGCGCGGCTCAACCGCGTGCCGGTCGTGCTCGACGGCTATGTCGCCTGCGCGGCCGCCGCTCTGCTGCACGCGATCACGCCCGACGCCATCGCCCATTGCATGGCGGGCCATGTCTCGGCGGAAGGGGCGCATGCGGATGTTCTGGCGCGGCTCGGCATGAAGCCGCTCCTCGATCTCGGCATGCGGCTGGGGGAGGGCTCCGGCGCGGGTCTTTCCATCGCCATCATCAAGACGGCGCTGGCCTGCCATGCGGGCATGGCCACTTTCGAAAGCGCGGGCGTCAGCGGCAAGGCCGGGTAAGCGAATGAATCCCGACCTGCTGCCCGCAAATCTTTCGCTCGTCTTCATGGCGGCGGCAGGGGCCGCGCTGCTGGCGAATATCGGCCAGATGGCCAGCGGCCGGCGGCTTACGCGGATGATCGACGCCGCCGCCGCGGCGGGCCTGCTTTACCTCTTCGGCGCCAGCGCCTTCGGCTGGGACTTTCTCCCGCGAGAGGCTTTCTTCGCGGTCTATGCGGCGCTCTTCAGTTTGCTCGCGGCCATCGCGATCCTGCGCAAGGCGCGCGAGGACGAGACAGGCGAGCCGCTTGGGTCGGCGCTCATCCAGCAGGCCGCCATGGCCTATCTATTCGTCTCGCCTGCCCATTGGAAGCCGGCGTTGTCGGCGCTTCTCGCGGTGTATTTTTTGATTGTTGCCGGCCGGCTGGCTCAAGGGAAGCGAACCCGTCGAGGATACGAGGCGCGACGATCCCCGCCCGCCGCTTTTTCCGCCCAAGCGCGTGCGCGGGGTGAGGGAATTCGCCGGCGCCGCGCTCGCGGCGGCGTTTGTCTATGTCTTCGCGATGGGGACGGGCAGGGCCCCGGTCGCGCCGGCGCCCGAGCCCGTCGCACAGGAGCAATCCGCGCCCGAGCCTGCGGCCGCCGAAGAGACGCCGGCCGACGCCGCCGCCGCGACGGCAAAAGAGCAAACGCAAAGCTATACGGCCAAGGCGGGAGAGACTCTCAGGTCGATCGCCCGCAAGCTCTATGGCAAGCCCGAGAAATGGCGCGCGCTGGCGGAGGCCAATCCCGGCGTGAAGCCGAACGCAAAACTGAAGGCGGGGCAGGCGATCAGATTGCCGCCGGCGCCGGCTCCTCAAAAAAGCGAGCCCTGACCGCCCCCCTTGGTCTTGTCGCGAGAGCGACGCCTGGAAGAGGATGTGGGATCAGGCTCGGCCGCGCCCGCACGCGCGGCGACGCGCCCATCCGCAAACTCGATCGTGAGCGCCGCGCCCGCCGGGGCCCCGGCGACGCCGCGCACGAGCTCATCCCTCTCGTCGCGCACCAGAGCGAAGCCGCGCGCGAGAACCGATTTGTGGCTGAGCGATTCCTGCAGCCGTGCGAGCCGCGTCGAGCCGGTCCTTGCGCAGCGAGATTGTCGTTTCCCAGGCGCGCAGCAGCCGCGCGCCGGCGCTGTCGAGACGCTGCCGGTCGTTCGCCGCCTGCTGGCGCGCGAGCGTGACGCGGGCCTTCAATCCCTGTTCGAGCCGCTGGCCGAGGCCGCGCAGCCGTTCCTTCTTGCCGCGCAGTTCCGCCTGCGGCGAATGGCCGGCGAGCGCGTGGGCAAGGCGGGAGAGACGAAGGCGGCGGGCGTCCTGCGTGGCGCGCAAAGCCGCGCGCAGCCGTTCCCCGGCGCGATCGAGTCGCTGTCGGGGCGTCTGAAGCAACTGCTCGGGCGTCGGCAGCAGGCGCGCGAAGGTCGCAAGCCGCGCCCGGCGGTCGTCCATCGCGCGGCTTTTCGCCATCGCGAGTCGTCGCGCGCGCGCCGCCAGATGTTCGGCGAGCTCGGCGCGGACCGGCACGGCCTTTTCCGCCGCGCCCGTCGGCGTCGGCGCGCGCAGATCGGCGACATGGTCGATCAGCGTCGTATCCGTCTCATGGCCGATGGCGGAGATCAGCGGGATGGCGCTCGCGGCGGCCGCGCGCACGACGATTTCCTCGTTGAAGCTCCACAAATCCTCCAGCGACCCGCCGCCGCGCGCGACGATCAGCACGTCGGGGCGGGGGATGGGGCCGTCGACCGGCAGGGCGTTGAAACCCTCGATCGCCGCCGCCACTTCGGCGGCCGACGTGTCGCCCTGCACGCGCACCGGCCAGACCAGCACCCGGCGCGGAAAACGGTCGGAGAGGCGATGCAGGATGTCGCGGATGACGGCGCCCGTCGGCGAGGTGACGACGCCAACCACGCGCGGCAGAAAGGGCAGGGGGCGCTTGCGGGCCTCGTCGAACAGACCCTCCGCCGCAAGCTTCTTGCGCCGCTCGTCGAGCAACGCCATCAGCGCGCCGACGCCGGCGGGCTCCATCGCTTCGATGACGATCTGATAGGAGGACTTGCCCGGGAAGGTGGTGATGCGCCCCGTCGCGACGACTTCGAGCCCCTCCTGCGGACGCGTGCGCAGACGCTGGAAGGTTCCTTTCCAGATCACGGCGTCGAGGCGCGCGCCCTGATCCTTGAGGCAGAAATAGGCGTGCCCGGAGGCGTGCGGTCCGCGATAGTTCGAAATCTCGCCGCGCACCCGCACGCGGCCGAACCTGTCCTCCACCGTGCGCTTGAGCGCATTGGCGAGTTCGGTGACGCTGATCTCGGGCGCGTTGGTTCCCTGCGGAACGCTGAGCTCGTCGGAATCCATCCGGCTGATATGCCGCATTTCGAGCGGCGAGGCGAAAAGAAAAGCGCGGACCGATGGCCCGCGCTTCATTTCTGGCCTCCTGCCACGAGACGTCGCTTCTGGCGGCGTCTCAGCGTTTGGGGCTTTTAATATTTCCGGATCAGCGGCGGCGGGGGCGGCGTCAGCGTCGGGAGGATGTAGCGGAAGCCAAGTCGCACGTCATGCGAGGCGAGGTAGAAGCTCTGCACCTCGCCGGGGCAGCCGCCGCCCTGACAGATGATCGTGCCCGTGCTCATCTTGCCGAGGTCGAGATAGCGATAGCCGACTTCCAGCTTGAGATTTGGCGACACATTATAGGCGAGGCCCGCGCCGACCTGCCAGGCGAAGTTCGTCGGCATGCGGTTTTGCGCGAAGCCGAAACCGCCGGCGGGCTGCGCCGAGATGTCGTAGAAATTCTGCAGCCAGTTCACGCCGGCGCCGACGCCGCCGCCGACGTAGGGCGTGATCCCGTACCAGGTGCCGAGGTCGAAATAGGCGTTGGCGAGGAACACGGCGGCGCTGTGCTGGCCGTGATACAGATCGTAGCAGCGCGCGCCGCACTGCAGGTTCCAGAGGTTGCTGTAGCTCTGGATCGCACTGTATTGGGCCGCCGTGCGATATTCGGCGGTCACGTCGAAGCGGAACCAGTTGTTGAACTGGTAGCCGACGCCGGCGCCCGCGAAGGCGGAGTCGCCGATGGTCACCGCATTGATGACGGGCGCGGGAACGAGCACCGTCGGATTGGTGAACCTCGAACTTACGCTCGACAGTTCATTGGCGCCGACGCCAACGTCGCCGCGCAGATACCAGCCTCCGAATTCCGGCGGCGGCGGGGGCTCCATCATTGGCGGCGGCGGGGGCGGCGGCAGAAAATCGGCGGCCCGCGCGCTGGCGCTGGCGCCAACGGCGATTGCGGCCGCCAAAAGGAGGGCGAAGGAACGGCCCATGTTGACTTTCCTTTTTGCGATAAACGGGCCGCAAAGCGGTCCCTTGGCGATATGGCCAAGTCACAGCCTGACGAATAACACTTAAGGTCAAGTTAACCTTACCAAAACGGGGGCCGCGAAAATGCAAACGGCGGCGAAGTCGCCTTCGCCGCCGTTTCAACCGAATTCTTGAAAAGCTCAGGCCGCTTCGGCGGAGTCCTTCAGGGCGTGGCAGACCTGCGCCACCAGTGTTTCGACGAGATCCCTGTCGTCGCCCTCGGCCATGACGCGAATGACCGGCTCGGTGCCCGACGGGCGCACGATCAGGCGGCCTGCATTGCCGAGTTTCTCGCGGGCCGAGTCGATGGCGATAACGACCGAATCCTTTTCGAGCATCTTCTTCTGCGCGCGCACGCTCTTGAGCACCTGCGGCAGGGGCTCGAAACAGTGGCAGACCTCGCTCACGCGCCGGTCGCGCCGCTTCACTTCGGCGAGCACCTGCATGGCGGTGACGAGCCCGTCGCCGGTGGTCGAATAATCGGAGAGGATCACATGCCCCGATTGTTCGCCGCCGAGATTATAGCCTTCCTGCCGCATGCGTTCGATGACATAGCGGTCGCCGACGGCGGTGCGCTCCAGCGTGAGGCCCATGCCGTTGAGATGCCGTTCCAGGCCGAGATTCGACATGATGGTGGCGACGAGGCCCGGCTTGGCGAGAAGCCCCTGATCGCGCCAGCTCGAGGCCACGACCGCCATCACCTGATCGCCGTCGATCACCGCGCCGGTTTCGTCGACGAGGATGACGCGGTCGGCGTCGCCGTCCAGAGCGATCCCGACATCGGCGCGCAGTTCGCGCACCTTGTTGCGCAGCGCCTGCGGGGAGGTGGAGCCGACGTCACGGTTGATGTTGAAGCCGTCGGGCTCGACGCCGATGGCGATGACTTCCGCGCCGAGTTCCCACAGCGCTTCCGGCGCGACCTTGTAGGCGGCGCCATTGGCGCAGTCGATGACGATCCGCAGCCCCTCGAAGCTCAGATTGCGGGGCAGGGTGTGCTTGGCGAATTCGATATACCGCGCGCGCACGTCGTCGATGCGGCGGGCGCGGCCGAGCTGGGTGGACGCCGCAAGGCGACGCGTCAGATCGCTGTCGAGGAGCCGCTCGATCTCGGCCTCGATCTCGTCGGACAGTTTGTGGCCGTCGGGGCCGAACAGCTTGATGCCATTATCCTCGAAGGAATTATGCGAGGCGGAGATCATCACGCCGACGTCGGCGCGCATCGAGCGTGTGAGCATGGCGACGGCCGGCGTCGGCATCGGGCCGAGGAGCAGCGTGTCCATGCCCACGGAAGCGAAGCCCGCGACCAGCGCATATTCGATCATATAGCCGGAGAGCCGCGTGTCCTTGCCGATGACGACGCGGTGGCGGCCCTCGCCGTGCTGGAAAATCAGCCCGGCCGCCTGTCCGACCTTGAGCGCCAGCTCGGGCGTGATCTTGACATTGGCGAGGCCTCTAATGCCATCCGTGCCGAAATAGTTACGGGCCATCACATTTCCTTCTCGTATTCGCCGCTGGGTGACGCACGGTCGCGCCTCGAATATGACGAAAAAGGTCGTCTTGAACCCCGTCGTCTTTTACAGCAGACGGGCCAAGACTTCATCTGTCGCTAGAATTCCTCCTTAACGAGGCCGGAAAATGCAAATCGTCATTTACCACAATCCCGCCTGCGGAACCTCCCGAAAGGTTCTTGGCGCCCTGCGGGAGGCGGGTCACGAGCCTCAGGTCGTCGAATATCTGAAGACGCCGCCAGACCGGAAAACCCTCGAGACGCTACTGGCGAAAATGGGAAAAAATGTGCGCGACATCCTGCGCAAGCGCGGCACGCCCTATGAGGAGCTCGGCCTCGATAAACCGGGGGTGACGGATGACGAGATTTTCGCGGCGATCGAGAAGCACCCGATCCTGATTGAACGGCCGATCGTGGTCTTTGGCGATAAGGCCGCGCTGTGCCGGCCGGCCGAGACGCTCGACGCGCTGATGTCATGATCGCCAAATCCCTCCCCTCGCGGGGAGGGATGGGGTTGCGCCAGCGTTTTCGATCAATTCGCCGATGTGAGACTGCCGGTCAGGCAAGAAAAAAGCCCGGCGAAATCGCCGGGCTTTCTTTTGTTTACACCGGGTTGGGCGATAGCCCGCCGACATCCGGCTCGGGCTTCTGTCCCGTGGTCGGGACAGCCGTTCCCCGCGGCGGCTGAGGCGCCGAGGCGCTCGTGTCCTCGCGGACCGGGCGCTTGCCCTGCAGCAGGCCCTTCATCTCCTCGCCGGTCAGCGTCTCGAACTCGAGCAGCGCATTGGCGATGGTGTCGAGCTGCGCGCGCTTGTCGGTCAGGATCTGCCGGGCCTTGTCGTAGCCCTCCTGAACCAGACGGCGAACCTCCGCGTCGATCGTCTGCTGCGTCGCCTCGGAGAGGGTCTGCTGCCGGCCGAGCGAATAGCCGAGGAACTGCTCCTGCTGCGGCTCGGCGTAAGCGACGGTCCCGAGCTTGTCCGAGAAGCCAAGCTGCGTGATCATCGCCCGCGCCACCCGCGTGCACTGCTGGATGTCCGACGCCGCGCCGGACGTCACCTTGTCGTGGCCGAAGATCAGCTCCTCCGCCACGCGGCCGCCCATGGCGATGGCCAGCATCGCGGTGAGCTGCTCGAAGGTCTGCGACACCTGATCCCGTTCCGGCAGGCCCTGCACCATGCCCAGCGCGCGGCCGCGCGGGATGATGGTGGCCTTGTGGATCGGCATCGCGCCCGGCACGGTCAGCTGCACCAGCGCATGGCCGCCCTCGTGATAGGCCGTGAGCTTCTTCTCCTCCTCCGTCATGGAGAGGGTCCGACGCTCCGCGCCCATCATGATCTTGTCGCGCGAGTCCTCGAACTCCTGGTTCGTGACGATCCGCTTCGAGCGCCGCGCCGCAAGCAGCGCCGCCTCGTTGACGAGATTCATCAGATCGGCGCCCGAGAAGCCCGGCGTGCCGCGCGCGACGACCTTCAGGTCCACATCCGGCGCCAGCGGCACCTTGCGGGCGTGAACCTTGAGGATCTTCTCGCGACCGATGAAGTCGGGATTGGGCACCTGAATCTGACGGTCGAAACGGCCCGGACGCATCAGCGCCGGATCGAGCACGTCGGGGCGGTTGGTCGCGGCGATGAGGATGATGCCCTCATTCGCCTCGAAGCCGTCCATCTCGACCAGCAGCTGGTTCAGCGTCTGCTCGCGCTCGTCATTGCCGCCGCCGAGACCGGCGCCGCGATGACGGCCCACCGCGTCGATTTCGTCGACGAAGATGATGCAGGGCGCGTTTTTCTTGGCCTGATCGAACATGTCGCGGACGCGGCTGGCGCCGACGCCGACGAACATTTCGACGAAGTCCGAACCCGAGATCGAGAAGAAGGGCACGCCCGCTTCGCCGGCGATGGCGCGCGCCAGCAGCGTCTTACCCGTGCCGGGCGGGCCGACCAGCAGCACGCCGCGCGGGATACGTCCGCCGAGGCGCTGGAACTTGCCCGGATCGCGCAGGAATTCGACGATCTCCTGAAGGTCTTCCTTCGCTTCGTCGACGCCCGCGACATCCTCGAAAGTGACCTTGCCCGCCATTTCGGTGAGCAGTTTCGCCTTCGACTTGCCGAAGCCCATCGCGCGGCCAGCCCCTCCCTGCATCTGGCGAGAGAGGAAAATCCACACGCCGAGGAAGGCGACGAGCGGCAAGGCGTTGAGCAGCAGCGTCATCATCCAGCTCGAGCCGTCGCTGAGCGGCTTGGCGCTGATCGACACATTATGCTGCTGAAGGCGCGGGATGAGATTCGCTTCGCTGGGGATGTAGGTCGTGAAGGGACGATTATCGTTGAAGTGACCCACGACCTCATTGCCAGCGATCGTCACGTCGTGAACGCGGCCCTGGTCAATCTGCGTGAGCAACTCGCTGAACGAAATGTCCCGGATTGGCGTGCGCGAGCCTGGCTGCTGGAACAGCATGACGAGCGCCACCACCAGGAGGCCGATGATGGCCCACAAGGCGAGGTTCCTGAAGTTTGCGTTCATTGCATATCCGTCTCGGAGCGTGCGCGCGGGCTGATCCCCCGACAGGGGCTCCAGGTTTGATTTAATCTAGGCGCGCCCCCCTCTCTTGCCAAGAGAGGCGAGGCTCAGGTCAAGAGCCCCCGCAAGCCTCGGGCGGGGGAGTCCGGCGACGCGGCGCGGGCTCTAACTTCATGACGTTACCCGTCAATTCCAGAATCAATCCACAAAGCGTCAGCCGCAGTGCTTTCCTCGATTGCAGCGCCTCGGCCAGCCGCGCCACGGCGCGCTCCAGCCTGTCGAGGCGAATCTGCGCGTCTGGCGCGAGCCGCGCGATTTCCGCCGCAACCACCCGCTGAAACAGTTCGATCGGCGCCTCCCGAAGCGGGTCGGCGTCAAAAGAAGCAAGTTGCGGGCCGGCTTCCCGCACAGCCCGGGCCCTGAGATCCCTGGCGCAGGCGTCGAGCGCGGCGTCCGCCCGCGCCGCCCGGGCGCCGAGGCGCAGGAGCGCATCCGTGTCGAGCCCCAGTTCGTCGAGCGCCGGCAACAGCTTGCGAATTCGCGCCCGGGCGTAGGCTTGATCGGCGTTGGAGGGGTCGCTGAAGAATGGGTGGCCCGCGGCGTGGCAGACGCCGACCAGCGCCGATTTCCGTAAGTCGAGCAGGGGCCGCAGCAAAGTCAGCGCGCCAAGTCGTGCGACCGGCGCCATGCCGGAAAGACCCGTGACGCCGGAACCCCGGGTCAGGCGGAAGAGAATCGTTTCGGCCTGATCGTCGGCGTGATGGGCGGTGACGACGGCGCCGGCGCCGATGGCGCGTGCACAATCCGTAAGCAGGCCATAGCGCGCCTCCCGGGCTCGCTCCTGGATGCGGGTGGCGGGCTTTTCGCCCGTCCAGGTCAGGAGATGATGCTCGAAGCCCAGCGCCCGCGCCCATCCGCAAACCGTTTCTGCCTCCGCTCGTGAGTCAGATCGCAGACCATGGTCGACGGTGGCGATGGCGATGTCATGCGCGGCGCGCTCCGGCCAATTCGCGCAGAGCAGCATCAGCGCCACCGAATCCGGACCGCCCGAGACTGCAAGCAGCAGGCTTTTAGTTGGCGCCAGCAGATCGAGGGCGCGTTCGAGCGTCAAGCGTCGCGCGCCCCGCGCCGCGTCAGCATTGCAGTTTCTTGCTTTCGCGCTGCGCCGCGTCGCGGATGCGCGCCGCCGAGCCCGGATATTTGACGCCGATCTCGGTAAAGGAGGCGCAGGCCTGTTCCTTGGCGCCCATGGCGCCGAGCGACTGGCCCAGCCGCAGCAAGGCGTCCGGCGCCTGGGCCGACTGGCCGAATTTGGTGGAAATCTCGAGATATTTCTCCGCCGCTTCCCGATGCCTTCCGCGCAGGAAAAAGCTCTCCCCGATGTTGAAGGTCGCGGCCGGGGCGAATTTGCTCTTCGGATTCTTGGCCAGGAAGACCTGCAGCGACTTTTCCGCCGCCTCGAATTTGCCGGCCTTCAGCATGGCGACCGCCTCGTCATACTCCTCCTTCGGCCCGAGCGGGGCGGCTTCCGGGGCTGGCGCGATCTCGGGGGCGGGCGTCGGATTGTCGCCGACGAGGCGGCCATGGGCGATGTCGAGCGGCTGGCCGACTTCACGCACCGGCGCCGCGCTTGTGACGGAACCCGTCGTGGATCGGGGCGGACTGGTCAGCGGCGCCGAAGGGGTCGTCGTGCCGAGCGGCTTCGGCGCGCCGGGGGCGTTCGGGTCCGTCGCGGGATCGAAGGCGTCGCCACGCCTGCCGCTCACGAGGGGCGTCGGCGCTGGCGGAGCGGACGCCGCCGTAACCCCGGGGGTGGTCGCCGAGGGTGTGACAGGTTGAGGCGCGTTGTTCGCGGCAGCGGACTCTGCGGGACGCCCGCCATTGGCGACGCGCAACTGCTCCTCGAGCACCTGCACCTTATGCTGCAATTCTTCGTTCTGGCCGGTGAGACGACGAATCTCGCGCTCGAGCCGTTCGACGCGCAGCGTCATCGCGGCCGGGTCTGGCCCGCCGCCAGGCTCGGCGGGGGCGTCCATCTCGCCGGTGTTGTGGTTGAAATACTGCGCCAACAGGATGGGAGACTTTGGCTCGCCGACGGAAGCGTCAAAGGCCAGCGCGGCGGCCGCGCTGAGGGACAGGGCGGCGGAAAGGGCGATACGGAACATCATGGGCGTGGATATGGGGATCGGACAGCCATCCGGAAGCCTGGCCGAAGGAGCCCGGCCAGCAAATCTTTGGCGCGCGCATGGGGCCGAATTGCGGCGGCTGGTTGCGAGAAACATGGTCAAGTCGTAGCTTTTCGCGATGGACATCGCAACGCCGTTTCTCAGACGACCATGGCAAGGCCGGATTCGGACGGCCGTCCTTGCCGCGTTTCTGGCTAATCCGGCGGCGGCGCTCGCTCCCGCGGCGGAAACCGGCGCCTGCTCACTCGAAAACGCCACGCCCGCCACGGTCGCCGTCGTCGAGAACAATGGCGAACTGCTTCTGGACGACGGCCGTCGCGCTGCGTTATCGGGCGTTGAATTCCCGCCGGCCGGAGGCGCGGCGCACAAGCGCCTGTCGCAGTGGCTGGCGGGGCAGGACGTCTTCATTCGCGCCTTCTCTGGCGCGCCCGATCGCTGGGGGCGCACGCCCGCCGCGTTCTTTGCCGCGCAGGGAAGCGATGCGGCGGCCCCGATCGTCTCGGTGGGTTCTGCGCTACTGGAGGAAGGTCTCGCGCGTTTCCGGCCCGATCCGCCTGCTGCGCCCTGCGCTACGGAATATCGCGCCGCCGAGGCGATCGCGCGGGACGCGCGGCGCGGGATTTGGTCCGATGCCGCAATGCTGCCCGTCTCAGCCGGGGAGGGCGCGCGTTCGCTCCTGCAACGCAAGGGCATGGTGGTTCTGGAGGGCCAGATAAGCTCTTTTGGCGAGTCACGCGGCCTCGTCTTCCTGAATTTTGGCCAAAAGCGCGCAGAAGCTGTCTCAATCGTGGTGTTGCGCCGCAATTTGGCTATGTTGCAGGGGTCTGGAATCGACCCCGCCGGATTGGTGGGCCGTAAGGTGCGCGTACGAGGATTGATTGAGACAGGTTTTGGACCGCGCATCGAAGTTTCGACGCCAGCCGAGATCGAGATTCTGGACTCCCCTGCGCCTTGAGGGCGCGGGCGCGGCGCTGGCGATCGCCATTGCGCTGGGCCTGTCGGGCTGCGCGGAACTGGAGCGGCAAGGGCAACTCTTCAGTGTTCCGCCGCCGACGCAGGTCGAGAAGCCCGCGCCGCCGAGACAGGAAAATCGCGCCTCCGTCCAGCACAAGGAATTGCTCGCCCAGTTCGGCGGCGAGTATCAGGCGCCCGCGGCCGAGCGCTATCTCGACAATATTCTGGGCAAGCTCGCTCAGGCGAGCGACACTCCGGGTCAGGCGGCCTACAAGGTTACGATCCTCAACACGCCGGTCGTCAACGCCTTCGCGCTTCCGTCGGGCAATCTGTATGTCACGCGCGGCCTGCTCGCGCTCGCGGGCGACGCCTCGGAGGCGGCGGCGGTGATGGCGCATGAGATTGCCCATGTCACCCTGCGCCATAGCGCCCTGCGCGCCGAAAAGGAGCGCGAGGCTGCGTTGATCTCGCAGGCTGCCGGCGTGATTCAGAGTCGTCAGAAGGGTGAGGAGGAGCGGTCGAAGCAGCGGCTCTCGGTCGCGATCTTCTCGCGCCAGCAGGAACTCGACGCCGACGAAGCCGGCGTCAAGGTCATCGCGCGGGCCGGGTTCGATCCTTACGGCGCCGCGCGTTTCCTCACCGCTCTCGGGCGGTCCTCGGAGTTGCGCGCCTCCCTCTACGGCAAGCGCAAGGAGTCGATGGGCTTCGACATCATGTCGACCCACCCGTCCACGCCGGAACGCGTTTCCCGCGCGATCGCCTTCGCCCGCCAGATCGGCGCGCCCGGCATAGGGCAGCGCGAACGCAACAGCTATCTGGCGGCCATCAATGGCGTCGCCTTCGGCGACGATCCGCTGGAGGGCTACGTTCGCGACCGTAAATTCACCCATCCGCGCCTGCGCTTCACCTTCACCGCGCCGGAAGGGTTCCTGCTCGCAAATTCCAGCGAGGCGGTCTTCGGCGTGCGCCAGACGGACAATGAAGCGCTGCGGCTCGATACGGTGCGCAATCCGCCATCGGATAGTCTGGAAGCCTATATCCGCTCGGGCTGGGTGGATGGTCTGCTCGCCTCCTCGGTGAAGAGGCTGGAGATCAACGGCCTCCCCGCTGTGGTCGCGGTGGCGCGCGCGGGAGAGTGGAACTTCCGCCTCGGCGTCATTCAGTCGGGGGACTATGTCTATCGCCTGATTTTTGTGGCGCGGTCGCTGACGGACGACGCAGACAGGCGCTTCATGGAGTCCATCAATTCATTCCGACGCATCACGCCGGAGGAAGCGCACGAGGCGCACGGACTCAAGATTTCCATCGTCACCGCGGGTATGGGAGACACCCCGGAGAGCCTTGCGGCGCAGATGACGACGCCCAACCGTCCAATCGAATATTTCAGATTGCTCAATGGGTTGGATGAGAATGAGCCGCTCATCCCGGGCGAACGTTACAAAATCGTAACGGAGTAGCTCGGGCCCCTCCGGGAACTAGATGCAGCCGCGCGGGTTGATCCTTGTAGTTGTTCAAAACGCGCGGATATCTCGCAGCCCACATTTGAGATAGCGCGCTATGGAGAATCGGCCATGGCGTATCTTCCCGGACTCGGCAGAGAGCTGATGAAGGCGGCGGCTGACGCCCCCTTTCTCGAAAGAGAAGAGGAAAAACTGCTTGCGATCGCCTGGCGCGATCACGGCGACCGCCGTGCGCTGCACAAGCTGACAGCCGCCCACATGCGGCTCGTCATCGCCATCTCCGCAAAATTCCGGCATTACGGCCTGCCGATCGCCGATCTGGTGCAGGAAGGGCATGTCGGCCTTCTCGAAGCCGCGGCGCGCTTTGCGCCCGAACGGGACGTACGCTTCTCCACCTACGCGACCTGGTGGATACGCGCCTCGATACAGGACTATGTCCTGCGCAACTGGTCGATTGTCCGCGGCGGCACGAGCTCCACGCAAAAGGCGCTTTTCTTCAACCTCCGCCGTCTGCGGGCGCGGCTGAACCGCGAACCCGGCGCGATGAGCTCCGGCGACGCCTATCAGACCATCGCCCAGACGCTGGGCGTCTCGCGCGCCGACGTCGAGATGATGGACTCGCGCCTGTCCGGGTCCGACGTGTCGCTGAACGCGCAGCTCGTCGACGACGAAGCGTCGGGCTCGGCGCAGCGGATGGATTTCCTGGTGGACGATGCGCCCCTGCCGGACGAGGTGGTGGAGCAGACCCTCAACTCCGACCGGCGTGCGCGCTGGCTGAGAGACGCGCTCGCCATCCTGTCCGAACGCGAATTACGGATCGTCCAGGAGCGGCGCCTGACCGACAATCTCGTGACGCTGGAGACGCTTGGCGACAAGCTTGGAATTTCGAAGGAGCGCGTCCGCCAGATCGAAAGCCGGGCGCTGACCAAGCTGCGGAAGGCGCTGTCCCGCCTGAAGGACGACGAGGCGCCGGATGAAGCCGCGCCGATGGCGTAAATTAATGAAAAAGCCCTCCGGAAGGAGGGCTTTTTGCTTTTCGGAGAACGGAATGCGCGCCGTTAAGCCGCGCGATCCACATCCTCTTCGTCAGCGACTTCGACTTCGTCCGCGGCGTCAGCCTCGGTCTTCTGACCACGGCGCGGTCCCTTCTGAAGGAAGGATTCGATGAGCTTCAGCGCCTCGGAGTCGATCAGCTTGCGCACTGCGGCCACTTCGCGGGCCATGCGGTCGAGAGCCGCCTCATAGAGCTGACGCTCCGAGTAGGACTGCTCCGGCTGCGTATCCGAACGATAGAGGTCGCGGACCACCTCGGCGATGGTGACGAGATCGCCGGAGTTGATCTTGGCCTCATATTCCTGCGCGCGACGCGACCACATCGTGCGCTTGATGCGCGCGCGGCCGCTCAGCGTCCCGAGCGCCTTCTCGACGACATTGCCCTCGGCGAGCTTGCGCATGCCGACATTGGCGACTTTGCTGGTCGGCACCTTGAGGATCATCTTGTCCTTGATGAAGCTCACCACGAACAGTTCGAGGCTGAACCCCGCAACTTCCTGGGTCTCGACGCCGGTGATCTGGCCGACGCCATGCGCAGGATAAACAATGAATTCATTCAGCTTGAACCCATGCTTGGGCCCGGCCGGCTTCGCCTTGACAGGCGTCACGACCTTCGGGGCGTCCTTGGTTTCGATCGAAGTCTTTTCGACGACGACAGGCGTCGTCACAGGCTGCTCGCTCTTTTTTGCCAATTTTTTGTCTTCGCCAGCTGTCAGGGTTGCGGAGGACTTTCCCGACGGCGCGGAAGCGCCGGCAGGGAAGGGGGACGAGGAGCCGCGCGCTGCCTCCTGCGCGGCGCCGGGGGCCGACGGCGCGGGCGCCGTGGCGGCCTTAACAGCCTTTGCAGGCGCCGCTTGCGCGGCAACCGACGCGGGCTGCTGAATGACCTTTGTCGCCGTGGGCTTCTCGCCAGCGGGCTTCTCAACAGCGGCCTTCTCAACCGCGGTCTTTCCGCGGCGCCTGAACCTTCGCAGCAGCAGGCTTCGCGGCGGCGGGCTTGGCCGCAGCCTTGGGCTCGGCAGGCTTCGCGACGGTGGCCTTGGGCGCAGTGGTCTTTTGCGCGGACGCCTTGGTTGCAGGAGTCTTGGTCGCCGAAATCTTGGAGGCCGCCGACTTGGAGGCCGAAGTCTTGGAGGCCGAAGTCTTGGAGGCCGACGTCTTGGGCGGGGCGGCCTTCGCGGCTGTCCCGCTGGCGGCCGACTTCGCGACGCCTTTGGCGGGCGCCTTTTCGACGGGCTTGGTGGCCGTCGTCGGTTCGACGACGGGGCCCCCGCGCGCGGCGGAATTCTTTCTTGACGAACTCGAGCGAGCGGTTTTGGCGACCGTTTTCAACTCCGTCGGGGCGGCGCCCTTCTTCCCCACAGCCTTCGCCGAGGTCGAGGCCGCTTTCGCCGCAGAGGTCTTCACGGCGGCCGTCTTCGCAGCAGCAGCAGCCGTGCGCACCGCGCCTGTGGATTTGGACGGAGATTTCGCCGAAGCGCTTGTCTTCGGGGCCGGAGCTGACTTAGAAGTCGCTCGGGCCGAACTGGCTGATTTGCTGGCGCTCTTGCTCGCGCCGCCGGGACGACGGGACGCGGCCGTCACGCTCGCAGCTTTTGTTTTTTCGTTCTTTTTGGCGGACGGCATACGCAGGGCACTCCTTCTGCGTCCCGCTGTGGAGACGGGACGAATAACAGACCTCCCGTCGCTCAGAGACGTCGCCGCCCCTGTCACGGGAAACAGGATCTGACACCTTAGCTAGAGGCGCGGGCGAATTCTGGCAGAGGACGCAGGGGTCAAGCGCGCGCTTTCTCTTGCTGTGAGCAACGGTTCGGCCGCCTGTTAGCGCGGAGGCGACCGTTACCAAAGTGTATACCACGCAAGAGGGCGAAAATCAAAGACAATACCCCGTGCGACCAAGCATAATGCTTTTCCGTTCGGAGGCCAACTATATAAAAATACAGGCGTTTCGCGTTAATTAACTCTGTGGAAAGCCGTTAACGGAAGATAACGATCCGCTCATGGCCAGGCTTAAGTGATTCGCGAAGGCGCAGACCAAGCGCTCATCCCTCGGGAGAGGGGAGGCAGGCGGCGCAGGACCACCTGCTCCAACTGAGAAGCTTCAGTCGCCCTGACCGGGCTCGGCTGAGAAATGAGCATCAAACTTGCCCGGCTTGCCGTCCCATTCCTTGGCGTCGGCCGGCGGCTCGCGCTTGATGGTGATGTTCGGCCAGTTCTGAGCCATCTCGGCGTTGAGCTGAAGCCACTTCTCGAGACTTTCCTCGGTGTCGGGCTTGATGGCCTCGGCGGGGCACTCCGGCTCGCATACGCCGCAGTCGATGCACTCGTCCGGATGGATCACGAGCATGTTCTCGCCCTCGTAGAAGCAGTCCACCGGACAGACTTCCACGCAATCCATATATTTGCACTTGATGCAGTTTTCCGTGACGACATAGGTCATGAGCGGTTCTCTTGGCGTCCTGACGCGATTTGCTGCGGTAGCTACCGGTTTTGCCGCCGTCATGCAAGGCGTGCATGATACTCAATTGGGCGCCGGCGCGGCCGGATTTCTGACGGATGGTGGATGACGGAGATTCAAAGAGGCGCAACAGCGTCATATGCACAGTTGACGACCGCGCGCGCGCTCCTTCTGGGGGAGCGAATCGATACGGCGGGGCTGGAGCGGGCGGACCTTGTCTCCACCTCGCCACTGGCCTTTCACGCCGGGCAGGCGGGTTTTGCCGTCTTGTACCGGTTCGGCGTCGCCGTCCTCTTCGGGCTTTCCCCGCTGGAGGAGGACGAGATCGTCACGCGGATCGGAGCCCGGGTCGCGGGCGCCTCGCGCGGCGACGACGAGACCCTGGTGCTCGAAACCGGCCATGAATTTGAGGACAAGCCGCTTCCGGACGGGCAACTCGCCGTGAAGGACCTCTCCGAGGCGCGCATGCTGGTGATTGCCGACGCTTTGGCCAAGAGCGTGGCGCTCGCCCGCGACGAGCGCCGGGTCAATGCGGTGTTCGACACGATCGAGCCCTTCGCGGCCGAACTTGCGAGCAAGGGCCGGCCGCCCTGGCGGCGCCGGTCGATGCTGGAGCTCATCGGCCAGACGCTCCTGGTGCGGCATCGCGTCTCCGGCCGCGTGGCGGTGGAGGACAAGCCCGACGTTCTATGGGACAGGCCCGATCTCGAGCGCCTCTATGCGCGTCTTGAAGACGAATATGAGCTGGAGGCGCGCGGCCGCACGCTCAACGCCAAGATCGACGTCATCGGCGAAACCGCGCGCGCGCTGACCGATCTCATCGACGCCGACCGCTCGGTGCGACTCGAATGGATCATCATCGTCCTCATCGCGATGGAAATCGCCCTGTCGCTCTTCCAGATCTCCGCCACTCACGATTACAGTCGCGTGCATACGCCTTCCAGCGTCGGCCATATTTCGTCGCCGGAGAGCCATTGGAAACCGGGGAGTTGATGCCGCGCGAAAGTGAATTGCCGCTTGGCGTAATGGCGCGTGTCGAGCTGGCCGCGCATGATCGCCTCCTCGCGCGACATGCGGCCGTCGAGAAAAGCGATGAGATGCGGCACGCCATGGGCGCGCATGGCGGGCAGGGCGGGATCCAGACCGCGCGCGCGTAGCGCCGCGACTTCCTCCAGGGCGCCGCTTTCCATCATTCTGTCGAAACGGGCGTCGATGCGCGCAGCGAGCGCCTCACGCTCGGGCGCGAGGAAGAAGGCGGGACATTCTCCCGCGTCGAGCAGCGGCGCGCTGCGCGTTCCCTGAAAGGAAGCAAGCGGCTTCCCTGTCGCGGCGAAGACTTCCAGCGCGCGTAAAATGCGCTGCGGGTCGGTGGGACGCAAACGCGCGGCTGTCTCCGGGTCCTTCGCGGCGAGTTCGGCGTGGAGCGCCTGCGGGCTTTTGCCCTGCGCCGCCTCTCTCACCTGCGCGCGAACGTCTTCAGGCACGGCGGGGATGTCGGAAAGGCCGTAGAGCGCGGCCTTGAAATACATGCCGGTGCCGCCCGTCATCACCGCGGTCACGCCGCGCGCGGCGAGAACGTCGAGCGTGTGCGCGAGATCGGCGAGATAGCGGCCGACCGAGTAATTCACGGCGGCGTCGACATGGCCGAAGAGCAGATGTTCGACCGCGCCTTCCTCTTCCGGCGTGGGCCGCGCCGTGATGATGCGCAGATCACGGTAGACCTGCATCGAGTCGGCGTTGACCACGACGCCGCCGACGCGCTTCGCCACCTCCATGGCGAGCGCGGACTTGCCCGAGGCGGTCGGACCTGCAATGAGAATGGCGCGTGCGGACATGGCGCTATTGCGGCTCAAATGGGCGAGATGTCAAAGGCTGTTCCATCGGTTGCGACCTTTGTCGCGGGGCAGGGCGCGGCGCTTGCGGAGTCGACCATCTGCGCCGCGTTGCGCGACGCCGGGCTCGCCATATCGCCGCCGGACTGGCTCGCGCCCGATCTCGCGGCCGATGTTTTCCTCGACAGCGACGATCTTTCCGGCCTTCGCGCGCGGCTGAGGGAGTCTCTTGCAGATCAACCCGTTGACGTCGTGATCCAGCCTGTCGCGGAGCGCCGCAAGCGGCTGCTTGTCGCCGACATGGATTCCACCGTGATCGAGCAGGAGTGCATCGACGAACTCGCCGACTGCGCCGGCATTCGCGCGCATGTCTCCGCCGTTACCGCGCGGGCCATGGCGGGTGAGATTGATTTCGAGGAGGCGTTGAGGGCGCGCGTCGCGCTGCTCAAGGGCGTGCGTCTCGAAGAGATCGAGTCGATTCTGTCGCGCCTCACGCTGACGCCCGGCGCTCGCGCGCTCGTCGCGACGATGCGCGCGCATGGCGCGCATACGGCGCTGGTCTCCGGCGGCTTTACGCAATTTACGCAGCATGTCGCGGCCTGGGCCGGCTTTCACGAGTCCTACGCCAATCGGCTGGAAATCGCCGATGGCGTTCTGACCGGCGCGGTGGCTGCGCCGGTGCAGGGGCGCGAGGCCAAACGCGCCGCGCTCGAAGATTTGCGTGTCAGGCTGAGCCTACCGTGCGAGGCGACGCTCGCGGTCGGCGACGGGGCCAATGATCTCGACATGCTTCAGGCGGCGGGGCTCGGCGTCGCCTTCCGCGCAAAGCCGAAAGTCGCCGCGGCCGCGCAGGCGCGTATCGACCACGCGGATTTGACGGCGCTGCTTTACGCGCAGGGCTATCGGGACAGCGATATCATCCGTTCATGAAACTTGCGCGGGCGAAAACGCATCCGAACGGATAGCCTTCATACTCGCGCCAGCCATGAAGAGGTCGCGTTTGAGACGGCGCACGAAGTTTTCGCCGCCGCAGAGAAAATAGGCCGTCTGCTTCAGATGCGCCGCCTCCTCGGCCAGCGCCAGCGCGGCGAGATCGCCGCCGTAGGGCGAGTCCGGGTCGAGCGCGGCGGCGATGTAATCGACATTGTCGCGGGTCTTCGCGAGCGCATGAAGCTCGTCGGCCAGATAAAGCCCGGTGCGGTCGCGCGCGCCATGATAGAGGCGGATCGGGCCGCGATGGCCCTGACGCAGCGCATCGCGCAGCACGCCGTAGAGCGGCGCAAGACCGGTGCCCGCGCCAATGAGCGCCATCGGCTGATCCGGGTCCACGCCTTCGTAGAAACAGGTCCCGCGCGGGCCGGCGACATGCAGCCTGTGGCCGGGTTTCATCTCCGCCATCAGGCGCCGGCTCATACGCCCGTTGGGATGAATGCGTATGTGCATTTCGAGGAAGGGGTCTTCCTCGGGATGGCTCGCCAGTGAGTAGTGACGGCGCAGATCGTCGGCGGCGATGAGTTCGATGAACTGGCCGGGACGGTAGGGAAAGGGCGTCGTATCGATCCGCAGGCGCATGATGTCCGAGGAGAGCGGCTCGATCGCGCGCACGGTCGCTTCCACATGCGCGCCGGCGTCGTCCGGCGGCGTAATGGTCAGCGGCTCGCTCGGTCGGCAGACACAGGGCAGGAAGTAGCCGAGCGCCTTCTGCGCGGCCGTCAGGCCGTTCTGCGATTGCGGCGGCGGCGTTCCTTCGATGGCGCGATGCAGACAACTCTGGCAGTTTCCCGCGCGGCAGGAACTGGGCGCGTCTACGCCGGCGCGCAACAGCGCTTCCAGAACGGTCTCGCCCGGCGCGAGATCCACCGGGCGATCCTTATAGGTGAGCAGCGTCACAGCTGTCAGCGGCTCAGCACGTCGTCCCGCACGGAATTCGCGAGAAGCGAGACTTCCCTCACTTCCTTGTCCCCGACTCCGAGCTGGCGCAGTGTTCTGCTCAGATTCTCGATCACCGCGTCGACGTGCAGGTCGCTGAGCCCCTTGTCCACGAGCTTCTTGTGCGCCTTGCGCATGTCGAGGCCGGTGTAATTGTTGGGGCCGCCAAACGCCATGGTGAGGAAGGATTTCTGCTTGGCGATCTGGTCTTCCATGTCCACGCCGTCGAAGAAACGCGCAAGACGTCCGTCGGCCAGCACGTTGCGATAAAAGAGTTCGACAGCGGCATCCACGGCTTTCTCGCCGCCGATCCGTTCGTAAAGGCTCGTCATCTCTCGGACTTCCCTCGTATTTTGTGGGTTATCCACCCAACTTATTTTTTGGTAGGACAAACCACAACGACCAATATACGAAAAAGAAATGGCGCCACAAAGTTAGGGAAACGCCGACTGCTTTTGCTGTCAAGAATTTTTTAGGATGAATGCAGTGCAGCAAAGCAAAAAGCCTGCAGCATGATTTGGAAATATGAACTTAATTCTTGGGATTATACGAGCCATCGGACGCGTAGAAGATTTGCCTTGCCTCAAGTCAGAAAAGCGCCCGGCCCGGGGGCCGGGCGCCGGATGCGTCCGTCAGGTGAATCCAACGACGAAAATGGCGCGCGAGGGGCCGTCGAGCTATCGCGCAGGCGCCAGCGCCACCCGTTCCGTGCGAACGACATTCATCGCTTCGGCGCTATACAGACAGGTAAAGCGCGAAGATTTGCCGTCGGCGTCGTCGATATAGGCGGCGCGGCCGGGGTCCACCGTGATCTGGACCCGGGTGGGTCGCGCGTCCTGCGACTCTACTTCCGGTCCGGCGATCATCATGGTCAGGCGGCAGGCGCCGTTGACCGGTTGGAAATAACTCACGACATGCGCGCTTCCCGTGTGGAGACTTGCCGCCATCAATGGCTTCATCGTCGTCTCGGACCAGGAGTCTGCGGCCGACACGGGCGTCGCTGCCGCGAGGGCCAGGGCGGCGGTAAGCGCCGTCGCGATAAACCGTGTTTTCATGGGTCTATTCCTTTCTTCTA
The DNA here is from genome assembly GCA_963717565.1 of uncultured Alphaproteobacteria bacterium. Classification (GTDB taxonomy): domain Bacteria; phylum Pseudomonadota; class Alphaproteobacteria; order Rhizobiales; family Beijerinckiaceae; genus Methylocystis. The sequence continues at coordinate 544,244 of CAVQWJ010000014.1, forward strand.
TCACTCTGGGAGGGGAGAGCGATCAGCGAAGGGGCCGTTCAGCTGTTCAGCCAAGGGCACGATCGCTGACAGAGAAGCTAATACCGCAATGCAACATGTCAATGACGCGGTGCAAAATTAAGTCGTAATACACTGATCTTATGAGTTTCTAAGGTCAGGGCCCGCCCAAAATAGGTTGGGGTTGCAGCGCCTGAATGCTCTTGCTCAAGATATGGGAAACTCCAGAAATTGCAGTGGGCTGCAAGCTTCATTGATAGAACCTATCTATCAATTTGACATTTTTTTGAGCAGGGAAACCTTTGGTTCCGACGAGGCAACTTGCGTCCTATTGCCGCGCGCGCCGAAGCACGGGGTGAGCAGACGGAGCGTCGAAAGTCTGAAGAGGGACACCTTCTCCCGCCAGAAGCGCTTCAGCCCCTTTTGCCAGGCAAGATTAACGCGTCGGCACGGAGCAAAATGCTCCGTGCTGTTTCGGGGCTTGAATTTTAGTGAGCTTTCGCAGGCTTTTTGGCGTGCGCGGCATGATGTGCTTGTGCAGCCTTCGGCGCGGGCGCAGGAGTCGCCGCGGGCGTTTCGACGGCCTTTTCAGGCGCCGGGCTCGACGCCGGCGCAGCGACGGAAGCGGGTTCCTGCGACGGACTATTCGGCGTCTCGACCGCTGCGGCGGGAGACGCTTCCGGGCTCGGGTTGGACTCGGGGGCCGCCGCCTGCGAGGGGGCTGAAGGCTCTCCAGCAGTTTCGGCGGAATTCGGCATGCGGAGCCAGCCGGCGTAGACGGCATATGCAAAGGCGCAAACCACTGCCGTTGCTATTAGAATGCGTTTCATCGGGAATCCTTTCGAGGTCGGGAACGCAGTCTCGGAGTGCGGTGATTCTTTGCGCTTTGCAATCGTGGCAGTGGAGAGATGGGCACACGCAAGACGTCGCTCACGCGCATGGCGGCATCCAGAGGGGATCAGAAGGGATGACGGTCAGCCGGAAGCCGATGCTTCTTCCGCTGGTGCGCCTTGACCATCAGGCGGAACCGCCGCAGGGCGCCGGTTCCGACTCCGCGTCATGCCAGTCGAAAGTAACGACCTTGCCGTTTTCCACAGCCAGCGCCAGCCGGCCGCGCTTCAGCTCGAGCGCCTTTTCGCCGAAAATCGTCCGGCGCCAGCCCCTCAGCGCAGGCACGTCGGCCCGGTCGTCGCTGGCGATGGCTTCGAGGTCTTCGACGGTGGCGATCATCTTTGCGGCGACGCCGGTCTGCTCGGTCACCTGACGCAGCAGCACCTTCAGCAGTTCGACGGTCGCGCCGTTGGAGCCGCGCCTTTCCCGCTCGATGCGCGGCATGCTGGCCGGATCGCGGGCGAGGCCGCGTTCCACGGCGGCGAGAATGTCCGCGCCGGAACGGGATCGCTCCATGCCCTTGGGGAAGGAGCGCAGATTGGCGAGCGCCTCGGCGTTTTTCGGCGCCGACTGCGCGATTTCGATCAGCACGTCGTCCTTGAGAACGCGCGAACGCGGCACGTCCCGGCTCTGCGCCTCGGCCTCGCGCCAGGCGGCCAGCTCCATCAGAACCGCGAGGTCGCGCGGCTTGCGGGCGCGATGGCGCAGGCGCTCCCAGGCGTTTTCGGGATGCTGCTCATAGGTCGCGGGAGAGGTCAGCGTCTCCATCTCGTCGACCAGCCACTCGAGCCGGTTGGAGCGTTCGAGGCGGGCGCGAAGGCTCATGTAGATGTCGCGAAGATGGGTGACGTCGGCGATGGCGTAGTCGATCTGGGCGGGCGACAGCGGGCGTCGCGACCAATCCGTGAAACGCGACGATTTGTCGAGATTTGCGCGGGTGATCGCCTTGACCAGCTCCAGATAGGAGGCCTGCTCGCCGAAGCCGCAGACCATGGCCGCGACCTGCGTGTCGAAGAGGGGGGCCGGTATGAGCCGCGCCAGCCGCCAGATGATCTCGAGGTCCTGACGCGCCGCGTGGAAGACCTTCACGACGCTCCTGTTGGCCATCAACTCGAAGAAGGGCGACAGGTCGACGCCATCGGCGAGGGCGTCGATGGCGACCGCTTCCTGCGGAGAGGCGATCTGGATGACGCAGACTTTCGGCCAGAAAGTGGTTTCCCTCAGGAACTCGGTATCGACCGTCACGAACGGGTGACGGGAAAATCGGTCGCAAACGGCTGCGAGTTCGTCTGTTGTGGTCAAAAGGCTCATCGAAATCAGTCTACCCATTTTCGCCCGAAGGCTGAAGCATTTTCGACGCCTAAACCCGCTCCACGACAACAGCCGAGCCATAGGCGAGAACTTCGGTGATCCCGTCCATGATCTCGGTGGCGTCGTAGCGCATGGCGACGATCGCGTTGGCCCCGCCCTTTTCGGCGTGCTCGCACATGTGGTCGAAGGCCTCCTGCCGCGCAGCCTCGGCAAGCTCGACATAGACCGAGAGCTTGCCGCCGAAGACGGATTGAATCCCGCCGACAAAATTGCCCACGACCGACCGCGACCGGACCGTCACCCCGCGGACGACCCCGAGATGCCGGACAATCCGATAGCCGGCAATCTCATTGGTGGTCGTCACGATCATCCGGGCCCTCCGATTCGGTTGTGGCCTCTAGCCTATCCGTGCCCGCGGCGCGCGCAAGAGAAGGAAAATGCGGTTGCGCGAGAGAGTTTGGCGAGTAGGATCGCCAATCCTTCCCTTCCAGTCACGGAGCAGATTTCTCCTATGGCCACTTTCTCGAGCGTCCCCCGCGCGGCGGCGGCGGTCGCTTTTTGCGCAGGCCTCATCGCCTCGTCCACAGTCTTTGCGGCGCATAAGCCCGGGGTCAGCCCGGGCTGGAAGCTCTGCCGGTCCAGCAGTCCCGACGACCGCATCGCGGGATGCACGCAGGTGATCGCGGAGATCGGCAAGGAATCCAGGCATAATCAGCTTGCCGCCTATGTGAACCGCGCGGGCGCCTGGCAGGCCAAGGGAGATTACGCCCACGCCCTCGAGGATTACGCCAAGGCGCTGGAGGTCGAGCCGGGCGCGGCCGCCGTGCTTCTCGCGCGCGGCGCGGCGCAACACGCAAAAGGCGATCTCGACGCGGCGATCGCCGACTATGATCGGGCGATCGAGAAAGACAGGAAAAACGCCGCCGCCTTCATCGCACGGGCCTCCGCCTGGCGCGCAAAGGGTGACGCGGAGAAGATGCTGGCCGACATTGAAGAAGCGGTCAAACTGGACAAGAAGACGGCCGGCCCGGTCGCCGCTCGCGCCAATTATTATCACGCGAAGGGCGACCATGATCGGGCGATCGCCGATTATTCGGAAGCGCTGAATCGGGATCGCAACTTCGCTCCGGCGCTGATCGGGCGGGGCGGCTGCTATTACGCCAAAGGCGATTACGACAAGGCCCTCGCCGATTTCAACGCCGCCGCCAAGGCGGAGCCGCAGAATGCGACGGCGCTGCTCAACCGGGCGAACGCCTGGCGCGGGAAAAAGGATTTCGAGCACGCCAAAGCTGATTACGAAGCCGCGCTCGCCCTCAAGCCCGATCTCGCCGCGGCGAAAAAGGGCGCGGACGATGTGACGAAAATCATCGCCAAAAAAGCGGCCGGCGGCGCCTCGACCGACACCTCGCCGCCAACCGCCGAGCACCCGCACTGAGCACGTGCGACGAGCGGCGGGGCTACAGGGCTTCCGCCGCTCCCAGCACTTCCTCGGCGTGGCCGGGCACTTTCACCTTCCGCCAGATTTTGGCGATCTTTCCTTTCGCATCGATCAGGAAAGTCGTGCGTTCGACGCCCATATATTTGCGCCCATACATGCTTTTCTCGACCCATACGCCATAGGCCGAAAGGATTTCCTTGTTCTCGTCAGCCGCCAGCGGCAGTGCGAGTTCATATTTCTCCCGAAATTTGTCATGTGACTTGACCGAGTCCGGCGACATGCCGACCACGACAGTCTTCGCCCTGGCGAATTTGTCGCGCAATCCATTGAACTCGATGGCTTCCTTCGTGCAGCCGGATGTGTCGTCCTTGGGGTAGAAGTAGAGAACGATCTTCTTGCCCTTGAGCGCGGCGAGGGAGACCGTCTCGCCGCCCGCGCCAGGGAGCGAAAAGGCCGGCGCCGAATCGCCTTCGGTCAACACGACCGTGGCTGGCGGCGGCGCTTTTTCCGGCGCAGGCTTTTTGGCCGCCGGCGCCTTGTCCGAAGGCTTTTGCGCCGCCGATTTGGCCGTAGACGGTTTCTTGCTGGCAGGTTTTGTCGCCATTGCGCCTTCCTTTCGTCGCAACCTCACGTAAAATTGAGCTAAACAATGCAGGGATGGCGCCGGCCGGGCAAGGGCGCCGCTCGAACATGCGCCGATTGCGGCGCGGGGCGCCCGAAGCGAGGATTTTTGACCGATCAGGTTGGGCGCGACGACCGCGACGATCCGGCGGCGGCCTGCGCGCTGTCGTCCGGCTTCCGCTTGCGCCGCCGGGGCGTGGCGGGGCTGCGGCTCTGCGGCTATTGCGGTCTCGGGGCGGTGGCGCTCGTCTGCGTCGCCCTTGGCGGCTTTTTCCTGGCCCTCTGGGCCGGGCCGATCAATCTCACCTGGCTTGCCCCCCGCATCGTCTCCGCGCTGGACCGGCATTTCGCGGGCCAGTTCGCCTTCTCTCTCAAGGGCGTCACTATCGCCAGCAGCGAGCACGGTCCCGCGCTGACGGTCGATGGTCTGGTCGTCAAGGAGGACGGTCGCGCGGTCCTCGCCGCGCCGCGTGCGGAAGTGTCGCTCGACTGGCCGTCTCTGCTGATCGGAGACGTGAAGCTGAGCCGTCTCGAGGCGCTGGACCTCGACCTCAGACTGTCCTTGCAGGCGGATGGCTCGGTCGCTTTTTCGGCGGGCGCCGATCCGGTCGCCGAGACGAAGATTACCCCCACCGCCGACGTCGCTGCGCCTACACCGGGACAGGATGTCGAGCGCGTCGCCCTGCTGAAGTCGGGCGCCGCCGCTCTTCGCGGGGTCATGGATTTCGTCACCAGCCCCAGAAGCCCGCTCGGCGCTCTCGACAAGATCGGTCTGACCCACGGGCGGCTGACGATCGACGACCGCACGATCGACCGAGTCATCGTCTACAAGGACGTGGCGCTGAGTCTGACCAAGGCCGAGGGCGCCATGCGTTTCAGCCTTGGCGCGACCGGACCTTCGGGGCGCTGGCTCGCGACGGCGTCCGCCACGGGCGAACCCGGCAATCCGCGCTCCTTTGTCGCCCATGTTCGCGGGCTGACCATCGATGAAATCTCGCTCATTGGAGGCTTCCGCGCCTCCGGCTTCGACACGGATTCTCCCCTTGCGGTCGACATGAGCTTCTCTCTGTCGCCCGATAATATCATCCACGACGCCAAGGGCGCCTTCGAAGTCGGCAAGGGCTATTTCCGACTGGACGAGCCCGACCATGAGCCGGTGATGATCCAGCGGATCGCGGGGAAGGTCGTCTGGAACCGGCATGAGCGCAAGCTCGCCATCGGCCCCATCCAGTTCACGGCGGGGGGATTCGACATGGCGCTGGCCGGAGAGGCGGCGGCGCCTCCCGAACTGCCGCCGGGGGCCGATCCCGGCGCCGACGCATGGACGATCTCGATGCGGCTCCTGAAGCCGACGCAGGTGACGCCCGAGCGCGCCGGAGAGAAGGTCATCGACATCGACGAGGGCAGCCTGCAGGCGCGCCTTCTGGCCGGGCAGGGGCGCGCGATCGCCGACCGCTTCGCCTTTTCCGGCCCGGAGATACGGGCGACTGCAACAGGCGCGATGATCTTCCGTGGCGAGACGCGGGTCTCCTATTCGCTCGACGTCGAGGACACGCCGATCCGCAACCTCGCGCGGCTCTGGCCGACGCATGTGACGCCGCCGGTCCGGCTTTGGTTCGTCGATCACATTCCGGTCGGCATGATCCGCCGCGCCCATGCGGTGGGGAGCTTCGACTCCGCGGCGCTTCTCGACATGCGTTACGAACGCGCGCCGCCGGACGACTCCGTCACGCTCGACGCGGACGTCGATGGCACGAACGTCGTTGAAGTGCTGCCGGGCATGGCGCCGATTACCGGCGTCGCTGGCCATGTGCACGTTACCGGCCGAACGGCCTCTTTCGACGCCACGACCGGCATGCTGGAAACCGGGCCAGGACGGAAGCTCACCATCGAACGCGGACGCTTCTCGGTCGCCGACAACGCCCTGCGGCCGACGCCCGCGGTGCTGGACCTGAAGGTCTCGGGCAATGTCGAGGCGGTCGCGGACGTTCTGGCGATCCCCGCGATAAAGAGCCACGCCTCCATACCCGTCGACCCCGGCGCCATCCGTGGCCAGATCGACGGCAATCTCAGACTCAATTTCGAGATTGGCGAGCATCCGCGCGACGAGGCGACGACCTTCACCATCGACGCCACCGCAAGCAATCTCACCATCGAACGGCTCATCGGCAAGGAGCGGCTCGAAGGCGCCTCGCTGCGCGTTCTGGCCGACGGCACGGGGCTGCATGTCTATGGCAACGGGCGCATCTATGGCGCCGTCGCCGCCCTGGACGTGCGGCGGCCGTTCGGCGACACGGGCCCGGCGCAGGCGCAGGTGACGCTCACCTTCGACGACGCCGCGCGGCAGCGCGCGGGCTTCGCTGTCGCGGGCGTCGGCGGCCCGATCTCCGCCATCGTGAAAACGCCGCTGCCGGTCGACGATCTCGACACCCATATCGACCTCGATCTCACCAAGACGGTTTTTGACAATCCGATCCCCGGCCTCTCGAAGCCGGCCGGGCGGCCGGCGCGCGCCTCCTTCGTGCTCGTCAAGCGCGGGGAGGGGATCGCGCTCGACCAGTTCAATTTCGACGCGAGCCCGGCGCAGGCGCAGGGGATCATCGAACTCACGAAAGAAGGCGGATTGCGCGGCGCGCGGCTGGCGCCGGTCCGGCTCTCGACTGGCGACGACCTGAAGCTCGATATCACCCGCAGCGGCGATACTCTGAAGGTATCTGCGCGAGGCACGAATTTCGACGCGCGACCGATGCTCGGTTCACTCATCCGCTCAGGCGCCGAGAAGCCCGCTGTCGGTGGGGCCGGCAAGAGCGTCGGCGAGGACGTCGATATTGATTTCAAATGCCCGATTGTCACGGGACACGGCAAGCAGATCCTGTCCAACGTCGATTTCAAGCTGAAAAGCAGCGGCGGCAAGGTCAGGCTCGTTTCGCTTACCGGCTCCTTCGGACGCGAGAACCTTTCCGTCGCGCTGGCGCGTGCGCAGAACAATCTGCCGCAGGTGGAAATCTCGACCAATGACGCGGGTTCGCTACTGGCCTTCGTCGATATCTATCGAAAGATGGAAAGCGGCGTGTTGAGCGCCAATGTCCAGCTCGGTCAGAACCGGGCGGACGGCACGGTCAGCATTCGCGATTTCTTCGTGAAGGGCGAGCCGACGATGCGCCAGCTCATGGCGCAGGGCGGCACGATGCGTTCGGATGACCGCGGCAACTGGCGTTTCGATCCCGATCTGGTGCGCGTCGGGCGGCTGCAGGCGGGCTTCTCATGGGCCAGCGGGCGGCTGTCGGTTACCGAGGGTGTGATGTCGGGCCCCGAGATCGGCCTCACCTTCGACGGCTTCGCAGATTTCCCGCGCGATCGTGTCGACCTCGCGGGCTCCTATGTGCCGGCTTATGCGCTGAACAGTCTTCTATCGAATATTCCCGTGCTCGGCTTCGTGATCGCCGGCGGCCAGCATGAAGGGATTTTCGCGCTCAGCTATCGCGTGACCGGCTCCTTTTCCGAGCCCGTGGTGAGCGTCAATCCGCTCTCGGCGCTCGCGCCCGGGATGATCCGCAAGATCATGGGCGTGCTGGACGGCACGACGCGCCTGCCCAATAGTCCCGCCAGCCAATAGTCAGGGCGGCCTACGTGTAACCACTCGGTTTTCCCCTGATCTGGGTTTATGATACCCATATTGGGTCGTTATTGATTTTCAAGAAGTCGGCCATGAGCCTAACTGTTTTCAAGCGCGCCTCCGCGCCGCAAGATGGGCCGCCCTCCGACGATAGGCGGCGCTCCGAACACGACCCGGGCTTCGCCGCGGCTGCCCAGCGTTTCATGTATCGTCTCGCCTGCGCGACGCCGCCGGCTTTTCGGGAGCCCATTGCGGAAGCCTTTCTGCGCCGCGCCAGCGCCCCCGGCCCAGCCGCCGAACACGCATTCCAGCGCGCGCTTGGCCTGCGACTGGCGGGAGAGTGCGGCCGAGACGCTGCGGTCGTGGCGAAGGCGGCGGATAATTTTTACGCGCGGCAATATCGTCAGCTTCTCAACCCGGTCATGGGCGTTTTCGCCGCGACGGCGACTCTGGCTGTGCTTGGCGCCGGTCGTCCGCCACGCGGGCGGTTCTGGCGTCGCCATCGGCCCGTCGAAATGGCGATGGCCGAAACGGCGGAGGACGCCGGACCGATCCTCGTGCTCGATCGTCAGACGGTCGCCACGCCCGTCTATTTGCCGCTTGCGCTCAATCTGATCGACTGGGGCAGGCTGACGCGCTGGCTCGAAGGGGAAGGGCCGCCGCCGGCGGCGTTGCGGCGTCTGATCCGTGGCGAGAAAACGGAATGCGCCGAACCCGGCGCGACGGCGCGAAGACGCCCCGCCGCAGGCGCCACGATCGCAGTCGCCGACGCCGCGCTCCGCAGCCGCAAACTGGCTCTTCTCGCGCTGCATCCCTATGATCCGGACGCCATGGGATTGCATCTCACGCTCTTTGGCGTGGAGGCGGTCGCGCCCGAGGTCTTGATGCGAGACCACGCGCTGGAAGCCGGCGCGCTCGATCCCTGGATCCGCGCAGCCGAGCGGCGCAAGGAAAAGCTTTTCTTCCTCGTGGGCGGCGTAGAGGAAGCCTTCACCCAGTGCTCGCAGAATCTCTTTGTGAAAAAGCCGGTCCCGGTCGAGCGGCGGCGTGCGAACTGGTTGCGCGAATGGGTCCCGCGCGATTCACTCGATCAACTTCTCGGCGGACAATTCGAAATATTTCAGGCGACAGTTTCCGCTTCGGGTCTGCCGGGCGTGTCGCCGCGCAATGGCGACGTCGGACTTGCCGGCCTCGTGGCGCGGCGCGGGAAGCGGCCGGTCATTCTCATTCCCTATTTCACAGGGAACGGCGTGCATGGCCATGCCGCAAAAATCTGGTCGAATCCAGTGGCCTCGCTCATGATCTGGGACGATCATACGGCGGGTTGCGCCGTGACGCTTTCCGGACCGAGCCGGGTCGCGTCCCATGATTGGGTGACGTCGCGCTTCCCCGAGGCGGCGAAAAAGATCGGAGTTCGCCGGCGCCAAAATGGCGAACCGGCCGATGATCCGGAATATTGGTTCGTTCAGAGCGTCGTGGATATTCGGCTTCAGGATGAGCCTGTGGAGCTCAACAGTCTCGATTCCGCTCGCGCGACCTGCAGCATCCACGCGGCGGGCCTTGCACATCATGGCAAGAAGCCAGCCTATTTCGCTGCCGACTCCCTCGCGACCTATGACATGGAATGGCAGCACAAGCGCGAGGCGCGCGGGCGTCCCCGTGATCCCTCGGGCGATCTGCGACGCAGTTGGCTCGCAGAGTCGGCGGGGGCGCTGGAAGCGCGGCGCGCCCATCTGGCGGGCGTCCTTGCGGGCGAGGATGTGTAGCCGAGCGGCTACTCCCGCTCCAGCAGCACGTGCTTCTTCTTGCCGAGCGAGAGTTTGGCGACCCCGTCCTTTTCGAAATCCTTTTCGGACAGAGTTCCGCGCTCGTCGGTGACGACCACGTCGTTGAGACGCAATCCGCCGCCCTTGATCTGGCGGCGGGCCTCGCCCGGTGGAGGCGACGAGTCCCGCCTTGACGAAAGCGGACAGCACGCCGAGCCCGGCGTCGATTTCCAGCGCTGAAACCGCCACCTTTGGCAGCGACAGCGCCAGCGCGCCTTCCTCGAAAGTGGCGCGGGCGGTTTCGGCGGCCTGTTCGGCGGCGTCGCGGCCATGGATCAGCGCGGTCGCCTCGGTGGCGAGAGTCTTCTTCGCCTCGTTGATCTCGGCGCCCTGAAGCGCCGACAGACGCGCGACTTCCTCGATCGGCAGGAAGGTGAAGAGTTTCAGGAAGCGCGCGACATCGGCGTCTTCCGTATTGCGCCAATATTGCCAGTAATCGTAGGGCGACAGCATGTCGGCGTTGAGCCAGACCGCGCCGGCGGCGGTCTTGCCCATTTTGGCGCCCGACGAGGTGGTCAGCAGCGGCGACGTCAGCGCGTAAAGCTGCGGCGTTCCCATCCGCCGGCCGAGGTCGAGGCCCGTGACGATATTGCCCCACTGGTCGGAGCCGCCCATTTGCAGCAGCGCCCCGTGGCGGCGGTTGATCTCGACGAAATCATAGGCCTGCAGGCACATGTAATTGAATTCGATGAACGACAGCTCGTGCTCGCGCTCGAGCCGCAGCTTCACCGAATCCATGGTCAGCATGCGGTTGACCGAGAAATGCCGGCCGACGTCGCGCAGGAACTCGATGTAATTCAGCCCGGCGAGCCAGTCGGCGTTGTCGAGCATGAGCGCGTCGGTCGGGCCGTCGCCGAAGGTCAGGAAGCGCTCGAAAACGCGTTTGATCGAGGACTTGTTGGAGTCGATCTGCTCGACGGTGAGCAGCCTGCGGCTTTCGTCCTTGCCGGAAGGATCGCCGACGCGGGTGGTGCCGCCGCCCATCAGCGGAAGCGGGCGACCGCCGGTGCGCTGGAGCCAGGCGAGCATCATGATCGGCAGCAGCGAGCCCACATGCAGCGAGGGGGCGGTGCAGTCGAAGCCGATATAGGCCGAAAGCCCGCCGGCGGCGGCCTTTTCATCGAGCCCCGGGAAGTCCGAGCACTGATGCACGAAGCCGCGCTCCATGAGCACGCGCAGAAAGTCGGATTTGGGTTTGAAATCGTCGGCCATGGGGCAGGGTGATAGGGGCTGAGGCGCCGGGACGCAAGACGGGGCGCGTGGATGATCCCGTCTGCTGGCGCGAGGCTCGACGCACCCCGCGAATTCCGGCGCTAACGTCGAAGCGGCGCCAGCCTTGCTGCGCGCGGCCAGCCTTGGTAAAAAGCCCCGAAACGGCGCTCCCGGTTCGCAAATGCTGGAATATTCATGCTTTTCTACGAGCCGCTGTTCCTGTTCATCTTCGCGCCGGCGGTCTATCTGCTTTACCTCTTCTTCGGCGCCCATCGGCGCCCGCGCGCGATCATCCTCCTCATTGCGAGCATCGCCTTCTACGGCTGGAGCGAGCCGGCTTTCATCTTCGTCGTCTTCGCTTCGGTGGCGCTCGACCTTCTCGTGGCGCAGAAGGTGGCGGCGCTGGCCGCCGCCGATGAGCCGCGCGAGGAGCAGCTTGCCGACGGCGATGTCGCTGTCCTTGCGAGGGCGGACAGCCGCTTGCGACACGACGCCGACAGCGAAGCGCGGCGATGGCTCGCGCTGGGCGTCGTCGGCAACATCGCGATCCTCATCTATTACAAATACACGGGCTTCCTCGCGACCAATCTCGACGCGCTGCTGAAAGCCTTCACGCTGCCGGGCGTTCACATCCCCGAGATTGCGCTGCCGATCGGCGTGAGCTTCATCGTTTTCGAGAAGATCACCTATCTTGTCGACGTCTATCGCGGCGTGACGGCGCCGGCGCGCGGGCCGCTGCTTTACGGGCTTTACGTCTTCTTCTTTCCCAAGCTGCTCGCCGGGCCGATCATCAAATATCACGACATTGCCGGACAGCTCGAAACCTGCCCGCACGCCGACCTCGACGACTTCGTGAACGGCTTTTCGCGCTTCATGCTCGGCGTGGTGAAAAAGCTGCTGATCGCCGACGTCATGGCCGCCGGCGCCGACATGATCTTTGCGCGCGACACGGCGTCGCTCGGCTTCGGCCACGCATGGGCGGGCGTCGCCTTCTTTACGCTGCAGATCTACTTCGATTTTTCCGGCTATTCCGACATGGCGATCGGGCTTGCCCGCATGTTCGGCTTTCGGCTGCTCGAAAATTTCAACATGCCTTACATCGCCACCAGCATCACCGATTTCTGGCGGCGCTGGCATATGTCGCTGACCGGCTGGATACGCGAATATCTCTATTTCCCGCTGGGCGGAAACCGCCACGGCGAGGCGCGCACCTATCTCAATCTGTGGATCTGCTTCCTTGCGTCGGGCGTCTGGCACGGCGCCGCCTGGCCCTATATTTTCTGGGGCGCGTACAATGGCGTGTTTCTCATTCTCGACAGGCTCGTCCTGCTCGACAGGCTGAAGCGACTGCCGGACTGGCTCGCCAATATCGCGACCATGCTCGTCGTCATGGTCGGCTGGACGGTGTTTCGCGCCTCGTCGCTCGCGCAGGCCGGTGATTTCCTCTCGCTGATGGCGCGGCCATGGGCGACGGGCGCGACGCCTTTCGACATTCCGCCGCAATATGCGCTGATGGCGTTTGTCGGCGCAGGCGTCTGCGTGCTGCAACGAATCGGCGTCGCGCAGGGGATCGACTGGCTGGCGCTCGCGCGCCGTCACGCTTTCCTTGCAAACAGCGCGCTGGCGCTGCTTTTCCTCGCGGCGCTGGCGAAAGGGCTCGCCGAGCCTTTCAAGCCTTTCATCTATTTCCGGTTCTAAAGCATGAACGCGCGCTTCCTCCAGCGTCTCCCGATCCTCGCCTGCGCCGGCTTTCTCGGCGTCATGCTGCTGATCAACATCTGGAACGCCGCCGTTTCCACCGACTGGCCGAAGCTGCGCATTCGCAGCGCCGAACAGCTCTGGGGCGTCACTGCGCCAAAGCCGCCGCAATGGTCGCTCGACGCCTTCCTTTCAGGGGAGACGCAAAAGGCCGTATCGGCGCGCGTCGGGCAGATGCAGCCCGTGTTTCCGATCTCCGTGCGGATCAGAAACCAGTTTCTCTATTCGCTGTTCGGCGTCTCCGGCGCGCCCGATCTTCTCGTGGGTCGCGAGCGAACTCTGTTCGAGAAGTCCTATGTGAATGAATTCTGCGCGCGCGGCGCGGCGCCGAACCCTTCGCTTGTCGATGAATGGGCGACGCGTTTGCGCGCGATACAGGACTCGGTCGAAGCGCAGGGCAAGCGTTTCGTCTATCTGATTTCGCCATCGAAGGCGGCGCGCAGCAGCGATCTTCTGCCGACCAATCTCACTTGTCCGGCGCGTGAAACGAAGGCCGACAAGCTTGCGCCCTATCGCGCAGCGCTGGACGCGCATGGCGTCGCCTATGTGGATGGCGCGACGCTCATGACAGAGAAGGCGGCGGACTATCCAATTGCCCTGTTCCCGCGCGGCGGGACGCACTGGAATTATCTCGGCGCCGCGCTCGCTGCGCGGGAAATGACGCATCGGCTCAATGCCGACGGGAAGCAATCGGCGCTGCCGGATTATGAGTTCGACTGGCGCCCGCGCGAGGAGGCGCGCGGCACGGACATCGATCTGCTCAGGCTGATGAATCTCTTATGGCAGGACCGCCATTATCCAACGGCGGACATTACCGGCCGCAACGCGGGCGCCTGCGACAGGAGACCCAGGATCTTCGCGGCAGGCGGCAGTTTCACGGTGGAAGTTCTCATCAATCTCATCGAGACGCCCTGCAGGCCCATCGCCGATTTCTGGCATTACGTTCGGCACGATCCGGGGAACTTCGGACGCGGGCGGCATATCGTTGAAAGCCGCGAGGCTTTCGATCAGGAAAGCGATCCGGCGTCGCTCACGCCCGAACATTTCAGAAAGGCGCTGGCCGGCGCCGATGTCGTTTTGCTGGAGGAGAATGAATCGGTCATCGCGGAAATGGGACAGGTGGCCGATCTGTTCGAGCTGACGCGATAGCTCACGCCGGGGGCGGCGCGCCCCAATAGCCTTCCTCGCGCGCAATGCGGGCGTAAAGCGCGCGCACAGTCACAGGATCGTAAACGCGTTCGAGACGCCGCATGGAGAAATGACCGCGCGCCAGCGTCTGGAAATGTTCGGTGAAGGCGAGATTGATCGCTGCGCCGCTCACGGCGCCGAGAAGGGGCACGGCCTGCGCCGCCGCCTTCTGCGAAACCACGACGCCGAAGCGCGACGAGAGCTGCGTGATCAGCCGCACGATTGCGGGCGCGGTGTCCATCGCAAGCCCGCTTACCGCAACGAAACGGGTCGCGTCGGTCACCGACTTCGCCAGTAATCCGCGAACCGCGAGATAACCGCCTTCGAGGATATTGTCGCCCGGGTCGCCGCCCAGCGCGAAGACTTCGAGACAGGCGAGGCCTGTTTCCGGCGCCGCAGATTTTCGCCCTCGTTGCGCGCGATATCGGCGATGGAGCGCAGCATGATCGTCGTGGAGACCGGCAATTCGAACGGCAGGCTGGCGAGGCCCACGGCGCCGCCGACGCCGCCTGCCACCGCCGCGAGACGCTTGTGAAAGCGCGTCGTGTCTCCGCTTGGCGCGCCTTCGAGACTCGCAAGCGCGACTTTGAGCGACGTCGCGAGCGCCTTTTGCGCGGCGTCCATGGCGACGCGATGCACCTCGGCTGGAATGGGAATTCCCATCTGCCGCCCGGTCATGCGCGCAATGCGCCCGGCGAAACTCTGCCGCTCCAGCGCCGCGACAGCCGCCCTGAGCGCCTCCATGTCAGACGTGGAGAGGCCGGGCTCGTATAAAACCGGGAGGTTGACGCTCATCGGTTCCTCCAAAACAGCAGCAGCGTCCATGCGCCGCATTCCGGCGGTCGTCAATCTTTTCCAGATCGTAACCAAGGCTCGATTTCACAAGAGCTTACCCCGCAAAGTTATTCTCACGCACTGACGCCACCCGCGTGCGACCCCGCACAGTGTTCGCGAGACGCTTGCCCTAGATACTGTAGCGATTGAGCCTGATTTCATGTATTTCAGGCTTATGCGTTGCATTTGAAATGCGCCGCGGAAAAGGGCGTGGAAACGCCCGAAGGGAAGAAGAGGAGGAGTTTCATGTCCACCCGTTTGAAGCGCCTGTTGGGGGGCGCCTGCGTATTGGCGCTTCTGAGCCCCGCCGCCGCTCTTGCCGGCGAACGCGCCGGCACGCTGCAGTGCCGCCTGCTCGGCAATAATCTCAGCATCCTCGTTGAGAACCAGCAGATGGACTGCACGTATAACGACGACGCCGAAGGCGGCGTTCCCGCGCATTACACCGGCACCTTGACCAAGGTCGGCCCGAACATCTCCATCAACGGACAGGGCGAGCTGGCCTGGGGCGTGATCGCCGCCACCTCTCACATCGGGCCCGGCGCGCTCGCAGGCAGCTACACGGGTGCGGGCGTTTCCGCCAAGATCGGCGTCGGCGGCGGCGGGGCGATGCTCGTCGGCGGGTCGGACAACACCTTCTCGCTGCAGCCCTTCAACATCCAGGCCGGCACGGGTCTCGGCTGGAACGCCGGCGTCGAAAATCTGTCGCTGACCTATGTTCCGCCGCCGCCGCCCCCGGTCGTCAGGAAGCACCGCCTTCGTCATCGCCACTGACGCAGCCGCGCGGCGTTCGCGCCGCGCGCTTTATGCGGGCGGATGAAAATCCATGAGCCGGTCTGACGGAAAGTCATAGAGCCTTCCGCTCTCGGTCCATTCGGGCTTCAGGAGCGGAAGGCATTTTCTTGCGAAGTCCTCCGGCGCCGGCAGGGTAGTGGGGTCTTCACCGGGCATGGCCTGCGCGCGCATGCGCGTGCGCATCCGGCCCGGATTGACGATCATCACCGTAACGCCCGTGTCCTTCGTCTCGGCCGCATAGGTGCGCGCCATGGTCTCCAGCGCCGCCTTCGACGCGCCATAGGCGCCCCAGAAGGGCTGCGCCTTATAGGCTGCGCTCGATGTGACGAAGGCGACGCGGCCGGCGCCGGACGCGCGCAACAACGGATCGAGCGAGCGGATCAGCCGCCAGTTGGCGGTGACATTTACGGCGATGATCCGGTTCCAGTCCTTGATGTCGACATGCGCCAGCGGCGAGAGCGGCCCGAGCACGCCGGCGTTGCCGACGAAGACGTCGAGCTTGCCCCAACGCTGGAAGATCGCCGCGCCGAGCCGGTCGAGCGCGTCGAAATCGGTGATGTCGCAGGGAACGAGCGTCGCGGTGGAGCCGAGCGCCTGTATCTCGTCATCCAGTTCTTCGAGCGCGCCCTGGGTGCGGGCGAGGGCGACGATATGCGCGCCGTCGCGCGCGAGTTCGAGCGCAAGGGCGCGGCCAATGCCGCGCGAGGCGCCGGTGACGAGAGCAACGCGGGGAGAGGTCAACGTCTAATCCGTTGTGGGAAAGATATCGGCAAGGGCGAGGGAAAGGCCGGGCAGGTCGAGCGCGACGGCGCCGCTTTTTACAAAGCTTACGGCGATCTCTCGGTCACGACGCCCATAGTGGAAGACGACCGATCCTTCCGCCGAGCGAAGGAATTCGGCCGCGGCCATTGGCTTCTTCGCGGGCGCGGCCATGGCTTGGCGCCTCAGCTCGCCTCGGCGAGAAGCGACACTTGCGCGCAATTCTCTTCCACGAGGTCGGTGAGCGAGGTCGGGTAGTCGCCGGTGAAGCAGTGGTCGGTGAATTGCGGGCGGGCGTTGTCGCGGCCGGGATAGCCGGTGGCGCGATAGATGCCGTCGACCGACAGAAAGGCCAGCGAGTCGCAGCCGATATAGGCCCGCATCTCTTCGAGCGTATGCGTCGCGGCGAGGAGCTTGTCCTTTTGCGGCGTGTCGATGCCGTAATAATCGGGATGGGTGATCGGCGGCGAGGAGATCAGGAAGTGCACTTCCGTCGCGCCGGCGTCGCGCATCATCTGCACGATCTTCACCGAGGTCGTGCCGCGCACGATGGAGTCGTCGATGAGGATCACGCGCTTGCCCGCAACGACGCAGCGATTGGCGCTGTGCTTCATGCGCACGCCGACCTCGCGCACCGACTGCGTCGGCTGGATGAAGGTGCGGCCGACATAATGGTTGCGGATGATGCCGAGCTCGAAGGGAATGCCCGACTGCTGCGAATAGCCGAGCGCCGCCGGCACGCCGGAGTCCGGCACGGGCACCACGACGTCGGCGGCGATGTTCTGTTCGCGCGCGAGTTCGCGGCCCATGGCCTTGCGGACCTCATAGACCGGACGGCCATGCACGACCGAGTCGGGCCGCGCGAAGTAGATGTATTCGAAAATGCAGGGCCGCATCCTTTGCGGCGGGAAGGGCTCGATGCTTTCGAGACCGTTCTCGGAAATGATGACGACCTCGCCATTCTTCACGTCGCGCACGAAGCGCGCGCCGATGATGTCGAGCGCGCAGGTCTCGGAGGCGAGGATGTATTTGCCATCGAGCTCGCCGATGACGAGCGGACGAATGCCGAGCGTATCGCGCGCGCCGATGAGCTTCTTGTTGGTCAGACAGACGAGCGAATAGGCGCCCTCGATCTGGCGCAGCGCCTCGATGAAACGGTCGAGAAGCTGGGGCTTGCGGCTGCGCGCGACGAGATGGAGGATCACCTCCGTGTCGGAGGTCGACTGGAAGATCGCGCCCTCCTTGATGAGGTCGCGGCGCAGCGCCTGGGCGTTGGTGAGATTGCCGTTATGCGCGACGGCGAAGCCGCCCGTATTCAGTTCGGCGAAGAGCGGCTGCACGTTGCGCAGCATGGTCTCGCCGGTGGTGGCGTAGCGCACATGGCCGATCGCCGCCGATCCCGGCAGGCGCCGAATGGTGCTTTCCTTCGAGAAGTGATCGCCGACGAGGCCCAGTCGCCGCTCGCCATGGAAGCGGCCCGCATCGAAGGTGACGATGCCGGCGGCTTCCTGTCCACGGTGCTGAAGCGCGTGCAGGCCCAGCGCCGTGATGGCCGCCGCGTCCTCGAAGTCGAAAACGCCGAAGACGCCGCAATATTCGCGCAGCGTGTCGGATTCGCTCTCGTCGATCGTCTCGTGGCCGGGAATCTGCTGATGCGTGGCGTCGCTCATCCAAGTCTCCCCATGCCGCCGTCGCCGCGCGGGCCACGGTTCGTCAAGATTGCAGCCGATCCGGCCGCTCGCAAGCGGCCGGCATGTGACGTCGCTTGCCCGCTTACTGCTTCTCTCCGGCGTCGCCCTTGTCGGCAGGCATGTCAGCCTTTTCCGGCTCGGCTTCGGACGGAGGCGTCTCCTCGGCCGGGTGATGCCCCGACTTCTTCGCCTTGATCTTCGCGATGATGCTGTCGATGTCGTCCGGCAGCATTTCACGCAGCTTGTCGCCGCCAGCGGCGAGAATCGGCTTTGCGCGGGCGTTTCTCACCCACTCGGGCTGGTTGGTGTCCGGCACCAGCCAGCTGTAGAAGACGAAGGCCACCACGGCCAGCAGGAGCCCGCGCACCGCGCCGAAGACGAAGCCCAGCGACCGATCCAGCGCTCCGATCTTGGAGTTGAGAATCACGTCGGAGAGCTTCACTGTAAACAGCGACACCACCACCAGCGCGATGAAGAACACCGACGCCACCGACGCCGCCAGCGCGATCTCCTCCTTGGAGATGTAAGGCTTGATATAGGGCAGGGCCAAGGGGTGGAGATAATAGGCCGCAGCGGCCGCCGCCACCCAGGACAGGATCGCCAGCACTTCGCGCGTGAAGCCGCGCAATAGGGCGAGCATGCCAGAGACGAGCACGATCGTGATAACTGCCAGATCAAGGTATGACGGCATCGAAGTCCTCTTCTTTTCGCCCTGACGCCCGAAACCCGAAGGACGCACATCCGCGGGGCGCGTCCGTCGCGGCGTAAAATACGGCCGGGCTGCCGCCCCGGCGACTGCGACGGCATGCTTCTAGCGCAACTGTGCCGTCGGCGGAAAGCATAAAGGTTAAAATCAGTCGTGTCCGCGCGCGCGGGGCGCCGTCTGTGCGATGGCGGCCACGAGCTGGGCGACGTCGGCGCAGGGGCGCAGCGTCAGCCCGGAGCGGCGTTCATCCTCGTTGATCTGCTGGCCCTGGGCCAGCACGGCCTGATGAAAACCGAGCTTTCCCGCCTCGCGCAGGCGCATTCCCGCGTGGATCACGGGCCGGATCGCGCCCGAAAGGCCAATTTCTCCGAAGAACGCCTGATCGGCCGGCAGCACCGCGCCGGTCAGCGAGGACACGAGCGCCGCCGCCGCCGCAAGGTCGCCGGCCGGCTCGTCGGCGCGCAGCCCGCCGGCGACATTGAGATAAACGTCGTGCATGCCGAGCTTGAGCCCGCCATGCGCCTCCAGCACCGCGAGAATCATCGACAGTCGGTTCTGATCGAAGCCGACGACGGCGCGGCGCGGCGTGCCGAGCGAGGTCGGCGCGACGAGCGCCTGAATCTCGATGAGCATGGGCCGCTGGCCCTCCATGCCGGCGAACACCGCCGCGCCGGGCGCGGTCGCGTCGCGTCCGGCGAGAAAAATGGCCGAAGGGTTGGCCACTTCCGCGAGGCCGAGCCCGGTCATTTCGAAAACGCCGATCTCGCCCGTTGCGCCGAAACGGTTCTTCGACGCGCGCAACATCCGGAAATGATGCGCCGCGTCGCCTTCGAAGGAGAGCACCGCGTCGACCATATGCTCGACGACGCGCGGGCCCGCGACCTGGCCGTCCTTGGTGACATGGCCGACCAGAATAATCGTCGAGCCGGTGGTCTTCGCGTGGCGCAACAGCGCCTGCGCGCTGGCCCGCACCTGCGTCACCGTGCCCGGCGCGGAGGGGGCGACCTCCGTGTGCATGGTCTGAATCGAATCGATGATGATCAGCGCGGCGCGCTTGCCCGTCGCGCAGGTCGCAAGAATGTCTTCCACCTGCGTGGCGGAGGCCAGTTCGACCGGGGCGTCGGCGAGGCCGAGGCGGCCGGCGCGCAGCCGCACCTGTGCGACGGCCTCTTCGCCGGAGATATAGAGCACGCGAGCGCCGCGCCGCGCGAGCGCCGCGCAGGCCTGAATCAGAAGGGTGGATTTGCCGATGCCCGGCTCGCCGCCGAGCAGCAGCACCGAGCCCGGCACGAAGCCGCCGCCGGTGACGCGGTCGAATTCGTCGATGCCGGTGGCGATGCGTTCCGCCGGCTTGTCGGAACCGGCCAGCCCTTCCAGTTCGAAGGGGCGGCCGCGCGTCGCGCGCAGGGCGACGGGGCCGGCGTCGCTATCCTCGACAATACTATTCCATTCGCCGCAGGATTCGCAGCGACCCTGCCAGCGCGGCGCGACCGCGCCGCAGTTCTGGCAGACGAAGAAGGAGCGCGCTTTTGCCATGGGCGCTTGGCGCATGGCGCGCAGCCGCTTGTCAAGGGGCTGCGCGCCGAGAGGCGCGGCTTCAGCGCGAGGCGCCCAGCCCGTTATGCTTCGACTTTACCGAAAGGCCCGGAAGTCCGTGTGAATCCGCCGCCTCGCCGGCGCCGTTCAGCTTCGCGGCGCCATTGGCCTTGCGCGCGGCCTTCGGGGGCGGGGCGGGGACCTTGAAGTCGCTGTTGACGCGGGCGCGCAGGACGTTCGACGGCTTGAAGGTGACGACGAGGCGCGCGGTGATCTTCGCCTCTTTCCCGGTCTTCGGATTGCGGCCCTGTCGCTCGCGTTTCGCGCGGATCTGAAAGGCGCCGAAAGACGAGAGCTTCACATCGTCGCGAGTGACGATCGCCTCGAAAATCTCGTCGAGCACCATCTCCACATATTTCGCACAGTCGGCGCGTCCGAGGCCGGTATGACGATGCACGGCCTCCGCGAGGTCCGCGCGCGTAACTGTTCTCAACTCCTCGGAAGATAGTGAAACTTCGTTTGGGGAAAGCCTAGACTGTGTCATGTCCCAGTCCCGTTTATATAGAAAACAAGTGTTTTATGCCGGCGCGTCCGGATAAGTCTTGGTCATCTAGGCTGTATGAGCGAAAAGCTCACTCATTGCTGGCCGCAAAACAGCAATGACTAACTCACGTTTCCGCGCGCAACTGCATAGTTGCATTCGTCAGAGTTTTTCAGAATTTAACCAAAAGGCAAGCTTGACTGTAAGGAAAATCGACACGACTTCGACATGATATTGACGCAAAAGACCGGCGCCGATCGCAGCAACCAAATAACAGCCGTGTTCGTTGATTTTTTGAATGTTTTTACTTGTAAAGAAATGTTGCTCTTTAACTTTGGCTTGTCTTTATCTTTGCAATAGCGCCTTGGGCGACTGGACCGCTTCGATAATCCGACCGGTCATGGCTATTGCGTTGCGAAAGGAGCGTCTGTGGAGCGCGAAAGCTCCCTTACCAGCGAATCAACGCCGATCCCCAGGTGAACCCGCCGCCCACGGCTTCCAGCATGACAAGGTCGCCCTGCTTGATGCGCCCGTCGCCGACGGCGACCGATAAAGCGAGGGGGACACTGGCCGCGGAGGTGTTGCCGTGCAGATGCACTGTCGCGACCACCTTCTCGGGCGCGATGCCGAGCTTTTGCGCGGACATGTCGATGATGCGGCGGTTGGCCTGATGCGGCACGAACCAGTCGAGCTGATCGGGGCTTATTCCCGTGGCGGCGAAGGCGTCGACCACGACGTCGGTCACCTTGCCGACGGCGAATTTGAAGACTTCCTTGCCCTCCATGCGGAGATGGCCGACGGTCTGCGTCGCCGAGGGGCCGCCGTCGACGTGGAGCTTGGCGCGATGGCGTCCATCCGAGCGCAGATGCGTCGTCAGAACGCCGCGTTCGTCCATGGAGCCCGTCGACGGCCGGGCCTCCAGCACCATGGCGCCGGCGCCGTCGCCGAACAGCACGCAGGTCGTGCGGTCCTCCCAGTCGATGATGCGCGAGAAGGTCTCCGCGCCGATCACCAGCGCGCGCTTGTGCGAGCCCGAACGCAGGAATTTGTCGGCGGTCGAGACCGCGAAAACGAAGCCCGAGCACACAGCCTGAAGATCGAAGGCGACGCCATGCGTAATTCCGAGCGCGGCCTGAATTTGCGAGGCTGTCGAGGGAAAGGTCCAGTCCGGCGTCGAGGTGCCGACAATGATGAGGTCGATGTCGTCTGGCGTCAGGCCCGCGTTGGCGATCGCCGCGCGGGCGGCCTTTTCACCGAGCATCGACGTCGTCTCGCCCTTGGCGGCGATATGGCGTTCGCGGATGCCGGTGCGCTGGAAAATCCAGTCGTCGCTGGTGTCGACGATCTTCGACAGATCGTCATTCGTCAGCGTTTTCTCAGGCAGATAGGAACCCACGCCGAGGACGACGGAGCGCAAAAGGGAATGTTCCGTCGTCACTGGGCGGCTTCCTGCGGAGGGTTGGAGGGATCGGCGGAGCCGCTTTCGAAACGATGGGCGATGGCGACCGTGTCGCGGATGCGGTTCATCAGGTCGCTCTTGGCCATTTCATAGCCGATTTCAACGGCGCGGGAGAAGCCGACCGAGTCGGTTCCGCCATGGCTCTTGATGACGAGCCCGTCGAGACCGAGAAACAC
The DNA here is from genome assembly GCA_963717565.1 of uncultured Alphaproteobacteria bacterium. GTDB lineage: Bacteria > Pseudomonadota > Alphaproteobacteria > Rhizobiales > Beijerinckiaceae > Methylocystis. The sequence continues at coordinate 566,599 of CAVQWJ010000014.1, forward strand.
GCCGCCGTTGATGGAGCGCGTGTCCATCTTGCCCTTGAGCTCGGCGAAGGCGCCGCGCGCGAGGAGATAGCCGAGCTTTGCGAGCAGCGAGCCGCCCATGGCTGCGCGCAGATAGGCGGCGATCTGCTTGGCGGTTCCTTCCGCCGTCTTCAGCGTGATATTGCCGGTGAAGCCTTCCGTGACGACGACGTCCACGGCGCCCATGCCGATGCCGTCGCCCTCGACGAAGCCCGAATAGTCGAGGCCCGGCAGATTGGACTCGCGAAGGATCGCCGCGGCGGCCTTCACTTCCTCGACGCCCTTGATCTCTTCCGTGCCGACATTGAGCAGGCCGACGGACGGGCGCTCCAGACCGAGAATGACGCGGGCCATCGCCGAGCCCATGATGGCCAGCGCCACGAGCTGGCTGGCGTTGGCGCCGATCGACGCGCCCACGTCGAGCACGATCGAAAAGCCGCGCAGCGTCGGCCACAGGCAGGCCAGCGCCGGGCGGTCGACGCCCGAGATCATGCGGAGGCAGATTTTCGACATGGCCATCAGCGCGCCGGTGTTGCCGGCGGAAACGGCGACGTCGGCCTCGCCTTTCTTCACCGCCTCGACGGCCATCCACATCGAGGAGACCCGACGGCCGTAGCGCAGCGCCTGGCTCGGCTTGTCGTCCATGCGGATGGAGACGTCGGAATGCCGGATCTCGCTCGCCCCCGCGAGGCGCGGGTGATTGGCGAGCTCGGCCCGGATGGCCTTTTCGTCGCCGATCAGGATGAAATGGCTGTCGGGCCGGCGTTCGAGCGCGCGGGCGCAGCCAGGCACCGTCACCGACGGGCCAAAATCGCCGCCCATCGCGTCGACCGCGATCCGAACTTTTTGCGCCATCTTCCCCGTCGTCTCCTCAACGCCGGACTTTGGCTCGCGCCAACAGGGGCGGGCGTCCGGTCTGTTTCATCTGGTGCGGGCGGGCGACACTCTCATGACCGGGGTTTTAGCCCCGGCCGCCCTCCGCGCGGGTGATTGCCATTTGCGGGGCGGCGGCGCAAGTGCCAGCGCCGTCGCGCCTCAACCGCCCTTTTGCGGCTCCCCGCGCTGGCGGCGAAGCAGTTCAAACGGCGAGACGTTCGATCGGCTCTCGGGCGCCGGCTCGACGAAGGCGGCGCCTGGCTTGCGCGGATAGGGGTCAAGCGCGAGGGTCAGGAATTCCGCGACGACGGCGCCGAGATCCGCCGCGCCGCCGATGAGCGGGTCCGGCGGGTCCTCGGCCAGCGGGTCGTGCTCATGGGGCTCGGGCTCCGGCTCGGGTCCGTGGCGTCGCGACCGGGGCCGGGGCTCCTCCGCCGGCGGCGCAAAACGCACGTCGATCGGCTCGACGATCTCGGTGTCGAACTCCTCGAGCGTGACGACGCACGTCTGGCGCAGGCGCGCCCTGAGCTCTCCGGTCGCCTCGAGCCCGTCCCGGCGCCAGCGCCGCACAGTCAGCGCCGCCGTGAGCGAATGGATGGCGGGGAGGCTATTGAGGGCCGCCAGCGCCGCGCGTTCGGCTTCGCTGGCGACAATGTCCATGTCCAGCCCCTCGGGGGGAACGTCGGTTATTGCGACCCGACGCGACAGGGGCGACGGGTCCGTTTTCGCGGGGGCGCCGCCGAGCATGTCTCTGGTCATCTCTGTTTCCTCCCTGCGCCCGGCCTTGGTGTGACTTTCTAGATACGTGCATCGCTTCGCGCGCGCCAGCCGTGCGCCCTGTGGCGAGGATCGGCTTGCTTTCGCTGCAATCGACGGCTAGGCAAGCGCAATTGCTTTACCAAGCTGTGCGAGTAGTCTCGCCTTGGTAGCGTAGTAGCTTGGAGATCGGTATGGCGGGGCGGGCCTTTCGCTTTTTTTCCGGGAGCTTTTCTGGCGCGGCTTTTCTCAAAATCGCGGCGGCGATGGGACTGGCGGCCTCTCTGACCGGATGTCTGGGTTATGACGGCGTCATCAATCGCGGCGCGATTGTTGATCAGCGCAAGGCGGAGCAGGTGAAGCCGGGCATGCCGGCGCCGCAGGTCATGCAGATCCTCGGGACGCCTTCAACGACGTCCACCATCGGCGGCGACGCCTGGTATTACGTCAGCCAGCGCGTCGAACGCTCCATGGCCTTCATGCCGCAGAACATTACCGACCAGCGCGTGCTCGCCGTTTACTTCGACAAGAATCGCAAGGTGACCCGCCTTGCGGATTACGGACTCGAAGATGGCAAGCCCGTCGACTTCCTGTCGCGCACGACGCCGGTCGCCGGGCCGGATTACCACCTGATTCAAGCGCTTCTGTCGAAGGTCTCGCTCTGACGGGCGATGCTTTGAAACCGGATGGCGCAAATGTGGCCGGCGTCCGCGGACGCCGGCTTTAATTGTTTTTTATCTATAAATTCTAAGTATTTGGCTCGGCCTTGACCGAAGCCGAATGTGGCGCTGGCATGGCAATCTCTGTCGCTCTTTCGCCGTTCCTGCCACGTAAGCTCTTGAACATGCCGCAGTTTGCGGAGTGAGGGAGCTTTTGAGTCTGCATGACGGATATGACGCAGCCTGCCAATGAGCCGAGGAGACTGACTCTGGGCGATCGACTGGCGCTGATCCGCGCCGACCGCTCGTTCTATCTTCTTCTACGGACCGTTTGCGTCGGCGCTGTTCTGTCGACGATTGCGGGCCTGAGCCTTACGCTTCAGCGCAACGACACGCCCTATTACGAGAAGCTGAGCCATGCGCCGAGGCAGCGCACGCTCGCAGGCCATCTGCTGGAGCTGGCGCGGGGAGAAACCGAAGAAGGTTCGGCGCTCGACAGCGATTTCTCGATCGAACAGGCGGCGCTTACCTGGGCGCATCGCATTTTCGGAGACAATGAGGGCGCGGACGCCGAGGGCGTCATGCGCTTCGGTCCGGTGAAGGTGCATCAATCCATCGTCGAGCGCGTCGTCGAGGCCGCGAACAAGACGGAGATGGATCCGGCGCTGCTGATGGCGATCGCCGACAAGGAATCGAATTTCCACACCAGCGCCAAGGCGCGCACGTCGTCGGCGACAGGACTTTTCCAGTTCGTCGAGAAGACCTGGATGAGGGCGCTGGCGAATTTCGGCCACCGATATGGACGCGCCGAAGAGGCGAAGGCTGCGGAGGAGGGCACGGGGCGCCAGCGCGCGAAGATCCTCAATCTGCGAAACGATCCCTATCTTTCCGCCGCTCTCGCCGCGGAGATGCTCAAGAAGGACAGCGCGAAGATCGCCGATACGATTGGCCGTCCTCTGACGCCGGGCGAAACCTATCTCATCCACTTCCTCGGGCCGGATGACACCGAGCGGTTCATGAAGGCGGTGGTCGAGTCGCCGAATATGTCTGCGGCCGCGCTTCTGCCGAAACCCGCGCGGGCGAACAAGCCGATCTTCTACGAGCAGCAGGGCCGGCGCCTGAAAGATCGCACGGTCGCCGAGGTCCATGACGCCTTCGAGGCGATGATGGACAAGCGCACGAGCCGTTACGGCGACGTCGCGTCGAAGCTGCCGGCTGGCGTGACGGCTTACACGGACTGATTGGCGCCGGGCCAGGGTCCCACCGACGGCGGGACCGCTTTTCCGCGAGGCGAAAGAATGAGGTTGCGCCCATCTTTCGCTTCTCCCGGCGCACGCGCCCGGGCACGCTTTACGCACTTCCATTGCGCGCCTAAGAATAGCGAAGAGCGGCGTTTCGCCGAGCCGGGAGGTGCGTGAGTATGACCCTATTTCTTCTTCTCCTGCTCGCGGCCGTGAGCGCGCTGGTCGCCTATATTTCGCTTCAGCCGAACACGTTCCACATCGCGCGCTCTGCGGTGATCGACGCCCCGCCGGAGCGCATCTATCCGCTGATCAACGATCTTCACGAATGGGCGCGCTGGTCGCCCTGGTCGAAGCTCGATCCGCAGCAGGTCGTGACCTTCGAGGGTTCGCTCCTCGGCGCCGGCGCACTCATGTCATGGGCGGGCAACAAGAAGGTCGGCTCGGGCAAGATGAAGATCACGGAGAGCAGCCAGAACGAGCGCATCCGCATGAAACTTCAGTTTCTGAAGCCGATGAAGGCGATCAACGACGTTCAGTTCGAGTTGAAGCCTGTCGGCGAGACCCGCACGGAAGTGGTCTGGACAATGTCCGGCAAGAACGAGTTCATGGGCAAGGCGATCAGCGCTTTCATGAATTGCGACAGGATGGTTGGCGGACAGTTCGAGGAGGGACTTTCCAATCTCAGGGCGCTTGTCGAGGCGCCGGCCCAGGCTTAGGGTTGCCCCGGCCCGCGCCGCGCGGGCTCTGCAAGTTGGCTTTGACGCCGACAGAATGGAGCAATTCGGGATGAAATATGTGCTGATGGCCGGGCTGGGCCTTTTGACCTTCGCCGCGACTTTCACCGTCGCCCCGCAGGAAGCAAACGCCGCAGTCTGCGCGGCTGGTCCCTATCGCGCCGGCTGCGCGGGCTACAGGGGCGCAGCCGTCGTTCGCCGCCCGGTGGCGCCGGTCCGTCGCGTCTGCCGCACGGTCTGGTCGCGAGGGGTGCGCCGCACCGTCTGCTACTAGGAAAGATTTGGCGCGCGGCAGGGCAGCCCGCCGCGCGCAAAGATTTAATCGATCCCCTTATTTCGCGGCGTCGTACATTTCCTCGACATGTTCCCAATTCACGAGATGGTCGAGGAAGGCCTTCAGATAGTCGGCGCGACGATTGCGGTAGTCGATATAGTAGGAATGTTCCCACACATCGGCGACGAGCAGCGGCTGCGCGCCATGGACCAGCGGATTCTCGGCGTTGGGCGTCTTGCGGATGGCGGCCTTGCCGTCCTTCAGCTCCAGCCAAACCCAGCCCGAGCCGAACTGGCCGAGGCCTTCCTTCTGGAACTCTTCCTTGAACTTGTCGAAGGAGCCGAAGGAGTCGACGATCAGCTTCTCGATCTTGCCGGGCGCGGCGCCGCCGCCGTTGGGCTTCATCCACTTCCAGTAATGGTGGTGGTTGTAGTGCTGCGCGACATTGTTGAAAATCGGCGTGTTCTTGCCGAAGGAGCCAACGATGACGTCCTCGATCGGCTTGCCGTCGAATTCCGTGCCCTTGATCAGATTATTGGCGTTGGTGACATAGGTCGCGTGATGCTTGTCGTGATGATACTCGAACGACTCGCGCGAGAGATAGGGCTGCAGGGCGTCATAAGCGTAGGGAAGATCTTCAAGCGTAAACGACATCAATCGTCTCCTGAACAGGTGGGGACTCGAGCGCCCCGCGTTTAACTAGACCCGGCGCCAGTGCGCGGCAATAAGCAATAGGGAGTCCAGTCAAGGCGACGAAGACGTCAAAATGGCCCGGCAGAGGCCGGGCCATTGAATTTTCATATCGATTTCAGCGCAGATCAGGCCGGCGCGTTGGCGGTTTCCGCCGCCTTATGGGCCTTCGCGCGCAGCGCCAGCGTCATGACCCCGACCAGCGCCAGGAAGGCGACCCCGTAAAGGATGTATTCGATCATCCCCCAGAAGGTGTAGAGGCCCACGCCGAAGGGAAATTGCGACACCCACTCATTGCCGAGGTCGTCCCGCACAGTCACGATCGCGATGTAGCGGCCTGCGTCCCTGAAATCATGCTCGAAAGTCATGATCCCGTTGCGGTAGACCTTGGGCTCGTGAAAAGCCACGGTCAGCGCGTCGAGATTGTCCTTGGAGACGGGCGCGCCGGTGTCCCTGACGATCCGCGCGCCAATCGCCATGTCGCGCAGGTCCGGCGACACAGCCGTCAGCGCAATCACGGTGGGACCGGTCTTGGCGATGTCCTGGCAGAACTCCTCCTCCTCGCCCGTGCGCTGGTAGGCGATGAAATGCATGGTGCTCGGCCCGAGCTGAAGCACGCATTCATCCTGCTCCAGCTTCACGCCGCCATGCGCCTGCGCGCCCGGCGCAAGTCCCAGAGCGGCGAACAGCCCAAACCCCGCGGCCACGAGGCCGCGCCTGAAGAAACCCCTCATACTCGTCTCCTCATCAAGACGTGACTTGGCCAAAAGGCCGACGGCGCCCTGCCGTCGACCGCCGCTCTGTCTGGCCGATAGGCAAGAGCTTTGTATGAGGCGGCGGTTTTACCATGCGTCATCAAGACGCAGCGCAAATGAATATTTCAAGCCATTGAAAAATAGTATCTTTTTTTGAAGACAGCGCTATCTTGAACTAAGCTTTAAGACACCAGATATTGAAAAAATATTGGCCAATACCCATATATATAGAAAAAATCCGTATCGCGTAGGGCGTCAAAGTTAAACTAAAAACAAAGTATAGTTCTCCAGTTCGATCGCCAATGCTTTTCAGGCTCACGCTTGCGCTCTCCCGTCCGGGGCATGCTAAAAGGGACCCGCAACAACCGACGGAAAGACGAATGAAACCGAACCTCTCCGGTGGCGGTGTTACCATTGCCGGCCTGCTTCTCGCGGGCGTAGGCGTCTATGCGATGTGGACGGGTTGGGACGTGATCCTGCTCGAGCGCGGCTGGAGCCTCTTCATCTCCGGCGCCGTGATGTTGTCGGGTGGCGTCGTGACCATGGCGCTGGGGCGCGTTATCGCGCATATGGCGCGCCTCGCCGCGCAACCGGCGCTCGCCGTCGCGTCCGAAAAGCAGGAAGCGCCGGCGCAGGCTGTCGCGGAAGCTGTTCCCGCCCGGCCGAAGGTTGACGTTCGTCCGGCCAGGGCGGAGGTCGCGCCGCCGACGGCGCCGAAGTCCGTCGAAGCGAGGGCTCCCGAACCGAAGCCCGCCGCCGTTTCGGACCTCTTCAAGGCCATGCGCAAGGCGGAAGCGCCGACCGAGGTCGATCGCTACGAGGCCGGCGATTCGACCTATGTCATGATGTCGGACGGGTCGGTCGAAGTGCTGGGACCCAACGGCCGACAGCGCTACGCGTCGCTGGCGGCGCTGAAGGCGGACGCCGGGCTGAGGGAGCCATAGGACGTCGCGAGGCTGTCCGCCAAATCCCCGATAGGGGGGCGTTATTTGCTTTCGGCCTGCGCCTTGCTCGGCGTGGGAATGGCGTTCGACGCTCTCGTTGTCGAACGAGCCTGGCAGGGGGGCATGACGCGGCTACCCGCCGGCGCCCCAGATTAAAAACAGCGCCGCGTCGCCCGGCAGCCCTTCCGGAAACTCGATGATCTGCGCGGCGATCTTGAAGCCGCGGGGATGAAGTTCGTTGCGCCAGCGGCGAAACACGTCCGCAGGTTCGCCGCGCAACGTCTCGGGCCAGTGCGGATCGGGCGCGTTGATCGCGCGGCCGCCGTCCGTGCAAAGCTGCGCGGGAAAGCGAATGAGCATGCTTTCCGTTAGTCCGTTCGCCGCCGCGGCGCGCGCCTTTGCGAGCATGTCCCGCCAGGCGCCGTCGGTGAGACGCTGCGCGGCGAGATCGCGAATGCGTTGCTCGCGCAGCGCCATGGCGGCGCGATGATGTTCGACGCGTTCGGCGTCGAGCGCGCGCTCATGCGCGGCGACGAGGCCGCGAAAGTCCGACGCGGTCGCGACAGCGCAAAAATCCTGTTCCGGCGGCGCGAGTTTCAGAATGGTTTCGTCTTTGGCCAGCGCGGCGGCAGTCGCGTCGCCCCGGCCGCGTGACATCGCCTGCGCCACCTCCCGGCGCAGCAGCACGCCAACGAGCTTGTGGCCTTCGACGACGGGCATGCGCTTGAGGCGATGCTCGTCCATCACTTTCTCGACCTCCGCGAGGCGCGCCTCGCTGGGGACGAAAATCGGCGGCGCCGTCATGATCTCCGTGAGCGCCTTGCCATTGCCACGAAACGGAAGATTTCTCGGCCGGTTGCGCAGCAGAAATTCCGGAATGGGACCGAGGTCGGCGGGAATAGGCGGGCGGGCCTTTTCGAGATTGCTGCGCGTGACGATTCCGATCGGGGTCAGATTGTCGTCGACGACCGCCACGACGCCCATCGGCGACTCCGCGAGCGCCTTGGCGACGTAATCCAGATCGGCGTCCGCCGTCACATAGACGAGGCCGCGCCGCATCAGATCGCAGGCGAGCATCAGGACTCCCGCAATTTCGTCACTCTGAAAGTTCGATCGTCACCGGAACATGATCGGACGGACGTTCCCATCCACGCGCTTCCGTAAGCACTTCTAGCTTTTTCAGCGCGCCGCCGAGCGCCTCGCTGACAAGAATGTGATCGAGCCGCCGCCCGCGATTGGACGCCGCCCAATCCGCCGCGCGATAGCTCCACCATGTGTAGAGCTTTTCGTCCGCAGGCACGAAATGGCGCATGGCGTCGATCCATCTGCCGGCCTGAAAAACATTGCCGAGTTTTTCGACTTCCACCGGCGTGTGGCTGACGACCTTGAGAAGCGCCTTGTGGCTCCACACGTCATGTTCCAGCGGGGCGATGTTGAGATCTCCGACGAGCGCGACACGGCCCTTCGCGACGCCCTTGTCGCCCCAGTCCTTCATTTCGTCGAGGAAGCTGAGCTTGTGCGCGAATTTCGGATTGATCTCGACATCCGGCTCGTCGCCGCCCGCCGGCACGTAGAAATTATGCAGCGTGATCGGGCCGCCTTTGGCGTCGACTTCCACGGAGATATGTCGGGCGTCGCCTTTTTCGCAGAAGTCGCGCTTCTCGATCAGACGCAAGGGCTTCTTCGAGATGACGGCGACGCCGTGATAACCCTTCTGGCCATTGATCGCGGCGTGGACATAGCCGAGCGCGGCGAAGTCCTTCATCGGAAATTCCGCGTCGCGGCACTTGGTTTCCTGAAGGCAGAGAACGTCCGGGGCTTTCGTCTGCAGCAAATGCGCGACGAGCGGCATACGCAGCCGCACGGAATTGATGTTCCAGGTCGTGATCTTCAAGTCGTCGGAGCCTTGGTCTTGTCGCCGCCGAAGAGAAAGGGCGCGACGTCTCTGACGCCGGGCTGTTTCTCGGTGACGAAGGGAGTGGGGCGGCAGACCGCCATGGCGGAGAGGCCGACGCGCGCGGTGAGCAGGCCGTTGAGCACGCCCTCGCCGAGCTTGGCGGAAACGCGCGCCGCGACGCCGTGGCCGAGCACCTGCTGAAGCAGCGTGTCGCCGACGGCGACCGTGCCGGTAATCGCGAGATGGGCGCCGACGGAGCGCAGGAGCTTGAAAAAGCCGAGCAGGCCCGGACGTCCGCCGTAGATTTCCGCGATGCGTCGCATCAGCACGATGGCCTGACCCGCGACGAAGATCACGTCGAGCACCGCGCGCGGGCTGACGGCGGTGACAACCGAAACGCGCTTGGCGGCGGCGGCGATTTCGCGCCGCGCCCTGTCGTCGAGCGGCGCGATGAGATTGCGTTCGGCAAGGTCGATGAGATCCTTGCCGTCCATGATCTGCTTGACGTAATCGGCCACCATCGCACGTGGGCGCGCAAGATCGACGCGCTTTTCATAGAGCGCGCAGAGTTCCAGAACCGCCGTGGCGGCGGCTTTGGCATCATCCGCCGCGCGCGCCTGCGCCAGTGAGGCGTGGAGCTTCGCGATGCGGTTTTGCAGCCAGATGGAACGCGCCTCTCGCGCGGCGAAAAGCAGCGCGGCGGCAAGGGCGACCAGCGCGAGGACAAGGCCGATCGTCCCCAGCACAGCGGAGTGCCGGAACAGGTCCTCCACCAAATTCCATGCCCAGGCGCTGATGGCGAGCGTGATGAGCCCGCTCAGCGCCGTAACAAGCACGCCGCCCGGCGAAAGGAGATAGCGGTCGAGGATACCCTTCGCGCGCGCCGTCGCGGCGGCTTCCTCGCCGCCCGGCGCGCCGTCGATCAGCTCCGCCGCGAAGATGTCGACCTCCGGCTCGATGACCTCGGGAGCGGGTTTCGACGTCACCGTCTCGTCGCCGCTGAGGCGAAAGGCGCGGGGGCGGGATTTGCGCTCTCGCTCGGGATTGCTCATGCGTTCATTCCGGTTCCTGAGACCTTCCTTTAACGCCTCCGGCCTCGAAACGGGAAGAAACTTTGGCTCTTGACCGCAGCTTTCAAGGGGAAAAGCGTCCCCCGGCCGCTCGACGAGAAAAACGCTTGTTCGCCGGCGCCATCTTGGTCAAGGAAGGGGGCGGCGCGGCCTTGTTGCCCTAACGCCAAGCCTAAGTTAACATTCGCCGCAGATTGCCGGCGTCAATAGAGAGCTTGCGTTTCTCATGGCCTCCTTTCTCTCCGACGCCCTCGCGCTCGTCATCGGCTATCTCCTCGGCTCCATCCCCTTCGGTCTGTTGCTGACGCGAGTCGCCGGCACGACGGACGTGCGCTCCATCGGTTCGGGAAACATCGGCGCCACCAATGTGCTGCGCACCGGCCGCAAGGATCTCGCCGCCGCGACCCTGCTGCTCGACGCGCTCAAGGGCACGGCGGCCGTGCTGCTCGGCGCGATGCTGTCGCCGGAGGGCGGGCTCATCGCCGGCTTTGCGGCTTTCGTCGGCCATATCGCGCCGGTGTGGCTCAATTTCAAAGGCGGGAAGGGCGTCGCGACGTTTCTTGGCTGCCTCTTCGGCCTGCACTGGCAGGTCGGGCTCGCCTTCTGCGGCGTCTGGCTCGCGGTCGCGGCGATCACGCGTTATTCGTCGCTTTCCGCGCTCGTCGCCAGCGTCGTCGCGCCGCTGCTGCTCTTTGCGCTCGGCCATGGCGGCGAGGCCTTTGTCGTCGGCGCCATGGCGGCGCTGTTGTGGCGCAAGCATTCGGAGAACATCGCCCGTCTGCGCGCCGGGACCGAAAGTCGGATCGGACAAAAAGGATGAGCGCAGCGGGCCGGCGTCTCTCCGACGCGCAACTCGTCGATTGGCTGCGACTGATCCGCAGCGAGAACATCGGCCCGCGCACCTTTCGCGAACTCGTGAATCGCTACGGCGGCGCCAGCGCCGCGCTGGAGGCGCTGCCGGAAGTCGCAAAGAAAACGCTGCGCGGCCGCACGATCAAGATCGCCACGCGCGAGGAAGTGCTGCGCGAAATCGACGCTGCGACGAAACTCGGCGCGCGTTTCGTCACCACGGCCGACCAGGATTATCCGGCGCTGCTGCGCGAGATTCACGACGCGCCCCCGGTGTTGTCGGTAAGGGGCGCGCTCGATGTCGGCCTTCGCGACGGCGTTGCGCTCGTCGGCTCGCGCAATGCGTCGGCGGTGGGGCTGGCGTTTGCGGAAAGACTCGCGCGCACGCTGGCGCTTGCGGAATATGTCGTCGTGTCGGGGCTCGCGCGCGGGATCGACGCGATCGCGCATCGCGCCACGATCGACACTGGCACGATCGCCGTTCTTGCCGGCGGGCAGGCGCGGCCATACCCTTCGGAACATGAAAAGCTCGTCGCGGAAATTGCGGAGCGCGGACTTTTGGTTTCGGAAATGCCGATCGAATGGGAACCGCGCGGTCGCGACTTCCCGCGTCGCAATCGCATCATTTCTGGTCTCAGCCGCGCGACGGTGGTGGTCGAGGCGGCGCGTCGGTCCGGTTCGCTGATCACGGCGCGATTCGCCAATGAGCAGGGGCGGGAGGTATTTGCCGTGCCCGGTTCGCCGCTCGATCCGCGTGCGGAAGGAACCAACGATCTTCTGCGTCAGGGCGCGACGATTTGCGCAAGACCCGAGGATGTGATCGACGCGCTTGCGGCGGGAGGCCCACGCCCCGGCTCCCTTCTCGACAACGATGATTTCTGTCCCGAAACCGAGCCCCTATACGACGAACTCGATCTCTTCCCCGATCAGAACGCTTTCGCCTTCGAGGAGCGCGCGGCGCCGCCGACCGATTTCGAGCCCGTCGAGCCTGCTCTGTATCTGCCGCAGCCGCCGCCAGTCGACGCCCGGACGCATGTATTGTCGCTGCTCGGCCCCGCGCCGGCGCCGATCGACGAGCTGATCCGAATGTCGGGCCTTTCCGCACGCGAAGTGCAGGGGGCGCTCATGGAGCTCGATCTGGATGGCCGTCTGGAGCGACACGGCACGAGCGCCGTTTCTCTCGTCTACAAGCCGGACTGACGCTTTTCTTCGCGCTCGATGGCGTAGCCGCCGAGTTCGCGCGCGCGGATCTCGGCTTCGACGCGCGCCAGATTGAGGAAGTAAGCGACCATCTGCAGCTCCGAACTCACCGCGAGCTGCGAAAGCTCGGACGACATGTCCGCGATGTAGCTCGCCATCGAGGCAGCCTCTTCGTCCTGTCGCCTCGCCGCCGCGACCGCGTCTCGAGACTGTCGTGAGGCGCTGAGAGACGCAGTTGATCTGGCCATCGGAGAAGCCTTTCGTCGGGCGATTGGAAAGCTTGAACACAACCTTAACGTGCGAATTTGGATAAGGTCAAGCTAAAGTCGCAGGGGCCGAGATTTTTCCGGCGAAGCAGTCGCCGGATACGCGTCTCAACCCAATCGGGACAGCCGGTCGAGCGCGCCCTGAAGGATGTAGGCCGCCGCCATGCGGTCGACCACTTCGGCCCGTTTGGCGCGGGAGGCGTCCTGCGCGATGAGTTCGCGCGTCACCGCCGCCGTCGACAGGCGTTCGTCCCAGAAGGCGAAGGGCAGGGGCGTGAGCCGTCGCAGATTGCGCATGAAGGCGCGGGTCGCCTGGGCGCGCGGGCCTTCGCTTCCGTCCATGTTGAGCGGCAGGCCGAAAATCAGGGCGTGAACGTCGAAATCGGCGGCGCGCTTCAGCAGCGCCTCGGCGTCCGTGGAGAATTTGACGCGACGAATCGTGTCGAGCGGCGACGCCAGCCGCCGCTCCACGTCGGAGAGCGCGAGGCCGATGGTCTTGGTCCCGAGATCGAGGCCCATGAGGCGCGCCCGCGGCGGAAGCGCGGCGGCGAGCGCGGTGAGGTCGAGTTCCAGCGTCATCTTCCACCGGCAATATCAGGCCCCCGCGCAGGGCGCGAGCCTTATTCGGCTCGGCGCGATAGCTTTAACTGAACAATATCTTTCTGAAAAAATCGCGGGAGCAGGTGGGGATGGATCGACGCTCAACGTCGCCATTCACGCGCTACGCTTCATCGTCGCCCGGCGCGCCGCTGAGCGAGCGCCTCCTGCCGGCCGGGAAATCGCGCCGCAGCTTTGCGGAAGCCCTCCCGCATTGCGCCACGCCAGCCCAGGCGTTATAGCGCCGTAACAGGTTCATCCCGGCGGAGCTCTCAAATGTCTGTCGATTCCGCGGTGGTACGCCGCATCGCCCATCTCGCGCGCATCGCCGTCGACGATAATGAAGTCGAGCGCCTGCGCGGCGAACTCAACGCCATTCTGTCTTTCGTCGAGACTCTCGGCGAGGTCGACGTCGAAGGCGTGGAGCCCATCGCCTCCGTGCTGCCCATGCAGATGAAGAAGCGCGCCGACGTGGTGACGGACGGCGGCATCGCCGACGACATTCTCGCCAATGCGCCGGCAAGCGAGGATCACTATTTCGTCGTCCCGAAGGTCGTCGAATAGCGCGTCCCGCCCCCAGCCCATCCCGTACCCCTTATATAAAGAGACTCGATGTCCGATCTCACCAAACTCTCCCTTGCGGAAGCGCGCGACGCGCTGACCTCGAAGAAAGTCTCGGCGGCCGAGTTGACCCGGGCGCATCTCAATGCGGTCGAAGGCGCGCGCGCGCTCAATTGCTTCATCACCGAGACGCCCGACCTTGCGCTCAAACAGGCCGAGGCGAGCGACGCGAAGCTTGCGCGCGGCGAAGCCGGACCGCTCGAAGGACTGCCGCTCGGCATCAAGGATCTCTATTGCTCGAAGGGCGTGCGCACCACGGCGGCGAGCCGCATCCTCGGCAATTTCACGCCGACTTATGAATCGACGGTCTCCGGCAATCTCATCCGCGACGGCGCGGTGACGCTCGGCAAACTCAATCTCGACGAATTCGCCATGGGCTCGTCCAACGAAACGAGCGCCTTCGGTCCTGTCGTTTCGCCTTGGAAACGCAAGGGCGATCCGAACGCGAAGATCGTTCCCGGCGGTTCGTCGGGCGGTTCGTCGGCGGCGGTCGCTGCGCATCTTTGTCTCGGCGCGACGGCGACGGACACGGGCGGCTCGATCCGCCAGCCGGCGGCTTTCACAGGGACGGTCGGCATCAAGCCGACCTATGGCCGTTGCTCGCGCTGGGGCATCGTGGCTTTTGCGTCGTCGCTCGATCAGGCGGGGCCGATCACGCGCACGGTGCGCGACGCGGCCATCATGCTGCGCTCCATGGCCGGTCACGATCCGAAGGATACGACAAGCGTCGACGCGCCGGTGCCGGATTACGAAGCCGCTGTCGGCGCCTCGGTGAAGGGCCGCCGCATCGGCGTGCCGAAGGAATATCGGCTCGACGGCATGTCGGCGGAGATCGCCGGCCTGTGGGACCAGGGCGTCGCCTGGCTGAAAGAGGCGGGGGCCGAAATCGTCGAGATTTCCCTGCCGCATACGAAATATGCGCTGCCGACCTATTACATCATCGCGCCCGCGGAAGCGTCGTCGAACCTCGCGCGTTACGACGGCGTGCGCTACGGCATGCGCGAGCCGGGCAAGGACATCCTCGATCTTTACGAGAAGACGCGCGCCAGGGGCTTCGGCGCGGAAGTGCGTCGTCGCATCATGATCGGCACCTATGTTCTGTCGGCAGGATATTACGACGCCTATTATGTGCGCGCGCAGAAGGTGCGCAGCCTCATCAAGCGCGACTTCGACGAGGCCTTCGCCGCCGGAGTCGACGCCGTGCTGACGCCCGCGACGCCGTCGACGGCTTTCGCGCAGGGCGAACAGGGCTCGACCGATCCCGTCGAGATGTATCTCAACGACGTCTTCACCGTCACGGTGAACATGGCGGGTCTGCCGGGCATTTCCGTTCCGGGCGGTCTCGCTGCGAATGGCCTGCCGCTCGGCCTTCAGCTCATCGGCCGCCCCTTCGACGAGGAGACGCTGTTCTCCCTCGGCCATGCGCTGGAGCAGGCGGCGCCGAAATTCGATTTCCCGCAACCCTGGTGGCAGGGAGCCTGACGATGAACAAGGCCGCCGCCGAAGCCGATCTCAACGAAATGCAGGACGAAATGTCGGACGTCCGCCGCGTCATCGACGAAATCGACGACGAACTCGTCGCTCTGCTGGCGAAGCGTCAGCGGCAGATCGAGCGCGCCGCGAAAGTGAAGCCGGCGCTCGGCATTCCCGCGCGCGTGCCGGAGCGCGTCAACGAAGTGCTGGCGCGCGTGCTCGGCGCCTCGCGCCGCGAGGGACTGTCGGTCGAGCTCGCGATGAATTTGTGGACGGCCATCGTCGAGTGGTCGATCCAATATGAGGAACGCCTGATGGGTTCCCGCGCGCCGAAGGGCGAGTGAAGCATTTCTGAAGACGTAACGATCTGCGGGCTCCCAGCCCTCCCCTTTACGGGGAGGGTGTCGCGCGGAAGCGCGACGGGTGGGGTTCTCGCCGCAAGAGCGCCGATGGGGCTTTGCCCCACCAGACCCCGCCTGTCGGCGGCCCTCATCTCTCACTCTTTCAGATCCTCACCGGTGTCCCGCTTCACCCGCTTGATGCGAATGAAGCCCTTGCGCAGGGACCAGCGCAGGAGGCGCCGTTCGAGGCGGCCGGCGGCAGGGATGTGCGGGGCCATGATGGCGAGGCCGACGGGGAACATCCATAATCCGAAGACGGGCAGGATGCTCAGAAAGCCGCCGAGGATGAAGAAGGCCCCCACCGGCACGGCGATATGCGCCGGCGCGTTGCGCATTCGGGCGATGACGCCAGTCTTGCAGAAATTCGCCATGATCGGCCGCGGCTCCCTTTGCGGTGCGTCGCCCGTTCCGCTGGCGCGCACTGTGGTTTATATGGAAGGCTGAAGGTTCAGCGAGGATAATATGGCGACACAGGCGGCTCCCACCAAATTCATAAAAGGCGCGACGGGCGACTGGGAAGTCGTCATCGGCATGGAGATCCATGCGCAGGTGACGTCGCACGCCAAGCTCTTCTCCGGCGCCTCGGCCGAATATGGCGGCGCGCCAAACGACCACGTCTCGCTCGTGGACGCGGCCATGCCCGGCATGCTGCCCGTCATCAACGAGGAATGCGTCAGGCAGGCGATCCGTACCGGGTCTCGGGCTCGAAGCGCAGATCAATCTGCGCTCGGTCTTCGACCGGAAGAATTATTTCTACCCCGATCTGCCGCAGGGCTATCAGATCTCGCAGTTCAAGCACCCCATCGTGGGCGAGGGCGCGGTCATCGTCGACGTGTCGCCGACCGAGCGCATCACGGTCGGCGTCGAGCGTCTGCATCTCGAGCAGGACGCCGGCAAGTCGCTGCATGATCTCTCGCCCGGCGAAAGCCATGTCGACCTCAATCGCAGCGGCGTCGCGCTGATGGAGATCGTCTCCAAGCCCGACATGCGCTCGGCCGAAGAGGCGCGGGCCTATGTGACGAAGCTGCGCGCGCTGCTGCGCTACATCGGCTCCTGCGACGGCAATATGGAGGAGGGCTCGCTGCGCGCCGACGTCAATGTGTCCGTGCGCCGTCCCGGCGAGCCGCTCGGCACGCGCTGCGAGATCAAGAACGTCAACTCGATCCGCTTCATCGGACAGGCGATCGAGGTCGAGGCGCGCCGTCAGATCGGCATTCTCGAAGACGGCGGCAAGATCAGTCAGGAGACGCGGCTGTTCGATCCCGGCAAGGGCGAGACGCGATCCATGCGCTCGAAGGAAGAGGCGCACGACTATCGCTATTTCCCCGATCCGGATCTGCTGCCGCTGGAGTTCGACCAGGCCTACGTCGATGCGCTGAAAGCCGAGCTGCCGGAACTGCCGGACGCGAAGCGCGCGCGCTTCATCGCCGAATACGGGCTGCCGCCCTATGACGCCGGCGTGCTGGTCATGGAGCGCGCGAGCGCAGATTTCTTCGAGGAGACGGCGAAGGGGCGCGACGCGAAGCTTGCGGCCAATTGGGTGATCAACGAACTTTTCGGCCGCCTGAACAAGGAAGGCCTCGACGTCACGCGCTCGCCGGTGTCGGCGCAGGCGCTCGGCGCCATCATCGATCTGATCTCCAGCAACGTAATTTCAGGCAAGATCGCCAAGGATCTGTTCGAGATCGTCTGGACCGAAGGCGGCGACCCGAAGGAGATCGTCGAGGCGCGCGGCATGAAGCAGGTGACCGACACGGGCGCCATCGAAGCCGCCATCGACGCCGTCATCGCGGCCAATCCCGACAAGGTCGAGCAGGCGAAGGCGAAGCCCACCATGCTCGGGTGGTTCGTCGGTCAGGTGATGAAGCAGACCGGCGGCAAGGCGAATCCGCAGGCCGTGAACGAGCTGCTGAAGAGCAAACTGGGCATCTGAACCAAGCTCGTCATCACGCTTTTACGAATCAGAGCGGCCCGGGAATGCGCGATTTTTTCATTCGCGCACCCCCGGGCCGACTTTTTTTTGCTTTTTTTTGGGTCAGCGCACAATTTTTTTTTCACCGCGTCGAAAGTGCGCCGGACCGGCGTCGAGCTTCAATCGACACGCTCGCGACGACACGCTGCGCCAAGTGTTCGCGATGGTCGATGTGAAGCGCTTCGCTGCGTTTTCTTTCCGCTCGCAGGCGAAAGGCCACGGTCGCCGGCGCATCGCGCGCGCAACACGGAAGCACTCTTGAATCACAAGGAAAACAAAAGATTGAACGACGCGCGCGAAGCCGCTCAATGCGATGGCCGCGTGCGTTTCGGGACGCATCCGACCGCTTGCGGGAGCGTTCTGCAACGCAAGAAATTCGTCTCGCGAAACGACCGGAGAGCAAGCATTCGCGCATGTCGAGGCGCGATGTCGCGCCGCCATTTCTTCTATGTCGACGCTCCCGCAGCAGCCGGAATCGCGTCTCTTGACGCTTCTCTTTCGCGCGGCGCCTCTTGAACCGGTGATTAACCACGTTACGCTAGTTGAGCGTATTGTCGGTCGACCATAGTTCCGGCAATTCGGATCAAGGGGACTTATTATGGCGAGAGCTACTACAAAGCGTAAGCCGGCCAAGAAGGCTGCGGCGAAAAAGGGCGCGCGTAAAACCGCGACCAAGAAGGCGGCGACTAAGAAGCGCGCAACGAAGAAGACCGCGACCAAGAAGGCCGTGCGTAAGACTGCGACGAAGAAGTCTGCCCGCAAGACGGTTCGCAAGGCCGCGACCAAGAAGCGCGCGGTGACGAAGAAGGCGGCGACCAAAAAGCGCGCCACCAAGAAGACCACGAAAAAGGCCGCCGCCAAAAAGCGCGCGCCCCGAAAAGTGAAGGTCGCTCCGCCGGTCACACCGACCGAGGGCGCCTGAACAAGGCGCTTTCGCCATGCGTGATCTATGGGTCACGCGTCGTGAATGCGCATTGCGAGACGATCCATCGCCCGGGGAAGCGCTCTCTTGAGCGCGCCTCGGGCGAAATTGTTTAAGGATTTTCCGAGCCCTGCGTCTTCTGCCCAACCGGGGCGGAGGGGCTGGTGAGACAGCCTTTGGCGAACTCGCGCCAGGTTGTCAGGCCGACGATCGACTTCCGCTTCATCGCATTCCATTCGTCGGCGCAGGCGTGCATGCGCTCGTGCGACGCGCGCGGCAGCAGCGGCGGCGGGACCGACGTATCGAGCGGCGGCAGCGGCGGCAGGGCGCTCGGCGGGGCAGGAGCGGGCGCGCTTCGTGACGGCGGCGCGGGTGTCGGAATTGGCGCGCGCGGTTTCACGGCGGTCGTCCCCGGTGATTGTGGCGATGATTGCGCGGGCTGCGAGGCGTCGGGTTTCGGGCGCGACGGCTTCGTCGCGGGCAGGGCTTTGGGCGCCGAAGATTTGGTTTTGGTCGGGGCCACACGTGGCGCGGGGGGCGTTGCGGGCTGCTGCGCCACCGCGGGCGCAAGCGCGAAGGCGCAGGCGCCGGCGATCATGCTGGCGACGATGCGGACGGGTGACGGGCGTTCGCGCGCGGCGACCATTATTTTCTTTCCTGCGCGAGCGAAACAAGCGCGCTCCGAGTATATAGCCGGGCCGCTCGCCGGAGTCGAAAGATAGGAGCCTCCATGCTAATCCTCCGAAAAAGGGAGGCTTGAATGACCGACAGGCAGACCGTTTCTGCGGGGCTGGGTCTCGTGCAGCGCCCACGCCGCAATCGAAAGAGCGACTGGTCCCGCCGCCTCATGCGCGAGACCACGCTGGATGTATCAGACCTGATCTGGCCGCTGTTTCTGATCGAAGGCGAGGGGCGACGGGAGCCTGTGGGCTCGATGCCGGGCGTGTTCCGCCTGTCGATCGATCTCGCGACGGAGGAGGTCGCCAGGGCGGCCGCGCTCGGCGTGCCGGCGGTGGCGCTGTTTCCCAATACCGATCCGGCGCTGCGCGACGAGAATGCGAGCGTCGCGCTCGATCCGCAAAATCTCGTCTGCCGGGCCTGCCGCGCCATCAAGGCGTCGACGCCCGACATTGGCGTCATCACCGATGTCGCGCTCGATCCCTATACGAGCCATGGTCACGACGGACTGCTGAGCGGCGACGAGATCCTCAATGACGAGACGGTTGCGGTCTTGACGCAGCAGGCGGTGACGCAGGCGCGCGCGGGTTCCGACATCATCGCGCCCTCCGACATGATGGACGGGCGCATCGGCGCCATTCGCTCGGCGCTCGACGCGGCGGATTTCCAGAACGTGCAGATCATGAGCTATGCGGCGAAATATGCTTCGGCTTTTTACGGGCCGTTTCGTGACGCCATCGGCACCAACAAGACGCTGCGCGGCGACAAGCGGACCTATCAGATGGATCCCGGCAACACCGACGAGGCGCTGCGCGAGGTCGCGCTCGATCTGGAACAGGGCGCCGACATGGTGATGGTGAAGCCGGGCATGCCCTATCTCGACATCATCCAGCGCGTCGCCGAAACCTTCCATGCGCCGACCTTCGCCTATCAGGTGTCCGGCGAATACGCGATGATCATGGCGGCCGCGCGCAATGGCTGGCTCGACGAGGAACGCGCGATGATGGAGAGCCTGCTCGCCTTCAAACGCGCCGGCGCCGCGGGCGTGCTGACCTATTTCGCGCCGCGCGCGGCGGCGCTGCTGCGGGGGGATGTGTAGGGAGTCATCGCGTTGGCGGCTTTGCCCTCGCCCAACCTCTCCCCGCGCGCGGGGAGAGGAGCGGGATGGGCCTTGATGCGATTGCCGATCGCGACGTCACCGCCCGTCGCTTCCAAGCTTCTCGACCGTCGCGAGCCACTTCTCGGCCGCCGCGCGATCCATGCTCTTGATCGATCCGATCAGCGTGGCGCGGACGGGGCGCACGCCTGCATAGTTGAGGACGTTGCGCTTCAGATTGCGGAAGCCATGCGCAAGGAAGAAGACTCGATAGACGAAAGCGGGCATCGCCATCGTCACGATCACGCGCGCTGATTTGCCTTTGAGCAATCCTTCCGGGAGTTGGCCCTCCCGATAGCGCAGCGCGAAGCCGGGTCGGAAGGTCTGTTCGATGAAAGCCTTGAACAGCGCCGGCGCGTCGCCGAGCCAGAGCGGATAGACGATGACCCAGTGGTTGGCCCAGCGCAGCGTCTCCTGCGCCGCGGCGATCGCGGCCGGCGGAGACCCCCGCTCGAATTGCGCCTGCGTGCGGACCAACGGGAAGTCGATCGCCGCGACGTCGATGCGCCGGACCTCATGCCCGGCGCGTGTCGCGCCCTCGGCATAGGCGTCGGCGAGCGCCCGGCAGAAACGCTGCGGCGCCGTATCTGGATGTCCCTGAATGATTGCAATCCGGCTGGCCATCCATTCCCCTCTCTGAAATCCTGAGTTCTCACACTGGCGCGCGGGGGGCTATGGCGCAAGCTGGCGGCGGGCGGTGGACGGGCAGGGGTTTCGACCCCGCCGGGGTGGACAAAAACGGCCTAGCGTGGTTTGCCTTCCCCTACGGCGGCGGCGCTTCGGCGGCGGTCGCCACGGTCCTTTCCGGTTGCAGCTCCGACAATGACTCGACGCCTCCTCCTTCCCGCCATTCTGACGGGGCTGGCCCTGACGGCGCCGGCGCGCGCCGACTTTCGTCTCTGCAACAACACGAATACGCGCGTCAGCGTCGCGATCGCCTATACGGACGGGAAAAGCTGGCTGTCGGAGGGGTGGTGGAACCTGCGTCCCACCGCCTGCGAGACGCTGCTGCGCGGGCCGCTTGCCGCCCAGTTCTACTACGTCTATGCGATGGACGAGCGCGGCGGGGAGTGGAAGGGCAAGGCCTTCATGTGCACACGCGACCGCGAGTTCCGAATCGACGGTCGCGAGGACTGTTTCGCCCGCGGCTACGATCGGACCGGCTTCTTCGAGATCGACACGGGCCGCGACGCCAAGAGTTGGACGGTGCAGCTCACCGATCCGAACGCGCCAACGCAATGACATGAGAGCCGTGCTATAGCGACGGCTCCGAGACTGGGATTTGGAAACCGATATGAGAAGGCTCAGGCGCGTCAAGATCATCGCCACGCTGGGACCGGCGACAGTCGACAAGGCTGTGATCGCGGGGCTCGTGCGCGCGGGCGCCGACGTGTTCCGCATCAACATGAGCCACACCGACCACCCCGGGCTCGCGTCCTACGTCCGCATCATCCGCGAGATCGAGGCGGAGATGTCGCGCGCGATCGGCATTCTGGTCGACCTTCAGGGACCGAAGCTGCGCATCGGCGCCTTCGAGGAAGGCTCCGTGCATCTGCGCAAGGGCGACGTCTTCGTCTTCGATTCCGACCCGACCCCCGGCGACGTCACCCGCGTGCGCCTGCCGCATCCGGAGATTCTTGCCGCGCTCAAGGTTGGGGATACGATCCTCATCGACGACGGCCGCGTGCGTCTGCACGTCGTCGAGACCACGCCCGAGCGCGCCCATGCGGTTGTCGACGTCGCCGGCCGGCTGTCGAACCGCAAGGGTGTGAGCCTCCCCGATACTGAAATTCCGATCACTTCCATGACGACCAAGGACCGCGCGGATCTCGAAGCGGCCCTGAAGGAAGGCGTGGACTGGGTGGCGATCTCCTTCGTGCAGCGTCCGGAGGACGTGATCGAAGTGAAGCAGATCACCAAAGGCCGCGCGCTGGTGATGGCGAAGATCGAGAAGCCGCAGGCGATCCATCGTCTCGACGAGGTGATCGAGGTTTCCGACGCCTTGATGGTGGCGCGCGGCGATCTTGGCGTCGAAGTGCCGCTTGAGCGTGTGCCCGGCCTTCAGAAGCGCATCAACCGCTCCGCGCGCCGTCTCGGCAAGCCGGTGGTGGTCGCGACGCAGATGCTCGAATCGATGATTCTCTCGCCGCTGCCGACGCGCGCGGAAGTCTCCGACGTGGCGACGGCGGTCTTCGAGGGCGCCGACGCCGTCATGTTGTCGGCGGAGAGCGCCGCGGGTCAATATCCGCAGGATGCGGTGGCCACGATGAGCCGCATCGCGGCGGAGGTGGAGACAGATTCCTTCTACCGCTCGATCATCAATGCGCAGCGCGGCGAACTGCCCAATCCAACCTCTGCGGACGCCATCGCGGTCGCGGCGCGCGACATTGCCCAGACGCTGCATTGCAAGGCGATCTGCGCCTGGACCTCGTCCGGCTCGACGGCGCTGCGCATTGCGCGCGAACGCCCACAGTCGCCGATTCTCGCGCTGACGCCCAAGCGCGACACAGCCCGCCGTCTCGCCCTCGTCTGGGGCGTTCATGCGCTGGAGACGCGCGACGCCGTCGATATCGAAGACATGGTGAAGCGCGCCTGCGAGAACTCGAAGAGCGAAGGCTTTGGCGAGGATGGCGACCGCGTCATCATCGTCGCCGGCATGCCTTTCGGCTCGCCGGGCGCGACCAACATGATCCGCATCGCCCATGTGGGTGAAGAAGTGCGGCAGTCGGAAACGTAAAAAGGGGCCGCGAAACGGCCCCTCTTTTTACTTCGATTCTTTCTTCCGGTCCCTGCGAGCTTGGCTGCGCGGAGACCGCCAAGATATGCGCGAACGCGCCTTACTTCTCGACCTGAAGATTATCGGCCGACGATCTGCCGCTGCGCTTGTCGATGACGAGCTCGTAGCTGACCTTCTGGCCTTCAGCGAGATCGCGGAGGCCCGCGCGCTCGACGGCGCTGATATGGACGAAAACGTCGTTTCCGCCGGCGTCAGGCTGAATGAAGCCGAAGCCCTTTTGAGAATTGAACCATTTAACGGCGCCAGTCTGCATGGCGTGTCCTTTCGAGACGTGAAGGGACGGCCGCGATACTGCGGCGTCTTCCAATCGAATTCTGGTAGAAAGTCAGGCGCCGACGTCTTTGGACGGAAGAGCAAGAACGTTCGGCCGAAACCCGATGCCGCCTATATGGGGGAGCCCGCCGAAGAATGGAAGCGCAACTTTAGAAAAATCTATTCTCTCCCCCGCCATTCCATCATGATTGTCGCGCGGCCGGACAAAGTATTTGCGCCGCGTCCGACCTGCACGAAACCGCCACGCTCGTAAAAACGGATCGCGTGGTCGTTGTCGGCGTTCACGTCGAGCCGGATCACGCCCGGGGCGATGGCGCAGGCCGCCGCCATCAGCTGAGCGCCGCAGCCGTCCCCCTTGAAGGCGGGGCCGACGCAGATCTGGTCCAGCCAGCCTGTCTTCGGATCGATCACCACGAAGCCCGCCAGTCGGGGCGGTTCGCCCATGAAAAGGCAGAGCGTCGCCGCGCCCTGCGCCTCGAGCGTGGCCACCTGCTGCGTCAGCCAGCCGCGCCGGGCGTCGAAATCGATGTCGGGATAGGTCGCGCGCCAGGCCTCGACCCAGAGATCCAGCATGGCCGGCCAGTCGGCGTCGTCGCGACGGCGCAGAAGCGGGGAGGGGGCGGAGGCCGATGGCTGGGAACCCGGTCCCGCGGCGCCGACGCTCACGCCTTCCTCATCACGTCGAGAAGCTGACGATGGATGGCCTCGTTGCCGGCGCAGATCTCGCCCTTGGTCAACATGTCGCCGCCGCCCGAGAAGTCGGTCACATATCCGCCAGCCTCACGCACCAGCACGACGCCGGCCGCCACGTCCCAGGAATTGATGCCGCGCTCCCAATAGCCGTCGAAACGGCCGCAGGCGACCATGGCGAGGTCGATGGCGGCGGCGCCCATGCGGCGGATATTGCCGATCTTGGCCATGCCCGCGGCCAGTTCGCGCTTGAAGGATTCGTGATCCTTATGTCGGCCGAGGGGCGGTATGCCGCAGGCGACCATGGACTCGGAGAGCGTGCGCCGCGCGGCGACCCGCATGCGGCGATTGTTGAAATAGGCGCCCTGTCCCTTCTCGGCGACGTACATCTCATCTGCGGCGGGATTGTAGACCAGACCGGCGACAAGCTGCCCCTCACGCTCGAGCCCGATGGAGACCGCGAAAACAGGGACGCCGTGCAGGAAGTTCGAGGTGCCGTCGAGCGGGTCGATATGCCAGGTGTGGCTCTTGTCGGAGCCCTCGACCACGCCGCCTTCCTCGAGCCGGAACCCATAGCCGGGCCGGGCCTTGGACAATTCCTCGAAGATCGTCTTTTCGGCGCGCTTGTCGGCGGCGGTGACGAAGTCGCCGGGCCCCTTTACCGAGACCTGAAGATTTTCGACCTCTCCGAAGTCGCGCTTGAGGCCGCGGCCAGCCTTGAGGGCGGCGCCGGTCATGACATTCATCAAGGCGGAACGAATCATTACGGGGAAGCCTCGGGGAGCAAGGGAGGAGGGTTCAAATGCCTCTCGGGGGTCCGCGCGTCAAGCAGCGTGGCGCAAGCGGAGCGACTTAACCGAAAAGTTAGGGTTTTACTCGCATTTTCACTTTGTATACGGGAGCATTTCATGGCGAGTATCGATATCGATTTCAAAGCAAAACCCCGCCGTCGCCCCGCGGCATCCGTGCGAGCCTCCCGAATTTCCTCGCGTGACACGGGTCGAACCTCGAGCTTCTCCGTCGACCGCGCCGCATTGTGCCGCCTCAATGCCGGGCAGCTGCTTCGTTCGGCGTGCCTCCTGCTGCTCTGTTTCGGCCTGTCTTACCTGCCGAGGGCGCAAAAGTCGCCGCCGCAGGGCTCGGTCGTCGAGGCTGTCACCCCGAAATCCTAGCCGTCTGATTTTTCTTTGAAAGTTTCCACCAGGCGCCTTCAGGCGCCGGGGCGATGACGCGCGCGTTAAGGGAATATTAATGTTGCGTCCGTAACTTGGCCATAGTCCAACACGTTGGATGCGGGTGGCCTTCTCTTCTCCACTCGTCCTTTACGCCTCCCTGTCATGACTTGAGAGAGCCGCTTTCGCGGCTCTTTTTTTGACGCCGGCGCTCCCTGAGTTAAGGTTAAGAAACGGCTAAGCGCGCGCGCCCGCCCAAGGTGCGCTACAGTCCAGCCGTATCGAGTTTGGCCGGGTCAGTGCGGCCGTAAAGCGTGAGCGTGGCATGGGTCGTTTGAATGACAGTCTGGGCGAGCATGGCCAGCCCGTTTCCTTCGTCGAGAAGCTAGCGGCTTCCGAGGCTTTCGGCGCGATGTTCAAGGAGGGGATGGGGCTCGTCGAGGAGGCCGCGGCCTATCTGGACGGCTCCGGACGCGAGGAGGCAAAGGCGCTGGCGCGGGCGGAATCGCTCGCTTATGCCGCCGAAAGCATGCGTCTGACGACGCGGCTCATGCAGATCGCGTCATGGCTTCTGCTGCAGCGGGCCGTCAATCAGGGTGAATTGACCCGCACCCAGGCGGCGAGCGACCGCCACCGGGTCAAGCTTCAGCAGCAGGAGCTCGCGGCCGCGCCGGACATGTTCCAGCGCCTGCCCGAACGGCTGCGCGAACTCGCCCTGCATTCCCTGCGCCTGCAGTCCCGGATCATCCATCTGGATCAGCTGATCTATTCCAAGCCCGAAGCAGCGACATCGCGATCCCTGCCGACAGCGAGCCCGGTTCAGGAGCAGCTCGCGCGCCTGCGGGACGCATTCAGGCAATAGGGCGCCGGCTCCCCGTCACGAGGGGCCCCTCGATCAAAAAAAACGCCGGAGCGGTGACCGCTCCGGCGTTTTTTGCTTAATGCGTCAGAGACTTACTTCTTGCCGAAGCTCAGGCCGCTAAAGCGCGAATTGAAGCGCGACAGACGACCGCCGCGGTCGAGGAGCTGGGTCGAGCCGCCGGTCCAGGCCGGATGGGTCTTGGGGTCGATGTCGAGGTTCATCGTGTCCCCTTCCTTGCCCCAGGTCGAGCGCGTCATGTATTCGCTGCCGTCGGTCATCACGATCTTGATCGTGTGATAATCGGGGTGGATTTCCTTTTTCATCGAACGCGTCCTTCCTGCGATCTCAAAGCGGCCGCGACCCCGTAACGCCTGACGGCGCGGGTCGGCCGGTTGAATTGACGATTTTGCAGCGCTCATAGCGCAATGCGCCCGGTTCGGCAAGGTCGCATCACGCGGCGACCACCGACTCAGCCAGCCCCTCGTCGATCGCGTCGGTCACATAGGCGTAGAGCGCGAGGTCCTCCGCAAGCAGGTCATTGACCATGCCGATCCCCGAGAGCGTGTTCGCCAAGGTGCGAATGGCCGGATAACCGACCGGCTCTTCGTCTTCGACGACGTCCTCCCCGAGCACGCCGGCGAGCAGGTCGCGGAACATCGGAAACTTCTCGCGAAGTCCGACGACATCGAAACCGGCGAGCTTTTGCAGGGCCCGCGTCACATTGGCGTGGCGCGGCGGTTCATCGACCTCGCAGCCGAAAACCCGGGTCATCGGACTCATCAGTTCGCGCCGCTGGGTCTCCGAGGCGGCGCGAAAGGCGGCAGCGACGCCCCTGGGGTCCTTGAAGGGGAGGTCGCTGGCGAAGTCGAGCAGGCTGCGCAGCCCGTGGGCGTAATCGGCCGGCGCATCGCCCCCTTCCTGCGCGAGATAGTTGAGGAAATAGAGGCGCTCCGCCAATTCTTCGAAGGGATCGCGCAACATGGCGGCGCGCAGGAAGCCATGGTCCGTCAGCGCCTCGTCGTAGCGCAGGACATGGGAGCGGCCCCAGAAGAAAGCCGATTGCGCGCCGGGGTTGACGATGGTGGCGAGCGTGGTCTCAGCGCCATTGCGCTCGGTATTGTGATAGGTGAGGGAAAAGCGGCTCCCGATCCGGTTGAGCAGGCGTCGCTGGGGGAGAACCGAGCAGTCGAAGAAAAAGAGTTTTTTTCTGAGGTCGCGGTCCGGCGCAAAGCGCCGGTAGATGGGCAGGCGCGTTTCCGCCTCGCGAATTTCGATGTCCATGAGTTGCGGCAGGTCGGGGACCATGTCGGCGGTAACCAGAAAGCCGCAGATCCCGGTCACATGATAGCCCGCGTCGACGACGTCCCGCCGGATCACCGTGCCGTCGATCTCGACGTCTGTCCGGCCGGGAACCACCACCGTGACGCGCGGAGACACGGAAGGATTGTCCGGCGCCAGCCAGCCCGAGATGGCGTCGCCGCTGTCGATATCGATGGAAAATCGCATTCCTGCTCGCGCGAAGGACCCGGCGCCCGCCGGGAATCCGTGCTCAGCTTAAGCTTTTTGAGAGCAAGCTCAAGTCGCTCAGGCGGCGAGCATCCGCTGAACCTCGCTCACGAGGTCGCGCAAATGGAAGGGCTTGGAGAGGATCTTGGCCTGACGCGGGGCCTGATTGTCGGGGTTGAGGGCGACGGCGGCAAAGCCGGTGATGAACATCACCTTGATATCGGGGTCGAGCTCCGTGGCGCGGCGGGCCAGCTCGATTCCGTCCATCTCCGGCATGACGATGTCCGTCAACAGCAGTTCGAAGGGCTCGACCCGAAGCTGGTCGTACGCCGCGAGGCCATTGTCGAAGGAGGCGACGGAAAAGCCCGCCTGCTGCAACGCCTTGACCAGAAAACGGCGCATGTCGTTATCGTCTTCCGCCAGCAGAATCTTCGCCGTCATCCGCTCGTTCATCGTTATCCTCGCAGGTTTTTCCCCATACAGCCGCAGCTTCGTAAATATCAGGTGAAACTTCAAACGCCTCACGTTAACTTATGCCATTACAGATAAGAATTGCGCAAAGCTTGCGACCAGCGCCGGTTGTCGGCATGGCCAAGGCGGGGCGACCGGATGACAGGCTTCGAAAAAGGGTGCGAAACGGGGTTCGAGGAAGGCGCATGCGACTTCTCGCCGCCTTTCGAGGTGATCGAGCCCGGCGAATTGACCTCGCCGCTGGTCTTCTCCTCGCCCCATTCGGGCCGGGTCTATCCAGAGCGGTTCCTTGCCGCCGCGAAGCTGGACGCAGCCGCTCTGCGCCGTTCCGAGGACGCTTATGTCGACGAGCTCTTCGCGGCCGCCGGGGCGGTGGGCGCGCCAATGCTGCGCGCGCATTTCCCGCGAGCCTATCTCGACCTCAATCGCGAGCCCTATGAGCTCGACGGCAAACTGTTCGACGGCCCGTTGCCGCAGTTCGCCAACACCCGCTCGCTGCGCGTCGCGGCGGGGCTCGGAACGATCCCACGCGTCGTCGCGGATGCGCGCGAAATCTACGCCAGGCGGCTTTCCGTCGACGAAGCGCTTCAGCGCATAGAGACCCTCTACAAGCCCTATCATGCGACCTTGCGCGGGCTGATGGAGCGGGCGCAGGAGCGTTTCGGCGTCGCGATTCTCGTCGACTGCCATTCCATGCCGTCGTCGAGCGCGCGCGAGCCGTCCATGGCCGTGCGGAGCGACAAGCGGCGTCTCGATTTCGTCATCGGCGACCGCTACGGGGCGAGCGCGGCGCCAGGCGTCGTCGAGGGCGTAGAGACGCGGCTGCGGGCGCTCGGCTATCACGTCCAGCGCAACCGGCCCTATGCGGGAGGGTTCATCACCGAGCATTTCGGCCGCCCGGCGGCGGGCTGGCACGCCGTGCAGGTGGAAATCTCGCGCGGCCTTTACATGGACGAGGCGACGTTGGAGAAGAACGCGCGCTTCGCGACTCTCGCCGCCGATCTCGCCGAGGTGATCTCCGGTCTCGCGCAAGATGTGGAAACCGATAAGACGCTCGGCGGCCCGCGCCGGATGGCCGCCGAATAGACGCGGCTGCCGGCGGCTGGAGCAGGAATGACCGTCGTCGATTTCGAGAAATTCGTTGAAGAGCTGGCGGACGTGTCGGGCGAGGCGATCATGCCCTTCTTCCGCACGGCGATCGCCGCGGACGACAAGGCGCATGGCGGCGCCTTCGATCCGGTGACGGAAGCCGACCGCGCCGCCGAACTCGCCATGCGGCGACTGATCCAGCGGACGTTCCCGAGCCACGGAATCATCGGCGAGGAATTCGCCTCGCGGGACGCAGACGCGGAATATGTCTGGGTGCTCGATCCCATCGACGGCACCAAGAGTTTCATCAGCGGCTTTCCGACCTGGGGCACGCTGATCGGCCTCTCGCATCGTGGCCGGCCCTGCTACGGGCTGATGCATCAGCCCTTCACCCGCGAGCGATTCCACGGCGATGGCGAGGCAGCCTTCTGGCGCGGCCCGTCCCGTCACGGCAAGTCTGGGGAGGAGCAGCGCAAGCTCGTGGCGCGCCCCTGCGCCCGCCTCGAGCAGGCGACGCTGATGACGACCTCGCCGCTGCTGATGGAGCCTGCTCTACGGGAGAAATTTCATCGGGTGGAAGAAAAAGTGCGGCTCTCGCGCTATGGCGGCGACTGCTACGCCTATTGCGCGCTGGCCGCCGGCCATGTCGATCTGGTGATCGAGGCGGGCGTGAAAAAATACGACATCTTCCCGTTGATCCCGATCATCGAGGGGGCAGGGGGCGTCGTTACGACATGGGATGGCGGCGACGCGTCCGATGGCGGCGCAATCATCGCGGCCGGGGACCGCAGGCTGCATGAAATCGCGATGAGAATGCTCGGAGCGTAGCAGCATTCATTGCGAGCGAAGCGAAGCAATCCAGGTCACAGCATGGCTCTGAACCGCTTCGTCGCTTCGCTCGTGGCGATGACGGAACTAACCCCGGCTGCCCGGAATAAACGCGTCGAATGCGCGCCAGAACTGCGCCCGGCACTCGTCGCGCTCCATCAGCAGCTCATGCTCCGCGCCGGGCACGTGAATGAGCGCTGCATTGTTGAGGTTCTGAACGAAGCGCTCGATCGCCCCGTTTGAGACGATTCTCTCGCGGCCCACGGTGAAGCTCAAAATCGGCGTGCGCACCTGGCGGGCGTATTCGGGCGTCTCGAAACGCTTCATCAGGCGAAAGGCGGCGTTCACCCAGCCGATCGTCGGGTCGCCGATCACAAGGTCGGGCGCCGTCGTCACGATGCGGGCGTTGCGCGCGAAGCGGACGGGGTCGGTCGTCAGCTTGTTGTTCTCGAATGGCCCTTCGAGAAAGGAGCGACCCTTGCCGAAGGGGATGAATCGACCGCCGAGCCCGAGCATGTCCAACGTATCGGCAAGCCAGCGTATGCCGCCTGGAAAGCGAAGATTGTGCAGATCGATCATCGGCGCGGTGAGCGCCATCCTCTCGAAGGGCGGGCGTGTCTCATGCGCGAGATCGAGCATGATGGCGGCGCCCATGGAGTGCGCCAGTGCGAACCACGGCTGCGGCCTCGGCGCCAGCACGTCGGAAAAAAACACGTCGAGATCACGAAGATATTGCGAGAAATCGTCGATATGGCCTTTGCGCGGGTCATCCAGCTCGCGCTCGGAGCCAGCCTGTCCGCGCCAGTCGAGCGCCACCACGTCGAAGCCGCGCTTGCGCAATTCCTCGACCGTCTCGAAATATTTCTCGATGAATTCATTGTGTCCCTGAAACACGGCGACCGTCCCCTGGGACGTCCTGCCGCTGCAGGGGAAGGTCGCGGCGCGGAGGCGCCGGCCATCGAGCGTCCGCAATTTGTGGAGAATGGCGCCGTCAGGCACAGGGTTGTCCGGCGTCGCGACCAGTTCGCGCATGTCTTCTCCATGGAGCCCGAATCTCTGGGGGCGCAGGATAAAGCATTTTCGCGCCGGGGCGGAACCTGTAGCGCTTTCAGCGGCGGCAGAAGGCGGCGAGGCGGTCAGCTTCGGAAAAGTCCGCCTCTCCTTCTTTGAATTGCTTCGCTGCGCTTCTACGGCCGACTAGATCGGCGTCGGCAGCTTATCCTCGTCGGCAAGGTTGGAGAAGCGCGTGACTTCGGCCTCGAAGGCGAGGGGGACGGTGCCGGTCGGGCCGTGGCGCTGCTTGCCGATGATGGCCTCGGCGCGGCCATGCGCGCGCTCCATCTCGGCCATCCAGTTGATATGTTCTTCCGTGCCTTCGCGCGGCTCCTTGTTCTTCAGATAATATTCCTCGCGATAGACGAAGAGCACGACGTCCGCGTCCTGTTCGATCGAGCCGGATTCGCGCAGGTCCGAGAGCTGCGGGCGCTTGTCGTCGCGCGATTCCACCTGACGCGAGAGCTGCGACAGCGCGATCACGGGAACATTGAGCTCCTTCGCCAGCGCCTTGAGTCCCGTCGTGATTTCGGTCAGTTCCTGCACGCGATTGTCGCCGCGCGAGCGCGAGCCGATAAGGAGCTGCAGATAGTCGACGACGAGAAGATCGAGCCCCTTCTGCCGCTTGAGCCGGCGCGCGCGCGCGACGAGCTGCGCGATCGAGATGCCGCCGCTCTGGTCGATGTAGAAGGGGATGCTCTGCATCTCGCGCGAGGCCTGCACGATGCGCTCGAAATCGTCCTGATTGAGATCGCCGCGGCGGATCTTGTAGCTCGGCACGCCGCTTTGTTCGGCGATGACGCGCGTCGCCAGCTGTTCGGCCGACATTTCGAGCGAGAAGAAGCCGACGATGCCGCCGTTGATCGTCTTGTGCGAGCCGTCCGGCTCGACTTCATACTGATAGGCTCTGGCGATGTTGAAGGCGATGTTCGTCGCGAGCGCCGTCTTGCCCATGCCGGGACGGCCGGCGACGATGATGAGATCCGACTTCTGGAGGCCGCCCATCTTCTCGTCGAGGTCGACGAGGCCGGTCGCAATGCCGGAGAGATGGCCGTCGCGCATATAGGCGCTCGACGCCATGTCGATGGCGATGGTGAGCGCGTCGGAAAAACGCTGGAAACCGCCTTCGTAGCGGCCCGTTTCCGCGATGCTGTAAAGCTTGCGCTCGGCCTCTTCGATCTGCGCGCGGGGGCTGGCGTCGACCGGCGAATCGAAAGCGGTGTTGACGATTTCTTCGCCGATGCTGATCAGGTCGCGCCGCGTCGCGAGATCGTGAACGATGCGGCCGTAGTCCTCGGCGTTGATGATGGTCGTCGCCTCGGCGGCGAGGCGCGCGAGATAGGCCTGTATCGTCACGCCCGCCGGCAGTTCGATATCGGCGAGGAAAGTCTTCATCGTAACGACGGTGGCGAGCTTGCCCGCGCGGATCAGCTGGCCGAGCGTCTCATAGATCCGCCGGTGCAATTCCTCGGAAAAATGCTCCTGCCGCAGAAAGTCGGAGACGCGGTCATACGCGTCGTTATTGACCAGAATCGCGCCGAGCAGCGCCTGTTCCGCTTCGAGATTGTGCGGGGGCGTACGATAGGCGGGCGTGTCGCTCTGCGCGACCTGATAGACGCGCCGCTCCGCCAATTGTTCGATTGGGGGCATCGGTTCTCATTTACTGTGAGTAATAGACCGGGGCTTACTGACGCGACGCGGAAGCCGGCCGGACGCCCATGACAATCGCATGAAGGGCCGCCTGGCGCCAGAGCCGAGCGTGGGGATGGCCAAGGCGAACGAGGTTGCGAGTCATATCCACAGCGACGGCAGAGATTTCGGTCGATTACAGCGAATTCGCTTGCCTGAGGCGCGAATCACGCGACCCAGCCGCGATTGCGAGCAATCGAGGCAATCCGGAGCCACATCACGGCTCTGGATTACGTCGTCGCTGCTTCTCGCAATAGGTGATGGCGTTTGCCAGTACGATAAAAAAAGCCCCCCGCGGCAGAGGCCACGGGAGGCTTTTTGATTTCAGCCTTTGTCCGGCTGTTACATCTCGACGTCGCCGGCCTCGGCCAGCGCCGCGCCGACTTCCAGACCGAGATCGTCCATCGTCGTCTCTTCGCGGGACAGGACCAACTCGCCGCGCGCCTGACGCTCGGCCTCTTCTTCCGAACGGGCGACGTTGACGGTGATCTTCACGTCGACTTCGGCGTGCAGATGCACCGGCACCTGGTGAAGGCCGAGCGCCTTGATCGGATGCGTCAGCACGATCTGGTTGCGGTTCAGCGAGAAGCCGCCGGCCGTCGCGGCCTCGGCGATGTCGCGCGTGGCGACCGAGCCATAGAGATGGCCGCTCTCGCCCGCCTGGCGGATGATCACGAAGGTCTGGCCGTCGAGCTTCTCGGCGACGCCTTCGGCCTCCTTCTTGGCCTCGAGGTTGCGGGCCTCGATCTGGGCGCGCTGCGACTCGAAGTGCTTCTT
The DNA here is from genome assembly GCA_963717565.1 of uncultured Alphaproteobacteria bacterium. Taxonomy (GTDB): domain Bacteria; phylum Pseudomonadota; class Alphaproteobacteria; order Rhizobiales; family Beijerinckiaceae; genus Methylocystis. Next base: position 599,858 of record CAVQWJ010000014.1, read on the forward strand.
GTTGGGTTCGGTCGCGCGCAGGGCCTTGCCGCGGGCGAGGAGGAAATTGCGGGCGTAGCCGTCACGGACCTTGACCGTTTCGCCCATCTGGCCGAGCTTGGCCACGCGTTCGAGCAGAATGACTTCCATTTTCTTCTTCTCCGAGAGTTGGCGCCTTTGTCAGGAAAATCCGGCCGAAGTCAATCCGACTCGGCCGTTTTTTGCGGCTGACCGGCCGCCGCGGCCGTCTTGCGGTCGCGATAGTTGAAGACTGTGTCGGCGCAGCCGAGCACGGCGAGAGGCAAGATCGGCCAACCCAGAAAGCCGAGCATGAAATAGAGGATGGACAGAACCAGCGCGCTGGATTTCGAGCCGCGCACGAAAATGTGAACGACCGCAAGTCCCTGCAACATCAGCAGCATGCCGAGGCTCGAAACCAGCACGAAGCCGATGGCGCCCGTGGTGGCTCCGAAGAACGACAGGACGACGCCGGAGAGGAACAGGCCGGCGACCGAGCGCGGCAGGCGGTAATCCATGGCGATGTCCGGCCACGGGCGCGTCAGCAGGCCGGAGGCCCGGGCGATGAAGGCGCCGAGCCAGAGATTGCAGATATGGATAAGGACGGCGTAGCCGGCGAGAAACGCCGGCACGGAGCGGGCGACGACGCCGGAAAGCTCCGTCGGATTGGCGCCCTTCGGGAGGTCCTTGTCCCGCAGCATCGCGTCGAGAATGATGAAAGCGCGGGCGCGGATCGGGTTCAGCGCCTCCTCGAGCGAGCCGAAGCTGATCGTCGCGACGATGAGCCACAGAATGACGACGCCCGCCAGCACGCCCGCCGCCGAGAGGCAGGCCGAACTGGTCACGTGGCGGGTGATGAAATCGCGCCCGTTGCGCGGCGCGCCGGAGGCGACATAGGCGGCGAGCCAGGCCGGCGCCGCGATGAGCAGCGCGTAGCCCATGCCGATGACAGGATGCAGGGCGAGCGACAGGATGATGGTCGCCGTCAGCGCGGCGGTCGCGCCATGCACGACCCCGAAGCCCAGCGCGACGATCAGCAGGGGCAGGGGCGCAAGATGCGCGAAGACCAGACCGCCCAGGCCACCCCTGACGACGACGGCGCCGATCGCCGCGGCGGCAATGCCGCCGAGGACGGAAATGCCGACATTCTGGGGCGTGAGCACGCTCTTTTCGGGCACGGCGGTCAGCTTCCTGTCGGGGTTTGCGGCCCGTCCGCGTAGCCGCGCGGTCAAGCCAAAAAGCGCCGAAACGACCTTTCGGCCGGCGGCGCGAGAAGGGCTTCTACTCCGAAAGCCGGCGCGAGGGCAAGCGCGGCCAGCCGCTTTAGCCCGGCGCCGCCTTGAAAAATAAGCGTCTGGCCACGAACGGCGTCCCTTCCGGGGCGTTTCAGACCCGAGAACCGCCGCGCGTTCCCCCGAACAGCGGGCTGACAGGAGAGCTTTCCATGAAACCCGTTCTGACGGGCGCCCTTGCAGCGCTCGCCCTTGCGACTTGCGCCATCCCGGACGCCATGCCCGCCCTGGCCCATACCCAGCTCGTCGACTCCTATCCCTCTAAAGGCCAGCTCGTGCTGAAGCCCCTACACACGATCAGGCTGGTGTTTTCAGGGAAGGCGGACGCGCTTTACTCCATCGTGAAGCTCAAGGACGGCAAAGGCGAGGTCATCGCGGAGACGGCGCAAAGGATAGCTTCGAAAGAGCTGATCCTGCAGACCCCCTCCCTGATGCCCGGCGACTATCACGTGGTTTATCGCGTGCTCTCGGTCGATGGCGACATCATCGAGGGCAAGCTGGACTTTTCCGTCCACGGTCTGGAGGCGTGAGGATCATAATTCCCGCAGCTCCGGCCCCGGCCGGCGAGAGAGCACGCGCCATGTGCCGGCGAGGCCCAGCCCGATGGTGACGGCGAGCGTGGCCAGCGTCGTCACGGCGACGACGCCTGCGGGGAAGGTGAAGTCGATCTTCATGAGCAGCGTCACCATCGCATAGGCCGCCGCCGCGCCCGCAGCCAATGCAATCAGCGAGGCGACGAGGCCGACGAGACCGAACTCCAGCCCATAGGCGACGGCGAGCCAGCCGCGCGTCGCGCCGAGCGTTTTCAACACCACGGCGTCATGGAGCCGCGCGCGCTGGCCGCTGGCGACGGCGCTGGCCAGCGCCAGAATGGCGGTGACGATGGCGAGCCCCGCCGCGGCGCGGGCGGCGAAGGCGAGTTGACCGGCGATCTTGTCGATGGCCGCAAGCGCCTCCTTCACGCGAACGGAGATGACCATCGGGAAGCGCTTCGCGGTCTCGCGCGCGAGCCGAGCGTCCATGTCGTCGCGCGCCGCCACGCTCGGCGCGCCATAAGCGATGGTGAAGAGCTCCATGTAAGGCGCTTTCGCGAATGTGTTGGGCGAGAAGACCATCACGAAATTGATGGCGTAGCTGCGCCAGTCGACCTTGCGAAGGCTTGCGATCTTCGCGACCGTCTCGCGGCCCAGCACATTGACCTTGATCTCGTCGCCGAGCGACAGTCCGAGCCCTTCCGCGATGCGCTGTTCCAGCGAGACGAGAGGCGGCCCGTCGTAATCGGCGGGCCACCAGTCGCCCGCGACAAGCTGCGAATTAGAGGGAACGCTCGTCGAGAAAGTGACGCCGCGATCGCCTTCGAGCGCCCATTTGGCGTCGTCGGCGACGCTGATCTTTTCGACCGGAACGCCCTTCACCTCGATGATGCGCCCGCGCATCATCGGCACATGCTCCATCTTCGAACCGGGCGCCTGCTGGGTCAGGAAATCATTGAAGGCCTCCGTCTGCGCCTTCGGGACGTCGACGAAGTAAGAAGTTCGGGATCTCTCCGGCGTCGGCGCGCGCGAGTTCGTTGTGAATGGCGCCTTCCACCAGCGCGAGCGTGATCAGTAACGTCTGGGTCAGACCGATGGAGACGACCAGCGCCGGGGTCAGGCTTTTGGGCCGCCAGATGTTGGCGAGCGCCAGCCGCAGCCGTGCGTCCTGCGGACGGGGCAGGGCGCGGGCGACGCGCATGGTCAGCCAGGCCGCGCCGCGCAGCAGCGCAAAGGCGGCGCCGGCGGCGACGACGTAATAGGCGCCGAGTTTCATGTCGGCCGAGGACAGCATCACCAGCCCCGCGAGCGCGATCGCGGCAAGCGCCGCGCCCAGGCGATAACGCGTGAGCCGAATGTTGCGCGGATCGTCGCGCAACAACGCCGCGACCGGAATTTGATGCGCGCGGCCGAGCGGAACGAGCGAGAAAATCAATGTGACCAGAAGACCATAAAGCGCGCCGAAGATCATGCCGCGCGCGTCGAGCGCCGCCGAGACGGGCAATTCCGCGACCGAGCGCAGCGCCTCCGCCGCCGCCCATGGAATGAGGGCGCCGACGGCGAGCCCGAGAATAATTGCGAAAGCCGCCGCGATCATCACCTGCGCCAGCGCGATGACGAAGACGCGCGACCCAGTTGCGCCCAGCGCCTTCAGCACCGCGAACTGCATGCGCTTGCGTTCGACGAAACCCTGCACCGCGTTGGCGACGCCGGCGCCGCCCGCGACAAGCGCGGTGAGCGCGACGAGCGTCAGCATCTGGGTGAAGCGTTCGAGATTGCGCGAGAACTGCGGCGACACGGCGTCGCGCGTGCGCGCCTCCCAGCCCGCTTGCGGAAAGGTCGCCTCGGCCGCTTTGGCGAAGCTCTTCACTTCGTCGTCGCTGACGTTTCCGTTCAGCGTCACGCGCGTCACGTGCCGCACGACGGAGCCGGGCGTCATCAGCCCCGTTGCCGCCAGCGCGGCGCGCGTCATCATCACGCGTGGTCCGAACCCGACGCCGCCCGCGAGCTTGTCGGGTTCGCTGTCGAGTTTTGCGCGCGGCTCGACGCGCGCATTGCCGATCATCAGCCTGTCGCCGAGCTTCATGTCGAGCCGCGCGAGAAGGATCGGATCGACGACGATCCCGAACGCGCCATCCTTTTCGCCGAGCGCTTCGGCGAGCGGCTGTGCGGGATCGAGCGCCACCGCGCCGAACGCCGGATAGGTCGCAGGGTCGACGGCCTTGATTTCGACCAGGGCCGCCTCGCCGTCGTCGCGGCGCGCCATGGCGCGCATCAGCGAAATCTCCGAGAGACGACCGCGCGCCTCGAAGAAGCGCGCTGCTCGGGCGTGAAGTCCCGCGCGACCATGCTGAAGGAGGCGTCGCCGCCGAGAATCGTGCGGCCCTCGCGCGCCAGCCCCTCGCTGAGCGAGCGCGCCAGCCCCGAGACGCCCGAAATGGCGGCCACGCCGATGACGATGCAGGCGATGAAAATGCCGAAGCCGCGCGGATCGCCGAGGAGATCGCGCAGCGCGAAGCGCAGGCCGAATGGCAGGGCGCGAAAGCGCGAGGCGCTCATAGCCCGCCGTCCGACTCGATACGGCCCGAGCGCAGCCGCACGCGCCGTCCGCAGCGCGCCGCGAGGCCGGGATCATGAGTGACGAGCACCAGCGTCGCGCCGCGGCGCTGCTGCTGGGCGAAGATCAGGTCGATGACCGAGGCGCCGGTCTCGGAATCGAGATTGCCGGTGGGCTCGTCGGCCGCGAGAATCAGCGGATCGGGGGCCAGGGCTCGGGCGAGCGCCACCCGCTGCTGCTCGCCGCCGGAGAGCTGCGCCGGGTAATGGGACAGGCGGCGCGACAGGCCGACGGCCTCCAACTCGGCCTCGGCGATGGCGAAAGCGTCCGGGTTCCCGGAGAGTTCCAGCGGCACGGCCACGTTTTCCAGCGCCGTCATCGTTGGAATCAACTGGAAAGACTGGAAGACAACGCCTATTTTCTCACCACGGAACCGCGCGAGCGCGTCTTCCGAAAGGGCGCCGAGGTCGCGGCCGTCGATGCGGACGGAGCCGGAATCGGGGCGTTCCAGACCGGCGAGAGTCATGAGCAGCGTCGATTTTCCCGAGCCGGACGGCCCAAGCAGACTGACCGTTTCCCCCGGCGCCACGCTCAGGCTGACGCCCTTGAGAACATGGACCCGCGCGGCGCCTTCGCCCAGCGTCAGGTCGACGTCGGTTAGTTCGATGACCGATTGCACGGAGAGACCATCCTTGAACAATGCGCCTTACCGGACGCTTTCGCTTGCCCTGACATATGGCCTGTTCGGCCGCTGGCTTCAAATGGCTGCGCTCGCCATTCCCCTGCTGTGGGGCGCCGGGGCCGAGGCCGCGCCAAAACGCGTGCTCGCCTTCGGCGACAGTCTGACGGCCGGTTTCGGGCTTCCGGCCGCCGATGCGCTCCCCGTGCAGCTGGAGACCCGGCTGCGCGCGGACAATTTCGATGTGAAAGTCGTCAATGCGGGCGTTTCCGGGGATACGACGGAGATGGGTCTGGCGCGGCTGGATTACACATTATCGGACGGTCCGGTGGACATCGCCGTCGTCGAACTGGGCGCGAACGACATGCTGCGCGGCCTGCCGCCGAAAGCGGCCCGGGCCAATCTCGAGAAGATTATCGAGACTTTCCGGTCGAAAGGCGTGAATGTCATAATCGCAGCCATGGTCTCCGGCGACAATTGGGGGCAAGCTTATCGACAGGAATTCAATTCGATCTATCCCGACCTCGCCGCCAAATATGGAGTGACGATGGTTCCCTTCTTCATGGAAGGCGTCTGGGGCAATCCCTCGCTGCTGATCGGCGATGGTCTGCATCCCAATTCGGCGGGGGTTCGCAAGGTCGTCGAAAAAATTGCCCCTTATGTCGAAAAGGCCCTCACGCCCTCGGGCGCGGGGCAGCAATCAGGAGCGCGATAGGGCGCTCGGGTTTGGCGAAGCGAGGAGGAACAAATGCCTAGACTTTTTACGGCCCTGGAAGTTCCTCCGCATGTCGCCGAGAGCCTCGCGCGGATGCGCGGCGGCGTGTCGGGCGCACGCTGGATCGACGTCGAAAATTATCACATCACGCTGCGCTTCATCGGCGACGTGGACGATCGCTTCGCGCATGACGCGGCGAATGCGCTGGATTTTGTCCAGCGACCGGAGATGACGGTGACCATCGATCAGCTTGATTCTTTCGGCGGCGGCAAGCCGCGCGCGATCGTTGCGCGTGTGCGGCCGTCGCCCGCGCTGATCGAGCTGCAGGCCGAACAGGAGCGTCTGATGCGCCGCCTCGGCGCCCCGCCGGAGCCCCGCAAATATACGCCGCATGTCACGCTGGCGCGGCTCAGAAATTCCAATGCGGCTTCTGTCGCGGCCTATCTCGGCGCGCGCGGCTATTTCCCGCCGCTAACGTTCACGGCCGAGAGATTCGTCCTGTTCTCCTCGAAGGACTCCGTGGGTGGCGGACCCTATGTCACCGAGGCGGAGTATCCGCTGCTCGGGGCGCCGGCGCGGCTGAATGGCGTGGTGGGACTGTAAACTCCCTCACCCTTGCAATCGGCGTCGCCGCTGGCCAAAGTTCAGCTCTGGATAGAGAGAGGGATTCGGGATGGATGAATTGATTGCGCGCGTTTCTGCGGCGATCGGCGTTGACGCCGAGGTCGCCAAGACCGCGGTCGGCCATGTGCTGGCTTTCCTCCAAAAGGAGCTTCCCGACGGTCCCGTCGCCGAATTCTTCGAGAAGGTCACGGGGGCGCGCGAAACCGCCGACGAGGCCGCCGCCGGCGCCGATACTGGCGGGGGCGGGCTGCTCGGCGGGTTGCTGGGCGGCGGTCTGATGGGCCTCGCGACGAAGCTCAACGGTCTCGGCCTCGACATGGGCCAGATCCAGAAACTCGGTCACGAGGTTTTCGGCTACGCCGAGGGCGTCATCGGCAAGGAGAAGGTGCAGCAGATCGCGGCTTCCATTCCGGGACTGTCGCAATTTCTGTGATGAGGCTTACGTCTCACCCCAACCCTCTCCCCGCTTGCGGGGAGAGGTCGGGTGATGGGCAGGGCTACAGTTACCAAACGCGCCGCTACCGCCGCCCGCGTAGCCTGGCGATGTCGATCCCCGCGAGATACAACACCCCCACCAGCGCGACGCCATAAACAGCGGCGCCGGCGGCGCCCAGCGCGATCAGCGCCACGAGATTCGCCTGCGCGCCGAAATGAAGCACCCAGCGCCAGCGCCGGGGCGCGGCCGAAGATGGCGACGAGCGTCAGAAACGCCGATGCGATGAATGTCGCGCCGACAACCTTTGCAAAGACGCCGTCGAAATCCATGAAATCGCAGGCCAGGGCCAGCGCCACGAGCGCCCCGAGATTGATCCACAATCCGATCGACGTCGCCGTCGCGAGACCGACGGCGCCGAGCGATCGAAACAGCAGGATTTTCAGCGCGACGTTCACCGCAAGCGCCGCAAGCGCGATTTTCATGGGCGTCGAGGTGTCGCCGCGCGACTGAAAGCTCGCGCGCGCCGAGGCGATCAGCACCAGCGCCATCAACCCCGCGCCATAAGCCGCCAGCACGTCACCGGACGCGACCGCATCGGCCGCGGTGAATTTGCCGCGCATGAACAGGCCGGCCACGATCAGCTCGGGAATGGTGTCGAAAGCGACGAAGAAGGGCGCCGCCAGCGCGATGGTCAGCGCCATCGTTCGGCTCTGCGCCTGATGCGCGCCGGCAACGTCGCCCCCCGCGATGCGGCGGCTCATCTCCGGCAGCAGCACCGTGCCCGCGGCGATGCCGATGACGCCGACCGGAAGCTGATACAGTCGTTCGGCGTAGGAGATCGCCGACACGCCGCCGTCGGCGAGCATGGAGGACAGGATCGTATCGGCGAAGACGGCGATCTGCGGGCTCGCCGAGCCGATGACCGCCGGGCCGAGCTTGATGAAGAAATCCCGCACCCGCGCCCAATGCGGCTTGCGCAGCCCGCGCAACACGCCGATCCGACGCGCTCCCCACATCAACAGGCCCAGCTCCAGCGCGCCGGAAATGGTGATGCCCCAACTCGCCGCATAGCCGGGGTTCGGGAACAGGCGGGGCGCGACGACAGTCAGCGCCAGCGCCGCCATCACGGTGAGATTCATGAGATTGGGCGCGAAGGCGGGCAGGGCGAAACGGCCATGGGCGTTGAGCGTGCCCATGTGCTGCGCGAAGAGCGTCATGAACAGGAGATAGGGGAAGGTGATGCGCGTCAGGCTGACGGCGAGCGCGAATTTCTCCGGCCGGTCGTCGAGTCCCGGCGCCAGCAGGCCCACGAATTGCGCCGCGAACAGCCACACCAGCGCGAGGATCACAATCTGCGACGCGAGCAGCAGCGTATAGACCTCGCCGGCGAATTCTTCCGCCAATTCAGCGCCCTCCTGCTCCAGCGCGGTCGCGTAGCAGGGGATATAGGCGGCGTTGAAGGCGCCCTCGCCGAAAATCGCCCTGAAACTGTTGGGCAGGCGCTGGGCAATAAAAAAGGCGTCGGAAACGGCGCCGGCGCCCATGATCGCGGACTGCATGGCGAGCGACATGAACCCCGTCAGCCGCGAGAGCAGGGTGAAGCCGCCAACAGAGAGGAGACTGCGGATCATGGTTTTTGGCGGAGAAGCGCCTTAAAAAGCAAGGCTATGTGCATAAGGTGCGGCCATCTGGACAGTTCGGGTTGAAGCGCGACGCAAAGAAAAACCCGGCGCCGAATCCATGGTCACCGGGCTCGCTCGCATTTTCTGCGGGAGTTTAGAGACCCCCCTCATTGGTCATCGACGACACCTCGGCGACCTTCCCGCGTTTGACGAGGCATTTCCATTTTGCGCGCTGCTGACCGACGCCGACGTAAACGGTGTCGTTGGCCTCCGATGTTTCGGAACCGAGAAGCACGACATCGCCGTTGTTCGTCTTCAGGCTCACGGCCTGAAGGCAAGCCTGCTCATTCTGCGAAGGCATGCGAGATGAAGCGGCAGGCGCAGCGGGGGCGGCCGCCGCCGCGGAAATCTGGCAAACGCCATTGGCGCGATGCGGTCCCGTGTAGTCGGCCGAGAGCGGATCGCCGCCGACGCTCACAGTGACGCCGCGACCTCTGACTTCCCAGGCGTCGCCAACCGCTTTGATCGTGGCGCGTTTGCCATTGATCTTCGCGTGGCCCTTGCCGTCAGAGGTGGCGGTGATGCCCGTCGGGCAGGTGGCGGTGAAAGCGGGAGCGGCCGCTTGGGCAACGCTGCCGGCGAAAGTTAGCGCCAGAAGCGACGCAGCCAGAAGCCGGAACGGTTTCATCTTGAGATTCCTCATCATGTTCGATTGGTCATTCACAGGGTCGCACGCAAAACACCCAGAGGGCGCGCTTCGCACCGTTCCGCTGGATGGGCGACTGTAGCGGTTTCCGCAACCAGCCGCCAGTTGGGGCGGGCGCTGGCGGCGATGCCCGGCCAGCGCTGGATCCGGCGCGTTCACGCAGCCGTTCGCGCGCCAATTTACCTGTGCTAGCATCAACATCGCCATTCATTAAGATGGCGGAACGGGGAGTGGGTCATGAAAAAGTTTTTGGCTGCATTGCTCGGCGCGGGGATTCTTTCGGCCGCGCTACTTTCGGCGGCCGCGCCTGCTTTCGCGCTGGGCGGCTGCGGTCCAAACGGGCATCGCAATGCGTGGGGTTATTGCGTCTTCGGCGGTCAAAATCAGGCCTGGTGTCTCAGAACGACCGGCCATCCAGCCACGCGCATGCCCAACGGCACGCTCCGCTGTTTCAGGTGAGCGGCGCCGGTCGGCGGATTGTTGTGGGCTAGAGCACGGGTCAGCCACGCCTCGCGCGGCCCGCCCTTCGGCTGACGCGCGGGGAACCGGCGCGGGCAGACCCCTCCGGCGAAACTCGTCACCTCTTGTCATTCCCATCCCCGGCAAAATGGCCTAATCAGGCGGCCATGTCCGCCGAAAGCCCCGCGCCGATCCTTTTCGTCAACGCCCGCCTCATCGACCCCGCCAGGGGCAGCGAGACGCAGGGCGGACTGCTCGTTCGCGATGGACGCATTTCGGATCTGGGCCCGGGCCTGACCGCCGACTCCGCCCCCGGCGGGGCGCGCGTCATCGACTGCCGTGGCGACGTTCTCGCGCCCGGCCTGATCGACATGCAGGCCTTCGTCGGCGAGCCCGGCGCGGAGCACCGCGAGACCATCGCCAGCGCCACGCTCTCGGCAGCGGTGGGCGGCGTCACGACCCTCGTCGCCACCAGCTCGACCGACCCGGCCATCGACGATCCGGCCGTCGTCGATTTCGTCCTGCGTCGCGCCCGCGACACCGGGCGCGTCCGCGTGCTCCCCATGGCGGCGCTGACCAAGGGGCGCGAGGGCAGGGAGATGGCCGAGCTGGGACTGCTCCAGCAGGCCGGCGCCGTCGCCTTTTTCGACGGCGCGCGCTCGGTCAAAAGCGCCCTCGTCATGCGCCGGGCGATGAGCTACGCCCGCGATTTCAACGCGCTGGTCGTGCATTTCACGCAGGACCCGGACCTCGCCGGCGGCGTGATGAACGAGGGCGAATTCGCGCTTCGTCTCGGCCTTGCCGGCATTCCGCGCGAGGCGGAGGCGGTCATGCTCGACCGCGACCTGCGGCTCGTGGCGCTGACCGGCGCGCGCTATCACGCGGCCATCCTCACCTCGACGCTGTCGCTCGACTCGCTGCGCGCCGCCAAGGCCGCGGGCCTGCCCGTGACCTGCGGCGTGACGATCAACCATCTGACGCTCAACGAAAACGATATCGGCGATTACCGCACCTTCCTGAAGCTGCGCCCGCCGCTGCGCCATGAGGAGGAGCGCCAGCAGCTCGTCGCCGCGCTGGCGGAAGGGCTGATCGACGTCATCGTCTCCGACCATGATCCGCAGGACGTCGAGACCAAGCGACTGCCATTCGCGGAAGCGGAGTTCGGCGCCATCGGCGTCGAGACGATGCTCGCGGCCGGCATGCGCCTCGTTCACGCGGGCGACGTTTCGCTGCCCCGACTCCTCGCCGCCATGTCGTCGCGGCCCGCGGAGATCCTCGGGCTGGAGCAGGGGCGTCTGCAAAAGGGCGCGCCCGCCGATCTTATCCGTTTCGACCCCGACGAGCCCTTCGTCGTCGACCCTGAGGCGCTGCATTCGCGCTGCCGCAACACGCCCTTCGACGGCGCGCTGCTGCAGGGCGTGGTGAAGACCACGATGGTCGGCGGCGAGATCGTGCACGAGGTCGCCTGATGGCTCGCGTCGCGCTTTATTCCGGCACTTTCGATCCGCTGACCAACGGCCATCTCGACGTCATCCGCCAGGGCGTCGCGCTCTTCGACAAGGTGGTGGTGGCGATCGGCGTGCATCCCGGCAAGGCGCCCTGGCTGACCTTCGACGAGCGGGCCGAGACGATCCGCCTTTCCTGCGCGGCCGAGGGCCTCGGCGGCGCGGTCGAGGTGACGAGTTTCGACGGCCTCGTCGTCGAGGCGGCGCGCGCGGCCGGGGCGGTGGCGATCCTGCGCGGATTGCGCGACGGCTCCGATTTCGATTATGAGATGCAGATGGCGGGGATGAACGGGACGCTCGCGCCCGGCATTCACACGGTTTTCCTGCCTGCTTCGCCGGGCCTCCGCCATATCAGCGGAACGCTTGTGCGCCAGATCGCGGCGCTCGGCGGCGACGTGTCGGCCTTCGCGCCGGCCGCCTCCGTCGAGGCCCTGAAACGCGCCATTTCAAGGCGCGAGACCTAAGCCGTTAGGGAGGCTTTCATGAAACTCAGCCGTCGTCTGCTTCTTGCCGCCGTAGCCTTTTCCGCCGCGCTCGGAACCGCTTCCATCGCCCGCGCGGAAGACAAGCTGCTTTACATCGACACCAAGGATGGCCGCATCACCATCAAGATGCGCCCCGACCTCGCGCCCAAGCATGTCGAGCGCATCGAGCGCCTCGCCAAGGAGCATTTCTACGACAATATCGCCTTCCATCGCGTGATCGACGGCTTCATGGCGCAGGGCGGCGATCCGGACGGCACCGGCATGGGCAGCTCGCGCTATCCCGATCTCAAGGCCGAATTCAGCAGCGAACCGTTCAAGCGCGGCACGGTCGCCATGGCGCGCCAGCCCGGCGACAAGGATTCGGCCAATTCGCAGTTCTTCATCTGCTTCGCCGAGACGCCGCAGCTCAACGGCAAATATACGATCTGGGGCGAAGTCGTCTCCGGCATGGACGTCGTCGACAAGATCAAGAAGGGCGACAAGGCCAACAATGGCGCGGTGGAAAGCCCCGACCGCATGCTGAAGGTTCGCGTCGCCGGCGACGAGAGCTGATCCGAATTGGCCTCGTCCTTCGAGACGGCCCTTTGGGCCTCCTCAGGACGAGGCCTCATACAAAAGCCCCTCATGCTGAGGAGGCCCGGAGGGCCGTCTCGAAGCAGGAGGGGCGTTGATTTTCCCCAAGGAGACAAAATGACCGACGCCGCCGACACCCTGACGCTGGAGACCACAAAAGGTCCGGTCGTCATCAAGCTCCGTCCCGATCTCGCGCCCAAACACGTCGCCCGCATAAAGCAGCTCGTTTCCGAGGGCTTTTACGACGGCATCGTCTTCCATCGCGTGATCGAGGGCTTCATGGCGCAGACCGGCTGCCCGCGCGGCACCGGCACCGGCGGTTCGAGCTATCCGAACCTCGAGCAGGAGTTCAACGACGCGCCGCATGTGCGCGGAACCTGCTCCATGGCCCGCGCCTCGCATCCCGACACCGCAAACTCCCAGTTCTTCATCTGCTTCACCGAAGCGCCGTTTCTCAATCGTCAATATACGGTGTGGGGCGAAGTGATCTCCGGCATGGAGAACGTCGACAAGATCAAGCGCGGCGAGCCTGTCAGGGATCCCGACAAGATCATCAAGGCGACGCTCGGCGCCTAGTTCCAGTTCCCTCTCCCCGCGAGCGGGGAGAGGATTATGGTGAGGGGCAAGGCCGCAACGACGTCGCCGGCCCCTTGCTCCTCCCCCAGCCCTTTCTCCATTTCATGGGGAGAGGGGGTTTTGACCCCATGCGCGTCGATCTCTTCGACTTCGATCTCCCCCAGGACCGTATCGCGCTTCGCCCGGCCGAGCCGCGCGACAGCGCGCGGCTGCTTGTCGTGCCGCCCTCCGGTGGTTTCGAGGATCGGATCGTGCGCGATCTGCCGTCATTCCTGCGCAAAGGCGACGTTCTCGTCGTCAACGACACGCGCGTCATTCACGCGCGCCTTTCCGGCAGGCGCATTCGCGGAGACTTGAGCGCCGGCGTCGAGGCGACGCTGATCGAACGCTTGGACGCATCCCGCTGGCGCGCGCTCATGCGTCCCGCAAAGAAGCTCCATATCGGCGACCTTATCCGCTTCCACCGTCATTGCGAGGAGCGCAGCGACGACGCAATCCAGAGCCATGATGACGGCTCTGGATTGCTTTGCTCCGCTCGCAATGACGAGGAAGCGCTTGTCGCGCATGTCGACGCCAAAGGCGAGGAAGGCGAAATCACGCTGCGTTTCGACCTCTCCGGCGCGGCGCTGGACGAGGCCATCGAAGCCGCCGGCGAAATGCCGCTCCCGCCTTACATCGCCGGCAAGCGCGCCGCTGACGCCCGCGACGAATCCGACTATCAGACCGTCTTCGCCCGCGAAGCAGGCGCCGTCGCCGCGCCGACGGCGGGACTGCATTTCACGCCGCAGCTTCTCGCGGCTCTGGAAGCGCAGGGCGTGGCGCTGCATCGCGTGACGCTGCATGTCGGCGCCGGCACTTTCCTGCCGGTGAAGGCCGACGACACCGACGCCCACAAGATGCACGAGGAATTCGCCCGCATTGACGCGGGGACCGCTGCGGCCCTCAACGAGGCGCGGGCAAAGGGCGGGCGCATCGTCGCGGTCGGCACCACCGCGCTGCGCACGCTGGAGAGCGCCGCGACGCCGGACGGCCGCATCCAGCCTTACGCAGCGCGTACAAGCATTTTCATCACGCCCGGCTATAAATTCCGCGCAACGGATATGCTCCTCACCAATTTCCATCTGCCGCGTTCGACGCTGTTCATGCTCGTCTCCGCCTTCTGCGGCCTCGAGCGCATGAAGGCCGCCTATGCGCACGCCATCGCCAACGGCTATCGCTTCTATTCCTACGGCGACGCGAGCCTGCTGTATCGCGCCGAGCACATGACCGCCATTCGCCTCATCGCGCAATGGCGCGACGACCCCACCGAGGCGCTGATGACAGTCGATCTGCGCGCCGAGAATTTTCGCCTCGCCTCGCCCTGGGACGTCTTCGGCGCCTTCGATCTCGACGGCGCGCATCCGCGTCCCTTCATCCTGAGACGGGACGGGCGCATCGAATTCGGCGAGAGCGCCGACCGCTGGCGCACGGATTTACGGGACGCGGAACTGAAGGTCGGGACGCTCTTCACGGTCTGGTTCAACGAAACCGACAAGGGGGTCTATAAGATCGTCAAGCTCGCCGAACTCGGCGCCAAGGAACGAAAATGAGCCAGGACTTTTCCTTCACGCTTCAGGCGACGGACGGGACCGCGCGCAAGGGCGAAATCTTTACGCCACGGGGAACGATCCGGACGCCCGCCTTCATGCCGGTCGGCACGGCGGCGACGGTAAAGGCCATGTTTCCGCAGGACGTGCGCGCCACGGGCGCGGATATTCTGCTCGGCAACGTCTATCATCTGATGCTGCGTCCCGGCGCCGAGCGCATTGCGCGCCTCGGCGGGCTGCACAGTTTCATGCGCTGGCCCTATCCGATCCTCACCGACTCCGGCGGCTTTCAGGTGATGTCGCTCGCGAAGCTGCGAAAGCTCGACGAGAGTGGCGTAACCTTTCAATCCCACATCGACGGATCGAAGCATCATCTCTCGCCGGAGCGCTCGATGGAGATCCAGCATCTGCTCGGCTCCGACATTCAGATGCAGTTCGACGAATGCGTGCGGCTGCCGTGCTCGGACGCGGAAGCAGAGCGCGCCATGCGCCTGTCGCTGCGCTGGGCCGAACGCTCCCGCAAGGCGTTTCGCGAGGAACCGGGCAGGGCGGTTTTCGGCATCGTGCAGGGCGGCGCGTCGAAGCCCTTGCGAATTGAAAGCGCGACGGCGCTCGCGGAGATGGATTTCCACGGAATCGCCGTCGGCGGGCTCGCGGTCGGCGAGCCGCAGGAGGTGATGCTCGACATGCTGGAGACGACGCTTCCGCATCTTCCGGAGTCGAAGCCCCGCTATCTGATGGGCGTCGGCACGCCGGACGACATTGTGCAGGCGGTGGCGCGGGGCATCGACATGTTCGATTGCGTCATGCCGACGCGCGCCGGGCGGCACGGCCTCGCCTATACGCGCTTCGGAAAAGTGAACCTCAAAAATGCGAGATACGCCGAGGACCTGGCGCCGCTCGATGCGCAGTCCAACTGCCCGGCCGCGCGGGATTATTCGCGCGCCTATCTGCACCATCTCGTAAAAGCGGGGGAAATCCTCGGAATGATGCTGCTGACTCAGGCGAATGTGGCGTATTATCAGAGTCTGATGGCGGGGCTGCGGGGCGCGATCGAACAGGGTCGCCTTGCGGATTTCATTGCTGAGACCCGCGCGCATTGGGAAGCGGGAGAGGCTGAAAACCGCTCTCAGTAGCGTCTTTACGGAATCGGTAACGCGGTTCCGGGGCGAGCGGAGCCTGAGATGGGCCGGTATTACGACGCGCTCACGCGTCTCTTGATTGCAGGAGAATTTCCGGCGCGCGGAGTCGGTGAGGCTGCGCGCGCGGCGCCGGTTTCAAAGCCGCGCGCTCCGCCGCCAGCGCCAGCGCCGCACGGCGCCGTCAGCCCCGCCGCCGACGCGACCGGCTTATCTGTCGCGCGAAAACGCCCAACCCGCCCGCCGCGCGGCGCGCGCCCGAAAATTCCGCCCCGCCCCAGTGGAGAAAGAAATGGCGCCTCATCCCGGCCAGGTTCTGGCCCAGTATCTCGCGCGAATATGGGCTGACGGCCTCGGATCTCGCGCGCGACATCGACGTGCCTGTCAATCGGGTGACGGCAATCATCAACGGGCAGCGCGGCGTGACCGCGGATACGGCGCTGCGTCTCGGCCACTGGTTCGGGGTCGACCCGGAGGACTGGCTCGGCCTGCAACTCGAATATGAACTGGCGCTCGCGCGCCATGAAGCCGGCTCCAAGGTCAAAAAGCTGCCCCGCCTTGCCGACCGCGTCGCGTAAATCCCCGCCCGCGGGAACGAACAGCTTGCTTTCCGCGCTGCGCGCCTTCGACGCCTTTGGCGCGCCGACGCAGGTGGCGGAGGAGGGCGGTCTTACCTATTACGTCAATGAGTATTGGACCGCCGCGCAGCGCTCCGCCCATTCGTTGCACGAGATCAGCTACCGCGCCTGTTTCAAGCCGCAACTGCCGGCGTTTTTCATCGATCGGCTGACGCGGCCGGGCGACGTGGTTTGCGATCCTTTCATGGGCCGCGGCACGACGCCCCTGCAGGCCGCGCTCATGGGCCGCCGGGTGGTCGGCTCGGACGCCAACCCGCTGTCGATCATGCTCACCCGCCCGAGGCTCAATCCGCCGGCGCTCGAGGCGATCGCCGCACGGCTCGCCGAGGCGCCGCTTGAGGGCGTCGCCATCCTGCGCGAGGATTTGCTGGCCTTCTACCATCCGGACACGTTGCGTCAGATCTGCGCCCTGCGCGCATGGCTGATCGAACGCCAGGCGGAAGCCGATCCGGTCGACGACTGGATCAAAATGGTGGCGCTCAATCGGCTGACGGGTCATTCTCCCGGCTTCTTCTCCGTCTATACGATGCCGCCCAATCAGGCGGTGAGCGTCAAGGCGCAGGTGAAGATCAATGCGCGCCGCGATCAGACGCCGCCCTTGCGTGACGTCGCCGCCCTGATTTTGAAGAAGTCGCGCGCGCTCCTTTCCGACGGCCCGCCGCCGCTGTCATCACCAGCCAATCTTGCCGTCGCCGATGCGACGAGTCTCAACCATGCCGGCGACGCCTCCGTCGACCTCGTCGTGACGTCGCCGCCCTTCCTCGACGTCGTCAATTATCGGGGGGACAATTGGCTGCGGAACTGGTTTGCGGGCATCGAAGCGGACGATTTGTCGATCTCGCAGCTGCGCAGCATTGACGCCTGGTCAGCCATGACGCGCGCGGTTTTCGACGGAATTCGCCCGCGTGCTGCGGCCGGGCGGCCATGTCGCCTATGAAGTGGGGGAAGTGCGCGGCGGCGGCGTGCTTCTGGAGCGGATCGTCTGGCAGGCGATGGAAGGGCTCCCCTTCGAGCGCCTCGGCGTGATGGTGAACCAGCAGCGTTTCACCAAGACGAGCAATTGCTGGGGCGTCGCCAACAACAGCAAGGGCGTGAACAGCAATCGCATCGTTCTGGCCCGGCGGCGGTGAGTTGTCATTGCTTCGCCAAGCTCTCGCAATGACGGGCGCCTTACCCCGCGCGGAGGAGGCGGATCGCCTCGTCCCGCTCGAACAGATAGAGCAGCACCCTCAGCGCCTCGCCGCGTTCGCTCGCGAGGTCGGGGTCGCGACGCAGGATGAGTTCGGCGTCGTCGCGGGCGATGGCGAGCAGGCGGGCGTGGGCGGCGAGATCGGCGAGACGGAAACCGGGAAGGCCCGCCTGCCGGGTGCCCAGCAATTCGCCTTCGCCGCGCAATCGCAGGTCTTCTTCCGCGATACGGAAACCATCTTCCGTTTGACGTAAAATGGTGAGGCGCGACTTTGCGGTTTCGCTCAACGGCCCCTTGTAGAGCAGCAGGCAGCTCGATTCCCCCGAGCCGCGCCCGACGCGCCCGCGCAACTGGTGAAGCTGCGCCAGTCCAAAGCGTTCGGCGTGTTCGATCACCATGATCGTCGCCTCCGGCACGTCCACGCCCACTTCGACGACCGTCGTGGCGACGAGGAGACTCGTCTCGCCGCGCTGGAAGGCTTCCATGGCCGCGTCCTTCTCCGGCCCCTTCATGCGGCCGTGCAGGAGGCCGACGGCGTCGCCGAAATAATGGCGCAGATCGGCGGCGCGGGCTTCCGCCGCGGCGAGGTCGAGGTCTTCGTTCTCCTCGACGAGCGGGCAGACCCAATAGGCGCGGGCGCCGGCGGCGAGCGCGCGCTGCAGCCCGGCGACCACGTCGCCGATGCGCGAGGCGGGCAGGGCGCGGGTGGAGATCGGCGTGCGGCCCGGCGGCTTTTCGTCGAGCGCGGAGGAATCCATGTCGCCGAACGCGGTGAGCGCCAGCGTGCGGGGAATGGGCGTCGCCGTCATCACCAGCACATCCACCGCCTCGCCCTTGCCGCCGAGCGCGAGACGCTGTTGCACGCCGAAGCGATGCTGTTCGTCGACGACCGCAAGACCGAGGTCGCGGAAGGCGAGATCGCCCTGCACGAGCGCATGCGTGCCGACGACCACGTCGATCTCCCCGGCGGCGATAGCGGCGTGCGCGGCGGCGCGTTCGCGAGGCTTTCAGCCGCCCTGTCAGCAGCGCGACGCGCACGCCCGCCGGCTCGAGCAACGGGGCGAGGCGCTCGTAATGCTGTCGCGCGAGGATTTCAGTCGGCGCCATCAGCGCCGCCTGTCGTCCGCATTCGACGACGCTGACCATGGCGAGCGCCGCGACGACGGTCTTGCCGGAGCCGACGTCGCCCTGCACGAGACGCAGCATGCGCGTGTCCGAGCCGAGGTCGGCGCGAATGTCGGCGAGCGCCCGTTGCTGCGCGCCGGTGAGGCGGAACGGCAAAGCGGCTTCGATCACTTGGGAAATGCGGCCGTCGCCTTTGTTCTCGCGCCCGGGCAGGCGACGCATTTTCGCGCGCGTGAGGCGCAGCGCCAGTTGCGTCGCCAGCAATTCGTCGAGGGCGAGACGCTGGCGCGCGGGATGCTGCGGCGACAGGGCTTTCGCGCTGTCGGGCCGATGCGCGGCGCGCAGCGCGTCAGCAAAGGACGGCAGCCTGTTCGCCGCCATCACAGTCGGCTCCTGCCATTCGGGCAGGGTGGGGATACGGGTCAAAGCCTCTTCCGTCGCGCGTAAAACGAAGCGCGCCTGAAGTCCCTCGGTCAGGCCGTAGATCGCCTCGAAGGGCGGGAGCTTTGCGAGCCCGGCCTCGTCGAGCACGCGGTCGGGGTGCACCATCTGACGGCGGCCGTCGTAGAGTTCGATGCGACCGGAAATCCAGCGGGTCGCGCCGACAGGCAGGCTGCGTTCGATCCAGTCGGGGTTGGCGAGGAAGAAGATGAGCTCGATGTCGCCGGTGTCGTCCTCGACCAGGACGCGATAGGGCTGCTTGGCGTAGCGTCCCTGCGGGCGGCGGTGTTCCACGACCCGCGCCTTGCACGACGACCTGCGCATCGAGCGGGGCTTCCGCGATGGTCGGCCGCTGGCTGCGGTCGATGACATTCGTCGGCAGATGAAAAAGCAGATCCACCACGCGCGCCTGCGCCCCGACGCGGGCGAGCAGACGGTCGAAGAGCGGCGCTGTCTTGGGACCGACGCCGGGAAGCGCGGCGACGCGGCCGAAAAGGGGGGCGAGAATCTCGGGACGCATGTCGCTGCAGTTTAGCCTCGCCGGCGGATCGGCGCCATGTTGCGCTCTCCCGACGCCTGTTTTAACGTTCGTTCTAACGATTAGGGTTAATACGAGTGTTCGAATATGAGCGATTCAGATCACATCGAGGCCTATGGCGCGCTCAAGGTCATCCGCATCGGCAATTCGCTCGGCGTGGTGCTGCCGCGCGAGATTGTCGCCGAGCTTGCGGTCGAGAAGGGCGATCGTCTCTTTCTGACCCGCTCGCCGGAAGGCTATCGCATTACGAAAACTGATCCGGAGTTCGAGGCCCGGATCGCGCTTGCGCGACGGATCATCAGCAAAAGGCACAATGCGCTGCGCGAGCTTTCGAAGTGAGCGGCTGGCGGTTTCTCGATCGCGAGATTGCTCTGGCGATCCATGAGCATGTGCTGGCGGCGCATGGCGGCTCTGTCGGCGTCATCAGCGAGGAGGCGCTGGAGGGGGCGCTGCGCCGGCCGCTCGACCTCGCGCGCGCCGCGCCCCGATGCGACGCCGCACGCCTCGCCGCCGCCACCGCCGCGGGCTTCATCCGCAATCACCCCTTTATGCAGGGAAAGAAGCGCGTGGCGCTCGTCGCGCTGGAGCTTTTTCTCGCGGACAATGGCTATGAACTGGCGGCGAGCGACGAGGAGCTTTTTGTCGTGATGTCGCAGTTCGCCGGTCGCGAGATCGAGGAAGAGGTTCTGGCGGGCTGGGTGCGCGACCACGTCGTCAGCCGCGCGGCGCGGGGCGATAGAATACGCGCCTAGTCGATCGGTTGATTTAGTTTTTCAGCCGTATCCGCGCCCTTGAAAGTGTAATGCCACCACTCGCGCGGAAAATTTTCGAAACCGTGGCGGCGCATGAGCGCGCGCAACGTCTCGCGGTGAGCGTGGGCGCTCCTCGTCGTTTTCGACGCCGTCCATGAGCGAGGATCGAAGAAATCGAAAGGCGTGCCGAAATTCCAGCCCTGCACGCCGAGATCGACCGCGAGGCCGGTCGAATGCGTGGATTGCGCGGCGATATAGCCCTCCGCGAAAAGCTGGCTTTTATCGACATGCGGGTAATGTGCGGGCTTCGTCGACTGATCGGCGTTGCGCGACCAGTCGACAAAGGCCGATACGGCGCGCGTCGGCCGGTAGCAGTCGTAGACGATCAGCGAAAATCCATGCGCTTTCGCGTCGAGCTGCGCCGCGGCGAGGGCCTTCGCGGCTTCGGTGCGCAGCCAGCACTGCGGCTTGTCGTAGCCGGGAACCCGATGGCCGGTGAAATTATCGCTTCCGGCGTAGCGCATGTCCTGCGCGATATTCGGCGCAATGTCGGAGAGGCGCGAGAAACCCGGCGGCGGATCGGCGCGCGCGGATGTGGCGGCGATGAGGAGGAGGCAGGTGAGGGCGGCGGTTTTCGTCATCGCGTGCTCCATGTGCGGCTGGCGCTAGCGAAAGGTTGCGGCCTTACCCCTCACCCTGGCCCTCTCCCCGCTTGCGGGGATAGGGGAGATTACCCCTTCGGCTTGTCGGCGCCGCCATGCGCCGCCGACCACGCGATCGGATCGGCGATGAAGGATTCGATTTCGTTGAGCGCATCCTCCGGGAAATAGCGATGCGCGCGGGCGACTGCGAGCACGTCACGCCACGTCGCGAGATAGTGCAGATTGATGCCGAGCTTCTCCATGTCCGCGCGCGCGCCGGCGAAAATGTCGTAGAAGAAGAACACGAAGACATGGTCGCAGCGCTGGCCGGCATCGCGCAGCGCCTGCACGAAATCCTTCTTGGAGCCGCCGTCGGTGGCGAGATCCTCGACGAGCAGCGCGCGGCCGTTGTCGTGCAGGTCGCCTTCGATGCGCGCATTGCGGCCGAAGCCTTTCGGCTTCTTGCGCACATATTGCATCGGCAGCATCAGGCTGTCGGATATCCACGCCGCGAAGGGAATGCCGGCCGTCTCGCCGCCCGCCACCACGTCGAGCGATTTATAACCGATGTCGCGCTCGATGGCGCGCGTGGCGAAATCGATCAGACGCCGGCGCAGGCGCGGGAAGCCGATGATCTTGCGCATGTCGATATAGACCGGCGACGCCCAGCCCGCCGTCGTGATGAAGGGCTTCTGCGTATTGACGAGCACCGCTTGCACTTCAATCAGCGCCTTGGCGGTTTCCTGCGCAGCGAATTGACGATCATCAGACATGAAGACGGCTCGGCTCCCTGTTTGTTGCTGGGCGCAGCCATAGCCTATTTTTCGTCGGGACGCGCGGTTTGGCCGAAAAGAATTTCCCGCTCCAGCGCGCTGAAATCCGGGCGGCGGCGCTCGTAGGGCGCGCCGGCGGCATAGGCGCGGGCCACGGCCGGCCGCGATTTGATCGATTCGAACCAGCGCTTGAGGCGCGGGAAATCGTCGAGGTCCTGGCCCTGATCCTCATAGGGGACGATCCAGGGGTAGCAGGCGATGTCGGCGATCGAATAATCGCCGGCGACATAGGGGCCTTTGGCCAGCTCGCGGTCGAGCACGCCATAGAGGCGCGCCGTCTCCTTATGGTAGCGCTCTATGGCGTAGGGAATGCGGGCGGGGGCGTATTTCGCGAAATGGTGATTCTGGCCGGCCATGGGGCCGAGCCCGCCCACCTGCCAGAACAGCCATTGCAGCACGCGCAACCGCCCGCGCATGTCCTGTGGCAGAAGCCGGCCGGTCTTTTCGGCCAGATAGAGCAGGATGGCCCCCGACTCGAACAGCGTCACCTCGGCGCCGCCGTCGGCCGGGGCATGGTCCACAATCGCGGGCATCCGGTTGTTGGGAGAAATCGAGAGAAACTCCGGCTTGAACTGATCGCCCTTGGTGATGTCGACCGGCATGATTCGATAGGCGAGGCCGGTCTCCTCGAGGAAAATCGTAATCTTGTGGCCGTTGGGGGTGGGCCAGTAAAAAAGATCAATCATTCAGGGCTCCTTGCCGCCGTCACCTTTTATTTTCCACTTTCCGGCTAAGCTTGTCGACGCTCGAATGTCGGCAGCCACATAAATGCGAGACTTTCTGACTGATTGGACGCCCGGCCAGGCCCGGGATTTCGGCCGCAAGCCGCTGCGGCTGAAGCACTTGTTGGCGGAAAGCCCGCTGTTTTCGCAGGAGGCGCTGGCGCGGCTGATCGAGGCGACGCCGCGCAGTCATTTCCACGTCAACACCATCGGGCGTGACGAAACCGATCCCCGGAAATGGCGCGAGGGCGACATGAGCGGGCTTTCGGGCCACGACGTCATGGCGGCGGTGGCG
Source organism: uncultured Alphaproteobacteria bacterium (assembly GCA_963717565.1). GTDB lineage: Bacteria > Pseudomonadota > Alphaproteobacteria > Rhizobiales > Beijerinckiaceae > Methylocystis. The sequence continues at coordinate 622,516 of CAVQWJ010000014.1, forward strand.
CGCGGCAATATCTGGGTTCATCTTCAGCGTGTGCATGAGGCGTTCGACGCCTATCGCGTGTTTCTCGACGAGCTCTTCGCCGACATCGAACGCAATGTGCCGGGCTTTCGCAGCTACAGGCGCTCGATGAGCGTGCTCATCTCGTCGCCGAATATGAATGTCGCGCTTCATGCCGACGTGCCCGGCCAGAGCCTGTGGCAGGTGCGGGGCCGCAAGCGCGTGTGGGTCTATCCGCCGCATCCGCCCTACCTGCCGCAGGAGAAGATCGAGGCCATCGTGCTCCAGCGCAGCGGCGACACCGATCTGCCATACGATCCCTCATATGAGGCGGCGGCGGCGAGTTTCGAACTCGAGCCCGGCGACTGGGCGACATGGCCGCGCAATGCGCCGCATCGGGTTCGCAACGCGGATTGCGTGAACGTGTCCTTCACCACCGAGCACTGGACGGACGACTTGCGCGCCGGCTACGCCGTCGATTACGCGAATGGCTTGCTGCGGCCGTGGCTCGGCGGCCGCGACCTGTCGCGCGAGACGCGGGGGCCCGCCTTCATGGGGAAACTCGCGCTCGCCGCCGCGCACAAGGGCTGGCGCAAGCTGTCGCGACGGACGCTCGTGCCGATCTCCATCGACTTTCGTGTCGATCCTCACGCCGCCGAGGGGTTCGCCGATGTCGCGCCCTATCAGATCCTGAAATGACGTCGCGCGACGGCTGCCGGGTGGTCTGTATCGAGACGCTCGACGGCGTCGAGGCGCTCGGTCCCGAATGGTCGGCGCTGGAGAGCAGGACGCCGGAGGCGACGGGCTTTCAGAGCTTCCCCTGGTGTTTCACCTGGCTGCGGGTCTCGCGCGCGGGCGCGGCGCCGCGCATCGTCTGCGTGCGCGAGGAAGAGCGGCTCGTGTTCCTCCTGCCCCTGCAGATCGAGCGGCGCTTCGGCGTCGCCATCGCGCGCTGGGTGGGCGAGCCGATGACGCAATATGGCGACGCGCTCGCATTGCCGGGAGAGCGGCGGGCGCATTGGCGCGCGCTGGCCGAAGCGGAAATGGCGCGCTGGCGCGACGTCGATCTCGTTGCGCTGACCCGCCTGCGCGCTGACGGCGTCCTTGCCGAAGGCGCGTCGGAAGGCGAAGCGCTGGCCGCTCCCTATGCCAATCTGGTGGGCTGGAAGCCGCGCCGGCGCAAAAGCGTCGAGCGGCGCGCGCGGCGGCTCGAAGCGCTCGGGACTCTTTCGCTGGTCGAGGCGGAGACGCCGGATCGTCGCGAGACGCTCGCGCGCCATGGCGTCACGCTCAAGCGCGCCTGGCTGCGCAGCAAGGGATTTTACAGCGCGGGCCTGTCGCATCCGGATTCCGGAGACTTCATCGCCGCGCTGGCGCGAGACGGCTTCCTGCGCGTCAATGCGCTGACAGTCGGCGACGAGGTCGCGGCGCTCGATCTCGGCTTTCAGGGCGGCGGCGCCTATCGCTCGCTGCTTGGCTGTTTCGATCTTCGCTTCGCGGGAGGATCGCCGGGGCAGGCGCTGACCGGGCGCCTCATCGCCCGCTACGCGTCGGAGGGACTCACAGCCTATGACATGCTGCTGCCCGCCGATCCCTACAAGCTGGAATGGAGCACGGGAGAGGTCCGCATCGGGGCGCGCTTCCTGCCGACCAACGTCAAGGGGCGGTTGACGGCCTTTGCCCTGTCGCGGCTGAGGCCGCTCGCCAAACGCGCGGCATATGCCTTCGCCGCATTCTCTTTCCGGCGCAATCGCGCTAGCCTGACGACGTCCGGAAAAGAGGAATCGGCGTCGTGATATCGAGAATTGCAAAGATCGCGGTCGTCCTCTGCGTCGGCGCGATCATGCTGCTTGTCGCCATCGGCAACATCTTCGACTATGCCGTGAATTATGATGTCGTCCAGCACGTCCTCGCCATGGACACGGTGCCGGAGACGCCGCTGAAATGGCGTGCGATCACCAGTCCCTGGCTGCATCAGGCCTTTTACATCGTCATCATCGCTACGGAATCTGCAGCCAGCGCGCTGTCGCTCTACGGCGGTTTTCTGCTGTGGCGGGAGCGGGCAGGGGACGCGCGATCTTTCAACGCCGCCAAAGGCGCGGCGATCGCCGGCGTTGCGCTGGCGTTCGTGCTCTATGTCTTCGGCTTCATGGGCGTTGGCGGCGAATGGTTTCTGATGTGGCGTTCCGAGACCTACAATCTCCAGGAATCCGCAGCGCACTTCATCAGCTTTCTCGGGCCGTCGCTGATCTTCGTTTCCATCCGCGACGTGGATTGATAGCGCGCGCGCGCTAGTTGTGAGCGAGGGCCATGCGGAGGTCACGCTCATGAGCGCGGGGAGAACGGCCTTCGTTCTGGCCGGCGGCGGAAGCCTCGGCGCTGTCCAGGTCGGCATGTTGCAAGCCTTGCTCGCGGCCGGCGAGCAACCCGATTTTCTCGTCGGCTCTTCGGTTGGCGCGCTGAACGCATGCTATCTGGCGGCTTATCCGAATCTGACGGGCGTCGAGCAACTGGTTAAAATCTGGACCGGATTGCGTCGCTCGGACATTTTCCCGCTCTCGCTCGCGACCGCTTTCGCGGTCATGAGCCGCCGCGATTATGTCGTCGATCCCGAGCCGCTTCGCCGCCTCGTGTCGGGCGCCTTGCCCTTCAGCCGGCTCGAAGAGGCGCCGCTCCCGGTGCATCTGGTGGCGACGGACATGCAGGGCGTCGCGGCGCTTCTCTCGCGTGGACCGGCGGTCGACGCGATCATGGCGAGCGCGGCCGTTCCAGGCGTTTTCCCGGCCGTCGAGATCGACGGCGCCGCGCTCATGGACGGCGCGGTGGCGGCCAACACGCCGCTCGGCGCGGCCGCGACTCTCGGGGCGCGAAGGATCGTCATCCTGCCGACGGGCTACGCCTGCGACCTGCTGGCGCCGCCGGCCGGCGCGGTCGCCCGCGCCCTGCACGCGATCACGCTGCTGATTGCCTGGCAGCTCATTCGCGACATCGAACGGCTCTCTCCCGAGGTCGAGCTGCGGCTCGTCCCCGCGCTCTGTCCGCTCGACGTGTCGCCCTATGATTTCACCAGGGCGGCGTCGCTCATCGAACGGGCAAGGCGCTCGACGGAGAAGTGGATCGCGGAGGGCGGGCTGGAGACGCCCGCCTCGCCGGTTCAGTTGGCGCCGCATCACCACCACCACGCGCAAGAGATCAGGCATTAGCCAAATCTCTTCGCTGCTAGTGACTTTCGGGAAAAGACCAAGTTTATTGGCGGCGGAGCGGAGGGATTGTGGATGTCCAAGCGCAACCGCCTGCTGGCGATATTACTGCTGTCCGCCGTCGCGATGGCGGCTGGCGACGCATGGGCGCTTCGCCGGACCCACATGATCTACCCCAAACATGCGACTCACCTCGGCCCCTGGGTCGAGGAAGGGTGGCAGCGCGAAGACTGGTCCCGCACCCCCGCCGTCCGCGACTGGGATTTCTCGGCGCCCTGGAGCTACGATCCGGCGACCGGCTACCCGTCGAGCACGGCGGAATATCCCTGGGGGTATACGACGCCCTTCGTGCGGGTAGGCCGCAAATGCATCGCGAGCGAATTCAACATAAGTCCCGGCGGGAACGAGGTTCGCTACCAGAGGGTAATGCCAATCTATTATTGCAACTGAACTTGTGACCCGCCAGCAACAGCCTCTCCCTACTTGCGGGGAGAGGGAGAACGGCGTCTGTTACGGCTTCAGTAAAACCTTGCCGAGGTTCTTCCTGTCCTGCAGATAGTGATGCGCGAGCGGCGCTTCGTCGAAGGTGAAGACCTTGTCGAACTCGCGGCCGGATGGCGCCCTTGTTCCAGAGCTCCACCAATTCCAGCGCCCAGCTCCGCAGCCGATCCGTCTCTCCCCACATGCGTCCGACATTGACGCCGAAGGCGCCCTTGTTGGCGTTGATCAGCGTCATCGGCATGAACTGAAAGATGGGCGTGGCGATCAGGGCGCGCAGCACGTTCAGAAGATCGCGCTCCTTGCTGTTCACAAAGGAGGAGACGCCGAACATGCCGAGCCGGCCGGTCGGCGCGAGCAAGCGAAAGCTCCTCTTGAAGGACGCGCCAGCGTTGGGATCGAGCGCCAGCTCGACGCCGCGCCCCCGGGTGATCTCCCTCACGCGCGCTTCGAGATCGTCGCGGCGTTCGTCGACGAGATGATCGGCGCCGAGCTTTTCGAGTTCGGCGTGCTTCCATTGCGAGGCGACGCCGATGACGCGGGCGCCGATATGCTTGGCGATCTGCGTCGCGGCGATGCCCACGCCGCCGCCCGCCGAATGCACCAGCACCGTCTCGCCGGGCTTCAGGGCCCCCATGACGACGACGAGTTGCCAGGCGGTGAGGTAATTCACCGGCAGCGCCGCGCCTTCCTCGGCGGACATGTCCGCGGGCCGGATGAAGACCTGATCCTCGGGCGCGCAGATCACATCCGAATAGCCGCCGAAGCGCGTCGCCGCGAAAACGTCGCGGCCGATCCATTGCGGATCGACGCCCGCGCCGATGGCGTCGACACGCCCTGCAACCTCATAGCCGACGACGGCGGGGAGGCCCGGCAGGTCGGGATAGATGCCGAGGCGGGCGAGAATGTCGGCGAAATTCACGCCGCTGGCTTCGACCCGGATGCGCAATTCGCGCGCTTTCGGCTCGGGGTCGGGCGCTTCCCTGACGGTGAGAACCTCGGGAAGTCCTGCTTTGTCAATCCAGACCTGTCGCATTGGCGCGTTCCCGGTCTACTGCCCTTCGGCGAGCCTTGTTGCGAAATAGGCGAGAGTTTTTGCATAAACGTTCGCCTGGTTCCATTCGAGGAAGACGGCGAAATTGGGCTCGCCCTCCGCCCAGCCCGCGCCCGGCCGCCAGCCCTTGCCCTTCAGATAGTGCGCCGTCGACGCCAGCGCGTCGGCGCTCGAATGGATGAGGTCGCGGCGGCCGTCGCCGTCGAAGTCCACGGCGTAACTGAGATAGGACGAGGGCATGAATTGCGTCTGGCCGATTTCGCCGGCCCAGTCGCCGCGCATCTGCGCCGCCGTCATGTCGCCGCGCTCGATGATCGTGAGCGCGTCGTTCAATTCCTTCGTGAATTTGGCGGAGCGTCGGCAATCATAGGCCAGAGTCGCCAGCGCCTGCGTCGTGCGAAAATGGCCATTGTCCGCGCCAAAGCCCGTTTCCAGTCCCCAGATCGAGACGAGGACAGGGCCGGGCACGCCGTAGCGATTTTCGATTTCCCGCAGCAGCCCGGCGTTCCGGCGCAGCAGCTCGCGTCCCCGGCTCAGCCGCGACGGCGTCACCAGACGCGCGGCGAATTTCTCGAAACTCAAATGGAAGACGCGCTGCCCGCGGTCACGAGAGATGATGGCGCGGTCGTAAACGACAGCGTCGAGCGCGGATGAGAGCGTCCGCTGCGAAACGCCCTGCGTCGCCGCTTCCTGCCGGAAATCGTTGAGCCAGGCCGGAAAGCCTTCCGCGGAATTGCCGCAGCCCGCAGCCGTCGCAGGGACGATCCACATGAGCGGAGCGAACGCGGCGGCGTGCAGAAGAAAACAAATCGACATGGGCCTCTCATGAAAAGGGCAACGCCGCGCAGGCGGCGTTTCCCCGAATAAAGAAGAAACGCGTCCGCTCCAAGTTCTGCGGAGGGAAACCAATATTTAACCCAATTGTTAAATGGTGAAAACAAGTTGTTCCGGATCGACAATCAAGTGGATCGCCGGTGGCGTTCTGTCGATCGAGGGGCGGCCCGACCGTGTCGCCGCGAGCTTTTCGACATGATTTCATGCGATCGAACTCTGAACCAGGCCTATGATCTTGCCATGCGCATCGGCCGTGGCGCGGCGCGCGATTACGTGCGCGATCGGCAGGGCCTTGCGCCGGAGCGGCAGGAGGAACTTCTCGGCGTCTTCATCCTCGGTCTGGAAGAAGCGCTATCCAGCGTGATCGTGGCTCGGGAAGGCGTTTTCGCCGATATTTTCGAAGCGGCGGTAGAAGCTTTCGTTTCGGAAGCGGACCGCTGGCCGGCGCCCGGCTCGGATCCCGAGCGGCTCTTCGATTTCGATTCGCTTCTTGTGTGATTCCTTTCGGCCGCCTTTGACCATCCTGCGCCTGAAATCCGCTTCCAGAGCTATCCCCGACAGCGCCTGACGATGAGACCTGACTGGGGCAGGGATGTCGATCTGTGTTTCGGCGACAACAAGCTCCAAACGAAAAAGCCCGGCGAAATCGCCGGGCTTCGTTTTTGAGAGGCTTTGAAGCCGATCAGTATTTCGCGACCACCGGAGCCGGAGCGCCCCAGTTGAAGTGATAGTTCAGGCCGGCGCGAACGACGTTGCCGTTGATGCGGGCGCGAACCTGGCCAGCGAACAGCGAGGCGTCGGTGTAGCTGATAGCTGCGTGTAGTTGTAACACGACCGGCAGCGCGAAGCTCTGAGTCACCGAACCCAGATCGTAGTAGAGATACTCGACCTTCGCCGACCAGTTCGGCCAGAACATCCACTCGAGGCCGCCGCCGGCCGTCCAGCCGACCTGCGTGTTCGAGTAATTCACGCCGCCGAAGGCGGGCGCGAAGTAGTTCCGAGAAGTAGCCGGTGTTGGAGACCTGGGTCGCGCGTGTTGAGCGTCACGCCGCCATAGGCGAGACCGCCCGTGCCGTAGAGCAGCAGGGTCGGGGTGAACAGCCAGCCGAGGCGACCACGGACCGTGCCGAGATAATCCAGGCTGCCGCGCACCGAGGTGGCGCCGATACCAATTGTCGTTGCTATAGCTGCTGATAATACCCGCCCGGGACGGCCGTCGAGACCGTGCGGCTGCCATGGTTGCCGGCGATGCCCTGAATGTCGGCTTCGACGCCCGCAACCAGGCTGTTGTAGAACTGCCAGTTGTAGCCGATCTGGCCGCCGCCGATGAAGCCGACGTTATTGCCGCTGTTGAAGCCGCTGGCGGAAGCCGCCGTCGAGATAGCGGCGACATCGCCGGCGTAATAATTGCGCGCCAAGGACTTATTGCCGAAGTCGCGACCGGGCCGACGCCGATCGTCTGCTGGTTGCTGTTCGTCCAGGTCGCGCCAGCGTTGAGGCCGACGTAGAAGCCGGTCCACATGGGCGGCGGCGGCGGCGGCGGGGGAAGAACGGGCGGGCCTTTGCGCGACGGCAGATCCGCCGCAAGAGCGGTGCCGGCCGTCAGGGCCAGAACCGTAAAAGCAGAGAGAAGTTTTTTCATTTTAGATACTCGCCGTCAGTTGGGGAGCGATGCTCAGCCTCTCAGCCGAGGTTTCGAGTGAAAAGAAAGTTGATCGGGGTTCTAAAGTCAAAGGGGTTGGGCCCGATCAGGCTTGATTTAGAAAAGGTGTGTTCTGAAAGACACTTATAGCCAAGGTTAAGTAAGCAACGCGGCTTATTGTAAAGGTATAGCTAGTCTCTCCATGCGTTCAGTGGCTTGTGAAGCGTCTGGCAAGGACGCGCGCGCGTCCGGTCGCCGCGAGACCTTCGAACCATGAAAAAAGCAAAACGCCCCGGCGTCCCATCGGCGCCGGGGCGTTTTGCTGTCGGCCCGAGAGACTCAGTCCGTTTTTTCGAGTCTCTGGGGAGCTGGAACCCGCTCAATTGGGGCGACGCCGTTCCGGGCAGACGGCGTGTGAATCAAAACGCCCCGCCGTCATGCTCACGGTCGGGACGTTCTTTTCTCGCTCGAGCCTTGAGTAGTTGAGCCGGGCTAGCCTCTAACGCCGATCGTCGCATGGGGCGTTTTCACGTCATAGGAGCGTTTGTCCGACGTTCCGGTGGTGAAACGGAGGGCCCCCTTGGCGATGTTGATCCCGACTTTCTGGAAACTCTCGTCCCCGGAATAGACGAAGTTGTCCAGCGTAACGCTGGAGTTGGGACCGACATTGAGATTGCTGCTGTCCTTCAGGACAAGCTTTGCATAGGACTCGGCTTCGGTTTTCACGACCTCGCGATCATAAACGCTTTCACCGTCCGTGATCGGCACTGTCGTGGTTTGCATTCGACCGGAGACACGGTTTCGAGCGCTCGCCGCGACGCCGATACGATCGCCGGCAAGGGCCGCCGGCCCCGTCGCCATGAACGCGAGCAGCGACGCGCCGGCGCAGATTATTGGCAACAAACTCGACCTTCGTGGGAACCCAGTCATCGAAGCCTCCAACGCAACGATTTTCATTAATAATGAAGTTAACAGAAAATCAGCTTGAGTATATGCGCTGGCGCAACTTGCGCGCGCAGCCGCGACGCGGGAAGCGCAGGCGGAGAGGGCTACGCCACGCATGGGTTTCCGGGCCGGGGAGGGATCAGCTTTTCTGGTGCCGCGCGCGACGCTTGGCCTGATAGCTGGCGAAGTCGATCACCGCTGCCGGGCGCGCCTCGCCCTCGATCTCGACGACAGACCAGAGTTCGCCGGGCGGGACGGCGATGGCCGCGAGTTTCTCGGCCGCGGTGCGGGTCTCATAGGAGCCGACCACGAAGTCTCCGTCGGGGGCGTGGATGACAAGATCAAAGGCCATGACAGGGAGTATAGCGGGGCTGGTCGATTCTGACGAGACGGATGAAGGAAGGATCGGTCGAATCGCGATCCTCCATTCCAGAATGGCGGCGACTTTTTCCTAACCTATTGATTAAAGGGTTATTGGTGCCCCTGGCCGGAGTCGAACCAGCACTCCTTGCGGAACTCGATTTTGAGTCGAGCGCGTCTACCAATTCCGCCACAGGGGCCCGTCGGGACTGCGAAGCAGTGCGCGAGCGGGGCGGATATTAGCGAGGCGGGGGCCTCCGTCAACCTGCCGGATGGCCTATTTCGGTGGTCTTCGACCCAAACGGAACCCGAGCCGCAGGATGCCGTCCGCCCGCCTTCCTTATGTTAAACTATTCGTGTTAATCGCTCGTCAGACGCCGCCGCCTGGCCCGTCCCGGCCTCCTCGAGGAAAAATGAAGAAGCTCTACGACTGGACGATGTCGCTCGCCGGCAGTCGCCACGCGCCTTTGGCGCTCGGCGCCATTGCCTTTGCCGAAAGCTCGTTTTTCCCGGTGCCGCCGGATGTCATCCTCGTGCCGATGACGCTCGCCGAACCGCGCAAGGCCTGGTGGTTCGCGGCGATCTGCACGATCGCCTCGGTCGCGGGCGGGGCGCTCGGCTACGCCTTCGGCTCGTTCTTCTACGACACCATCGGCCTGTGGCTGATCAATCTCTACGGCTACGGCCCGAAGATGGAGGCGTTGCGCGCCTTTTACGCCCAATGGGGCGCGATCTTCATTCTGGTGAAGGGGTTCACGCCGATCCCCTTCAAGCTGGTGACCATCGTCTCCGGCCTGCTCGATTATAATTTCCCGCTCTTCATCCTGCTTTCGCTGATCACCCGCGGGGCGCGCTTCTTCGTGCTGACGGCGGCCATCAATCATTTCGGCGATCCCATCCGCGAGAAGCTCGAAAGCCATTTCGGCCTCTTCGTCGGCTCGCTCGCCGTCGTGGTCGTCGCGGGCTTCGCGCTGGCCGCCAAGATGTTTTGAACATGGGCAGATTTCTCGCCGGCGCCGGTCCGCGCCTCGTCGCGGCGCTGATCTTCCTCTTCGCCGCCGCCGCCATCGGCGGCGCCTTTGCCTATGAATCGCTTGGCTATCTGCCTTGCGAGCTCTGCTACAAGGAGCGCATTCCCTATTACGCCGCCTTCGCGCTCGCGCCGCTCGCGGGCTTTGCGGCGCAGACCGGCAGGGCGGGGCTCGCGCGCGCGGCCTTCCTGCTGATGTCGCTGCTCTTTCTCGGCGACACCGTGCTTTCCATGTATCACTCCGGCGTCGAGTGGAAGATCTTCGCCGGTCCCTCCGACTGCTCCGGCGCGCTGAGCACCGCCGCGTCGGTGGACGATTTCATGAAGCAGCTCCAGACCGTGAAGGTCGTGCGCTGCGACGAGCCGACGCTCTGGGTGCTCGGCCTGACCCTCGCAAACTGGAATGTGCTCATCAGCGGCGCGCTGGCCTGGCTTGCGGCGATCGGGGCGCGCAGGAGCGCCGGACTCAGCCGATAATCCGCGCGCTGCGCTCCCAGCCGCCGTCGCCCGTGGCGGCGCGGACGATCGCCTTGGCGATCTTGTCGCCGCCGATCGACGAAGGCTCGATGGCGTTGGCGAAATCGATCGCCTCGTCGCAGACAAGGCGCAGGTCGATCACCGTCAGGCCGAATTCCACGCCGATGCGGATGATCGCGTCGTTGAAGGGCGTCAGCGCCGTCCGCGCCAGCTCCTGAAAGACAGGGTCTGGGAAATTGCCGGAATAGATGGTGCAGATGATCGCATGGCGGTCGACGCGCAGGCAGGGGCGGAGCATGACGCGATAGGCCTCCTCGAAGGCCCGCGCCGCGTCGCCGATCATGCCGACGGCCTGAGCGCTCTTCGTGACCGGCTCCTCCAGCAGCGACACATGGCCGAGAACGTCATTGCCGCCAATGCTCAGGGCAAGGCGCTCCACATCGCTGGGAAGTCTGGCGACCTGCTCGGCGACCGAGTCGATGCGCGCCCCATCCACCGCCGCCAGGGTCACCCGCCAGCCGAGAGGCATGCGCCGCTTCAATTGCGAGACGACGGCGGGCCCGCCCTTCGTATAGGAGCCATTGTCGAAGACGGAATCGCCGAGAAGCGCCAGATACGCCATGAAACGCCGTCGCCTCCCTGGGATCGTCGCGCCTTTTGGCTGACATAGGGCGCGGGAGGCGCCCGAGCGCCCTCTCTCTATTGCGCGGCGAGGCGGGCGCTGGCGCGCAGCTTTTCCGTCTCGCTCTTGAGCTGGCCACAGGCGGCGAGAATGTCGCGGCCGCGCGGCGTGCGCACGGGACTGGCGTAGCCAGCGTTGAAGACGATGTCGGAGAAGCGCTCGATGGTCTCCCAGTCGGAGCACTCATAGGGCGCGCCCGGCCAGGGATTGAAGGGAATGAGATTGATCTTCGCGGGCACGCCCTTGAGCAGCCGCACCAGCTCGCGCGCCTCTGCCGGGCTGTCGTTGACGCCCTTCAGCATGACATATTCGAAAGTGATGCGGCGGGCGTTGCTCGCGCCCGGATAGTCGCGGCAGGCCTGAAGCAGCACGTCGATGGGGTATTTCCTGTTGAGCGGCACAAGCTCGTTGCGCAGCTCGTCGCGCACGGCGTGCAGCGAAATCGCGAGAGCCGGCCCGCATTCGGCGCCGAGCCGTTCGATCTGCGGCACGACGCCGGAGGTCGAGACGGTGATGCGGCGCTTGGAGAGCGACAGTCCGTCGCCGTCGGCCATGATCTCGATCGCGGCCATGACATTGTCGAGATTGTAGAGCGGCTCGCCCATGCCCATGAAGACGATGTTCGAGACCGCGCGCATGCCTTCGCCGGAGGGCACGAGCCCGTCGGTCGGGCGCTCGCGATCCGGGAAATCGCCGAGCCGCTGGCGGGCGACGAGAAGCTGGCCGACGATTTCGTCGGTCGTGAGATTGCGCACGAGCTTCTGCGTGCCAGTATGGCAGAAGCTGCAATTGAGCGTGCAGCCGACCTGCGAGGAGACGCAGAGCGTCCCGCGGTCGCTTTCCGGAATATAGACGCACTCGACCTCGGCGCCCTTGTCGAGCGCGTCGACGGGCGCGAGGCGCAGCAGCCATTTGCGGGTGCCGTCGACCGAGATCTGCTCCTCGACGATCTCGGGCAGGCGAAGCTCGAAACTGTCGGCGAGCGTCTGCCGCATCGCCTTGGAGATGTTGAGCATTTCCGCGAAATCGCGGGCGCCCCGGAAATAGACCCAGTGCCACAGTTGCGACGCACGCATGCGGATTTCCCGCTCGGGCAGGCCGAGCGCGCGCAAGGCGTCGGCGATCCCGGCGCGGGTCATGCCGGCAAGGGAGGGCTTGCCGAGGGCAGGCTTGCCGAGGGCGGGCTTGGCGTCTGTGTGCGACAAAGTCATATAAGGTCCGTTGGCGTGGCGCTCTAAACTGGACAAGATGCGCATTCAGCGGGTTTTATCCAAGCCGGGGAAGGGACGAAACTGTCCGGGCGCAAAATCCTCATAGCGACATTCGGCTCGCTTGGCGACCTTCATCCCTTCGTGGCGCTCGCTCATGCGCTGGCGCGGGAAGGTTTCGAACCGGTCATTGCGACCAGCGGCGCCTATGCCGACTACATCCGGGGCGAGGGGCTCGCCTTCGCCGCCATCCGGCCCGACGCCGACGATCTGACGGCCCGGCTCGGCATGGATATGGGCCAGATCGCCCGGAAAATGGCCGAAGACGACAAATTCCTGTTCGACACGCTGATCTTCCCGCATCTGCGCGAGAGCTTCGACGACCTCGAGGCGGCCGCGGAAGGCGCCGTGGCCATCGTCTCTCACAGTCTGGCTTTTTCGGCCCGGCTCGTCGCCGAGGCGCGTGGCCTGCCTTTGGTCACGGTGCTGCTGTCGCCGATGATGCTCTATTCCGCCCACGACCCGCCGCTGGGGTCGATCGTGCCGCTGCGGCGCGCGCCGTCGCGGCCGGTCGAGATCGCCTATAACCGCTTCCTGCTCTGGTCGATGTCGCACGCCGTCGCCTTCTGGGCCGCGCCGCTGCGCCGTCTGCGCCGCGAACTGGGCCTGCGGCCGCGATACGGTCTCGACCTGCTGCTCGGCTCCAAGTCGAGCGACCTGGTCATCGGCCTGTTCAGCCCGGCGCTCGCGCCCGCATGGCGGAATACCGATCCGCGGACGCTCGTCGCCGGCCATACGTTCCATGACCGCTTTCTCGGCAGCGTAGCGCTGGCGCCGGAACTGGAGGATTTTCTTGCGGCCGGCGAGGCGCCGATCGTCTTCACGCTCGGCAGTTTCGTCACCCGCGCCCGCCATGATTTCTACCGCGATTGTATGGACGTCGCATTGCGGCTGGGACGCAGGGCTGTCGTGCTCGCCCATGAGGACGATGCGCCGACGCTCGCGGAGGACTGCCCGAGGGAAGTTTTCGTAACCTCCTACGCGCCCCATTCGCAGATCTTCCCGCGCGCCGCTGCGATTGTGCATCATGGCGGGATCGGGAGCTCGGGGCAGGCGCTGCGCGCCGGGCGGCCGCAGGTGGTGACGCCCTTCCTCGGCGATCAGTTCGACAATGCGGAGCGCCTCGCGCGGCTCGGCCTCGCCCGCATCGTCGACGGCAAGACGGCGACGCGGGACGCGCTGTATCATGCGCTCGCAAACCTTGGGGCCAGCCATGAGGCGCGCGCGCGGGAGATGGCGGAGATCGTGAAACAGGAAAACGGCGCCGCCGCCGCCGCAGAGCGGATTGCCACGCTCATGGGCCGCGACGCGGTCACACGGGAGCAGGCGGCATGCTGAGACGCGCCATTTTCCTTGCGCTTCTGCTGGCGTCGCCGGCGCAGGCGGCCGAGACGCTGCGGCTCAGTCCGGGCGCAAGCACGACGCTGCGGCTGAAGGAAAATCCGTCGACCGGATATTCCTGGCGTCTCGATACAGCCGCAAGCGAGAGCCTTGATCGGGTGGCGGTCTCCGACGGCGGCCACAAGAGAGGGGCCGAAATGCCCGGCGCGCCGGGCGAGCATGTCTGGATCATCAAGGGGGTGGCGCCGGGCGCCGCGACAATCGCCTTTGCCTATCAGCGTCCATGGGAGCCGGCCCCTGTCGAGACGAGGCGGGTCGAGGTCGTGGTCGCCCCGCGCTGATTGCTTCCGGGGGCGCCAACGCTTAGGCTTCGGCATGATGGCAGTCTGATGAGGCCTTCATGAACCGCATGATTTCCGCCGCCCTGCTGTTGGCCTTGCCGGTCGCGTCGGCGCAAGCGAAGACGATCTGGAGCGTCGCGAGCAAACCCTTTCTCGAAGCGCGGTCGTCCGAGCCCGAATCCGACGCCGACCTTCGCGCCACCTGTTTCGACGGACTCGTCACCGTCCGCATCGGCGGGACGATCGGCGTCGGGAAGGGCGCCGGCGAGCCCGTCTCGGCGAAGATCGAAGGCGAGGGAAAATCGGCAAAGGTGCAGGGCGTTTCCATGAACACGCCCGACAGCGAAATGACGGGCGGCGCCGAACTCGTGACGGATTTGCGTCTGGACTCTCCGGCTGCGGAAATCCTGTTCAGCGGCAAGGCGGTGAAAATCGTCACGCCGGACCAGAAGACGCATTCGCTGTTCGACGCGGATTCAGCGGGGGCGGTGAAGAAATTCGTGAAACAGTGCCGGGCGATAGTGAACGCGAACAAACGAATCTCCGTCCAGAAATCGCATCGTTCCTCAGAACGGGAAATAACGGAAGCTCGTCAGAATAGTATCCTCCGTGCCTCTCGGCGCGCCGCCGACGCCTGCGAATCCGTTTCGGATCGTGTGCGAATACTGGAGACCGACGCGGATTTTGCCGGCGGGACCCTGATAGAGATTGTGCCAGACGCCGCCCGTGATCTGCCGCAGCGACTTTGTCTGGCCCGAGCAGGCGAGAACGGCGTTGATCCCGCCGGTCGCGCTCAGGGGGACGGGCGCGGCGAGGCCGGGTGAGACCTGCGAGATGGCGTTTTCCGATTGCAGCCGAGATCGTTGTAGAGCGGATTGCCGTAGCCGCCTGCGTAGAGCGTCGCGCCGACCCGCAGAAATTGCGGGCGCGCCGATGCAAAATCGCCGCCCGCGAAGGCGAAGACGTCGGTTTGCGGCGTTGGATGCAGGGTCGCGCCGACCAACAGGCTGCGTTGTGGAATCGGCTGGAGCACGCCGCCGAGCGTATAGGCGGCGTCCGCGATCTGGCTCGCCGCATAGCGGCCCACGCCGCGGCCAAACATGCCCGAGACCTGAAAATCCAGAAATTTCGGCACGACGGGAACGACCGCGCCCGCGCCCACGCCGCCGCCCCAGACGCGGTGATTGCCGAAATAGACGCGATCGGACATTTCGCGCGCAACGCCGAAAGCTTCGAGATGGATCGTTCGATCCGCGAGGGGCGCGTCCCATGCGGCTTTCCCGGTGACGTCGGGAAGGCGGTTGAAGGCGTAATTGTCTCCAATATCGAAGGTCCCGCCGGGGTTCGGCACGGCGAGCAACGCCGGCGCGTTTACGCCGAGCGTATTTGGAAGAGCAACGGACATCGGCCCGAAGGGGACGTTCGCCAGCACCGGACCGGGAACGGCGAATGTCGTCGCCGCGCCTTCGGCGGCGATCGAAAGCCAGAACTCCTTGCCGAAATCCTTGGTGACGCGAACGCTGGGCGTGCGGCCCCAGACATAGCCCGGCATGTAATTGTGATCGATCGTCGGCGGTTGCAGGGACGTGTCGGGCCGGATGCCCACGGCGTTCATCGTCGAAAGCGACCACATCTGGCCAAGCGCGAGATGAAGGCCGTAATCGTCCTTGTCGATGTTGGTGTAGAGCTGGCGCACGCGGAAATTATAGGAATTGCTCTGGTTCGAATTCGCCGTCTGGCCCGCGCCGAGAAAGTCGGATTCGAAATAGCCCTGTATGTGCGTCGTCGGATCGAGATCGCCGCGCACGAGCAGGGCGGGGCGCGACGCGCGGGCGCTGAGGTGGAACTCGCTTGTCTGGCCGGTCGTCACGAAGCCATAGGGAATGGCGTTGTAGGGCGTCGCGACGTCAGCCCCGAGCCAGTGGCTGCGCCAGACGGATTCGAGGGCGAGGAAGCCCCCCGGAATGATCTCCACTCCCTTGTAGACGAATCTGTCGGGGAGGGGTCCGGCGCTGGCCTGCTGAAGCGGGATAGGGGCGCCGCCTGCCGCTTGCGGCGGCGGGGACGATTTCGCCTGAGCTTCCCGCGCGTGACGATCTCTCTCTTCCTGATCCTTCCTGTCCATGCGCGTCTTGAGCTGCTTCACCTGCGCGAGCAGCGCCTGCAATTGCTCCTTGTCGGTCATGGCCTTTGCCGGGGCGGCTGGCGCAAGCGCGCCGAGGCTCCACGCCGCCAGAAAGAATGCATGCGACCGGCATAGCTTCGCAGTAAGCGATAGATTCATGCGAGATTCTCTCCAGCTTAACTGACGACCGGTTCAGTAGAGCGCCGTCCAAGCTTGACGGGTCCGCGTCTGAATTTGTCGTTTGTTGCTGGAGAGCTATTGCAAAATACTGCTTCTGGGATTTCTGAGGGTCTGTCGCAAAGGTTTCTGCTCGGCGAGACTTGTTGCTGCGGCGCGAATTATTTTTCCGAATTCGGGCGTGTTGCCTTCATGGCCTCTTCCAGCCGCATCGTCGCCGAGCCCGGCTTCGCCGGCTTTTGCTGGCTTTCATGCGGGGCCCAGCCCGAGATCCACACAATCTCGAAGCTCGCCCGCACGCGCCCGTCGGGGTCGGAAAAACGTTCCGCGTAAATCTTGGCGGCGCGCGCCAACACGTCGCGGCGCAGCGGCCGCGTCGCGCGCTTGGCCAGCACATTGGCGGCGCCCATGGCGCGCAGGTCGCGCATCAGGCCGAGGACCGAATCATAGCGTAGCGCGAAGCTGTCTATGTCAGAGACCGGAAGCGCGAAGCCCGCGCGCTGCAGCAGGCCGCCCATGTCGCGCACGTCGACGAAAGGCGAGACGCGCGGGCTGGCGCCGCCGGTGATTTCCTCTTCCGCCTGCGCCAGCGCGACGCGCAGCTCCACGAGGCTTGCGCCGCCCGGCAGGCAGGCGAGAAACAGCCCGTCCGGCGCCAGTATGCGGCGCACCTGTGCGAAGACGCCGGGCAGGTCGTTGACCCATTGCAGCGACATTCCCGAGACGACGAGATCGAATGAGGCGGGCGCAAAGGGCAGGGCCTCTTCATCGACGATCACGGCGCCGCCGAGACGGCTCGCGCGCAGCGGCGCCGCCCGGCCGCTCGCGACGATGGCTTGGGAAAAATGCTCGCCCGGCGCGCCAAGGTCGAGCGAGCGCGGAAATTCGCGTTTGACCGTGAGCAGCCGGTCGAGGAGATCGTCGGCGGCGCGCGTCAGCAGAAAATCCGGCGCGCCTCTGGCGATGGCGCGGCGCAGGCGCCTGTGCAGCAGGTCGCGGTCGAAAATGAGCGGCGGAGCGGGGCGATCGGTCATGGCTTCGTCTATTGCGCCTCGATTATCCGGCGGCAAGCTCTGGTCGCGAAGATTTTGCGCCCCATGGAAGTAGGCAGGCGCATAGAGCAGACGCGCGCGGCAGGCTGAAGGTTCTTAACCTTAAGCCGTAACCGCAAGAAGCGGAACGTTTAGACTTCGCAAGCGCTGAAGCTACTATGCGCCATCGCAGTTTTAGTCTCTTGCGTCCGTGTAAAGGTGAGTGTCATGCGTAAAGCGTTTCCAGGGCTCAAGGCCCCATTACTGTGCGCCGTCGCGGCGCTTGGCTTTTTCTCGCTTCCCCAGACGGCCTCGGCGCGCGACAGGGTCGCCTTCTCGCCGAATGTCGAGCCCGGCACGATCGTCATCAGCGCGAGCCAGCGCAAACTCTTCTACGTTGAAAGCCCCGGCGTCGCCATCCGCTATCCGGTCGCCGTGCCGAAGCGCGGCAAGGAGTGGGCCGGCTACGCCTCGGTCGACGGCAAATATCTGCATCCGGACTGGTCTCCGCCGTCGGTCGTCCGCGCCGACCATCCGGAACTTCCGAATTTCATCCCCGGCGGTTCCTCGCGTAATCCGATGGGCGTGGCCGCTCTCACGCTGGACCGTGGCGAGGTGGCGATCCACGGCACGAGCCCGAGAATGCGCGCCTCGGTCGGCACGGCGGCCTCCTATGGCTGCATCCGCATGTTGAACGAGGACGTCGCCGATCTGTATTCGCGAGTCGACGTCGGCTCGCCGGTGATCATGCAGCGTTGACGCGCGCCGCTTCGCCCGGCGCGCTACGCGCGTCGGGCCGAAGTAAAAGTCGATTCTTCCAAAGCTTTTTGCCGGTAAGCCCGCGTCTATCTGTGGAATAAAGCTCTTGGGCCGTAGACGGCGAAGGGCGAATCTCACAGTCTGCGCGGGAGATCGCCGCGCGCGTCGCTTTTCAATCGTGACGCGCATTCGATCAACTGGAGTATATTGACCTGAAAGGCTGATTCGCCGGCGCAGAGCTCTCATTCTCTCGAGCCGCTTTGACGTAGCCAGGTCTCGTAAAGAGTCCTTTTTTCCTTGGTGCCGCGTCCCGCCGAACACCCGATGAAGGTTGGCTCATGCTGATCGCTACTGAAAAAGAAACGGAACGCGTCGAGCATCCGGTCGACGTCGTGGAGCAGCTTGCCGCGACGAACGACTGGACATTCGATCGCGACGACGAAGACGAGATTTCGATTTCCGTCACGGGAGCGTGGACGGAATATCAGGTCGCGTTCACATGGCTGCCGCAGATCGAAACGCTTCATGTCAGCTGCGCCTTCGACCTCAAGGCGCCGGATCGGCGCCGCGTGGACGTGATGTCGCTGGTCAATGCGATCAACGAGCAGATGTGGATCGGCCACTTCGATTTCTGGCCGAAGGAGGGCGTGGCGATGCACCGCCATGGCCTGATCCTCTCTGGCGGCGCACAACCCTCCGCCTCGCAATGCGCGGCGCTCCTCGACCATGCCCTTTCGGCCTGCGAGCGCTATTATCAAGCCTTCCAGTTCGTTCTCTGGGCCGGGAAATCGGCGCAGGAGGCGCTGGAGACCGCGAATTTCGAGACCAAGGGGGAGGCGTGAGCCCGACTCTCAAGGGGGCGTCGGTCGCGTTGATCGGCGCCGGGAATATGGGCCTCGCAATGCTCGAAGGCTGGGCGAAGGAGGGGCTCTCGGGCGGGGATGTCGTCGTCGTCGAGCCCAATCCATCGCAGCGTCTGAGCGATCTTTGCGCGGTCAAGGGTTTCCGGGTGGCGGCGCAGCCCGCCGCCGGCTACGCGCGTGACGCGGTGATTCTCGCCGTGAAGCCGCAGGCGCTCGACGCGGGAGCGGCTTCCGCGGCGCCTTTCGTCGGCCCCGGCTCGGTCGTGGTTTCGATACTTGCGGGCAAGCGGATCGCCGACCTTTCGGCGCGACTGCCGGCGGCGAAGGCCATTGTCCGCGCCATGCCGAATACGCCCGCAGCGATCGGGCGCGGCATGACAGGCGCCTTCGCGAATTCGGAGACCACGGAGCCGCAGCGGGCGCTTGCCGACGCGCTGCTGAAGGCTGCGGGGCAGGTCGAATGGGTCGAGAGCGAGGCGCTGATCGACGCGGTCACGGCCGTCTCAGGCTCGGGCCCGGCCTATGTGTTCTATCTTGTCGAAAGCTTGGCAGCGGCGGGCGTGGCGGCGGGCCTGCCCGAGGCGCTTGCCGGAAGGCTGGCGCGCGCCACCGTCGAGGGCGCCGGGGAACTGCTGCACCGCCAGCCGGAAACGAGCGCGGAGACGCTGCGTCAGCGCGTCACCTCGCCCGGCGGCACGACGGCCGCCGCCCTCGGCGTGCTGATGGGCGAGGAGGGGCTAGCGCCGCTCATGTCCCGCGCCGTCGCCGCCGCGAAGAAGCGCGCGGAGGAGCTTTCCGGTTAGGGCGTCGGCGCAGGCTCATGCTGACGCCTCTCGACACTTCTCCCCAATTCTCTCCTTGCCCCATTGCGGCGCGGCCATAGATACGGCAGAGAAGACGAAACCCCACTTCGGAGATCAAGATGAGCACTCGCAACAGAGTGATCGACGCCGCGATGAAGCTGGCGGGCCGCCGCGATTTCGGGGACGTCAGCCTGTCGGACATCGCTTTCGAGGCCGATATTTCGCTGGCCGATCTGCGCGATCTGTTCCCGTCCAAGGGGGCCATCGTGGGCGGTTTCTCGCGCCGGATCGACAGGCAGGTTCTGGACGATTTCTCGGCCAAGAACTCGCACGATCCCGCGCGCGACCGGCTCTATGAGGTGCTGCGCAAGCGGCTCGAGGCGCTGGAGCCCCATCGCGACGCGCTGGACAGCATCGCCCGCTGGGCCGCGCGCGACCCGCTGACGGCGGCGGCGCTGAACCGCGAGACTGTCAACTCCATGCGCTTCATGCTGGAGGCGGCCGACATCGACTGCGACGGTCCGGTGGGTTCGGTGAAGCTTCAGGGCCTCGCAATGGCTTGGGGCAGGGTGCTCGACGCGTGGTTCCAGGACGGCTTCTCCTTCGCGCTGGAGACGCTGGACCGCGAGATCGCGCGCGGCGAACGCTATGTCGAGCATGTCGAGGACTTCGCCCGCATCACGCGCCCCTTCGCCGACATGGCGAACCGGCTGTTCGAATGGGGCGGCGGCGCGCGTCGCCGGCATTCAACCGACGACGACTATCCGCATCCGCAAGCCTGATCAGATCGGCAGCGCCACAGTCGCCCGCAGACCGCCCAGCGGGCTGCGGTCGAGTGTGATGTCCCCGCCATGCGAGCGGGCGATGTCGCGGGCGATGGCAAGTCCGAGACCCGAATTGCCATTGTCCTGATTGCGCGACTCGTCGAGCCGGTAAAACGGCCGGAAGGCGTCCTCGCGCCGTTCGACCGGAATGCCGGGTCCGTCGTCGTCGATATGGACGACCATGCTTTCGCCGTCGTTGATGATCGAGAATTCGAGTTTCTGGCCGTAGCGCTGGGCGTTGCCGACGAGATTGGCGAGCAGCCGCTTGATCGCCGCCGGACGGGCGCTCAGCAGCGGATCGCCCTCGACCTTCATCGCCACGGCGATCCCGCGACGTTCGCTGTCCGCCTTGAGCTCCTCCAGCACCGCGCGCATGTCGGTCGGCGCCGTCGCCTCGCCGCCGTCGCCGCGCGCGAAGGCGAGATAGGCCTCGACCATCCGCTCCATCTCGTCGACGTCCTTGCGCATTTCGCGCGCCTCATTGCTCTCGCTCATCAGCGCCAGCGATAGTTTGAAGCGCGTGATGATGGTGCGCAGATCGTGCGAGACGCCGTTGAGCATGGTGGTGCGCTGCTCGATGGCGCGCTCCACGCGTCGCTTCATCTCCAGAAAGGCCGCGCCGGCCTGCCGCACTTCGCGCGCGCCGCGCGGGCTGAACTGCACGTCGCGGCCCTTGCCGAACTCTTCCGCCGCAAGGGCGAGGCGAAGGATCGGTTTGATCTGGTTGCGCAGGAAGGACGTGGCGATGGCGAGAATGATGATCGACGCGATCGCCATCCACATGAAGAAAATATAGGAGTTCGACGCATAGGCGTGGGTGCGTGTGACGAGGATCTGCAGCGTCGCGTCTTCCAGCGCCACGCGGATTTCGATCAGATTGCCCGGCAGGCTGGTGTTGATCCAATAGGGCTGCATCAGCTTGCGCGACAATTCCCTGTTGAGCGCCTTGTCGAGCAAAGCGAACAGCGAATGTTTCGACACGGGCGCCGGCAGCGGCTCCTTGGGCAGGATCGAGAGCTCCATGTTGAGATCGAGCGCCGCGATCCGTCGCAACTGGCTGTGGCCGGCGTCGTCGGGGAAGGTCCGGTAGACGTCCACGATCGCCGCAGTCTGGCGCGCGACAGCGGCCGACAGGCGATAGGTCACGACCTCCCAATGACGCTCCATGAACACATAGGCGACCGCCGACTGGAGCAGCACCACGGGCAGGATGACGATGAGCAGGGCGCGCGCATAGAGCCCCTTGGGCATGCGCGCGTGAAGCCAGTCGGTGAACCGCCGCCAGATCTGGCGCGGCGCGGAAAGGACTTCATTGATCACAAGCGACATGAACTGCCTCTAGCTATGCATTTTGGACGGCGGCTCGACCAGCAGCCGATACCCCTGGCCGCGCACCGTCTGCAAATGGCGGGGCGCATTGGGGTCCGTTTCGATCTTGCGGCGCAGGCGCGCGATCTCGACGTCGACCGTGCGCTCCGCCGCCTTCTGCTCCGCGGCGCGCGCCGCCAGAGTCTCGCGTGAGACGATGGCGCCCGCATGTTGAACGAGTGTCTGCAACAAGTCCCGCTCGCGAGTCGTGAGGCGAACCGGCTCGCCGTCGCGCGCCAGTTCTCCGCGCGCCGGATCATAGGCGAAGGGGCCGAAGCGCACCAATGGGTCCGGCGGCTCGGGACGGCGCGTGCGGCGCAGAATGCTGGCGATTCGCAGCGACAATTCGCGTGGATCGAAAGGCTTGGAGAGATAGTCGTCGACGCCGGCCTCGAGCCCTTCGACGCGGTTCGCGGTCTCGGTCAGCGCCGTAAGCATCAATATGGGCGCCGAGCGCAGCGGCTCCGGCCCCTCGCGCAGCCGCGCCGCGAATTGCGTGCCGCTCTCACCCGGCATCATCACGTCCAGCACGATCAGATCGAAAGCGAAGTCGCGCAGGCGCCCGGTGGCCTCCTCCGCGTTGGCGGCCGAGCTGACGAGATAGCCCTCGGCGGCGAGAAAGCGGGCGAGCAGCGTGCGAATGCGCCGGTCGTCGTCCACGACGAGGATATGGGCGCCCTTGGGCGCCACGCGGGTCGCGAGGCTCACGGCCCGGGGCTCCGGCCCAGGTCGGGTTGGCCGAGATGGCTGCGCACGCGTTCGCGCTCTTCGGGGTCCAGCATGGCGAAGAGGAATTCGGCCGCCGCGTCGCGAGTGGCGGCCGGCAGCGACTCGAGCACCCGGCGAAAGCGCGCCGATTGCAGCGCCGCCAGCTCGCGGGCGAGCTGCGCGCCGCGTGGGGTCGGGTAGAGCAGGCGTTGACGGCGGTCGATCGCGCCCGCCCGCGCTTCCACGAAGCCCGCATCGAGAAGCTGCTTGAGCACGCGGTTGAGGCTCTGCTTGGTGATCTTGAGGATATCGAGCAGCGCCGCGATGGTGAGCCCCGGCCTCCGGCTGACGAAATGCAGCACGCGATGATGCGCGCGGCCGAAACCGTAATTTTCGAGCAGCCGGTCCGCGTCGCCGACGAAATCCCGATAAGCGAAAAAAAACAGCTCCACGAGATCGAGCGCCTCGCCGTCTTCCTCCCGCTGCAGCGCCCGCGCGCCGCGCAGGGGCTCCGCGGCGGCCGGGCGGGCCGGCGGGGCTGTCTTTCGCTGAAGAAGCTCGCTCAAAAAGCCTGGCTCCGGGCCTGACGCCCTTATTCGGGGCGGTTTTACGTCAGCTATATTGACATATTTCTGAGCGATGGCTAGTGCTGGCCGCAAGCGTCCAGCGGCCTTTGGGCCCTCGCCGGGGCGCCGCTTTCCCGGAGCTAACCATGAGTGTCCCGCCCTTCGATCAGCGCGACGGATTCATTTGGTATAATGGCGCGCTTGTCCCATGGCGCGACGCCAAACTGCATGTCCTGTCGCACGGCCTTCATTACGCCTCCTGCGTCTTCGAGGGCGAGCGCGCCTACAACGGCAAGATCTTCAAGTCGCGCGAGCATTCCGAGCGCTTCAAGCGTTCCGCCGAAATCCTCGACTTCGAAATTCCCTTTTCGCTCGACGCGCTGGACGCGGCCAAGGACGCGACGCTCAAGGCGAATGGTCTGCTCAATTCCTACGTCCGCCCGGTCGCCTGGCGCGGCAGCGAAATGATGGCGGTCGCGGCGCAGAGCTCGACGATCAACGTCGCCATTGCGGTGTGGGACTGGCCGAGCATGTTCGACATCGCCACCAAGATGAAGGGCATCAAACTCGACATCGCCGAATATCGCCGCCCCGATCCGCAGACCGCGCCGTCGATGGCGAAGGCCGCGGGCCTTTACATGATCTGCACGATCTCGAAGCATCGCGCCGAACGCCGCGGCTACGCCGACGCGCTGATGTATGACTGGCAGGGCAGGGTGGCCGAATGCACCGGCGCCAATGTGTTCTTCGTCAAGGACGGCGCGCTGCATACGCCGATCGCCGACTGCTTCCTCGACGGCATCACCCGCCGCACCGTGATCGATCTGGCGAAACAGCGCGGGATAGAGGTGATCGAGCGGCGCATCATGCCGGATGAGATGGCGAGCTTCGAGGAGTGCTTCATCTGCGGCACCGGCGCGGAAGTTACCCCCGTCGCCGAGATCGGACCCTATAAATTCGTCCCCGGCGCCATTTCGCGCGCGCTGGTCGAGGACTACGACAAGGCCGTCAACGCCTGATCGGCGCCGCGACCGCCGCTCTCACGCCAAAGGGCGCCCCTTCGGAGGCGCCCTTTTTTATGGCCGCAGCCGCTGTGACTCTGGCGGTCTCTCCTGCGCAACGCAGGTAGAATTCGGCGCGCGTGACGGTAACCGGGCGCGCAAGAACAAACAACGAACCTGCTCGAAGTTTTTCTTTCCATAAACGCAATCTTGACAATTCATGTTACAGTATAGTTCAAGATAAGCTGGATCTCCCGATCACGAGGCGGAATGTCAACAGAATGTGTCGGCCGCAACTGTCTCGATGGAGAGCTTGGTCATCAATTCAATGAGTTCAGCGCGTTTGCGTGACTTTCGTCGAGAGAGGCGAGCTTTGCGCGGCGCCTGTTCCCGATTGCGGCTCGTCGCCTCCCGCGCGTGAGCTCAGGCGAAAAGCGCCGCCGTCATCAATGTCCCACCTGCGTCGCACTCCTCTTCATTCGAGATTCGACATGCCTTCCCAAAAGTCAAAACCTGCCGGAACCGTCTCGCGCCGCCTGCGGACCGCTCTCTACGCATCCGTCGCCGTCCCCGCCCTCGGGCTGGCGCTGGCGGCGCCTGCTCATGCGCAGGTCGCGAAGGGTGGGTCGGGTGGCTATGGTTCTTACAGCACTGGACGCGCGGGCGGCGATGCGGGGCAGGCTGGCGTCACCTTCACCGACTCTAATAATAATATCCCCGGCGGCGTGGCCGGGACGTCGCCTGGCGGCGCCGGACAGGCGGGGACAGGGAACCAGGCGGGCGCCAGCGGCGGCGGCGGGGGCGCGAATGGCAGTCTGTTGAGTCCAACAGGCGGCGCCGGCGGCGCCGGCGGCACGGCCTCCGGCGGGTTCGACGCAGTGGGCGGCGGCGGCGGCGGCGGCGGCGGCGCGGGCGTCGTGTTGGGTACGAGCCATACATTCAGCGGCGCGACGGTGCTGGGCGGCGCAGGCGGCGCAGGCGGCGGGGGCAACGATGCGCCATATCCCGGCAATGGCGGCGACGGCGGCGAGGGCGGCGCGGGCCTCGTCGCGATTGCGGGCAGCCCGACGGTCAGCGTCGACTCCGGAACCACGATTACGGGCGGCGCCGGCGGCGTCGGGGGTCCCGGAGGAATCGCCACAAGTAAAGGCCTTTTTGCAAATGTCGACGGCTCCCCCGGCAATGCCGGGAAGGGCGGCGCGGGCGTCGTCGGCTCCGGCCTGACGCTCGTCGTGAACTCAGGAACGATTTCCGGCGGGCTGGACGGCGCCGGCCTTGTCCGCGCGGACGCCATCACCTTCATCGGCGGCGCGAACACGCTCTCGCTCGGCGCCAGCGCGACGCTCAACGGCAATATCGGCCTGACGAACGACGCCGGCCTGACGCTCGATCAGTCCACATTGGGCAGCCGCACATTGTCGAACGCCATCACCGGCCCGGGCACGGGCGGCGTCACGATCGTCGCGGGCGCCAACACGATCACTTTCACCGCCGCGAACACCTATTCCGGCGGCACGCACATAAGCGGCGGCACGTTGCAGCTTTCGGGCGCCGGCACGCTGGGCGCGTCGACCGGCACCGTCGATGTGAACGGCGCAAGCTCCGTCCTTGATCTCGGCGGCACGACGCAGACGACCGGGCTGGTGACGCTCTCGGGCGGCGCGACGCTCAAGCATGGCGCGCTGAACGGCGCGGCGGGCGTCACTTCCTCGGGCGGCTTCATCGACGGCCTGTCGGGCTCGACAGGGCTGGCCATCACCGCCGGCACGACGGTGATGACGACCACGAACGGCGCCAATGGCTACACCGGCGCGACAACCATCACCGGCGGCACGCTGAAGGGCGGAGCGACCAACGCCTTCAGCAGCAACAGCGCCACCACTGTCGACGCTCCCGGCGTGCTCGATCTCGGCGGCTTCAACCAGCTCGTCACGTCGTTGAGCGGCTCGGGGTCTGTCACCAATTCCGGCGCCAACGCCACGCTCACCAATCAGGGCGACAGCTCCACCTTCTCCGGCGTGCTGTCGGACGGCGGCGTGGGCAAGACCCTGGCCCTCACGCAAGCCAGCAACGGGAAGACGCTGACCCTCACCGGCGCCAACACCTATTCCGGCGGAACCCGCATCACCGCCGGCACGGTGCAGCTTTCGGGCGCCGGCACGCTGGGCGCGTCGACCGGAACCGTCGATGTGATCGGCGCAAGCGCCACCCTCGATCTCGGCGGCACGACGCAGACGACCGGGCTGGTGACGCTCTCGGGCGGCGCGACGCTCAAGCATGGCGCGCTGAACGGCGCGGCAGGCGTCACCTCCTCGGGCGGCTCCATCGACGGCCTGTCGGGCTCGACCAAGCTGACGATCACCGGCGGCACGACGGTGATGACGACCACGACCGGCGCCAATGGCTACACCGGCGCGACGACCATCACCGGCGGCACGCTGAAGGGCGGGGCGACCAACGCCCTCGCCGCCGATAGCGCCACCGCCGTCAATGCTGGCGGCGTGCTGGATATCGGCGGCTTCAACCAGACCGTCAGCTCGCTGAGCGGCGCGGGCGCCGTCACCAACTCCGGCGCCAGTAATGGCGTCCTCACCAATCAGGGCGTGGGGTCGACGTTCACCGGGACATTGTCGGACGGCGCCAGGACGCTCGGCTTCACGCAGAACGGCAGCGCGGACGCTTCCGCCAACAATGTCTTCGTCCTCGCCGGCGCGGCGGCGAACACCTTCTCCGGCGGGCTCACCGTCAATCGGGGCGAGGTTTTCGCACAGACGAACCAGCAGCTCGGCACGGGCACGGTGGTCGTCAACGCGTCGCCGACCGCGGGCGTCGCCAGCACGCTGCGGGTCGGCGCGGGAACCACGCAGACAATCGCGGCTCTCGTGGTGAACGGCGACGGGACGGCGACCGGCTCCGGCGCGGTCGTCAATCTCGGCACGATCACCTCGACCGCCCGCGTCGGGAACAGCGGCCTGTTCGGCAACGGCTCCGGCGCGGTCCTCAATGGCGGGCTCGACAACACCGGCGCGCTGACCAACGCCGGGACGATCAACGGCGGCCTCGCCAATGGCGACACGAGCGGCCGATCGAGCAGCACGGGCGTGATCAACGGCGGCGTGACCAATAACCCAGGCGCCAGACTCGCGTTGACGGGCGCCGCCAATGGCGGGATCACGAACGCCGGCCGGATCGATGTCGCCGGCAATCTTTCCGGCAATGCCGCGTTCGAGAATTCGATCGCCGGCGCCGTGCTCAACGTGAACGCGGGGACATTCACCGTCGGCGGCGTCGTCACCAACAGGGGGACGGTCACTGTCGCCAATGGGGCGACGCTCGACGCGACGCCCGGCGTCGTCAACAGCGCGACTGGCGTGATCGTCAACAACGGCAGGATCGTCGACGCGCTGGCCAACAGCGGCTTCGTCGACAATACCGGCGTCTATGTCGCCGATGTCGCCAACAGCGGCGCCGCCGCGCTCATCTTCAACCGCGCGGGGGGGACCTGGACCGGCGCGCTCGCCAACACCACCGGCGCGCGGGTCGTGAACGAGGGAGTCTGGGCCGGCGCGATCAACAACGGCCCCGGGGCGATGTTCACCAACAACGGGACGGTCAACGGCGCGTTCGTCAACGCCGGCGCGCTTTACGCCGCCAATGGCGTCGTCAATGGCAATCTGGCCAATACGGGCGCGATCGATCTCACGGGAGGCGCCGCGCCGCTCGCCAACAGTCTGACCGTCAATGGCGGCTACGCCGGCGGCGGCGCGCTGCTGGTGGCGGGGGCGCTTACCAATGGCGGCCGCGCGGGTCAGTTGATCGCGACCGGCGCGGGCTCGGGAACGACGGCGGTGGCCGTGACGCCTGTGGGCGCGCGCTCGTTTTATTCGACGCCGATCCTCATCGCGAAGACGGGGGCGGGCGCGACCTTTACGCTCGCCAACGCAGGCGCGCTGCGTTCGGGCCTCGTCTCCTACAGT
The DNA here is from genome assembly GCA_963717565.1 of uncultured Alphaproteobacteria bacterium. GTDB lineage: Bacteria > Pseudomonadota > Alphaproteobacteria > Rhizobiales > Beijerinckiaceae > Methylocystis. The sequence continues at coordinate 650,387 of CAVQWJ010000014.1, forward strand.
CTGCGCCAACTGGCGCCGGGCGAATGGTATCTTCTGCCCGATCTCAACAGCGGCGCCTTGACGGCGTTCGGCGCCGGAGTTGCGTCGGCGATCACTTCGGCGAACACGGGCTTCTTCGTCAATCCGGCGTCGATCGTCTCGGGCCGGCCGGACGCGAAACCCTCCGAGCTGGGGATTTCGCTGTGGTCGCGCGGCGCGGCGGGGCGCAACGACATGACGTCGAGCGGCGTCGCGACGCTATCCGCCGACCGCAGCGACGCGACGCGCGACAACACGCGCACGCTTTACAACGGCTATCAGTTCGGCGCCGATGTCGGCGTGTTCAACATCGAGAATCGCGGCGTCGAGGCGCATGTCGGGGTCACCGGCGGGCAGTACCTCGCCAACGCCTTCGATCTTCTCGGCGGCGGAACGTCGAGCCGCTACAACGCGCCTTTCGTCGGCGTCTATTCGGTCATCAAGGGACATGGCTTCTTCGCCGATCTGTCGGTTCGGCACGATTTCTGGAACGTCAATGTCACCAATGCACAGGCCGGTCTCTACGATCAGGCCCTGAAGAGCTACGGATGGGCGGGAACGGCTTCCGCCGGTTATCGGCTGGATTTTGCAGGCGATTACTTCATCGAGCCGTCGGTGGGGATCAATGTCGCCTCGGTGAATGTGGGCGCGGCGCCTTTGCTGGCGGGCACGGCGCCGGCGCGGCTGCAACTCGATACGGTGCGTTCGGCGCTGGGCCGGGCGGGGGTTCGGGTGGGGAAATCCTGGGTCGTCGGCAGGCTCGCCTTGACGCCGCTCGCCTCCGCCAATGTGTGGCGCGAGTTCGAGGGCGATGTGAGACAGGCCTTCATTCAGGACATATCCATCGTGCCGATGAACGTCACGCGCGCGGGAACCTTCGCGCAACTGGGGCTGGGTTTGTCGGGAAGCCTCATCGACACAGGCTGGGTCGGCTTCCTGCGCGGCGATTACCGCACCGGCGACCATATCTCGGGCGCATCGATCGACGGCGGGCTCACCTATCGGTTCTGATTAGCCCGGAGACGCTTTCTCCACTTGGAGCAGGACGCGACTCAGAACTCGGTCGGAGCGCCGGGAAGGCAAGTGGGAGCCGCAAGGCGGCTCCAGCCTGCTTCGCGGCGGCGTCAGTAGAGCGCCCTGCAGCAATGACGGCGCGGCGCGTCATAGCGCGAGGTTGTGTAATATCCGCCTCCCGCCGGCGCGTAATAGTTCCGCGCGTAACGCCTGTAGACCGGGCGCGCATAGGCCGGCGTCGGGCCGACGTAGACATCAGCGTTGGTGTAGGCCGCCCGACGATAGTCGCCGCCGCCATAACCGCCGGCTGGATACTGATAGCCGCCGTAATAATAGCCCTGATCGTAGCGCACCGGAGCCACCCGGACGCCCGGGCCTTCCCGCCAGTCGGCGCCGTATCCGCCATAGGAATAGCCCGGCGCGGGCGCATAGCCGCCGCCGTAATAGGGCTGGTCGAAGGCCTCCTGAGCGGAGGCGCCGCACACGGAGAGAACGACTGCTGCGCCGGCCAGCAGAGATCTGAGGGCGGAAGACTTACGCATGAAACATACTCCTTGCTCTCGGCCCGTGGCCGGACTGTCTATTTGCGGGCCTCGCGGCGCGCATTGACGTGCGCCGCGCGCGAAGCCGTCGGGAGATAGATGATGTGTGGATCGTCATAGGGGCCGGCCCTGGAGGACTCGGCCGGCCGCTCCGGTCGGGGCGAGCGGCTATAGCCGTCGTCGCCATAGAAAACGCCGTTGCCGCCGTAGAAACCACCGTCCCGACGCCGCTGGTCATAGTGATTGTAAGTGAAAACATTGGCGGAGCCGCCGGTGGCGACCGTCTCGCCGCCGCTGTCGCCGCCGCCGCCGAAAAAGCCGCCCCAATACCTCCCCTGGCCGGGCGCATATCCGTTCCAACTGCCGCCGCGCCACCCGGCGGCGCCAACCGGACCCTCGCCGGGCGCATAGGCGCCGACTCCGATGGTCGGTCGCGCGAATGACGGCGCCGCGGGCGCCGCTCCCCCAAAACCGCCGCCCCCAAAACCGCCGGCGATCGCGAGCGAAAGACCCGATGGCGGAATAAGCGCTGCCGCGATGGCGACTGCGCGCAGTCCCGATTTGAAACGCATGACTGACGCCCTTTCGTGTCACGTTGGAGCAGGCTTGCGCGCTGGGGGCGCGGAAACTGTCCACATTCGGCGCGCATCGTCAGCGCGCAGACACGAGGGGCAAGGGTCGTTCCAGGCTCTTCTCGCCTCTTGAGGTCAGGCGAGGAGAGTGGGAACAGAGGGGCTTCCGCTAACCGCTGATGCGCGCCTTGATGGCGTGCTCGGCGAGCGTCTTACCCAGCGACCAAACGGCCGAAGACTTATGCGCGTCGGCGATCACGGCGTCGAAGGAACTTTCGATCCAGTCGCAATCGGCGTCGCTGATGTTCAGCGGCGGCAGCAGCTTGATCGTCGGATTGGCGTGGCCGGCGACCTGGGTGAGAACCTTGTGGTCCTTGAACAGCGGAATGCAGATCAACTGCCCGAAGAGACCGGAACTCGCCGTCTCCAGCAGATTCCATGTCGCCTTCAGCATCAGCGATTTCGGCGGCCCGAATTCGACGCCGATCATCAGGCCACGGCCGCGCACGTCCGACACGAGTTCATAGCGCTCGGCCATATTGCGGAAGGCGGCAAGCAGGCGCTCGCCTGTCGCGGCGGCGTTCTCGACAAGCCGCTCGTTCGCCATCACGTCGAGAGTCGCGATTCCCGCGGCCATGGCGAGATCGTTCTTGCTGAAGGTCGAGCCATGCACCACGGCGCGATCCATGCGGTCGAAGACCTTGTCGAAGATCCATTTGCGCGTCAGCACCGCGCCGACCGGCACATGGCCGCCCGACAGCGCCTTGGCTATTACGATCATATCCGGTTCGACGCCGGGATGATGGTCGATGGCGAAGAATTTGCCGGTGCGGCCAAGCCCCGTCTGAATCTCGTCGGCGACGAAGAGCGTTCCGTATTTGCGGCAAAGCGCCTGTGCGCCAATGAGATAATCGTCGGCGGGAATGTTGACGCCCTTGCCCTGAATGGGTTCGACGAAGAAGGCCGCGACGTCGCGCGCGGCAAGCGCCTCTTCAAGGGCCGCGAGATCGTTGAAGGGAATCTGCCGCGCGCCCGGCAGCAGCGGACCAAAGCCCTTCTTGAAAATTTCGTCGCCGTTCATCGACAACGGTCCGTAGGTCAGGCCGTGGAACGAATGGTCGCAGTGCAGAATGCAGGGACGCCCCGTCGCGGCGCGCGCGAATTTGATCGCCGCTTCGACCGACTCCGCGCCGGAATTCGCGAAGAACACCTTCTCCAGGAAAGGCGCGCGCGCAATCAGCTTTTCCCCGAGAATTCCTGCAAGGGTCGAGACGTCGAGCTGCACGAGATTGGCGAATTCCCCGTCGAGAACGCTGACCAGCGCCTCGCGCAGCGCAGGATGATTGCGGCCGACGGCGAACACGCCCCAACCGCTGAGCAGATCGAGATAGCGATCGCCCTTGCGATCCCACAGATACGGCCCGAGTCCGCGCGTAAAACCGACGTCGTAGCCGATCGTCTTGAGCACGCGCACCCACATCTCGTTGAGATATCTGGAATGCAGCGCGAAGCGGTCGTCCTCTCTCGCGGCGACCAGCGCGGCGAGGTCATAAGGTGAGGCGGCGCTCGCGCCGGCGTGCGTCGAAGCGGGAACGCTTGACGGCGCGGTCGAAACATCGGTCATGCGACGGCTCCACGATGTGAGATAGAAGCGCGGGCGCTCATCCTGGCAGGTCCGCGTCGTTTTCGATTGCCCGACCCGCGCAATTTGTCAAATTTGGCCGGATAGGGTCCGAAAGGGAGATTTCACGCGCGGAAAGCGGAAAATCTGGCTGCCAGACGGTTGCGCGAATGTGTCGCGATCCTTATCACGACAGCCCCAGTTCAGCTAGCGGAAACTGGTTTTGTTTGAATCGCTTGCGCGCATCCCGGGTGATATCCGGCCTCCGCCTATCCACAGCCATTCGCGATTGCGAAAAATTCTCTGGTTGGATGACCCGCCCTCGGTGTTATCTTCCCGTTAGTGAATCATTTGCCGCGCAGCGATTCGTAGTTGCTTGTAAGTCCGCGTCGGTCGAATGCTCTGATCAGCCACTGGGGGAGTTGGTCGTTTGGGAGCGAAGGTATCTTTTGAGGACGAGTTGGGCGCCGTATCCGCCGCTGATGGGGAAGAAGCGCTTGATCTTGTAGAGATCGCGGGACGCATAAAATGGTTCGACGTCGCGAAAGGCTACGGCTTTGTCGTTCCGGACGATGGCGCGCCTGACATTCTTCTGCATGTGACCGTTCTCCGTCGCAGCGGTCTGCAGACCGCCTTCGAGGGCGCGCGCGTGGTCTGCGAAGCGCAGAACCGTTCGAAGGGCATGCAGGTTTTTCGCGTCCTCTCCATGGACGAGTCGACGGCGGTCCATCCCACGCAGTCCACCGCCGGCCGCACCCATGTGCAGGTTAAGCCGAGCAGCGGATATGAAATCGCCATCGTGAAATGGTTCAACCGCGTGAAGGGCTTCGGCTTCCTCACCCGCGGCGAGGGCACCGAGGACATCTTCCTGCACATGGAGACCGTGCGGCGGTTCGGTATGACCGAGCTCAAGCCGGGCGACAGCGTTCTCGTGCGTTACGGCGACGGTCCCAAGGGACTCATGGCCGCAGAGGTGCGGCCGCTGGAGGGGAAAAACCCGTCTCATTGACCTTGCGGCGCTTGGCGCTTTAAGACTTGGCGCCGTTTGCGTTGGGAGAGCCGCATTATGAGACTCCAGAGATTCGCCGCTGCCGCGAAAGCGGCGTTTTTTTTCGTCTCTGTGATCACCGCCTGCGTGCTTTGGTCATCCCCTGCCGTGAGGGCAGGGGAGGCGCTTCAGCGTCTGGAGTTCGTCACGGAGAGCGGCCCGCATGCGTTTCGCGTCGAACTGGCTGATACGCCCGAGGAGCGCGCGAAAGGTTTGATGTTCCGCCGCTCCATGCCGCAGGACCAGGGCATGCTCTTCGATTTCGGCGACAATGTTTCCATCATGATGTGGATGAAGAACACCTATATCCCGCTCGATATGGTGTTCATCACTCGGGAGGGGGTCGTCTCGAAAATCGTCGCCGACACGACGCCAATGTCGGAAAATGTGATCGCCGGCGGGGTGGTTTCTGCGGTGGTCGAGCTCAACGCAGGCGTCGCAAAGCAGATTGGCCTCAAGCCGGGCGACGAGGTCCGGCATGCCGTTTTCAAGCGCTGAGGATCGCCGTCACCGCCTTGTGACGCGCGGCGGCGCATGTTAGGCGACGGGAACGGACCTTGTGGTTTGTCGTCGGGGTATAGCGCAGCCTGGTAGCGCGGAAGTTTTGGGTACTTCAGGTCGCAGGTTCGAATCCTGCTGCCCCGACCATCGCACTCGCCCCGGCGGCTTGTCGCGCCCGAGGCGGGACGTGTAGGGTCAGGCCCGACGCGCAAGGTTGGGATTTCTCGTCGTCTGCTACGAGGGCGGCCGCGTCCCGTTTACCGGCGGGGCGAACTGCGAAACAAGAGGTTGAAATGACGGCTCGCATCTTTTGTCAGTCTCCAAGCGTGACCCAGTCGGGCCCGGGCTCTGACAAGCCCTGGCGGCTGGTTTTCGACCCCGAAGCGCCGCGCTCGATCGAGCCGCTGATGGGCTGGACGAGCTCCGGCGACATGAAGCAGCAGATCCGCCTCCGCTTCGCCACGCGCGAGGAGGCGGTCGCCTATGCGGAGCGTGAGGGCCTGCCTTATCGCGTCGAGGAGCCCAAGCCCGACCACGCGTCGCGTCGCACCGTGTCCTATTCGGACAATTTCCGCACCAACCGCATCGGGTTGTGGACGCACTGAACCCTGTCCCACCCGTCGCGCCAAGGCCTTGTTGGCCCCGTAGCTCAGCTGGATAGAGCAACCGCCTTCTAAGCGGTAGGTCACAGGTTCGAATCCTGTCGGGGTCGCCAGCGGCCGAACTCGGCGCCAGACGATGGCGGCCAGCCACCAATGGCTCCTCCTGTTCGAGGAGCTTCCGTCTCACCGGCTTCCACCCGTTTTCCAATCAACCGGGGTCCGGAAACGTATAGAACATAAGGCGAACCTGGGCGGGGAAAAGTGAGCTTCTCCCGCCGGCGTAAGCCATGGTCTCCAGATGCCGTGGAGTGCTGCGAGCCCCTACAATCTTGAGCTTGACTGTTTGGAAGATCAGAAGCAGGGTTGCTTTATGATCTTGTTCAACAGGCCTCCGCGTACGGGAAACGAAGACGGATATGTTCGGGACGCGCTGCTGCGGGACAAACTTTCTGGCGACGGTCACTTCTCGAACCTGTGTCACAACTGGTTCGACACGAAATTAAGCGCCAAGACACTTTTGACGCCTTCCTGCACCGCTGCCCTCGAAATGGCGGCGCTGCTGATAGAAGCTGGTCCGGGCGACGAAATCATAATGCCGAGCTACACCTTTGTGAGCACGGCGAACGCCTTCGCGTTACGGGGCGCGAAAATCGTTTTCGTGGACATCAGACCCGATACGATGAACATCGACGAAACGCTCATCGAAGCGGCGATCACCGATCGAACGAAAGCGATCGTACCCGTCCATTATGCCGGCGTCGGCTGCGAGATGGATGCGATCATGGGCCTTTCCGAGAAATACGGCCTGTTCGTCATCGAAGACGCCGCGCAGGCGATGCTTAGCAACTACAAGGGAAAGCCGTTAGGCTCGTTCGGGCATCTGGCCGCGTACAGCTTTCATGAAACAAAGAACTTTACGAGCGGCGGTGAGGGAGGGTTGCTCATCGTCAACGACGCTCGCCTTGTCGAGAGAGCGGAAGTCATCCGGGAAAAGGGCACAAACCGGAGTCAGTTTTTCAGGGGGCAGGTCGACAAATATACATGGGTCGACGTTGGCGGCAGCTACCTCCCGAGCGAGCTTCAGGCCGCATATTTGTGGGGCCAGTTGCAGAAAGCAGACGAACTGCAAAGCGCCCGGCTCGATCACTGGGCTCAATATTACAAGGGACTGAAGGATTTTGCGGCGATCGAGACGCCGACAGTGCCGGACGACTGCAGCCATAACGCGCATATGTTCTACATAAAGGTCGGAAACCTGAAGCAGCGGACCGAGTTGATCGAGAAGCTGAAATCCGATTTCGGCGTCATGGCCGTATTTCACTATGTGCCCTTGCACAGCGCTCCGGGAGGACTCCGTCACTCGCGTTTTCATGGGGAGGATGCGTACACGACTCGCGAGAGCGAGCGTCTGCTCCGTCTGCCGATGTGGCACGGTCTGCAACATAAACAGATTGAACATATCGTAGGTTCTGTGAAGAACGCTATGCGCGCCATTTCTGAGACTGAGGGACGCCTTTTATCGGCGCGCTGATGAGCGCCGGCATTTTCCCTCGCGCATCGCCAGATTCACTTCGCCGGGCTCGAGTCAGCGTGATCTGAGCTTTATCTCACCCAACTCTTGAGCAATATTGCCGTCGACAGCCAATTCGCTCGCGTGAGCGTGTCAGGTCGCATTTGAACGCCATCGGCTTTTCCGATGGCGTTTTGACTCCTTTCAGTTTCCCTGGCGGCGCCTCTCCCTGCCGTAACAGCTAAATGGCCGTGAGAATTGACACAATCCGGTTGCAACCTGACGAGAGCGGGCGAAGTCGGCGTCGGTCGGCTTTTCATGGCGCATCGATGGAAGGACCGGGCAGGCATGGCGGGTGCGGTAGTGATGCGGTTTGCTCGCTGGATTGTCCCGCTCGGAATGGCGTTCTGGCTCGCCTTGACGCCTTCGCCGGGCGCGGCTGAGGGTCTGCTCGAGTTTTTGTTCGGCGCGCCGGCGCCTCCACCGGCCGCGCCGCGGCCGCGCGAGTCGGTCCCGACCCGTCGCGACAGGGTTCAGGGCGAATTGCGCTACGCGCGCCCCCGCGACGGGAACAGCTTTTCATCCGACCCTTCGGTCGGCGGGTTCTGCGTGCGCAGCTGCGACGGCTATTATTTTCCGCTGATCAAATCGACGCGGGCGACGCGGCAGCAATCCTGCGAAATGGCGTGCCCTTCGGCGCAGATGGAAATCTTCGACGGCTCGACGATCGAGACGGCGCGTAACCGCAAGGGCCAGCGCTATTCGGCGCTTCCCGGCGCTTTCGCCTTCAGGGACAAGGCGAACGGCGCCTGCGCCTGCAACGATCCCAGAACCTCGCAAGCCTATTTCGAGCAGAACGTGAGAAGCGATCCCACGCTGCAGTCCGGCGACGTCATCGTGGAGACCGAAGGCGCTTTCGTCTACCGGGGCTCGAAACTCGTGCCGCTCAGCGGCGCCTCCTTCATGCCGCCGGCCCTGCGCGACCGGTTGCGCGCCATGTTGCGGCGCGCGCCGGCGACGGCGGCCGTCACGGAGCCGGCGGAGCCGGCCGGACCTCCTTTCCAGATCCTCGACGACGACCGCACCGGCAGCACCCCGCCGCCGGCCAAACCCTAGCCTGCCTTTACAGGAGGCCGTCTCGCCGCTATCCGGGTGCGTATGACGATTTTGTGACAGCCTGGAGGGGCGCGGATGCTGTCTTGGTTTCAGGCGCTGTTGCCGCGCGAAGAGGGCTTCTTCGATCTGTTCGAGCGCCATTCGGAAACGCTGGTCGCGGGCGCCCATGCGCTGCGCCGAATGCTCGACGGCGGGGAGGGCTATCTCGCCTGCTGTCAGGAAATCCGCCGGCAGGAGCACGCCGCCGACGATATCACCCGCGAGACGCTGCTCGCCGTGCGCCGCACCTTCATCACGCCGTTCGACCGCAGCGACATCCGCGATCTCATCACGGCGATGGACGACACCATCGACCAGATGCATCAGACCTCGAAGGCCACGCAGCTCTACGAGTTTAACGAGTTCGACGCCTCCATGCGGCGCATCGGCGACATCATCGTCCAGTCGGCCGGGATGACCCGCGACTCGCTGCCGCTGCTGCGCGCCATGCGCCAGAATGCGGCGAAGCTCAACGCCTTCGGCGAGGAGATCACGCGCATCGAGGACGAGGCGGACGCGCTTCACGATCAGGGTCTCAAGGATCTGTTCCGCGCGCATCGCACGAGCGATCCCATGGCTTTCGTCGTCGGCTCGGAGATTTACGGGCATCTGGAGAAAGTCGTCGACGGCTTCGAGGATATCGCAAACCGGGTGACGGCGATCGTCATCGAGCACAGCTAGGAGCGCGGCGTGGGTGATGTCCCGCTTCTGCTGTACGGCCTGATCGCCGTCGCGCTCGCCTTCGATTTCCTCAACGGCCTGCATGACGCCGCCAATTCCATCGCGACCATCGTCTCAACGCGCGTGCTGCGGCCGCAATATGCGGTCTTCTGGGCCGCTTTCTTCAATTTCGTGGCCTTTCTGTTCTTCGGCCTTCATGTCGCGCAGACGGTCGGTTCGGGGATCATTTCGCCGCAGATCGTCGACGACAAGGTGATCTTCGGCGCGCTGATGGGCGCGATCTCCTGGAATGTCATCACCTGGCTGATGGGCATCCCGTCATCGAGTTCGCATGCGCTCGTCGGCGGACTCGTCGGCGCCGGCGTGGCCAAGACCGGAACCAGCGCCATCGTCTGGAGCGGATTGATCAAGACCGGCTCGGCGATCGTGCTTTCGCCCGCGCTCGGCTTTCTGCTGGCGCTTCTGCTCGTGCTGGCGGTCTCCTGGATCTTCGTGCGGAGCACGCCGAGCGCCGTCGACAACCTGTTTCGCACGCTTCAATTTGTTTCTGCTTCGCTTTACTCGCTCGGCCATGGCGGCAATGATGCGCAGAAGACGATGGGCGTCATCGCCGTTCTGCTCTACGCGCATGGCCTTTCCGGCGGCGAGTTCCATGTGCCGTTCTGGGTGGTGCTGAGCTGTCAGGCGGCGATGGGCCTGGGCACGCTCTTCGGCGGCTGGCGGATTGTTCACACAATGGGATCGAAGATCACGCGGCTCACGCCCATGCAGGGCTTCTGCGCCGAAACGGGCGGCGCGATCACCTTGTTTCTGGCGACGGGCCTTGGCATTCCGGTTTCGACCACCCACACGATCACCGGGGCGATCGTCGGCGTGGGCGCGGCGCGGCGCGTTTCGGCGGTGCGCTGGAATGTGGCGAAGGACATTGTCGTGGCCTGGATCGTGACCATGCCCATGTCCGCCTTCATCGCCGCCGCCTTCTACACGGTCGCGAGTTTCTTTGGATGAAGAAAAAGACGCCGAAGGCCAGAAAGAAGGATGGCCCCAGGCCCGCGCCCCGCCAGCAATTTGCCGCTCTCCCCTGGCGCGTGACCGAGGAGAACAAGGTCGAGATCCTGCTCGCGACCTCGCGCGACACCAAGCGGTGGGTCGTTCCCAAGGGCTGGCCGATGAAAGGCCGCAAGCCGCATATCGTGGCGGCGATCGAGGCGCAGCAGGAGGCCGGCCTGCACGGCAAGGTCGAGAAGACGAAGCTCGGCGATTTCGAATATGAGAAACGCATGAAGGGCGGCGGCGCGGTCGATTGCGTCGTCGAGGTCTATTCGCTTCGCGTCGAGCGGCAGCGCAAGAAATGGCCGGAGAAGGGCCAGCGCGTGACCTTCTGGTTCCCTTACAACGTGGCCGCGCAACAGGTCGACGAACCGGGCCTGAGCGAGCTGATCCGCGCGTTTGGCAAGGCGCTCGAGGGATAGGGGCTAACTTGCAAGACCGTCGCTGCGGCCTTGCCCGTCACCCTGATCCTCTCCCCACGGCGCAGGGAAAGGGGAAGCGCGCCACGACGCCGGAGAGGGGACATCGGCCCCTTCGGCAGGGCGCTGGAGGACTGCCGTCAGCATTTTTCCGCAAGCCGCGCAAACCCCGCCTCCAGATCCTCCCGCAGATCATCGACATCCTCCAGCCCGATCGAGAAGCGCAACGCCGGCCCCCCCGGCGCCCAGCGCGTGGCGGTTCTGTAGGGGGCGCAGTCGAAGGGGAGGATGAGGCTCTCGTAGCCGCCCCATGAGTAACCGATCCCGAAGAGCTCCAAACCGTCCACGAAGGCGTCGACGGCCGCCTTGGGCGCGGGCTTCAGGATGATGGAAAAGACGCCGGACGAGCCAGAAAAGTCTCGCTTCCAGATCTCATGGCCGGGATGGTCGGGCAGGGCCGGATGCAGCACGCGCGCGACTTCCGGCCGCGCCGCAAGCCATTGCGCGATCTCCAGCGCCGCGCGGCCCTGTTCCTTCAGCCGCAGCGACATGGTGCGCAGGCCGCGCAACGCCAGCGAGGCGTCGTCGGGGCTTGCGCCAATGGCGAAGAGATTGAAGGTATGGCGCAGGCGCTTCGCCCATCTCGCGTTGGCGGAGACGAGGCCCAGCAGAATATCGGAATGACCCGAGAGATATTTGGTGCCCGCTTCGATGGCGAGATCGCAGCCGCGCGCATGCGGGGGAAACAGCAGCGGCGTCGCCCATGTGTTGTCGACGATGACGCAAAGCCCCTGCTCGTGGGCCGCCTCGGCGATGGCGGGCGTATCCTGCACCTCCATGCTCTGCGAGCCGGGCGACTCGACCAGCACGGCCGTTGTCTCCTGACGGATCAGCCCGGCGATTCCGGCGCCGATGGCCGGATCGTAATATTCGGTGGTCACGCCGAAGCGCGCCAGAAAGCCGTCGCAGAAGGCGCGCGTGGGGGAATAGGCCGAATCGGTCACGAGGAGATGCGCGCCCGCCTTGGTCGCGGTCAGCAGGGCGAGCGAAATGGCGGCGAGGCCGGAAGGGACGAGCACCGTGTCCGCCGCGCCGGCGATCTCGCTCCAGGCGGTCTCCAGCGCGCGCGTCGTGGGCGTGCCCTTGGTGCCGTAAGTATATGGCTGGCGTAACCCTTCCAGATCGGCGACAGTCGGGAACAGAATTGTCGAGCCGCGATAGACGGGCGGATTGACGAAGCCGAAATGATCGAAGGGCGCGCGCCCGGCCTGTGTGACGAGCGTGGCCATGCGCTTATTTCGCCGTTTTTCAATCTTATCGGTCGACATCGAGGCACCCGTAGCGTGACGCGCCGCTTGCGCCGGCGGGACGCCAAACTAATATAGCGGCCGTTCAAAACCGAGCCCGTCGATGATCGCCCGACGAATCTTTCTCGCCCTGATGGCGACCGCGCTCGCCTTCCTGGGGCGGGACGCGCAAGCGCAGACGGAGCCAGGGCAGACGCTTTCGCAGGTCCTGCGGCGAGGCTACCTTTCCTGTGGCGTGACGGATGCGCCGGGCTTCGCCCAGCCCGACGACAAGGGAGTCTGGCGCGGTTTCGACGTCGACTTCTGCCACGCGGTCGCGGCCGCGATTTTCGACGATCCGGCGAAAGTGCGTTTTCTCGGCCTCAGCGCGAAGGATCGCGCAATGGCGCTGCAGTCCGGCTGGGTCGATCTGATCGCCGGCGCGGCGCCCTGGACACAGTCCCGCGACGGCGCTCAGCAGCAGGTCCTTTACGTTGGCGTCTCCTTTTACGACGGCCAGAGCTTTCTGGTCCGCCGACAGCGCAGCTTCGCCTCGGCGCAGGATCTCGCCAATGTTTCAGTCTGCGTGCAGCAGGGGACGTCCTACGAGCTGGAGCTCGCGGATTTCTTCCGAATGCGCAAGACGCCCTATGAACCGAAGCTCTTTCCACGCTTCGAAGACGCCGTCGCCGCCTATGACGGCGGACAGTGCGACGCGCTGAGCGCCGATGCGACGATGCTGTATGGCGCGCGGGCGAAGCTCGCGAATCCGGGAGACCACGACGTCCTGCCGGACCTCCTCACCAAGGCGCCGCGCGGCCCGGTGGTGCGAAAGGGCGACGATCAGTGGTTCTCCCTGGTGCGCTGGTCGCTTTTCGCGTTGATGGACGCCGAAGAACTCGATGTTTCGACGGTGAATGTGGACGCCGCGCTGAAATCGGACGCGCCGCGCATCCGTCACCTTCTGGGGGTCGAGGGCGACCGCGCCGCCGGCCTCGGCCTCGCCGGGGACTGGCCGTACCGGATCATCAAGCATAGCGGCAATTACGCCGAAATCTTTCAGCGCAACATGGGGCAGGGGTCGCCGCTGGGCATGGAGCGGCGGGTGAATGCGCTGTGGAACAAGGGCGGGCTGATGTATGCGCCGCCGGTGAAGTGACGGTGGATTAACTCGAACTCGGTTCGAGCGCTCGGGTCGCAAGCGCGACGACGCGTGGAATGGGCTTCTTGCCTTGTTCGTAATAGGCGACCATCCGACGACTGATCCCAAGGGCCGCCGCCGCTGCGTCGAGCGTATATGCCTTGCGCTCGCGCCATCGTCTGAAGCCCTCGGACGACAGGGTCGCCCCCGCCTGCTCCTGAGCAAGGCGCCAAAGCGTATCGGCGGCCATGTCGATTTCATCCGTCCAGACGACATCGGTTCCATGATCGCCGACGCGCACGCGCCGGAACAAGTCAGGGGAGCCGCGTAGAGGCTTGTAGACTCGAAAGCTTTTCACCATACCGGACAGGTCGATGAGGCTCTCGTCGCCCCGATCCCAACTTACGCGTAAGGTCATGTCCCGGTCACCGGGAGCGACCGCCACAATGCGAGGGAGAATTTTCCGTGGCAAGGTCAGCCTCGCTCGTTCAGCTCCAGCCATTTGTCAGCGAGCATGTCTCGATGATCGCGCGCCCACGCCAAAGCCTCGACCAGATCGGATGCCCTGGCGTCGCCAGCGATGACGGTGAAATCCGAAATCCGCACGAGCACCTGAAAGTCAGGCGACACGATGTGAAAGTGCGGCGGGCGGTGATCGTCGGCATACATGCGCAAGCTGACCGAACCGAAACGTTGCAGAACGGGCATGGAACTATCGGTTTCGGGATGCAATAGTTGCACTAATTTGCGGTCGGGGCAAGCCTCGCCGCCCTCACAAACATTTCCTCAGGCCCCGCGCCTACGACGGCCGCCGCGCCCGCGCCCACCATTCCGCCAGCGCCTCGCGCGAGGGCGTCACGTCCTCCGCCAGCGCGCCCGCGAAGCTCCGCCACTCGTCGCGGAAATGCGGGGAGACCGCCGCAATGACGGGAATGCGCGCGCTCATCGCCGCCCGGAAGGCGTCGCACAGGCCGCCGCGCTCGGCCTCCTGCTTGGAGAATTTGCTGACGACGATCAGATCGACGCCTGCGCGCGCGGCGCTTTCCACGGCGGCGCAGGCCATGGCCAGCTCGCCCGTATCGAGGTTGCAGGCCACGGAGCCGGGGCCAAGGTCCTGGGAAATCACATATTCGGCTTCCGACGCGACGTCGCGCAGAAAGACGCGCGGGCGCCCGGCCGAGTCCTGGCCGCGCATTTGCGTCACGCCGGCGACGCGGACGCCGGCCTGCGACAGCTCCAGCGCAAAGGCCCGCATGAGCGATTGCACCGTTTCCTTTTCCTGCGCGGGCAGGGCGGCGATGGGCGTGGGAGGCAGGGCGTTGCGTTCCATGGGCCGTCTTCCGTTCGGATTGCTGGCGCGCGGCGCGCCCTTCAGGCACTTGTTTTGTATGCCGCGAAACCGATTTTATATATCGTTACGAACAAGCGACGTGAACAGCTTTGGGCGACGACCTTAAAAAGGCGCCGGCGCCGCGCCGGGTGGAAAACAGCGCGATCGACGCTTTCCTCGATAGGGCGCGGGATGTGGCGCATCCGGGCGGGCGCGGCCGGCTGATCTTCGCCCTCGACGCCACCATGAGCCGCCAGCCGACCTGGGATCTGGCGCAATCCATACAGGGCGAAATGTTTCGCACGACCGCCGCGCAGGGCGGGCTGGACGTGCAGCTGGTATATTTTCGTGGATTCCGGGAATGCCGCGCCTCGCGGTTCGTTTCGCAGGGCGACGGGCTTGGGGCAATGATGTCGCGCATATCCTGCCAGGGCGGCCACACGCAGATCGGCCGCGTTCTGAGCCACGCGCTCGACGAGACAAAAGCGCTGCGAGTCGGCGCGCTGGTCTATATTGGCGACGCCATGGAGGAGAACGTCGACCATCTTTGCGCGCTTGCGGGCCAGCTCGGCCTGCTCGGGCTGAAGGCTTTCATGTTTCAGGAGGGCGCGGACCCGGCCGCGAAAGCGGCCTTTCGGGAAATCGCGCGACTGACCGGCGGCGCCTATGCCGCCTTCGATCTTTCGGCCCCGCGTCGACTCGCGGAACTGCTCGGGGCCGCCGCCGCTTATGCCGTAGGCGGCATGCCGGAACTGGAAAAGCGCGCGGGGCAGGGCGAAGATGCGGCCCGCCTGCTCCTGTCGCAGATGGGGTCACGATAAGCCATGCCTGTCCTGCTCGGATTTTTCGCGCTCGCGCTGGGGCTCTATGCGCTGAAGGCCTATACGCAGGCCTCTCCCGCCTTCCTCGCGCGGCTGATCAAGCGGGGCGGCGGATTTTTCCTGATGGCGCTGGGCGGCCTGCTGCTGGCGCGGGGACGGCTCGATTTCGGTCTCGGCCTCGGCGCCGCCGGCCTTTGGCTGATGGGGCTCGGCTCGCAGGGTTCAATGCGCGACGCCGGCGCGGGCGGCGGCGGCGTGTCGCGGGTTCGCTCCGCCATGATCGAGATGGAGCTGGATCACGCGACCGGCGCCATTCGCGGCATGATCCTCGCGGGCAAGGACGAGGGCAAACGCCTCGACGCCCTCACCCGACCCGCGCTCTTCGAGCTTTACAGAATTTGCCTGCGCGACGACCCCGACGGCGCCCGGCTGCTAGAGGCGTATCTTGACCGCCGCTTTTCCGGATGGCGTGCGGCAGGCGATCCGCACCACGACGCGGGGAGCGGCGAGACGCGCGCGCGCCGTTCGGGAACGATCACCGAGGATGAAGCCTATGAAATCCTCGGTCTGAAAAAGGGCGCGGCGGCGGCCGATATCGCCCGGGCGCACCGCGATCTGATGAAGAAGCTTCATCCAGATCTGGGCGGGACGACGGATCTGGCCGCGCGGGTAAATGAAGCCAAGGATGTCCTGATGCGGCGACACCATTAGGCGGCGCCGAACGGGCTCGTGATGGTCCCAGGTGGCAGACATCGAGGCGCCCTCAGTTCTTCGTTGTGAAGCAGGCGAAGCCGGATTTCTTGAGCGCCTTGCAGGCAGACTGCGCGCTTTGCTCTTCGAGACCGGCGAAGCGGGCGCGATAGAGCGTCTCATTCCCCTTCTGAACCTTCTCGGTGAAGGCGCGGGCTGAGGGCGGAAAGCCCTGCAACTGGCTCTTGGCGCGCGACAGCAGCGCATTGGCCTTGTCGGGGTCCTCGGCCGCGCCGATCTGGATCATCCAGCCCGGCTTCGTCGGCCGCGCGGGCTCCGCCTTTGACTCCGACTTTGCGACATTCGTCGAGGCGCGGATGGCCGAGGGCGTTGTCGTCGCGGGCGTGATGTCGCGGGCCTTTGACGTGCGGCTGGAGGTGGAGCCGTCGATGACGGCGGCAAGTTGCGCTTTCGCGGCGTCCTTGCCGCGCCCTTTCTTGACGGGCGCTTCTTCGACGACGCGCTTCTGGACGCCGGAGACGAAAGCGGGGCGAACCCGCTCGGAGGCGTCCCGTTCGCCCCTCGGAATAGTGGCGGGCGGAACGAGAGCGGCGGGGACGGGGGCGGCGTGGCGCGCCGGACGGGGCGCAACGACGCTGACTTCCTCGCGATCGATCTCGGGTTCGGCGTAAGCGGCGACGCGCTGCGGCTGGCGCACCACCTCCGGCTCTTCGACGACGGGCTCAGGCGCCGGTTCGGCGATTGCGACGCGGCGCTCGGACACGCGCTGGATGGCTGGCGCTTCTTCATCGGCCACCGAAGAGTCCTCGGTGATCGCGGCCGCCGTGCGCGTCGGTCGAGCCGCCCGCGATGTGCTCCTCGATGAGATTGGCCATGATGTGGTCGCGGCCGGCGGCGGTGGCGCCGCCCATGACCACCGCGACGATGTGATGACTGCCGCGACGCACCGAGGTCAGCAGGTTGAAGCCCGAGGCGCGGGTGTAGCCGGTCTTGATGCCGTCCATGCCCTCGACGCGGCCGAGCAGATGATTGTGATTGGCGTGCAGCGCGCCGTTATAGGCGAAGCTGTGCGTCGAGAAATAGCGGTAGTAGCGCGGGAAGCGGTCCTGGATCGCGCGGCCGAGAACCGCGAGATCATAGGCCGTGGTGATCTGTGTTGGGTCCGGCAGGCCGGACGCGTTTGCGTAATGGGTGTTGCGCATGCCGAGCGCATGAGCCTTGCGCGTCATCATCTGCGCGAAGCTGCGCTCGTCGCCGCCGATGTTCTCGGCGATGGCGCAGGCGATGTCATTGGCGGATTTCGTCACCACAGCCTTGATGGCGTTCTCGACGCTGATCGTCTCGCCGGGTTGCAGGCCGAGCTTCGAGGGCGCCTGGGCGGCGGCGTGGGAGGAAATCATCAGGGGCGTGTCGAGCCGCAGGCGGCCCTTCTCGAGCTGCTCGAACAGCAGATAGAGCGTCATCACCTTGGTGACGGAAGCGGGGTGACGCAATTCGTGCTCGTTGCGCGCGTAAATCGTGCGGCCGCTGTTGCCGTCGACCACGATCGCCGCAAAGCCGCGATGTTCGCCGATGATCTCGTCGCCGCCATGGTGGCTGGCGCCGGGCATGCGGCTGTGCGCGAAATGATGATGGAAATTGTGTCGGGCGTGGTGGCGGTGGCCATGCCGCCGGGCTTCAGCCGGGATGGCGGTGATGGCGATGAAAGTCATGATCGCCGCGAATATCGCGGCAAGGGAGCGGGGCTGGGCCAGGCGGTCCAGCAGACTCGGTTTCGACATACTACGCGCCCCATACAAAAACTGGCACTTGCGCTCCGCGAGACAGCCGTGGGCCGCCGTCACAAAAACGCTACAGTCGCCAAGGGTAGGAGAACGCGGTTACCTGCGGGTTAAGGCTTCTCCCGAATTTTGAGGAGTTTTTTTGCGGTGCAACATTTTTATTGACGAACTTTTGTGCAACGCATATATTCTTAATGTTAGCCGGCGCTCATGCCGCGCCGCCAGGGGGCGGCGTATCGAGAACGCCATTGCGAGAGGACGAAACCCATGGTCGCCAATTTCGACAGCGTGCAGCTGATCGGTAAAGAGCAATTCGAGGCTGTGTCCGCCGCCGCTGCGGCCGTGACCAAGGGCTGGCAGAGCATTGCCGCCGAGACGACCGATTATTCGAAGAAGTCGTTCGAAAAGAGCCGTCTGCTCGCGGAAAAGCTCATCACGGTGAAGAAAATCGACGAGGCCCTCGCGCTTCAGACCGACTTCGCCAAGAGCGCCTATGAGGATTTCGTCGCCGAGGCGACCAAGATCGGCGAACTGTATTCGTCGATCGCCAAGGAAGTCTTCAAGCCGATCGAGTCGGCGACCAAGACCTTCACCGCGGCCGAATAAGTTCGGGCGTCAAACGCCCCCTTCGTCCGGGGCGCTGCCCCACCGAATTGAGCCCGGCGCGATCCCCTCCGCCGGGCTTTGCTATTGGGGTTGCCTCCAATGCTTCGAGACGCCGCCTTCGGCGGCTCCTCATGCTTCGAGACGCCGCCTTCGGCGGCTCCTCATGCTTCGAGACGCCGCCTTCGGCGGCTCCTCAGCATGAGGGGGATCAGTTAGGCCTCATCCTGAGGAGCGCGCAAAGCGCGCGTCTCGAAGGACGAGGCCGCCTCGGGCGCTGATCCACCGGCGCCGACGGCCTCAGCCGCCCTGCATTGCTGTGGACGCCAGAATCCTTTTGTTCCAGCGGACGATGCGAGCGGATAAAATCCCGCAATGAGCGCCGCGACTCCCGGTTTCGTCCATCTTCATCTCCACACGGCCTTTTCGCTCCGCGAGGGGGCCCTGACGATCGGCAAGCTGATCGATTTCGCGGTGCGCGACGAGCAGCCGGCGCTGGCCGTCACCGACACCAACAATCTCTTCGCAGCGCTGGAATTTTCCGAAAAAGCCTCAAAGGCCGGCATACAGCCGATCGCGGGCGTCCAGTTGCGCGTCGACTTCGGCGACGCCCAGACTTCCGGCCCGGCCGGGCGCGACGGGAGCCTCGCCAATATCGTGCTCCTGGCCAAGACCGAGACCGGCTATCTCAACCTCATGCGCGCCGCCTCGCGCGCCTGGCTCGACACGGCGGAAGGCGACGAGCCGCATCTGACCCTTGCGGCGCTCGCCGAGGACGGCGCCGAGCTGATCGCGCTGACCGGCGGCCCAGACGGCCCGCTCGACCGCATGTTCGCGGCCGGCCGGCCGGAACTTGCGCGGGCGCGGCTCGAGACGCTGCAAAGCCTCTTCGGCGACCGGCTCTATCTCGAAATCCAGCGCCATCGCCTGCCGAGCGAGCAGGAGGTCGAGCCGCAGCTTCTCGATCTCGCCTATCGGCGCGGCGTGCCGCTGGTCGCGACCAACGAGCCCTATTTCGCCTCGCGCGGCGATTTCGAGGCCCATGACGCGCTTCTCTGCATCGCGGAAGGGACGGTGACGAGCGTCGCCGACCGGCGGCGGGTTTCGCCCGAGCACTATTTCAAGACCCGCTCGGAAATGCGCGCGCTCTTCGCCGATCTCGAGGAAGCGACGGCCAATACGGTCGAAATCGCCCGCCGCGTGAGCTTCCGGCCGAAGACGCAAAAGCCGATCATGCCGCGCTATCTGAGCGACGCTCCGGGCGACCGGCCGTACACCGAGGTGGAGGCCGAGGAATTGCGCCGTCAGGCGGCCGAGGGGCTGGAGGCGCGCCTCGCCGCGCATGGTCCCTGCGAGGGCCAGACGCGCGAGGACTATCTCAGGCGCCTCGACTTCGAACTCTCGACCATCGAGAAAATGGGCTTTCCCGGCTACTTCCTGATCGTCGCCGACTTCATCAAATACGCCAAGGCGCAGGGGATTCCCGTAGGACCGGGCCGTGGCTCGGGCGCCGGCTCGCTCGTCGCCTATGCGCTGACCATCACCGATCTCGATCCGCTGCGCTTCGGCCTGTTCTTCGAACGCTTCCTCAACCCCGAGCGCGTCTCGATGCCGGACTTCGACATCGACTTCTGCCAGACCCGGCGCGGCGAGGTGATCGACTATGTCCGCGAGCGCTATGGCGCGGATCGCGTGGCGCAGATCATCACCTTCGGTTCGTTCCTCGCGCGCGGCGTGCTCCGCAGCGTCGGCCGCGTGCTGGAAATGCCGCTGGGGCAGGTGGACAAGCTCGCCAAGCTCGTGCCCCAGAACCCGGCCAAGCCCGTGACGCTGGCCGAAGCCGTCGCCGGCGAACAGAAATTGCGCGAGGCGGCCGAGCAGGACGAACGCGTCTCGCGGCTGTTCAAGATCGCCGGGGCGCTCGAGGGGCTCTACTCCAACGCCTCGACCCACGCCGCCGGCGTCGTCATCGGCGACCGGCCGCTGCATGAGGTGACGCCGCTTTACCGCGACCCCAAGTCCGACATGCCGGCGACCCAGTTCAACATGAAATGGGTGGAGCCGGCGGGGCTGATCAAATTCGACTTTCTCGGCCTGAAGACGCTGACCGTGCTCGCCATGGCGACCCGGCTGGCGCGGCGGCGCGACCCCGGCGTCGATCTCGAAAAAATCCCGCTCGACGACAAAGAGACCTACGCCATGCTCGGGCGGGGCGAGACGGTGGGCGTGTTCCAGCTCGAAAGCGCGGGCATGCGCAAGGCGCTGGTCGAAATGCACGCCGACCGCTTCGAGGACATCATCGCGCTCGTCGCGCTCTACCGTCCCGGCCCGATGGCGAATATCCCGACCTATTGCGCCGTGAAGCTCGGCGACGAGGAGGCGGATTACTACCACCCCAAGATCGAGCCGATCCTGAAGGAGACCTTCGGCGTCATCATCTATCAGGAACAGGTGATGCAGATCGCGCAGGTGCTGTCCGGCTATACGCTGGGCGAGGCCGACATGCTCCGCCGCGCCATGGGCAAGAAGATCAAGGCGGAGATGGACGCCCAGCGCGAGCGCTTCGTCAAAGGCGCGGTCGAGCGCGAACTGACGCCGGAGCTTGCCAATTTCATCTTCGACCTGCTGGCGAAATTCGCCGACTACGGCTTCAACAAGTCGCATGCGGCGGCCTATGCGCTGATCGCCTATCAGACCGCCTGGTTCAAGGCGCATTACCCGGCCGAGTTTCTGGCCGCCTCCATGACCTTCGACAAGAGCCAGACCGACAAGCTCGCCGAATTCCGCGACGAGGCGCGGCGTCTCGGCATCGCGGTCGAGCCGCCCTCGATCAAGCGCTCGGGGGTGGATTTCGACGTCGCGCCCGGTCCGGACGGCAAGCTCGCGATCCGCTACGCGCTGTCGGCGATCAAGGGCGTCGGGGAGGGGCAGGCGGAGTCGATCGTGCGCTCGCGCGGCGAGACGCCCTTTACGAGCCTCTCGGACTTCGCCCGGCGGATCAATCCGCGCGAGGTCAACAAGAAGGTGCTCGAAAATCTCGCCGCCTGCGGCGCCTTCGACGAGCTGGAGCCCAATCGCGCCCGCGCCTTCGCGGCGATCGAATCCGTCCTCGCCACGGCGAATCGCCACGCCGAGGACCGCAAGGCGGGCCAGAACGCGCTGTTCGGCGGGGCGGAGGCCGACGATCTCGTGCTGCCGAAGGTCCAGCCCTGGCCGACGGCGGAGCGGCTGCGGCGGGAATATGAAGCGGCGGGGTTTTTCCTCTCCGGCCACCCACTCGACGCCTATGCCGGCCTCCTACCCAAATTGAGAGTGTCGCGCTGGGCGAAATTCGTCGGCGACGTGAAGAAGGGCGCGACCGCCGGGCGGCTCGCGGCGGTGGTTCTCGACCGCGCCGAGCGCCGCACCAAGTCCGGCTCGAAGATGGGCATCGTCCAGCTCTCCGACACGACTGGCCAGTTCGAGGCCATACTTTTCCAGGAGGCGCTCAACCAGTATCGCGACGCGCTGGAGAAGGGCTCGGCGGTTCTGGTCACGCTTTCCGCGAGCGTCGAGGGCGACGACGTGCGCGCCCGCATCGTCGCGGTCGAGCCGCTGGCGGCCGCCGCCGCCCGCGCGCAGAAGGGGCTGCGGGTTGTCGTCGAAGACCAGAGTCCGCTCGATAGGATTAAAAACAGGCTCACGGGGAAGGGCGACGGCGAGGTCTCGCTGCTCATCAAGCGCGACGTCGCGCCGGAGGAGATCGAAATTCGCCTTCCCGGAAGCTATCAGGTGACCGCCGAGGTCGCGACCGCCTTGCGGGAGATACCCGGCGTGCTGGAGGTGGAGCACTTGTGAGGGAGTTCATCTTCTAGTTTAAGTTGATCAATTAAGCTTTTGAAATTATTTATATTATTGTTATAATTGTCTACTTTTAAAGCGTCTCTTGAGGTAGGCGCCAGGTGCTGCTTTTCCAGCCGATCGTGCGACGACTCCCGCCTGCTGGCCAAACCACCTGGTCATTGCGAGCGAAGCGAAGCAATCCTGAGCCACATCCCGTTTCAGGATTGCTTCGTCGGCTGCGCCTCCTCGCAATGACGGAGTAGGCCACGAAAAGCAGGAAAATGCTCCTCTTGGCGTTATCCCTCGAGCAAGCGGAACGATGTCGCCTGTGGCCGAGTTAACCATCAGGACGCCGTCTGTGCGGCGCCGGGGCGGGGATTCTCGGGGGTCTTCCATGGACAGCTTTCTGGACTCGGCGCTGGGCGCGTCGGCCCTGTCGTGTGTTGTCCGCTTTCTCGTTTTTGTAATCCTCGGCGGCGTGGTCGGCTGGCTGCTCGCCGGCCCGATCCGCTGGCGCCATTGGCCCGCCTCTCTCGCCGTCATCGGGATCTGCGGCGCCTGGTTGGGGGCGGAATTCGCCCATCTTTTCGGGCAGGCTGAAATGGGCAGCGAGCAGACGCTGCTGGCGGCGCTGCTGGGGTCTGTCGGGCTCGCCTATGTCTGGCGGCGTCATCATCCCGAACCGCCCGACGATGACGGCCGCATTGCCGGAGGGGGCCTCAGCGCCTAGATATAGGCGCAGGGAGGCCGCCCGTGCCCGTCATTGATCTGCTGAATGATGATCCGCGTCCGAAATCCGGGGCCTTGCGCCACCCCGAGAAAGCGTCGCGACCGGATCAACCCGTGCTGCGCAAGCCGGACTGGATAAGGGTCAAGGCGCCGGGCTCGAAGGCCTGGGCCGAGACGCGCGCGCTGCTCGACGGCGCGGGCCTCACGACAGTCTGTCAGGAGGCCGCCTGCCCGAACATCGGCGAGTGCTGGGAGAAAAAGCACGCCACTTTCATGATCATGGGCGAAGTCTGCACCCGGGCCTGCGCCTTCTGCAATGTCGCGACCGGCCTGCCGGCGCCGCTCGATCTGGACGAGCCGGGCAGGGTGGCTCAGGCGACCCGGGCGCTGGGGCTCTCGCATGTGGTCGTCACCTCGGTCGACCGCGACGATCTGCCGGACGGCGGCGCCGATCATTTCGCGAGGACGATCTCCGCCATCCGCGAGGCCTGCCCCGGCACGACGATCGAGGTGCTCACCCCCGACTTCCTGCGCAAGGAAGGCGCGCTCGAACGTGTGATCGAGGCTGCGCCGGATGTCTTCAACCATAATCTGGAGACCGTCCCGTCGCTTTACGTGACCGTGCGGCCCGGCGCTCGCTACTTCCACTCATTGCGGCTGTTGCAGCGCGCCAAGGAGCTGAATCCGGGGATTTTCACCAAATCCGGCCTGATGCTCGGCCTGGGCGAAACCCGCAATGAGGTGATGCAGGTGATGGACGACATGCGTTCCGCAGACGTCGATTTCATCACGCTGGGCCAATACCTTCAGCCGACGCGCAAGCATCACGCCATCGCGCGTTTCGTGCCGCCGGAGGAATTCGAGTCCTATAAGTCGATTGCGCTGGCCAAAGGCTTCACCTATGTCGCGTCATCGCCGCTCACGCGCTCCTCCCATCATGCGGGCGAGGATTTCGAGCGGCTGCGGGCGGCGCGGGCCAAGCGGCTTTAACCTAGCCTTGAGTATTCAGACGTAAGGTCCGGGAAAGATTGGGGCTGGAGCCAATTAATGGGCGGCGGGATTCGAAAATTCTTGGTCGATGATTCCGGCGCAACGGCGATCGAATATGCGCTGATCGCCACGTTGGTTTTCATGGTGATCATCTCAAGCCTGAAAATGGTTGGCCAGAAGTTGTCGCCCGTATTCGTGAATGTAGCCAATAACCTCTAAATTGCGCTTGCCGCCGACAGGACTATCGAAGCAATGCGGCGTCGATTTCGAGCAGCGCGGTGCGCTCGGCGGCGCTGACCGTTTCACCGCCGATGATGTCGAGAAAACCGCCCTCGGCCGCCGCGCCCACGACGCAAGCGGCGATCTGCGCGACCCAATTCTTGAAAGCGGCTGCTTCCCCAGGCGCGACTGCGTCGACGATGCGGGCCGCTTCTCCCAGATGCGCCAGCGCGCGCGACTTGATTTCCGAAAGCTCCGCGCCTTCGATCAGCCGCTGGACGCCAGTGCGCGCCGCGGTGCGGCCTTCGGCCGTCAGGAGGTCGTCGACGACGGCCCTGACGAGTTCGCTTGCGTCGCTCCGGGCCGCCGCCAGCGCGTCGGCGCTCGCCATGCTCTCCAGAAGCGTGCCGATAAGACCGCTCGGGGCCGCGGCGCTCACCGCGAAACCGACCAGGAGCGGCGCCTCGAGGAGCTTGCGCCACTGTTCGGGCGTGAAATCCGGCTTCGTCGCCATAGTTTGTCCTTTCGAACGAGCTCGACGCCTGTGACTAAACCGAAACTCCTTCTCTGGCGAGGCGAAGCCTGCGCGGCGTTTCCAACTTTTCGGAAATCGCTTAAAAGCCGGAGATCATGAAAAGCTTCCGCACGCGCCGCCACGTCTCCCACAGCGCCGCCGATATGTTCGCGCTGGTCTCCAACGTCGACGCCTATCCGCAGTTCGTCCCGCTGTGCGAGGCGATGCGGGTGCGTCGCCGCACCGAGACCGCGCCGGGGGTGGTGGAGCTGGTCGCCGACATGCAGGTCGGCTTCAAGGCCATCTGCGAGCGCTACACCAGCCGCGTCATCTGCAACTCCAACAGGCTGGAGGTGCAGGTCGGCTATATCGACGGGCCATTCCGCAAGCTCGACAATCGCTGGAGCTTCCGTGACGAGGCGCCGGGGCCGGACGGAAAGCCGCGGTCGATGATCGAGTTCTTCATCGCCTATGAGTTCAAGAGCATGGCGCTGGGGCTGGTGATGGGCGCCATGTTCGACAGGGCGTTTCAGAAATACGCCGACGCTTTCGTGAAGCGGGCGGACGAGGTCTACGGTCGCCGTTAGAACAGTCGCCTCGAAGTCCCTGAAGCTTCGTTCGTCTTTTTGAGGCGGAGCTGTGAAGGGGCTGCTGCGCGCCGGCCAAAATAGTTGCCTGGCGCGCGCAACGCCTTGTCAGTAGGTAACTGTCACCATGACGGTGTCGGCATAAGCGCCCGCCGCCGGCGTCGCTTGCGCTGGCGCGCGGCCGTAGACCGTATAGCTCTGCACGCTGCCAGTCCCGGCGCCGCTCACAGTGTCTGTGCCGACCGTATTGCCCCACACGGTCGTGCGAGTGCTGTTCGAATAAAGCGTGTAAACCAGGGTGGACGCGCCATTGCTCATCTTGCGCGCTGCGACGGTTGCGCCGATTCCCGTACCGGCGTTGAGTCCGACGTTATAGGTGGTGCCGGACGTGCACTGAACGCCGAGCGTCGTCGTGGCGTCAACGTTAGCGCTCAGGATGCCGCTCGTCCCGAAAGAAAGTGCGCCAACGGAACTGACCACGCATGACGCCGTGATCGCCATCTGAACGCCGAGGTTGGCCGTCGTCGTCGCAGCCACAGCCTGATTGCACCAAGCCGCCGTAAATCCGGCCATGAAAATTATTAATGCGCGCTTCATGTGGTAATCACTCCCGCTTCAAATCCCTTCTCCATATTTAAGACTTACAGTTAACACGCGCTTAACTCGCTGAAGCTGAAGGGATTTTTACGCTGCAATCCAGAGTTGCCGCACGCCGCAATTTGCTTTTGTCACAGAGTTCAGGAGGACGGCGCTGGAGCCGATAATATGTTCAGATAAGCCTACGCGAACAGCACGTCGTTCAGCGAATTCTCCGTTGACCTCCCGCGGAGGCGCCGATGGTTAGCGGCGGACTGAAACGGAACCGCCGCCATGGCCGTAACGCGCAATCGCTTCATCTAAGCGGCTTTCGCTGCAAACCTTGAATCGAAACCGCACATTGTTCAGCGAATTGATCCTGTTCGAGCGCGTGCGGAGATGCCGATGGTTCCCTCGCAGCCAGCCCCTGAGCCGGAGCGTCCAACGGTTGAACAGCTTCGTCGCGCGATTGATCGCGGCGCCGCGCGGGACAAGATCGATTTTCCCGATCCTGCCATCGCGCCGCTGGGCGCCGATGCGGAAGCTGGCGGAGCTCCGCCGACGATTGGAGAGATCAGCGAAGCGATGAGACAACGGGTCGCCTCGTCTGGAGGAGCCCAAAGCGCGCAGGAGCCTTATCGTGACGGGCGAGAGCGGGAAAGGGTGGACGGCGGCCCGGTTCTTCCATGGCGCAGCCTGATATTCGGCGCGCTCTGCTTCGGACTCGCGGGCGGGGCGCTTGTCACGTTGCGCTTTGGATGAGCGGCTTTAGGGGGGTCTCAATTCAGCCGCCCCTGCTCGTCGCTTCCACAGCGTCGATAAGGAGTTCCAGCGCCTGATCGACGGCGGCGGCGCGGATCTCCGCGCGGGTGAGGGGACCGAAGCGGCGCTCGATATGGACCACGCCGCCGCCCCGTCGCGCGCAGGCGAAATGCACGAGGCCGACCGGCTTCTCGGCCGAGCCTCCGCCGGGCCCCGCAACTCCCGTGATCGACACGGCGATATCCGCCAGCGAATGCGCCAGCGCCCCCACCGCCATGGCGCGCGCGACCTCGGCGCTGACCGCGCCATGGGCCGCGATGAGCGGGGCAGGGACGTCGAGAAGGTCGACTTTGGCTTCGTTGGAATAGGTGACAAAGCCGCGGTCGAAGACCTCCGACGAACCAGGCACGTCCGTCAGCGCAGCCGAGACAAGCCCGCCGGTGCAGGACTCCGCTGACGCAATGCGTAAACGGCTGTTCTTAGCATTTACGATAGTCGTAATAGCTTTTACGCTTTTCGTATCTTCCTGCATTTCTCAGTCCTGCGGCGGTTTTCCACGCAGCGCCTTCACGTCGCCGCGCAGCTTCTTGCCTTCGAGGCGTCGCATCTTCGAGCCGAGCGTGGGTTTGGTCTTGCGACGCGGCGGCGGGGGCGGGGCGGCGGCTTCGCGGATGAGGTCGATCAGCCGCTCCAGTGCATCGGCGCGATTGCGTTCCTGGGTGCGATAGCGCTGCGCTTCGATGAGAAGAACGCCGTCCTTGGTGAGCCGCGAGCCGGCGAGGCGCTCAAGGCGTGTCCTTACGTAATCCGTAATACTCGGCGAACGTCTTACGTCAAAACGAAGACGCACGGCGGATTCCACTTTCTGCACATTCTGCCCGCCGGGCCCCGAGGCGCGGAGAAATTCATAGGCGATTTCCCCGTCTTCGAGCCAAAGGGAAGGGGTGACGCGAATCATGGAAAGCCTCTGGAATTTGTTCGCCGAAGCGGAGCCCGACGCCCCTGTCGCGGGCTGGGGGAGGGAGAATACGCCTCCGGCCTATCGGCGTCCGACGGAGGCCGAATGTCAAGAGGCGCGTGAGAGGCGCCCGGAGTGAGCGAGACGGCGCGGCATTCCAGGGAGGAATCAGCGGATCATCCAATGGTCCGGCGTCGCGTATCGCGGCCCCTGCGGACGCCGGGCGGCGCGCTTTTCGCGAGGACTGTCCGGATTGGGGCAGTCGCCAACGGAGAGACCGACGTCTTTCAAATCTGGCGCAGGAGCTTCGGCGCGAGCGCATGGCTTTCGCGCCGACGGCCCCGCTTACAGTTCCGGCAGCCTCACCGTCGCAATCGCCAGCGCCGCGATACCCTCCCGCCGACCGGTAAACCCCAGACGCTCCGTCGTCGTCGCCTTGATCGCCACGCGGCCGACGTCGAGGCCCATGATACGCGCGAGGCTTTCCCGGATCGCCTCGCGATGCGGCCCGACCTTGGGCGCCTCGCAGACCACCGTCGCGTCGATATGGGCGATCATGCCGCCCCGATCGCGCACCAGCTTGCAGGCGTGGGCCAGAAAGATCTCGGAGGCCGCGCCCTTCCATTGCGGGTCGGACGGGGGGAAATGCGCGCCGATGTCGCCCTCGGCGATGGCGCCCAGCACGGCGTCGGTGATGGCGTGCATCAGCACGTCGGCGTCCGAATGGCCGGCGAGGGAATGGCTGTGCGGAACGCCGACGCCGCCGAGCCAGACCTTGTCGCCCTCGGCGAAGGCGTGGACGTCATAGCCCTGACCCATGCGCACATCGGGCAAATCGGCGAGGGCAGGGGCGGCGGAAAGCGCTTTGAGCTGTTCCATGGCGCGGGCGAAATCCTCTGGCGTGGTGAGCTTGAAGTTCCTGATGTCGCCGGGAAAGACGAAGACGGCGTGGCCGGCGGCTTCGGCGATCATGGCGTCGTCCGTATATTCGCGCCCGCTCGCCGCCGCGGCGCGATGGGCGGCGAGGATCAGCGGGAAGCGGAAGGACTGGGGCGTCTGCACGGCGCGCAGCCGGGCGCGGTCGGGCGTGGCGACGACGAAACCCGCGGCGTCGATCTCCTTCACCGTGTCGTTGAGCGGCACGCCGGGCACGGCGGCGCCATGGGCTCGGGCGGCGTCGACGGCGCGGGCGATCAGGGCCGCGATCGGCAAAGGGGCGGGCGGCGTCCTGGATGAGCACGATCTCGGGCGCGCCTTCCTGCGCCAGCGCCTCGAGCCCGTTGCGCACGCTCTCCTGCCGCAGCGCGCCGCCGAGCGCGGGCTTCGAGAGCGCCGCCTGCGCGCCGGGGCTCAACTCCGCGACGCTTCTGGCGTAGAGTTCGAGGTCGTCGGGATGGATGACGACCTTCAGCCGCGCCTTCGGGGCGGCTTCATGCATCGCCTGCAGGGTGCGTGCGAGCACGGTCACGCCGGCGACGGGCCGGTACTGCTTCGGCAAGCCCTCGCCCGCGCGGGAGCCGCGCCCGCCGGCGACGACGAGGATGGAGAGTTCGCTCTGGACGGCCATGCCGCTCTGTGTCGTTTTTCGGACCAGCGTCAAATCCTGATCAAGGCGACAAAAAGTCATGTTGCAACTGCGAACACGCCTGCTTATAGTATAGGCAAGATGTATAATGCTGAAAAAATAGGCTCAAAATGGGCCGAGTCCAGCTTAAGCGTCGGTCCGGTCGAGATTTCGGGCCGCGCCTTTCTGGCCCCCATGGCGGGAGTCACCGACCCCACCATGCGGCGTATCGCCGAGCGCTATGGCGCCAGCGCCGCCGTCTGCGAGATGATCACGGCGGCGGGCGTCGCGCGCGGCGACCGTGAGACGGCGCTGCGGCTCGGTTTTACCGACGATACAAATTCGGCGCCGCGCGTGATCCAGATCGCGGCGCGCGATCCGGTAGAAATCGCCTCGGCCGCGAAACATGCGGAAGCCGTCGGAGCCGACTGGATCGACATCAACATGGGCTGCCCCTGCAAGCGCGTGACCGGCGGCCTCGCCGGCGCGGCGCTGATGCGCGATCTCGATCAGGCGACCGTGCTGATCGCCGCCGCGCGCGCCGCGACCTCGAAGCCCGTGAGCGTCAAGATGCGGCTTGGATGGGACGACGCCTCGCGCAATGCGCCGGAACTCGCGCGCCGCGCCGAGGCCGAAGGTGTTTCCCTCGTCACCGTCCACGGCCGCACGCGCCAGCAGTTCTATACGGGCCGCGCCGACTGGTCGGCCATCGCATCTGTGAAACGGGCGATCTCCATTCCGGTTGTCGCCAACGGCGATTGCCAGAGCCCTGAAGACGCCGCCGACATGCTGAACGCCTCCGGCGCCGACGCCGTTATGGTTGGCCGCGCCGCGCAGGGCCGTCCCTGGCTGGTCGGCGAAATCGCATATTTTCTGGCGACCGGCCGGCGGCGTCCGGCGCCATCGATCGCGGAACGCGGCGACGTGGCGCGCGAGCATCTGGAAGGACTGATTGCACAGATGGGGGAGGGCGCCGGATTGCGCCACGCCCGCAAACATCTCGCCGCCTATGTCGATCACGCCTTCGGCGACGGGCGCGCAGACGTCGCGCAATTGCGCCGCGCGCTGGTGACGGCTGAAAATCCGAAGGAAGCCTTCCGTCTGATTGACGTCATTTTTACCAAAGTGTCGCAAGAGGTCGCCGCATGAGCCTGTCTGATCGCTCCGGACGCGACGACGCCCGGCTGAAGCACTACAAGCCGCTCAAGGTCCTCGACGAGCGGGGTCGCAGTTGCGTTCTCGAGGCGTTGCCGAACGCCATTCTCACCGTCTCCCGCGAGGGCGTGATCGAGGACGCCAACGCCGCCGCCGAGTCCTTTTTCGAACTCGGCAAGCCCCTGCTGATCGGGCAGCAACTCGAACGGCTTCTGCCCTTCGGCTCGCCGCTCCTGACGCTCATTCAGCACGTTCAGGACCGTGGCGCGGCGATCAATGAATACAAGGTCGATCTCGGTCGTCCGGGGCAGGAGGGCGACCGGCGGGTGGACGTCCATTGCGCGCCGCTGCCCGACTCCGACGGCCTGGTTCTGGTCGTGCTTCAGGAACGTACAATTGCCGATAAAATAGACAGGCAGCTAAGCCATCGCGGCGCTGTGCGTTCGGTTTCGGGTCTGGCCTCCATGCTGGCCCATGAAATCAAGAACCCGCTCTCGGGCATACGCGGCGCGGCGCAGTTGCTGGAAAGCGGCCTGTCCGACGCCGACCGGGCGCTGACGCGGCTGATCTGCGAGGAGACGGACCGCATTGTCCGTCTTGTGGATCGGATGGAGGTTTTCTCCGACGCACGGCCCCTGAAGCGCGAGCGGGTCAATATTCACTCGGTTCTGGATCATGTGAAGCAGGTCGCGCAAAGCGGCTTCGCCCGCCGTGTCCGCTTCGTCGAAAATTACGACCCCTCGCTGCCGCCGGTCTACGCCAATCGCGACCAGCTCATTCAGGCCTTCCTCAATCTCGTGAAGAACGCGGCCGAAGCCATTGGCGACGACGCGTCGATGGTGAGATCGAGCTTTCCACCGCCTTCCGGCCCGGCGTCAGCCTTCGCGGCGCTCGGCGCGCGGCAGTCCCGTCGGCCTGCCGCTGGAATTCTGCGTGCGCGACAACGGGCCCGGCGTTCCGGACGATATCGCCGCCCATCTCTTCGATCCCTTTGTCACCACGAAATCATCCGGGCACTGGCCTCGGTCTTGCACTGGTCGCGAAGATCATCAATGACCACGGCGGCGTCATCGAATGCGAATTCACTTCCCCGGCGCACGACTTTCCGAATTCTCATGCCCATGTATCGCGCCCGGCATTCAGAGAAATCCTCGGACAAGACCTCGGCGTCCCGAGGGAGGACGGACGATCATGACGGTCATCGTCCGCGCAGGAGAATGGTCTGATGACGAGAGGCGAAATCCTTGTCGCCGACGACGACGCCGCGATCCGCACCGTGGTCGCGCAGGCGCTTGTCGCGCGCCGGTTACGAGGTGCGCACCACCGGCACGGCGGCGACGCTGTGGCGCTGGGTGCAGTCCGGCGAGGGCGATCTCGTCGTCACCGACGTGGTGATGCCCGACGAAAACGCTTTCGAGCTTCTGCCGCGCATCAAGAAGCTGCGGCCCGAACTGCCGATCATCGTGATGAGCGCGCAGAACACCTTCATGACGGCGATCCGCGCCTCGGAGCGCGGCGCCTATGACTATCTGCCCAAGCCCTTCGATCTGAAGGAGCTCGTCGGCATCGTCGGCCGCGCCATGGCCGAGCCGCGCAAGAGCGGCGAGGCGGAGCGGCCCCGAGGAAATGGAGGGCATGCCGCTCGTCGGCCGCTCGCCCGCCATGCAGGAGATCTACCGCTCCCTCGCGCGGCTGATGCAGACCGACCTCACGGTCATGATCAACGGCGAATCCGGCACCGGCAAGGAGCTGGTCGCCCGCGCGCTGCACGATTACGGCAAGCGCAAGAAGGGCCCCTTCGTCGCCGTCAACATGGCGGCGATTCCGCGCGACCTGATCGAGAGCGAACTCTTCGGCCATGAGAAGGGCGCCTTCACCGGCGCCAATCAGCGCTCGGCCGGCCGCTTCGAACAGGCCGAGGGCGGCACGCTGTTCCTCGACGAAATCGGCGACATGCCGATGGAGGCGCAGACCCGCCTGCTGCGCGTGCTGCAGCAGGGCGAATATACGACCGTCGGCGGCCGCACGCCGATCAAGACCAATGTGCGCATCATCGCGGCGACCAACAAGGATCTGCGCGATTCTGATCCAGCAGGGCCTGTTCCGCGAGGATCTCTATTTCCGCCTCAACGTCGTGCCGCTGCGCCTGCCGCCGCTGCGCGAGCGCAGCGAGGACATTCCCGACCTCGTCCACCATTTCTTCAAGCAGGCGGCCAACGAGGGTCTGCCGCAGAAATATATCGAGCAGGCCGCGCTCGATCGGATGAAGAAATATCGCTGGCCGGGCAACATCCGCGAGCTGGAAAATCTGATCCGCCGTCTCGCCGCCCTGCATCCGCAGGAAGTGATCTCCGACTCGCTGGTCGAGGCCGAACTCGAACATGAATTGCGTCAGTCGACGCCCGACAAGCCCGTCGGCAATGGCGCTTCGGCGCCCTCGCGCGAATTGGAGAACGGACAGACGCTCTCGACCTCGGTCGAGCAGCATCTCGCCAAGCTGTTCCGCGACTGCGGCGACCAGCTGCCGCCGCCCGGCCTCTATCATCGCATCATTCGCGAGATCGAAATTCCGCTGATTTCGGCGGCGTTTGGCGGCGACGCGCGGCAATCAGATCAAGGCGGCGGAGCTTCTCGGGCTCAATCGCAACACGCTGCGCAAGAAGGTCAACGATCTGGACATCAGATTGATGCGGTCGCCGCGGTAACAGGCGAAGAGGTGGGGTGTGGCTTTGCGCTCACCCCGACCCTCTCCCCGCAAGCGGGGAGAGGGCGGTAGGGCGCTCTCTTGAAGAAGGCCGAATCTGACTCCTCGCCCGCTTGCGGGGAGAGGCCGGGCGAGGGGCAAGGCCGCAGGCGCCATCGTCAGTTTCTCAACGCCGCCAATTCCAGAAAATGCACCGTACAGCCAAGTTTGCGCGCGTTGCAGATTTGCAACAGTGACGCCTCGGGCCTATAACTCGCTGCATGGATAAGGCTGCGGATCAGGCTCTCCCGGATAGTCGAAAAGGCGCGGTTCCGCGCGCCTGGTTCGGGCCTCTCGTCGTCCTCGGCGCCGTCGCCTGCGCTCTGGCGACCTTCCTCGTCGACAACCGAACTCGCGCGTTCTGTCGCCAACCGACGACCGGCTTTTCCCGCTGCTGATCGCCAATGGCGTTCTGGTCAGCGTTCTGCTGGTCATGGTGGTTCTCAAGCTGCGCCGCCTCTACAAGGTCTGGCGGCGGGGCGAGGCGGCGGCGCGGCTGCATGTGCGGGTCGTCACGGTCTTTTCCGTGATCTCCCTCGTGCCGGCGGTTACGCTCGCCATCGCGGGCTCGGCTGACGCTGGAGCGCGCGCTCAATCCCGCCTTCATGTCCAATGTGAAGGTCTTCGTTCACAACACGGCGCAGGCGGCGGAAGCCTTTCAGTCGAGCCAGTGTCAGGCGCTGCTGCAGGAGGCGCAGCTCACCGCCTCCGACCTCGACCGCGCGCGCGTGCTGTTCATCACCGACCGCAATTATTTCCACCAGATCTTCGCCTCGCGCGCGAACTTCCTCGGTTTTTCGGTGGCCGCGCTGGTCAAGTCCAACGGCGAGATCATCGACCGCGTCGACGTCGCCAAGAACGCCTCGGCCATCGTCATCGCGCCGCCGCAGTCGGAATTCGACAATGCGCGCAGGGGCGAGCCGCTCTGTCTGATGATCGACGACGGCAAGAGTTTCGTCGCGCTTGCGCGCGCTCCACGCCTTCGAGAACACGTTTCTGTACGTGACCCGGCCGATCGATCCGCTTGGCGGTGGAATTCCCCAAACAGGCCGAGACGCTCATCGCCCGCTACGACGAATTCGACAGCTATCGCGCCGCCGTTCAACGCGCCTTCGTGCTGATGTATGCGCTGCTGACGACGATCATGCTGCTGTCGTCGATCTGGTTCGGCCTCGATTTCGCGGACCGGCTCGTCACGCCCGATTCGAACGCTCATCGCCGCGACCGACCAGGTTTCCGCCGGCAATCTCGACGTCCGGGTCGAGGATCGACCGCTCGCATGGCGAGCTGGCGCGGCTCGGCGACGTCTTCAACAATATGACGACGCGAACTCAATCTTCAGCAGCGCCGGCTGCTCGAAGCCAACCGGATCAACGACGAGCGACGCGAGTTCACGGAGGCCGTGCTCGCCGGCGTGCCGGCCGCGGTCATGGGCGTCGATTCCGACGGGATCGTCACTATCCTCAACCGGTCGGCCGAGGAACTGTCGCTCAACGACGCCAAGGGTCAGGCGACCGTCGGCGCCAATATCGCCGAGGTCATGCCCGAGATCGCGCCGCTGTTGACCGACGCGCTGGAGCTCTTCCCGCGCGCCGTGCAGAGCCAGATCACCATCAAGCGCGGCATCGCCGAGCGCACCTTCAACATTCGGGTGACCTCGGCGCGGCGAGCCGTCGAGGGGCATCCGAACTTCGTCGTCACGCTGGACGACATCACCGATCTCGTCACCGCGCAGCGCACCTCGGCCTGGGCCGACGTGGCCCGCCGCATCGCCCATGAGATCAAGAATCCGCTGACGCCCGATCCAGCTTTCGGCCGAGCGGCTCAAGCGCAAATATGGCAAGCTGATCACGCAGGATCGCGAAATCTTCGATCAATGCACCGACACGATCGTGCGGCAGGTCGACGACATCAAGCGCATGGTCGACGAGTTCTCCTCCTTCGCGCGCATGCCCAAGGCGCGGCCCGAGCGGGACGATCTGAACGAATGCGTCCGGCAGGTCGCCTTTCTGATGCGGGTCGGCAACGCCGACGTGGACATCGTCGAAAAGCAGAGCGAGACGCCGATCTACGCGCAGTTCGACCGTCGGCTGCTCTCGCAGGCGCTCACCAACATCGTGAAGAATGCGGTGGAGGGCATCGCCGCCCGCGAGGAAAAGGACGCGGCCGAGAAGGGTCGGGTCGAGATCAGAGTCTCGCCCCGCGACGGAATGGCGGAGATCGACGTCATCGACAATGGCAAGGGCTTCCCCGCGATGAACCGGCAGCGGCTGCTCGAACCGTATATGACGACGCGCTCGGACGGCACCGGCCTTGGATTGCCTATTGTCGCCAAGATTATCGAGGATCACGGCGGGCGGCTGGAACTTCTCGACTCGCCGCTGGGACGCGGCGCCTGCGTGCGGTTGATCCTTCCATTGGCCGAGAACGGCAAGAAATTCGAGCCGGCAACGGCGAATTCATCTGAAACGAGCGGGGCGTGATGGCGAGCGACATTCTCATCGTCGACGACGAAGAAGACATCCGTGAGCTGGTTGCCGGCATTCTCGGCGACGAGGGCCATGGCACGCGAACGGCGAAGGACGCTGACGAGGCGCTCAACGCGATCGCCGCGCGCCGGCCGCATCTGGTCTTCCTGGACATCTGGCTGCAAGGCTCGCGGCTCGACGGGCTGCAGGTGCTCGAACAGATCCAGAAATCAGCACAAGGGCCTGCCTGTGGTCATGATTTCCGGCCACGGCAATATCGAGACGGCGGTCAGCGCCATCAAGATCGGCGCCTATGACTTCATCGAGAAGCCGTTCAAGGCGGACCGGCTGGTGCTTGTCGCCGAGCGCGCGCTGGAAGCCTATCAATTGCGCCGCGAGCTCTCCGCGCTGCGCCAGCGGGCAGGGGCCTTCGACCGCATCGTCGGTTCGTCCCCGGCCGCCCATCAGCTTCAGCAGCTGATCTCCCGCGTCGCGCCGGTGAATTCCCGCGTGCTCATCACTGGCGCTCCGGGCACCGGCAAGGAATTGGCCGCGCGCTGCATCCATGAGGCGTCGGCCCGCGCCGGCGGCCCCTTCGTCGTCATCAATTCCGCGACGATCACGCCCGAAAACATGGAGATCGAGCTGTTCGGCCGCGAGGGCGGCGAGGGCGAGCGCAAGATCGGCGCGCTGGAGGAGGCCCATGGCGGGACGCTCTTCCTCGACGAAATCGCCGACATGCCCAAGGACACGCAGGCGAAGATCCTGCGCGTGCTCGTGGATCAGACCTTCCAGCGCGTCGGCGGCACGACCAAGGTGCAGGTCGACGTGCGCGTCATCTCCTCCTCCGCCCGCGATCTGGCGTTGGCGATAGAGGAGGGGGCGCTGCGCGAGGACCTCTTCCATCGGCTCGCCGTCGTGCCGATCCGCGTTCCCTCGCTGGCCGAGCGGCGCGAGGACATTCCGTCGCTGATCGAATATTTCATGGAAAACATGTCGCTGGCGTCCGGCATGCCGCGCCGTCAGATCGCCGACGACGCGCTCGCCGTTCTCCAGCTGCACGACTGGCCGGGCAACATCCGCCAGCTCAAGAACAACGTCGAGCGGCTGATGATCCTGACCGCGGGCGAGGCCGGGGCGATGATCACCGCCGACATGCTGCCCGCGGATGTCGGCGAACTGGTGCCGGCGACGCCCGCCGGCGTGCGCGGCGAGAAGCTCATGAGCCTGCCCCTGCGCGAGGCGCGCGAGGTGTTCGAGCGAGAGTATCTCGTGGCCCAGCTCAATCGCTTTTCGGGCAATATCTCCCGCACCGCCGAGTTCATCGGCATGGAACGGTCGGCCCTCCACAGGAAGTTGAAGTCGCTATCAATTGATTAGTAAATACATGTGATTATAAGAACAACTTAATCCTCCAGTTTAAGTTTAGGAGATACGCGGGGGCGCGCGAATCCCCCCTTATCCGTCATTGCGAGGAGCGCAGCGACGAAGCAATCCAGAAGCCCGGAATGAGGCTCCCGGATTGCTTCGCTCCGCTCGCAAAGACGAAGCTGGATCGCGTCGTCTTCCGGGTCAGTCTGAGCTGTCGCAAACTTCCCCGGCCGTGCGACTTCCGCCTTGCGCTCTCTCACTTGAAAGGTTCTAATGCGCGCGCGGCGGCCATAAAAAAATCATAACCGCGGGGGCGGCTTCAAACCGCTCGGCTCAAACAAGAAGAACAGGAAAGCCGATGTCGTCGGAGCGTTCGCAAAATCTTCAGGACACATTTCTGAATTTTGTTCGGAAAAACAAAGTGCCGCTCACGATTTTCCTGGTCAACGGCGTCAAGCTTCAGGGAATCGTGACCTGGTTCGACAACTTCTGCCTCCTGCTGCGGCGGGACGGCCACTCGCAACTCGTCTATAAACACGCCATATCGACCATCATGCCGGGTCATCCGATCCAGATGTTCGAGCCAGGCGCCGAAGAGGCGGCCGTGGAGAATAAGCGGTAGACGAGTTGAACGAGGAACAGGCAGGGGAAGGGCGTGCGCTCGGCGAGGGCCGGACGCGCGCGATTGTGGTTGGGCCTTATCCGTCGCGCGGGCCGGCGGCGCTGTCGCGCGACCCGCAAGCGCGGCTGACGGAAGCCGTCGGGCTGGCGCAGGCCATTGATCTGGAAATCGTCGGCGAGATTCCGGTGGGCCTCAACGAGGTTCGGCCGGCGACCTATCTCGGCAAGGGCAAGGTCGAGGAGATCGGCGAGACGGTGAAGGCGCAGGAGGCGGGGCTGGTCAGCATGGACTGTCAGCTGTCTCCGGTTCAGCAGCGCAATCTCGAAAGGGCCTGGGGCGCGAAGGTCATCGACCGCACCGGGCTGATCCTCGAAATCTTCGGCCAACGGGCGCGCACCAGGGAAGGCTCGCTGCAGGTCGAACTTGCGCATCTGGCCTATCAGAAATCGCGGCTCGTGCGATCCTGGACCCATCTCGAGCGCCAGCGCGGCGGCTTCGGCTTCCTTGGCGGCCCCGGCGAAACACAGATCGAAACCGACCGACGCCTGATCGAAGAGCGGATGCGCCGCATCGAGCAGGATCTCGACAAGGTGAAGCGCACGCGTGGCCTGCATCGCAAGACCCGCCGCGACGTGCCTTATCCCGTCGTCGCGCTCGTTGGCTACACCAACGCCGGCAAGTCGACCCTGTTCAACCGGCTGACGCGCGCGGAGGTGCTGGCGCAGGACATGCTCTTCGCCACGCTCGATCCGACGCTGCGCCAGATTCGTCTGCCGCATGGCGTCGCGGGTGCTGCTGTCCGACACCGTCGGTTTCATCTCGGATCTGCCGACCATGCTCGTCTCCGCCTTCCGCGCCACGCTCGAGGAAGTGACGCTCGCCGATGTCATCCTGCATGTTCGCGACGTCTCTCATGAGGATTCGGAAGCACAGGCGCGGGATGTCGAGACGATCCTCGAAGAGCTCGGCCTGAAGGGCGAGGCCGAGGGCCGGATCATCGAGGTCTGGAACAAGATCGACGCGCTCGACGCCGAACGTTGCGAGGCGTTGCGTGTCGCCGCGCGCGGCTACGATCCCCAGCGCCGGCCGGCGCTGGTGTCGGCGCTGACGGGCGAGGGGTTCGACGATCTTCTCTCGCGCGTCGAGAATTTGCTCGCGGCGAGCCGCGAGACGCTGTCTCTGGAGCTTCGCGCCGAGGACGGGCAGGGGCTTGCCTGGCTTCACGCCCATGCCGAGGTGCTGTCGCGCGAGACACGGGAGGATGGCGGGTCCCGCCTTGTCGTTCGCGTGGCGCCGGAGCGCGTCGACGAGGTGAAGCGTCGTTATGGCGCGGCGGCCGCGCCGGGCGATAGCTGACCATGCACTGGCTTTATCTGGCCGTCGCGATCCTCTCGGAAGTCATCGCCTCCTCGGCGCTGCCGGCGGCGAAAGGCTTCACCAATCCGCTGCCGACGGTGGTTGTCGTCATTGGTTATGTATCTGCTTTCTACTTCCTGTCGCTGACGCTGGAGGTCATCCCGCTCGGCGTCGCCTATGCTGTATGGTCGGGCGTCGGCATCGCGCTGATCTCGCTTTTCGGCTGGATCTTTTATCGGCAGAGTCTCGGAGCGATCGAATTATTCGGCATCGCGCTGATCGCCGTCGGCGTCGTCATTTTGAAATTCGGCAGAGGCGGGGCGGTGTAAGGGGCGGACGCAGTTTTTTCTGAAGAGCGCTGAAACATTCGCCGCCTCAAGGAATTATAGATATGCACGTCCCTTCGGGACGCTGTGATCGGGCGATGGGAAGCTCCGATTGTCGCTATGCATATAGCGACTATGCGACGCCATGCTCGACCTGGCGGCCGGCCTGTGAGCTTCAGGTGGCCGCCATGATTTTGTACGTCCTACCGCTGCGAGAGCGCAGGCAGCATGCGCCTCAAGACCCCGTCCTTCAGCACGTAATGATGCACAAGCGCCGCTGCGGCGTGCAGGAGCGCAAGGACGATCAGAGAGTGCGCGAGAAACTCGTGGATCTCCTTTGAATCGTGCTTCAGCTCGCGATTTTTGGGCCAGGGGGAGGGAATGTCGTAGACCCCGTAAAGCGGCAGCGCCTCGCCGCCGTGGAACAGGGTGACAACGCCGACGACCGGCACGGCCAGCAACAACCCGTAGAGCATCAGATGCACGATGCGCGTCGCGAGCGCGCCGGCGAAGCCGAAATTCGTGGGCTCCGGCAAGGGCGCAGGGGCGATGAAGCGCCAGACCAGGCGCAGGATAAGCAACAAGACGACCGTCTCGCCGAGAAGGATATGAACGAATTCGCCCGTATGGCGGATCGGCCCGCGCGGGAGATCATCGCCGAACAGGCCGAGCGTCCAGGCGGCGAGCACGCAGACGACTGTCAGCCAATGGAAGAACCGGGCGGGCGGATTATAGCGAGTGGCCTCGCTGGACGCGGTCATGATCGTCTCCCTGAAAGTATCACAGCGCCATGATATCCGGCGTGGCGCTGAAATTAAGGCCGTGCGCGCGACTGCTGTTATTACACATGTTAGGTTTTATATTCGTTATAACGGTGACTCCCAGCTGATGATCCCCCATACCTCCCCTTTACGGGGAGGTCGGCGGTCGAAGACCGCCGGGTGGGGCTCAGGCCGCAATGACGGTGATGGGGCTCGGACCCCACCCGACCCCGCTTCGCGGGGCCACCCTCCCCGTAAAGGGGAGGGATGAGTTCACGAGCGAGGTTTGGGCCTAAAACTCTCCGATGATCCCCATACCTCCCCTTTACGGGGAGGTCGGCGGTCGAAGGCCGCCGGGTGGGGTTCGCGCCGCTATGACCGTGATGGGGCTCGGACCCCACCCGACCCCGCTTCACGGGGCCACCCTCCCCGTAAAGGGGAGGGATGAGTTCACGAGCGAGGTTTGGGCCCAAAATCTCCGATGATCCCCATACCTCCCCTTTACGGGGAGGTCGGCGGTCGAAGACCGCCGGGTGGGGTTCAGGCCGCAATGACGGTGGCGGGGCTCGGACCCCACCCGACCCCGCTTCGCGGGGCCACCCTCCCCGTAAAGGGGAGGGATGAGCTCACGAGCGAGGTGCTTTATGTTATCCGTAATTCATTCGCAGCTTCTAGCAGCGCCGCCTCGTCGGGCCTTCTTCGCCACGACCGGGTTCAAGCCGATCGCCCGCAGCGGGGCGGCCACATCCTCTGACAACGCCGCATGAGCGATGTCGCCAAGTCGAGGCGTCAAGCCGCAGCCCTCGACCAGGCGCAGGAAAATCTCGACGCTGCGTCGCGAGTAATGCAGCGCAACGTCAATCGAGCCGGCTGCAATCGCGGCGCGGGCGTCATCCGTCAACGTCTCCACGGCGCGGGCTTCATAGACATTCACCGCGGTGATCGCATGGCCAGCGGCGCGCAGTCCCGCCTCCAGCGTCGGCTGACGGTCTCGGCCCGCGAGATAGAGCATTTTTACAGGTGACGTATATCGTAATACAAGGAGCGGCAGGATCGCCTCCGCGCTGCCCGCGACGATGTCCGTCCGCCAGCCGTGCGTGCGCGCCACGGAAGCTGTCTTGGCCCCGACGGCGTGAAGGGGAAGGGTCTGGAAAGCCTGCGCCGAGGCCGGGGCGCATTCGACGCCCTTGGCGCTGGAGACAAGCACGGCGTCGTAATCGCCCGGGGGAATCGGCGCGTTGGTCGCCGCAATCTCCAGCACTGGCGACAGCACGGGCTCGATCCCCATCGCTCGCAGCTTCTCGGCCGTGCGCGCCGCGTCCTCGCGGGCGCGCAGCACGAGTGCGCGCGTCACATCAGCCCCGCGACGCCATGGGGGAGTTTCAGGACGATCTCATTGCCGGCGTCGGCGCCGATCATCGCCGCGTCGATGGCGCGGCCCTTGCGCCGCGCGATCCAGACCTCGCTGCCGTCGGCCTTCAGCACTTCGCCGTAAAAGGAAAGCTCGCCATTGGCGCCGACGGTGGCATGGCCGGCGATGGGCGTGCGGCAGGAGCCGTCGAGCGCGGCGAGGAAGGCGCGTTCGGCGGCAAGCGCCAGAGCCGTCGCCTCATCGAGGATAGGAGCCAGCGCCGCGCGGGTCTCGGCGTCCTTCCCCCGCGCGGTGATCCCGATGGCGCCCTGTCCGACGGCCGGCGGAAAATCGTCGATCGGGAGCAGGGCTGTGGCGCGATCGGCGAGGCCGAGACGCTTCAGCCCGGCGAGCGCGAGCAGCGTCGCGTCGACCTCGCCGCTCTCGACCTTGCCGAGGCGCGTATGGACATTGCCGCGAAGCAAGGTCGTTTGCAGATCGGGACGCCGGCGCTTCACCTGCGCGGCGCGGCGCAGCGAGGCGGTTCCCACCACGGCGCCGGGAGGAAGCGCGTCGATCGTCGCGCCCGCGCGGCCGATCCAGGCGTCGCGCACGTCCTCGCGCGGCAGATAGCCCGCGATGACGATTTCCGCCGGGAGATGGGTCGGCAGATCCTTGGAGGAATGAACGGCGAAGTCGATGTCGCCTGCGATCAGCGCAATGTCGAGTTCTTTCGTGAAGAGCCCTTTGCCGCCGGATTCCGACAGGGGACGATCCTGGATCTGATCGCCTGTCGTCTTGATGATCTCGATTGCGAAATGTTCTTTTTCGACGCCATGCGCCTGGGCGAGAAGGGCGCGGACCATATGGGTCTGCGCGAGGGCGAGAGGACTGCCGCGCGTGCCGATGCGGAGGCTTTTGACCGTCATGAACCTATCCACGGTTGAGGGCGCTCCTGATGCGATTTTCTACGCGCTGCGCCCGTGCGAAGAAATCAGCGCGAGGACGACCGCATATAACCCCGACCCGCCCGCCGTCGCCAGCCCCGAAGAGACTGGTTCGACCGGCGGCAGGGGAGAAGGCTCCCTTCTCGCGCCTGGCTCGATGCTGGCGGCTTCCGCGGGGGTTCGCTCAGGAGCGGCGGCGCCGCGTATCGCTTCCGATGATGACGCTTTCAAACAGAGTATTTTCGTTACGACCTCGCAGCCCCGGTTCGGCCAGGCGCAGCTGCATATTTGGTGAGCGGCCCGAGTCCCGGGCCGCTCCTTTCCACGGTCGTCAGTAGCAAACCCAAACCCAACGGGCCCAATAGGGATTCCAACGCCAGCAGGAGCCGACGCCGTAGGGCCACCACCGGCCGCCCCACCAGCGAGCGCCGCCGCCCCGGTAATAGTGGCCGCCCCAGCCGCCGCCGGGATGACCCCAGCGCCGCCGCCGGTCCACCCATGGCCACTCCAGCCGCCGCCACCCGGATGAGCCCCGCCACCACCCGCCGCCGCCGCCGCCGGGATGACCCCAACCCCCGCCGCCGCCACCCTGGCCGCTCCAGCCACCACCGCCGCCGCCGCCATGGCCGCCCCAGCCGCCACCGCCGCCGCCGTGTCCGCCGCCGCCGTGAGGACCGGCGAGCGCCGCCGACGGCAACGCCAGCGCGGCTCCGAGGGCCAGAACCAGGGAAAACTTTCTTCCTGACATCGTTTTGCTTCCTTTTGCCGACGACGAAGGCTGCGGGTTGGCTTCAGGCTTGCCCGGATCGCCTAAGTGTCGGAATTCCCCCAGAGTCTTCAGACTAATTTATGGCGAGGCAGCTCAGCGACAACGGTTGTGATTTTGGCGGCCGACTTCCTGCTCGCCGCGCCTCGGATCATCAGAGCAATAAGCTGGCTCAGGGTCGCGCCTGCCTGCCCGGTCGGGGATAGGCCTGGTCTTTGCCTGTTGCGGCTGCAATGCGGCTTTGCCATGCTCGACCCCCGCGGAGTTACTCGTGCCTGAGATTGCGTCCGATTCCCGCCCCAGCGCCTATCGCTGGTTCGTCCTGGCGATGGCGACGACGGC
This sequence comes from uncultured Alphaproteobacteria bacterium, assembly GCA_963717565.1. Classification (GTDB taxonomy): domain Bacteria; phylum Pseudomonadota; class Alphaproteobacteria; order Rhizobiales; family Beijerinckiaceae; genus Methylocystis. Next base: position 693,722 of record CAVQWJ010000014.1, read on the forward strand.
TCAGGTCGGCGGGTGCTTTCTCGTGCAGGGTCTGGGCGCTCTCGGGCCTTTCCTGCAGGCGGCTTTCGGCCTCGACGCCGCCGAGGTCGGCCTTGCGATGTCGTCGGCGCAACTGACGCCGATCGTCGGCTTCGTCATTGCGGGCCTTCTGCTCGACCGGTTCAGCGAGCGACTGATCGTCGGCGCCGGAGCGGTGATGGTCTCCGCCTCGCTGTTCGCCGCGGCCCGCGCGCCGCAATACGGCGACATCCTGTTCTGGCTCTTCATCGCCAGCATCGGCTACTGCACCATTCAGCCGGGCGGCGGAAAGGTCGTCGCGGCGTGGTTTCCGGCAAGCGCCCGCGGCTTCGCCATGGGCGTTCGTCAGGCCGGCCTGCCACTGGGCGCGGCGCTGGGCGCGCTGATCCTGCCGATCGCCGCCGAGCGCCATGGCTGGCGCGCCGCCTTCGATCTCGGCGCCGTCGCGGCGCTCGCCAGCGGGCTGCTCTTCGCGCTCCTCTATCGGCAGCCGACCAATGCGCTTCCCGAGCGCAAACGCACGGCGGGCCTGTGGCGCGAGCGTCTGGCGGAACTCGCGCCCCGCCTGCCACGCATCGTGCTGCCGGGCGTGACGCTGGTGAGCGTGCAGTTTTGCGTCACCGTCTATCTGCCGCTCGATCTGCGCGACCGCTTCGACATCCCCGTCGATACGGGCGTGAAGCTGCTGTTTCTCGCGCAGTTCTTCGGTGCGCTGGGCCGCGTCAGCCTTGCCGCATGGAGCGACCGCAGCCCCAGAGGCCGCGAATTTCCCCTCGCCGTCAGCACGGCCGCCATTCTCGCGGGCCTCGCCGCCTACATCGTCGCGCCAGGCGCGCCGGTCTGGGCCGTGGCGGTGATCGCCGCCTGGCTGGGTTTCTTCGCCTATGGCTGGTTTGGGCCGTGGATCGCGCTCGTCGCGGAGGCGGCGCCGCGCGGGGCGGTCGGCTTCATGATCGGCTTCGCGCTCGCGATCAATCAGATCGTCGTGGTTATCACGCCCCCGGCCTTCGGAGCGCTGCGCGACGCGACCGGAACCTATGTCTATGGCTGGTATGTCGTCGCCGGCGCCGCCCTGATCGCGCTGGCGCAGCTCAGTCGGCGCTCGGCAGGCGGCGCATGACGAATTCGATTCGGCCGTCTTCCAGTTCGCGCCAGAACTCGATCTCGGTCATATAGGCGGCCTTGGGATATTGGTCGAACCATTCGCGCGCCTTGGCGCGGGCGTCGGACCGGGGGAGCGTATAGGTCTCCCGCCGCCAGCCGTCGCTCCTGTTACGGCCCTTCTCGCTGAGCCTGCGCGCAATGTCTCTCGGCGCCCTCGATACATTCATGCCGCTGCCTCCGGAGCTGATCCAGGATAACGCGCGGAAGCGGGGAAGGGGAGTCCGTGATTCGATTCCCGACGCGCCGTCGCCCCCGTCCGCCTGTCTCGCTGCCGGACTGGCGAAGACGCGGACTTTCCCGCGCCGCAAAAGCGCGCTATCTCGGCCGTCATGTCCGAGCGCCCCCCCTATATGATCTCCACGGCCATTCCCTATGCGAATGGCGCGCCCCATATCGGCCACGCCTATGAGCGCATCGCCACCGACGCCTTCGCGCGGTTCAAGCGGCTCGACGGCTACGACGTGCTCTTCGTCACCGGCATGGACGAGCATGGCCAGAAGATGCAGCGCACGGCGGAAAAGGAAGGGCTGACCCCGCAGGGGCTCGCCGACCGCACGGCGGCGCAGTTCGCGCGCATGGGCGAGGCGCTCAACGCGCGCGCCGACGATATCGTGCGCACCACGCAGGAGCGCCACAAGGAGACGGTGCTGGAAATCTGGCGGCGGATGGAGGCCAATGGCGACATCTATCTGTCCAAATATTCCGGCTGGTATTCCGTCCGCGACGAAGCCTATTACGACGAAAGCGAACTCACCGAGCGCGACGGCCGGAAATTCGCGCCGACCGGCACGCCCGTCGAATGGGTCGAGGAAGAAAGCTGGTTCTTCAAACTCTCGGCCTATGCCGAGAAGCTCCTCGCCCATTACGAGGCGCATCCAAACTTCATCACGCCCGAGCATTACAGAAACGAGATCGTCGCCTTCGTGAAGCGCGGGCTCTCCGATCTCTCTGTGTCGCGCACGACCTTCGACTGGGGCATTCCCATCCCGCCCAGCCCGCAGACGACGGCCAGTCACGTCATGTATGTCTGGGTCGACGCGCTGACGAATTACATCACCGCGACGGGCTGGCTGACCGGGGAGGGCGACAGGGCGCGCTTCTGGCCGGCCGACGCCCATGTCATCGGCAAGGACATAACCCGCTTCCACGCCATCTACTGGCCGGCTTTCCTGCTGTCTGCCGGCGCGCCGCTCCCGAAGCAGATCGTGGTGCACGGCTTCCTGTTCTCGCGCGGCGAGAAGATGTCGAAGTCGCTCGGCAATGTCGTCGATCCGATCGACCTCGCGGAACGCTATGGCGTCGATCAGCTTCGCTATTTCTTCCTGCGGGAAATACCCTTCGGCCAGGACGGCAATTACTCGCATGAGGCGATCGTCATGCGGATCAACGCCGATCTCGCGAACGATCTCGGCAATCTCGCGCAGCGGTCACTCTCGATGATCGCCAAGAATTGCGCCGGCGTCGTGCCGGCGAAAGGCGCGTTCACGGACGCCGACCGGGACATTCTCGCCCAGGCCTCGGCCGTGCTGGAAAAGGCCCGCGCCGCAATGGACGATTACGCGCCGCATCACGCGCTTGCGGAGATATTCCGGGTCGTCGCCGACGCGAATCGCTACTTCGCCGGCGAGGAGCCGTGGGCGAAGAAGAAGACCGATCCCGCGCGCATGGCGACGATCCTGTATGTGACCGCGGAAACCCTGCGCCGCCTTGCGATTCCGCTCCAGCCCTTCATCCCGGAGGCCGCCGGCAGGTTGCTCGATCTTCTGGCGGTCGGGCCGGACGAGCGCGACTTCGCCCATGCCGGCGAAGCCGACGCGCTTCAGGAAGGCGCGCCGCTTCCGCCGCCCGCGCCCGTTTTCCCACGCTTTATCGAAGCGGAGGAGGGGGCGGCGTAAAGTCCTGTCGTCATTGAGGAGCCGGCGCTGCGCCGCGTCTTCGACGCCGATCCGGGGCCGAGGAAAGTAACGTCTCCGGCCCATAAAAGTCGCGCGCTCAGTCTCAGGGCTCTATACTCGTCACATGAGTTCGGACACTACCCACTTCGTCGGCGACATCCCCCAATTCTATGACCGCTGCCTGGGCCCTGTGCTTTTTCAGGGCTATGCGGAGGATCTCGTGCGCCGCGCCGTGCTGCGCGCGCCACGTAACGTTCTGGAGGTTGCGGCCGGAACGGGCGTTGTCACGCGCCTCTTGCGCGACAGGCTGCACGCGCAGGCCAATCTGACCGCGAGCGATCTCAATGCGCCCATGCTCGAGGCGGCGCGCCAGAAGTTCGCTCCTGACGAGTCGGTGAACTTCGAGGTTGCGGACGCGCTTGCGCTGCCATTTCCCGATCAGGCCTTCGACTGCGTCGTCTGCCAGTTCGGGCTGATGTTTTTCCCCGACAAGCCGGCGGCGCTGCGGGAGGCCCGGCGCGTGCTCAAGCCGCATGGCCGCTATCTCTTCAGCGTTTGGGACTCGCCGCGCTACAACCCCTTCTCGCGCATCGGGCTCGAGGTCGTCGATCGCCTTTTCTCCTATGATCCGCCGAAATTTCTGGAGACTCCCTTTTCCTGTTCGGAGATCGATCCGATCAAGGAGGCGCTGATTGCGGCGGGCTTCTCTAATCTCTCGATCAGCGTGCTCTCGCGCGTCCAGAAAGTTGACGACGTCGAGGCTTTCGCGCGCGGGCTCGTCTTCGGAAACCCGATGATCGATCAGATTCGCGCGCGCGGCCGGGTCGCCGCCGACGTCGTCGTCGAATCCCTCGCCGAGGCTCTTGCGGCCGAATTCGGCTCCCCGGCCCAACTGCCCATGCAGGCGATCGTTTTCGACGCAGCGCGGGCGTGAGGCGCTCCCTGCTGCGAGGGCCTCGCTGAAAAGCCGGAAGACGAGAGCCACGGTTACGTGGCGGGCCCAGAGAGATTATCTCATCGTCTGCCGCGAATGCCCTCGGGTGGTCGACGTGCTACACGTCCTTCGCGGAGCCATGAACGGCAGCTATTCCCGGATATGAACCGATGCTCATCGACACTCACTGCCATCTCGACTTCCCCGATTTCGCGCCCGAACAGGCGGAGATTGTCGCGCGCGCAAAGGCGCGGGGCGTCGGGCGGATGATCACCATCTCCACGCATCTGTCGCGCTTCGACCGCGTCAAAGCCGTGGCGGAGGCCTATCCGGAGGTTTTCTGCACCGTTGGCACGCATCCCCATCACTCGCATGAGGAGGAAGAGCCGACGGTCGAGGAACTCGTCGCGCTCTCGCGGCACCCGAAATGCGTCGGGCTGGGCGAGGCGGGGCTCGACTACCATTACGACCATGCGCCACGGGAAGTCGCTCGGCGGGTTTTCCGCACCCATATCGCCGCCGCTCGCGAGACCGGCCTGCCGCTCGTCATCCACACCCGCGACGCCGACGCAGATTGCGCCGCGATCCTGAAGGAAGAAATGGGGAAGGGGGCCTTCCCGGCCCTGCTCCATTGCTTCACCTCCAGCCGCGAGCTGGCCGAAACGGCGGTCGAACTGGGTCTCTACATCTCTTTTTCCGGCGTGGTGACCTTCAAGAATTCCGCGGACCTGCGCGAGACGGCCAAAGCCGTTCCGCTGGAGCGGATGCTCGTCGAGACCGACGCGCCATTCCTCGCGCCCGTGCCGCACCGGGGCAAGCGCAACGAGCCGGCCTTTGTCGTCGACACGGCCCGGCTGCTGGCCGAGATCAAGGGCGTCGCCGAGGACGAACTGGCGCGGGCGACGACGGAAAACGCCCTGCGGCTCTTCAGTAAAATGCCGCCGCTCGAGGCCGCCGCGTGACGCTCGCGGTCACGATTCTGGGCTGTTCGTCCTCCGGCGGCGTGCCGCGGGTCGGGCAGGGCTGGGGGAAATGCAACCCCGACAACCCGAAGAACCGCCGCCGCCGCTGTTCGATCCTCGTCACCAAGGGGCATTGGCAGGACGGCACGCAGATCCTCGTCGATACGGGCCCGGATTTGCGCGAGCAGCTCGTCGCCGCCGAGGTGATCAGGCTCGACGCGGTGCTCTACACGCACCCGCACGCCGACCACACCCATGGGATCGACGACCTGCGCGGCCTCGTGATCCGCAACGGGCGGCGTATTCCGGCCTATATGGACGAACCGACCTCGCGCGACGTCACGCACAAGTTCAGCTACATTTTCACCACGCCGCCGGGAAGCTTCTATCCACCGCTGATGACCGAGCACCGGCTGCATCTGGGCCGCCCCGTCACCATCGACGGCCCCGGCGGGGCGATCGACGCCACGCCGTTTCGCCTCGATCACGGCGACATGGACGCGCTGGGCTTCCGCTTCGGAAACATCGCCTATACGCCCGACCTTCACGCCATCCCGCCGGAAAGCGCGCGCTTTCTGGAGGGTCTGGACCTGTGGATCATCGACGCGCTGCGCTGGCAACGGCACGGGACGCATCTTTCCGTCGAACAGGCGTTGGCGCTGATCGATCAATACCGGCCGCGCCGCGCGGTCCTGACCGACCTCCATGTCGATCTGGACTATGACGCGCTCGCCGCCGTTCTGCCGGCCAATGTCGTTCCGGCATACGACGGGCTGCGATTGGAAGTTTAGGCCGCGCTGCCGCCGCTCGTTATCCATACCGGAGGAAATCATGCCTCGGCAATTCCGCTCGTGTTAGCCTTCGGGCTTCCCAATCACGCCGACGCTCGCTCAACGGGTAGCAATTTGGTTCCATAATATCGATTATGCGAAATACGTCGGGCTATAAAAGCTCGCTCCCCCGCCGCGAGTCGGATGCGATACGAGACGCTTCTGGGCAGATGATGGGAGCCGAGAGCGTCGCCGTCTGAGGCTTCGTGACGTTCGAGCCGTTTGTCGCCGGTTACGGCTCGTGACGTATCCTTCGCCGCAAGACCTTGAAGGCGCGCTCTATTTGTTTTTCCTGCACGAGTGGGTGTGACGCCCGGAAACAGCGGCGCAAGCGGGCGCGAGCCTGACCGCATGCCGGCTTTTCTAGGGTTTTTTCGATGGGGTCACGAAAAATTCTGGCCAGATTGGGCTTCTATCTGGTAAAAGGCTTTCCGCGCGGGACTATATGGCATTCAACTGGCAACATCCCAACCTCTCCCGACGGGTGCACATTGCGCATCCGAACGGTTTCGCTTGGGCGCATGAGTTTGGCATAAAAGTCTTGCCGTTTTTGGCGGAGACGAGCAGGTAAACTATGAGCAAAGGTAGAGACTTCCGGGGACCCCGCAAACGTGGGTTCGATGACGACGGTCCGTTCGGCTACGACGCCCCGCGGCCCAGCCGGGCGCCGAGATCTGCATTCGGCGGCGGCGGCTTCCCGGACATGGCGCCCCCGATGGTGAACAGCAGCGACCCGGCTGTCGACGCCATCGTCAAATGGTTCAAGTCCGACAAGGGCTTCGGCTTTGTCGAACTGGCCAATGGCACGGGCGACGCCTTCCTCCACATCGGCGCAGTGCAGGCGGCCGGCTACGACACGCTTCCGCCGGGCGCCAAGCTTCAGGTGCAGGTGACGAGCTCGGTGAAGGGCCAGCAGGTCGCGCGCATTCTCGAGGTGGATCTCGCCGGCGCCGCTGAGCGCGCCCCGCCCCCGCCCCCGCGCAGTGGCGGCGGCGGCTTCGACAGTCCCCGCCCCCGCCGCCAGGCGCCCGATCCGTCGTCCGCCGTGCCGGTTTCCGGCAAGGTCAAATGGTTCGACGAGACCAAGGGCTTCGGCTTCGTTCAGTCGAACGACGGCGGCAAGGACGTTTTCGTCCATATCTCGATCCTCGGTCCGTCGGGCGTGAATCGCCTGGTGGAAGGCCAGCCGGTGACCATGCAGGTTGTCGACACCCAAAAGGGCCGCGAGGCGCTTTCCATCTCGCTGGACTGATCGCTGATCCAGGGCTTTCCGACGCCGCGTTCCCTCTCGGGACGCGGCGTTTTCATTTGTGAGAGGACTTCGCCCGCATGTCCGGCGACATTGCGCGTCTTTTGGAGATCATGGCCGCCCTGCGCACGCCGCAGACGGGTTGTCCCTGGGATCTCGAACAGGATTTCCGCTCCATCGCGCCCTATACGGTCGAGGAGGCCTATGAGGTGGCCGACGCCATTGAGCGCGGCAATCTCGACGAACTGCGCGACGAACTCGGCGATCTGTTGCTTCAGGTGGTTTTCCATGCACGCATGGCGCAGGAGCAGGGGGCTTTCGCCTTCCCCGACGTCGTCACCGCCATCTGCGACAAGCTCATCCGCCGCCACCCCCATGTCTTCGGCGAGGGTGGCGATCTGAACGCCGAGGGCGTGAGCGTCCAATGGGATCAGATCAAGGCGCAGGAACGTGCCGCCAAGGGGAACCCTGCTCCGGCGAGCCTCCTGGACGGCGTCCCGCTCGCCCTGCCCGCGCTCACTCGCGCCGTCAAACTTCAGCAGAAGGCCTCGAAAGTCGGCTTCGACTGGAACAACGCCGCCCATGTCATGGGCAAGATCCGCGAGGAAACCGAAGAAATCGCTGCCGAACTCGATGCGGCCGAGGTCGATCCGAAGGCTGTCGAGGAGGAAATCGGCGATCTTCTGTTCGTCGTCGCCAATCTGGCGCGACACGCCAACGTCGATCCCGAACAGGCGCTGCGCGGCGCCAATGCGAAATTCGAGCGTCGATTCCACCATATCGAAAAGCGGCTAAGCGATATGGGCACGACGCCGGAAGCCGCCACGCTCGATGAGATGGAAGAGCTTTGGGTCGACGCGAAGCGGCATGAAAAGAAGTAGCGGCTGGCCCCTCGCCCGCCCTACTCCATCCGATTCTCGATCAGCGCCCAGCCGATCAACACCATCACCGGGCCGATGAGCTTCTCGTCGGCGACCTTTTGGGGAAGATCCGCGATCGTCCCGCGAATGATGCGCTCCTGCGGCGTCGAGGCGCGCTCGATGAGGAAGGCTGGCGTGTCGTGTTCCATGCCCTCCTCCAGCAGGCGACGCGAGAGCGCAGGCAGCGTGCGGTTGCCCATATAGACGGCCGTGGTCGCGCGCCGGTCGGCGAGCGCGCCCCAGTCGAAATCTTCGGGAAACTCGCCGTCCTTGCTGTGGGCGGTGATGAACTGCACGCGCCGCGCGGTTTCACGACTGGTGAGCGACGCCCCGAGCGCGGCGGCGCCGGCGCAGGCGGCGGTAACGCCGGGCACGATCTCTATGTCGAAACCCGCCGCGCGCAACGCGGCGATTTCCTCATTGGCGCGCCCGAAGATGAGCGGGTCGCCGCCCTTCAGCCGCACGACATTCTTGCCCGCGCGCGCGAGATCGACGAGCAGCGCCGTAATTTCCTCCTGCCGCACGGAGGGCGCGTAGCCGCGCTTGCCGACATTTATGCGCGTGGCTTCCCGGCGGGCGAAATCGAGAATGTCGGCCGGAACGAGATCGTCGAACAGAACCACATCGGCTTCCGCCAGCGCGCGCATGCCCTTGAGCGTCAACAATTCCGGATCGCCCGGTCCCGAGCCGACCAGCGTCACGCGACCCCGTTGCGTCTCGTCGCTGCCCGCCTTCGCCTCGGCGAGCAGTGCGTCGCGATCGCTTTCCAGTGGCGCGCGCGCGATGTCGCGGAAGGCGAGGCGCGTGAAGCGGCGCCAGAAATCCCGCCGCGCCAGAAAATCCAGACCGGAGGAGAGAATCTGCGGACGCCAGTCCTGCGCCGCCTTGGCCCAGGCCGCGAAGCTCGACGGAGCCAGCGACTCGATGCGCCCGCGCACCGCCTGCGCGAACACCGGCGAGGCGCCCCCGGTGGAGACGCCGATGACGAGCGGCGAGCGGTTGACGATGGCGCCCATGATGAAATCGCTCATCGCGGGGCGATCCGCGAGATTGAGCGCCACGCCCGCCGCGTCGGCGGCCTTGCGCGCGGCGTCCGCCTCGGCGTCGTCGAAGGTCGCCGCGAAGGCAAGCGTCGCGCCTTCGAAATCGGCTGCGGTCACGGCGCGCTCATACAGCGTCGCATTGTCCCGGCCGGCGACAACCTCGCGGAGCTTGTCGCAGGCGTCGCGCGCGAAGACGTCGACCCTTGCGCCCGTGGCGGCGGCGAGATCGACCTTCCACGCCGCCCCCTCCCCGTCCCCGACGACCACCACGCGTTTGCCGGCAAGCGGGTAGAAGACGGGCAGCGTCTCCAGAGGCTGCATGATGTCGGAGGGGATTTCGTCTGGTTTACGCGTCACGGTCGGGCCTGATCTGAAGTCGGCTCACGCATAGCCCATCCCGCGCCCCGGCAAAAGGCGCCAGGCCCACGCCCGAAAACCCGTGGCCCGGGCCCCTATTTGGCCTTCGAGAAGAGAACCGCGATCGCCCGGCCCTGCAGCTCGCGGTTGTCGGCGGTCGCCTTTTCGATGCTGACGTCCCCGGCCGGCACATGGATGCCGGCTTTCGCCAGATCGGCAATCGCCTGCTCGGTCGAGCGGCCGGAAAGCGGCGCGACCTTCGCCAGCGGCGCGCTCACCAGCGCTTTCATCGCCAGGACCGGCGGCGGCGCGCGCTTTCCGCCGGGCGGAGAAAAGAACGAGCCCGCAAGAACCAGAAGCCCGAGAGCGATCAGGCCGCGGCTCCACAGGCCGGTCAGGAAATACCGCTGGAACGCCTGCCAGTTGGCGATGGCGTGCGCGGCCACGCCGCCGACCATCACCAGCCCCACCCATTCATGGGCGAGCTTGTTCATCCCCGTGTCCGAGTGGAAGAACATCAGCAGGCCGGTCACGCTCATCAGGCTGAAGGCTCCGATGGTCAGCGGCGTCGCCCATTCCCGCGATATTCTAATCATCGGCGCCCTTTCTTCAGAACTTCGCATTGACCGTCAGATAGGCGGCGCGCGGACCGCCGGGCATGATGTTGTTGTTGTTGTGCGCCGAGGCGTAATAGAAGGATCCGAGGATGTTTTCGACGTTGACCTGGCCGGACAGATTCTCGCTGATCTTCAGGTAAACCGCGCCATCCCAGCGCGCATATCCGGGAATAATCACCGTATTGTCCAGCGCCGCATAGAATTTATCGTTGTAGATCACGCCAGTGCCGACGCCGAGCACGCCGGGCGCGAGGCCGATGGCCGACGACACGTCATATTTGTTCCAGAAGGAAAAGGTGTTCTGCGGCACGGAAGGCACGTTCTTGCCCTTCTCCGTAAAATACAAGCCGCCCCCCGCCAGCACCGGATTGCGGTCCGAACTCGTCACATAAGCATGCTGATTGCCATAGCCGAGTGACGCCTCCCACTCTTTCGTGAGGTAGCCCACGAGGGCCAGCTCTCCGCCGGCCGTGCGCGTGTTGGTCAACACGCTGTAGAATGCGTCGATCGAGATTGGCTGGTTGGAGCGATTGAGATTGTAAATGGCGCCGGTGAACAGCAGCGTCGGCGTGATCTCCGCCTTGAAGCCCGCCTCCACATTCTCGAAGCCCTGCGGCTGCAGATTGGCCGTTCCGACCGTCAGCGTATTGAACTGATCTCCCGCCGGGGGCAGGAAAGAGCGGGAATAGGAACCATAGAGCGAGAGCTGCTCGAAAGGTTTGACGACAAGTCCAACGCGCGGCGACCATTTGTTCGTCAGGCTGTAGATTGCCTGCCCGCGGTAATTCTCCAGGGTCGGATTCGTGCCGGCGAAGTTGTTCGTGTATTTCAGATTGAAGCTGTCGAAGCGAACGCCCGCTATGATGTCGATGTATTTCGTTATGCTGATCTGATCCTGCACGTAGCCTGCCGCAAGATCGAGATCCGTATGGCGGCGGAAGCCGTTCGGCGCATTCGCATTGTTGAAGACCACCGGCCAGTAAACCGTCGGCGAGCCCAGGAATGTGTAGTAGTTCGACGAGCCGTTGAACGGATCGAGCCAGCGCGCATTGTTGCGGTTTGTGTCGGATTTCTGATTGCCGAACTCCATGCCCGCGAGCAGCACATGCCTGATCTCCGGCGTCATCGCCAGCGTGTAGGTAACATCGGTCTGATTGAAGATGTTTTGCCGCGGCGTCTGGTTGTTGTAGCCGGACAGCTGATCGCAGGGCACGAGCGTCCCCGGACAGCTGCCGGGCACAATGCCGATGGCGGCGTTTGCAAAAGTGTTCTGATAGAACTTCTCGTAATTGGCGAATACGGTCTGGTTCTTGATGTTGATGCCGAAGTCGGTCGTATGGTCGATCATCAGCGCGGCGCGATCGACGTCGGTCTTTGCGTAATTGACCGTCGGATTGCCGAAGAAGGTCGACCGGCCAACCGGCGCAGGATACCCCGGATAGAGGAAGCCGAAGCCAAGCCCCTGCATCGCCAGGATGCTCGGATCGCGGTTCAAATTCAGCGAGGGTACCCCGCGATCCACTAGCCGATGGTCCTGATAGTGCTCGTAACTGAGCGTTACGAAGGTCTTTTCGAGCGGCTTCCAGGTGAAGGTCGGATTGATCCCGAAGCGACGCATGTTGAAAAAGTCGCGGTAGCTGTAGGACTGTTCGAACAGGCCATTGATGCGGAACGCCAGCTGATCGTTGATCGCTTGTCCGACATCGACCGTCACACGCTTGCGGCCGAAGCTGCCGGTGCTGATCTGCATGTCGCGACGCGTTACGCCGTCCGCCTTCTTGGTCACGCGATTGACGACGCCGCCACCGCCGCCGCGCCCGAATATGAGCGCGCTTGGGCCCTTGAGGACCTCGACCGCCTGAATGTTGTAGAGATCGCGATAATATTCCGCGTCGTCGCGCACGCCGTCGGTGTAGAAATCCGCGGTCGTCGACTGTCCGCGAATTGTGATCTGATCGCGCTGCCCCTCGCCCTGCGCCACCGTCACGCCGGGCACATAGGTCAGCGCCTGATTGAGCGTCAGGCTGTTGCGATCTTCGAGCTGCTGCTTGGTGAGGATCGTGATCGACTGGGGAATGTCGAGGATCGGCGTGTTGGTCTTGGTGGCGGTCGAGGTGCCGCCCGCGAAATAGCCGTGAACGTCCGTCGGGCCGCGCCCGACCTGCTCGCCCGCAGGAATGAAAGTGCCCGCGCCGGAGCTTCCGGCGCCGTCGCCGCCAGGTTGTGGCGCTGCGGCGACGAGAGGGGTCGCGCGAACAGGACCCGCCGCACGCGGGGCCGGGCCGCGCGTCGCACGTTGAACGCCCCCAACGTGGATGGCCGGGAGACTCGTCTGCGCTGTCGCAACATCGCCTGTCGACACGGAGACGACGAGAGCGAAAGCGCTTGTCTGGAGGCGGTTATTCGAGAGGGAAAATCTGGTCATCGCTGGCGCCCCGGAGATCGCATTCATCGCGCGACGACGATCGCGCTTGCTGACTCCCAAGCTATAATTGCTGTTTTATTTCTACAAATAGATTCAGCAACAGATCAGAAATGTTCTAGAAATGACGAGCATAGATACGTGTATGCAAAAGCTATGTTGCTTTTTTCAACATAACTTTCTGTCATCTAATGACGGTCAGATCAAAATTTCGCGTTCACGGTCACGATGGCCGAGCGCGGCGCGCCCGGCATGATGTTGTTATTATTTGTTGCGGCGACGAAATAGTGAGCGCCGGCCAGATTTTCCACGTTCAACTGAGCGGTCACGTTCTTGCTCAATTTCACATAGGCGGCCCCATCGACGCGCGCATAACCCGGAACGATCACGGTGTTGTCGATGGCCGGATAGAATTTGGCGTTGTAGATGACTCCCGCGCCCAGACCGAGCACGCCGGGCTCCGCGTCGAAGAAGGACGAAACGTCGAGTTTGTTCCAGTAAGAGAAGGTGTTCCGCGGCACATTGGGCGTGACTTTCCCGGTGTAGATCAGCCACGGATCCACCTCGGACGGCACATTATTGCCATTGAGAACGCGTGCGGACTGGATCCCGTAGCCCAGCGAAACCTGCCATTGGTCAGTGACATAACCGACGAGTCCGATTTCTCCGCCCCTCGTTCTTGTGTTCACGGCCACGGCGTTGAAGGCGTTCACCGTGACGGGCTGGTTTGAGCGATCGAGCTGGTAGAGCGCGCCTGTCAGCAGCAGCCGCGGGGTGATCTGATATTTGACGCCGACTTCCAGATTCGCGAAGCCCTGCGGCTGCAGCGCTGCGAGCGACGGCGTCAGCACGACGAACTGGTCGCTGGAGGCCGGCAGGAAGGATCGCGAATAGGCGAAATATCCGGAAAGGTCTTCGATCGGTTTGACGACGACGCCGAGGCGAGGCGACCATTTGTTGGCGACGCTGCGAATGGTCTGATTGATCGGATCGACGATTTCGCCTTCCGCCGTTTCAGCCGCCTGCCCGTTCGGATCGGCGCCTGGCGGCAGCGGGAAATCCGCGCCGGTGAAGGTCAGATCGAAATGATCGAAGCGCACGCCGGCGAGAATGTCGATGTATTTGGTGATCGCGATCTGGTCCTGCACATAGCCGGAGGCGACGTCGAGATTTGTGTAGCGGCGCTCCCGGCCGTCGCCATAGACCATGGGCAGATAAAGCGTGGGGCTGAGGAAGGGCGCATCCACCGCCGTGGCGCTGCCGTCGCAGTTGACGACGAGATTGGTCTCGGGCGTGCCGAAGCAGGAGAGATTGCGCTCGCTCGCCGATCTCTGATTGCCGATCTCGGCGCCCGCGAGAAGCGTGTGCTTGATCTCCGGCGTCATGTCGAAGCGATAGACGAGGTCCGTCTGATTGAAGATGTTCGTGCGCGGCGTGTTGTGGACGTAGCCCTCGATCTCCATCTGGCCGCCGGGCGGTCCCTCGAACAGAAGGACGTTCTCGCCGGGGAAGGTGTTGGCGTAGCGCTTCCGATAGCTGGCGAGCATCGTGTGATTGCGGATCTCGAGACCGAAGTCGGTCTTGTGCTCCATGTTGAGATCGACAAGATTCACGTCGACGCGGGCGAAATTATTGGTCCGCGCCGTCGGGAAGGTGTTGCCGAAAAACTGGTAGTAGGGCGCAGGCGCCGGATAGCCGGGAACGAACGAAGCGAGCCCGGCGGGAAAGCCCTCAGTGAACGAGGGCGCGCCGATCGAGGGAATGCCGCGGTCGTTGAAGCGGCGATCGTGGTAATGCTCGTAGCTGAGCGTGACGAAGGTCTTTTCCAGCGGCTTCCAGGTTAGCGTCGGATTGACGCCATAGCGCTCCATCTGGAAGTAGCTGCGATAGCCCTCGGACTTTTCGTAAAGCGCGTTGAGGCGCAAGGCGAGCGTATCGGAGACGGCCTGACCGATATCGGCTGTCACGCGCCGCTTTCCGAAACTGCCGCCGACCACTTCCAGATTGCGGATCGTTTCGCCGTCCGCCTTCTTGGTGACGCGATTGATGATGCCGCCGCCGCCGCCGCGACCGAAGGTCAGCGCGCTCGGCCCTTTGAGAATTTCGACCGCCTGGATGTTATAGAGATCGCGGTAATATTCGGCGTCGTCGCGAATGCCGTCCCGGTAAAAGTCGGCGGACGTGCTCTGGCCGCGGATCGTGACCGCGTCCTTGTTGCCCTCGCCGCCCGTCACCGTCACGCCGGGAACATAGGTGAGCGCCTGATCGAGGCTGTAGCTGGCGCGATCATCGAGCTGCTGCTTGGTGAGGATCGTGATCGACTGCGGAATGTCGATGATCGGGGTATTGGTCTTGGTCGCCGTCGAGGTGCCGCGCGCGACATAGCCGACGACGCCGCTCGGCCCGTTCCCGAGCACCTGTTCCGACGGCACGAAGGGCCCCGGGGCGGCAGGCTGAGAGCCGGTCGCCGGAGCAGCCGCGACGACAGGCGCCGCGCGGACAGGGCCGGCGGCGCGAGGCGCCGGGGCATGCGCCACCCGCTTGCTGACGCGACCCACCTCGATCGTCGGCAGCGCCTGCTGAGCGAAGGCGAATGGGGGCGGACAAGCAAGGGCCGCAGTCAATGCGCCGAGAGCAAGGCCCGATCCATTCATCAGTTTTTTGCGCATGGCCCGCAAGACGCTCCAGCAAACGAAAATTCGTCAGTGACTTCGTCTTTCGAGTATTGCGACACAAAAAGCCAAGTCAACAGAAAGCCCCGAACCTTGGAAGGCTTTCAAGTTTGTCCGCTTTTCTGGTTTAAAGCGGACAAAACGATTGTCTGGAAGCGCTCTTTTCAAACAATACTTTTAATTCTTGACTGTTGCATAAAAGAAACAAAAAAGCGGCCCTGAAATCAGGGCCGCTTTGTCTCGGAAGCCTTCGGGCTTTAATTACTTTTTGCCGTCGGCTTTGTACTGGGAGAGATAGGCCCAGACGTTGTCCTGATCGCCTTCCGAGGCCAGGCCCTGGAAGATCATCTTGGTGCCCGGGACCTTGGCCTTCGGGTTCTTGATGAACTCCTTGAAGGACGCCTCGTCCCAGGTGATGCCCGAGGCCTTCATCGGGTCCGAATAGTTGTAGCCTTCGACCGAGCCAGCTTTGCGGCCATTCAGGCCGTTGAGCTCCGGCGCGACGGCGTTCTTGGCGCCTTCGCCGATCTGATGGCAGGCTTTGCACTTGGCGAAGACCTTTTCGCCCGCGGCGGCGTCGCCAGCGGCGAAGGCCTGGCCGGCGGAAGCGGCGAAAGCGACGCTCGCAGCGAACGTCAGCAGGGAAATCGTCTTCATCCTTGATCCTTTCCTCATCCTGGACGGTCCGCCTTGCGCGACCGCCTTATTTTTGAAACCGCCTTGCCAAACGGCAGCGCATGACCGGCGCAGTTTAGACGCGTTGGAAACTACAACGCGGGTCGCCGTGACACAATACCGCCCGCCTGCCTGTCTCCTCGCCACTTGTATAAAATCCCTGATGAATGGCCGCTGAACCGGGAATTCCGCCGTCATTGCAAGTGAAGCGACGCATCCAGGGGCTCTGATGTGGCGCTGGATCGCTTCGCCGCCGGGCTCCTCGCGATGACGACGGCGGGCGGGAGCCCGCGTCAGGTGACGCGCCGCAGCGTCAGATTCACCCGCGCGCCCTGCCCCGCCAGCGGCCCGGGCAAGGGCGTCAGGATCGACGGCAGGATGCGGTCGACGCCGTGGAAACAGCGGCGGGCGGGACCGGACAGGACCAGCGCGTCGCCGCCTGAAAGCGTGAAGGCGATGGTCTTGTCCGCCCGCTTCGGTCCGCCGAGCCGGAAGCGGCAATCGGCGCCGAGCGAGAGGGAGAGAATGGGCGCCTCGAAATCCGCTTCGTCGCGGTCCTGATGGAGGCCCATCTTGGCGTCATCCGAATAGACGTTGACGAGGCAGGCCTCGGGCGGCTTCGGGTAGCCCGTCAGCTCCGCCCAGATGTCGAGCAGCATTTGCGGCATCGGCGGCCAGGGCGCGCCGGTTTCGGGATGGGCGGGCTCATAGCGGTAGCCTTTGTCCGCGTCGCTCATCCAGCCGAGCGGGCCGCAATTGGTCATCTGAACCGACATGGGCAGGCCGGACTTCGGCATGCGCGAGACGAAGAGCGGCGCGCTGGCGATGATGGCCGCGATGTCCAACGCGAGCCGCTCCTGCGCGGCGGCGTCGAGATAACCCGGATAGAGAAAGGCGCCGGGCGCGATTTCCTGCATCGACGCCCCCCTGCTCAGGGATCCAGCACCGTCTTGGTCGCCACCGTCGAATCGGCGTTGAGCCGGTAGATGATCGGCACGCCGGTCGCGAGCTCCAGCGTCGGGATGCTGTCCGGAGTCATCTGCTCCAGCACCATGCACAAGGCGCGCAGCGAATTGCCATGCGCCGCCACCAGCACGCGCTCGCCGCGCATCACCGGCGGCAGAATCCGCTGCACGTAGAAGGGAACGACGCGGGCCACCGTGTCCTTGAGGCTTTCGCCGCCGGGCGGCGGCACGTCATAGGAGCGACGCCACAGGCGCACCTGCTCTTCGCCCCATTTGTCGCGCGCCTCATCCTTGTTGAGGCCGGAGAGGTCGCCGTAATGGCGCTCGTTGAGCGCGCGGTCCTTCACCGTCGGCACGTTGGACTGGCCCAACTCCTCGAAGATGAGCTGCAAGGTGTGCTGCGCCCGCAGCAGCGCGGAGGTGAAGCCGACGCTGAACAGCAGATCGAGCTTCCTCAGCTCCCGCCCGGCCCGGCGCGCCTCCTCGATGCCGAGCGGCGTAAGATCGGGGTTCTTCCAGCCGGTAAAGAGGTTTTTGGCGTTCCATTCGCTCTGGCCATGACGAACGAGGACAAGAGTGCGGTTCATGCTCATAAGGCCTCGCGATCAGGCGCCGGAAAGGCCGAGAACATCGGCCATGGAGTAAAGTCCCGGCCCCCGACCGCGGGTCCACAGCGCCGCGGCGAGCGCGCCGCGCGCGAAAATGCCCCTGTCCTCGGCGCGGTGCGAGAACTCGATGCGCTCGCCCATGCCCGCGAAAATCACCGTGTGGTCGCCTACTACCGTGCCGCCGCGCAGCGCTGCAAACCCGATGTCGCCGGCCTTGCGCGGACCGGTGAGTCCGTCGCGGCCGCGCGCGCTGTGCTCGGCGAGATCGATGCCCCTGCCCTTCGCCACGGCCTCGCCCAGAAGCAGCGCCGTGCCCGAGGGCGCGTCGACCTTCAGCTTGTGATGCATCTCGATGATCTCGGCGTCCCAGGCGGGACCGAGCGCCTTCGCGGCCTTCTCGACCAGAACCGCCAGCAGATTGACGCCGAGGCTCATATTGCCGGAGCGCACGACGGCCGTTTCGCGCGCCTCTTCGGCGACGACCGCGAGGTCGTCGGCGGAAAGACCGGTCGTGCCGATGACATGCGCGACGCGCGCCTGCGCCGCCGCCTTGGCCACGGCCAGGGTGGCGGCCGGCGTGGAGAAGTCGATGACGGCGTCGGCCCCGGCGAGCGCGGCGTCGATGTCGCTCGTGATGGCGACGCCCGTTTGCGGCAGGCCGAAGGCGGCGCCGCAGTCGGCGCCCAGCGACGGCGAGGTCGGCCCCTCGAGCGCGCCCACGAGCCGCACGCCCAGCGTGTCAGGGATGGTCTGCGTCAGCATACGGCCCATGCGGCCCGCGGCGCCCACCACGACCAGACGCAATTCACTCATCTCTCGACGCCCTCGCCTGCGATCTGTTTTCAACGCGCGAACAGGCGACTCGGGCCTTGCGACGCGCACCTCCCTATACAGACCGTGGACGGCCAAGAGAAGCCTTCCAATTGTCGCGGCGCGAAATGTTTACCTACCTGTACGGATAGTCATTTCTTAGGCCGGAAGGCTTTGACGCGCGCCGGGTCGGTGTCGATCCAGGCGGCCCCGATGAGGTCGAGACAATAGGGCACGGCGGGCATGACGGCGTTCAGGCAGAGCTCGATCGCTGCGGGCTTGCCGGGCAGGTTGATGACGAGGCATTTGTCGCGATGCGCCGCCACCTGACGCGAGAGAATGGCGGTCGGGGTCTGCGACAGCGACACCTGTCGCATGAGTTCGCCGAAGCCCGGCAGCTCGCGCGGACAGGCGGCGAGCGTCGCCTCCGGCGTCAGGTCGCGCGGGCTGGGGCCGGTGCCGCCCGTCGTGACGATGAGGTCGCAGCCGACCGTGTCGGCCAGGTCGATGAGCGTGTCGCGCACGCTCTCGAAACCGTCCGGAATGATCCGTCGCTCTATGCGGAAGGGCGTGGTCAAGACCGCGGTGAGATAGGCTTCTATGGCCGGGCCGCTCTCGTCCTTGTAGACGCCGGCGCTGGCGCGGTCGGAGGCGGTGACGACGCCTATGATGGCGGGACGCTTTTCTTCAGTCATCCCGCCTTTTGGCGCATCTCGGGGAATTTGTCAGCAGGTCTGAGGCCATGTCCCGTGACCGCGAGGAGCGAAGCGATCATCGAGAGCCGCATCACGGCCTTGAAAGGCTTCGCTCGCTCGCAATCAGGAATGAAAAGGAAGGGTGAGAGGCGAAGCCGCGAACATCCGTTGGAGGCGCACTGAACGGGTTCTGAAGGCTTCGCCTCTCACGCCAGCCCCACAGGGGGCCATGGAGGAGTTAAACAAACATTCCGAAAATGCCGGAGAGGATCGCAAACACGATTGTGGTCGCCGCGACAATTCCCACGTCCGTCGTGCCCCAGAAGGCGAGGATCATGCCGAGCACGGCGCCGGCAGCCCCGCAAATGAGGACGTTCGGCGTGATGGCGAGGTCGAAGCTGCGCATGCCGGTGTATTTATCCTTCGGCAGGTTCGTCTCATGATTGGCCATGGTGTTTCCCCTTCATTGGCGTGATCCGCTGTCAGGAAGGGTCGCGCCGAAACCGGTCCGGCGATAGCTGATTTGTGGTCAAAACAGCGCCGTTCTTGGCCAAACCGGGCGCGTCGTTGCGGCCTTGCCCTTCACCCCAACCCTCTCCCCGCTTGCGGGGAGAGGATGCGTGAGGGGCAGGCCGCGGTCGCAACGCCGCCCTACTCCCTCACATAAATCTCGGCGCCCTTCTCCAGAAACTCCTCCGCCTTCTCCGCCATGCCGCGCGCGGCGATAGCGGCCGCCTCCTCGCGCAGGTCGCGCGTGATCTGCATCGAGCAGAATTTCGGGCCGCACATGGAGCAGAAATGCGCGACCTTGTGCGCTTCCTTCGGCATGGTCTCGTCGTGATATTCGCGCGCCGTATCGGGATCGAGTCCGATTTCGAACTGATCCGTCCATCGGAAATCGAAACGCGCGCGGCTCATCGCGTCGTCGCGTTCGCGCGCGGCCGGATGGCCCTTGGCGAGATCGGCGGCGTGGGCAGCGATACGATAGGTGATGACGCCCGTCTTCACATCGTCGCGGTCGGGCAGGCCCAGATGCTCCTTCGGCGTGACGTAGCAAAGCATCGCCGTGCCGAACCAGCCGATCATCGCTGCGCCAATGCCTGAGGTGATGTGATCGTAGCCCGGCGCAATGTCGGTGACGAGCGGCCCAAGCGTGTAGAACGGCGCCTCGCCGCAGGCCTTGAGCTGCTTGTCCATATTGGCTTTGATCTTGTGCATCGGCACATGGCCGGGGCCTTCGATCATCACCTGACAGCCCTTCTCCCAGGCGATCTTCGTCAGTTCGCCCAAAGTCTCCAGCTCGGCGAATTGCGCGGCGTCGTTTGCGTCCGCGTTGCAGCCGGGACGCAGGCCGTCGCCGAGCGAGAAGCTGACGTCATATTTGCGCATGATGTCGCAGATCTCGTCGAAGCGTTCGTAAAGGAAGCTCTCCTTGTGCTTCGATAGACACCAGCGCGCCATGATCGAACCGCCGCGCGAGACGATGCCGGTGACGCGGCTCGCCGTCAGCGGCACGAAGGCGAGGCGCACGCCGGCGTGGATCGTGAAGTAATCGACGCCCTGCTCCGCCTGTTCGATCAGCGTGTCCTTGAAGACTTCCCAATCGAGCTTCAGCGCGTCGCCGCCGACTTTCTCCAGCGCCTGATAGATCGGCACGGTGCCGATCGGCACGGATGAGTTGCGGATGATCCAGTCGCGGATGTTGTGGATGTTGCGGCCGGTGGACAGGTCCATCACCGTATCGGCGCCCCAGCGCGACGCCCAGACCATCTTCTCCACTTCTTCCGCGACCGACGACGTCACGGCCGAATTGCCGATATTGGCGTTCACCTTCACGAGGAAGTTGCGGCCGATGATGACCGGCTCCAGCTCCGGGTGATTGATGTTGGCCGGAATGATCGCGCGTCCGCGGGCGATCTCGTCGCGGACGAATTCAGGCGTCACGAATTCGGGAATATCGGCGCCGAAGCTCTCGCCGTCGGCGATGCGCTCCTTTGCAACGTCCAGCGCGCGCTCGCGGCAAAGGTTCTCGCGATGCGCGACATAAATCATCTCTTCCGTGACGACGCCTGCGCGCGCAAATTCGAGCTGGGTGACGGGGTCGGCGCCGCGAGCGCGATAGAGCTTGCGCTCGGCCGGGCATGGCGGGACGAGCCGGTCGCCTTCGGCGAAGCCGTTGTCCTCGGGCTTTACGTCGCGCCCCGCGTAGGTTTCGAGCCCCGCGCGCGTCGTGAGCCACGGCCGCGCCGCCGGCAGGCCGGCCGAGAGGTCGGGCGTGAAGTTCTCGCAGCTATAGGGGCCGGAGGGGTCGTAGACCCGCAGCGGCGGTTCGCCGGACGACGGATCGAGCGGGATTTCGCGATAGGGCACGCGAATGTCGGGGCGCCCGGCGGGTGTGGAATAGACCTTGCGCGACTTGCCGATCGGGCCGGTGGTGACGCTAAGAGGGGTGCGTTTGTCGTGCAGGTTCATGGTCGCGCTTCCTTTGATCGCGCTCCTTCAAGGGGAGCGGATGAACCCCCACCCCGACCCTCCCCCTTTCAGGGGACGGGAGAAGCGGCGGCGCCGGTCTTCCCCTCCCCCTGCAGGGGGGAGGGCCAGGAGGAGATCAAGCCGAAAGCGGAGAATCGACGTCGAGACCGCATTGCGGCCTCAAGCTGGCATTCCCTCCGCCGGCATGACCCGGATCAGGTTCGACGGGTGCTTCTCAGCCGCACAGGCGGCGCCCCTCGCCATTGCCTGAAAACTAGCGCGTTCATACTGCCGTCGCAAGCGAGCCCCGTCATCGCGCGGAGGCGGAGCGCCACATCGTCATGACTTCGCACGGCTCGCGATGACGATCGGCCGACTTTTCCTTTTTGCTGCCCGTTGAACTACATTCCCTCTTATTCCTTCCGAGCCGGATTCGCATGTCTCAGCCGAGCCTTCACGGCCTCACTTCCGAAGACGCCGCGCGGCTCCTTGCGCAATTTGGCCCCAACGCCCCGCCCGAATCGCCGCCGCCCGGCGTCCTGAAAATCGCCCTGCGCACGCTGAAGGAACCGATGTTCTTTCTGCTGGCGGCGGCGGCGACGCTTTATCTGTTCGTCGGCGATCTCGGCGAGGGCCTGTTCATGATGGCCGGCGCGGGCGCCTCCATCTCCCTCGTCGTCTTTCAGGAATTGCGCAGCGAGCGCGCCCTGCAGGCCTTGCAACGGCTTGCCGAGCCCACGGCGCATGTGCGCCGCGACGGCGAGGAACGGCGCATTCCCGCGCGCGATCTCGTGCCCGGCGACATCATTCTCATCGGCGAGGGCCAGCGCGTCGCCGCGGACGCGTTGCTGCTCGCCGGAGACGCGCTGGTCATCGACGAGTCGATCCTGACCGGCGAGTCGGCGCCTGTGACCAAAACGCTCGCCGGCGACGGGCCGGATCTCGCCTTCCCGGACCCCGGCGGCGATTACACGCCTTTCCTTTACGCCGGCTCCATGATCGTACGCGGCTCGGGCGTGGCGCGGGTCGAGCGCACCGGCCCGCGCACGGCGGTCGGCGGGCTCGGCGCCTCGCTCGCCGCCATTCAGGGCGAACCGAGCCCCCTGCAGCAGCGCACCGGCGAGCTGGTGACGAAGCTCGGCGTCTTCGCGCTGCTGTTCTGCGCGCTGGTGATCGTCGCCTATGGCCTCATCAAGGGCGACTGGTTCGAGGGCGCCATCGCCGGCATCACGCTCGCGATCGGCCTGCTGCCGGAAGAATTCCCGATGGTGCTGGCGATCTTCCTCGCCATCGGCGCCTTCCGGCTGGCGCGCCGCAACGTGCTCGTGCGCCGGTCCTCGGTAACGGAGACGCTCGGCTCCACCTCCCTGCTCTGCGTCGACAAGACCGGAACGCTCACCGAAAACCGCATGGCGGTCGTGGCGCTCTATACGGGCGGGCCCATCGAGCCGGCGCCCGACGCGCCCGACGCCGCCCAGCACCGGCTGATCCTCGCCGCGCTGCGCGCCTCCTCGGAAAACCCCGTCGATCCGATGGACCGCGCCGTTCACGGACTTGCGGAGCGACTGGAAATCCCGGCTGGCGGAGCGGCGACGGAAAGCTTCCCGATCAAGCCCGAACTGCTGGCCTTCATACAGACATGGCGAGTCGACGGCGGCGCGCTGAAGGCGGCGAAGGGCGCGCCCGAAGCGATCCTGCGCCTTGCCGACGCCGAGCGCCGAAGTGAACGCGCCCGCTATCAGCGCCGTCATCGAGGAGATGGCGCGCGAGGGGATGCGGGTTCTCGCCGTCGCCGAGACGGAGCCGGTCGCAGGCGAGCCCGAATCGGCGCCTTACGTTCTGCGCGGCCTCATAGCGTTCGAGGACCCGATCCGCGCCGACGTGCCGGAGGCGGTCGCGGCGGCGCGGCGCGCGGGCGTCTCGGTGGCCATGATAACCGGCGACTATCCGGCGACCGCCCTCGCCATCGCGCGCGACGCTGGCATCGACACATCGGGCGGCGTGCTCACCGGCGCCGAGGTCGTCGACACGCCCGCTCAGGAGGTCGGCGACAAAATCCGGAACGTGCGAGTTTTCGCGCGCGTCATGCCGACCAGCAAGCTGGCGCTTGTCGAGGCCTTCAAGGCCGACGGTCATATCGTCGCCATGACCGGCGACGGCGTCAACGACGGCCCCGCGCTCGCGGCGGCGCATATCGGCGTCGCCATGGGCCAGCGCGGCTCCGACGTGGCGCGGGAGGCCGCGCATATCGTGCTGCTCGACGACCGCTTCGCCTCCATCGTCGCGGGCATCGCGCTGGGGCGGCGCATCTCCGCCAATCTGCGCAAGGCGCTGACCTATATCACCGCGATCCACGTGCCGATCGCGGGCCTCGCGCTGGCGCCCATCCTGATGGGCCTGCCGCCGATGTTGCTGCCGGCGCATGTGGTCATGATGGAGCTGATCATCGACCCCACCTGCTCGCTCGCCTTCGAGGCCGAGCCCGCCGAGAAGGACGCGATGCTGAAGCCGCCGCGCCCGCAAAGCGAGCCGCTGTTCGGCACGCGCGACCTGCTGCTCGGCGCCCTCCAGGGCTTCGTGGTTTTCCTCGCCGTGCTGAGCGTCTATGTCCTCGCGACGAGTTTCGCGATTCCCGATGGCAAGGCGCGCGGCCTTTCCTTCGCGACGCTCATCGTCGCCAATCTGACCCTCGCGCTCTCCGACGCGTTGCCCAAAGGCGTCTCGCCCTTCGCGCGCGAAAACCTCATCTTCTGGGGGATTGCGATTGTGGCGCTTTCAGTGGTGGCGGCGGGCCTCTATTTCCCGCCGCTGGCCGCACTGCTGCGCTTCGAGGCGCCCGACACGGCGGATCTCGCGGTGGCGTCGCTTCTCGCGATCAGCGCGGGCGGGTGGTATGGGATGTGGCGCCGGCTGATCGACATCTGACGCCGGACAAAGGGAGCCCCAATGTCGGATCGCAAATCCCTCTCCATCATCGTCTCCAAGGGCACGCTGGACTGGGCCTACCCGCCCTTCATCCTTGCGACGACGGCGGCGGCGATGGACATGGACGCCACGCTCTTCTTCACTTTCTACGGCCTCGGCCTGCTGAAGAAAAAGCTCGATCTGGAAGTCTCGCCGCTCGGCAATCCGGCGATGAAAATGCCGATGGGCGGCATGCATCTGGGCATGCCCAATCTCGTCGCCGCCCTGCCCGGCGTCACCGCCGGCGCGACGGCGATGATGAAGAACATGATCGCGAAAAAGGGCGTGGCGAGCATAGAGGAGCTGCGCGACATCGCGCTCGAGAGCGGGGTGAAGCTCGTCGCCTGTCAGATGACCATGGACCTCTTCGAGTTCAAAAAAGAGGACTTGATCGACGGCGTCTGCCTCGGGGGCGCGGCGACCTATCTCGAACAAGCGGCCAAGGCCAACATCAACCTCTTCGTGTGACCTGGCCCCTCTCCCCGCTTGCCGGGAGAGGGAGCGGTTGAGCATGAAACTTGCGTCGCCCTTTCGGCGACGCGCTGGTCTCATTCGGCTTCGCTCGCGGGCTCTTTCTAAACCGCAAGCTTTCGGGCACTATCGAGCAATGCTGAGCTGGAAGAAACTGATCGCCAATATCGCCCGGGACCCGATCGTCTTCGTGCTGCAATTCGCCGTCGTGATCTTTCTGATCTCCATGGTCTTCGCGGTCGGCTCCTCGGCCACGAGTCAGCGCGCGGCGCCTGCGGCATTTGACCGCTCGGCTATTGCTTATTGAAGCGCTCGGGCGGCGGGCCATGTTTCGGGCATGTTCATCCGCGCGCCGATTGCAAACGCCGTCCTGCTCTCGATGCTCGTCACCGAGATCGTCGGCGCTGTGGTGAAGCTGGCTGGCGGCTGAACCGCCGTCAGCGCCCCGCGACCCTCGAGGCGCCCAACACCACGACGCGCGTGCCGGGGGGCGTCTTTTCGTAAAGATCCATCACGTCCTGATTGACCATGCGGATGCAGCCCGACGACTGGCTCTGGCCGATCGTCCAGGGCTCATTCGTCCCATGGATACGGAACAAAGTATCCTTGTCGCCCTGCCAGAGATACATGGCCCGCGCGCCCAGCGGATTGCCGGGGCCGCCATGCATGCCGAGCCCGCTTTGCAACTCGACGAGCTGCTTCTTGAGATCCGGCCGGCGCTCGACCATTTCCTTCGGCGGATACCAGTCCGGCCATTCCTGCTTGCTCTTGATCGTCGCCTCGCCGGACCAGGCGAAGCCCTCGCGGCCCACGCCGACGCCATAGCGGGTCGCCCGGCCGCCCTCTTCGACGTGATAGAGATAATGATTGACCGGATCGATCACGATCGTGCCGGGCGGCTCCTTGGTCGCAAAGGCGACATTCCGGCGCAGAAAGGCCTGATCGACCTGCCCGGCCTTCACGGCCGGAACGGTGAAGCCGCCGTCCTTCGCCTCGGCGTAGAAGCTGCTGGGCGGCGGGCCCCCCACGTCCGCGACCTGGGGCGGCGGCGGGGCGCTGACGGACGGCGGCGGCGGCGGAGCAGCGGCGACCACGGCCTGGTTGCTCTGCGTGCTCGCGCATCCGGCGAGACATCCGCCTGCGAGAACCGCTGCGAGCATGAAGCGGGAAGTTGGACGAGACATAAGGCTCCACCCTGCCCTGAGGCGATTGAATTGATGGAGAGGTTGCGGATTTTTACTTCCGACCTCGTTTCTACTGAGACAAAGTTTACGCTTTTCGTTCCCCGGGACGCAAATCACCTTGGCGGAGACTTGCGAGGGGGATGGTCGACTGGGGCGCTTTATGCAATATCGCGCGAATTTGCATTTACAGTCAGTAAAATGGAAGAAACATGACCGAACGGACCGTCGACGCGCGCGGCCTCAATTGTCCGCTGCCGATTCTGCGCGCCAAGAAAGCGCTCAAGGAAATCCCGCTTGGCGAGACCCTCGAAGTGCTCGCGACGGACCCCGGCTCCATGGCGGATTTCGCTGCTTTTGCGCGCCAAACGGGCGACGAACTGGTCAGCGCCGAGGATGCCGGCGGTCATTTTCGCTATGTACTCCGGCGGATGGCTTGAGAAACTTAGAGCCTATGTTGCAAACATGGCACAGTTCCCCAAAATTGGCGCCTTGTTCTTAACCATAATGCTCAGCGCAAGCCTGAGGTGCTAACGTAAACGTGACTTACCGCTTGATGAGAGCCGGGTCACGCCGATGCAAAAACACCTTTTACGCCCTTCGACGCTCGCCCTTTTGTTCCTTGTTCTGGCGAGCGCGCCCGTCGCACAGGCCGCCGACGGTTATTTCCTGATCGGTTACGGCCCGCGTCAGAAAGCGCTCGCCGGCGCCGGCGCCGCGGATCAGCGCGACGCCATGGCGCTCTCCGTAAACCCGGCCGGCATCGTGGGTCTCGAACGCCAGTTCGGCCTGGGGATGACGGTCGTCAACGCCGATCGCGGCTATGACACGCAGGGGTCGCCTCTGGTCGTTGCGCCCGGTCCGGTCAAAAGCGGACGTCCCTGGTTTCCGGTGCCGAACGGCGGCTATGTTCAGCCCATCGACGAGAGCTCGGCCTGGAGCGTCGTTTCCTACGCGAACGGCGGCGTGAACACCTCCTATGGCTGGGGCTATTGGCATCCGCCCAGAGGCGGCGTGTTCGGCGGCGGCTTCACGGGAAGCGATCTCGAGCAGGGCTTCACGAGCATCGGGTATGCGCGCCGATTCGCGACCCCCATGGGCGCGCTGACGCTCGGCGTCGCGCCGACGATCGCGGTGCAGATGTTCAACCTTCAGGGCGCGAGCGTCTTCATCCCTTATTCGAGCGACCCCAACCGTCTCTCGGATATGGGCTACGACTGGTCGTGGGGTGGCGGCGTTCGCGCAGGCGTGACGCTGGCGCTGAGCGACCGCTTCCGCTTCGGCGCCTCGGGCTCGACGCCCATGTGGATGTCGCGGTTCGAGAAATACCGGGGGATCATCGCCGGCGCCGGCAGTTTCGACATTCCCGCCAATCTTCAGGCGGGCCTCGCCTATGACGTGCTGCCCAATCTGACGGTCATGGCGGACTGGCGGCACATCTTCTATTCGGCGGTCCCGGCGCTGGGCAATCCGTCGAATCCCCTGCTCTACAAGTCCATGGGAACGGGAAGCGGGCCCGGTTTCGACTGGACTGACGTCGACTCGGGCGCCATTGGCGCCGAGTGGCGCTATTCACCCTTGCTGACGCTGCGCGGCGGCTATCATTACAGCACCAATCCGCTGCGCGCGCGCTCCGTCACGGTGAATGTGCTGTCGCCGATCATCAACCGCCATCACGCGTCCGCCGGCGCCAATCTGACCGTCACGACGCGCTCTTCGATCGACTTCGCCTTCGTCTACGCCTTCAAGAATTCCTTCACGGGCGTCGAATGGATTCCGCAAATGCCGGGACTGCCTTTCGGCTCCGCCAATCCGCGCGCGTCGATCACGCCCTGGGTGCAGGGCTGGGAGATGACGCTCGGCTACAATTACAAATGGGACAAGGGCGACGAGTCGGTGATTCCGACGCGGTTTTGAGAACGCAGGCAAATCACCGAGGGCGGCCTCGTCTTTCGAGACGCGAGCTTCTGACGCCTAAGGCAGATACGAAAAGCCCCTCATGCTGAGGAGCCGCCAGAGGCGGCGTCTCGAAGCACGAGGGGCGACCACGCTTTATTTTCACCCCACCACAATCGTCGGCGCGGCGCGCTGCTTTGTCGTCTCGAGCAGCGTTTTCACCTTGGCGGCGAGGTTGAGATAGACCGCCGCCTGCGGACTGTCCGGCTCCGCGCCGACGACCGGGCGGCCAGCGTCCGAGGTCTCGCGGATTTTCATGTCCAGCGGGGCCTCGCCGAGGAAGGGCACGCCCAGCTTCTCCGCGTCATGACGCGCCCCGCCATGCGAGAAGATCTCCGAACGGCCGCCGCAATGCGGGCAGAGGAAATAGCTCATGTTCTCGATGATGCCGAGAATCGGCGCCTCGACCTTCTGGAACATGGCGACCGCGCGCCGCGCGTCGATCAGCGCGAGGTCCTGCGGCGTCGAGACGATCACCGCGCCCGCGATGGGCGTCTGCTGCGCCATGGTGAGCTGCACGTCGCCCGTGCCCGGCGGCATGTCGACGACGAGGGCGTCGAGTTCGCCCCAGGCGACTTCGTTGAGCAATTGCGTCAGCGCCTGCGCCACCATCGGCCCGCGCCAGACCATGGGCGTTTCCTCGTCGACGAGGAAGCCCATCGACATGACCTTGATGCCGTAAGACTCCAGCGGCACGAGCTTGCCGTTCTCGACCTTCGGCTTTTCGGAGAGGCCGAAGAGACGCGGCGCCGAGGGGCCGTAAATATCGGCGTCGAGCAGCCCGACGCGCCAGCCCTGCGCGGCGAGACCGAGCGCGAGATTGGCCGAGGTCGTCGATTTGCCGACGCCGCCCTTGCCCGAGGCCACGACGATGATGAAGCGGATCTTGTCCAGCGTCGGCGACATGCCGCGCTTTTGTGGCGGCGGCGGCGCGGCGTGCGAATGGCCGTGGTGATGGTCGTGCGCCTTGGCCGCGCCCGGCGCCCGCTCGGCGGTGAGGGTCACGATTGCGGCGTCGATGCCCGGAAGGGCCTTGATCGCCTTCTCGGCATTGACCCGCGCCATTTCCCAGCCTTCCGGCTTGGCGGGATCGCCGGCGAGCGAGACGAAGGCTTTCGCGCCAGAGAGATTGACGCCGCTCACCGCCTTCGCCAGCGAGACGCCGCCGGGGGCATAGAGATTTTCAAGGGCTTTGAGAATGTCAGCTTCCGTCGCCACGGGCTGCTCCTTTTTAGATCAACTCTAAACTAGATATGCCGTCAAATGCCGCCCGCGTCCAATATTCATTGTCCGGCGCAGCACTTCCCATCCGCTTGCACGGGCGGACAGGGAACGTCGCCATAGGAGCAGAAGACGCAGCAGTCGCCGGCCTTGGGGGAGAGGCGCGCCCCGCAATTGGCGCAGTCGTAGCTGATCACGCAGGCGTCAATGGGCATGACGAGCTTGCGCGCATGGCCGCACACCGGACAGGTGAGCGTCGATTCAATTATCACGCGAACAGGCCCATGGGCTGTTCGATGAGCTCCTTGAACGCCGCCAGCAATTGCGCGCCCAGCGCCCCGTCGACAGCGCGGTGATCGCAGGAGAGCGTCACGCTCATCAGCGTCGCCACGACCGGGGCGCCGTTCTTCACGACCATGCGCGGTTCGCCCTTCCCCACCGCGAGGATCGTCGACTGCGGCGGATTGATCACGGCCGAGAAGCTGCGAATCCCATACATGCCGAGATTGGACACCGCCGACACGCCGCCCTCATATTCATGCGGCTTGAGCTTGCGATCGCGCGCCCGGCCGGCAAGCTCCCTGATCTCGTCCGAAATCTCGTGGACGGACTTCGCCTGCGCATTCCGAACGATCGGCGTGATGAGCCCGCCGGGAATCGCCACCGCGACTCCGATGTCCGACGCCTTGTGTTTCAGCATGGCGTCCGGCGTGAAGGTCACATTGGCGTCGGGCACGCGCTGAAGCGCCAGCGCCAACGCCTTGACGATGTAATCATTGACCGAGGTCTTCCACTCCGGCGCGCCATCGGCGCGCTTCGGCGCGGCCGCGTTGAACTCCTCGCGCAGCCGCAGCAGCGCGTCGATCTCGCAATCGATGTCGAGATAGAAATGGGGAACCGTCTGGATCAACTCCGTCAGCCGCCGGGCGATGGCCTTGCGCATAGAGTCGTGCGGGACTTCCTCATAGGAGTCGATCTCGTAAAACTTCTTCGTCGTCGCGCCGGAGGGCGCTTCGGCAAGTGGCGCAGCGGATCTGGCCTCCGCGGTCGTCGCCTTGCGTGCGCCGCCGGCGGCAAGCGCCGCCTTCACGTCGCGCTCGATGATGCGCCCATGCGGGCCGGTCCCGGCGATCGCGGCGAGATCGAGCCCCGCCTCTTTGGAGAGGCGGCGCGCCAGCGGCGAAGCGAAGATGCGTGCGATGGCGTTCACGAAACTCTCCTGCCGAACGCCATTACAGGCGTCGAATCTGCGGGGGTAACGAATCCCTCCCCTTTACGGGGAGGGTGGCGCCGCCGAAGGCGGGGTCGGGTGGG
This sequence comes from uncultured Alphaproteobacteria bacterium, assembly GCA_963717565.1. Taxonomy (GTDB): domain Bacteria; phylum Pseudomonadota; class Alphaproteobacteria; order Rhizobiales; family Beijerinckiaceae; genus Methylocystis. The sequence goes on from CAVQWJ010000014.1 coordinate 724,137, forward strand.
GTAAAGCCCCATCATGACCGTAGGGGCTTGAACCCCACCCGGTGGCCTTCGGCCGCCGACCTCCCCGTAAAGGGGAGGTATGGCCGCGCCAGTCGTGACGTTTCTGCGGGGCATGACAGTCTTATCGATAAAGAACGGCTTTCGCCGCCGCGACCACATCGGCGACGCTCGGCAAGGCCAGTTTCTCCAGATTAGCGGCGTAAGGCATGGGCACGTCCTTGCCGGTCACGCGCGCGACCGGCGCGTCGAGCCAGTCGAACGCCTCCTGCTGCACGCGCGTCGCGATCTCCGCCGAGACGCCGCATTGCGGCCAGCCTTCCTCGATGGCGACGCAGCGGCCGGTCTTTTTCACCGACTCGATCACCGTCGCGCTGTCCATCGGACGCAGCGTGCGCAGGTCGATCACCTCGGCGTCGACGCCCTCCTTCGCCAATTCCTCTGCGGCGGCGAGCGCATAGGTCATGCCGATGGAGAAGGAAACCAGCGTCACATCCTTCCCCGGCCGCGCGATGCGCGCCTTGCCGATGGGCAGGACGAAATCCTCGAGCGCCGGCACTTCAAAGGTCTTGCCGTAGAGAATTTCGTTTTCGAGAAAGATCACCGGATTGTTGTTGCGGATCGCCGCCTTCAGCAGTCCCTTGGCGTCGCTGGCGTTCGAGGGCGCGATCACGATGAGACCCGGCACCTGCGAATACCAGGCGGTATAGTCCTGGCTGTGCTGGGCTCCCACGCGCGCCGCGGCGCCGTTCGGCCCGCGAAACACGATCGGGCAGTTGATCTGGCCGCCCGACATGTAGAGCGTCTTCGCCGCCGAATTCACGACGTGGTCGATGGCCTGCATCGAGAAATTGAAGGTCATGAATTCCACGATCGGCCGCAGCCCGGCGAAGGCTGCGCCGACGCCGATGCCGGCGAAGCCATATTCGGTGATCGGCGTGTCGCGAACGCGCATGGGGCCGAATTCCTGCAGCAGCCCCTGCGTGACCTTATAGGCGCCCTGATATTCCGCGACCTCCTCGCCCATGATGAAGACATTGGGGTCGCGGCGCATTTCCTCGGCCATGGCGTCGCGCAGCGCCTCGCGCATGGTCATGGGAATCATGGTCGTGCCGGCGGGAACCTCCGGCGCCGCGCTGACAGCCGGCGGCGTTGCGACGCTCACCGGCTTGGGCGCCGGCGCCGCCGCCTCCGCGGCGGCTTCGGTGCGGGCCGCATTGGCCTCGCCCGGTTCGTCCTGCGGCGCGCTCGGCGGCGTAGGGGCCTTGGCGGCGGGCGGCGGCATGGCGGAGACGTCCTCGCCATCCTCGGCAATAACCGCGATCGGCGTGTTGACGGCGACATTCTCCGTCCCGCCCGGGACGAGGATGCGCGCCAGAACGCCTTCGTCGACCGCCTCGACTTCCATGGTCGCCTTATCGGTCTCGATCTCGGCGATGACGTCGCCGGCCTTGACCTCGTCGCCTTCGGCTTTCAGCCATTTGGCGAGCTTGCCCTGCTCCATTGTCGGAGAGAGGGCGGGCATGAGAACGTTGACGGTCATTTAACTTCAGCCTCTCACGCCAGCACGTCCGTATAGAGTTCGGAAGGGTCCGGCTCCTTGTCGTTCATTGCGTAATCGGACGCCTCTGCGACGATCTTGCGAACGTCGGCGTCGATCTTCTTCAGCACATCTTCGCCCACGCCGTCCGCGAGCAGGCGCAGCCGCACCTGTTCGATCGGGTCGTGCTCCTCGCGCATCTTCTGCACTTCTTCCTTGGAGCGGTATTTCGCCGGGTCGGACATGGAGTGGCCGCGATAGCGGTAAGTCTGCGCTTCGAGGAGATAGGGCCCCTTACCCGCGCGCGCCCAGTCCAGCGCCTCGGCCACGGCGGCGCGCACGATGCGCACGTCCATGCCGTCGATCTGCTTGCCGGGAATGCCGAAGGCGGCGCCGCGCATGGCGAAGTCGGTCTGCGCCGAGGCGCGGCTCAGAGACGTGCCCATCGCGTAGCGATTGTTCTCGACGATGAAGATGACCGGCAGCTTCCAGAGCGCCGCGATATTGAAGGCCTCGTAGACCTGGCCCTGATTGGCTGCGCCCTCGCCGAAGAAGGTCAGGGACACCCGGCCGTCGCCGCGATACGCGTTGGCGAGGGCGACGCCCGCGCCAATCGGCGCCGGCGCGCCGACGATCCCGTGCCCGCCGAAGAATTTCTTCTCCTGCGAGAACATGTGCATCGAGCCGCCCTTGCCCTTGGAATAGCCGCCGCGCTTGCCGGCGAGTTCGGCCATGACTCCCCTGGCCTCCATGCCGCTGGCGAGCATGTGGCCATGGTCACGGTAACTGGTCGTGAATGCGTCGCCCTCGCGCGCCGCCATTTTGGCGCCGACGACCACGGCTTCCTGCCCGATGTAGAGATGGCAGAAGCCGGCTATGACGCCCATGCCGTAGAGCTGCCCCGCCTTCTCCTCGAAGCGGCGGATAAGCAGCATCTCGCGGAGGGCGCGAAGCTCATCCTCGCGCGTGAAAGTCGGAACGGATTGAGCGGCGCTCGCGCCATCGCCTGCATTCGCCATCGGCTGTTCCCGGCCTCCCAAGCGTTATTTGGAGAACGAGCGGGACAATACCAGAGTCGCTATTCAAAGACGAGGGAGGCCGACCTTGCGGTCACGCGGGGCGGGACGACTATTTGGCGTCGAGCTGCGTCTGCAATTCCTCGGCAAACGCCAATATGCGCTGTGCGTTGGCTCCGAAGTCGTGGCGGCCGTACCGGGAGGCGGCGCGCAGGTCGATGCGCGTCTGGCCCGGCAACGGCTTCAGCCGCACGGTGACGTCCTCGTCGAGGCCCATGATCAGCGTCTTGTCGACAAAGTCCGCATGACCCTCGCCCGTCCGTCCGCCGGGCGGACGCTGGTCCACCACTTTCCAGCCGATCGCCTTGGCGGTTCTCAACACGAGCGCGAAGGCCTCGTCCGAGTCCAGGTCGACGACGATCGGCTCGACGTCGGGATAGGCGGCGCGCTGATATTCGCGCGCCTTTTGGGTCACGCCCTTCGGCTGGAACCCTTCCCGCGCCTCATAGGCGGCGCGGGAGAGCGAGAAATAGGGCGGGTTGGCGACGTCCGTGGAAATGTCGGACAGGACCGGCAGGCGTATCGACTCGAAGGCGAGATAGGAGGGATAGGCGAGCGTCGCGATCGCGATCAGCGCGCCGACGAAGGCCGCCCCTGCCCCACGGCGGCCGGTGCGCCACATCACGACCGACGAGGCGCCGACGAGAAGCAGCGCCACCAGCGCGAGGGCGACGGCCGCGCCGAGCGAGGCCAGCGCCGACACCGGCGCGATGATCTTGAGCCGCGCCAGCAGCACGGTCAGAAGGGCGACGGTCGCGGCGAAGACCGCAACGCTGCGGCTCCAAAGGGCGACCTGCGACCATGGCTCCGGCGGAAGTGTGCGACGCATGGGAAAATCGGCCTCGCTCTCTAACTCGTCGCCATTCTTCGCCAAACACGCGGCGAAATGCAACGCGGGCGCGGTAAATCCCCGAATCAAGCCCGGTGTTGACACGCCATTAACCAAATGCGGCGACATTGTGGACGTTGGTTAGCGCCGCAGTCCCAAGCGTCAAGCGTAGAGTCACCGTCATGTCCGAACAGTCTTCAGTCGTGTCCCCCGAGTCGCAAGCCGGCGGCCATCCTCGTGATCTCCTTGCGCGGCTTTATCGCGAAATCGGCATGTCCGCCGTCGCTTCCGCCCTGGAAATTCCCTATCTTCAGCAGGACGAACCGGCCCCCGAGAGCTATTCCTGGGCGCCGCTGGGCGAAGACATCGCCGCCTGATAAAAGGCTCCGAGGCCAAGCTTGGTCTTGGCCTTGGGAGCCTTGATGATAGATCGCCGCGGATTTCTGCGCCTGCCTGCTGGCGTCGCGCTCGCGGGCGCGGTCTGGTCCGTGGCCGTCGAGCCGAATTTCTTCCTCGACGTCACCCGCTATCGCGTGACGCCGAAGGACTGGCCCGCCGGTCTGACCCTGCGCATCGCCATCATCACCGATCTGCACGCCTGCGAGCCGTGGATGCCGGCGTCCCGCATCCGCCGGATCGCCGAGGTGACCAACGCGCTTTCCCCGGACCTCATCGCCCTGCTCGGCGATTATTCGGCCGGCACCCATCTCGTCACCGGGGCCGTGCGCCCCGCGCAATGGGCCGAAGCGCTCTCGACCCTGAAGGCGCCGCTAGGCGTCCACGCCGTTCTCGGCAATCACGACTGGTGGCATGGACCACTGACCAGCGACGCGCCCGACGGCGCGGAGGGCGCACGGCGCGCGCTCACGCAGATGGGCGCGCGCGTCTATGAGAATGACGCCCTGCGGCTGGAGAAGAACGGCCAGCCTTTCTGGCTGCTCGGTCTCGCCGATCAGCTCGCGAATTATTTCAGCGCCGGCGCGCGCTGGAAGGGACATGACGATCTCGACGCGACGCTCCTGCGCGTCACCGACGACGCGCCGGCGATCCTGCTGGCGCATGAGCCGTTCATTTTCCCCCGCGTGCCCCCGCGCGTGGCGCTGACGCTGTGCGGACATACCCACGGCGGACAGGTCAATCTGCCGCTGCTCGGTCCCGTCGTCGCGGAGCTGCGCTGGCGCACGGATAAAATCTACGGCCATTACGTCGTCGACGACCGGCACCTCGTGATTTCCGGCGGCCTCGGCGAATCGATTCTGCCCATGCGATTCATGCGGCCGCCGGAGATCGTCGAAGTCACGGTGACGGGGGCGCCCACGGCGTAAGCCCCCTCGTCAGTCATCCCCAGGCCGGCGTCGTCCTTCGAGACGCGCGCTGCGCGCGCTCCTCAGGATGAGGCCTGTGCGTATGGGCCGAACGAAAAGCCCCTCATGCCGAGGAGGCCCGAAGGGCCGTCTCGAAGCACGAGGGGCGACGCCCGCGCCGACCCTGCGGCCGCCTTCGCGGATAGCGAAGCGCAGCTTCTCTGGCGTGGCTCCCTCGTCAGTCATCCCGAAGGGGCCTCGTGCTTCGAGACGCGCGCTGCGCGCGCTCCTCAGGATGAGGCCTGTGCGTAGGGGCCGAACGAAAAGCCCCTCATGCCGAGGAGGCCCGAAGGGCCGTCTCGAAGCACGAGGGGCGACGCCCGCGCCGACCCTGCGGCCACCTTCGCGGATAGCCAAGCGCAGCTTCTCTGGCGTGGCTCCCTCGTCAGTCATCCCGAAGGGGCCTCGTCCTTCGAGACGCGCGCTACGCGCGCTCCTCAGGATGAGGCCTGTGCGTAGGGGCCGAACCAAAAGCCCCTCATGCTGAGGAGGCCCGAAGGGCCGTCTCGAAGCACGAGGGGCGACGCCTGCCGATTTCTTACTCGATGATGCTCGCGACGACGCCCGCGCCGACCGTGCGGCCGCCTTCGCGGATGGCGAAGCGCAGCTTCTCTTCCATGGCGATCGGAACGATCAGGCTCACTTCCATCGTGACATTGTCGCCCGGCATCACCATCTCGACGCCCTCGGGGAGCGTCACGATGCCGGTCACGTCCGTCGTGCGGAAGTAGAACTGCGGGCGGTAGTTGGTGAAGAACGGCGTATGACGGCCGCCCTCTTCCTTCGTCAGAATATAGGCCTCGGCCTTGAACTTCGTGTGCGGCTTCACCGAACCCGGCTTGCACAGCACCTGGCCGCGCTCCACGTCCTCGCGCTTCGTGCCGCGCAGCAGGCAGCCGACGTTGTCGCCAGCCTCGCCCTGATCGAGCAGCTTGCGGAACATTTCGACGCCCGTCACCGTCGACTTCGTCGTCGGACGGATGCCGACGATCTCGACTTCCTCGCCGACCTTGATCACGCCGCGCTCGATACGGCCCGTCACCACCGTGCCGCGGCCCGAGATCGAGAACACGTCCTCGACCGGCATCAGGAAGGGCTGATCCTTCGGACGCTCCGGCTGCGGAATGTAGGCGTCGACCGTCTGCATCAGCTTCAGGATCGCGTCATGGCCGATCTCGGGGTTCTTGCCCTCGAGCGCGCACAGCGCCGAACCCTTGGTGATCGGAATGTCGTCGCCGGGGAAGTCATACTTCGAGAGAAGCTCGCGGACTTCGAGCTCGACGAGTTCGAGCAGCTCCGGATCGTCGACCATGTCGACCTTGTTGAGGAACACGACCAGCGCCGGCACGCCGACCTGGCGGGCGAGCAGGATGTGCTCGCGGGTCTGCGGCATCGGGCCGTCGGCGGCCGACACGACCAGGATCGCGCCGTCCATCTGCGCGGCGCCGGTGATCATGTTCTTCACATAGTCGGCGTGGCCGGGGCAGTCGACGTGGGCGTAGTGGCGGTTCTGCGTCTCATATTCGACATGCGCCGTCGAAATGGTGATGCCGCGCGCCTTCTCTTCCGGGGCCTTGTCGATCTGGTCGTAGGCCGTAAACGTCGCGCCGCCCGTCTCCGCCAGAACCTTGGTGATCGCCGCCGTCAGGGACGTCTTGCCATGGTCGACGTGTCCAATCGTTCCGATGTTGCAGTGCGGCTTCGTGCGCGAGAATTTTTCCTTGGCCATGGTCCCGTTCCGTTCAGGCGGGTCCACTGCCCGCGTGCGGGCGCGCTTTTAGAGGGTTAGAAGCGTAAGGGCAAGGGGGCGTTTTTCGCGCCCGTCGTCATCGAACCCTTCAAGCTATTTTTCCTGCCGCAACGCGTCCATTGCGGTGGCGAAGGGCAGGACGAGGCTGAGCGGCGCATCGAGCAGGCGCACCGCGTCGTAGCTCGCGTACCATCGCGCGGCGTCTTCATCCTTGGCGTCGATGAGGAGCGCCACGCCGCCGGCTTCCTGGGCCACGGCCATGCAACGCGCCGCCGCACGAAGGAGCAGGCTTCCGCCGAGCCCCCTGCCCTGAACGCTCCGATCGACCGCAAGCCGCCCGAGCCGATACACCGGCACGTCATAGCGCCCCAGCCCCTTCGTCACGACGGCGGGGACGCGGGCAAATTGGAGAGAGGCTGGGCTCAGCGTGTAGAAACCGAGGATGCGGGTCGGCGTCTCGCGGGGCGTCGCCACGAAACATTTTGCCCCGCCGCTCTGATGGTTCTGGCGCGCATAGCGCTTCAGATAGACGTCGAGGGTCTCGTCGCCGCAGCTGAAGGCGTTCCGGTCATGATCTCTCGAAAGCGCGCCTTCTTCCCAGATCAGCGCCGTCATTCGAGCCGGAAACCGGCCTTGGCGGCCCGGCGCAGACGCGCCCCGGCCTTCGGCGGGTTTTCCAGCAGATCGAGAACGCGCGCCGTATCGCGTTCGGAGAGGGACAGCCTTTCCGCGTTGGCGATCACTTCACGCGCGAGCGGCAGCATGGATTGCAGAATGAAGGTCGTCAGGTCCGCGCGCGACAGGGCGGCCGCGCGCGCCAGGGTCGCCTTGTCCTCCGGCTTGAGCCGCAACTCGACGCGCCCGCTGTCGACAACTTCTCTGGGCATGGTGGCACCTCTTGCGACAGGATACGGAATGAAACCGTACAAAGCAAGGACTGTGTGGGCACGCCCGGATTTTACCCAAAGCCGACGGCGCGCTACTCTGTCGGTGTCAGGAAAACGGAAGATGACCAAACTTCTCGAAAAAGCGATAGACGAAGTCCGCCGCCTTCCCGCGTCTGAGCAGGACGCGATGGCGATGCTCATGCTCGACGCAATCGAGGCCCATGCCCATCCGCCAGAGCTGGACGAGGCGACCATCGCCGCGCTGGAAGAAGGCTTGGCGCAGGCGCGGCGGGGGGAGTTTGCATCCGAGGGCGAAATCGCCGCCCTTTGGAAGCGCCACGGGCTATGAAGGCGCGCTTTACGCGCAGAGCAGTCGCAGACATCGAACGCGTCTTCACTTATCTCGATGAGCGCAGCCCGGCCGGGGCGATCAGCGTGAAGCGAGCCTTGAAGCGGTCGATCGAGACGATCGAAGCCTTCCCGATGGGCGGGCGGTTGTCGGGCTGGAAGGAGTTTCGCGAGCGACCTGTGTCGCCCTACCCTTACATCGTCTATTGGGCCGTCGAAGGCGATGGCGTCTGGATCATTCACATACGCCACGCCGCAAGACGCCCTCCCGCGTAGCAGGGAGGGCGCATGAGGATTATTCCTCGGCGCCCTCTTCCTCACCGTCCCCCTCGCCCACATCCCCGATATGCTCCACCGACACCACCCGCTCGTCCTCGGCGGTATCGAACACGATCACGCCCTGCGTGCCGCGTCCGGCGATGCGGATGCCTTCCACCGGGCAGCGGATGAGCTGGCCGCCGTCGGTGACGAGCATGATCTCGTCGTCCGGCCCGACCGGGAATGAGGCCACGAGCTTGCCGTTGCGGGCGTTCACCGCCATGGCGACGATGCCCTTACCGCCGCGTCCCGTGATCCGGTATTCGTAGGACGAGGTGCGCTTGCCGTAGCCGTTCTCGGAGACCGTCAGAATGATCTGCTCGGCCGCCTGCATCTCGTAGAAGCGCGTGTCGGAAAGCTCCACGGCGGCCGCGGCCTCCTCCGGCTCGGCCGCCGGCCTCCGGCGCGACATCCTCGCCCATGCGGCGGCGCAGGGCGCTCGCCTTTTTCAGATAGGCCGCGCGCTCCTCGCCCGCCGCCTCGAAATGCTTGAGGATCGACAGCGAGATGATCCGGTCGTCGTCGGCGAGCGACACGCCGCGCACGCCCATCGACGTGCGGCCCTGGAAGACGCGCACCTCCGGCACCGCGAAGCGGATGCACTGGCCGTCGCGCGTCGTCAGCAGAATGTCGTCATGCTCCGTCGCCGTGGCGACGTCGACGATCGCCTCGCCCTCGTCGAGCTTCATGGCGATGAGGCCGTTGCGGCGCACGTCGACGAAATCGGAGAGCTTGTTGCGCCTCACCGTGCCGCGCGTCGTCGCGAAGATCACATCGAGCGTCGCCCAGCTCGATTCATCCTCGGGCAGCGGCATGATGGTGGTGATGCGCTCGCCCGTCTCCAGCGGCAGCATGTTGACCAGCGCCTTGCCGCGCGCCTGCGGCGCCGCCAGCGGCAGCCGCCAGACCTTTTCCTTGTAGGCCTTGCCGCGCGAGGAGAAGAACAGCACCGGCGTATGCGTATTGGCGACGAACAGGCGCGAGACGAAATCTTCTTCCTTCGTCTGCATGCCGGAGCGGCCCTTGCCGCCGCGCCGCTGCGCGCGATAGGTCGAAAGCGGCACGCGCTTGATGTAGCCGGCGTGCGAGACCGTCACCACCATGTCCTCGCGGGCGATGAGGTCTTCGTCCTCCACCTCGCCGTCGGCGTCGACGATCTGCGTGCGGCGCGGCGTGGCGTAAGCCTCCTTCACCGCCAGCATCTCGTCCTTGATGATGCCGAACAGTTTTTCGCGCGAGCCGAGAATCTCCAGATATTCCGCGATCTCGGCGGCGAGCTTGTTCAGCGCCTCGGCGATTTCCTCGCGGCCGAGCGCGGTGAGGCGCTGCAGGCGCAGATCGAGGATCGCGCGCGCCTGCGCCTCGGAAAGGCGGATCGTGCCGTCGTGCGACAGCTTGTGGCGCGGATCGGCGATCAGCTCGACGAGCGGCGCCATGTCCTTCGCCGGCCAGTCGCGCGCCATCAGCGCCTCGCGCGCCGCCGCCGCGTCGGGCGACGAGCGGATGAGGCGGATCACCTCGTCGATATTCGCCACCGCAATGGCGAGACCGACCTGCAGATGGGCGTTGTCGCGCGCCTTGGCGAGGCGGAACTTGGTGCGCCGCGTGACCACCGTCTCGCGGAAGTCGACGAAGGCGCGCAGCACGTCGGCGAGCGTCAGCAGCTCCGGCCGCCCGCCATTGAGCGCGATCATATTGACCGCGAAGCTCGATTGCAGCGCCGTATGGCGCCAGAGCTGATTGAGCACGACGTCGGCCACCGCCTCGCGCTTCAGCTCGATCACGATGCGCATGCCGTCGCGGTCGGACTCGTCGCGCAGATCGGAGATGCCCTCGATCTTCTTTTCCTTGACGAGCTCGGCGATGCGCTCGATCAGCGCCGCCTTGTTCACCTGATAGGGAATCTCGGTGAAGATGAGCGCCTCGCGCTCCTTGCGCATGGTCTCGATCTCGGCCTTGGCGCGCATGATGATCGAGCCGCGTCCGGTCGCATAGGCGTTGCGAATGCCGCCGCGCCCGAGGATCGTCGCCGCCGTGGGGAAGTCCGGCCCCGGCACGATCTCCATCAGCTCGGCGACCGTCATGTCCGGCCTGTCGATCAGCGCAATCGCTGCGTCGATCACCTCGCCGAGATTATGCGGCGGAATATTCGTCGCCATGCCGACGGCGATGCCGCCCGCGCCATTGACCAGCAAGTTCGGGAAGCGCGCCGGGAGGACCGTCGGCTCACGCTCCTTGCCGTCATAGTTCGCCTGAAAATCGACGGTGCCTTCGTCGATGTCCTCGAGCAGCGCCAGCGCCGGTTTGGCGAGGCGCGACTCGGTGTAACGCATGGCCGCCGGCGGATCGTTGTCGACCGAGCCGAAATTGCCCTGCCCGTCGATGAGCATGAGCCGCATCGAGAAGGGCTGCGCCATGCGCACCAGCGCGTCATAGATCGCGGCGTCGCCATGCGGGTGATATTTACCCATCACGTCGCCGACGACGCGCGCCGATTTCACATAGGGCTTGTCGGGCGTGATGCCGTTCTCGTTCATCGAGAACAGAATGCGCCGATGCACGGGCTTGAGGCCGTCGCGCACGTCCGGCAGCGCGCGACTCACGATCACGCTCATCGCGTAATCGAGATAGCTGCGCTTCATCTCGTCGGCGATGGAAACCGGCTTGATGTCGGAGCCGTCTTTTCTTGTGTCGTCTTCGGCCAAGGGCGCGCCAATCCAGGTGAATTACAGCCACATGATCCTATAGGCGATTCTTCACGCGGATGCCAGTTTGGCGTCAGAAAGAATACCCCGTCAAAGCAACAGCTTACGAATTGCCGGGAAGGGCCGCGTCGCCGGACGTCAATTGGAGCCGCCGGCGCTTGCCCTGGTAGTCCCGCGGCCGTGCTATCAGGGCTGTAAGGCGTCGCGTCGTTGCGCCTCCTCCTCAGCAAGCCAGGCGGCGGCCGCAGGCGTCAAATTGCTAAGTTCGAGCGCGCGGCCCATAACGCCTCGCCGGATGCAGGGTCGGGGAACATGCAGCGATCCAATCATGCTGCGAACGGTCAAACACGCAACGGCCGTTAGTTGCAGCGCGACTCCGACTAATGCAACCGCCATCAACGACAATCAGACTCAAAAAAGTTTGCACAACTAAGCCTCAGTCATTGACTTCTCCGAAATCCGTATGGTTCATAACTCCGCGCGGCGGCAAAGAGAAGACGAGTTAGTTCGTGGTGATTTTACAGTGCAGCAAATGCTGCGTGGGAGAAACCGAAAATGTTTAGAATTCTCAAGAAATGCACTATCGCTGCTGATTTTCTCGGTACTACTTGTGGGTCTGCGTTCGCGACAGATGGAGATCCATCTTGTCCGGTTAGCTGGAATGACCTTCAGACTGCCATTAGCAACCCGAACGTGGTGGAGCCGGGTACCGGGTGGCCTTCTGGGCATCCCAATCATTTCTGGCTTGTGGTCGTAAATAGAAGCGGAACCGTTTGCGCAGTTGCGTTTTCCGGCAAAACCGCCACGGACCAGTGGCTGCTCAGCCGCCAAATCGCCGCCGCGAAAGCCTTTACATCCAATGGTCTCAGCCTTAACAGCGACGTTGGAGGTGGGCAGCAGTGGGCGACTGCCATGCTGGATGGAGCCGTACAGACGACGCAAGATAAAGGCGGTCTCTTCGGTGTTCACTTTGGCAACGCGCAAGATCCCAACGCCGCTTACAAAGGACCCAGTTCCAAGTGGGGCACACCCAATGACCCGTTGGCTGGGTAAACGTATCGGTGGCACAATCAGTTTTGGTGGTGGTGTTCCCTTGGTAGACGCCACGGGTAAGGTTTAGGGAGCGCTCGGCGTTTCCGGCGACAGCGCCTGTAACGACGACAAATACGCGCGTAGCGTGCGGAGTGTGCTCGCCGGCGTCCGAAATATCAAGTTTGGCAACGACAAGGCGAGCACTTGCCCCGCGTCTAACATGAGCTATGTTTTGTTATACGCCCGCCATTTTGGCCGGGCGTTTTCATATTCAGGCAAATTCTCGAAGGCTGCACCGACCGCGATTTGTCGGTGGCAGGCGCTGATAAAGCGATCACACATCCGTCCTGCGTCTTGCGCGCGCCGCATTGGAGGCCGCAGAGGCGGCGGCTACGTCACCCGGCTCGACGAGTCCCAGTTCGACCTCCTCGGCGCTGGCATGAGATACGGGCGGCTCGGCGACGGACGGCGCGATTTCTTCAACTGCCTCTTCAAAAATGGCGACCGTCGCAACGGGCGGCTCGGCTTCTTCCTCGATTGCCGCGAGCGCCGTGGCGCCCACGGTGCGCGTGGGGCGCGTGATGCGCGACATGCTGACCGTCGGCGCCGGTTCGTTGGGCGTCTTCATCAGCGCGGCGATTCTCTTGAGCGCGAACGCCGGCTCGTCGGAGTCGTTCTCCGGTTTGACAACCGGGGCCGCGTTTTTCCGGGCGAGACGGGCATGCAGCGTCGGCAGCAGCCTGGCGACGAGCGAGCGCGGCTCGGCGGCAGGCGCCTGTCCTGCGGGTTGAGAAGACTTAGGCGCCGGCGAAGCGGCCTCTATCGGCTCCTCTTTCCCGGGCGCCGTCCTGTCCTCACGCGCAAAGCGGGCATGCAATGTCGGCAGGAGACGCGCGAAGAGAGAGCCGCTCGCCGGCGCCGAAGCAGCGGGCTCTTTCGCCGGCTCAGCGGCCTTCGCGACCGGAGCGGCCCGGCTGGCGGGCTCTTTGACCGCCTCCGCCTCATTTTCATTCCTGCTCCGTTTCGCACGCAGGTAAATCAGCGCAAGCGCACTGCCTCCGAACGCAAGGACAAGCGGGTCGAAAAGCAGGTCGGAAAGCGATCCGTCGGATGCTCCATCTCCTTGCGCATTCGCCTCGGCGGTAGGGGCCGCCGGGGCCGGCGCGGCGGCGGATCTCGGGCTGACGTCGTGGATCAGCAGGTCGCCCGCGGAATAGGGCGCGGCCAGATCGGCTGCGGGGTCGAAATCCTCATACGCCTTGCCATGATCGAAGGTGATCGTTCCGACGATGGCGCGCGCTTCTCCCTTGAGGCGATCCGACAGTTCGGCGCTGTCGGCGACGCCGACCTTGATCGCCCCGGCCCTGCCCAGCGCCCAGGCCTCGCAGTTGAAGAAGCGGTTCGGCCCGCCGGGCTCGTTCGCCGTTGAAACATTGACGCATGCCGACAGGCGATGCTTCTCGTCGAGCGCGGGTTCGGCGAGCCAGCCCTGTAGCGATACAGCGGGCTGGTTGCTGGCGCTGCGCTGGGCGTTGACTTGCGGCAGGCTCGCCTCGAAGGCCGCCATGAGTTTCCCTGCGTCGAGCGTGCCCGGCTCGGTCCCGACATGCCCGTCGTCGAGAAGTTCGATCGGGGCCAGCCAACCGAGCTTCCCCCCTGCAGGCGCGACAATGCCCTGCGCCTCGGGATGCAAATCGAGACCAACCTCGGTAGCGAGTTTGCGGGCCGTCGCCTGCGGAAGGAAAATGCGGTCCTTGGGCAGCCACATGGTGGCGCGATCGGCGAGGCGGACCTCGGCCGGGCCGGCGATCCCCTCCGCCAGAAGCGCCTCGATGCGCCGGTCGGCCTCGGAAACGGCGGGCTCGACGGGCGTCTCGGGGGACGTCTCGACCTTTGCGGCTTTCGCGGGCTCGGCGGGGGCTTCCTGCGCCGCCACGGGCGTCTCCTTCGCCTGCTCAGGCGCCGGCGCTTCGACATGGGCCTCGGCGGCGGCGGCGGGCGGCGGTGCGGCGGTTTCGACGACCTGTTCCCGTTCAGGGACGAGAACCGGCGCCGCTTCCTTTTGGACAGTCTGAACGTCAGGCGCGACAGCCGGCGGGGTCATCCGCGACGGCGTTGCGGGGGACACGCCGGGCGAAATGGAGGGCTTCCGAGCTGGCTGGGTGGGGATCGACGCCGAATGGGCCGGCTTTGGAGTCGGAGCGACGACGGGCTCCCGAGCCTTTACTGCTTCCGCCTCGACCGCCTTTTCGGCTGCGGCGGCTGTCGCTTTCGGGGCCGGCTCGCCGTCCGTGGCTTTCGAGTCCTGCGACGGGGCGGCCGGCGCTTCTGCGACGACGGCCGGCGCTTCCTTCGGCGCCGGAGCGCTATTCGGTTCGGACGCCGCGACAGGCTTCGGCGCTTCGGCCGGCTTTGCGGCGGTCTCTACATCAGCGGCCTCGACGTTTGCCGGTTTGGGCGCGGCAAGCTGCGCGACAGGTTCTGGCTCCCTGGCGGCGCGGCGACTGGAGGCGCGACGGGCGCGGGGCCGACTTTGGCCGCCTCGGGCGTCACAGGATTTTCGGCGACGGCAGGCGTCGATTTCTTTGCCGCGGCGAGCGCCCCCTTCACCGGCTTTAGGGGCGGCATCACGTAAATGAGGTCGTCGACGCTGTCCTCTCCAACCACCGGAAGATCCTGCGCCGCCCGCGCCGCGCCCGACTTACCGTCGCGTGCGAAGCTCTTTTCAGCCGACAGTGAGAGGGCGGCGAGCAAAGCGATGCTCGAAACGATGAGGGGCGATTTTAAAGCAGGCATCGGCGACTCCAGGCATGGTTAACTGGAGCTTTGCCTTAAGATGCTGAAAAAATCCTTGTCGCCCGGCGCCGGCTCCGCGCATCGTTCGACAGGGTTAGCAACTTGTTAATGACGACGGCGACGCCTCCTTCGTCGTCGCTCGCAATAACCAGGCGATACATGCGCACTGCGGTCATTGCGAGGAGCTTGCTTCGCTCGCGATGACGATAGCAGCCGAAAAACTACCCTGCCCCCATTTGCGCCGGATCTGCGGGTTTTAGCTCCACGCTTTCGCCGCAACCGCAGGCCGAGGTCTGGTTGGGGTTTTCAAAAACAAAAGTCGATGAGAACTGATCCGTCTTCACATCCATCCGCGTTCCGAGCAGATAAAGGACCGCCGCCGCGTCGACGATCACGCGGCCGCCGTCGAAGGCGATGACCTCGTCGCCCATCTGCGGCTCGCTGATCTCCATCTTGTAGGACATGCCGGCGCAGCCGCCCTTCTCCACCGAGATACGCAGTCCGGCGCCGTCCGCCGCCTGCGTCAGCAAGCTGCTGACGCGCGCCGCTGCGGCGGGGCTGACGGTCATGACGTTCATCTTTGGCAAAGCCATTTTCTGTTTCCTAATAGTTCGCCCAAAGTCCCGGGGTCGCCAGTTCCACCAGATGGCCATCGGGGTCGCGGAAATAAAGGCTCTCGCCGCCGCGCGGCCATTTCATGCGCGCTTCGATCTCGACGCCGCACTCCGCAAGACGCGCCTCCCATGCGGGCATATCGTCGGCTTCCACGGCGAAGGCCAGATGCGCCGGCCCTGCCCCGTCATGCGGCGGAATGCGTCCGCCGGGAAGTTCGACCGTCTCCAGCGTTCCGCCGCGCCGAAACAGCAGCAGCACGCTCGCCGGCCCGCAATCCAGCGCCCACATGCGGCTGTCCTGCGTCATCGGTTCGAGACCCAGCGCCTCGCCGTAGAAACGGCCCGCGCGTGCGAGGTCATCGACGTAAAGCGATGTCTCCAGAACTTTCGGGCGGGCGGTCACGTTCACTCTCTCACCACATGTCGAGCGCGACGCGCGCCTCGTCCGACATGCGGCTCTGATCCCATGGCGGCTGAAACACCATGTTGACCTTGACGTCGCTGACGCCCGGCACGGCGCTCACTGCGTTCTTTACCCATATGGGCATTTCGCCCGCGACGGGACAGCCCGGCGCTGTCAGGGTCATGTCGATTTCCACGACGCCGTCGTCGGCAATGTCCACTTTGTAAACCAGGCCGAGCTCGTAAATGTCGGCCGGAATTTCGGGATCGTAGACGGTTTTGAGCGCCTTGATCACCTCATTCGCCAGACGCTCGTTTTCAGCGGCTTCGGCGGTCTCGGCCGGCGCCGCCGCGGTTTCCGTCCCGCCCGTATTGAGAGCTTCGCTCATCAGCAAGACAACCTCCTCACGCGAATAGCTTCTGTGCTTTTAGCAAAGCCTCTGCCAACCGATCGATCTCGTCGCGCGTATTGTAGAGCGCGAAGGATGCGCGGCAGGTCGAGGTGACGCCGAAGTGCGCGAGCAACGGCATCGCACAATGCGTGCCGGCGCGCACAGCGACGCCAGATCTGTCGATGATGGTCGCAATGTCATGGGCATGGGCCGCCGCCATTTCAAAGGCGACGATCGGCCCCTTCTCCGGCGCATTGCCGAAAATGCGCAGGCCCTCGATCTCGGACAGGCGCTGCTGCGCATAGGCGGTGAGCTGCGCCTCATGGGCGCGGATGGCGCCCTTGCCGATCTTTTCGACATAATCCAGCGCCGCCGCGAGACCCACCGCCTGCGCGATCGGCGGCGTGCCCGCCTCGAAACGATGGGGCGGGGCGTTATAAGTTACAGTGTCGAGCGTGACGGTCTCGATCATCTCGCCGCCGCCGGCGTAGGGCGGAAGATTTTCGAGCCACTTCCGCTTGCCGTAGAGCGCGCCAATTCCGGTCGGCCCATAAAGCTTGTGGCCGGTGATGACATAAAAATCCACGTCGAGCGCCTGCACGTCGACATCCAGATGCACCGCGCCCTGCGAGCCGTCGACGCAGATCGGCACGCCATGCGCATGGGCGATGCGCGCCATCTCGGCGATGGGCGTCGGCGTCGCCAGCACATTCGACATATGCGTGACGGAGACGATCTTCGTACGCGGCGTGAACAACTTCTCGAAGGCGTCGAGGTCGATGCGGCCGTCGTCGTCCGGCATGATCCATTTGATCACCGCGCCCTTGCGCTCGCGCAGGAAATGCCAGGGCACGATATTGGAGTGATGCTCCATCAGCGACAGGATGATCTCGTCGCCCTCGCCGATATTGGCGAGCCCGAAAGACGACGCGACGAGATTGAGCGCCTCCGTGGCGCCGCGCGTGAAGATGATTTCGTCCGTCGACCCGGCGTTGAGGAAACGCCGCAGCGTCTCGCGCGCGCCCTCATATCCTTCCGTCGCCGCATTGGCGAGATAATGCAGGCCGCGATGGACGTTGGCGTATTCGTGCTCGTAGAAATGCGACAGCCGCTCGATCACGGCGCGGGGCTTCTGCGCCGAGGCGGCGTTGTCGAGATAGGCGAGCGGCTTGCCATAGGGCTTTTCCGCGAGGATCGGAAAATCCGCGCGGATCGCTTCCACATCGTAGAATCTGATCGGGGCGTTCTCGTTCATGACGATCTCCCCGCAAGCCAGGCCGCGACGCGCGCGCCGAGATAGTCGCGCAGCGCCTCATTCGTGAGCCCGTCGAACGCCTCATTGGCGAAGCCCTCGATCAGCAGCGACTCCGCGTCGCGGCGCGGGATGCCGCGCGCCATGAGGTAGAAGAGCTGGTCCTTGTCGAGCCGGCCGCAGGTCGCGCCGTGGCCGCACTGGACGTCGTCGGCGAAGATTTCCAGCTCCGGCTTGTTGTTCATGGCGGCGCCGTCCGAGAGCAGCAGCGCCTTGGACTGCATCACGCCGTCGGTCTTCTGCGCATGCGGCCGCACGACGATCTTGCCCTGGAACACGCCGGTTCCCTGCTCGTCGAGAATGTAGCGGAACCGCTCGCGGCTTTCGCCATGCGGCAGCGCGTGATCCACGACAAGGGTGGTGTCGACATGCTGGCGCGCGCGCGCCAGCGTCGCGCCATTGAGCGTCACCCTGGTCTTCTCGCCGTCGAGCCGCGCAAAGATCTGACGCCGCAGCAGCCCCGCGCCTTCGAGCAGCGCGAAGGAATCGAGCGCCGCATCCGAGTCGAGATGAGCAATGAGGCTCATGACTCGCACCAGCGCGTCGCTTTGGCCCGTGGCGTGGGTGACGAGATCGAGCGTCGCGCCGGTCGCGAGACGCAGGATCAGCGCCTGATTGTCCTGCGCGGCCCCCGCGCCGAGCGCGCCGGCCGTTTCCACGATGGTCGCCTTGGCGCCGCGTCCCATGATGACGAGCGAGCGTGCGAAGCTCGACTGCGCCGTCTCGCCGGAGACGAGGGTGGCCAGTTCGATCGTGCGCTCCAGCGCCGCCCCGGCGGGGATGCGCAAAATCACGCCGTCCTGCATCAACGCGGCGTTGAGCGAGACGATCGCGTCGTCGGTCTGCACGTCGGCGCTGGCAATCAGCGCCATGATGCCCGGCGCGCCCTGCGCCAGCGCCTCGCGCAGCGGCTGGGCGGTGACGCCGTCCGGCAGATCGGCGAGATCGGAGAGGTCGGGGCGGAACTGGCCGTCGAGCGTCACGAGACGCACGGCGTCATGCACGCGGGCCAGCGCCGGCGCCGCGCTGGCGCCGGCGAGCGGCGCGGGCTTGGCGAGCGCCGCCTTGAGGTCCGTGTAATGCCAGGACTCGACGCGGCGGTTCGGCAGCCCCTTGCGGGCGAAATCCTGCCACGCCGTTTCCCGCAGGCCCGCAGCGCCCCTGCCCTTCATTTCGTCGAAGAGCCCGGAGAGCGCCGTATCGGCTTCTGTCACGACTTTGGTCATGGGCTACGCCGCCTCGCCGACATAATCCTGATAGCCGCGCTCCTCGAGTTCGAGCGCCAGCTCCGGCCCGCCGCTGCGCATGATGCGGCCATTGGCCATCACATGCACCGTGTCGGGTTTGATGTAGTCCAGCAGCCGCTGATAATGGGTGATGACGAGGAAGGAACGGTCCGGCGCGCGCAGCGCATTGACGCCCTCCGACACGACGCGCAGCGCGTCGATGTCGAGCCCGGAGTCGGTCTCGTCGAGAATGCCGACGGTCGGCGCCAGCAGCGCCATCTGCAAGATTTCCATGCGCTTCTTTTCGCCGCCCGAGAAGCCCGAGTTCAGCGGCCGGCGCAGCATTTCCTGCGAGACGCCGAGCTTCGCCGCCGCCTCGCGCACGCGCTTCATGAAATCGGGCGTCTGCAATTCGTCCTCGCCGCGCGACCGGCGCTGCGCGTTCATCGCCGCCTTGAGGAAGGTCATGGTGGCGACGCCGGGGATTTCGACCGGATATTGAAACGCGAGAAACAGCCCCTTGGCCGCGCGCTCATGCGGCGCGAGTTCGAGAATATTCTCGCCATTGAGCAGCACTTCGCCGTCCGTGATCTCATAGCCCTCGCGGCCGGAGATCACATAGGAGAGCGTCGACTTGCCGGTTCCGTTCGGCCCCATGATGGCCGCAACCTCGCCGTCCCGCACGGTGAGCGAGAGGCCCTTGAGAATTTTCCGGTCGCCGACCGAAACGTGGAGGTTCTTGATCTGGAGCATCAGGCAAACCCTTGCCAATTAGAGGAGCGCAGGCGCGCTACAGGATTTCGGGCGTACGGCGTCGCATATGGAGGTAGCGAAGAATTTCCACGTGATCCGCATGCACTCGGTAGAAGACGGCCCAGGAGCCGGCCAGAGTGCTGCGAACATTGTCTCCAAGCTCCGTCCGACGGCGACCGAGCGCCGGGTTGCGCGCGATCAGTTCCGACTTTGCGACAAGCAGATCGAAGACCTTGTCTGCCGCCGCCTCGTTGTCTTCGCGATGAAGTTCCATATCTCGATCAGATCCTGCTCGGCTCGTGCGGAACGACGAAGCTGCATAAGCGCCTACGCGCCATGGAAGCGACGCCGCGCCTCCGCGCGAATGTCTTCGAAACTCTCGAAAAGGCCGGGGCCGCTGTCGATCCCCTCCTGAACGAGGCGACGCAGCTCCCCCACGCCGATAGCTTCGGCCTGTCTCTGCGCACGCCATTCCTCGACGGCGCCGAGCACCGCATCGCTTTCGCTCGCATATTCGCCCCGCTCGACCGCAGCGGCAATCTCGGCCGCGAGTTCGACAGGAAGGTTCAACAAGACGCTGTGACCGCCCATCACCCGACGCTCCCTTCGAGCGAAATCGAAATCAGCTTCTGCGCCTCGACCGCAAATTCCATCGGCAACTGCTGCAGCACGTCGCGCACGAAGCCATTGACGATCAGCGCCGTCGCCTCTTCGGCCGAGAGCCCGCGCTGCATGGCGTAGAAGAGCTGATCCTCGGAAATCTTCGAGGTCGTCGCTTCATGCTCGAACTGCGCGCTCGGAGTTCTTGGTCTCGATATAGGGAACCGTATGCGCGCCGCATTCGTGACCGATCAGCAGACTGTCGCACTGGGTGAAGTTGCGCGCGCCTTCCGCCTTGCGATGCGCCGAGACCTGCCCGCGATAGGTGTTCTGCGACTTGCCGGCCGAAATGCCCTTGGAGACGATGCGGCTCTTCGTGTTGCGGCCGAGATGGATCATCTTCGTGCCGCTGTCGACCTGCTGATGACCGTTCGACACCGCGATCGAGTAGAACTCGCCCTGCGAGCCGTCGCCGCGCAGGATGCAGGACGGATATTTCCAGGTGATCGCCGAGCCGGTCTCCACCTGCGTCCATGAGATATGCGAGTTGCGGCCGCGGCAGTCGCCGCGCTTGGTTACGAAATTGTAAATGCCGCCCCTGCCCTCGCTGTCGCCGGGATACCAGTTCTGCACGGTCGAATATTTGATCTCGGCGTCGTCGAGCGCGATGAGTTCGACGACGGCGGCGTGAAGCTGGTTCTCGTCGCGCTTGGGCGCCGTGCAGCCTTCGAGATAGCTGACGTAAGCCCCCTCGTCGACGATGATCAGCGTGCGCTCGAACTGCCCCGTATTCTGCTCATTGATGCGGAAATAGGTGGAAAGCTCCATCGGGCAGCGCACGCCCTTCGGCACATAGACAAAGGAGCCGTCGGAGAAGACCGCGCTGTTGAGCGTGGCGTAGAAATTATCCGTCACCGGCACGACCGAGCCGAGATATTTGCGCACCAGCTCGGGATGCGTCTGCACGGCCTCGGAGATCGGGCAGAAGATCACGCCCGCCCTGCCCAGTTCCTCCTTAAAGGTCGTGGCGACCGAAACTGAGTCGAACACCGCATCGACCGCGACCTTGCGCGTCTGGACGCCGGCGAGAATCTCCTGCTCGCGCAGCGGAATGCCAAGCTTCTCATAGGTGCGCAGAAGCTCGGGATCGACCTCGTCGAGCGTCTTCGGCCCCGGCGTCGACTTGGGCGCGGAGTAGTAATAGAGATCCTGATAGTCGATCGGCGGATAATGGACCCGCGCCCAGTTGGGCTCCTGCATGGTCAGCCAGCGGCGATAAGCCTCCAGACGCCATTCGGTCATCCACTCGGGTTCGTTCTTCTTGGCGGAGATGAAGCGAACGATGTCTTCGCTCAGGCCCTTGGGGGCCTTCTCCGAACTCGATGTCGGTCGTAAAACCATACTTATAGGCGTCAACGTCGATTTCCTCGACGCGCGCAACGGTCTCCTGACGAGCCGCCATGTTCCACTTCTCCTCGTCACGACGGGTTCAAGGCCCGCCGGCCGATCCCGGTTCCGCCCGAGCGCTTTCGGCTCTAGGCGACGGAACGCCGCGACCTGATACGGTCCACGACCTCCGCAAGAACCATTCCAAACTGTTCTACATCCTCCTCGCGCGTAGACCAACCCAGACTGACGCGCAGGGCCTCTTTTTCCTCAGCTCCCATCGCGGCCAGCACATGGGACTCGCGCACCTTGCCGGACGAACAGGCCGAGCCGCTGGAGACGGCGACGCCCGCAAGGTCCAGCGCCATCAATAGCGTATGCGCCGGAAGCCCCGGAAGCGCAAAGGCGCTCACCGCCGCCACGCGGGGCGCGCCCCGCCCGAAGAACCGGGCGTCCGGGGCGATTTCGGCAACCTTTCTCTCGATGCGGTCGCGCAGCGCCCCTAGCCTCTCAACCTCTGACCCCCGCCCCGCCAGCGCCGCCTCGAAAGCCGCGGCGAAACCGGCGATTCCGGCGAGATTTTCCGTCCCCGCGCGGCGTCCGGATTCCTGTCCGCCGCCGCGCAGATGCGTATCCGTAATGTGGAGATCGTCCCGCGCTGCGGCAAGCGCCCCGGCGCCGACGGGCCCGCCGAGCTTGTGTGAGGAAAAGAACAGGAAATCTGATTCGGTTGTCTGGAATGTCGTCTCGATCCTGCCAATCGCCTGGGTCGCGTCGCAGACGAGGAGCCCCCCCGCCGCATGGACCCGAGCCGCCGCCTCGCGGACCGGCTGAATCACGCCCGTCTCATTGTTTACGGCCTGAAGCGCGAGCATGACGCGCCTGCCTGCGTGACGCGCCAGCGCCTCGTCGAGGGCGTCCAGCGAGAGAGTCCCCTCCGGCGTGAGCGCCACGCGCTCGACGGCGCCGGCCGGGAACCGATGCCCCTGAAGCACCGCCGGATGCTCCCCCGCCGCCAGCAGCAAGACCTCCATGGGCGACGATTCTTTCCCGCGCTGCACCATGGGGGTCAGGGCGAGATTGGCCGCCTCGGTCGCGCCGCTCGTGAAGGTGACGTTGCGCGCCGCGGTTCCGATCCCCCGCGCGATCTGCGCCCGCGCCCGCTCCAGCGCCGCCTTCGCCGCCCGTCCCTCGGCATGGACCGAGGAGGCGTTTGCGGGCGTCTCCAGGACCGCCAGCACGGCCGCCCGCGCCTCGGGCCGCAGGGGCGAGGTGGCGTTGTGATCGAGGTAGATGCGCGACTGTGTCACCTGCAGAGCCGATACCTTAATCTTGACCATTGTAGACATGACGTTACGATCCGCCCGGACGCAGCTCCGGAGGTCGGATGCCGAACACATGTAAATGCCGGTACGCCATAGCTTTTCTCATTACGGCGATTCCCGGCGCGGCAAGCGCGCAGGTATCCCCCTATTGCACCGCGACCAATACGAATTTCGATTTCGGCACGGTCACCGTGGGCACGCTGGTTGGCGCGACCACCACCGCGACCGTCACCTCGACCTGTGTGCCGGGCTACACGGTTCAGAGCAATACGAATTTGTTCTGTTACTCGATCGGGACCGGCTTGAGCCTCATACGGCTTCTGAAATCGGGCTCCTACACGATCCCCTATCAGATCTATAATGAAGTGGAGGGAGTTACGCCCTGCAAAACAGAAAGTTTCATGTCGATTCCCAGTTGCTACACGACCGGCCCCTTTCCGATCTCGAAGGCGGAAAGCGTGACCAAGACCCTTTACGCCAAGATCCTGACGATTTCCAACAGTCCTCCGCCCGGAACCTATACCGACTCCTATACCGGCACTCAGGCGACCGTGAACAACTGGGGCGCCGGCACATTCAACTGCGGCGGCCATTACGCCCCGACTCCTTTTACGCTGACCATGACGATCGCGCCGTCCTGCATCGTGTCCGCGACCGACCTGGTCTTTCCCAGCTCAGGCTTCATCACCACCGCAGTCGACGGCGCCGCCTCTATTTCCGTCACCTGCACCAACACCACGCCCTATAGCGTCGGTCTCTCGAACGGCGCTGGGGCCGGCGCGACATTCGTTCAACGCAAAATGACCAGCTCGAGCGGCAATACCGTCAATTACAACCTCTTCAGCGACGTCGCCCGCACCGCCGTCTGGGCGGACGGATTTTTCAGGCGCTCGGGTTCCGGCACGGGCTCGCCGCAGTTGCTCACGGTTTATGGCCGCGTGCCCGTGCAGACGACGCCCCCGCCGGGCGTCTACCGGGACACGGTGGTGATCACGCTCACATATTGAGGGAACGGCTTCCCGTCGGCTGCCTCACCGCGTCGAATTCCCTTGCTTTTTGGCGCGTCAACCATGGTAAAAGGCGCCCTGCCCCGTTTCCACAGGGAATTCCCATGCCCGAAGTCATCTTCACCGGTCCCGCCGGACGGCTCGAAGGCCGCTTTCATCAATCCGCCACGCGCGGCGCGCCGATTGCGATCATCCTGCATCCGCATCCGCAATTCGGCGGGACGATGAACAATCAGATCGTCTACCATCTCTACTACGCGTTCGCAGAACGCGGTTTTTCAGTGCTGCGCTTCAATTTCCGTGGGGTCGGCCGCTCGCAGGGGGCTTTCGATCACGGCTCGGGCGAGCTCTCCGACGCCGCCGCCGCCCTCGACTGGGCGCAGGCGGTGAACCCCGAGGCGCGCGCCTGCTGGATCGCCGGCGTCTCCTTCGGTTCGTGGATCGGCATGCAGCTTCTTATGCGCCGGCCGGAGATAGAGGGTTTCGTCTCGGTCGCGCCGCCGGCCAACCGCTTCGACTTCTCGTTTCTGGCGCCCTGCCCGTCGTCCGGCCTGTTCATCCATGGCGACCAGGACCGCGTGGCGCCGCTGAAGGAAGTCACCGGCCTGATCGAGAAGCTCAAGACCCAGAAGGGCATCGTTATCGAGCATGCGGTGGTCGAGGGCGCCAATCACTTCTTCGAAAACCGGGTCGAGCCGCTGATCGCCCATGTCGACGCCTATCTCGACCGGCGTCTCGGCAATCCGCCGCGCATCCCGATCCCCGCGCGGGGGGATTGAGGGCCTAGCGTCCTCCAGGCCTCATTGCGTCATGCCCGGCCTTGTGCCGGGCATCCACGCAGGGCCCAGTCACGCGCAAGGTTTGCGGAAGCCTCTCGGCGCAGGCGGCCCCGCCACGCTCGGACATGACGCAATGGGTAAGGGCCGAAAAGCCGTATTGCTCGGTCCATGAGGCTTTACCTGCCCTGTCGTCCACAACACGTCGGCGCTTTGATTACCCAAGCTTCCCCGTCAGTCGCGGCGCGATTTCTTTTTCCACCACCTCGTCCGTCAGACCCTCGAAGGTCGACCATTCAATCACATGCCCCGGCCCGATGACGAAGGTCGCCGGCACGCCATGCCCGCCCAGCGCGCGCATCAGAAAGGTGTCGGCGTCGGCGCCGAGGGCTGTAAAAGGATTGCCGTTCTTCGCGAGAAAATATTTCGCCCGCGCAGGCGGATCGCGCACATCCGCCCCATAGATCGGCGCAAGATTTCGTTTCGCCAGCGCCACGAGATGCCGGTGCTCCTCGCGGCATGTCGGACACCAGGACGCCCAGACATTGAGAACCGACCGCTTGCCCGCGAGATCGGCGCTGGAGAGACCGGGAACCGGCTTGCCGCTCGCGTCGAGTAGTCCCTCAACGGGCGGCAGCTCGAAATGAGCCAGCGAAAAAGGATTGAACAGCCGCGCCGTCATATCCTTCTTCTTCCAGACGAATTCGCCGACGGCGGCCGCCGCCCCGGCTCCCACGCAGCCCAGCGCCCCGAGGATCAGGCTGCGCCGCGAGGCGACCCATTCGAGTTTTTCGCGCGCTTCCATGGAACTCGACATGAGCAATACTCATTGATGCGAGCATGAACTTATCAATTGAAACCTGAATAATCGTTACCCTCTCGCCCCGCATCGCCTCGCAATTCGTTTCCGAAACGGATCGGCGCTACTGCCTGACAGCCCGCGCCAGCCGTCCGCCCGCAAGCGGCTCCGGCGCCCCGGTGGTCGTCGGGAAGGTCAGCGGCAGCCCTTCCAGCACCCGTGCGGCGAGATAGGCGAAAGCCTGCGCCTCCATCGAATCCGCCGACCAGCCGACAGCGTCGGCGGTGGTCACCTTGCACGGCAGGCGCATGACAAGTTCGCGCACGAGGATCGGATTGCGCGCGCCGCCGCCGCAGACGATGAGCAGTTGCGGCTGGGTCGGCAGATGCGGAAACAGCCGCAGCACCGAGGCGGCTGTAAAGGCGGTGAGCGTCGCCGCCGCGTCCTCGGTCGTGAGCCGGCTCGTGGGATCGAGCGAGAAGGCGTTGCGGTCGAGCGACTTGGGCGGCGGCAGGTCGAAATAGGGATGCGCCAGCATCCGCAGCAGCGCCGCCTCATTGACCCGCCCGCGCGCCGCCATGTGGCCGTGGCGGTCGATCGGCGCGCCGGTGCGCTGGAGCATGAGATCGTCGATCAGCGCATTGCCGGGTCCGGTGTCGCAGGCGATCGGCTGCTCGCCGTCGTCGACATAGGTGACATTTGCCACGCCGCCGATATTCAGCAGCGCCACCTCGCCCTTCATCCCGCCCGCAATGACCAGCGCGCGGTGGAACACCGGCACGATCGGAGCCCCCTCACCGCCGGCGGCGATGTCGGCGGCGCGGAAATCGAAAGCGACGTCGATGCCGAGCCGGTCGGCGAGAGACTGTCCGTCGCCGATCTGAATGGTGAGTTTCTGCTTGGGCTTGTGCAGCACGGTCTGGCCGTGGAAGCCCACGATGTCGACGCTGCCGGCCTCCATCCCATTGTCGCGCAGAAAGGTCTCGACGGCTTCGGCATGGCGGTCGGTGACCATGCGCTCGGCGAAGGCGAGAACGCCCGGCCGCGCGTCGCGATCCTCGAGCGTCGCCGCTTCGGCGAGCGCATTGCGCAGGAGGGCGCGGTCGGCGTCGTTATAGGGATAATTGCCGGTCGGCCCGAAGGAGACGGCCGTCTCGCCGTCGGTCTCGACCAGAGCGACGTCGACGCCGTCCATGGAGGTGCCGGACATGAGGCCGATGGCGCGATGAAGGGGCAAGGCGAATCTCCTGAAGCCGATTAAGACTAGCAGGAAACCCGCCGGGCTCCGCAACACAAACGGAGCCAAGAGGCTCGCGCCAAATTTGCCCCGGATCGCTGCGCTCGCGATGTAGTCAGCTCTGGTGCGGGCCGAGCATTTCCTTCAGCGCCGCTTCGACGCGCCGCCAGGATTTGGCTTCATCGGCCTTTCCCTGCTCTTCGAGGGCTCGGGCCTTTTGCGCCGCTTCGGCGACGGCCTTGGGCCCGTGGGCCTGGTACAATTGACGGGCGAAGTCTGTAACGTCTGCTCCCTGCATGGCGAGGCTCCTTCTGGAATGCCTCAAGCCATATAAGGCTCGGCGACGATCTGGCCTCCCCGGCGTCGCGGTTTTGATGAGGGGCAAAGCCGCATCGACTAACGCTTCCCCTCCCACGCCCACGCCGTCACCACGAAACTCAGCAGCGCCAGCATCGCCCATAGCCCCAGCCCGAGCGGCGCGACCTCGACTCCCACCAGCGTCGAGGCGCCGGTCTGGTGGATGGCGATCCAGTCGGCGCCCCCGTAGCGATTGGCGTCCGTCATCTCCACGAGACGCGGCAGCGTCACGGCGTCCGTCGTCCTGCTGAGCCGCCGCACGGTCCCACCCGTCGCCTCGGCGAGCGGCTGCAGTTTCTCCATGGTCGACGCCACCTCGCGGAACTCCCGCGGGTTGGCGGGCCCGACATTGACCAGCGCCGTCAGCCCGTCGCTCTCGAAGCGCCACAGGCCCATCTCTGTCGCGTCGAACTGTGTGCGCCACAGGCCCGGCGCGCTCTGGCGCAGCGTCACCTCGCGTTGCGCGCCAGAGGGCGCCGTCGCCGTCACCGGCGCGGTCTCGTCCTTGAGCGTCTGGCGCTCGATCGTCACGTCGCGGCCACGCGCCTCGGCGCGCAGCGCCTCCTCTTCGAGATCGGGCTCCTTCATCAGCCAATGCGCGAGGCGCCGCGTGAGATCGGCGTTGGGGCCGCCGCCGTCATAGCCGCGCGCCCAGAGCCAGATCTGATCGGAAAGCAGCAGCGCGACGCGACCCTTGCCTTCATGCGACAGCACCAGCAGCGGCTTGTCCCGCGCGCCGGAGAGGATCGCATTGCCTTTCAGCACGTCGGCGTCGACCTGCCGGAACCACTGCCCCCATTGCGGCGGCGTTGCATTGGCGCCGGCGAGGCCGCGCGTCACCGGATGTTTCTCGCCGTCCTTGCTGACGCGCGCCCTGAAGGCCTGTTCATAGAGCGACCCGTCGGGCCGCGCCGGCAGCATGCTTTCGAGCGGCGAGTAATAGAGACCCTGCGTCGAGGCGTAATCCGGCCCGACAGCCGCCAGAAAGGCGCCGCCGTTCTCGACGAAGCGCGCGATATTGTCGAAATAGACGGAGGGCAGCAGCGTCTGGTTCGAATAGCGGTCGAAGATGATGAGATCGAATTCGTTGATCTTGCGCCCGAAGAGATCGGCGGTCGGAAAAGCGATCAGCGACGAGTTCGCTCGCCGGCGTGACGTCGAGCTTTTCCGGCGGCCGCAGAATGGTGAAATGCACCAGCTCGACATTGGCGTCGGCGCGCAGGAGATTGCGCCAGGCGCGTTCGCCCGGATGCGGCTCGCCGGAGACGAGCAGCACTTTCAGCCGGTCGCGCACGCCCTCGATGGTCAGCACCGCCTTGTTGTCGGCGAGCGTGATTTCGCCCGGCGCCGGCGGCACTTCCAGCTCGACGATATTGGCGCCGCCATGGGTGATCTTCACCGGAATGTTGACGATGTCGCCGGGCACGGGGCTGTAGGTCGGGAGCTGCTCGCCGTCGCGGCGCACGGTGATCGGCGCGCGGGCGCCGTCGCCGCCCGTGTCGACCACGCGGGCGCGAACCGTCTGCTCCTTGCCGACGATGCCGAAGCGCGGCGCCTCGACGAGTTCGATGCGCCGGTCGCGCTCGCCTTCCCGGCCGGTGATCAGCGCATGCACCGGCGCATGAAAGCCGAGCGCCTCCGCCTTCGCCGGAATGTCGTGGACGACGCCGTCGGTGACGAGCAGCGCGCCGCCGACGCGCTCGGGCGGAACGTCTTTCAGCGCCTGCTCCAGCGCGCCGAACAGCTTGGTGCCGTCATTGCCGCTGGCGTCATTGGAGGCGGCGACGAAGCGCGTTTCCACATCGCCGAATTTCGCGAGCGCGTTCTCCAGCGCCTTGCGGGCTTCCTCGGTCTGCGGCGGGCCGCGCGCCGAAATTCTGGCTTTCGCTCCTGTCGATGACGACGGCGACGACGGTTTTCTGCGGGTCGCGTTTCTCGCGCACGAGCGAGGGATCGGTCAGCGCCGCCAGCGCCAGCGCGAGGCCGAAGGCGCGCAGAATCGTCGCCCGCTGACCCAACGCCGCGCCGAGGACGAGGACGACGATGGCGAGAAGCGCCAGGGCGGCGAGAAGCGGCCATGGCAGGAGCGGGGAGAAGGTGATGTTGAGGTCGGTCATCGGTTGGCGCCAATTCCCGAGGGCGGCCTCGTCCTTCGAGACGCCGGCTGCGCCGGCTCCTCAGGATGAGGCCTGGGTGTTTCCTCGAATGAGCAGAAGCTCCTCATGCTGAGGAGGCCCAAAGGGCCGTCTCGAAGCACGAGGGGCGGAGCCACGCGCCTGCGAACGCCGCCCCTCACTGCCCCAACCTCTCGAGCAGATCCCGCACATGCACCTGATCGGATTTGTAATTGCCGGTCAGCGTATACATCACGAGATTGACGCCGCCGCGAAGCGCCAGCTCCCGCTGCCTCGCCCCGCCGGGCGTGAGCGGAAAGCGCCGGCTGGCCGCGCTTGTCCACGGCCCAGGCGGCGGCGAGATCATTGGAGGTGATGACGATCGCCGAGACGCTGTCCGTGGCGCGCACCGGCCGCGCCGCTTGATCCTTCGGCTCGGGCGGCAGCGCCTCCACCCATGTGTCGCCGCTCGCGTAGCGGCCGACGAAACCGTCGAGCAGATAGAAGGTCTTGGTGATCACATGGTCGCGCGGCACGACTTCGAGCTCGGGAATGTCGAGATTCTTCGAAAATGCGCGCAGCCATTGCATTTCCGGCGTGGGCGCGTCGCCGGGCCGCTGATTGAGCGCGTCGCGCGTGTCGAACACCACCGTGCCGCCCTGCTTCATATAGGCCGCGACCCGCGCGGCCGTCCGGGCTGAAGGCTGCGGCGCGGAAGCGACCACCGGCCAATACAGCATGGGGTAGAAAGCGAGTTCGTCCCTGGCCGGATCGACCCCGGCCGGTTCGGCGGGCGCGAAGGAGGTGCGCATCGACAATGCGCGCGACAGACCGTCGAGACCCATGCGCGAGACGTCGTCGATCTTCGGATCGCCGGAGACGACATAGGCGAGACGCGCGTTCAGCGCGGCTTCCCTGTCGCGCTGGCTGGGCTCCGCTCTCGCATCCGGGGCGTGGAAGGCGGCGGAAAACACGAGCAGCGCGCCCGCCGTCGCCATGATCGGCCGCAGTCGCAGCTTGCCCGACAGCACCATCACGATCAGCATGTCGGCGATAAAGGCGACGATCGCCGCCGCGAGCAGAGGGCCGCGATAATCGACCGGCGCGCCGGAGGTCAGCTCGGTCGCCGCGAGGCCCGCCGCCTTGAAGTCGAAGCGGGTCAGCGTGTCGCCGGGTTGCAGCGTCTGCACGGCCATGAAGGCGTCGCCCGCGCCGTAAAGACCCGGCGGATGTTCGGCGCTGGCGCGTCCCTCGAAATGCGCGGGAACGGCCTGCGCATTCGGCGCCGGCGCGCCGAGGACGCCGAACCCGTCGAGCGTCCTCAGCGGCGCGAAGACGCGCGTGTCGCCAGCGGCGACGCAACTCATCCTCGCCCGGCAGGGGCGAAGATTCGCCCGACATGGCGCAGATGCGTTTCAGCATGTCGACGAAAAGCCCCGAGATCGGCAGGTTCGACCAGCTCGTATCGGCGTTGACGTGAAACAGCACGATCAGCCCCTTGCCGCGCCGCTCGGCGGTGACGAGCGGCGTGCCGTCGGAAAGCCGCGCCCAGGTCTTCTGCACGAGGCCCGGGTCGGGCTCGGCGAGCACCTGACGCTGCACGCTGACATCCTTCGACGCCGGCAGGCCGTAGAAGGGCGAGGTCGTCTCGAAGTCGGCGAGCGCCTTGGGCGTCTCCCACGACATGGCGCCGCCGAGCACGCGGCCGTTGCGGCGCAGGCGCACGGGCAGAAGATCGTCGGCGGCGTTGGCGAGGCGCGGGCCGGCGAAGCGGATCAGCGTCCCGCCCTCTTCGACGAAGCGGCTCAGCGCGTCATAGGTCTCGCCCGGCGCGAGGCCGACATCGGCAAGCGCCATGACATTCGGCCGCTCGTCCAGAAGCGCGCCGATCGGATCGACCGCGCCGGCCCGCGCCTCGCGCAATTGCGCGAAGGGCGCCAGCGACTTGTTGAGATAATAGACCGGCGACAGCAAGGGCTGCGCCTCGTCGAGACCGGCGCCGCCCACGACCGCGACGCGGCGCACCTTCGAGCGGGCGTCCAGCAGCGCAACGGCGCCGGCGGAATTCTCGCCGTCAGACGCAACAGGCTCACATCGTTGCGCAACTCCACCGGAAGATCGAGCTGCGCCCTCGCCCGCAACGCGCCGCCGAAGGACACATTGCTCTGCCCGATGATCTGGCCCTTCGAATCGAAGGCCGAGACTGTCGCAGCGCCGGGGCCGGACGCGTCCGCGCGCAGCACGTCCACGGAAAGAGTCGCCGCGTCATTGGCGGGCGCGGCGAGCGCGAGCGGCGCATGGT
Organism: uncultured Alphaproteobacteria bacterium; assembly: GCA_963717565.1. Lineage (GTDB taxonomy): Bacteria > Pseudomonadota > Alphaproteobacteria > Rhizobiales > Beijerinckiaceae > Methylocystis. The sequence goes on from CAVQWJ010000014.1 coordinate 755,381, forward strand.
CGTCGGTGAGAATCTCGACGCGGGCGCCGGCGTCGGCCGCCTGCTTGAGCGCCTTTGCGAAAGCGCCCGCCTCGCCTTCCGCCAGCGCGTCGCTGATCCAGACGATGCGCGCCTTCGGATTTGCCTTGACGAAAGTCGCCAGCGCATCGGCCGGCGCGCGGCGATCGGGCAAGTAAGGCCTGGGCCGCGCCGAGCGCAGCTTTTCGAGCGCGCGGGCCGCGTCGGCAAGCGCGGGCGCCGCCGTCTCGGAAAGAGTCACGACCGCCACCGGCGCCCCGCTCCGCGCGGCCCCTTCGATGATGGCCGTTCCGGCGGACGAGGCGCCGCTCCCACGAGGGCGCCGCCGCCCAACTGTCGTCGAGCGCGAGCAGCGTCGGCGCGGAAGAGGCCGCGATCGTCCCCGCTGGCGTCCAGACCGGCCCCGCCATGGCGAGCACCAGCGCCGCGGCCAGCGCCAGCCTCAGAAGAAGCAGCCACCAGGGCGTCTTGGCCGGCGTTTCCTCTTCCGGCCGCAGTTCGCGCAGGATTTTTGTCGGCGGGAAGACGACTTCGCGCGGGCGCGGCGGCGTCACCCGCAGCAGCCAGTAAATCAGCGGCAGGCTCGCGAGGCCGACCAGCGCCAGCGGCGCGGCGAAGGAAAAGCCGCCCATCAGCTTTCCTCCTCGACGCCGTGCAGGCCCATGGCGAGCGCCAGCGCGGCTTCGGCCGCGGGCCGGTCGGTGTGGTGCTGGAGAAAGAGAAAGCCCGTCTCCCGCGCCGCCGCCCGCACCGCCTCGCGATGCGCCTCGAAGCGCCGGGCGTAGGCCGCGCGCAGGCCGCCCGCGTCGCCGGCGCGGAAGGAAGGCCCGCCGTCGGTGTCGCGAAAGATGGTCTGCCCGGTGAAGGGAAAGCTTTCCTCGCTCGGATCGATCACCATGAGCAGCGCGCCCGTGGCGCCGGCGTCGGCATAGCGATGCAGCCGCGCCGACAGCGCGTCCATATCCGTCAGAAAGTCGGAGATGAGCACGACGCGCGCGCGGGGACGCAGCGGCGCGTCGGGCGGCAGTTCGTCCTTCGCCGCGTCGGCGGCATGGTCGAAGAGCGCGCGGGCGAGCCGGTCGATCACGTCGCGCGCGGAAATCAGCCCCGTATAGCCCAGCGCCGCGACCCGCTCGCCGCCGCTCACCAGCACGTCGGCCAGCGCAAGGCCCAGCGTCACGCCGCGCGCGAGCTTGTCGTCCTGCGCCAGCGACGAGGCGAAAGCCATGGAGGGCGAGCAGTCCATCCAGAGGAAGTAGTCGTGCGCCGCCTCCCACTCGCGCTCGCGCACGTAAAGATGGTCGCCGCGCGCCGAACGGCGCCAGTCGATGCGATGCGCCGCCTCGCCGTCCGCGAATGGCCGATACTGCCAGAAGGTCTCGCCCAGCCCGGCGCGCCTGCGGCCGTGGACGCCATAGGCGACGCTCGCCGCGATCTCATGGGCGCGGTTGACGATGCGCGGCAGGCTTTCCGAAAGCTCCGCCGCCGCCGCGCCATCGGCATGGGCGCCGGTCGCGGGGTCGTAGGAGCGGGTTTCGATGGGGCGGATCATGGCGAGAGCCCCCTCCTCAACCCTCCCCCGCCGCGCGGGGAGGGCGATCGTTCCAATCCCATCAAACCCTCAGGAGACTCGGCAATCTCGGCCCCCTCATCCCTCCCCTTTACGGGGAGGGTGGCGCGCGAAGCGCGACGGGTGGGGTTCGCGCCGCGACAGCCCTGTTGCGGATGACCCCGCCCGACCCCGCCTTTCGGCGAAGCCACCCTCCCCGTAAAGGGGAGGGATTGAGCAGCATCGGCGTTGTCTGCAAAGCCCGGCTGCCCGGACTGCATCAGCCTGTCCGTCTCGAAAGAGACCCTTTGGCCAGGGAGGGACAGGAAGGAGGCGCCGCGGTTCTCCACCAATGTCACCCGATCCGCGACACCAGTTTTTCGATAACATCCGCAACGCTCATCTCGCGGCGGGCGGCGAAATTCAGGGCCATGCGGTGGCGCAGCACCGGCGCGGCGAGCGCGGCCACGTCGTCGAGCGACGGCGCGAGGCGTCCCGTGATCAGCGCGCGGGCGCGGGTCGCGAGCATCAGCGCCTGCGCGGCGCGCGGGCCCGGACCCCAGGCGACATGCGGCGCGATGGTCGGATCGCCCTCGCCCGGCCGCGCGGCGCGCACGAGGTCGAGGATCGCGTCCACCACCTTGTCGCCGACCGGCAGCCGCCGCACGAGACGCTGCGTCTCCAGCAGATCCTCGGCGTCCAGCGCCTGAATGGGCTCCGGCGCCTGTTCGCCGGTCGTCTCGAGCAGCACGCGGCGCTCGTTCTCGCGGTCGGGATAATGCACGTCGATCTGCAGCAGGAAGCGGTCGAGCTGCGCCTCGGGCAGCGGATAGGTGCCTTCCTGCTCCAGCGGGTTCTGGGTCGCGAGCACATGGAAGGGGCGCGGCAGGTCGTAGCGCTTGCCGGCGACGCTGACATGATGCTCCTGCATCGCCTGCAGCAGCGCCGACTGCGTGCGCGGCGAGGCGCGGTTGATCTCGTCGGCCATCAGGAGCTGCGCGAAGATCGGCCCCTTGATGAAGCGGAAGCCGCGCGAGCGGTCCGGCGCCCTCCTCCAGCACTTCCGACCCGATGATGTCGGCGGGCAGAAGGTCCGGCGTGAACTGCACCCGCTGCTCGGCGAGGCCGAGCGTCTTGCCGAGCGTCTCGACGAGCTTCGTCTTGGCGAGGCCGGGCACGCCGACGAGCAGGCCATGGCCGCCGGCGAGGATGGTGACGAGCGCCTGTTCGACGACGTCGTCCTGGCCGAAGATCACGGAGCCGATGGCGGCGCGGGCGCGGCCGATATGATCGAGGGCGCGATCCGCCATGTCGGCGGCGGCGGCTTCGGAAGGCGCGATGTTGATCGAATTCATGAGCGCGGGACGATCCGGTTGCGTCGGTTGAGCGAAAGATAAGGATTGACGCCCGCGATTGCACTGTCTTTCAAGCGGCGCGCGTCAACTTCGCGGGGAAACATTCTCCCTTCCGCGATAGTGGACGCTCGCAGGCATGGCCGTCAAACGCGCGGGAATTAAGGCGTGGTTAGACTGCTTCGACTTGAAAATCAATTGTTTCCGCGCCTGCCGTCATTGCGCGGAGGCGCAGCCGACGCGGCAATCCAGAGGCTCGTCACGGCTCCGGATCGCCTCGCTTCGCTCGCGATGACGAGTCCGCCCGTCCGAAAACCATGTATACAGGCGACTGACGTCAAACGCCGGAAAGACCCCTCGCCCATGTGGCGCGCATTCATCGAGACCGCCCTCCTCTTTCTCACGCCCTTTCTCGCCTATGTGACGTTCCAGCTCCTGCAAAGGCGCTGGCCCTTCGTCGCCGAGCTCTGGCACGGGCGCATCGTCACGGCGTTGACCATCGCGGGGCTGCTCCTCGCCATCGCCGGCATGCGTGACGCTCGCCTTCAGCCGGCGCGAACAGGGGGCCTATGTCCCCGCCCATGTCGAGAACGGACGCCTCGTGCCGGGCGCGTTCAGATGAACGCGGCCGAGCGCCTGCTGGACGATCCGCGCCTCGCGACGCTCTTCGCCGCGCTGGCGAAGACCGGGGCGGAAACCCGCGTCGTCGGCGGCGCCGTGCGCGACGCGCTGTTCGGCCTGCCGCCGCATGAGATCGACCTCGCGACCACCGCCCTGCCCGAGGCTGTTATGGCGGCCGCGCAGGCGGCGGGGCTCAAGGGCGTCCCGACCGGGATCGAGCATGGCACGGTGACCATCGTCGTCGCCGGCACGCCTTTCGAGGTGACGACGCTGCGCGAGGATGTCCAGACCGACGGCCGTTACGCCATCGTCCGCTTCGGCGGCGATTTCGAGCAGGACGCCAGGCGCCGCGACTTCACCGTCAACGCCCTGTCGCTGACGCCCGACGGCAAGCTCCATGATTACACGGGCGGGCTGAAGGATCTGGCGGAGAAGCGCATTCGCTTCATCGGCGACGCCGCGACGCGCATCCGCGAGGATTATCTGCGCGTGCTGCGCTTCTTCCGCTTCAACGCCTCGCATGGCGAAGGCGGCTTCGATCGCGAGGGGCTGCACGAGTCGATCCTCGCGCGCGACAATCTCTCGCGCCTGTCGCGAGAGCGCATCCGCGCCGAGGTCGTCAAAATGCTGCCCGCGCGCCGCGCGCCCGAGATCATGCGGGCGATGTCGCAGGCCGGCATCATCGAGGTGCTGCTCGGCATGGGCTATCCGGCGCGGCTGGAACGGCTCGCGGCTTTCGAGACGGCGCGGGAGAAGAAAGGCGACGCCCTGCTTCGCCTCGCGGCCTTCTCGGTGTTGACCGTCGAAGACGCGGATCGTCTGCGCGACCGGCTTCGCCTGTCGAACGACGAACATGCGCGCCTTGCCGCCGCTGCGCGGACGCTCGCGCCCCTGCACGGCCGCGAGACGCCGCCGCCTGTGTCGCATCTGCGGGAGATGCTGTTTCTCGCCGGCTCGCGCGCGGCGGCCGACGCGCTGGCGCTGGCCTTTGCGGAGAGCGGCGCAAGTCCTGATGATCCGCAATGGCTGGAAGCGGCCAGCTATCTCGACGAGACGCCGGCGCCTGTGTTCCCGATCAAGGGCGCGGACCTCATCGCCCGTGGCGTGGCGCCCGGCCGGCAGCTCGGGACGGTGCTGAAGTCGCTTCAGGCGAAATGGATCAGGGCCGGCTTCCCGCGCGATCCCGTGGTCGTGCAGCGATTGCTGGAAGATGCAGTGCGGGGGAAGGAATAGCGCTGTCTCGCGAGTTGATCCCTCCCCTTTACGGGGAGGGTGGCCCCGCGAAGCGGGGTCGGGTGGGGTCCGGCCCCATCACGGTCATAGCGGCGCGAACCCCACCCGGCGGTCTTCGACCGCCGACCTCCCCGTGAAGGGGAGGTATGGGGATCATCAGAGAGTTCAGGTCCGAACCTGGCCCGTGATCGCATCCCTCCCCTTTACGGGGAGGGTGGCCCCGCGAAGCGGGGTCGGGTGGGGTCCGGCCCCATCACGGTCATAGCGGCGCTGAACCCCACCCGGCGGTCTTCGACCGCCGACCTCCCCGTGAAGGGGAGGTATGGGGATCATCAGAGAGTTCAGGTCCGAACCTGGCCCGTGATCTCATCCCTCCCCTTTACGGGGAGGGTGGCCCCGCGAAGCGGGGTCGGGTGGGGTCCGGCCCCATCACGGTCATAGCGGCGCTGAACCCCACCCGGCGGTCTTCGACCGCCGACCTCCCCGTCAAGGGGAGGTATGGGGATCACCTGCCTGATTGCGGATTTTCTTCCGCCTTCGCCAGCCGGTCGAACACCCCCAACACCATCGCCTTCTTGTCGAAATTGAACACCTCGGTCTCGCGCGCGAGGTCGCGGATCTCCTCCCATGCGCGGGCGTAGCCCACAAGACGCGACGGCGCCGCGCCGCCCTGCGACAACGTTTTCACGCGAGCGTCGAGATGACGTTCCAGCGCGCGCATGAAGGTCTCGTAGGAGGCTTCATTGTCGCGGCCGGTCAGCTTGTCGGCGAGCATATGCACGCCCAGCCAGTCGATCCGCGGCAACCCCTGAAACAGTCGCCCAACCGTCAAATCGAAGGCCATGGCGTCGCCGTCCAGAAGCCGCAGCGTCTCGCGCACCGAGCCCTCGGCGCGGGCGGCGGCGGCGGCGATGTCGGCCGCCCTGCTCGCTCCAGGGCGGCCCCAGCGCCTCGACTGCGGCCACGGTATCCTCTTGGGTGAGCGCGCCGAGCATGAGCTTGCGGCAGCGCGAGCGGATCGTCGGCAGGATGCGCCCCGGCTGATGCGCGACGAGCAGGAACAGCGAGCGCTCCGGCGGCTCCTCGATGAGTTTGAGAAGCGCATTGGCGGCGCTGCGGTTGAGATCGTCGGCGCTGTCGATGATGGCGACGCGCCAGCCGCCCATCCCGGAGCCCTGATGAAAGGCGCGGGTGATCTCGCGCACGTCGTCGACGCGGATCTCGGTGAAATGCTTCTTGGTCTTCTCGTTCCACTCCCGCCGCAGCAGGAAGACGTCGGCGAGCGCCATGGTCGCGACGCGACGCGCGGCGGGATGCGCCGCCGGCACGGCGAGCGTCTGCGCGGACTGCACAGACGGCGCCGACGAGTCAGGATGGGCCAGCAGAAAGCGCGCGAAACGCCAGGCGAGCGTCGCCTTGCCGATCCCCTCCGGCCCGCCGATGATCCATGCCTGCGCGAGACGGTTGCGCTTGATAGGCGTCGAGCAGTTCGCGCTCCGCCGCCGCATGGCCGAAGAGCGCGAGCGTCTCGCGCGGATGCGGCGCCTCGTCGAAACGATCGCTCTCGGATGGACCCGCCGGCGGCTTTGCTCATTGCGCGGCGGCGGCCTGCGCATCGCAGAAGCCGCGCCTCGACGAGCTGGCGAATGGCGCGGGCGATGTCGTCGGCCGGCTGGCCGGCGTCGATGACGCAGCAGCGCTCGGGCTCCTGCTCGGCGATGTCGAGAAAGGCGCGGCGCAGGCCTTCGTGAAAACCGCCGTCCTCCGCCTCGAAACGATCCGCGCTTCAGCCCCGCGGCGGCGCGTCGCTCGGCCGCGCGCGTCATGCCCGACGAGCGGCGGGAGATCGAGAACGATCGTCAGATCAGGCCGGAGAGCGCCGACAGCGGCCTGCTCCAGCAAGCGACAGCGTCTGCGGCTCGACGCCGCCGCGCGCGCCCTGATAGGCGCGGGTCGAAGTCGGTGAAACGGTCGCAGAGCACATAGGCGCCGCGCGCCAGCGCCGGCGCGATGAGCTGCTCGCACGTGGTCGAGACGGGCGGCGGCGAAGAGCGCGGCCTCGCGCGAGCGGTCCGAGCGGCGCAATGCGGCCGGATAGCAGAACCTTTCGCAATGCCTCGGCCTTCGGCGTGCCGCCGGGCTCGCGTGTCGTCACCACATCGAGGCCGCGGGCGCGCAAATGCGTCGCGAGGCGGTCGAGCTGCGTCGATTTGCCGACGCCCTCGCCGCCCTCGAACGTGATGAAGCGCCCTTTTTCAGCTCGCCGTCATTTCTTCGCCAGCAGCTTTTCGTGGATCTTGGCCGCAGCATATTCATAAACGGCGTCGAATGCGCGTCTCGGCAGCGCGCCCTCTTCGACGGCCGCGCTCGCCTCCAGCGGCTGCTCCAGAACGACGCTCGAACCGCGCTTGATTTCCAGCTTGCCGATTTTCTGTCCGTCCGCCACGGGCGCGATCACCGGCCCTTCATAGACGATCTTGCCGGTCAGCCGCTCCGTCGCGCCGCGCGGCAGAAGAACCTTCACATCCTTGGCCGAGCGCAGCTCGACCGAGCCCTGCGAGCCGCCATAGACCTGCGCCGGCCCGACAGCCTCGCCCGCCTTGAACAGCTCCCGCTCCTCGAAATTGCGGAAACCCCAGGCAGCAGCTTGCGCGCTTCCTCGGCGCGCTCCTTGGCGGTCTTGGCGCCATAGACGGCGACGATCAGGCGGCGGCCGTCCTGCACGGCGGAGCCGACGAGGCCGAACTCGCCCTTCTCGATATTGCCGGTCTTGAGGCCGTCGGCGCCGATGCTCATCGTCAGCAGCGGATTGCGGTTCTGCTGGCGGATGTTGTTCCAGGTGAACTCCTTCTCGCCGAAGTATTTGTAGTACTCGGGATAGGTGTCGATCACATGCTGGGCGAGCTTCGCCATCTCGCGCGCCGTGACCTTCTGGTCGTCGCCGGCCTTGCCCCAGGGATTGCCGAAGCGCGACTTCACGAGGCCCAGTTCGCCCGCGCGCTTGTTCATGCGGACGACGAACCCCTCCTCCGAGCCCGCGAGGCCTTCCGCGAGAACGAGGGCCGCGTCATTGCCGGAGTCGATCACGAGCCCGCGCAGCAGGTCCTCGACGCTGCGCGCTGCTGTTGACCTTGAGGAACATGGCCGAACCGCCGGCGGGCGCGCCGCCGTTGCGCCAGGCGTATTCCGAGACCGGAAACTGATCGGTCAGCTTCAGCCGGCCTTCCGCCAGCTCGCGAAACACGATTTCGGCGGTGAGGATCTTGACCGTCGAGGCCGGGGTCGCAAGTTCGTCCGCGCCTTTCTCGAAGAGAACCGTGTTGGTGCCGGCGTCGATCAAAATCGCTTGTGGCGCGCTCGTCTGAAACGGCTGCGCCGAAACGGCGCCCGCCACCAGCGCGCTGAAGAAGAACAGGATGGTAGCTGAAGCTTTTCTGTGAAGAGATTTGAACAAGGCGCATGCTCCGCTGACATGCGCCGCAGGAATGCGGCGACGCGAAAGTAGAATGCCGCCGCGACAGGCAAAAATCAACGCGACCACAGTGGTTAGATGTCCGTGCCCGGATCTGCGCAGCCCGCCGACGCGCCAATCCCTCGCCTTTACGGGAAGGGCGCCCCCGCAAAGCGGGGTCGGAGCCCCATCGCAGCCGTGGCGGTGCGAAGCTACCCGGCGGTCTTCGCCGACGGGGAGGTATGGGGTCGCCAGCGCGCGGATTACCCGCGCCGCAGCGGCTTCTGCACAGAGGCTTCGTCGCGGCCGAAGCTGGCCGGTCGCACGGGCGGCATCGGAACAACGCTGAAGCTCTTCGCCTTCTTCGAATGTGTCGAGCCTGTCGCCTCCTCGTCGAACTGATCGGCGGAGGCCGGAACGATCGCGGCGTCAGCCCCGGCGAGGGCCTCCGGCGCGGCATAGGCGGTCATTTCGGTTTCACGCGACGACGCATAGGCCATGGCGTCGCTGCGCTCGGCGATAGAGGCGGTGCGGACCGGCTCCTGCTTCGCGGCCACCATCACCGGCGCGGCGCCGTCGAGCTGCGCCGGTTCGCCGTCGTCACGCAAGGTCGCAAGCAGGGTGGCGTCGTCGTCGCCGGCAAGATTGGCCTTGCCGATCCATTCAACCTTGATTTTGGCCGTGCCTGCCGAGCGGAAATCCAGCGCCTCGGCGACGCGCTGGGAAACGTCCATGACCCGGCCGCCGTGGTAGGGCCCGCGATCGTTGACGCGCACGACCATCGAACGCGAATTCTTCAGATTGGTGACGCGGGCGTAGCTGGGCAGCGGCATGGTCGGATGCGCCGCAGAAATGGACTGGCGGTCGAAAACCTCGCCATTCGCGGTCCGGCGGCCATGGAAATCGGAGCCATACCAGGACGCTGTGCCGACGGAGGCATAGGGCTTCTCGCTCGGCACGTAAGTCTGGCCGGCGATCTTATAAGGCTTGCCTATCATATAATTGCCGCCGCCCTTGGGAACCTCTTCCCCATCGGCGACAACGCGCGGGCTGGCGCGGACGCCGTAGCGGGCGTCGATCTGGCTCAGGCTGGCGACGCCCGGCGCACCGGGCCCGGGCGAAGACGACGCGCAGCCGGCAAGCGACGCGAGGGAGAGGAAAAGAACCGATCTGCGTAAGGAAACTGCTCTGGACGAGGTCAACAAGCGTTCTGGCTCCCGGCGCGCGGCAAAAGGCATGAAACGGTCCCTGTCGAAGGCGACGTTCGGGCGGCCGCAATCGGTCATCATTCGTCGCCGGCGCTGGGCAGGCGCGCGGTCCTGCCTCGACCGCAACCAACGAATGTTTGCCAACTATCTTCCCGAACTCCTAAATCGCCGTTAACGACACGGTTCGGTTAAGGCGGCTTGGCGGCGCGATTTTGGCGAAATTCAGAATTCCTAAACCATGAGGCCGGCGCCTGCGGGTTTCGCCCGGCCTGTGTCCGAACGGCAACAGTGCGCCGCCTCACTGGACCCGCGCGAGATCCACGAGCCGGGTCTCGACGCGCTCCACGCCCCGGAAGCTGTTCGCCGAGAGGCGGGCGGCGACGTGGAACAGATCCCCCCGCCCCCTGAGCAGCGCGTCGCCGAGCGGCGAGCCGACGCAGCGGAAGGCGATGGCCTCGACGCTGGCTCCGTCGCCCGAGCGGAGACGGGCGCGGATATGGTGCTCGCCGACGACCATGGCGTCGGTGAGCCGCTGCTCCGGAAGGGCGAAAACAGGCTCGGGATTGCCCTGCCCGAATGGGCCGGCCTTCTCCACCCGCCGCAAGAGGTCGAGCGTCACGCCCCGCGCCGAGAGCGTCGCGTCGATGACGAGCGCGTCGGCGGCGCGGACCTTCTCGACCGACTCGGCGAGGGTTTCGTTCAGGAAGGCGGTGAAATCGGCGATCCTCTCCCGCGCCAGCGTGACCCCGGCCGCCATGGCGTGGCCGCCGCCCTTGATCGCGAGCCCTTCGTCGACACAGCGGCGCACCACCTTGCCGAGATCCACGCCGCTTAAACTTCTACCGGAGCCTGAACCAGTTTCTCCATTAAAAGCAATAGCAAATGAGGGTAGGTTAAAGCGCTCCTTGAGGCGGGCGGCGATCAGACCAACGATCCCCGGATGCCACTCCTCGTCCTCGACGACGATGCAGGACAGCCGGTTCGTCCGCGTGAAAAGAACCTCCGCCCTGGCGACCGCCTCCTCTACAGCATGCTTTTCGATCGCCTGCCGATCGCTGTTGAGCTGGTCCAGCTGACGCGCGATCCGGGCGGCTTCGATCGTGTCGGAGAGCGTGAGCAGCTTCGCGCCGAGGCCGGCGTCGCCGATCCGCCCCCCCGCGTTGATGCGCGGGCCGAGCGCGAATCCGAGATGCCAGGCGCGCGGCGGCCCATCCATCCGGGCGGCGTCCATCAGCGCCGCGAGACCCGGCCGCGCACGGTTGCGCATGATCGAAAGGCCCTTGGCGACGAAGGCCCGGTTGAGCCCCCTGAGCGGCGCGACGTCGGCGACCGTGGCCAGAGCGACGAGGTCGAGTTCGGCCAAAAGGTCTGGGGCCGGCCGCCCTTCCCCCCAGAATCCCTTCTCCCGCAGGAGGCGGCTGAGGCCCGCCAGCGCCAGAAACACGACCCCCGCCGCGCAGAGGCCGCCCTGCCCCGACAAATCGTCCTGACGGTTCGGATTGACGACAATCGCCGGCGGCAGCGCTTCGGGCGCCTGATGGTGGTCCAGCACGATCACATCGAGGCCGAGATCGCGGGCGACCGCGAAGGGCTCATGGCTGACCGTCCCGCAGTCCACGGTGATGAGCAGCGTCGCGCCCTTCCCGGCCAGCGCCCGGATGGCCTCGGAATTCGGGCCGTAGCCCTCGAAAATGCGGTCGGGAATATGAAGCAGCGGCTCGGGCGCCCCGGCCGCCCGCCAATAATCGATCAGCAGCGCCGAGGAACAGGCGCCGTCCACGTCGTAGTCGCCGAAAATGGCGATCTGCTCCCCGGTCTCGATGGCCCGAGCCATCCTGGCGACGGCCTCGTCCATCGCCGTTAGCGCGGAGGGGTCGGGCATCAGGTCGCGGATGGTGGGGTCGAGATAGCGCGCCGCCTCGCCCACCCCGACCCCGCGCCCGGCGAGGATGCGGGCGAGAAGGTCGTCGAGCCCATGCGCCTGGGTCAGCGCCAGCGCCGTCGCCTCGCCCGACGCGTCGAGCCGCGCGCGCCACGGTCTGCCGAGGATGGAGTTTTCGACGCCGAGGAAAGCGCGCGGCGGCGCGAGGGAATCAGACATGGGCGAGTGTGGCTGCTCTGGACAATGCGCCATAGCCGCCCGGTCGGCGGATTTTATGGCGGTCCACAGGAATTCCGGTCGCTTGCCTAGAGCACGACCTTCACCCCATAGGCCAGAAGCGCCCCCATCACGCCGTTGAAGACGAGCGACACGCCCATGGCGGATACGAAAAAGCCGACGATGCGGGTGACCGCGTCGATGCCCGTGCGCCCGAGCCATTTCACCAGCCGCCCGGCGAAGAGCAGGCAAAGGAGGGTGATGAGCACGGCGAGTCCCGCTGCGGCGAGGATCGCGGCATAGGCGGCGAATTCGCTCGGGGCTTTTTCGATCGTCGCCATCATGCCGAGCACGGTGGCGATCACGCCCGGGCCAAACATCAAGGGCATGGCCAGCGGCATGAAGGCGATATTGGCGTTTGGGCCCGGATCGAGGAACGAGCTCTGGCCCGTGTGAGACGGCGTAAACAGCTCGAAACCGATCCGCGTCAGAACAATGCCGCCGGCGATGCGCACCATGTGCAGCGACACGCCGAAGATCTTCAGCACGGCCGCGCCGAAGAACAGAAAGAAGAGGATCAGCACGGCCGTGTAGATGATGGACCGGATGGCGATCCGGCGGCGCGCGGCGTCGTCCTTGTCATGCGTGAGCGAGAGAAAAACCGGCATGACTTCCAGCGGGTTGATCACCGCGAGCAGCGTCGTGAAGGAAGTAAGGAAGAGCGGGACCAGATTGGCGGCTGACGGCACGTCGAATGTCCTCGCGAAATGAACCGGCGCTATGTGGGAGCGTTTTTCAGGGGCCGACACTACAGAGTGCTTCTCCCCGTCTCAAGCTCGCGGCGACAGGGCCGCGCAACTTTGCGAAGGTCACGCCATGAGCGACGCGATTCTCCTCCAGGCCGACGGCGACTCGGCCGAAATCCTTCCCTTCGGCGCCGAACTCTCCGCCTGGCGGGCGGATGGCGTCGATCTCGTCTGGGCAAAAGACCCGAAGATCTGGGACCAGACCGCGCCGGTTCTGTTCCCGGTCGTCGGCTGGACGCGCGACGCGCAGGTCACGGTGGAGGGCAGGAAATACCCGCTGGCCCTGCATGGCTTCGCCTGGAAGAAATGTTTCGAGATCGCCGAACAGCAGCGCCGATTATCTGCGGCTCCTGCTGCTCGACGACGCCGAGACGCACGCGCTCTATCCCTTCGCCTTCCGCTTCGAGGTCGAATTCCGGCTGCGGAAGGGCGCGCTGGAGAACAATCTCATCGTCACCAACACCGACCCGCGCCCCCTTCCCTACGCCTGCGGCCTGCATCCGGCCTTCCGCTGGCCGCTGGCGGGCTCGACCGCCGAACATGCGATCGTCTTCGAGCGGCCGGAGAAGCCGGACGTTCCGGTCATCGGACCGGGGGGACTGTTCATGCGGGAAACGAAGCACACGCCGCTTTCCGGCGCCCGGATGCCGCTCGAGCCCGAGATGTTCCGGCGCGACGCGCTTTGCTTCCTCAATCTGGCGAGCCATAGCCTCTCCTTCGACAATGGCGCCGGCGCGCGGTTGAATGTGACGCTCGACGACTTCCCCCATGTCGGTTTCTGGACGCTGCCGCCGGCTCCTTATCTCTGCATTGAGCCATGGACGGGATATGGAGACCCGGTCGATTTTCACGGCGATCTCTACCAGAAGCCCTCCATGCGCATTCTCGCGCCCGGGGCGAGCGCGCGTCACGGCGCAACTTTTGCCTTTGAACGGGACCGGCGCTAGGAAAGGCGTCTCAGCCGCAACGGGAATCAGGAAGCAGTTTTCATGACGATCGCCCCCAGCGTCATCGAGGCCATCGGCCGCACGCCGCTCATCGAATTGCGCGCCGCGTCCAAAGCCACGGGTTGCCGCATTCTCGGCAAGGCGGAGTTCATGAATCCCGGCGGCTCGGTGAAGGACCGCGCCGCCCTCTTCATCGTTCAGGACGCCATCGCCAAAGGCGCGCTGATGCCCGGCGGCGTCATCGTCGAGGGCACGGCCGGCAATACCGGCATCGGCCTCGCGCTGGTCGCCAATGCGATGGGGTTTCGCACGGTCATCGTGATCCCCGAGACGCAGAGCCAGGAAAAGAAGGACATGCTGCGCCTGCAGGGCGCGCAGCTCGTCGAGGTGCCGGCGGTCCCCTACGCCAATCCCAATAATTACGTGAAGCTGTCCGGCCGCCTCGCCGAACGGCTGGCGAGGGAAGATCCGGCCGGCGCCGTCTGGGCCAATCAGTTCGACAATGTCGCCAACCGCGAGGCCCATATCGCCACGACGGGGCCGGAGATTTTCGACGAACTCGGCGGAAAGGTGGACGGCTTCATCTGCGCCTGCGGCACGGGCGGCACGCTCGCGGGCGTCGGCATGGCGCTCAAGGCGCGCAACCCCGAGATCAGGATCGGCCTCGCCGACCCCTTCGGCGCCGCGCTCTACTCCTACTATACGTCCGGCGAACTGAAGGCCGAGGGGTCTTCCATCACCGAGGGCATCGGACAGGGCCGCATCACCGCCAATCTGGAGGGCGCGCCCATCGACGTCGCCTACCAGATCCCCGACAGCGAGGCGCTCGACATCGTCTTCGCGCTGGCCGAGGAGGAAGGAATGCTGCTCGGCGGCTCCTCCGGGATCAATATCGCCGGCGCCATCCGTCTCGCCCGCGATCTCGGCCCCGGCCACACCATCGTGACGATCCTCTGCGACGGCGGCGCGCGCTATGCGTCGAAGCTGTTCAACGTCGACTTCCTGCGCAAGGCGGGGCTGCCGACGCCGAAATGGCTGGAGAAGCAGGTCGCGATCGACCCGGGGTTTGTGTAACGCGGCCGAAGCTACTGGCAGCTGGACGTCTGGTCGAATTGGCTATTTCCCTTCCGCCAGAATCCTCGCGCAAGCGCCAGGTCTTCAGGCCTGTTTACGTTGAAGAACGGATCGTGCGGCTGCGCCGGCCATTCGACAGTCACGCTTGGATAACGCGCGATAAAGGCGGACACCTTGCGCAAATCCTCCTCGACCAGCGCGTGTCTCAACGCCTCGCCCAATTTCACCGGCCACAACGCCACGGCGTGATGAACCCTGTCGCCTGACGCGGCCACGGCGATTTCGGCCCCTGCCGCCGCCCGCGCCGCATATAGCCGCTCGACCAGATCCGTCGGCAGGAAGGGCGTGTCCGCCGGCGCGCTCACGACGTCGGCGACGCCGCGCGCGGCCTCCATCGCCGCCAGCACGCCCGCGAGCGGTCCGGCGAAATCCGGCACGCTGTCGGCGACGACCGGCAGGCCAAAAGATGCGAAGCGGGTCGGATCGCCATTGGCGTTGATGATCAGCCCGGCGCATTGCGGCGCGAGGCGCTCGATGGCGAGCTCGATGATCGGGCGGCCGCCAATCTGAAGCAGCGGCTTGTCGCCCCCGCCCATGCGCCGCGCCAGACCGCCCGCCAGAAGCACCCCGAGACATTGCCGCATTGTTCGACCACCCTTGCAGGAACCGCCGCGCATTTCGATCTAGTCTAAAGCACCGTTTCGTCTGAAGGAGCCTTTCATGCTGTCTCGTCGCGGACTTCTCGCCTCATTTGCATTCCTCGCGTCGCTCGGCGCCGCCGTCGCGGCGGAGCAGCCTTTCACTCAGGACGCCTTCGCCGCCGCCCAGGGGGCGGGCAAATCCATCATCGTTCACGTCTTCGCGCCCTGGTGCCCGACCTGCCGCGCGCAGGAGCCGATCGTCCAGAAACTGGAAGCTGATCCCAAATTCGCCTCCGTTGCGACGTTTCGGGTCGACTTCGACAGCCAGAAGGACGCGCTGAAGACGCTGAAGGCCAATCGCCAGAGCACGATCATCGTCTACAAGGGCGCAGAATGAAGTCGGCCGCTCCGTCGGCGAGACCAATTCCAAGGCCATTGGCGATCTGCTGGGGAAGGCGCTCTGATGAGCGCCGCGACGCTCGGGCTCGCATTTCTGGCGGGGCTTCTGTCCGCGCTGTCACCCTGCGTTCTGCCTTTGCTGCCGCTCGTGCTCGGCGCGGCGGCGGCGGAACATAAATGGGCCCCTGCCCTGCTCGCGCTGGGCGTCGCGATCTCCTTCGTCGTCATCGGCCTGTTCGTCGCGACGCTCGGCTTCTCGATCGGACTCGACGGCGACACATTCCGCCTCGTCGCGGCGGCGCTGATGGCTGCGCTGGGCGTGATCCTGCTCTTCCCGGGGCTTCAGGCCCGGGTCGCGGCGGCCGGCGGGCCGATCAGCGACAAGCTTTCGGCCGCTTTCGGCGGCGGGCCGGCTTCGGCGGGCCTTTACGGTCAGTTCGGCGTCGGGCTGCTGCTCGGCGCCGTCTGGAGCCCCTGCGTCGGGCCGACGCTCGGCGCGGCCTCCGTGCTCGCTTCGCGCGGGCAGGATCTCGGGGCGGTCGCCGCGACAATGGGCGTTTTCGGGATCGGCGCGGCCGTGCCCCTGCTCCTCCTCGGCCTCGTGTCGCGAAAGGCCTTCGCGCGCTGGCGGGAGTCGCTGCTTTCCGCCGGCAAGCGGCTGAAGCAGGCGATGGGGCTCGTCTTTCTCGCGATCGGCCTGCTCATCGTCAGCGGCGCCGACAAGTCCGTTGAAACCGCGCTGGTCTCCGCCTCGCCGGAATGGCTGACCGATCTGACGACGCGTTTTTAGCGATCATCGTAAAGCGATCGTATACGCGCAGAACTCGTCAAATTACGCGACTGTCCCGAAAATTGCGGAGCTTTCGACCGCGTGAGGCGCTCCTGCGCGAAAACGGGACGGAATCGGCGTCGGAAAACTTGAACTAGACGATAATTCCTAAAAATTATCTTAAATTGGAATATCTAGCTCGGAGACGCGTTTAGGCAAATTTTAAAAGGGCTTGCGCTATAACGTCGCCACAGTGTGGTCGTAGAGTTGTGAGTTCATAATATGAGCGAGACGCATCGCCCGCGTGTCAAATACGTGATCGGGCCGGACGGCAGCCCTCTGACCATCGCGGACCTCCCCCCGCCGACGACAAAGCGCTGGGTCATCCGCCGCAAGGCTGAAGTCGTGGCCGCCGTGCGCGGCGGACTCCTCTCGCTCGACGAAGCCTGCACGCGTTACACGCTGACAGTCGACGAATTCCTCAGCTGGCAGATGTCCATCGACCAGCATGGCCTCGCCGGCCTGCGGACGACGCGCCTTCAGCAATACCGGATTTAGGTATTTTCCTCTGCGTGATGAACTCCCTACCTCCCCTTCACGGGGAGGTCGACGGTCGAAGGCCGCCGGGTGGGGTTCGCGCCGCTATGTCCGTGATGGGGCCGGACCCCACCCGACCCCGCTTCGCGGGGCCACCCTCCCCGTAAAGGGGAGGGATGAGATCACGGGCCAGGTTCGGACCTGAACTCTCTGATGATCCCCATACCTCCCCTTCACGGGGAGGTCGGCGGTCGAAGACCGCCGGGTGGGGTTCAGGCCGCGACGACAGTGATGGGGTCTCGACCCCACCCTCCTCGTAAAGGGGTGGGATTAAGTCCCAAGGGCTTGACGTCTCACACTGGCGGCGGGCCCTCGGCCTCGTGGCGAACGGCCGCCCGCAATTTGTCGACGAGCTTCTGACGTTCGAACAGCGCCACCACGACGAGCGCCGCGAGCAGCGGAATGATCAGATAGAACAGGCGCCAGACGAGAAGCGCCGCGAGCACCTGGAGGCGGGGCACGTCAGGCATGAGATTGATGAAGACGAGTTCAAAAACGCCGAGGCCGCCGGGCGCGTGGGACATGAGCGCCGCCGAGAAGGACAGAAGGAAGGCGCCCAGCACCACGATATAGCCAGGGTTCCCCTGCTCCGGCAGAGCGAAATAGATGATGCCCGCCGCGCCGATCAGCTCCAGCGGCGCCGCAAAGAGCTGGCGCAGCATGATGTCGGGGCGCGGATAAAGAATTTCGAAGCGGCCGAAGCGGAACGGGCGGAAGTGCATCAGCGAGCCGGCGACGTAGAGCCCGACAAAAGCGAGACAGATGAAGCCGACGGTGCGCGCCGTGTGCGGATGGGTGAACACATCCGGCAGGAAGCCCGCGAGGCGCTGCATCATGGTCGGGTCATAGGTGAGCAGCAGCCCGCCAAGCACGACATTGCCGAAGGCGAAAGTGTAGGAGCAAAGCACAACCAGCGCCGCGACCTGCGTCGCCGTGAGCCCCTTTGTCGAATAGGCGCGATAGCGCACCATCGCCCCGGAAAACACGCTCGCGCCGATATTGTGGGAAAGCGCATAGGTGGTGAAGGAGCACATCGAGATGAACATCCAGGAGATGTGCTTCACCCCCAGATGCAGCAGCGCGATGCGGTCGTACCAGGCGAGCGCCGCATAGGCGAGCAGCGTCGACAGTCCCGCGAAGAAATAGTCAGACGGCGGGATGGCCTTCAGATTGGTCCATACTTCCGTTCCGACCAACTCGCCCTGAAACTCGTGATAGAGCAGGTAAAACGAACCGACGACCGCGGCGAGGCCTATGACGGGCCAAAAATATTCTGCCAGTTTTCTCATGCAGCCTATCGCGTTAGACGTGTTCGTCGAGCTTCGACAGCGGGGCCGCTACTGGCCTGCGCATTCCCTGCCATGTAAGCAGGCCGGGAGCAAGCGCCAAGGTCCGCCGCCTGTGAGAGGGACGCCATGAACGATCTGAAGGACCTGATTTCACGGGTCAAAGGCCTGATCCTGACGCCGCAGAAAGAGTGGGAGATCATCGACACGGAGGAAGTGTCGACGATAGACCTTTACCGGCGGTATATCGCCATTCTCGCGGCCATCCCGCCCTTCGCGAGCTTCATCAGTTCGTGGCTGTTCGGCGCTCACGGACTTCACCCGACTTTCGGCGCGGGCCTGTTTCGCGCCGTGGTTCAATATGCGCTGAGCCTGCCCGCCCTGTTTCTTGTCGCCTTCGTGATTTCGATGGCCGCGCCCTGGTTCGACGGCAAGACCGACGATCGCCGGGCGCTGACCCTCGCCGCCTATTCCTACACGCCCGCCTGGCTGGCTGCCGCCTTCGGCCTCGTGCCGGGACTGCGCTTTCTCGACGTGCTGGGATTTTACGGGATTTACGTCTTCTCGCTCGGGCTCAACCGGATGCTGAAGGTGCCGAAGGACAATCTGGACGTCTTCACGCTGGTGACGTTGTTTCTTACCGTCTCCATGGGCGCGCTGCACGCCTGGCTGGTTTCGCTCATCGCGCCCGCGCAGCTCATCTGAGCGGCTTCAGGACGCCCGGAACGCGAGCGCCTTCCGGACGTCGTCGACAGACGCCGGTTTGGTCAGATGGAGATCGAAGCCGGCTTCTCTGGTCCGCGCGCGCGTCTCCTCGCCGCCCCATCCGGTAAGCGCGACGATCGTGGCCGCCCGGCCCTCGGGCGTCGCGCGCAGCCGGCGCGCGGTCTCGAAACCGTCGATTCCCGGCATGCCAAGGTCGAGAAACACCAGCCCGGGGTGGAAGTGCTCGAACGCCGCGACGCCGGATTCGCCGTCGCTCGCGACACGGGCGCTGGCGCCCAATGTTTCGAGCAGCATGGACATGCTGACCGCCGCGTCCCGATTGTCGTCGATCACGAGGACTCGCTTGGTCGTCGACGTCTCGGACGGGGCGTTCTCATCGCTGGCCCCCGTCTCCGCCGCCTTGGACAAGGGAAGGCGCAGGACGAAGCGTGAGCCGAGGCCCGGCCCCCGGCTCTGCGCCTCGACCTCGCCGCCATGCAGGGTGACAAGCTTCCGCACCAGCGCCAGGCCGATTCCAAGCCCGCCCTGAGCCCGCCCGAGCGTGCGGTCCACCTGAGCGAACAGGTCGAAAACATGCGGCAGCATTTCCTTTGGAATGCCGACGCCTGTGTCTTCGACGCTCAGAACGGCCCAGCCGTTCAGGCGACCCGCGGCGATTTCCACCCGCCCGCCCGCCTCGGTGTATTTGGCGGCGTTATTGAGCAGATTGGACACGATCTGGGAGAGCCGCACTGGATCGCCTTCCACATAGAGCGGCGTATCCGGCGTCGCGACGGACAGGGCGACGCCACTGGCCTCCATGACCTGCTGACAGGACTCCACCGCCTGCCGGATCACTGCGGTGAGATCGACCCGCTCGAGACGCAGGGCGATCTTCCCATTGCGAATGCGCGAGACCTCCATCAGGTCGTCGACCAGACGAACTATATGGTCGACCTGACGCGCCATGATCTCGATGATCCGCGACGCTTTCGGCCACGCGCCGGAGTCCGATTTCAGAACCTGAAGCCCGCTCCGGATCGGCGCGAGCGGATTGCGCAGCTCATGCGCGAGGGTCGCCAGAAATTCGTCCTTCCGCCTGTCGGCTTCGCGGAGCGCCTGTTCCATGCCGAGCCGGGCCATCGCCATGGCGACGAGATTGCTCACCGCCTGCATGACCTCGATTTCCTCCTCGCGGAAGGACGGCCGGGACCTGGAGCCGAAGGAGAGCGTGCCGATCAGTCGCCCCTGCGACATCAGGGGATGGCAGCAATAGGACTCTATCCCAAAGGAGCGGATCAGCGTGGTGCGCTCGTCGACGACGGCGCCGATATTCTCGGCGATGACGCGCTCGCGATCGCGCGCGACGCAGCCGCAGACGGCGACGCCGAAATCCAGCCATTCGATCTCTTCGGCGACGCCGCGCGGTATGCCCGCACAGGCGTTGAGCCGCAGGCGCTTCGCCTGCTCGTCCGCGAGAAAATTGAAGAACACGTCACATTCGAGGAACGCCATCACTTCGGCGCATAATTGATCGACAAGACCCTGCACATCGGTGGTTTCAAGAAGCCGCGCGGCCGTTTTGGTCAAAAGTTCGTTGCGGCGCACGCTCCACTGCAGCGCCTGCTCGACGGCCTTGCGGTCGGTGATGTCCTGCGTGATGCCGAAGCCGCCGCGCAGCGCGCCCGTCTCGTCGAATTCGAGCGTGGCTTTTTCGCGGACCCATTTCACCTGGCCATTGGCGATGATCCGATGTTCGATGTCATAGGATTCGCCGCGAAGCGCGGCGCCCCATTTTTCGTCGACAGCCTGTCGATCGTCGGGGTGAATGGCGTCGAGAAAGGTCTGGTAGGTTTGCGGCTCTCCCGAAGGCGCGCCGAAGATACGGTAATTCTCTTCCGACCAGGTGAGCACGTTGGTTGTCGTGTCGAGGCGCCACCAGCCGATCTGGCCGAGTTCCTGAGCGCGCGCGAAATTCTCCCACTGCTGCGCGATCTGATGGAGATCCGGCGGTCCTTTGGAGACGATGTCGCGGTCTTCAGCCGGATTTCGGGCCCGAAGCTCCGACGTATTTTGCATCGCGTTTACTCGGGGAAAAGCCTCGCTTGCCCTGGATTCTTCGTATCTGTTAGGGGCTTGTGCAAGCGGAGCCGTGGTTTTCTCCGTCACTTCTCCCAGCGCGCCGCCGCTGCGTCGTCGACTTCCTTCGCGGCGACCCACCCGCCGTCGGCGCCATCCGCGCGGCGCTCCCGCTTCCAGAACGGCGCGCGGGTCTTGAGATAATCCATCAGAAATTCCGCCGCCGCGAAAGCCTCGCCGCGATGTCGCGCCGCCGCGACGACCAGAACGATGCGTTCGCCCGGTCGAATGAGGCCATGGCGATGGATGACCGTCAGGCCGAGAAGAGGCCAGCGCGACAGCGCCTCGCGCGCGACGCGGCCGATCTCCTCCTCGGCCATGCCGGGATAATGTTCAAGCTCCAGCGCGGCGAGGGCGCCGTCCTCGTCGCGGCAAAGGCCGGTGAAGGTCACGACAGCGCCGACATCCCGCCGTCCCCGCGTCAGCAGCGCCTCCTCCTGCGCCGGGTCGAAGTCCCGCTCCTGCACGCGGACGGTTGGCTCCGCGCTCATCCGCCCGTCATCGGCGGGAAGAAGGCGATCTCGCGCGCGGCGGCAATGGGCGCATCCGGCGCGGCGTGCGTCTTGTCGATGGCGGCGCGGATCGTCCTGGGATTGGCGAAAGCGGCGGCGTAGCCCTCGCCCCGCGCGGCGAGCCAGTCGACGAGCTGACGCACGGTCTCGACATCGCGCGGCGGTTCGATCACCTCCTCGGAGACGCCGATCCGTTCGCGAACCCAGGCGAAATACACCGCCTTCATGGCGCGTCCTCTTCCCCGAAATGCGTGAACGCCGCCTGCAGGTAATCCGCGCCTGTGTAGAGCGTGAGAACCGCCGCGATCCAGAGCATCGCCGAACCGATGTTCACGGCGCCAGGAAGAACGGCCTCACCCGTCGGACCCGCGATGAAAAAGCCGAGCGCCACGAGCTGAAACGTCGTCTTCCATTTCGCAATGGTGGACACGGGCAGCCTGACCTTGAGCTCGGCGAGATATTCCCGCAGCCCCGAGACGAGTATCTCGCGGCAAAGGATGATGATCGCGGCCCAGAGCGTCCAGCCGACGAGCGTCTGGTTCGCCACCACGGCGAGGATCGTCGCCGCAACGAGCAGCTTGTCGGCGATCGGATCGAGCATTCTTCCAATCGGCGACTGCTGCTGCCAGGCGCGCGCCAGATAGCCGTCGAGAAAATCCGTGACGCCCGCAGCCGTGTAGACGCCGAGCGCGGTCCAGCGCGCCCAGTCCTCGCTGGATTCGATCAGCAGGCCCGCAACTACCGGCACCGCGACGCAGCGCCCATAGGTGAGAAGATTGGGCAGAGCCAAGGCGTGGGAACGACGCTTGGTGGTGACGGCGGTCTCGGTCATGCAGGCAAGGGAATAGGTCGCGCGACCCTATTGTCAATAGAGTCGGCGATGATCACGCTTGCCGCTGGAAAGGCGGTGCGCTGCAGCATGACGCCCTAGTCCCGATCGACTGCGAAGCTGCCCGGGCCTGCGACGGAAAAGAACAGGAACACGAAGCAGTAAAGCGCTGCGAGCTCGCCCTTGTTGACGAGCGGCCAGAAATTCTGAAAGGCGTGGAATCCGAAGTAGGCGACGGCCATCTCGCCGGCGAGGATGAAGGCGACTGGCCGCGTGAACAGGCCGATGAGCAGCAGCAGCCCGCCAATGAGCTCGATCACGCCGCCGACGCCCAGAAGCGAAACGAGTTTGAGGCCGTTGAACATGTCGACATGCGGCACGCCGAAGAGCTTCGCGGTTCCGTGCTGCAAAAACAGCAGCGCCGTCACAATGCGGAGCGCGCCCTGCACATGCGGGAGGTAGCGCTCGGGAATGATTCGCAGCGTCATGAAAGCCTCACAGGATTTTAGCCATGTCTTCAAAAGCAAGCCGCGGGCCGCGCGGATAAAGCTTCACGGCGTCGCCGAAGCCGATATTGATCAGGAAATTGGACCGGATGCGCGTGCCGCGGAAAAACTCCGCGTCCACAATGGCCTTGTCGAAGCCGCTCATCGGGCCGGCGTCGAGTCCGACCGCCCTTAGCGCCAGGATGAAATAGCCGGCTTGAAGCGTGCCGTTACGAAACGCGGTCTCCTCGATCAGCGCGTCATTGCCGACGAACCAGGAGCGCGCGTCGGCGGCCGGGTAGAGTTGCGGCAGCAATTCGGGGAAGTCGAGGTCGTAGCCGATGATCGCGGTCGCCGGCGCGGCCATGGTCTTTTTCAGATTGCCGGCGGACATGGCCGGGGCGAGGCGCTCCTTGGCCTCCGGCGAGCGCACGAAAATCACGCGCAAGGGCGAACAATTGGCGCTGGTCGGCCCCCATTTGGCGTAATCCAGCGCCAGTTCTAGGAGGTCGTCGGGCACCTCCCGGTCGAGCCAGCCATTATGGGTGCGCGCTGCTGTAAATAGCTGCGCCATCGCCTCCGCCGGGAGCTGTTTCGCGTCGGTCACCGCATATCCCTTCGACTGGAAAAATTCAGATGCCCTGGCCTTCGACGTCGAGTCGCAGGCGATCGACATTGCGCTCGAGCCCGGCGTCGCGCGGGTTAATCTGCAACGCCTTGCGCGAGGCGTCGAGGGCGCGCTTCTTGTCCCCGGCCTTTTCGGCCAGAGCCCCCAGCGCCGCCAGAGCATCGAACCGCTTAGGCTCGAGTTGCGCCGCCGTTTCGAGGTCCGCCAGCGCGCCCGCGACGTCGCCCTCGGAAGCTTTCACGCGCGCGCGGCGCACGAAGCCCTCGGGCCAATGGGGAGATAGGGCGACAATATAGTCCAGCAACGCTTTGGCGAGCGCTGGCGCGCCTGCCTGCTCGGCGGCCAGCGCGCGGGCGGCGAGAAGGTCGATGGTGTCCGAGCCAGACGCCGACCAGCGGCGCAGAATGGCGCTCGCCGCGCCCTGCGCCTCGCGCTCGTCCTCGGCGCCGGCGAGGCGGGCGAACAGTCCGGCCATGTCGCGGGCCTGCCTTTGCTCCTCGCTGAGCTCAGGCTCGACCGGCGGCTTCGCCGCTCTGGGGGCGGCGCGCGGCGGAAGGAGATGCTCGGGCGGCTCCGCCGGTTCGAGACCGCGCGGCCGCGAGGGGAGCGGAATCTTCCCGATGCCCGGGATGAACAGATATTGCCTGCCCTCCGGATCCTCGGACAGCTCGGGCTGCCCGTCCTGCGCGTTCGCGACCACCGGGGCCAGCCCGAGCAGAATCGCAAGCGCCAGGGCGTTGAATGTCTTCATGAGATAAGCTTATCGCATCCCTTGCGCCGCCGGCAATATTCCCGCAACCGCTGTAATGTTTCGTTAACCACAGCCAACATGAAAAATGGGAAAACAGGGGTCTAATTCATTTTCGGTTCAGGCGCGGCGCCCCATTTGTTTTCTTGATATTCACGATTGGCAGGAACAATCGCGACCATCACTTCAAGCGCAAGGCCCGGCCCGCGCATCGACTATTGGCGCGCGCCTTTGGAGTTGAAACCGATGATCGAGACCATTCGCCGTCTGTTACAGGAAAACGGCCGCCTGCATACCCCGATCGAAACGCTGTCGAACAGCGCCGATCTCTACGAGGCGGGTCTGACCCCCTTCGCCGCCATCCGCACCATGCTCGCCCTCGAAGAAGCCTTCGACGTCGAATTCCCCGTCCAGATGCTGCGCCGCCAGAGCTTCGTCTCCGTCAACTCGATCGTCGCCTGCCTGAACGAAATCCTCCCTGCCGCGGCCGCCCGCAAAGCCGCCTGATCCCCAGCTTCACACGCCTTCTCGCAAAGCCCGAAATCGCGGCCAGGCTCTAGCCGCCTTTCGGGCTTGTGTTTTTCAGGCGGCAGAAAGCTTTGAAAGCGGGAGCGTCAGCGGGCGGAAGCGCGCCGCTTCTCAAGCCTCGTAAAGCTCGGACAGGGCCAATTGAAGGCCCGGCGGATCGAGCGTCGCGACGCCTTCCCTGAGGATGTGGGTGATAACGACACCGTCATCCCGGCGCTCGTAATGCAGGACGAGCCGCTCGTCTGGATCGACGATGAGATAATGACGGATGCTCGGCAAGGCGAAGTAGCCGGCGAGCTTGTGCGTATGGTCGTTGCGACCGGTCGTGGGCGAGATGACCTCCGCGACGATCACTGGATTATCGACTAGGAGAGCGTCCGGCGGCAGTTCCGGCCCCCAGTAGACCTGCGCATCCGGCTCGAAAACCGTGCGCGCGCCGACGCGCACAGCCATTCCGCCAACCAGCGCGTGACAATTGCGCCCGCTTCTTTTGATGGCGTTTCGAAGGGCCAGGAATACGAGCCCTTTCATCTTCGCATGCGCCGCCCGCTCGGAGGCCTGCGCATAGACCACGCCGTCGACAAGTTCGAAGCGCCCCTCCTGGCTTTCGCTCCAGGCGAGATATTCCTCGACGGTCATGCTGTCTTTCGGGCGCGCGGACATGGGCGTCATTATATCCATATCCGAGGCCCCGCCAATGAAGCCGCAAGCCGCAATCGAGGTTGCGGGGCCGCGCGGGCTGGGCTATCGCCATGGTCAAATGCGCCCAAGCGGCGATATCCCCCAAAAGGAAAGTTTCCGCCATGCCTCCCTATCGCTCCCGGACCACCACCCACGGCCGCAATATGGCCGGCGCGCGCGGCCTCTGGCGCGCGACGGGCATGAAAGACGAGGATTTCGGCAAGCCGATCATCGCCGTCGTCAACAGCTTCACCCAGTTCGTGCCCGGCCATGTGCATCTGAAGGACCTGGGCCAGCTCGTCGCCCGCGAGATTGAAAAGGCCGGCGGCGTCGCCAAGGAATTCAACACCATCGCCGTGGACGACGGCATCGCCATGGGCCATGACGGGATGCTCTACTCCCTGCCCTCGCGCGAGATCATCGCCGACAGCGTCGAATATATGGTCAACGCCCATTGCGCCGACGCGATGGTCTGCATCTCCAATTGCGACAAGATCACGCCCGGCATGCTCATGGCCGCGCTGCGCCTGAACATCCCGGCCGTGTTCGTCTCCGGCGGGCCGATGGAGGCCGGCAAGGTCGTGCTCGCCGGCAAGGAACATGCGCTCGACCTCGTGGACGCCATCATCGCCGGCGCCGACGAGAAGGTTTCCGAAAGCGACGTTCAGGCCATCGAACGCTCCGCCTGCCCGACCTGCGGCTCCTGCTCGGGCATGTTCACCGCCAACAGCATGAACTGCCTGACCGAGGCGCTGGGCCTCTCCCTGCCCGGCAATGGCACCATCGTCGCCACCCACGCCGACCGCAGGCGGCTCTTCGTCGAGGCCGGCCATCTGATCGTCGATCTCGCCCGCCGCTATTACGAGCAGAACGACGAGAGCGTGCTGCCGCGCTCGATCGCGACATTCGACGCCTTCGAGAACGCGATCGCGCTCGACATCGCCATGGGCGGCTCGACCAATACGGTGCTGCATCTCCTCGCCGCCGCCTACGAGGGCGAGGTGAACTTCACCATGGCCGACATCGACCGCATGTCGCGCCGCGTGCCGGTGCTCTGCAAGGTCGCGCCCTCCGTGCCCGACGTCCATATGGAGGACGTGCATCGCGCGGGCGGCGTGATCGCCATTCTCGGCGGCTTGCACCGCGCCGGCCTGCTGCACGGCGACCGGCCGACGGTCCATAGCGCCACGCTCGCGGACGCCATCGCCCGCTGGGACGTCGCAGTGACGACCAGCGAGACGGCGAAGAATTTCTTCCGCGCCTCGCCGGGCGGCGTGCCGACGCAGGAGGCCTTCAGCCAGAACCGTCGCTACGACTCGCTCGACGCCGACCGCGCAAAGGGCGCCATCCGCGACGCCGACCACGCTTTCTCGAAGGACGGCGGCCTTGCCGTGCTCTTCGGCAACCTTGCGCAGGACGGCTGCATCGTGAAAACGGCGGGCGTCGACAACTCCGTGCTGAAATTCACCGGCCCCGCCCGCGTGTTCGAGAGCCAGGACGCGGCCGTCTCCGGCATTCTGACCGGCGAGGTGAAGGAAGGCGACGTGGTGGTCATCCGCTACGAGGGCCCGCGCGGCGGCCCCGGCATGCAGGAGATGCTCTATCCGACGAGCTATCTGAAATCGAAGGGCCTCGGGAAAGCCTGCGCGCTGATCACCGACGGGCGCTTCTCCGGCGGCACCTCGGGCCTTTCCATCGGCCATGTCTCGCCGGAGGCGGCCGAGGGCGGCGCGATTGCGCTGGTGCAGGATGGCGACCGGATCGAGATCGACATTCCCAATCGCAAGATCACGCTCGACGTGAGCGAGACGGAACTTTCCGCTCGTCGGGCGGTTCAGGCCGAGAAGGGCTTCCAGCCCGCGAGCCCGCGTCAGCGCAAGGTCTCCGCCGCCTTGCGCGCCTACGCCGCGATGACCACGAGCGCCGCCCGCGGCGCCGTTCGAGAGGTTCCCTGAGCCCCCGGCGCCGTCACGGCTGGCCCGAAGGGTTGGCGCGCCTTATTGGCGACGCTGGCTTTTCAGGCGGTTGTGACTAATATCGCCCATCGCGTTCCTATAGGTCGTGTATGACCACGCCTCGGCAATTTCTGTCTTTCGAGACAGTGAGCCTGCTAGTCGCCTTCGCTATTCTCGCGTCAGCGGGCATGGTGACCGTGCGCACGGAAGCCTACCGCCGCGACGCGGGCGCCCTTCTGAGACATACGCTGAGCGTCGAGAACACCCTTCTCCGCCTCGATGGCGCGATCCGCCGGGCGGAAAGCGAGGAGCGCGGTTATCTCATCACGCGCGACCCCGCCTATGCCAGTCAGAAGGGCGAATTTTCCAATCTAGGCGCCGAAATGACGGAACTCGCGGATGTGGTCTCCGACAATCCGGAGCAGGCCGCGCGCGTCGAAAAGCTGCGACCCCTGCTGCAAGAGCGCCTCGAGCTGCTGCAACGCAAGTTCGAGCTCATGAAAGACGGCCGTTTCGACGAAGCCGCCGAGATCGTGCGCAACGGACGCGGCAAGGCGCTGATGGACCAGATCAACTCGCTGATCAATGAAATGATCAGCAGGGAGGAGATACTCTACAGCATACGCGACGAGCGCATGACCCAGGCGTCCAACTCGCTGGAAACGGCGATCAGCGCCATGATCGCGCTGCTCGTAAGCGTGGCGGCCTTCGCCGTATACATGGCGCACCGCCAGTTCCACGCTCTTCGCAAGTCGGGCAATTCGCTGCGGCTCGCCTACAACGAACTCATCGAGGAGTCGACGAAGCGCAGCGCGGTGGAGACGCAACTTCGTCAGTCGCAGAAGCTCGAAGCGCTCGGCCAGCTCGCCGGCGGCATCGCCCATGACTTCAACAATATGCTTGGCGTCATCGTGGCGAGCCTCAACATCATGCGCCGCAAGCTGGCGCGCAATGAGGACGGGGTGGATCAGCTCATCACCTCGGCGATGGACGGCGCCGATCGCGCGGCGGGGCTGGTGCGCCGCCTGCTGGCGTTCTCGCGCATCCAGCCCTTGAATCCGACGCCGCTCGACGTCAATGACCTCGTTGCCGGCATGTCGGCCATCCTGCACCGAACGCTGGGCGCGCGCGTCGATCTGGCGACGGTGCTCGGCGATGACCTCTGGCCCGTCAAGGTCGATCCGAACGAACTGGAAAGCGCGATCGTCAATCTGGCGGTCAATGCGCGCGACGCCATGCCGGAGGGCGGGCGCCTGACGATCGAGACCGGCAACGCCGAGCTGGATGCCGCTTATTGCACTGACAATCCCGACGCACGGCCGGGCGACTATGTCGCGATCTGCGTCTCGGACACCGGTCACGGCATGTCGCAGGAGACGCTTTCCAAGGCGTTCGATCCATTCTTCACGACGAAGCCGATCGGCAAGGGCACGGGCCTTGGCCTCTCGCAGGTCCATGGCTTCGTGCGCCAGTCAGGCGGCCATATCAAAATCTATTCGGAGCTCGGCCACGGCGCCTCCGTGAAGCTCTATCTTCCCCGGCACGTGGAGGAAGGCGCAGAGGCGCCGTCCCCGCCTTCCCCGCTGAAGCCGGATGAATTCCCGCGCGGCAAGCCCGAAGAAGTCGTGCTCCTCGTGGAAGACGACGATACGGCGCGGCGCGTGACCGCACAGGGGGTGCGCGAACTCGGCTACACGGTCATCGAGGCCGCAAGCGGCAAGGAAGCGATCGGGATCATCCGCGACCGCGCCGACATCGCCCTGATGATTACAGACGTCATCATGCCGGAAATGGACGGCGCGCGGCTCGCGCGCGAGGCGGTCTTCCGCCGTCATTCGCTGCATGTGCTGTTCATCACCGGCTATTCGAAACATGCCGTTGTCCGCAACGGCATGCTCGATCCGGACGTCAATCTGCTCACGAAGCCATTCACCCTCCTGCAGCTCGCGAGAAAGATAAGAGAGGCGCTGGTCGCGCGCGCCGATCTCTCAAGGGGCAAGAGCTAACCGACCGCTGCTCGCATTGGCGACCGCTGAGGGTCGCTTGCGTTTTCCGCTCGCTAGACTGAGACTGTCTCCGTTTTCGCGGTTTTTTCTTGCGAGGCGGCCCATGGCTGACGGCGGCAACGTCTACAAGGATAAATTCATCACCTTCCTGTTCACCAGCGTGCTCGCCGGACTCGTCACGACAAGCTTCACCTACAAGAGCTGGCGCGAGCAGACCCGGCTCGATCTCGCGAAGCGCCGCCTCGATGAAGCGACGAAGAGCTTCGAGCGCGCATCCATTCTCATGTCCACGCGCATCTTTCATTCCTATCGGCTGGCCAATGGCGCCGACGGCGACGAGGACGCGGCCTTCAACACGAAGCTCGAAAAATACGACAAGGCGGTGGAGGACTGGAACGTCGCTTACCCCGACCTCCTGCAGGATTTCCAGTTCGCGCTGGAGATCGACGACAATGGCCGCCTGCTTCCTTTTCACGAGATCGACACCAATGACTTCGACAAGAAGCTGCGCTGCCATTTTGCGTTCGAGCATGGCAATGGGCCGCAACAGACAGACTGGCGCAGTCCGACATGGCGGCTGGCGGCGCTGCATCACTGCTTCATCGTCGCAAAGGTGAAGAGCCGCGCTCTCTCGCTGCGCCAGAAGCCCGAACCGGCGCCTCCGCCGACGCGCGGCGTTGTGAAGGCGCGGGACAAGAGCGAGCCAGCGCCCGCGCCGGAATCCGCCGAAGCCAGGCGCGCCAAATTCCAGGCGCTCGACTCAGACATCGACGATCTCATGACTCACGCGGAGGAAGTCCGCGTCGCGGGGAAAAAGGCCGTCGCCCGCCTGCGCGAGGGCGCGGAAACGCGCGGCTTTCTGGAATTCCTGAAAAGCTGGTGATCAGCCCTCCGCCTTCAGCGGCCGCATCAACAGCGCGTCGATCGCCGCGTCGACGCTCATACGCGCCCCGAGAATGGCGTCGACCGCTTCGGCGATCGGCATCTCGACTCCGGCGGCCTGCGCCATCTCAACGAGCACATGCGCCGTGAAGGCGCCTTCCGTCAGCTTGCCCCCGGAAGCGTCCTTGACCGCAGCGCCCTGCCCCAGCGCTTCGCCGAACGCATAATTGCGCGATTGCGCGGAGCCGCAGGTCAGCACGAGGTCGCCGAGGCCCGAGAGGCCCATCAGCGTCTCGCTTCTGGCGCCGAGCGCGCGGCCGAGGCGCGTCAGCTCCGCGAAGCTGCGCGCAATGAGCGCGGCCTGCGCGCTTGCGCCGAGCCGGCGACCCGCGGCCATGCCCGCGGCAATCGCGAAAACATTCTTGGCGGCGCCGCCGATTTCGACGCCGAGCAGATCGGTCGAGCGATAGAGCCGGAAAGTCCTCGTCGAGAGCGCCTCGCAAAGCGATTGTGCGAGCGGTTCGTCGGGCGCGGCGAGCGTCACGGCGGTCGGAAGGCCGCGGCACACGTCGGCTGCGAAGCTCGGACCGGAAAGAACGGCGGGACGCGCCTGCGGCAACTCCTCCGCGACGACCTCGCTCATGAAGCGACGCCGGTCGCGCTCGATGCCCTTGGCGCAGATGACAAAGGCGGCGCCGTCGGCAAGATGGGGCCGCGCCGCCCGCGCGACCTCGCGCATCGCCTGCGCGGGGACGACCGCCAGCACCGTCGTCGCGCCCTCGATGCAGGCGAGATCGCTGCTCGGGGCGACCGACTGCGCGAGCGGGAGGCCGGGAAGATGGCGCCGGTTTTCGCGATCCCTTGCGAGCGCGGCCGCATGCGCCGGATCATGCGCCCAAAGCGGAACGCGCGCGCGTCCCTGTGCGGCGACATTGGCGAGCGCAACGCCCCAGGCCCCTCCGCCGAGAACTGCAATGCTGTCGCGCGTCATGTGCTTCGTTCCGAGATTTGCGCAGGAGCGCCGCGCCGCTGCGGTGTCTATAACGGCTGCGCCGGTCTGTCTCAAAGGGGCGGCGGCAAACGTGGCCGGCCGGGCGCTGATGGGACGCGCTTGCAGGCGGGGCCAATCAACGTTCCCGGCAGCGGCGTCGTCCGGCGTCCAGTCAACCTGCGCGCGCGCACGGCGTTCCCGTTGCGGCAAGACGAGCGTGATCTAAGCGGGCCAGCCCAACTGTGCTGGCAAAAGGTTGTCACGACCCAGAGTTTCGACGCGCTAGCGATAACCGACGCGCTGATTGTCCGGCCGCGCCCACAGCCGTTCGAAAATGTCCCGAAAGCGTCCGGCCGCCTGCGGACTTTCGATCACGATCAGGTCATTGTCCTGAAAGGTTTCGCCGGAAACGGAGAAATTCGCCGATCCCGTGCGCAGCGTGCGGCCGTCGACCTGATAGCTTTTGAGATGCATGAGATCGCGGTCGCGGGCCTTGCGCCGCACTTCGAGACCCGGCGCGCCGGCGATGTCGATTATGCTGGCGCCGCGCCCCGTCTGCTCGCCGTCCAGATAGACCCGCACCTTCACGCCGCGCATCGCCGCGCGGCCCAGCGCCGAGACCAGTTCCCGGTCAGTGAGCACATAGGCGGCCATGTCGATGGAATGTCTGGCGCCGTTGATCAGCCGCGCGTCCACCGCCTCAAAGGCTTCGCCCGGGCCATAGAAAATCTGCAGCCCCGCGACGAGCGGCTCCTGCGACAGCGGACCCGCCGCCTGCGGCTCCGGCGCAAGCAGGAAGGTCGCGAGCACGAAAGGAAACAGGCGGCGCAAGCGCGTCACGCCTTGCCGTGATGGCTCTCGCTGGCGATGGCGTCGAGCGGCCAGCGTGGCCGCGGCGCAAAGCCGAGATCGCTGATGAAACCGCGCTTGAGGCGTTCGAGCCCGGCCCAGGCGATCATCGCGCCATTGTCCGAGCACAGGTTTGCCGGCGGCGAGACGAAGCGCAGGCCGCGTTCGGCGCAAAGCCGCGTCAGCGCGCGGCGGATGGCCCCATTGGCGCCCACGCCCCCGCCGATCACCAGCCCGCTGGGTCGCCCCTCGCTTTCCGAGAACAGCCGCACCCCCGCGCGGACCCGATCGACGATGACGTCGACGATCGCCGCCTGGAAGGAGGCGGCGAGATCCTTCTTGTCCTGGTCGGTCGGCTCGCCGAGCTTGATGATCTCCTGCCGAACCGCCGTCTTGAGGCCGGAGAGCGAGAAATCCGCGCTCTCACGCCCGAGCATGGGGCGCGGGAAACTGAACCGGTGCGACTCGCCCTCCTGCGCCAGCGCCTCGATATGCGGACCCCCCGGATAGGGAAGCCCCATCATCTTCGCGACCTTGTCGAAGGCCTCGCCGGCGGCGTCGTCGACCGTGGAGCCGAGACGGCGGTAATCGCCGACGCCGCGCACGGCGACGAGCTGGGTGTGCCCGCCGGAAATCAGCAGAGCGAGATAGGGAAACTCCAGATGGTCGGTGAGCCGGGCGGTGAGCGCATGGGCTTCGAGGTGGTTGACGGCAATGAAGGGCTTGCCGCTGGCCAGCGCCAGACCCTTGGCGGCCGTCAGCCCGACCAGCACGCCGCCAACGAGCCCCGGCCCCGCCGCAGCGGCGATGGCGTCGACGTCCTTGAGGTCGATTTTCGCATTGGCGAGCGCCCGGTCGATCAGGCGGTCCAGCACGTCGATATGCGCGCGCGCCGCGATTTCCGGCACGACGCCGCCATAGGCCGCGTGCTGGGCGATCTGACTGAGAACCTCATTGGAGAGGATTTCGCCGCCGTCGCCCCCAATCCGATCCGATACGACGGCGACCGCGGTTTCGTCGCAGGTGGTCTCGATGCCCAGAACGCGCATGCAAACTCCTTGGGCGCATCCGCGCCAAAATCGCTGTAACCCCGCCGGGATAAGACCGCAACCGGATGTCGACCCTAGGGACTTATGGTTTGCGAAGGGTTTACGCCGGTGGTCCCGGCAGGCGAATGAAACAGGCGCGGCGGCTTGCCCCTTCCCGCATTTTGTATCAGAAACCGATAAGCGGAAGCCGAGGGGTAGAATCTGATCATGGTGTCGAAGAAAGATATCGCCGCCGTTGTGATTTCGACGGCGCTCTCCGTGGTTGTTTTCGAGCTGTTCCTCGAACATGTCGCGCGCGTCGAGCGGATTCCGTCCGGCTGGGGCTGGGCCGGTTCGCCGCGGCGCATCCTGAGCAAATCGACCGGAGACAGCGAAGCAAACCAGTTCGGCTATCGCGGTCAGCCGATCAAATATGAGAAGGACGATTACGTCGTCGTTCTGCTCGGCGACAGCCAGGTCGAGTCCGCCTCCGAGCCTTTGGAAAAAATGCCCGAGCGACTGCTCGAGGCCGAACTTGCCAAGCGCATGGGACGTCCCGTCAAGGTCTTCTCCCTCGCCGCAAGCGCCTGGGGACAGGACCAGCAGCTTCAGGCTCTGGAGCGCTATCTGAAAACCTATCGGGCGGATCTGGTGGTGACCTGGGCGACGCCCGGCAACGACTTTTGGGAAAACACGTTTGTCGACCGCAGCGCATTGATGATCGCCGGACCGATCAAGCCGACTTTCACGGTAAAGGGGGATGCGCTGGAAGGGCCGTTCTATCCGGAATCCTTCTATTACGGCGGCTACGCGCTCACACAATTGCTCGGCGAGGTTTACGGCAAGATAAAGCACAAGTTTGTCGGCCAGATGATCAGCGACGACTGGAAAAAGCGTCTGCCGATCCGCCCCCGCACCCCGTCTCCCGAATGCGCGCAGTATCAGAAGATCGATCAGCAGACGCTTTCCAACTCTGAGGATAAACTGAGCCTCTCGGAAAAATACAAGCTCGAGTCGCCGGAAGATCTGCTGGAGTCGAAGACTCACTACGCGCCTTACATGCTGCCGAAGACCGAGATGGACGATTACCAGATACGGCTTGCGGCGCTTCTGCATGCGCGGATCAAGGACGTCGCGGCGGCGCATGGCGCGGCGACGAAGGTCTTTTACATCACCAAGAATCTGCCCTCCTTCACGATCGCCTGCGTCGGCTCCGAACAGGCGGGCTATTTCGCGCTCGACAGAAACTTCGACAAGATCATGCCGAAAATCGTTCCCCCGGCGGACCTTCTCAACATTCCGGTCGAAGGCGGCATGGAGGTCAATGTGAGCGTCGCCGACCGCCATTTGAGCACGATCGGCAATGAGCGCGCGATGAGCGGGCTGGCCGCCGAGCTCACCCGCGCGAAATAGTTTTACTGCGGTGAGACGTCCGGCGTGCGCCAGGCGAGATGCTGGCCGCTGTCGACGGCGATCATCTGGCCGGTGACGCTTTTCGCCTTGCTGAGAAAAACCACCGCGTCGACAACGCCCGACACATCCGCTGCGTGGCCGAGCGGCACGCCATGCGCTTCGATCTCGAAGTCGCGATCGCCCAGCGCCTCATTGGGAAACACCGGCCCCGGCCCGACGCCATTGACGCGAATGCGCGGCGCAAAGGCCTGCGCCATGGTGCGGGTTGCGGTCCAGAGCGCGGATTTCGACAGCGTATAGCTGAAATAACGCGGCGTGAGCCGCCAGACGCGCTGATCGATCATGTTCACGATGGCGCCGCTCGCGTCCGGTGGGAGCTGAGCGGCAAAATCGCGCGCGAGCAAAAGAGGCGCGCGCAGATTGACCGCCATCTGCCGCTCATAGCTCTCCAGCGAGAAATCGCCCGCCTCATCCACGTCGAAAATCGAGGCGTTGTTGACGAGGAGAGTCAGGGGCCCGAAGGCGCGCGCCGCCTCGCCGATCAGCCGCTCGGTCTCCTCCGCCTTCGACAGATCGGCGACGACAACCTCCGCCCGTCCGCCCTGCCGGCGGATCGCCTCGGCGGCAAGATCCGCCTCCCCGGCGGAGCGGCGGGAAGAATGCAGCACGACCGGCCGCCCCTCCAGCGCGAGGCGCCCGGCGATGGCGAGGCCGATCCGCCGCGCGGCTCCCGTCACCAGCGCGGGGCCCGAATGCGCATCGCCCATGTCGCTCATCGCCGCTCTCCCTGAGGGCGCCGCTTCCCACGAAGCCGCGCCGCGGTCAACCGGAGCTCCTCGCGAGCGACGACGAAAGTTTAGAAAGCAGTAACCAACTTCAAAGGCCGCAAGCCCGAGCGCAGGCTAATTTTCCCTGACTGGGCTTCGCTTTCCCCGCGGCGCTCCTTAAAGCCCTGTTTCGGCCACGCCATCGGCGCCAGTTGGCAAGGAGTCATTAAGCTGAACGATTTCATAAACTTCCCCTGTCGTCGCGCTGTTCTGGCGACGAGGGGAGTTCCAGTCATGTGCACCAAAAGCGCCGCCACTCTTGCGTCTGTTCTCGCCGCGATGCTGAGCGCCGCGCCCGCGCTCGGCGCCGATCTTCCGCGCGGCAGGGGCGCCCCGCCCGCGCCGGTCTACGCGCCCCCGCCCCCCGCCTTTGTCTGGACCGGTTTCTACGCGGGCGTCCAGGGCGGCTGGGGTTTCGCCGACTTTCAGGGCGCCAGCGATCGCGCCCTCGTGGCGAGCGCCAATGGCGGCCTCATCGGCCTCGGCGGCGGTTATAATTACCAGATCGCCCCCAACTTCCTTCTCGGCGCGGAAGCCGACTTCTCATTCGCCTGGATTGGAAACGAGTCCACGCCCCTGTGGGGCGTCGCGGCGCGCGGCAATACGGACGACCTGCTGACGATCCGCGGCCGCGCCGGCTATGTGATGGACCGGACGCTGATCTTCGCCGCCGCGGGTTTCGCCGGCAGCCGCAACGCTATCAGCGTCGCGGGCCTCAGCTTCAACGGCTATCAGTCCAGCTTCCAGCCCGGCTGGACGATCGGCGCGGGCGTCGAATACATGATCATGCCCCGCGTGTCGGCCAAGGCGGAATATCTCTACACCTCGACGGGATCGGACACCTATTTCGCGGGCACGCCCTTCCAGACCTATTCCGGCGTCGACATGTCGACAGTGAGGGGCGGGATAAACTACCATTTCTAGTTGTCGCTTTGGGAACGATGCGTCGCCGCGGGCGTTGCCGTCATGCGAGGCGCGACGCGGGTCGATCGTAACGGGCGACTCGCGCCCAATGACGGGCATGGGCGTTTACAGGAGGCTATTAATGGGAATTTTCGACTTCTTCACCGGCAAGAGCAAAGCGGCGCCGGCGGTGGCGGGGGCGACCGAGACATCGTCGGCGCCAGCCGACGCCCTGTTAAAGGAATTGCAAAGCCATGGGTTTGACGTCTCCGGCGTCGACATCGAGGTCAATGGCGACAAGGTGACGCTGAACGGAGCCGTCAACTCTCGCTCGGAGCTCGAGAAGATCGTTCTGACCGTCGGCAACAGCAAAGGTGTCGCGCAGGTCGAGAATAATCTGATTTCGCCGGACGACGATCCGACCGAGCCCTCCGGCGTTCATGTCGTCGTCACGGGCGACACGCTGTGGAAGATCGCCGAAACCTATTACGGCAACGGCGCCCGTTACGAGGAAATCTTCGAGGCGAACAAGCCGATGCTGACGCATCCGGACAAGATCTATCCCGGCCAGCGTCTGCGCATTCCGGGCGTCGGCGGCGGCGCCCTGGCCAGCGCGAGCGGATGGGCTCCGCCGGCGGAAATCGCCGGAAAAGCGTAAACCGGTTCCTCACCCTTCGGGACGCGCGCTCCCTGCGTTCCTGAGGGTGAGGAAATCCTCAGGCTCTCGTGTCGGCAAACGCCGGGACTTGCGTTTCAAACGCCGCAAGCCACGCGACCAGCTTCGGATATTTGGCGCGCCATGCGCCCTCGAACCGCAAGTCGAGATAGCCCAAAGCGCATGCCACGGCGATCTGGCCAATCGTCACCGCTCCCGACGGCGGCGCGGAGTCCAGCGACGCAAGCGCGCGGTCGATCTTGCCCTGCTGAAGGTCGATGGCGTCCTGATCGCGCAGCTCCGCGCGACGGGTCGCGGTCTCGTAGCGGATGAGCAGCGCCGCGTCATTTATGCCGTCGCCGAGCGCCTGAAGGCGCAGGGCCTCGAAGCGGCGGGCAGGTTCGGCGGGGATCAGCTTTCCACCGCCGAGATGATCGAGATAATCGGCGATGACGCGGCTGTCGTAGAGGGCGGAGCCGTCCTCCAGAATGAGCGTCGGAATTTTGCCGAGCGGGTTCTGCTGACGCAGCGTGTCGCCTGGGTCCGTCGTGCTCGCCGCGACGATTTCGATGCTTCCGCCAAGTCCGAGAAGCTCGGCGGCGATGCGAATTTTGCGGGCGTACGGCGAGGCGGCGGAATAGCGCAGTGTCATCATTGTGGAAGCTTCTCTCTCTGGGCGCCCACTACTATGACAGCGACGGCCCGGCGCCAATGCGGAGGCGTCCCGGAATGAGCGTCTTTGCGCGGCTTGCCGCTTGCGTTTGCGACGCTGAGGGGCCACCTCAGCCTTCACCGATAGAAGTTCCCGTAAAAGGAAAGCTCATGGCTTATGAGGCCCTGTTTTCGCCGCTGAAGATCGGCGCGCTGACGCTGCCCAACCGGATTCTGATGGCCCCGCTGACGCGCTGCCGCGCCGAGGACGGCCACGTTCCCGGCCCGCTGATGGCGGAATATTACGCGCAGCGCGCCTCCGCCGGCCTGATCATCGCCGAAGCCACCATGGCGATGGAGGGCAATTCGGCCTTTTGGCGCGAGCCGGGAATTTATTCGCAGGCGCAGGTCGAGGGCTGGAAGCGCGTCACCGACGCCGTGCACGCGAAAGGCGGGCGCATGGCGCTGCAAATCTGGCACGGGGGCCGCGCCTGCCATCCGCTCCTCAATGACGGCGCCATTCCGGTCGCCCCCTCCCCCATCGCCATCACCAATGGCCAGGTGATGACGCCGCAGGGCATGCAGCCCTATGTGACGCCGCGCGCGTTGCGGGACGACGAAATCCCCGGGATCGTGAAGGGCTTCGCGACCGCCGCCCGCAATGCGAAGGCCGCCGGCTTCGACATGATCGAACTGCACGGCGCCAACGGCTATCTCATCGACGAATTCCTGCGCGACGGCGCCAACCGGCGCGGCGGTCCCTATGGCGGGCAGGTCGAAAACCGCGCGCGTCTGCTCTTCGAAATTCTGGACGCTTCGATCGATGTCTGGGGCGCCGACCGCGTCGGCCTGCGCCTCTCGCCGCTCAACAGCTACAACAGCATGAAGGACAGCGACCCGGTTGGACTGACGACCTGGCTTGCGGCGGCGCTGAACAAATTCAACCTCGCCTATCTGCATGTCATGCGCGCGGATTTCTTTCAGGAGCAAAAGGCGGATGTGCTGACGCCCGCGCGCGCGGAGTTCAAAAACGCGCTGATCGGCAATATGGGCTATGCCGCCGCCGAAGCCGACGCCGCGATCCGCGAGGGCGCGCTCGACGCGGTGGCCTTCGGTACGAGCTTCCTCGCCAACCCTGACCTCCCAGCCCGCATCGCCGCCGGCGCGCCGCTCAATGCGCCGAACCCGGAGACTTTCTACACGCAGGGGCCGGTGGGTTATACGGATTATCCGGCAATGGCGTGAATGGGGTCCTGCCCATCACGGTCATAGCGGCGCGAACCCCACCCGGCGGTCTTCGGCCGCCGACCTCCCCGTAAAGGGGAGGTATGGGGATCAACGGAGAGGTTTAAGCCCAAAGCCGGCTCGTGAGCTCATCCCTCCCCCTTGCGGGGAGGGTGGCCCCGCGAAGCGGGGTCGGGTGGGGTCCTGCCCCATCACTGTCGTCGCGGCTTGAACCCCACCCGGCTGTCTTCGACCGCCGACCTCCCCGTGAAGGGGAGGTATGGGGATCAATGGAGAGGTTTAGGTCCAAAGCCGGCTCGTGAGCTCATCCCTCCCCCTCGCGGGGAGGGTGGCCCCGCGAAGCGGGGTCGGGTGGGGTCCTGCCCCATCACTGGCATAGCGGCTTGAACCCCACCCGGCGGTCTTCGACCGCCGACCTCCCCGTAAAGGGGAGGTATGGGGATCATCGGAGAGGTTTAGGCCCAAAGCCGGCTCGTGAGCTCATCCCTCCCCTTTACGGGGAGGGTGGCCCCGCGAAGCGGGGTCGGGTGGGGTCCGGCCCCATCACGGTCGTCGCGGCTTGAACCCCACCCGGCGGTCTTCGACCGCCGACCTCCCCGTAAAGGGGAGGTATGGGATCATCGGAGAGGTTTAGGTCCAAAGCCGGCTCGTGAGCTCATCCCTCCCCCTCGCGGGGAGGGTGGCCCCGCGAAGCGGGGTCGGGTGGGGTCCGGCCCCATCACTGTCGTAGCGGCTTGAACCCCACCCGGCGGTCTTCGACCGCCGACCTCCCCGTAAAGGGGAGGTATGGGGATCAACGGCAGATTTCACTCTCCCGTGACCTGTTCGATCTCGAATCCCGCTCCAGCCCCTTGCGCCAGACGTGGCGCGAGAAAAGCCAAAATCCTGCGCGCCTCTTCCTCGAAAACGAAGGGCGGGTTCACGACGGCCAGGCCCGTCCGCCGCAAGCCTTCGCCGCCGCTCGCCACCGCGAGTGAGAGCCGCAGCACGCGCTTGACGCCGGCCTTTCCGAAACTTTCGAGAAACGCCCTCTCCGCCCGCGCGTCCTTCGACGGATGCCATAGCGCGTAAACGCCGGTCGGCCATTTTGCATAGGCGCCGAGGAAAGCGTCGAACATCGCCGCGAATTCATCGGTGCGCTCGAAGGGCGGATCGATCAGCACGAGGCCGCGCCTTTCCTTCGGCGGCGCATAGGCGCCGAGTCCCGTATAGCCGTCGATGTGAATCGTCTTGACCCGCGCGTCGCGGCCGAAGCGATAGCGCAGCGCTTCGAAGGCGTCGGGACGCAATTCGCAGAAGATGGCGCGGTCCTGCGGCCGCATCAGCTTTGCGGCGATCATCGGCGAGCCGGGATAGAGCGCCGGGCGTCCATCCGGCCCGAAGGCGCCGACGCAATCGAGATAGGGCGCGAGCAGCGCCCGCGTCTCCTCGTCAGCGTCGCTCAGATCGGCCAGCCGTCCGATCCCGCCCCGCCATTCGAAAGTGCGCTCGGCTTCGTCCCCGGCGAGGTCATAGGCGCCCTCCCCGGCATGGGTGTCGATGACGCGGAAGGGCGTATCCTTCCGCGTCAGATAGACGATGAGCCGCGCCAGCAATGCGTGCTTGAAGACGTCCGCGAAATTGCCGGCGTGGAAGCCGTGGCGATAGTTCATCCCTCACAAGGGCGCGGGCGCGGTGATCTCGCGCTGGCGGCAGCCATGCTGGACGACGTCGGGACAGGCGCGAAATTCACGCAGATCCTTCGACATGCAGATGCGCACGCCCTCGAAGACATTGCGCCGGCAGGAGACCGCCATCATGCCCGGCCGCAGGCGCGGATTGGCGTCGTAGAAGGCGCGCTCGACGTCGATCGGCGTGAAACTCTGCTCGCGCGTGGGATTCACGAAAAGCGACGGGATGGTCACCGCCTCGCGGGCGCGGGAGACGTCGGCGAAGTAATCGCTCGGGCTCTTGCCGGAACAGGTCCCATGCTTGCGCCACTCGTATCGCGCTAGCCGCTCGTCGGGATAGAGGCCGGCTGCATGCTCCAGCGCGATGCGCGACGGCGAGCGCGGTCCCGAGCAGTCGCTGGGAAAGCCGCGCTCATATTGCGGCCAGAGCCCATGCACGACGAAGCCGAGCCCCTTCCCCGGTTCGCACTGGTCATGCGAGCCGTCGACGCTGTCGCAAAAGCCGGGCGACCAGCTCAGCGCCAGCACATAGAAATCGAAATCCTTCGACGGCGCGCCGCTGCGGAAGTTCCCGTCGCTCCTCGGCTCCTCAGGCGCCGGCTGCGCCTTGGGCGGCAGTTTGTCGGCGCAATGGTCCAGAATGCAATCGTCATCCTTGGCGGCGGCGGGCGCGCCAAAGGCCAGAACAGCGAAAAGGCAGGCGAGCGCCGCCGCTCGCGCGGTCAGAGAAGAACGCAACATCGATAAAACCCCTTCATCCGAAACGCGGCCGCGCTCAAGGTCCGACCGCGCGACAATTCGGACTGAAGGCATGGTTACGGTCAAGCCCCTCGACACACCATGTGACGCCCGAACCGAAGCCAATAAAGCCGAGCGCCTCGCCGATGTTATAGACCACCTTGCGGACAGAGCCGTCATTGAACACCGCCATGGCGCGGCAGTAACGGCGGGGAATATAGCTCAGCCCATTGGTGCGATAGCCAAATTCCTCCGGCGGGTAGAAGGTTTCGATCGTCAGCCCCGAATTCCAGTAATCGGCCTCGCGATCGGCGAAGCTGTAGGAAATCTCGTTCAGGACGGTTGCGTCCGAGCACGGCGGCACGAGGCCGTAATAGCGGGGGAAGCGATACTCAGCCGGCGGGTCATGCTCGTGCATTTGCGCGAAAGCGGCGGAGGCTGCGCCGCACACGAGCGCCACGAGAGCGAGACCAAGCGCAAAATTCCGCATTCTCCGTTTCCCCTGCCTGCTTCCAGCCCCAACTCGGGGGTGACGCACACCGATCAGGATTACCGCGTCGGCCGCGATTTGCGAAGCGGCCGCCTCCGCCCTTATAATGCGAGGATGGCGAAGAATTGCAGAGTTGGGGCCATGTTCTTGAGGTTTGTGGCGATTGCGGCGCTGGCGCTCGTCGGCTTTGTCGCGGATGCGCCGCAAGCCCACGCCCAGGACCCTTTCTCCGAATTTTTCGGCAGCATTTTTGGCGGTCCCAGCCGGTCGCATGAGCCGCGGGCGCCCTCGCAGCCGCGCGTGCGCCGGATCATGCCGCATCAGGAAAACCGCCCTCCGACTTATTGGCGCAGCGGCGAGAGCAGTCGCGCCACGACGACAAAGCGCGCGAAAAAGCAGGATACGGCGCCCGCCGAGGGCGGCTCCAAGCCAGAACTCCGCCGCCAGCCCCGAGGTTGCCGCCAATTACTTTGTGGCCGTGACGGGCGACACTTTCGCCCTGCTCCTCGCCAACGGGCTCGAGGAGACGTTCGCCGACAAGCCGGAAATTGGCATCGTCAAAAAGGTGAAGGAGAGTTCCGGCCTCGTGCGCGACGATTTCTACGACTGGCCGAAGGCCGCGCGCGAACTCGCCAACGGGCCGCAGAAGATCGACGTCGCGGTGATCATGCTCGGCTCCAACGACCGCCAGTCGCTGCACGACGGCGCCAAGAGCGAGGAGACGTTCTCGCCGCGCTGGCAGGAACTCTACAAGGCGCGCATCGACGCCATGCTCGCCCCCTTCCGCGAAAAGAAGATTCCGGTCGTCTGGGTCGGCCTGCCGGTGATGAAGAATGAAAGCTTCTCCGCAGATATGGCGAAACTCAACGACCTGTTCCGCGAGGCGGTGACGAAGGACGGCGGCGTCTATGTCGATCTGTGGGAGGCGCTGGCGGACGAGAAGGGTCAATACAGCGCCTTCGGCCCCGACATCAACGGCCAGATCGTGAAACTGCGCACCGCTGACGGCGTCCATCTAACCGACGCGGGCGGGCTCAGCGTCGCGCATTTCGTCGCCAACGAAATCAAGAAGCTCTATGAGGGCGCAAGGCCCGCCGCTCCCGAACAGCCGACGGCGACGGCGCCCGCCCAGTCGCCCGCGCAGGCCGCCGCGCCGGCCCAAAACAATGGCGCGCCGATCGTTTTCCGCTCCCCTGTCAATCCCGTGGCGACGGGCGCGCCCGCGCTGCCGGATCGCCCGGCCGTCGGGCGCGTGCAGGCGCTGAGCCTGCAACCCACCGGCGGGGAATTGGCGCGCCCGGCCGCAACTGCGACGACGGGCGGGGCCGATGCGCAGGCGCTCGCCCGACATGTGTTCGTCGAGGGCGGCGATCAGCCGGCGCGCCCGGGTCGGGCCGACGATTATTCGTGGAAGGCCCCCGCGTCACAGACGCAATGATTGGTTAACCATCGCGGCCGATGCGAGACAAAAATTTAATCACTCGTTAATTGGCGCGGAACCAATCCTCAGGCTTACGCATTTTCTCGCCAGAGATTTCTGCGGAGCCATAACAATGCCTGAATACAATTTTCGCTCGACCCGGTTTCTGGCGGTGGCGGCATTCTCGCTGGTCGCGGGGATTACGACCGGCGCCATGGCGGACGAACGCGGCTTCATGGCCCTCTTCGACGATCAGCAACCCGCCGCCGACATGACCGCCTATTATGGGGGCGAGCCACAGCAGGCCGCCGTCCAGCAGGACGACACGCAACTCGGCCGCGAATATCCAAGCGCGACGCGCGAACTCGTGGCCGATCCCACCAGAGAACGCGCCGGCACGATCACTGTGGACACAGAGGGCCGTCAGCTCTTCCTCTCGCTCGGTAACGGGCAGGCGATGCGTTATGGCATCGGCGTCGGGCGGGAAGGTTTCACCTGGAAGGGCCGCGTCCGCATCGGCCGCAAGGAAAGCTGGCCTGACTGGACCCCGCCCAAGGAAATGCTGAAGCGCCGTCCCGATCTGCCGCGCCACATGTCCGGCGGCGA
The DNA here is from genome assembly GCA_963717565.1 of uncultured Alphaproteobacteria bacterium. Taxonomy (GTDB): domain Bacteria; phylum Pseudomonadota; class Alphaproteobacteria; order Rhizobiales; family Beijerinckiaceae; genus Methylocystis. The sequence goes on from CAVQWJ010000014.1 coordinate 799,014, forward strand.
AGACAATCCGCTCGGCGCGCGCGCCATGTATCTCTACTCGGGCGACCGCGACACCATGTTCCGCATCCACGGTTCGAATGAGCCCTGGACGATTGGTCAGGCCGTCTCCTCCGGCTGCATCCGCATGACCAATGACGATGTGGCGGATCTGTTCCGGCGCGTGAAGGTGGGAACGGCGGTGGTCGTTCTCTGACGCTACAAGTTCTTGGAAACAGAAAGCGCCGGTGATGAGCCGGCGCTTTTTTTCGTTGTGTGCGAGAGGCAAAGCCGCGACGCAACCCCTGCCCTACTCCATATTGCAGCTGAAGACGAAATTGGTCAGCGCCGAGAAGGTGATCGTCACCGCGACCCAGATGCCGATGAGAGTCCAGCCGAGCTTGTGCTGGCCCCGACCGTAAAAGAACGCCCCGGCGAGCGCCACAAGCAGGAAGAAGAACTGCCATGGCTGGGCGACGAAAATGTCGCAATACCAGAGATTAAGCTTTTCGCTGACCATTTTTCCTCACCTTGGCAGATTTGTTTCGCCCATCAGGTGAAGGTCTACCGCATGGGCGCATTGGCGTCCCTCGCGAATGGCCCACACCACGAGCGATTGTCCGCGCCGCATGTCCCCGCAGGCAAAAACCTTCTCGCGCGTCGACTTGTAGCTCTTCGTATCGGCCGCGACATTCCCGCGATTATCGAAATCGACGCCCGCCTGCTCCAGCAGCCCCTGCCGTATCGGCGAGACGAAGCCCATCGCCAGCAGCACCAGATCGGCCCTGAGGACGAAGGAACTGTCGGGGACTTCCTGCATCTTGCCGTCGACGCGCACGCAGCGCAGGCCCTTCACCGCGCCGCCCTCGCCGACGAACTCCTTCGTCAGCACGGAGAATTCCCGGGCCGAGCCCTCCTCATGCGAGGAGGAGGTGCGCAGCTTCAGCGGCCAGTCGGGCCAGGTGAGCAGCTTGTTTTCCTTCTCCGGCGGGCGCGGCATGATTTCGAGCTGCGTCACCGACAGCGCGCCGTGGCGCACCGAGGTGCCGATGCAGTCGGAGCCCGTGTCGCCGCCGCCGATGACGATGACATGCTTGCCGGTCGCCGAGATCGGTTCATTGGTGGTGAGCGGCTCGCCGGAGACGCGGCGGTTCTGCTGCGTCAGGAAATCCATGGCGAAATTCACGCCCCGCAGCTCGCGGCCGGGGATCGGCAGGTCGCGCGGGTTCTCGGCGCCGCCGGAGAGAACCACCGCGTCATGGCTCGCGACGAGGTCGCGGATGTTCACGTCGACGCCGACATTCACATTGCAGTGGAAGGTCACGCCCTCCGCCTGCATCTGCTCGACGCGGCGGTCGATGAGATGCTTCTCCATCTTGAAGTCGGGGATGCCGTAGCGCAGCAGACCGCCGGGCTTGGCGTTCTTCTCATAGAGATTGACGTCGTGGCCGGCGCGCGCGAGCTGCTGGGCGGCGGCGAGACCCGCCGGGCCGGAGCCGATGACGGCGACGCGGCGGCCGGTCTTGCGCTTCGGCGGCTCGGGGACGACCCAGCCCTCTGCGAAGCCGCGATCGATGATCGTGCATTCGATGGTCTTGATCGTGACCGGCTGATCCTGAAGATTCAGCGTGCAGGACGCTTCGCAGGGCGCGGGGCAGATACGGCCGGTGAATTCCGGGAAGTTGTTGGTCGAATGGAGATTGGCCAGCGCCCGCTTCCACTCGCCGTGATAGACGAGGTCGTTCCAGTCCGGGATCTGGTTATTGACCGGACAGCCGTTGTGGCAGAACGGGATGCCGCAATCCATGCAGCGCGACGCCTGGCTCCGCGTCGCCTCCTCGGTGAGGGGGATGACGAATTCGTCGTAATGACGAATGCGGTCGGCCGCCGGCTTGTATTTGCGGTCCTGACGGTCGATTTCGAGAAAGCCCGTGACCTTGCCCATGAGTGCATCCCAACCTTTCGCATCGGGCTCCAGCCGTGACCGGGACGAACCGTGCCCGATCATATGGCAGGCAACAAAGGCGAATTCCGCCAGCCTGCCGACAGCCGCCGCCACAGCGGGTTTTCGCGTCGAGTTCTAAACGCTTTTCATTTTTGCCCGTCAAGCCGGCCGGCCCGACGCGCGCACGGCGCGAAGCTTCAAAAAAGCCCCGCGCCGCGTTGCTTCGGAGCGGCCGACTATTCGCCAGCCGCCGCCAGTCGTTTCGGCTGCGCCTTCTTCGCCGCCATTTCGGTCAGCGCGCGGCGGTATTCGATCGGCATGACCTTGCGGAACTTCGGCCGATAAGCGTCCCACTGGTCCAGAATCTCGCGCGCGCGGGTCGAGCCCGTGTAGCGCAGATGGTTCTGGATCAACTGGCGCAGACGCTCCGCATCGAAGCGCGTCATGTCGGCGAGAATATCGACCTTGCCATGCGTCTCGAGGTCGCCGGACTGGTGATAGGCCTCGGTCATCGCCGTTTCTTCCGCGCCGACGGGTTCGAGATCGACCATGGCGAGGTTGCAGCGCGTCGAGAACGTGTCGTCCTCGTCGAGCACATAAGCGATGCCGCCCGACATGCCGGCCGCGAAATTGCGGCCCGTCTGGCCCAGCACGACCACCACGCCGCCGGTCATATATTCGCAGCCGTGGTCGCCCACGCCCTCGACGACCGCAATGGCGCCCGAGTTGCGCACCGCGAAGCGCTCGCCCGCGACGCCGCGGAAATAGCACTCGCCCGCGATGGCGCCGTAGAGCACCGTATTGCCGACGATGATCGATTTCGACGGATCGATCTTGCCGGCGTTGCGCGAGGGATAGACGACGAGCTTGCCGCCCGAGAGACCCTTGCCGACATAATCGTTGGCCTCGCCTTCGAGCTGCAGCGTCACGCCGCGCGCGACGAAGGCGCCGAAGCTCTGTCCCGCCGTGCCTGTGGCGCGGATGCTGATCGTGTCCTCCGGCAGGCCATTGTAGCCGTAGATGCGCGCCACTTCGCCCGAGAGCATGGCGCCCGTCGTGCGGTCGACATTCTTGATCGGCGTCTCGATCGACACTTTGGCGCCGCGATCCAGCGCCGGACGCGCCTGCTCGATGAGCCTGTTGTCGAGAACCTTTTCGAGCCCGTGATCCTGGAACTGGCTGTGACGGATCGCAGCGCCCTCGCCCGCCGGCTTGTGGAACAGCTTCGAGAAGTCGAGGCCCTGCGCCTTCCAGTGGGCGACGGCCTTGGTCTTGTCGAGCATCTGCATCTGGCCGACGAGTTCGTCGAAGCTGCGATAGCCCATCTGCGCCATCAGCTCGCGCACTTCCTCGGCGATGAAGAAGAAGAAGTTGATGACATGCTCGGGCTGGCCGACGAAGCGCTTGCGCAGCACCGGGTCCTGCGTCGCGACGCCGACCGGGCAAGTGTTGAGATGGCACTTGCGCATCATGATGCAGCCGGCGGCGATCAGCGGCGCCGTCGAGAAGCCGAACTCGTCCGCGCCGAGCAGCGCGCCGATGACCACGTCGCGACCCGTGCGCAGGCCGCCGTCGACCTGCACCGCGATGCGCGAGCGCAGGCCGTTGAGCACCAGCGTCTGATGCGTCTCGGCGAGGCCGATCTCCCACGGGCTGCCGGCGTGCTTGATCGAGGTGAGCGGCGAGGCGCCCGTGCCGCCGTCATAACCGGAGATCGTCACGTGATCGGCGCGGCCCTTGGAGACGCCCGCCGCCACCGTGCCGACGCCGACCTCGGAAACGAGCTTTACGGAGACGCCCGCTTTCGGATTGACGTTCTTCAGATCGAAGATGAGCTGCGCGAGATCCTCGATCGAATAGATGTCATGGTGCGGCGGCGGCGAGATGAGGCCGACGCCCGGCGTCGAGTGACGCACCTTGGCGATGACCGCGTCGACCTTGTCGCCGGGCAATTGCCCGCCCTCGCCGGGCTTCGCGCCCTGCGCCATCTTGATCTGAATCATGTCGGCGTTGACGAGATATTCCGTCGTCACGCCGAAGCGGCCGGACGCCACCTGCTTGATCGCCGAACGCATGGTGTCGCCGTTCGGCAGCGGCTTGAAGCGATCCGGCTCCTCGCCGCCCTCGCCCGTGTTCGACTTGCCGCCGATGCGGTTCATCGCAATGGCGAGCGTGGTGTGCGCCTCGCGCGAGATCGAGCCGAAGGACATGGCGCCCGTCGAGAAACGCTTCACAATATCGGTCGCGGACTCCACTTCCTCGAGCGGAACGGGCGTGCGGCCGTCTTCCTCGGCGCTCTTGATGCGGAACAGACCGCGCAAATTCAGCAGACGCTCGTCCTGCTCGTTCAGCGTCTTGGCGTAGGCGCGATACTGGTCGCGCGCATTGCCGCGCACGGCGTGCTGTAGCAGCGATACGGTCTGCGGCGTCCAGCTATGCGCCTCGCCGCGCGATGCGGAAGGCGTAGTCGCCGCCGACGTCCAGCGCGTCGCGATAGATCGGCGCGTCGCTGAAGGCGAGCCGATGGCGGCGCACCGTCTCCTTCGCGACCTCGTCGAGGCCGACGCCCTCGACGCGAGTCGTGGTGCCGGTGAAATATTCATCGACGAAGTTTTGCGCGAGGCCGACCGCGTCGAAGATCTGCGCGCCGCAATAGGACTGATAGGTCGAAATGCCCATCTTCGACATGACCTTCAGCAGGCCCTTGCCGATCGCCTTGATGTAGCGCTTCACCGCCGTATCGGCGTCGACGTCGCTGGGGAATTCCGAAACCGACGCTTCGAGCGTGTCGAAGGCGAGATAGGGGTTGATCGCCTCCGCGCCATAGCCGGCGAGACAGGCGAAATGATGCACCTCGCGCGCTTCCGCCGTCTCGAGGACGAGACCGACCGAGGTGCGCAGGCCCTTGCGGATCAGGTGATGATGCACCGCCGCCGTCGCGAGCAGCGCCGGGATCGGAATGCGATCCGGCCCGACCATGCGATCCGACAATATGATGATGTTGTATTTGCCGTTGACGGCGTCCTCGGCGCGCTCGCACAGGCGCTGGATCGCGCCGCGCATCCCCGCCGCGCCACGGCTGGAGTCGTAGGAGATTTCCAGCGTCTTGGTGTCGAAGCTGTCCTCGACCATGCCGATCCAGCGGATCTTTTCGAGATCCTCATTGGTGAGGATCGGCTGGCGCACTTCGAGGCGCTTCTTGTTCGCCGAGCCCTCGTGATCGAGGATGTTCGGACGCGGGCCGATGAAGGACACGAGGCTCATGACCAGCTCTTCGCGGATCGGGTCGATCGGCGGATTGGTCACCTGCGCGAAGTTCTGCTTGAAATAGGTGTAGAGCAGCTTCTCCTTGTCGGAGAGCGGCGACACGGGCGTGTCGGTGCCCATGGAGCCGACGGCCTCCTGGCCGGTGACGGCCATCGGATACATCAGCAGATAAAGGTCTTCCTCGGTGTAGCCGAACGCCTGCTGGCGATCGAGCAGCGACACGTCGGCGCGCGCCGGGCGCGACTCGACGGGCTTGAGGTCCTCGAGCTTGATCTGCGTGCGCGCCAGCCACTCCCTGTAGGGGTGGGAGAGCGACAGCTCCTTCTTGATCTCGTCGTCGGAGACGATGCGGCCCTGCTCCAGATCGACGAGCAGCATCTTGCCCGGCTGGAGGCGCCACTTCGTAACGATCTTCTCTTCCGGAATCGGCAGCACGCCCATTTCGGAGGCCATCACGACGAGGCCGTCGTCGGTGACGAGATAGCGCGCCGGACGCAGGCCGTTGCGGTCGAGCGTCGCGCCGATCTGGCGGCCGTCGGTGAAGGCCATGGCGGCGGGGCCGTCCCACGGCTCCATCAGCGCGGCGTGGTGTTCATAGAAGGCGCGGCGATCCTCGTCCATGAGCGGATTGCCCGCCCAGGCCTCGGGGATCAGCATCATCACCGCATGAGCGAGCGAATAGCCGCCGCGCACGAGGAATTCGAGCGCATTGTCGAAACAGGCGGTGTCGGACTGGCCCTCATAGGAGATCGGCCAGAGCTTGCTGATGTTGTCGCCGAAGAGCGGCGACGTCACCGACGCCTGCCGCGCCGCCATCCAGTTCAGATTGCCGCGCAGCGTATTGATTTCGCCGTTATGCGCGACGAAACGATAGGGATGCGCCAGCCGCCAGGACGGGAACGTGTTGGTCGCGAAGCGCTGATGCACCAGCGCGATGGCCGAGATGAAGCGCTCGTCCTTGAGGTCCAGGAAATAGCTGCCGAGCTGCGACACCAGCACCATGCCCTTGTAGACGATGGTGCGGGTCGAGACCGAGACGGAGTAGAGCTCGCGCCCGCCGTCGATCGCGTAGATTTCATTCGACGCGGACTTGCGCGCGAGATAGATGCGGCGCTCGAAATCGTCGGCGTCCTTCACATCCGGGCCGCGGCCGATGAAAAGCTGAATGTGATGCGGCTCGACGGCGCGCACGGCGTCGCCGAGGTCGCTGGAATCGACCGGAAGATCGCGCCAGCCGAGCACGACCACGCCCTCGTCGCGCATCTGCTCTTCGAGAATCGCCTTGGCGCGCGCGCGGATTTCCGGGTCGCGCGGCATGAAGAACTGGCCGATGGCGTAGTCGCCCGCCGCCGGAAGCTGGAACCCGAGCTTCGCGCATTCCGCCTTGAAGAACTCATGCGGGATCTGCACGAGAATGCCGCAGCCGTCGCCGAGCTTGGGGTCCGCGCCCACCGCGCCGCGATGGTCGAGATTGAGCAGGATCTGAAGCCCCATCTCCACGATGGCGTGGGACTTCTGATTATGCATGTTGGCGACGAAGCCGACGCCGCAGGAGTCGTGCTCCTGCGAGGGATCGTAAAGACCCTGCGCGGCCGGCAGGGCGGGATCGCGGCCAAGCGCGACCTTTTCCTGCGGGGCCTCCTGCATGGCCTTCAACTCAACGACCTTCGTCATGGCGGCGTCTCCCCGACGTGGCGAGCGCTTCGAGCGGCCTCGTCCCGTCACATCCTCGATTCAAAAAACTGCATAGAGCAAGAAATGGACGGATATAAGCGCTGCTGCGCTTCGTCCAGTCCCCACTCTCATCCGGCCAACCGGGCCGCTCTTTAATTCGGCGCCGCCCCGACCCGTCGCAGCGCCTAAAGGCAAGAGACGCGCCAGATCCGATCATCGCGCCGGTCCGCCGCCCCCGCAAGGCGAGGGAAAGGCAGACAAAAGCGAGCTGCGGCCGAACGACGTCAAAAGGTCAGTAGCACTGACATATCGACGCGCACGATTGTTGCCAGATTTATGCTTCGGTGACAAGCAACCGCCCAATTTTATAGCGGTTCCCGAAAGCCCTCCTCCGCCTCGGTCCAACCGTTGCCGCAATCCCGGAGAAGATGGCGGCAGGAGTGGGTGACTCTTTAGGGATCAACGACATGGCTTCTGTCTGGCGGAATGGGCGCCTGCCGCTTGCGGTTGGACTTGCTCTCGCCTTCGGGGCGGTCGCGCCGGCGACCGCGCAATTCTTCTTCCGGCCGTACTACCATACGTGGCGCTATGAACTCCCCCCGGACGAGGACGACGCCCCGCGCTATGCGTCACGCCGCGCCGTAGCCCGTATCATGGCGCGCGAGGGCTATGAGCTCGTCGGCCCGCTCGGGCGGCGCGGCGACCAGATCGTCGCGACCGGCGTGAGCCGCCGCGCCGGACAGGCGCGGTTCTTCATCGACCCCTATGAGGGCGAAGTCCTCCACATCAGCCGGCTCGGCCCGCCGCCGCCCGCTGTCGACGAGCGCCGCGCCCCGGAGGAGCGCGTCTCGCCACGGGGGCCCATGCCGACGGAGCCCCGCACTGCCCGGCCCGCGCCGCAGCCGCAGGAAAAGCCTCAGCGCGCTCCCGCCGAAACGGCGAAGATCCCGCCCGCTGCCGAAATCAACAAGGTTGAAGCGCCCAAACCGGCCCAAGCCGTGAGGCCCGCCGAGGTTGCAAAACCCCAGCCGCCTCAGGAACCCGTGAAGGTCGAAGCGGCCAAACCGCCGGAAAAGCCGGCGGAGCCGCCAAAGGCGGACATCGCCAAACCGGCGCCGGCCGCCGCGCCTCCCACGGAGGCAAAGGCCGAGCCGCTAAAGGCCGAGCCGCCCAAAGCTGATCCGCCCAAAGCCGATCCGCCAAAGGCTGCTGAGCCGAAAGTCGAAGCCGCCGCGAAAACAGAAAGCAAGCCGACGCCCGCTTCCGTCGCGCGCCCGACGACTCCGAATGCGCTGCCCCAGAGGCCGGTGGCGGCCCGCTCGACGGGCGGGTCCCATCGAGCGATCGTTGCGCCGAAGTCTGCGGAAGGGGTGACGGCCGTGCCCGCGACGCCCGCCGCCACGCCGCCGTCCGGCGCGAGCGGCAAGACGCCCACTGGCGTCGCCATGCCGAAGGACGCCGAATAAAAGAGGCGCCCGCGAGGGCGCCTCTTGATCTCGGGTATGACCGCCGATCAGGCGGCCTTGGATTCCACGACCTTCGCGGCCGGCTCGGTCGCGCCGATCTCGATACGGCGCGGCTTCTGCGCTTCGGGGATCTCGCGCACCAGGTCGACATGCAGCAAGCCGTTGACGAGGCTCGCGCCCGTTACGACGACATGGTCCGCCAGCTGGAAGCGACGCTCGAAGGCCCGGGCGGCAATGCCCTGATGGAGTATTTCACGACCCTCGGCGGGGCCGGTCTGCTCCTTGGACCCCTTGATCGCAAGCGTGTTCTCGCGGGTCTCGATGCTTAGCTCCTCGCGGGAGAAGCCCGCGACCGCGAGCGTGACGCGATAGGCGTTTTCGCCCGTGCGTTCAATATTATAGGGCGGATAGGTCGAGGCGCTGTCGACGCCGCCGGCCTGATCCAGCAGATTGAAGAGACGATCGAAGCCCACGGTCTGACGATAGAGGGGCGAAAGATCGAAGTGACGCATGACATATCCTCCGTAAGAAGCGACATGCGGCGCGCTGCGTGTCGCGCCGCGCCTGTTTTGCGCGTCCGGTATGGCCCGCGCTCACACGGATTTGGGAAGGGCAGATCGGGAGTTCAAGGGGGCAAGAACACGGCTTCGCCACGCCGCTCTTCTCCACAGCACGAAGCAACCCAGAGCCTTATCAAGGCCTCTGGATTGCTCCGCTTCGCTCGCAGTGACGGGTAGAGGCCGCTTAACGGGCCGCCATCGTCCAGGCCTGTTTCGACCTGTCGAAGCGGAAGCCCGGCGCGGTGCGGAGCTGATCCTTGCTGGCGTTCATCGTCAGCCACCACTTATTGTCGCGCTGCGCGGGCGACACGGCGTCGAAAGCGACCGCCACATCCTTCTCGCCCATGCCCAGGAAGCCGCCGACGGACACGATCACCGCCTGCACCTTGCCCTCGCGGTCGAGCAGCATGTCCTTGATCTCGCCGATCTTGTTCTCCTGCGGATCATAGACGTTCTGGTCGTACCAGTTCGACACCGCGGTCACATGCTGGGGCAGAGTGCTCATGATCTGCGCCGTCGAGCCGGTGGTCATGCCTTCGCGCTGGCCCATCATCTTGCCGCGCTCGGTTCCCATCGTGCCGGTGGTTCCGCGTTCCGTGCCCATCGTCGTCCCCGGCGATCCGCCGGTCGTGCCGCTCTGCTGCGCATAAACAACGCCAGCGCCTGCCGTGGCCAGCGTGGCCGCGAACACAATCGCCTTGATCATGTGTGTTACTCCGTCTCGAAGCGCGAACTGCGGCCGCACGAACATTCATGCGGCCGGTGTAAAGACGCGCTCATGTCAGACCAGTTACGTGAACCAGACCTGCTTCACGTGGCCTAACAACAGACGGACTCAGAGGTTGTTCCTAGCGTTGCAGGAGAAGCGGCGCGGGCTGCGTCACCTCGGCAGCACGGCCCAGTAATCGAGATCGAGCAGCACGGCCGGGTCGGGCTTGCCGTCGGCGCCGTTCAATGGAAACTCCGCGCAGGGCTTGTCCTTGGTGGCGACGAGGCGCAGGCGCAGCGCGCCGATGTCGCCGCGGCCGGGGATCTCGGCTTTGTCCAGCACCTCGCTCCACGCGAAGATGGTGCCGCCGGAGAACAGCGGATTGACATGCTTGCCGCCGTTCACCGCCGACACATGGAAGACGTTTTCGAGGCCGTTGAAGGACAGCGCGCGCGCCATGGAGATCACATGGCCGCCGTAGATGATGCGCTTTCCGAAGCGGCCCTGCGCTTCGTAATACTGATTGAAATGCACCTTCGAATTGTTCTGATAGAGGCGCGTGGCGAGCATGTGCTCGGCCTCCTCCACCGTCATCCCGTCTATGTGGTCGATCTTCTCGCCGACCTCGTAATCGCCCCAGAAGAAGGGCGAGCCGGCCAGCGCCTTGTCATAGGCGGCGACATTGATCGCCGGCACGGCCTTGCCGAGTTCGGCGGGCGTGACGGCCTTGGGCAGGTCCGGCACGACGGCCGGGCCGACCGGGGCGTCCTTGTCGCGCTTCTTCACCATCACCCAGCGGGCGTAGGAGAGCACCGTCTCGCCGCGCTGGTTCTTGCCGGTCGTGCGCACATAGACGACGCCGGTTTCCTTGTTGGAATTCTCCTTCAGGCCGATGACCTCGGAAACCGCGTCGAGCGTGTCGCCCGGATATACAGGCGTGAGAAATTTGAAATCGGCGTAGCCGAGATTGGCGATCGCGTTCAGCGAAACGTCCGGCACCGTCTTGCCGAGCACGAGATGGAACACGAGCATGTCGTCGATCGGCGCGTCCTTGTAGCCGATCGCCTGCGCGAAGGCCTTGGAGGACTGCACCGCGAAGCGCGGCAGATACAGCGCCGTATAGAGCGCGACCTCGCCCACCGTGACGGTGCGCGGCGCGGCGTGGCGCAGGATCTGGCCGATCCGGAAATCCTCGAAGAAATTGCCGACGTTGATTTTCGACTTGCTCATCTTGTCGCTCGTTAGTCTTTGGTTGGCGCCAGCCGGGCCAGCGCGTCGATGATGGGCGCGGGATCGCCCGCGATGAAAAGCTTTTTGAGGCGGCTCGTCTCGCCGGAGCGAATCGTCACAGCCCTCTTCGGCGCGGCGAGCGCCTTTGCGATCAATTCGATCAGCGCCGCATTGGCCCGCCCGTCCTCCGGCGCGGCCCGCACGCGCGCCTTGAGCACCGCGCGCCCGTCGGCGAGGGTCTCGACGCCGTCGATGGCGTCCCGCCCGCCCTTGGGCGTCAACCGCAGCCAGAGCGTGACGCCGTCGGGCTCCGCCGTCCAGGGCGTCTCAGCCCCGGCCAATCAGCCCACGCTGTGGCTGATGAGGTTCTGCAGGAACTGGATGGCGAGCAGCAGGATCAGGGGCGACAGATCCAGCCCGCCGACGGACGGCAGCACGTTGCGGATTGGCCGCAGCAGCGGCTCGGTCAGCGCGTCGACAGTGCGCCAGACCAATTGCGCGGCCTGGGAGCGCGTGTTGAGGACGTCGAAGGCGACGAGCCAGGACAGAATGACGGAGATGATGACCACCCACCAGTAAAGGTCGAGGATGGTGAGGATCAGATTTACGACCGCATAAGACATGATAACGTCCCGCGAATGAAGGCAGCCGCCTCTCTAGCGCCCCTGCCCCCGCCGGGCAACCTTTTGCGAAGACGCAGCCAGGGCGATTAATTCCGCCGGATGAGAGAAACGGCGATTGACAGGAAAACCCGCGCCGAGTATCCACCCCGTCACCTTGGGGCTGTAGCTCAGATGGGAGAGCGCTGCAATCGCACTGCAGAGGTCGGGGGTTCGAATCCCCCCAGCTCCACCAGGGAACTCAATGAGTTAGTGAACATTCCCCTAGCCAGCGGCAATGCCTAGCGAGCTATTAGCGAGCGATTGGATCCTGGCCTTTGCCAGGGGGCGCGGATCAGAACTTAACGCGCCTTAGCCACGTGGGGGCCAACGCCGATCCGCTGTCCGTTACCCGCAGCGGTCTTGCGTGACCCTTGGCAAGAGTAGAGCCCCAAGACGAAGAGAGCCCGCGTCGGGGCCGACAATGGGACAATGATTCTCCAGCTTTTAGGCGCCAATTCCTCAGGCCTGGCGGGATAAGCGGGCTTTAGATTCACAGGGAGCAGGTTTCTCACCAGCTCCGCGCACTCCGTAATTGCCGCGTACGAAGAAGGCGGAGGCGTCGTCGGGCCTCCGATTAAAGGCGGTCCTTTACCGTGCGAATGAATTTCTGAATGCGCTCCATGCCTCTGCTGTCGAGTTCAGCAAGGTCAATGCGCGCAGCGGCTTCGCGCTCATGCACGGTCAATTGCCACGCGCCGCCCTCGATCTGTTGAACCCAGCCTCTTCGTTGAAGCGCCTGGAGCTTCCTGCGCACTGTCTGGCGCGGTATGCCTGTCGTCTCGGAAATCCGGCACGCGTTGATGGGGGCGTTTTCACGACCAAGCTCGTCGGCCCGCATGTAGGCCTGGCCGATGACGGCCAAAACAAGCATCTCCTGAAGATCGCCTCCGAACACTCTCGACACATCTGATAAGTGCTCAACGAAGAACTGCACAAAATGGTACTGAAACAGCCGGTAGCGTTCACGTTCTGCCCCCTCCAGCGGGGACTCAGCGGGCGCCGAAACCGCGGCTTCGAGCGGCCGCGGTTTCGTCGGCAATTTCAGCGCGTTCATTTCAGCCCCACCCCTTCGCGACGACTATAGCCGCGCTGGCCAACTCGAACACGTGAATTCGGCGAAGGCCAAGAGGCCGCGTCCAAGCGTACGATAGGCTGCGCGGCGGTGAGTATACTGAAGCTTATACTCGGGCGAAAGGCGTCGCCGCCAATGGGCGTGGAGCGCGGGGAGCCCCGCTAACCGCGCGACCTTTGCGGACATCGCATGGCCGGAGGGGTCTACCCCTCTAGGCGTTGCGCATGGCCAGACCGACCGCGACCCAGCCCATGCCGGAGAAGAACAGATCGGCGCCAAGGAATGTGCCGATGACCCAGAGACTTGAACTCGGCCATTGTGCGATGATCAGCGCGCCGACGACCAGGGTGAGGATCGCGGAGAAAACCAGGAATCCTTTCGCGCCCCCGCTCGGCAACTGAACGGTGACGAAGGTTCTTACAATGCCGGACGCGATCAGACTGGCTCCGATGAGAAGCGTCAGGAATGTCGCCGCCAGCAGCGGGTTCCGAACGACGAGCGCGCCCGCAAGGATATAAAAGCCGCCCATCACGAGCAGCCAGAAAAAGTGTCCCCACGTGCGCATCGCAAAACCATGGAACACTTCCGCAAATCCGCCGACGATCATGGCGAAGCCGACAAAAAAGACGGTCGCCGCGGTAGAAAGCACGACCGTGCTCAGCGCAAAGCCCCCGGCTATCGCCAGCAGCACGCCGAAGGCGACAGTCCACCCCCAATTCTTTTTGAGAGTCTCATGTCCAGGCAATATCTGGGCATAGTCATTCAGTGTCATTGGTAGCTCCCATGGTTGTTCCGGCCGGCGCGGGTCTGCGCCTGGCAAAATTCTGAAGCGGCCGCTCGCTTCATTTTGATGAGGGTCTCATCCGGCTGACATGAGAATCGAGGGTGTCAATGAGTCGCACCAGACGATCCAATCCCCGCTTGTCGAGCGACGCGAGCTCGGCGCTCGCGGCCGCCTGCCCTTCCTTCTTCGCGAGGCGCCAGGACGCGTCTTCCGTCTGCGTCACCCAGCCGCGGCGCTCGAGCGATTGAAGCTTACGCCGCACCGTCTGTCTCGGAATTCCGGTTTCTTTCGCGATCCGCGACGCGGTCACCGATCCGTGGCAAGCGTCAATCGGTTCGGGGTTGAGATGGATTCGCAAGGATATTTGGCCGACAAATTCCATTACGAGCATCTCTTCAAAGTCGCCAAAAGTGCGCCAGCAGTCGATGAGATGCGCGATCATCAATTCGGAAAAGTGATATCGGAAGAGCGCAAGATTTTCATCGAGCACGCGCGCAAACTTCACCTCTCTCGGGTCGGGCGCATTACTCCATGGCGATGCGCTCATTGCTGCACGTCTCGTCCGCCGGCTGGTTTGTGATCGCAGATCTCAGCAAAGTGTCGCATCAAAAAATGCAATGTAAAGCACTAGCATGCTCACATTGAGCTCGGTCGACCTGGCGCTCATATTTCCTGCTTACGTTTTTCATGCGCCGCTTCGAGCAGCTCCTTCATCGCGCGACGCAATCCGTGAAGCTGATCCAGAAGATGCAGAATGACGCCGACGCCGGGGTCGTTCACGCCCATATCTTTCTGCAGTTCGAGGATCAATCGGGCGCGCGCGAGGTCGATCTCCGTGAAATCGAGCTCGCCCGAACTTTCCGCCGGCGCGAGCCAGGACTCGGTCAACCACATCTCCAGCGTCACATGATCAAGCGCGACGTGTTGCAGAAACTCCTGCCGCTTCATGGCTCGTCACTCCATATCCTGACGCGGGTCGTAGGGCGCTGCAGGCTTCCAGCCTGAAAGGAACGCCTCCAGTTCCGGCTCTGACTGTGTTGGCATCATGACTTTGAGCCGCACAAGTTCGTCGCCGCGCCGGTCGCCGCGCGCGACGCCCTTTCCCTTCAGGCGAAGAACTGTCCCGGCGTTCGAACCCTTGGGAATTTTCAACAACACCTTGCCGCTCGGCGTCGGCGCTTTCACCTCCGCGCCCAATGCCGCCTCTGTGATCGTGATTGGCAAATCGAGATGGATGTCGTCGCCTTCTCTCATAAAGAAGCGGTGCGGACGGATGGAGATTTCGATCAACGCATCGCCGCCTTCTCCTTCTCCGGGCGAGGGCGCGCCTTTGCCCCGCAGACGCAGAATCTGCCCGTCCTCTATTCCAGCCGGAATCGTGACGTTCAGCGCGCCGCCCTGCGGAAGGACGATTTCCTTTTGTGCGCCATTGACGGCGTCGAGAAAGTCGACCTCGAGCCGATAACGCACATCCGCGCCGCGCGCGCGCCGCGCTTCCTGCGCGCGACGTTTCAGGAGCTCGGCGAAAATGTCGTCGTCCAGATAGTCGGCATAGGCCGCCTGAGATTCGTACTGGCCGGACGCGCCGGCGTAATCCCGGTAAAATTGGCGCCGGGGTCGCTCCGCGCCCGTGGCGTCGATTTCGCCTGCGTCGTAGCGACGGCGCCTCTCCGGATCGGCAAGAAAGTCGTTCGCGCTGGAAACATCCTTGAACCGTTCCTCGGCGTTCTTGTCGCCGGGATTGAGGTCCGGATGGAGTTTTTTGGCGAGCCTCAGATAGGCCTTCTTGATCTCCTCGGGCGAAGCCGTCTTGGGAACGCCGAGCGTTTCGTAGGGGTCTTTCATGGCCGTCAAGGATAGACCCGACCTGCGAGGGGTCAATGTCAACCATGCTCAGTCTGAGCGGTTGCCCCAATTTTTGAGGGGGACACGCGCGCGCCTTTTGGGCGCACGCGCATCTGACGATCACTCGCCAATCGCCTCGCATTCCACGCCCCTGGCGCGGATCGCCTGACAGAATTCGGCGGCTTCAGGCTTGTTGTTGAAGTCGGCGATCTCCAGAAACCAGGCGGTTCGGCCGTTCACCTCCTTCTTGCTGATCACCGGCTGATGATTGGCGATCAGGCCCGGCGCGCGCTTTTCCAATTGACGCCATCTGCCTTTGGCGCGGGCCTCCGTGGGGAGCAGGCCCAATCCGACCGCCGCCTTCGCGGCGGCGGGCGCCGAAGCGGCCGTCGCGGCCGCGGGCGCAGGAACCGCCTTTTCCTCGGGACGCTCTGTGGCCGTCGGCGCGACGTGCGTTTGCGGGGCCTGGGCTTCGGGGCTGGCGTTCGCCTCCTTATGTTCCTCGACGGAAGCGGCGGGCGCCGCTCCGCTCGCGGTAGCCGCGCCGCCGACCGTGACCAGATGGCCTGCCCAGAGGAGCCCCGCGACCGCGGCGAGGCCCAGCGCCGTCGCCACGTAATCCGCGATCCCTCCAGTCGCCTTTTGCACGTACGCGGGGGCGGCCGGCGCGGGACGCTGCTGCGCGGGATTGAGGCGCTCGGTCAGCCGCGCCAGGAACGGCGTCGCCCTGGCGGCGCGCGCGTCGAGTTCATGATAGACCGCAAGCTTCGCGAGGTCCTGAACGAACATCCAGACGAGGTTATAGGCCCAGACGAGGCCGATGAGCGCCCACGGCAGGGCCGGAACCAGCACGCCATAAGCGCACAAAAGCGCCGCGACGATCTGCGTCGCGACAATGGCCCAGAACAGCGCCGTTCCCGGGAAGGGCGGCATCCAGAACGGGTCCCTTGGTCCGCGTCACGAACAGCATCAGATGGCCGCCGACGACGAGCTGCAGGAACAGGATCGTCTGAAGATGATGCGAGTCGAGATGCAGCACGTTCTGGCCGATGACGAGGAGCCCGAAGCTCTGAATGACGGCGAGGGCGCCGAGCACGGATGAAACGACGAGAACGCGATCCATCTGCCAGCGCACCGGACGGCTCGGCACCTTCGCCCGGTCGAAGGCGATGGTCATGATCGGAATGTCGTCGAGCAGAGCGAGCATGATGATCATCACCGGCGTCAGCGGGAAGAAGCCGTAGACGATGGTCGCCAGCACGATGAACACCATGATGTCGAGCGTCATGGCGATGCGATAGAGCGTGTAGCTCATCATGCGCTCGAAGATGCGCCGCGCCTCTTCGATGCCACGGATGATCGTGGAGAGGCCCGGCGCCGTGAGGATGAGCGCGGCGGCGGCGCGCGCCGCGTCGGTCGCGCCGGAAACGGCGACGCCGATATCGGCCTGTTTGAGCGCCGGCGCGTCGTTCACGCCGTCGCCGGTCATGCCGACGATGTGACCACGCTCCTGCAGCGCTTTCACGATGGCGTATTTGTGCTCCGGGAAGACGCGGGCGAAACCATCGGCCGCCTCGATGCGCGCCGCGATGTCCGCCGGAATCTCGCCTTTCCCGACGCCGCCCTTGAAGAGATCCGTCGCCGGCTGAATGCCCGTGCCGAGGCCGAGGTCGCCGGCGATCTGCTGGGCGATGGCGACATCGTCGCCGGTGACCATCTTGACGCGAACGCCGTAGCCTTCCGCCCTTGCGATTGTTTCCTTGGAGTCCGCGCGCGGCGGATCATAGAGCGGGATGAAGCCGAGGAAGCGCCATGTCCCATTGGCGTCCGTCCGCGCGACGCCGAGCGTGCGGAAGCCTTTCGCCGCATAAGCGTCGACCGCCTTGTTCGCCGCCTCGAGATCCGCGCCTTCGAGCTTGGCCAGCGCCATGATGACCTGCGGGGCGCCCTTGGCCGCGTGGAAAACGGCGCCGTCGGGCCCTTTCACCGTCGCCTCGGTGCGCTTGGTCACCGGATCGAAAGGCTGATAGGCCGACTGTGTATAGGTTTTGAGCTCGGTCTCGTCGTGCAGGCCGGCGAGCACGGCGAGATCGATCGGATCGCGATCCTCCGCCTTTGAGGCGAGAGACGCGACGAGCAGCGCCTCCTTGGGATCGGCGCCCTTCCAGGGGCTGACCTCGCCGAGCGTCAGCTTGTTCTGTGTGAGCGTCCCGGTCTTGTCGGAGCAGAGAATCTCCATCCCCGCCATTTCCTCGATCAACTCGAGGCGGGAGACGATCGCCTTTTCGCGCGCCAGCAGCTTCGCGCCGAGCGCCATGGTCACGGAGAGCACCGCCGGCATGGCGACGGGAACCGACGCGACCAGCAGGATCAGCACGAATTCGGCAAGCCGCAGCACATCCGCGCCGCGCGACAGTTGCACGGCGATGAGGATCACGGCGAGAACGCCGGCCGCGGCGATCAGGAAGTCGCCGATGCGCATGACGGCGGCCTGGAAGTGGGAGGTCGCGCCGGCGCTTTGCACCAGAGAGGCCGTGCGGCCGAAGAAAGTGTGCGCGCCCGTCTCGGTCACAACCGCCTGGACCTCGCCCTGCTTGGCGATCGAGCCGGAATAGAGAATGTCGCCTGGCTTTTTGGAGACAGGGAGAGATTCACCGGTAAGCGCCGCCTGATCGACGCTGAGATAATCTCCCGACACGATGCGCGCGTCGGCCGGCACGACGTCGCCGAGACGAACGCGCACGATGTCGCCCGGCACGATGTCCTTCGCGTCGATCTCGCTCCAGGCGCCGTCGCGCAGCACCTTGGCTTTCAACGCCAGCGCGTTTTTCAGCGCCTGTAGCGCGTTCGAGGCCTGATGCTCCTCGAAGAAGCCGAGCGCCGCGTTGAAAATCAGCAAGGCCAGGATGATTGTGAAGTCGCCCCAGTCGTGCACGACCGCCGCCATGATGGCGGCCGCCTCGATCATCCATGGGATTGGCCCCCAGAAATAGCGCAGGAAGACAATCCACTGGCTGGTCTTCTTCTCTTCAAGCGCGTTCAGCCCATATTGCGAGAGGCGATCCGCCGCCGCCTTGGCGTCGAGGCCCTTTTGCGCATCGGTCGAGAGCGCCGCAAGGACCTCGGAGACCGGCGATTTGGACAGGTCTATGCGCGTATCCATGGCGACGTTCCTTTCTTGAAAGCGAAAACTCGTAAGAGCTGGCCGTTTCTCAAAGTCAAGGGACCGACACGGTATGTTGGGCGACCATCGGCTCTTCATTGGTCGGGATGACGAAGACGGTGACCTTTCTCCCCGCCGTTGAAATTCTCTCCGATCAGGCAATCGCGCAAATTTTGCGATTACGTCGCAAGTAACACGCGATTGCGCAGCGCAACATGGGATAGGCGCCCGGAATGAGCATCCCCTGCCCTGATCCCCAAGGCGCTCGGGGTTTACATGCTTTGCATAGTTGGTGGTAGACAGCTGAACACGCGAGAAAGAGACGACGCTCGTTGCTGAGCGGCTCGATTAATGGATTGGCTAATTTTTCTTGACCGGCGTAGCGTTCACTCGCGCAAGGCGGCATGCCGACGTTGCTGCCGGTCAATGCGCGAACATGCCTTTGTTTCTCTCCATGGTTCATCGCTTGGCCGAGACCCACGCAAGGGCGTCGCCGCTGTGACTCTGAGAAAAAATCCGCAGCTTGTCAGCGGATCGATATTGTTCGGCCTCGGAGATGACGTCATCCGGCACGACAAGCGCCCATCGCTGGAAGAAGGCGGGCTCTGCCTGGGATTCCTTGCCGAGCTCAGAGACGATTTCAGCGAGATATCCGTCGAGATCGGGATCGACGATCAGGATAAAGCCAATGCTCCCGTCGCGATCTGGAGTCAGCCTTTACGAGAAGGAGCGCCTGTGAGAGATCCTGCGCAATTACGACGCCGTTGGCCCTCAGCCCAACAACTCCGGCTGGTAGATCGATAATTGGTTTCAGCATAGGGGCGCTCCTGTCCTCGCGCCAGAACCCGCCACGCCCTGCAGCCCGGCAATCGCCACCGGCCGGGTTACGCAAACGTCACGATCTTGAAGGATAAACCCAATCACAGACTGGTCAACGAGGCGCCTGCTCGATTTGAGCGCCCGACGACTGCCATGGGTTGCCAAGGTCCTGCCAAAGCGCAAAATTGGCGCACTCCTGCGAAATGGCCGTGACATGAGCGCTCTACCTGACGAACAGATCGTAGCCCGCCAGAACAACAGATGGTCAGGCTTTCTTTGGCGCAGCTCCCGGAAGCCCCGGAACGTCGAAGAGACCGCGGCGCTCGACGATCACAACGCGATCGAACTTGCTATCCGGCTCGGCCTGATCGCCTTTCTGATTTACTGGACGGCAATCATCGTCTTCCCTTTCGCGCCCATCATCGCCTGGAGCGTGATTATGGCCGTCGCGCTATATCCGGCGTTCGAATGGCTCTCTTCCGCCCTGGGCGGCAGACCCAGAATCGCCGCAACAACGCTAACCTGTCTCAGCCTGCTGCTCGTGGTCGGGCCGGTCACCTGGCTTGGCATCGATCTGATCGAGGCGTCGACGCGCCTCATCGACGATGTGAGCAATGGAAAGCTCGTCGTACCACCGCCAATGGAGTCGGTCAGGGAGTGGCCGCTCGTCGGGCCCCAGCTTCATGACTTCTGGGTTCTGGCGGCGACGAATGCGCGAAGCGCCCTGGCGCCGCTCCTCCCGCAACTTCGGCCGCTTGGCGAAAAACTGATCGAGGCCGTGAGCAGCGCCGGAGTTGGCACGCTCAAGTTTCTCGTTTCCGTACTTGTGATGGGCTTTCTGTTCATTTACGCGAGGTCCGTCGTCGCCGTCGCCGAAGACCTCGCCAACAGGATCGACAAGGCCCATGGCGCGCGCTTCGTGCAGCTCGCCGGCGCTACGATCCGTGCGGTGTCGCGGGGCGTTATCGGAATATCTTTGCTTCAGGCGGTCGTCGCGGGAATTGGAATGTCGTTGGCGGCCGTGCCGGCCGCAAGCGTCCTGACCCTTCTTGTGCTCATCCTGGGAATTGTGCAGATCGGACCCGGTCTGGTCACCGTGCCTGTCGCGATTTGGGCATGGGCGCAGATGCCCGCGCTGCCAGCTTTGGGGCTCACCATCTGCCTGGGCCTCGTCAGCCTTTCCGATGCGCTGGTGAAGCCTTTCTTCCTCTCCCACGGCCTCACAACCCCAATGATGGTCACCTTCGTTGGGGTCATCGGCGGGATTCTGGCGCATGGCATAATCGGTCTGTTTGTTGGGCCGATCGTCGTCGCTGTAGCCTGGAACGTCGCGGATGCGTGGCTTCATAACGGCCACGTCACCACCGACGCATGACGCTTACGGTTCGCGCGACGCCAATTCTGGCTGTCCCAGGGACGGCTCGCAACGCGGGTCCACATAGGGGTCGCCCCGCATCAGACATCGGCGGATATAATCGATATTGGATCTGAGCATGAAATACTCGCCCGAAAGTTCGCGCGGCAATCTCAAGGCCATCGCCGCGCGCTCCATGCCATTCAACTTCCGGAGGCAATCCTCGCGATCGGCGGCTTCAAACGAATGGGTGAGCTGCCTGTCCAGACCGGCAAGTTGCCGATAGACCGCATTGATTTTGATCCGACCCTGCTTGACCCTGTAATCGAGGAGGATCTTGATCGTGGGGTAGGACAAAAGAAACAGCGGAAGCAGGTAGAAGGACATGCGGCTGAAGAATTCGGCGAGCCAGAATGGAAGATATTTCATCAAAGTCGGGCCGCCGCTTTTATAGAAAATGCGCGCCTCCTCGCTTTCCTCAATATCGTCGTTTTTGAAAGAGGGAAATTCTCCCCGCCTTTCAAAGAAGGATTCTCTTCCATTGACCTCGCCAGCCGCCTGCAGGAGCAGCATCTGGATGGCCGGATGAACGTTCTCCTTCACAATAAGGTCGGTCGTGGTCGCGATGATATGCGTCTCCTGAGGAGGGAAGTTGCGCGCGAGATCGAGTCCGCCCATGGGAACACTCAGATGCTGCCAATGATTGACCGCCCGGGCATAGGCAGCGGCCCGCGCGAAATTGGCCAATTGCAGTTCCGGATTGGCAATCAGCCCCCGAATGTTTTCGGAGTCGACGCCGTCGACGAGAAGGACGGCGTCGAGGTCATTGCGGTTGATCGCGGCGACGGCTTCCGCCGGGGGAAGGATCACGAGATTCTTCGTCGCTGGCTGACGATTCAAGCTGAGCAGCTTCATGGCCGCGGAGTAAGAACCGCTCTCGGCCGGCCCGATGGCGACGCGCCGCTGCCCGAGCTCCATGAACTTCTGAAGCTTGCCGCCATTGTCCGAGCCCCGGAAGAATAGCCATACGGGCGCGTAGTTGAGACTGCCGAGGGACCGGATCTGGCCGCGATCCTGCGGATCGATCAGGCCGGCCTGAACGAAGGCGACCTCAACCTTGCTCTCGGGATCGGTGACGAGGCGCGCATTTTCCAACGCGCCCTGGGTCTGCCGGACCTCCAGCGTAATCCCGCGCGTCGCGAAGAATTTCCGGTATGCCTCGGCGAAAGCTCCATAGGCGGAGCCCGGCGGGCCCGCGGCGAGGACAACGCGGCTCGGCGGTGGGGGGTTGGAAAACAGCATAATGCCAATGAGCGTGACCGCCAGGGCGATGAGAAGATAGCGATGCTCAAGGATCAGCTCGAAGTCACTGACAAGCTCCTCCCTCGCCGCTTCCACAAGCGCCTGGAGCTTCCCTGGAATTCGCGGTCCCCGTTTCAACAAGGCGCTCTCTTGCGATGCGCGTCACATCATCACTTGGTCGAGGTGTCTTTGGTCGCATCCTCCCTGCGCCATTCACGCAGCCCATGCGAAATAAGGAAGAAGAGAGTAGCCGCGATAATGAAATAGACCAGCGCGATGATGAACTGCCCATAACCGATCACCGCGCCAATCTGCCTGGCTTCGTTGTAGGTCATATCCGAATGAGCGCCTGGAGCGATGGGAATGAAATAATTGGCCATGTCGCGATTGTCGCCAGCAAAATGACTGATCAGCGGCATGACGATATCGACAACGAGGGAGTCCACGACCTTCACGATGGCCAGCGCCAGTACGATGGTGAGAGCCAGATCGACGACCCCGGACCGGGCGAAGTAGTCTTTGATATTGAGCATATTTTGCGCTCTCCTTGCTTGACCGTGAAACTCGCAACGTCACCAGGACGCGTTCGTCCTATTCCACCAGTTCGCCCTCTTCATTCACGACATGGGCCAATACGGCGGTCACGATCAAGCCGGCCAGGCTGACGAGAGTCATCAGAGCGACCACGCCGTCCAAACCCCAGGAGGCTTGCAACTGCGGCACGACGAAGGTTCCGAATGTCGCGCCAACCTTTGCGGCGCCTGCCGCAAAGCCGCTCGCTGATGCGCGGATGGCGGTGGGGAAGAGTGCGGGAGCGAGCGTGAAGGTTGTCGCATTCGGCCCGGCGTTCATCGAGAAATTGAAGAGCACGAAACCCGCGATGATGAAACCCATGTGGCCATGTGCGCCGTCGCTTGCGACCGCCGCGAACAGCAGAAGCGACATGCCGATCGCCATTCCGAGGAAACCCCCGATCTGCATCGGGATCCGTCCGAAAGCTGGAACGGCCCACAGGCTCGCGAGAAAGCCTGCCAACAGGAACAGATCGACGACGGCGCTTCCCTGAGCGTCTGCAAAATCCGCAGCGACCGGTCCGGTTCCACCGCCGCCGAAGTGGAGGGCGCCGAGAATGACGGGCGTGAACAGGCCGACGCCATAGGTGGCGACGTCCATCAGCATCCAGGGCAAGGAGACAAGCAAGGTCTGCATACGGAACCGGGCGCTGAAAAGCGTCCTGAACCCTGCGCCATGCGACTTTGCCGGCGGAGATTCATGGCTCGTTTGCGCGGCAGGGGCCTCGAGGCGAGGGCTCAATCGCTCCGTGTCGTGGAACTCGCGGCTCAATCGCACAAGAAGCGTTGTCGCTTCTTCGATCCGTCCCTTCGTCACCAGCCAGCGGACGCTTTCCGGGGCGCGTGCGCGCGCAACGAGTAAAATCAGAGCAATGACGGCGCCCGCGCCCAGGAGCAGCCGCCAGTCGGCGACCTCTGGATGAAGCTTCAGGACCACGAGCCCGACTAACGCCGCAGCAAACATGCCGACCGACTGCATCGCGATCGTCGCGACCGTCATCCGACTCCGCGCCTTTTGCGGCATCATCTCGGAGACATAGGCGGCGCTTGTGGGAAAATCGGCGCCGATCCCGACGCCCGTCAAAAACTGCGCGGGGACCAGGACCCAGGGATGCGGCGCGACAGCGCCCAGCAGCGCGCCAAACGCGATCGTCGCCATATCGATCATCATGACGCGCTTCCGGCCGAGCTTGTCGGCCAGGATGCCCCCAAGCCAGGCGCTCGCGGCGGCGCCCAGCACGAGGGCGGAGCCCATGAGTCCGACGAGCAGCGGAGTCAAGGTAAAATCATGCTTCAGCAGAGGCAGGGCCAAACCCAAAGAGACGACGGAAAAGCCGTCGAGGAAGGCGCCGCCGCTAGCGACAAGCCAAATCGCATAGTGCCGCCAGCTCATTGGCGCCTGGTCAATTGCCGAAAAGAACGACGATGCTGCCGGAGCGGTGGTCAAGGCTGCGCCGTCGTTGCGTCGTCAGTCTGTGAATTCCCGGCGTGGGATTTCTTCTTTCGGCTCTCCGCTTCACTTGCCTGGTGATAGAGGCGACGAATTTCTTCGATGTCGACGGAGGGCTTGGGAACCTCAATCTTCATATTTTCCAGCGCGTCCGCGACGATGGCGGAAACAGCGAGGTTTCGAAACCATTTGTGGTTCGAGGGGATAACAAACCAGGGCGCATGGTCCGTCGAGCAGCGCGAGAGCGCCGCCTCGAAGGCCTGGATATAATCGTCCCACTTGTTGCGCTCGGTGTAGTCGGACGCGCTGATCTTCCACTGGTGCGTCGGATCGTCGAGGCGCTCCTTGAAGCGAGCGAGTTGCTCCTCCTTCGAGATGTAAAGAAAGAATTTCAGGATCGTCGTATTGTTCTCGACGGCGAGCATCTTCTCCCATTCGTTGATGAAGTCGTAGCGCGGCTTCCAAATATCTTTCGGCGCGAGTTTGTGAACGCGCACCACCAGAACATCCTCGTAATGGGAGCGGTTGAAGATGGCGACATTCCCCCGCGCGGGCGCATGGGGATGAATGCGCCAGAGAAAGTCGTGATCACGCTCCTCCGCCGTCGGCTGCTTGAAGCCCCTGACCTGTACTCCCTGGGGGTCCATGGCGCTGATAACATGCCAGCAGGTGCCGTCCTTGCCAGCGCCGTCGATGCCCTGAAGGACGATCAACAGCGAATGGTTGCGTTCCGCGTAGAGAGCGCGCTGCGATTTGGTGATGCGCTGCAAATGGCGCTGAAGCTCAGCCGCCGCCTCATTCTCGTTCAAATGGTTTCCATGAAAACCGGGATCAATGGCGGAAATATCGACCTTGGAGCCCGGATCGACGCGGAAGCGCTTTGTAAAGTTCATGATCCGTCTCCGAGCCGCTGTCGCCCCCAAGCGCGCAGAACCACAAGTATTTGATCCGCTCGATGGCTTAACCGTCAAGCCGCTTGCTGGCCAAAATGGGCAGGAAGCAAAAATGGAGAGAAACCGTCGCGCTCAAAATGGTCACCTGCACTGTAGTCTGCATCCTCAGCTTATGCTCCAATAAAAATGAAAAAGGCCAGAAGCGCCTTCGTCAAGGGAGAGAAACAAATGATGTTGAAACATGTCGCGATGCTACCGGCGTTCGCGGCGGCTATTCTCGCCGTCGAGGTTGACAGCGCCGCCGCGCATTCTCTCGTGAGCCCGGCGACCATTCGATCCGGCCCAGGGATCCAATGGCCGACCATCGCGCAGATTCCGGCGGGCGCGGACGTCAATGTCTCGGGTTGCTATTCGGGATGGGGTGGCGGCTGGTGCGCCGTGCGGTGGAAGAAGGTGAAAGGCTATGTGCAGGTGGGCGCGCTCGCGCCGTCGGGGGCCAATGACGTCGTCGTCGCCCCCATCGTGACGAACAATATCGCCAATCTGCGCAAGGGTCCCGGCTCCAACTGGCCGTCGCTCGCGGTCATTCCGTCTGGCGCGCAGGTTGATGTCGCCTATTGCTCGCAGGGTTGGCTCTATGGCTGGTGCACGGTGCACTACGAAGGCCAGACGGGTTTCGTGAACGGCTTGGCGCTGCAGCGTCAGAATGCGCCTTACAGCACGACTTTCTATTAATTTCTATACTTGTCGCGCGAGTAAGCTTCCGGTTGTGTCGGGCTCGTCCCGGGTCTGATCCTGGAGGTTTCTCGCTCGGCCGGTCTTCGATTACGTCCATGTCGAAAAACTCGGGGTCATCGCGACCTTCGCTGCGCAGCGAGAGGTCGAGAGCGCCGCGAGGATGGGCGCCCTTATCGCGGCGCTGGATTGCTTCGCTTCGTCCCATTGACGGAAATTATCCCAGTGAAGCGCCTGATCCTCGAGGTCATTGCGGACAACCCCTGATTTGCTAATCTCCTCTTGCCACAAGACGGCAGAGTCATACGCGAAGCCTTTTCGCTGCCGCCGCATTTCGGACTTGCCGGAAATATCAACTTATCTCACATTCGCGTGTGCTTTAGTGATTGTGGGAGGAATTCATGGAATGGCTTACTTCAATTGGCCAGACGCCCGTGCCAACCATATTGGTGGTTTCAGGGGTTGTATTTTTGTTTTTTTCGCTCGGGGGCCAATTGGGAGCCCAGATCATCACCGATAAGATCAAGCCAAAGGCTGCGTTGGTCACCGGCATCTTTTTGTTGATCACGGGCATAGTTATGTACGGTCCGAAAACCGACGCTATAAAAGGCGTTGCGACTCCCAAAAGCCAGGTTTTCCGTGCTCCCAAAGTCGGAAACATCCCGCTGGACTGGTGTCTTTACTTTGCTGAGAAATGCGGAGAGCCGGCGGCCTCGGCGTTTTGTCGCTCCCAAGGTCTCGCAACGTCCAGCGATTTCCTACAAGGCCATCCAGTACCAGAGACGAAAGTTATTGGCGACGGCGGACTATGTCAGGCAGGGAAGAACAACTCGGTTTGCGACACATTCGCCGAAGTGACATGTGTCACTCAATGAAAGCCGCCCGGCCTTTCTTCCTGGCGTGCTCAGAGCTTTCATGATGCATAGAGGCTGCTAGAGTGTCCGGGTTCCCGGCCGGTTCCCCGTGACGCAAAGTTTCAACGTCATGCTAATCACCTGTTAGTTGGCGCGCTGGAGGGAGGGCCCGTTCAAGAAAAAGCCCGGCACGGAGCCGGGCTGAGTTCGGGAATGTAGATGGATTTCCACCTTATGATGGCCAGGCTTTTTTCAAATGCGGCCACGCTGACGTGATCGCACGCGTCCGATCAGTGATTAGTGACCCGACTCGGTTTCGGTGGAATGCTTCGGATGGGAGGGCAATCTCGGATCCTGGGTGGTTCGCGGAGCATGAACCTGCATCTCGCCTGACTGCGCCGGCTCCTTATAGCCGGGCTGGCCTTGGACATTCGGCGCGCCCCACTTTTGGTCCTCAGCAAGCGACACGCCTCCGAGGCCACAGAGAGCAGAACCAGCTAGCAGCGCTAAGATCATAGAACGCTTATGGGCCATCATTTCCTCCTTACGCTTTTCTACGTTGCAGATGGAAGCGATCGCTTTCATCTGTAAGCATAGGGACACGACCGTAGAAAAGCGCAAGTTAAAAACCATGCGTCTGCGCGCAAGCTGACCAAGCTTCAGCTGCTTTGCAAAGCAAGAGTTTTTGGATGTGGTCGCGTCGCTTGAGCCGGCCTGGTGGCCCCACCTTAAGCCGAACCCGTCGTCAGCCGGCTGGCTCTCGCCCTCACATAATCGACGCCATCGCCGCCTTAATTTCGTCGACCGTGACATAGCCCTTCCCGGCGCGATCAATTTTGCTGAAATTCTTTGCGACGCGCGGCATGCCGGCCTGCGCTTCCGCCAAAGTCAGTTTGCCGTCGCCATCCTTGTCGGCGGCGGCGAAGCGGCTTTGCATCATGGCGACCTGATCCGCCGACTGCGCATACGCGGCGCCAAAGGCGGCGATGATCATGGCGCCCGCGAGGGCGGCGCCGCCGAGATGTCTCTTCATGCTGGAACGTCCTCTCTTCTTTGCAGGGCCTCAAGCGGCGTTAAACTCACGCGCCTCACGCCCTTTTTTCGTCGCCGCACTCTTGCGCAAACCGGGCCGTGGGTCAAAAAGCGCCTGATG
The DNA here is from genome assembly GCA_963717565.1 of uncultured Alphaproteobacteria bacterium. Lineage (GTDB taxonomy): Bacteria > Pseudomonadota > Alphaproteobacteria > Rhizobiales > Beijerinckiaceae > Methylocystis. The sequence goes on from CAVQWJ010000014.1 coordinate 826,499, forward strand.
AACGTTTTCGTCCTGAACCTCCCGACCCGCGCCGAACTCAATCCGGCGCTGACGCAAATATCGACTCTGATCGAGGCCGCGGGCGTCATGACCATCGTCATCGCCGCGCTTGTCGCGACGCTCAGTTTCCTGTTCGGCGGGTTGAGTTCGGGCGACTGGCAGGGCGCGCTTCGCCTTTATCGCGCAAACCTCGGACGCGGCATTCTTCTCGGCCTCGAACTGCTCGTCGCGGCGGATATCATCGGCACTGTTGCGGTTACGCCATCGCTGGCGAATCTCGCGGTGCTGGGCGGAATCGTTCTGATTCGAACTTTCCTCAGTTTTTCGCTGGAAGTGGAGATCGAGGGGCGCTGGCCTTGGGCGAGGCTGGCGGCGCCCCGGGAAGAAAAGCCTGAACAATTGTAAGGATAGTAAACAGCGGCCATTCGCGGCTTGCGCGCGCCTCCCGCGTCGGGCTAGAAAGCAACCGCTTATCAAGCCCGTCTCAGAATTGCTACGATCGATCGATATTCGTCATCGGGCATCCCCTTTCCCGACTCGGGCGTGACACGAACATTCTGGAGGAACGCATCGAATGGCGCGTATTGTATCGACCATTGTGACGGCTCTCGTCGCAGGCGCGATAGGCTTCGGCCTCGGCGTCTACGCGGCCCCGAGCGAGGGCGTCGCCTCCCTTCGCGCGGCGATCGACAAGCTGATGGCTCCGAAGACGGAAGAGCCGGCGACCGAAGCCGCGCCCGCCGAAACGCCGGCGGAAACGCCGAACCCGGACGTCTCCGCCACGCCGCCCGCCGAGTCGCCGGCTGAAACGCCCGCCGCCACGGAACAGCCTGCTGCGGCGGAACCCGCGCCGGCCCCGGCCGCCGCCGAGCCCACGCCGCCGCCCGCCGCGGAGCCGACTCCGGCTCCCGCCGCCGCCGAGACGCCCGCCCCGGCTGCAGAGCCGGCCGCCGAGGCTCCGGCGAAGCCGAAGCCCAAGCCGAAGCCGAAGCCCAAGCCGAAGCCGAAGCCCAAGGCGGCCCCGGCCGACGCGGCGCCGGCTGAAGAGCCTGCCGGGCAGTAAAAGAAAAGCGATCCAGGATTTTGCAGCCGGCGCCAGAAATGGCCCCGGCTGTTTCTTTTTGTAATCGCCGCCTCCGTTCAGCCGGCCGCGCTTGACGATGGACGGAAAAAGGGAACATTAGGAGAACATCCTTATTCCCCGAACCGGCTGATGCCAGCGCCCCGCTACGCCGAGCTTGCGGCGACGACCAATTTTTCCTTCCTGCGCGGCGCCTCGCACCCCGAGGAAATGGCGGCCGCGGCGCTGGCGCTCGGCCATTGCGGGATCGGGATCGCCGACCGCAACTCCCTTGCGGGGGTGGTGCGCGCCTTCTCCTATCTGCGCGCGCATGGGGAAGACGCCGGCGCCTTCCGTCTCGCCGTCGGCGCCCGTCTCGTCTTCCGCGACGGAACGCCGGACGTTCTCTGCTATCCGAAAGACCGCGCGGCTTACGGCCGCCTCTGCCGGCTGCTGACGCGCGGCAATATGCGCACGTACAAGGGCGACTGCGCGCTCGTCCTTCAGGACCTTCTCGATTTCGGCGAGGGCCAGCATGTCGTCGTCATGGAGAATGGCGCCCCGCCCTCCGCGCTTCTCGACGCGCTGAAGGGCCGCGTCTGGCTGGCGGCGACTGCGCTTTACGGGCCCCGCCCGCGCGCACGCCTTCTGGGACGCATCGCACTCGCCGAACAGCTCGCCCTGCCCCTCGTCGCCATCAATGACGCGCATATGCACGTCCCCGAGCGCCGCCCGCTCGCCGACGCGATGACCTGCATTCGCGAGAAGACGACGCTGACCGAAGCGGGCTTTCTTCTCGCGGCGAACGCCGAGCGGCATCTCAAGAGCGCGGAGGAAATGGCGCGGCTGTTTCGCGAGGCGCCGCAGGCGGTCGAGGAAAGCGCGCGCTTCATCGAGGCGCTCGATTTTCGCCTCACCGATCTCGCCTATGAATATCCGGATGAATTGCGCGAAGGTTTCTCGAGCGAACAGGAGGCGCTCGTCGCGCTCTCGCGCGAGGGCGCGCAAGCGCGTTATCCGGACGGCGTCCCCGACCATGTCGCGGCGACGCTCGAACGCGAACTCACACTCGTCGCCGAGCTGAAATACGCGGCCTATTTTCTCACCGTCCACGACATCATGCGTTTCGCGCGCTCGAAGGGAATCCTCGCGCAGGGTCGTGGTTCAGCGGCCAATTCCGTCATCTGCTTTTGTCTTGGCGTTACGGAGGTCGATCCCACCAAGCACGATCTTCTGTTCGAGCGTTTCGTTTCGGCGGCGCGCAACGAGCCGCCCGACATCGACGTCGATTTCGAGCATGAGCGGCGCGAGGAGGTGATCCAGTATATTTACGCGCGCTTCGGCCGCGAGCGCGCCGGACTCGCCGCCGCCGTCACCACCTATCGCGGCAAGAGCGCGATCCGCGAAATCGGCAAGGCTTTCGGCCTGTCCAACGATCTTCTCGGCCGTCTCACCTCCGCCGCCTTCGGACGCGGCGGCGATCCTCTCACGCGCGGCGAAGACATTGCGCGTCTCGGCCTCGACGCCAGCGAGCCGCGTTTCGCCAGGGCGCTGGCGCTTGCCGAGGAAATCGAAGGCTTTCCGCGTCATCTGACGCAGCATTCCGGCGGCTTCGTCATCACGCGCGACCGGCTCGACGAAGTCGTTCCCGTCGCGCCCGCCGCGATGGAAGGCCGCAGCACGATCGAATGGGACAAGGACGATCTCGACGCGCTGGGCTTGCTGAAGATCGACGTGCTGGCGCTCGGCATGCTCACCTGCCTGCGCAAGGGGCTCGATCTGCTGGCGCAGCATTACGGCGTCGTTCATCGGCTCTCATCGATTCCGGCGGAAGACCCGCGCGTCTATGCGATGATCTCGCGCGCCGACACGGTGGGCGTTTTCCAGATTGAAAGCCGCGCGCAAATGTCGATGCTGCCGCGGCTCAAGCCCGCGTGTTTTTACGATCTCGTCATCGAGGTCGCGATCGTGCGGCCCGGCCCCATTCAGGGCGACATGGTGCATCCCTATCTGCGCCGCCGAATGGGCAAGGAGCCGGTCTCCTATCCGTCCAAAGAGCTGGAGCAGGTGCTCGGCAAGACCTATGGCGTGCCGCTGTTTCAGGAACAGGCGATGCGCATCGCGATCGTTGCGGCGGGCTTTACGCCGTCGGAAGCGGATCAGCTTCGCCGCGCCATGGCGACCTTCAAGCGCGCCGGGCTGATCGGCGGCTTTCGCGACAAGATGATTTCCGGCATGACCGCGAAAGGTTATGCGCGCGAATTCGCCGAGCGCTGCTTCAGCCAGATCGAGGGGTTCGGCACTTATGGCTTTCCCGAGAGCCATGCGGCGTCCTTCGCGCTGCTGGTCTACGCCTCCTCATGGCTGAAATGCCGCTATCCGGACGTCTTCGCCTGCGCGCTGCTGAACTCGCAGCCCATGGGTTTTTACGCGCCGGCGCAGATCGTGCGCGACGCGAAGGAGCACGGGATCGAGACGCGCCCGGTGGATATCAACGCGTCGGAGTGGGATTCGACGCTGGAGGCGGATCAAGCCCCATCGCAGCCGTCGCGGCCGGACCCCACCCGTCGCGCTTCGCGCGCCACCCTCCCCGCAGGGGGGAGGGATGAGAACGCGCAGATGGCGATTTCTCCTCAACCGCTGTTGCAACCCCGGCTGTCCGGCCTTGCAGGCAAGCCCGCCGAAGGCGGGGTCGGGTGGGGTCCGTTGAAATCCAGGAGAGATATTCACCCCCGCCACGCCGACATGGCCGGCGACATCGTCGGCGATCACGCGATCCGACTCGGCTTCCGGCAGATCAAGGGCGTCAGCGAAGAGGACATGCGTCGCCTCGTCGCCCGGCGCGGCAAGGGATACGACTCCGTGCGCGACGTCTGGCTGCGCGCGGAATTGTCGCCAGCCACGCTTACCCGGCTCGCGGAAGCCGACGCCTTCGCCTCTCTCGGCCTCTCGCGACGTGACGCGCTCTGGGCGGCGGCGGGGCTGAACCGCGCCGGCGACCGGGATGATCTGCCGCTCCTGCGCGACCTCTCCTTTTCGCCGCTGGAGCCCGACGCGCATCTGCCGCCCATGCCGCCGGGCGAGGAAATCGTCGAGGATTATCGCTTCCTCTCGCTCTCGCTCAAAGGCCATCCGGTCGCCTTCCTGCGGCGCCGGATGGAGGCGCGCGGCGCCCTGCCCTGCGCGGCGCTCGCGGAGTTTCCCGACGGCGTCGGACGGCGTCTCACGGTCGCGGGCCTTGTGCTGCTGCGGCAACGGCCCGGCACGGCCAAGGGCGTGGTCTTCATGACCATCGAGGACGAGACGGGCCAGGCCAACATCATCTTCTGGCCGAAGCTCCTCGAACGCCAGCGCGCGGAGATCATCGGCTCGCGTCTCGTCGCGGTGACCGGCCGGCTGCAAAAGGAGGCGGGCGTCATCCATGTCGTCGCCGAGCGCGTCGACGATCTCTCGGCCGATCTGCGCCTGCTCGAAACCATGCGCGCCGCCAAGGGCGACGCCATGCCAAAAGCCCGCAATTTCCATTGACTAAGAAGTATTTACCAACACTGCCGGCTTTGCCGCCCGCAGCGGAACCATTTCGCCTGAAGGCCGTTAGTCTCGGCCATTTCCAAACGACAAGAAGTTAAACAGGGAGAATATGATGTCGCTTACTTCGCTTCTGCGCCTCGCCGCCGCCTCGGTCACTTTCGCCGCCAGCGCCGCGCTCGCCGCGCCCATCACCAGCCCGGCCAATGTCCGTATGGGCCCCAGCCCCAAATTGCCGGTGATCGCCGTGATTCCGGCCGGCGCCGATGTGACCGTGCTCAATTGCGGCGGCGGGTGGCGGCGCGACTGGTGCAAAGTGGCCTATGGCCAGACGACGGGCTATGTCGCCGCCGGCGTCCTCGCGCCGTCGGGTAATAATGTCGTCATCGCGCCTGTCGTGACGACCGAACTCGCAAATCTCTACAAGGGCCCGGGCGTGAACTATCGCGTCATCGGGACCGTGCCGGGCGGCTCCACCGTCAACAAGGGCGGCTGCGTCGCCGGCTGGCAGGCCCACTGGTGCCAGGTCAATTACGACGGCAAGGTCGGCTACATGATGGAAAACCTGCTCGAACGTCAGGGCGCGATGTTCCCGATGTGAGCCTCGGGGCGCGGGCGGATCGCCGCCTGCGCCTTTTGCAACGGCGGCGAAACCTCTATCTTCCCTCGACAACCGAGGGGAAGCGATGACCGCGCCGAATAATCTTGCGACCGAGCGCGTCTCCCCGCTGGTGCGCCGCCTCACCGCCCCCAACCCCGGGCCTTTCACCTATAAGGGCACCTGCAGCTATGTGCTCGGCGCGGGCGACGTCGCCATCGTCGATCCCGGCCCGGACGATCCACGCCATATCGACGCCCTGCTGGACGCCATTGGCGGCGAGCGGCTCCGTTACATCCTCGTCACCCACACCCATCGCGATCACTCGCCCGGCGCCCGCGCGCTGAAACAGGCGACCGGCGCGACCATCGCCGGCTGCGCGGCCTATACGCCACCGCCCGACATTCTCGTCACCGGCCCCGGCCTCGACGCCTCCCATGACACCGGTTACGCCCCCGACGCCGCGCTGACCGAGGGCGAACGACTCGAACTCGGCGGCGCGACGGTTCGCGTGCTGGAGACGCCCGGCCACACCGCCAATCACCTCTGCTTCGAGCTCTGCGAGGAAAAGGCGCTGTTTACCGGCGACCACATCATGGGTTGGTCGACGACCGTCATCGCGCCGCCTGACGGATCGATGACCGATTACATGGCGTCAATCGAGCGGCTCCGGCGGCGGGACGATGAAATCTACTGGCCCGGCCATGGCGACCCGGTCCGGGAGCCGCAGCGCTATCTGCGCGCGCTGGCGCATCATCGACGCGCGCGCGAGGCCGCGATCCTGCAGCGTCTCGCGGAGGGCGATGCGACGATCGCGGTCATGGTCGCGCGGATCTACGAAAGCGTCGACAAACGCCTGCATGGCGCCGCCGCCATGACCGTCTTTGCCCATCTGGAAGACCTTGTGGCGCGGGGACTCGTCAACAGCGACGGCCCGCCGACGCTGACGGCGCGATACGCGCGGCGGTGAGGATTAGCGCTTGCCCTCATCGGGCAGCAGGACGACGACGTCGTTCTTGTGAACCCGGCCGAGACGCCTGCGGGTTTCTTCCTCGAGCACGTCGGCGTCGATCTTCTCGCCCTTGATCAGCGCGATACGCGCTTCCCACCGCATGCGATGATATTTGAGCAGATCGCGCTCCCGGCGAAGCTCGGCGAGCTTCACCTCATATTCCTCGCCGGTCTTGAGGCCGCGCTGGCCGTTGACGCCGTGCCAGACGAAATAGAACGCGAGCGTGCCCGACACGCAGTAGAGCACGACGGGGATGACGAGAGACCGAAGAAGAGCGCGGAGTCTGTGCATTAGAGAATGTTAACGCCAACTTCTATAGCGAGCGTTAACACGCGCAAGGCGAGCAGCGTTTCCGTGTTCGCGCCTCGCCCCGGATCGTCGGGACGAGGCGGCTTATTTTCCGACGACGCTTAGCGCCGTCCGCCCCTCGCGACGCGCTCGATCTCGGCGCGCACCAGACGTTCGACAATGGTCGGCAGATTGTCGTCGAGCCACTGTTTGAGCATCGGACGCATCATTTCCTGCGCATACTGACGCAGCATCCCCTCGTCATTGAGGAAGACGCTGGCGGCCAGCGCCTCGAAATGCGAGGCGACCGACGACGCGGTGCTGGACGAAATCAGAGCCTCCTGCATCAGGGGCTCCTCCGCCTCGGGCTCCTCTGCGGAATCGTATGCGGCGGAGAAATCCTCCACCTCCTCGTCCTCGACCGGGTCGGACTCTTCCTCATCGACAGACGGAGCCTGTTCCACGGCGCGGCTCAGGCGCAAATGGCGAATTTCAGCGAGAGCCGGCGGCGGGGACGGCTTGTTTTCAATCGCGTCGTCCACGTCGTCCTCGACCTCTGCGGAGGCTGCTTCCAGAGCGGGCTCGGAATAATCATGCGAGGCCGGGGGGGCCGCCTCGACGACCTCCTCCGCGTCGCGGCGGCGCCGCTCCTCGCGCTCGCGACGATTGCCCGGAAGGGACTGATCGTCGGCGATGATGCGCCGGATCGACGCGAGGATTTCCTCCATAGAGGGCTCGTTCGCGCGGGTCTCATCCTGATGAGAAGGCGACGGGGCTACGGAGGCGTTAGCTGCGCTCATGGACTGCTTTCTTGAAAAGTTGGACTGTTGCCGAGCCCAAGATGTGACCGCCTGCCCGTCGCGAATCAACTTGGGACTTTGGAATTCCACACCTTTCCCACTGCGCTGTCACCCCGTCGGCGCTTCCGTCAGCGTCCGTCGGGCGTATCCGTGCCAAACCATTTGGTCTTCACCTGCTCGTAATGGATTGTTGGATCATACAAAGTAACGCTCAGATCAAGTTCCTGTGCAGAAAGTCGGCCAATCGAGCCGAGCACCGCATAAGACGCCACAACGCGGTCGCGCTGCGAGATCACGAGGCTCACGCGGGCATTGAGCAGCGCCTGCTGCGCGTTCAGCACGTCGAGCGTCGTGCGCTGGCCGACCTTGGCTTCCTCGCGCACGCCGGAAAGCGCCGTCTCCGCCGCCTTCACGGCCGCCTGTCCCGAGATGATCGAGGCTCTCGCCGTATCCAGCAGACCATAGCTGGACACCACGCTGGCCCGAACGCTGTCACGCTGCAGATCGGCGTTCAGACGCGCCTGGCCGAGCTGCTCCTTCGCCTGACGGATCGAGGCGTATTCGGCGCCGCCCTGATAGAGCGGGATATTGAGCTGCGCCGCCCCCTGGGCTGAAAACTGCCGCGAGCCCGGAATGCCGAGAAACGAATTGGTACTGGTTCGAGACCTGGGCGTTGAGCGAAAGATTGGGCATCAACGCAGCTTCGGCCACTTTCACCGCAAGTTCCGCCGCATCGACCTGGTGCATCGCCGACACCACGCCCGGATGTTCGACAAGCGCGACCTCGATCGCCTCATTGAGCGATTTCGGAAGAAAAGTTTCGACAGACGAACCCGGCTGAAGATCCTTCGGATCGCAGCCGATGAGCTGTCGATAATTGGCGATGCTGTTCTTGAGTTGCGCCTGCGCGGCGTAGAACTCTGATCGCGCCTGCGCGAGCGACGCTTCAGCCTGCGCGACGTCGGTGCGCGTCACCTCGCCGACCTGGAAGCGGTCCTGAGTCTGCTTGAGCTGCTGCTCCAGAACGGAAATATTGTTCTTGCGCAGATTCATCACCGCCGTGTCGCGCAACACGTTCATGTAGGCTGTGGCGCCGTTCTGCAGGATCGCCTGCTCCGTGAGGCGCATCGTGGCGCGCGCCGCGAAAACATTCGACTCGGCCTGCTTGACTGAATTCTCCGTGCGGTTTCCGTCGAAAAGATTCTGCTGAACGTTGAGGGTCGTCCCCCGCGGCCAGCCAGTGTATTTTTCAAGAAGGAACTGCCGCTGGCCAGTGGTCTGATCGCGGCCTGCGGGAAATCGCAGATTGGCGTATTCCGGACCGACCGAGGCCTGAATATTCGCCTTCGGGCGCATGCCGGCGAGAGCTTTCGGCGCCTCCTCGTCGCGGACGCGGACGGCGGCGCGGCTTTGGTTGAGGTCGGGATTCCCGGCATAGGCCCGCGCCAGCGCGGACCGAAGCGTTTCTGCACATGCCTGGCCCTGAAAGCCAGATAGAAGCGCAAGGATCGCAACAGCGCCTCGCGCGGCGGTCCGAAGCCGGGCCGCCTGCGGCCCGCTCAACGCCGCACAGTCCATTCCAGCCTTCCCTTCAACTCTCCGGAATTCGCCGGATTCAAGATGCGCGTCACCTGTCACATTCGGCGAATCTCGTCGAACGCGGTACGGAAACGCTATAGACGCGAATTGGGCGAAACGACGACGTCAGAAGATGAACGACGGGGCCTTCGCGAAACCTTCGAGGACCGGAGCATTTGCGCTCAACAGCGAAATGCGCCCGGCCGGTTGACCTGCCTGCCGCTCGTAGCGAACGACCTGCTGCCCCGCGCCGGCTTCCGGCGTCACGATCGCCAGCAACTGGCCATCCGGCGTGAGCTGCGCGAAGAGCGTTTCGAGACCGGTTTCAACGCCGCCCTCGACGTAAATCAGGTCGAAGGGGCCGGAAGCCGGGCAGCCCTGCTCCATCGGCCCGATTTCGACCCGCGCATTCGTTGCGCCGATGGCCGCGAGACCGTCGCGCGCGCGGGCGGTCAGTTCAGGATCGCTTTCCAGCGCGACGACCTCGCCGACGAGGCCTGACAGAATGGCGGCCGAATAGCCGGCGCCGCCAATGACGAGAGCCTTCTGGCCCGGGCGCGGCGCGCCGCCCTGAAGAAGGCGCGCCAGAACGAGCGGCGGAAGCAGCGTGCGGCGATGGCCGCCGGCGCCCCGCACCGTCACGGCGAGGTCGGAATAGGCGAGCGTCTCCTGGCCTGCGGGCAGGAACAGTTCACGCGGAACGTTGAGAAAACGCTCGAGGAGCGGCACGTCCGTCACGTCGAAGGGACGGAGCTGGCGGTCGACCATCGTGCGACGCAGCTCCGCCGCCGACTGTCCCTGCTCCGCATATTGACGAACCATCGCCACCGCTGCTTCCGACATTGGCTTCCCGGCTCTGCGCCGGCCTCTGATTTTCCGCAGAATTCTCCGGCGCGAAGGCCGGCGCGGGCTTTATAGTTTCCCGCTCACGCCATGTCCATGGCGGGCCGGACGGGCTTTTTCCTGGTCTTGCCTTCGACAAGCCGCAGTCCAGCTTCGCCGAGCGTGCGCATCTGCTCGAGGGAAGTATTGTCCAGCACAAGGGCGATGGCGTCACGCGCCTCGAGCATCACCAGCCGAACGGCGCAGTGCGTCTCGTCGACGCAGTCGTCGCATCTTCGATAAAGGCGACGGCTGGCGCATTGAATGGGCGCCAGCGGTCCGTCGAGCGTGCGCACGAGATCCCCGACCGAGATTTCCGACGGGAGGCGCGCCAGCATATAGCCGCCGCCTTTTCCCTTCTTCGAGTGAACAAAACCGGCGTTGCGCAGTTCGCTGAGAATTGCGTCCAGGAATTTCTTCGGAATCTGGTTCTCGGCGGCGATGTCGGCGACGAGCGCGGTCTGCCCGGGTGCGATCCCGGCCAGATAGACCGCGGCCTTCAGACCGTATTTCGCCTTCTTCGTGAGCATCGGATAGTGCTTACCACAGATTCGGCCGGCATGCGCGACCGGCCCTACGTGTGCAGGATAATCCACAATATCGACTGTCTGCGTGACATTATCACATATGCGACTTCATTAATATACGGGCCTCTTGACGAGTCCGCTAGCTAAGCTCTTTGGTAGATTAAGGTTGACTATCTGCGCCTCTTGCTGTCAGTAAAATGACGTCATAACGCTGTGCGAAGGCATAATATACAGCGCCTGAAAGTGAAAAGGAAGCTCATCGTCCATGTTCGCCTTTGCCGATGCGCTTCACGCCTTCAACCCGCTGTATTCCGTTTCCGGTTTCGTTGTCGGCGCGCTCGTCGGCTTCACGGGCGTTGGCGGCGGCTCGCTGATGACGCCGATCCTCGTCCTCATATTCGGGATCGCGCCGACGACAGCCGTCGGCACCGACCTTCTCTATGCCGCGATCACCAAGAGCAACGGCACGCTGGTTCATGGTCTCAACGGCACCGTCGACTGGCGGATTACGAGGCGTCTCGCCTATGGCTCGATTCCGGCCACGATCGTCACGCTGCTGACCCTTTCCTGGCTGGGGCATAAGGCCGGCCATGCGGCGAATGGGCTGATCACTTCAGCTCTCGGCTTCGCCCTGTTGCTCACAGCCGTCGCGATCCTGTTCCGCAAGTGGATCCTCGACTACATCGCCCATCACCTCGACAAGCTCAGCGAGACGCGCGTGTGCTGGCTGACGATCACGCTCGGCGTCTTCCTCGGCGTTCTGGTGTCGATTTCCTCTGTGGGCGCCGGCGCGCTGGGGATGACGATTCTGCTTGCTCTCTATCCCCGGGTCCCGACCGTGCGGCTCGTGGGCTCCGATATCGCCCATGCAGTGCCATTGACCTTCGTCGCGGGCTTCGGGCATTGGTTGCTCGGCGGCGTCGACTGGCTCCTGCTATTCTCGCTGCTCGTCGGTTCCCTGCCCGGCATCGCCATCGGGAGTCATCTCGCGGCGCGCGTGCCGGATCGCTTGCTGCGGCCGGCTCTCGCGACGATGATGGCGGCTGTCGGCGTCAAACTGTCGATCTAATCGCTTCGGGAGGAGCATATGTCGAACGACAAGGCTTTCACGCCACCCGCCAAGCCGGGCCGTGGCCGGATTTACGACTCCATCACCCAGACCATCGGCGACACGCCGATCGTGCGCCTCGATCGTCTGGCGAAGCAGAAGGGGGCGAAGGCCAACCTCCTCGCCAAGCTCGAATTCTTCAACCCGATTTCCAGCGTCAAGGACCGTATCGGCGTCGCCATGATCGACGCTCTGGAATAGGCCGGCAAGATCACGCCCGGTCAATCCGTGCTCATCGAGCCGACATCCGGAAACACCGGCATTGCGCTCGCCTTCGTCGCGGCGGCGCGCGGCTACCGGCTCATCCTGGTCATGCCGGAGTCGATGTCGATCGAGCGCCGCAAGATGCTGGCGCTGCTCGGCGCCGAACTCGTGCTGACCCCGGCCGCACAGGGCATGAAGGGCGCGCTGGCCAAGGCCAGCGAGCTTTCCGCCGAAATCCCGGGCTCGGTCATCCCGCAGCAGTTCGAAAACCCCGCCAATCCGGAAATTCATCGGGTCACGACGGCGGAGGAAATCTGGAACGACACCGACGGTCACGTCGACTATTTCATCTCGGGCGTGGGCACCGGCGGCACGATCACCGGCGTCGGTCAGGTGCTCAAGCAGCGTAACCCCGGACTGCGCGTCGTCGCCGTGGAGCCCGAGGATTCCGCGGTGCTCTCCGGCCGCCCGCCGGGACCGCACAAGATTCAGGGCATCGGCGCGGGTTTCGTGCCGCCGATCCTCGATCGCGGCGTGATCGACGAGATCGTCACCATCGGCAATCAGACGGCCTTTGAAACGGCGCGCCTGCTGGCGCGCGTCGAGGGCATTCCGGTCGGCATTTCGTCCGGCGCCGCCGTCGCCGCCGCGCTCGAAATCGCGAACCGTCCGGAAGCGGCGGGCAAGAACATCGTCCTGATCATCCCCTCCTTCGCCGAGCGCTATCTGTCGACGGCGCTGTTCGAGGGGCTGTGAGGGGAGCGGCGGAGGCGGCCTCGTCCTTCCGAGACGCGAGCTTCGCGCGCTCCTCAGGATGAGGCCTAGGCATTTCACATTGAAAATCGAAAAGCCCCTCATGCTGAGGAGCCCCGAAGGGCCGCCTCGAAGCACGAGGGGCGTCGTCCGTTCGTCAGTGGCTCACTTCTTGGAAGCGGCCGCAGACAGCCCCTTTCCACGCGCATAGTGGCGAGCATAGGCTCCCACGACGTAACCAATCGCGCAGATCACGAAGTAAACGACGATCAGAAAGCCGCCGCGCTGATTGGCGTTGTGCGCCCTTTCCAGCAGATCGGCGACCGCGGTTTCATCCAGGAATTTGTCGGCGACGACGCCGCAGACGACGGCCAGGATCGGCACCAGCCAGGACGGCAGGCGAAACCAGCCCAGCGCCGCCGACGCCCCGAAGGCCACGAGGCCGAAAACATGCAGGAACTGGATAAAGATCGACTGCGACACCAGTCCGAGAAATCGGATCAACTTGAGCATTTCTCACCCCATTTAGGTCCGCTTGGACCTGTTTTACGGGCATTCTTACACATTCGGAAGGTGCTGCGCGAGAGCCTCCAGAACGGCTATTCGCACGGCCACGCCCATCTCCACCTGCTCGCGGATGAGCGAGCGTGAGCAGTCCGCCACGGCGGAATCGATCTCCACGCCCCGGTTCATCGGGCCCGGATGCATGATCAGCGCGTCCGGCGCGGCGAGGGCGAGCTTTTCGGCGTCGAGGCCGAAGAAATGGAAGTATTCCCGCGCGCTCGGGACCAGCGCGCCGGACATGCGCTCGCGTTGCAGGCGCAGCATCATGACGATGTCCGCGCCGTCGAGGCCGCGACGCATGTCGTGATGCACCTCCACGCCCAGACGCGAGAGGCTGTCGGGCGCAAGCGTCGACGGCCCCACGACCCGCAGGCGCGCGCCCAGCGCCGAAAGCAGGATCATATTCGACCGCGCGACGCGCGAGTGCAGAATGTCGCCGCAAATCGCGACCGTCAGCCCCTCGATCCGGCCCTTGTTGCGGCGAATGGTCAGCGCGTCGAGAAGCGCCTGCGTCGGATGTTCATGCGCCCCATCACCGGCGTTCACGACCGAGCAGTCGACCTTGCGCGCCAGAAGATGCGCGGCCCCGGCCTGGGCGTGACGCACGACGATGATGTCCGGCCGCATGGCGTTCAGCGTCATCGCCGTGTCGAGCAGCGTCTCTCCCTTCGATTTCGGACGAACGCGCCACGGACATGTTCATCACATCGGCGCCGAGGCGCTTGCCGGCGATCTCGAAGGACGCCTGCGTGCGGGTCGAGGGCTCGTAAAAAAGGTTGATCTGCGTGCGTCCGCGCAGATTCGACTTTTTCTTTTCCACCTGACGCGACACCTCCACCGCCTGCTCGGCCATGTCGAGCAGCGTCTCGATATCGGGCCGCTTGAGCCCTTCGATGCCGAGGAGGTGGCGGTGCGGGTAAATTCTGGCGTCCTGCTGCATGGCCCCGTCTATAGAGCCCTTTCCGCCGGAGTGGAATCCAGTCCGGCGAAAAGGAAGCCGCCATATAATTCCGAAGCTGGGACGAGCCGCCTTCCACTTGATTTATACTCCCCTTGAGCATATCTCAGGCGCCAGGTCAGGGTTGCGGGCGGGCGCGCCTGTCATTAAACTCTGCCTTTCATGCGCTCCGGGCGACACCCGCCACGGGGTTTTTGTAGGACCGCCTTATACTCACTTTGAGCATAAGGCTGCCGAGAGACGAGGGTTCGGGAGTCATGACCTTCCACTCCGCCAAAATCGACACTGCGCAGGCCGCTGTCGCGCATCGGGCCTTCCCTGCCCTGCCCCGTCCCAATCTCGACTGGACGCCGGAAGTGGAAGCCGCGACCGCGCATCTCTACGAGCGCGTCTCGAGGGTGATCCCGCCGGTCGAGTGGCCGTTTCACGCGCCCTACGTCAAGGCCATCAACGAGCTCAAGAAGGTCCGCAACGCGGTCATTCTGGCGCATAATTACCAGACGCCGGAGATCTACCACTGCGTTTCCGACTACATCGGCGACAGCCTCCAGCTCGCAAAGCTCGCGGCGCAGTCGGACGCCGACGTGATCGTTCAGGGCGGCGTCTACTTCATGGCCGAGACCTCGAAGATTCTCAGCCCCGAAAAGACGGTGCTGATCCCCGACGCGGAAGCCGGCTGCTCGCTCGCCGCCTCCATCACCGCCGCCGACATTCGCGCGCTGCGCCGCGAATATCCGGGCGTGCCGATCGTCGCCTATGTGAACACTTCCGCTGAGGTGAAGGCGGAGGTCGACATCTGCTGCACCTCCTCCAATGCCGTGAAGGTCGTGGAGAGCCTCGGCGCCGATACGGTCATCATGGTCCCCGACCGTTTCCTCGCCCAGAACGTCGCCGCGCAGACGAAGGTGAAGATCATCGCCTGGCACGGCGCCTGTGAAGTGCATGAGCTGTTCACGGCCGATGAGATCCTTGGCTTCAAGGCCGACCATCCGGGTCTGAAGGTGATCGCTCATCCCGAGTGCCCGCGCGAGGTGGTGGAAGTCTCGGACTTCTCCGGCTCGACGGCGGCGATGATCGATTATGTGCGCAAGGAGAAGCCGGCGCGGGTCATGCTCGTGACCGAATGCTCCATGGCGGACAATGTCGCGGCGGAGACGAAAGGCACGGAATTCATCCGGCCCTGCAACTTCTGCCCGCATATGAAGCGCATCACGCTGCCGAAGATTCTCGACGCCCTGCTGAACATGCGCGAGGAAGTGATCGTCGATCCGGAGATCGCCGCCCGCGCGCGGCTCAGCGTGCAGCGGATGATCGATCTGGGCTGAGAGCCCCTCCAGAGCGGAACGCACATGCCCGCGCTCGAAGCGACACTTGCGGCGATCGACGCCGCCAACGCCGAAGATCCCCGCAAGGTCGATGGCCGCGCCTTCGAGAGCCTTTATGCGGAGCGCATGAGCGCGCGCCTCGCGGCGATCTATCCCGACGCGTCCGATCTGTTGAAGATCGCCGCGCGCGCACAGCACCTGCGCCGTTGGGAGATCCCGCGCGGCGACTATCCCGAAGGCCGGCGCGGCTACAACGAATGGCGCCGCGCCTGCCGCATCCATCACGCGACTCTGGTCGGCGAAATCATGCGCGCAAATGGCTATGACGACGCGGCCATCGCCCATGTCGGCGCGCTCATCCGCAAGGAGCAGTTGAAGAAAGACCCCGAATCGCAGGCGCTGGAAAATGTCGCGGCGGTCGTCTTTCTCGAACATTACTTCGAGGACTTCCTCGCAAAATACGACGGCTACGACGACGAGAAGATCGTCGACATCCTCGGCAAGACGCTGTGCAAGATGTCGCCGAAGGGCCATGCCGCGGCGCTCGCCCTGCCCCTGCCCGAGCGCGCCCGCGCTCTTGTCGCGGCTGCCGTGGCGAAGGAAGCCGCGGCGCTCGAGCGGCTCGCCGCCGTCGCGCGCGATTAGCAAATGCCGCGAAACCTTCCGCCCATCGTCATCGTCGGCGGCGGACTCGCCGGCGTGTTCTGCGCGCTGAAGCTCGCGCCGCACCCGGTCGCCATTCTCGCGCCGACGCCGGTCGGCTCCAGCGGCTCCTCATTCTGGGCGCAGGGCGGCATTGCGGCGGCGGTCGACGAAGGCGACACCGCTGAGCGGCACGCCGAGGATACAGTCGCAGCCGGCGGCGGCATCGTCGACCCCGAGATCGCGCTCGGCATGGCGCGCGAGGCGCGCGACCGCGTCGACGATCTCGCCGCCATGGGCGCGCCCTTCGATCGCCGTGACGGCGGCGACTTCGCGCCCTCGCAGGAGGCGGCGCATTCGCATCGACGCATCGTGCGCGTCATGGGCGACGCCGCCGGCCGCGCCATCATGGAGACGCTGGAACGCCAGCTCGCGAAGACGCCTTCCGTCACGGTGGTCGACGGCTATTCGGCGCAGCAGATCATCACGCGCGACCGCCGCGTCGTCGCCGTGCGCGCGCGCCACGCCTCGGGGCGCATCTGCGACATTCCCTGTTCGGCGTTGGTGCTGGCGACCGGCGGCGTCGGTCATCTTTATCGCGTGACCACCAATCCGGTGGAGGCGCGCGGCGTCGGCGTCGCCATGGCGGCGCGCGCGGGCGCAATCATCGCCGACGCAGAATTCGTGCAATTCCACCCTACCGCCATCGACATCAACGCCGATCCGGCGCCGCTCGCGACCGAAGCGCTGCGCGGCGAGGGCGCGACCATCATCGACCGCGACGGGCGTCGCTTTCTGCTGGACATAGATCCGGCCGCGCGAATTGGCGCCCGCGAGACATCGTCGCGCGCGGCGTGTTTGCGAGCATCAAGGCGGGTCGCGGCGCCTTTCTCGACGCGCGCGCCGCCATCGGCGCGGAATTTCCGGACGCGGTTCCCGACCGTCTACGGAAGCTGCATGAGCGCCGGAATCGATCCCGTGACGCAGCCGATCCCGATTGCGCCCGCCGCGCATTATCACATGGGCGGCGTCTGGACGGACGCGCGCGGCCGCACGAGCGTCGCCGGCCTCTGGGCGATCGGCGAAGTCGCGTCGACCGGCGTGCATGGCGCGAACCGTCTGGCGTCCAATTCATTGCTGGAGGCCGTGGTGTTCGGCGCGCGCGCCGCCGCCGACATCGTCGCGTCGCCGCTGCCGGAATTGAACGCGCGCCTGGCGTCGGATCGCGATGAGCCCGCCGTCCATGACAGGGACTTCGCCGTGGTCGAGGAACTTCGCGATCTCATGTCCGCCAATGTCGGCGTGATCCGCGATGGCTCGGGGCTGTCCGGCGCGATCCGGGCGATCCGGCGCCTCGCGTCGCGCACGAACGACATCGAGATTTCCAACATGCTGACGACCGCGCTGATGATCGCGTCTTCCGCCTGGATGCGGCGCGAAAGCAGGGGCGCGCAATTCCGCTCGGATTTCCCGCAAGCCGACCCGACCTTCGCGCGCCGCTCGCGGATGACGCTGGCGGAAGCGTTGAAACTGGCGGATGAGGTGGGCGTATGAATTTTCCCGCAATGACGCCGCCCAATCCCTCCCCTCTACGGGGAGGGTGGCCCCGCGGAGCGGGGTCGGGTGGGGTCCGGCCCCATCACAGTCATAGCGGCGATACCCCACCCGTCGCGCTCCGCGCGCCACCCTCCCCGCAAGGGGGAGGGATGGGAACCGCGAGACTGTCGTTCCACTTGAAAGCTCGGACGAGCGAATGAGCTTCGAACTCCCCCCTTTCCTCATCGAAGACGCCGTGCGCGCGGCGTTGGCCGAAGACCTCGGCCGCGCGGGCGACGTCACGACGCAGGCGACGATTCCCGCCACCGCAACCGCCAGCGCCGTGATCGCGACACGTGAGGCGGGCGTTATCGCTGGTCTGCCGCTCGCGCGCGCGGCCTTCCTGCAGATGAGCGACGAGACCAGTTTCGAGGCTTGGGTGAACGACGGCGACAGGGTGGAAGCCGGCGCTGTCGTCGCGCGCATCGACGGACCCGGCGCGGGCCATTCTTTCCGCCGAGCGCGTCGCGCTGAATTATCTCGGGCGCCTATCGGGCGTCGCGTCGCTGACGGCGCGTTACGCCGAACGGATTTCGCATACGAAGGCCAGGGTCTGCGACACGCGCAAGACCACGCCGCTGCTTCGCGCCTTCGAAAAATATGCGGTGCGCTGTGGCGGCGGCGCGAACCATCGCTTCGGGCTCGACGACGCCGTGCTCATCAAGGACAATCACATCGCCGTCGCCGGCGGCGTGATCCCTGCCCTGCGCGCCGCCAAGGAGTTTGTCGGTCATCTCACGAAAATCGAGATCGAAGTCGATACGCTCGACCAATTGCAGGAAGTTTTGAAGGAAGGCGCCGACGCCGTGCTGCTCGACAATATGTCGACCGACGAGCTGCGTCAGGCGGTGGCGATGGTGAATGGCGCGATGATTTGCGAGGCCTCGGGCGGCGTCAATCTCGACACGATCGCCGCCATCGCCGAGACGGGCGTCGACCTGATCTCCGTGGGTGCGCTCACCCACTCTGCGAAAGTGCTCGATCTCGGGCTGGACATCACGATCGCTTGAGAGCGGCGTGATTAGACAGGTTCGCGCTGGCGGCCTTGCCTCTCAACCGGCCTAACCCTTCGTCGCCTCGCTGAGGCGCGCCAGTCTCAGCCCGCGCTTTTCCAGCATTTCGGGCAGGCGCGGCGACAGCAGGAAGGCGAGTTCCTGCTCGCGCGTGGTGGTCACCGGGTCCTGCGCCTTCAACTCGTCGTCGACATGGCCGGGATGACACATGACGAGATGCCGGCGTCCCGGCGCGCGCAGATAGGTTTCGAAAGCCTGCGCGTAATCCTTGCCCGGATGGAAATCCGAGAAGCCGGCGAAACTGTCATTTGTCGAAAAGCCGTGAAGCTGCGCCGCGTGGCGGAAGCCCGACGACAGACTCCGCACGGCCAGCGCCTTGCGCGCATGGGCGCGGCGCAGGACGATGCGATGAAGGCCGTCGCCGGCGTTGCGCAGCCAGGCCCGGCCGGCGAGCCCACGCGCCGCCATGGCCTCGATCAACGCGTCGCGTATGCCGGGCAGCCCGTGCACATGCTGGTGGCCGTCGACGAAATCGGGCCGGCGCTCCATCACCGACTCGAAGCGGTCGAGCTGGCGGTCGATCTCGGCGCGGATTTCCTCCATCGGCAGCTTGCGGCGCAGGGCGGACCGGATGACGGTCGAGACCGGGGGGAAGTTTCCGTCGGGGGCAAAGGTCGGCATCGGCCCCAGCGGACGGCCGAGCGTGAGGTTGAAATGCAGGCCGACGTCGGCGTTCTGCGAGCGCCGGCGCAGTTCGCGGCCCATGGCCGGCCAGCGCGGGCCGTTGACCAGCGCCGAGACCGCCGTCAGGCGTCCGGCGTCGAGGGCCTCCAGAATGCCGACGCTCACCCCATAGGACAGGCCGTAATCGTCTGCGCAAAGCGCGATGATGCGGTCCTTGGCCATTTCTCCCGCCCTCTCGATTTCGCCTTTGCCGCGCCGTGAAATTCTGCTTGAAACGCGGCCATGAACGACACTGTCCAGCGTCCCGATATATCGGTCGTGGTCCCCGTATACAACGAGGGCGCCAATATTCGCCCGCTCGCGGCCCGGCTGGTCCCGGCGCTGGAACAGGCCGGCGTCTCCTTCGAGGCGATCTTCGTCGACGACGGCTCGCATGACGACAGTCTTGCCGAGCTCAAGGCGCTTTGCGCCGGGGAGCCGCGCTTTCGCGCCCTCTCCTTCTCGCGCAATTTCGGCAAGGAAATCGCCATTGCCGCGGGGCTCGACGAGGCGCGCGGCGCGGCGGCGGTCATCATGGACTCCGACCTCCAGCACCCGCCGGAGGTCATCCCGCTCTTCATCGAGAAATGGCGGGCCGGCTACAAGAATGTCTATGGTCAGCGGGCCGACCGAGCGACCGATCCGAAGATGCGGACGGTCTTCACCGGGCTCTTCTATCGCCTGCTGGAAAAGATCGGCGACGTGCCGCTGCCGCCCGGCGCGGGAGATTTTCGCCTGCTCGATCGTCAGGCCGTCGACGCGCTGCTCTCGATGCGCGAGCGCGCGCGCTTCAACAAGGGGCTTTACGCCTGGATCGGATTCAAATCCATCGGCGTGCCTTTCGATGTGGAAAGTCGTGCGAGCGGCGAGTCGAAGTTCAACTTCACGCGGTTGGCGCGCTTCGCGCTCGACGGGCTTCTCTCCTTCTCGTCGATGCCGCTGATGATCTGGACCTATGTCGGTCTCGCCATTTCAATCTTTGCGCTGGGCATGGCGGCCTATTACTGGGCGCGGACCATGCTCTTCGGCGTCGACACGCCCGGCTTTCCGACGCTCGTCGTCTCGATCGCCTTTTTCTCGGGCGTGCAACTTCTCTCGCTGGGGGTGCTCGGCGAATATATCGGCCGCATCTTCAACGAAGTGAAAGGACGGCCGCTCTATCTCGTCGCCGAACGTATCGAGGCGCCGAGGAACGACGACGGACCATAAGCGCCGCTTTCCATTCTGCTCTTGGCGTCGCGCCAAGACGATGTATGTTACATCGTCATGACAGTCCTGCGCCGAATTTACGACAACTGGCTGCTGCTGGGATTCGCCCTGCTCCTCGTGACGCCGGGCGTCGCAATCAGGCTCGGCCTGCTGCCTTTCAAGTTGCGCTTCGAGGTGATGCTCGCGATCTCCGCCCTTGCGATCGCGCTCAGCGCGTTAGCCGGATATTCCGCCGCCGAACTCGGTCTCCGCGCGCCGCATTTCCTGCGACATTGGCTGGGCTGCGGGCTGATCACGCTCGTCATCGGCGTCGCGATCTACGCCGAAGCAAGTTTCTTCCCGACAGATCGCGCTCAGCCGAACTGGATGAAATTCGCGCCCTTTTACATTCTCATTTCGGCTCCGTGTCAGGAGCTTGTCTTCAGAGCGATTCCCAAGATCATCGCCGACAGGCTGCAGATGAGCGGCGGCAGATATGTGCTGTTCTCCGCCGCGGTGTTCTCGCTGATGCACATCCCCTATGGCGACCCTTTGCTGCTCGCCAATACTTTCCTCGTCGGACTGGCATGGGCCGGCGCCTATCTGACCACGCGAAACATCTGGCCGGTTGTCGTGTCTCACGCGGCCGTCGGGTCGTTCGCATTCTGGCTCGGGATCGCTTAGTTACTCCGCCTTGCCCGTCATAATCGCCGTGCGCAGCAGCAGCCAAAGCACCACTGCGTTCAGTGAATGCCACAGGAAATGCGTGCCTGTCGGGATAGCCGGGCAGATCGCCCTGTCAATCGTGCGGAAGACGAGCGAGATCAGAAAAACGCCCGCCGCCACAGCAAGACCCTGCGCGACGAGAGGTTCACGCCGCCACAGCAAGGACGAAAACCCCGCAAGCGCCGCAAGCGCGGGAAGATAGGCCACGGAGCCATTGAGGCCGTGGACAATTGAGCCGAACAGAAAGCTCGCAACGCCAAAAAGCGCCGTCGCGACGACGCCCGCCACAACCCCGAGGCCGAAGAAACGGCGCAGCGCCAGCAGAAAGAAGCCGTAGATAAAAATGGTGATCGGGATGACGTCGAGCAGCATGGCGCCGCGCGTCGCCAGCGTGTGAAACAGAAAGCTTCCGACGCCGACCGAGGCGGTGACGACGATGAGCGCGAGCGCCGCGGGGTCAGGCTCGCGACGCCGACGCAACAGGACCAGCGCCGCCGCAGCTGCGATGAGAAATCCCGCATTGGTCAGTGCGTTGAGAGGCTCGGACCAGAACGCGCCGTCAAGCCGCTCGCAGTAGTCCCGGACAGGTTCGCGCCAATCCACCCGTCTCCTCCGTCATTGCAGCGAGCGAAGCGCTCCACAGCCACATCACGGCTCTGGATCGCTTCGTCGCTTCGCTGCTCGCGATGACGGGACGCGAGGGCGCTGTCACAATCAAGCGGCTTATTTGGCCGGCTTCGCCTCGTCGAGATGCGCGAAGCGAACCAGAACGTCGGCCCCGTCTTCGGGCGGGGAAGCGAGTCGCGCGCGAAAGGCGATGGTCTCGCCGGGCGCGAGCCGGGTCTTCGGCGATGGCGCTGTCCAGGCGTAGCGCTGAAGCCCGCTGGAGTTGCGCACCGCCAGCGTGAGCGGGGGGACTTTGTTTTCATCGCGGCGGATGTTTGCGATCTCGCCTTCCGTGATGAGCACCTTGCGCGCGCCGTCCATCTCGATTCGGGACCGCACGCCACGCAATTCGAGACCCGCCAGATTCACCGGCAGGCCGAGCGCGCGATAGCCGATGGCCGCCGGCGGCAGAATGCGGACGATCTTCTCGCGCATGGCGATCAATGCCGTGGCGCCCATAACGATCGCGATGATCGTGGCGACGATGGGCCAGCGGTCGCGCCGGGCTGGCGGAAGATCGCGCGCCGCGGGCCGGGTCGCCTCACGGCTCCAAAACTCCTCGTCGCCCGGCGCGCTCGACGCCTCGGCGGCTATTTCCGACGGCAAAGCCCGGCGCGAGGGGCGCGAGCTCTCGGTCATGGCCATTTCCGCTCCCGTTGTTGCAGTGCGTTAACAAACCCTTTCCCCTGATTAGCGGCAATTATGGTTAAGGACAGGTGAACTGCTATCCTCAGGGCCCGATTCCCGGGCGTCTCCGCGCGGCCCGACCATCTGGAGCGAAAGACAGGTGTTGAGCTTCGAGAATGTCGGCTTGCGCTACGGCATGGGACCGGAGACGCTTCGGGACGTCTCGTTCGCCGTCGCGCCCCGCTCTTTCCAGTTTCTGACCGGGCCTTCCGGCGCCGGCAAGACGACGCTCATGCGGCTGATCATCATGGCGCTCAAGCCGACGCGCGGCCTGATCAGCGTCTTCGGCCGCGACACGGCGACGCTCGAAAAGGACGAGGTCACGCAGATGCGCCGCCACATCGGCGTCGTCTTTCAGGACTTTCGCCTGCTCGAACATCTCTCCGTCTACGAGAATGTCGCGCTGCCGCTGCGCGTCCTCGGCCGCGAGGAGGCGAGCTATCGCTCGGAGGTCACGGAACTGTTGAAATGGGTTGGCCTGGGCGAGCGGCGTCATAGCGTGCCGAGCGTGCTGTCGGGTGGAGAAAAGCAGCGCGCCTCCATTGCCCGCGCCTTGATTTCCCAGCCGAAGCTGCTGCTCGCCGACGAACCGACCGGCAATGTCGACCCGACGCTGGCGCGACGGATCCTGCGGCTCTTCGTCGAGCTTCACAAATCCGGCACCGCCGTCATCATCGCCACCCATGATCTGAGCCTGATGGACCAGTACGAGGAAGCCCGGCGCCTCGTGCTGGCCGATGGCCGTCTGCATATTTTCGAGTAAGCGGATGAATTGGGACGTCGCCAGCCGCCTCGTTTCACGCGTCCGCATCCTGCGACGGGGCGCGGTCGCGGACGCAGACGATGACGATACGGCCCAGGCTTCGCCGCTCGTGCCCACCGATTCGATCGCCGGCCGCTCGGTGGTCGTGGTCATCGCCATCATGACGTTTCTCGCCGCCCTCGCCGCCGCCGCCGCGCTTCTCGTCGCGGGCGCAAGCGCAGAGTGGCGCGCCGAAGCCGCGACCGAGGCCACCGTGCAGGTGCGCCCGGCGCAGGGCCGCGACATCGAATCCGATTTGCGCATCGCCGCCGACATCCTTCAGGGCACGGCCGGCGTGCGCGAGGCGCAGATCTATTCCAAGGAGGAATCGGAAAGCCTTCTGGCGCCCTGGCTCGGTCAGGGGCTCGATCTCTCGCAACTTCCGGTGCCGCGCATGATCGTGGTGAAGCTCGATCCAAGGGAGCGTCCCGACCTCGCCGAAATCCGCGAGGCGCTGGCGGGCGCCGTGCCGAGCGCGACCTTCGACGACCATCGCATCGTCATGGCCCGGCTCGGCGACATGGCCCGCGCCGTCGTGCTGGCGGCGGCGCTGATTTTCCTGCTCATCCTCGCCGCAATGGCCGTCGTCGTCGCGTCCGCGACGCGGGCGGCGGTGGCGACGAACCGGGAGATTGTCGACGTGCTCCACATCGTTGGCGCGGGCGACAGCTTCATCGCGCAGGAGTTCCAGCGCCGGTTTCTGGCGCTGGGCCTTCGCGGCGCGTGTTTCGGGGGCGGCGCGGCCGTCGCCTTTCTGCTGGCGGCGCAGGCGCTGCTGCGTCACTGGCGCACGACGGCGAGCGGCGAACAGATGGAGGCGTTATTTGGCGATCTCTCCATCGGCGTCAGCGGCTTCATCGTGATTCTCGTGCTCGCGGGTGGGGTCGCCCTGCTCACCGGCTGGCTGTCCGGACGCATCGTTTTCCGCCATTTGCGGAGGCTCGGATGAAGCCACTCGCGCCGGGCGGCGCCTTATGACCATATATCTCTCAAGAAACCGCGCCGCGAGCAGGCGGACAGACGGCGGGAGGACGGACAGGGTGATGTCGTTGACGCGCGGCGGGCGCGCGACAGGTATGGGCGTTTTGCGTGCGGTCCTGCTGACGGTGGCGAGCGCGGCGGCCCTTTGCGCCCTCGCCTTCGCGGGCGGTTACGTCTGGTTCGCCCTCTCGCTGGCGCGGGACGAACCGCAGCTCTCCGTAAAGGCGGAAGGGGTCGTCGCCCTCACCGGCGGCTCCGACCGCGTGCTCGACGCCGCGGAACTCCTCGCGCGCGGGCAGGCCCGTCGCATGCTCATCACCGGCGTGAACCGCGCGACGCGCAGCTCCGTTCTGGCCCGCAAGCTTCCCGTCTCGCGCGACCTTTTCAACTGCTGCGTCGATCTCGGCTATCAGGCGCTCGACACATTCGGCAACGCCCAGGAAACAAGGCAATGGGCGCAGGTCCACAATATTTCACATTCGCTCATCGTCGTGACGTCGAACTACCATATGCCGCGCGCCATGGTCGAACTCTCGGCGGTGCTGCCGGAACTCAAACTCTATCCCTATCCAGTCATCAGCGAACATGTGAACATCGCCGACTGGGGGAGCGACCCTGCGGTGGTCCGGCTGATCGGCAGCGAATATGTGAAGTTTCTGGGCGCGCTGCTCCGCGTGACGCTGCAGCGGGAAGATCTGGAGCGGGCGCCGCCGCCGCCCGCGAGCCAGGCCTCCGCCGAGTGAGCTTGTGAAGCCCCGTTCGGCTGGCTAAAAGGCGCGCGACGTCTCTTAACGGACCCGGACATGCTCTTCCTGCGCTCGCTCGTTTTTCAGATTCTCTTCTGGGCGAATACGATCCTGCTGATGGTGATCTGGCTGCCGGGCCTCGTCATGCCGCGTCGCGTTTCGCAGGAGCTCGGCCGGACCTGGGGCCGCACTTCGCTCTGGCTCGTCGACAAAATCTGCGGTCTGAAGGTGGAATGGCGCGGACTCGAGAACATCCCGCCCGAAGGCGGCGCCATGATCGTCGCGAGCAAGCATCAGTCGATCTGGGACACATTCGTCCTGCCGATCCGCTTCCCCGACTTCAGCTATATTCTGAAGCGCGAACTCGTGTGGATTCCCTTCTTTGGCTGGTATCTGCTCTCCGCCGAGCAGATCGGCATCAATCGCGCCAAGGGCGGCAAGCTGCTTCCGCAATTGATCGATAAGGCGAAGGGGCTGTTCGAGCAGAAGCGGCAGCTATTCATCTTCCCGGAGGGAACCCGTCGCCCGGCCGGCGCCCCGCCGGCCTATAAATTTGGGGTCGCCCAGCTTTACGCGGCGACCAAAGTGCCGGCTCTGCCGGTTGCGCTGAACGCCGGGGTCTTCTGGCCCCGCCGCAGCTTTGTGGTGCGCCCGGGCAAGGTCGTGATCGAATTCCTCCCGATGATCCCGCCGGGCCTGCCGCCGCGAGAATTTTTCCAGAAGCTGGAGACGGCCATCGAGACGGCGTCGGACCGGTTGATCGCCGAAGCAGTGGCGGAACAGCCTGCTCTCGCCGAGGTCGTCGCGGAAGGCCGCGCCAGGGCGATTGCGAAGGACACAAGGAAGGCAAAGCAGCGCGGCCTCGCGTCTTGATCCTATACCGGGAGGTCGGCGATCGAAGACCGCCGGGTTGGGGTTCAAGCCGCTAAGTGGGCCGGGCCCCACCCCGCTCCTTGGGGCCGCCCTCCCCGTAAAGGGGAGGGGTTAGGTCACGATCAGCGCTAGTTTTATCCGTTTTTATCCCCGTGGCCGCGCCGCGGGCGGCTCCGGCTGCGGCGGCGGCGTCACACCCGACCGCATCGCCATTTCCGGGATTATGGCGCGGATTTTCGCCGCGCCTTCGGGGCCGATGAGAACTTCGGCGCGCGTCAGCGTCTCGTCGAGCAACTGCCGGGCCTGCGTTTCGGTTACGCCGAGATTGGCGAGCTTGCCGATCAGAATATTCAGATCGGCGCGGCCATGGCCCATGAAGCTGGTCAGACCTTCGATTGCCTGCGTCACCCCGCCGTCGCCTCTGGCCTGAGCCGCAGCTACGGCCGCGCGGGCGCCGGGCATCTTGTCGATGAATTCCGCGACGCGCCCTTCGGGGACCTCATCCCGAAGGAACATCAGCACCATGCCAATCGCGGCTTTTGCAATTGAAGGCTCGAGCGAGGTCTTCTGAACGACGCGATCCGTAAGCTGTTCCATAGCATCCCTCCGTTTGGGGATTTGCTTCTGGAACCGGACATGTCGCGCTTTCAGTCGACGTCAAGCCGTCTCAGGCGGCGTCGAGACCGTAGAGCGAATGCAGCGTGCGGACGGCAAGTTCCGTATAGGCCTCGTCGATCAGGACCGAGAACTTGATCTCCGACGTGGTGATGGCGCGAATATTCACGCCGCGTTCGGACAAGGCGCGGAAGGCGCGCGCCGCGACGCCGGCGTGGCTGCGCATGCCGATGCCGATGGCCGACACCTTGGCGACGTCCTTGGCGCCCGCAATGCCCGCGAAACCGATGTCGTCCCTGATCTTCTCGAGCAGCGCATAGGCGCGTTCGTAATCGGCCGAACCGACGGTGAAGGTCATGTCGGTCATGCCGTCTTCGGAGACGACCTGCACGATCATGTCGACATTGATGCCGGCCTCGGCGAGCGGCATGAAGACCGCGGCGGCGACGCCCGGCTTGTCCGCGACGCTGCGGAGCGTGATCTGCGCCTCATCGCGCGAGAAGGCGATGCCTGTGACGACCTGGGCTTCCACAATGTCCTCCTCGTTGCAGATGAGCGTCCCCTCGCCCGGATTTGCCGGGTCGTCGAAGGAGGAGCGCACATAGGTCTGCACTCCGTGCACCATGGCCACTTCAACGGAGCGGACCTGCAAAACCTTGGCGCCGAGCGACGCCATCTCCAGCATTTCCTCGAAGGCGACGCGATCCATGCGGCGCGCCTTCGGCACAACGCGCGGATCGGTCGTATAGACGCCGTCGACGTCCGTGTAGATGTCGCAGCGATCCGCACGGATCGCCGCCGCCAGCGCCACGGCGCTCGTGTCGGAGCCGCCGCGGCCCAGCGTAGTGATCCGGCCGCTTTCCTTGTGGACGCCCTGGAACCCCGCGACCACGGCGACCTCGCCGCGTGAAAACCCCTCGATGATCCCTGCCCCGTCGATCGACTCGATGCGCGCCGAGCCATGCGTGTCGTTCGTGCAGATCGGGGCCTGCCAGCCGAGCCAGGAACGGGCCGGAACGCCGATCTCCTGAAGCGCGATGGCGAGAAGCCCCGCCGTCACCTGCTCGCCGGAGGCGACGACGGCGTCATATTCCTTCTGGTCGTAGAGCGGCGCGGCTTCCTTGCACCAGGCGACGAGCTCATTGGTCTTGCCCGACATGGCGGAGACGACCACCGCGACCTCGCGGCCTGCGTCGACCTCGCGCTTCACATGGCGCGCCACGTTTCGGATGCGCTCGACATTGGCGACCGACGTGCCGCCGAATTTCATGACCAGACGTGACATTGGACCGTGTTCGGAGATGGCGAAAGACGAAAGGAAGGCCCTGTTCGCCATTCGGAAAAAGCGGGCGTATATGTGACCGCGCCAGCGCCCCTGTCAACGCCGCGGGCCGCCCTTATCTCAAGGGGCGAAGGTTTCGATCCCTGAAGAGGTTCCACGTGTCCGAAGAGGCGACTCCCCCCACTCCGCCAGCGTCAATCCCGAGGATGTCGCCCGTTTCAACCGGCTCGGCGAGCTGTGGTGGGACAAGAAGGGCAAGATGGGAATCCTCCATGAGATCAACCCCATCCGCGTCACCTATATCCGCGACCATATCCGCCGCTTCCTGCTGGGCGACCACCGTGCGCTGAACGAATCCCCGGAGCGGCCGCTCGAGGGCGTGCGCATCGCCGACATTGGGTGCGGCGGCGGCATTCTGAGCGAGTCGCTCGCCGAGCTGGGCGCGAAAGTCACCGGCGTCGACCCGGCGCCCAACAATATCGCGGTCGCGAGCCGCCACGCCGAAAAGATGGGCCTCGACATCGACTACCGGAACATCACCGCCGAAGCGCTGGTCGAGACCGGCGAGCAGTTCGACGCGGTGGCGGCGCTCGAAGTGATCGAGCATGTCGAGGGGCCGAGCGACTTCATCGGCAAGCTGTCTCATCTCGTGAAGCCCGGCGGACTGCATTTTCCTCGCCACCATCGACCGCACGATGAAGAGCTATGTGTTTGCGATTCTCGGCGCCGAATATGTGCTCGGCTGGGTGCCCAAGGGCACGCATGACCACAATAAATTCATCCGGCCGGACGAGTTGTCCGCCTGGCTGCGCCGCGCCGGCCTGCGCGAAATCGACCGAGCCGGCATGACCTTCCAGCCGCTGACGCGGACATGGCGCAAGAGCCACGATACGGACGTGAATTATCTGATGGCGGCCAAAAAAGAGCCATGAGCCGGAAGCGACTTGTTCGCTTCGGGAGCGGAAAGTAGAATCGTATCGATGCTGAACGAATCGACATTCCCGCTCTCTGGCGCCCGGCGTGCGCGTCGCGTCCTTGGATATTCTCTGGCCGCCGTTCTTTCGGCCACGATGATCGTCGCCCCTGGGGCCGCGCTGGCAAAGGACAAACCGGCGGCGTCCAAAGACGCCTCCAAGGACAAGAAAGACGCCAAACCTGCCGAGGACGCGGCAAGCGCCACGGGCAAGAACGACAAGAAGGCGGCCAAGAACGACAAATCTGACAAGTCGGACAAGACCGATAAATCAGACAAGTCGGACAAGGACGTCGGGGCCGGCAAGCCCGAGCAGCTCGGCACCTATGGCGAATGGGGCGCCTATCTGGCGCAGAGCGGCAAGGACAAGACCTGCTACGCCCTCAGCCAGCCGAAGGACCGCCAGCCGAAAGCGAAGCTGAAGGATACGGCGGGCTACATCTTCATCTCCAGCCGCCCGGGCGAAGGCGTTCGCAACGAAGTGGCGATCAATCTCGGCTATGCGACCAAGGACGGCTCCGCTGCGACCGCCGAGATCGACGGCGACGGCTGGGAGCTCATCACCAAGGGCCAGAACGCCTGGGTGAAGGAGCAGTCGCGCGAAAGAGAATTCGTCGGCGCGCTGCGCGGCGGCGGCAAGCTGGTCGTCAAGGCGTCGTCAGCGAAGGGCACGTCGACGACCGACACCTATGTGCTCAAGGGCCTCGCCGACGCCCTCGCCCGCGTGGCGCAAGAGTGCAAGTAGCCTGATCCATCGTCTAGCTAACCGCGATCATTGCGAGCGAACCAGAGCCACATCACGGCCCCTGGATTGCTTCGCGTCGCGCGCAAACGACGCTTTGGCCGGCGTCGGCGCCATGGTTTAGAGTATAAATTAGGACCATTAAATACAAAAATCATAGAACCAAGTAAATTTACCACGACCTCGCGCGCCTGTGGTCCTTTTGCGCCGACCCATCCTCCCGCATTTTGACGCGGTCAACGACGGCTTCCCCCTGTTGCCTTGTTGGCGAGCGATGGCTGCACTGTCTTGAGGCCATGGCGGTTTCAGCCGTCGCTCTCTCATTGTCGATGCTTGCCGACCCGGCCGTCCCCGCGACGGCCGGGCTAGCGGCCGCTCGATCTCGCGGATCGATGACCAGCGCAGGTCTATTTTGCCTGCGCTGAGTATTGCTGTATCTATACTTTACTATACATAACAAATGCGTCATTAAGTCGCATTTTATGATTGCATTACTTTAATTGATCGGCTAATAACTAAGGCCTCGTCTCAACGAAAATAATGGGAGGGATAAAACATGGCTCTCAACGTTCACGGCTCCAGCGAACTCGGTAAGATCCTGCTCTACATCGGCGGCTTCGTCGCTTTCGTGATCGTGGCGCTGACCTGGGTTCCGGAGCTGATTTCGCCGGACAGCGCCAACATCACCGGAAACACCGGCTCGACCGCGCGCATGATCCAGTAAAGAAAAACAGGCGTTCCGGGCGCGAAAGGGCCCGGAACGCAGCCTCCCGCGCGCTTCCCAAAAAACTCGCGCACCCCTGTTGCAAAGCCGGATCGAGTCATGCATAAGACGCCTCACGCCGGGCGGCGCTAAGCCAAAGGGCGATACGGATGCGGGTGTAGCTCAGGGGTAGAGCACAACCTTGCCAAGGTTGGGGTCGAGGGTTCGAATCCCTTCGCCCGCTCCAAAGAAACTCCGCAAAACCCACAAGCGGAGGTCCGGGGTAGATGCTTTCGACGCGCGCCCCGGCGAAGATCAATCTCACGCTTCACATACTGGGCCGCAGGGCCGACGGTTATCACGAGCTGGAAAGCCTCGTCGTTTTCAGCGGCGCGGGCGACACGCTGTCGCTGACGCCCGCGCCTTCCCTCTCGCTCGATATGGCCGGCCCAACCGCGCCCGCGGCCGGCGCCGGCGACGACAATCTCGTGCTGCGCGCCGCGCGCAATCTTGCCGAGCGGGTCGAGAACCTGACGCCTCGGCGCCTTCCGTCTCGAAAAGCGGCTGCCGGTCGCGGCCGGCATCGGCGGCGGCTCGTCGGACGCCGCGGCGGCGCTGCGACTGCTCGCCCACGCCAATGGCCTCGCGCCGGACGACCCGCGCCTTCTCGACGCCGCGCGCGCGACGGGCTCGGACGTTCCCGTCTGCCTTGCCGGCCGCGCGCGCATGATGCGGGGCGCCGGCGAATCGCTCGGGCCGCTGATCGGCCTGCCGCTGCTGCCCGCCGTGCTGATCAATCCGGGCGTTCCGGTTGAAACCCGCCCCGTTTTCGCGCGGCTGGGGCTTCAGCCGGGAGAGAAAGCAGCCGGCGCCCGGCATCCCGAAATCCCTTCGGGCGGATCCGCGGCGGATTTGCTCGCGCTGCTGGAAAAAGGCCGCAACGATCTCGAAGACCCGGCTTGCCTTCAGGCCCCGGTCATCGTCGACGTGCTGGCGGTCCTGCGCGCGGCGCGCGGCTGCCGGCTGGCCCGCATGTCCGGCTCGGGCGCAACCTGCTTCGCCATCTTCGCGACCCCACGGGCCGCCGCAAAGGCCGCGCGGGCGATTCGCCGGCAGCACCCCGAATGGTGGGTGAAGACGGCGGCGCTGCGATGAGCCGCCGCCCGCCGCCAAAGGACCGGCCGCGCCCCGGTCGCGAAAAACCGCGTAGCGCGCCGCCCGCCCGGACCGACTCGCCGCGCGGGCCTTTCCGGCCGCCCTCGCCGGAGGTCGTGACCCTTTACGGCGCGCATTCTGTCCGCGCGGCGCTGACCGGCGGCCGACGCAAGCTGCTGGCGCTCTACGCCACGGAAACCGCCCTGCCCCGCATCGCCGAACTTGCGCGGGCGGCGGGACTGGAGCCGCATCTGGTCGACGCCCGCGACCTGACCCGCCATCTCGGCGAGGAGGCGGTGCATCAGGGCCTGCTGCTCGAGGCCCGCCCCCTGCCGGAAGCGGATATTGCGGACATAGAGGCGAAGAGCGGGATCGTTCTCGCGCTCGACCAGATCACCGACCCGCACAATGTCGGCGCGATTCTGCGCACGGCCTGCGCCTATGGGGTGGACGCGCTGATCGTGACCGAGCGGCACAGCCCGGATTTCACCGGCGTGCTCGCCAAGGCGGCCTCGGGCGCGCTGGAGCATGTGACGATCGTCTCCGTCGTGAACCTCGCCCGCGCGCTCGATCAGCTGCGCGACGTCGGCTACAGCGTCATCGGGCTGGATTCGGAAGGGTCCGAGCCCATCGAGACGATCCCGCTGTCGAAGCCGCTGGCGCTGGTGCTGGGCGCGGAGGGCAAGGGCCTGCGCCGCCTGACCCGCGAGCGCTGCGACTTCGTCGCCCGGCTCGACCTGCCCGGGCCGATCAAAAGCCTGAACGTCTCCAACGCCTGCGCCGCGACGCTGACGGTGGTGTCCTTGCGTCTGCGCGCAGCGCAGGATTGACCTCGCGCCCGGCATGGAGGCATAGAGTGGCGGATTCGCCGGTTTAGCTCAGCTGGTAGAGCAACTGATTTGTAATCAGTAGGTCGGGGGTTCGAATCCCTCAACCGGCACCAATAAAATCAACAGATTAAGGGGCAGCACCTACAGACCTTTGCCGTCTACGTAACCCTTCACGTAACAAGTAGCCCGAGCGGTGCTTTCCTTCCGCAAGGGTACAGAGAGGAGCGGTTTGCATTTATCTTCGCGCTGTTAAGCTTAGGCGGGCTGGACTTGGGTTGCGATCCCACGAGTTGGCGGGATAGCGTCGGCAAAGAGTAAAAAGCGACCCATAGGAGGGTCTCAGCGGGTATCCGGGGGCTTTCCGCACGTCACGCGCCCTGAGTTGTCAGGGATCAGGCCAACGCCGACGTAATGGCGTCACCCTCAAACGGGACGTCCCTCCAGCGGGTACGCACGCTCTCGAAGCGGGCTTGTCGGGGAAATTCCATTTTGTCAGCGAGAGAAGATTTTCACCATCGCATCGGCGTCGCTATATCGTATCTGCAGCGCAGGTCTAGGACCTAACGAAGAGTTTTTCGCGAACAACGGCCACCCCCCTTTTGTAGCCCAGAGTTTTCCCACAATATCCGGCACCGATGACAAACAATTGAGAGGCAATAAATTGTACATTCCTCGTGACCCTCATAATGTCGAAAGGGACAAAGGACGAAAGGCCCATTCGGGAAGATGAGCTCATTTCATTGGGAAGGGTGATAGTTCTGTTGGGAGAACCGGGGATCGGCAAGACTGAACTGACGAAACAGCTAGCCGCCTCTCTCAGGGCATCGCGCGTCGCCGCCGGAACCTTTTGCCGGGCAGCCGATCCCTCGATTTACCGTCCGGCTCAAAATAGTCCAATAATTATTGATGGACTGGACGAGATTACTGCCGCGAGCAGTGAACCGGCAATCGATAAAATACTATCGTCTCTCAGCAAGTTGAAGAATCCAAATGTAATCATATCTTGTAGGGCAGCAGATTGGACAGGCGCAACAAACCGAGCAAAATTCTTAGACGATTATGGGGCTGCTCCCATTTCCGTACACATATTGCCGTTCAATCGTGAACAGGCGATTTCGTTTCTTAAATCGTACGATATCCGGATCGATCCCGATAAGATTTTCTCTGCGATATGCACGCAAGGCCTAGAAGATCTCTCTGGAAATCCATTGACATTAAGGTTGCTTGCAGAAGTCTGGTTAGAAAATTCAGGACTACCGGACACAAAGACGGAGCTGCTTTCCCGTGCCGCCTCACTACTAACCATCGAGGACAACGACCGTCATGATCAGTCGCGGAATGCTACATATTCATCAAACACAATTTTGGAAGTGGCAGGCGGCATTTTTTCACATCTTCTCCTTTCAGGCACAGTTGGAATTCAGACTAATAACAAACGGCGAACGACGGAAGGTCTCATATCTCTATCAGCATTAAATGGCATATATACAGATCGTGACCTACAGGCGGTTATAGCCACACGATTATTTCAGCCTGATGGCGAGGACCATATAATACCGGTGCACAGGGTTATCGCTGAGTTCCTTGCTGCACAGTGGCTTAGCCGGAAATTGAGTGAAAAACTCTCGGAGCGACGCCTGTTCCAACTGCTGCAGTTTAATAGCGGAGTGCCCTCTGCACTTCGCGGCCTTCATGCGTGGTTGGGTTATTTCTCACCACAGGTTCGTGAGCGATGCGTTCTCACTGACCCCTATGGGTTCCTACGTTACGGCGATACCAGCAGTCTCGGCGCACAAAGCGCTCGTCATCTCCTCAGCGCGCTTGCGAAACTCGCCGACGAGGATCCATATTTTCGAAGTGAAGATTGGAATGTGCGTTCTGTCGCGGGTCTCGCTAGGCCTGAGTTGAAGTCCGAAATAGTTACTCTTATCACTAGTCCCCAACGACACATACAGCTCTCAACCCTTGTCCTTGAGTCTCTGGCTGGCTCCTCGCTGGTTGATCAGATCGTACCCGAGTTGCTCGATCTCGTGGTTGATACCTCACGAATCCCCTCATTTTAGCGGACTCATATTGGCCTGATTTTCTCAAGATATCATAGGGATAGCGAATTGCATCCCTATGAGGCGCGGCCGTGAACCGTCCCAACGAGCGTGTTGAGTTTGTTCATGACTTTCTCGCTGGCATCTTCGCTGGCGACCTTCATGCCAAGCGGGTGGCGTCGTTGGCCAATGGCACGCTTGGCGTCATGACGAGCGCGTCGCTGGCAGTGTCGATCATCGGTCACTCCTTAGCTCAGGCGCGCGGTCTGCTTGGGAAACATGCCATCAAGCAAGTTGACCGGCTGTTGAGCAATCAAGGCATAGTCGTGTGGGAGATGTTCGCCGCTTGGGTGCCCCGGATCATTGGACAGCGAAAGGCGATTGTCGTCGCTATGGACTGGACCGACTTTGACGCGGACGGTCAAACGACGCTGGCGTTAAATCTCGTTTCCAACCATGGTCGGGCGACGCCATTATTATGGCTGACCGTCCTGAAGGACGAACTCAAGAACAGCCGCAACGACTTCGAGGACCTTTGCCTGGCCCGTCTAGCCGAGCTTCTCCCTGATGGCGTTTCGGTAACCATCCTTGCCGATCGCGGCTTCGGCGACACGAAGCTTTTCGGCTTTCTCGAGACGTTGGGGTTCGATTACGTTATTCGCTTTCGTGGCAACATTCATGTCACGGCGGCGGATGGCGAGACGCGCGCTGCCGCCGAGTGGGTTGGCAAGGGCGGACGAGCGCGAAAGCTCCGCGATGCCGAGGTAACTGCGGCCCGGCACAAAGTTGGGGCAGTCGTCTGTGTGCACGCCAGGGACATGAAGGCGGCTTGGTGTCTGGCCGCCAGCAACCCCGAAGCAACGGCGCGCGAAATCATCAACTATTACGCCCGGCGCTGGACAATCGAGCCGAGCTTTCGCGACACAAAGGATCTTCGCTTCGGCATGGGGTTAGGCGTTCTGCGTATCGCCGATCCACATCGACGTGACAGACTTCTTCTCTTAAACGCCTTCGCTATTGTACTCTTGACGCTGCTCGGCGCGGCAGGCGAAAGCCTCGGCATGGATCGCCATCTCAAGGTCAATACCGCCAAGCGAAGAACGCATTCGCTGTTCCGACAAGGATGCATGCTCTACGAACTGATCCCCAGCATGCCGGAGGTGCGCTTGCGCCCGCTTGTCGAGAGATTCTACTTATACATCAAGCAACATCCTTGTTTAAATCAGACCTTCTCATGCGTCTGAAAAATGAGGGGATGCCTACCTCCTATGTCGAACGACGCGAAGCAGCAGAGGCGTTGGCGAATTCGAGAATTGCGCTCGATTGGGAGAATTTAATTGAACGCTTACTCACGCAAAAGCGGCAGGATAGCTGGCGACTTGCCGTAGAGGCGGTTGGTAATGTCGGCCCCGAGCAATTCCAAGCGCAAACCATAGCCGACGCGCTCATCAGGTTATACGGGTTAAATGAGTCGGAAAGGAGAGAATCCCGTGTTTATGGGTCCGACTATCGGTTGATTAGGCGGACACCTCGTGAACTGGGCAAATCCGTACTTGATGTCATCGCCGCCAGGATTGCAGACAAACCAAGGCCGCGCCTTTGGCATCCGGGGCGAATGCTAACCTCGGTAATCGAGCGATTTGTGTCCTCCGCCATCGATGGCCCATCAATAGAGCCACGGCGCTTCTGGTCATGGGTGTCACATCTTCAGCCTAGCGACAGTGAATCCAACGACTTATTGAGACATATTCGAGATTACCTTTCCACGAATACGGCATTTCGTCGCGAAGTCCAGCGTGTAGTAATTTATGATGAAGCGATAGAAAATGGCCCTTGGATGTCAATCGTGCATGATCTGCCGCGCGCACTTCCAAGCTTGAGAATCTCTGTTGAAGATGCCGCCTTTTTCATGGAAGAAATTTCTACTAAAGATGCATTGACCGCGTACGAAATTTCACTCTGGGGAGATTTAGTCCGTGCGACCTCGCGCAAAGACTGGACCGATGAGATTTTACACCAAGCGATTATCCATGGCACCAAAAAACATCTACCGCTAAAAGAATTGTAACAGGAAATCACGCGGCCTCCGACCCACGACTACCAAGCCGAAGAAACGCGACGCCAACAACAATATGAAGCAAAGCGACGCTCTGAATACCGCGCACATCGAGATCAGTTTGCAAAGGAAGCGCAACAGATTTTGAGTGGCCAACACATGGGCGCTCTGATTGATCTCGCAAAGGGTTATCTAGGTCGCTATTCGGATCTCGATAGAAAAGCGGACCCTAACCGTGCCGCACCCCAGCTGACAGATGCTCAATACAGATCTTGCTTAGACGCTCAGAGGCATTGACCGGGATTTCGTCTCTTCTCGAAAAGGGAATCGCAAAAGTCGAGCATCCATTGGCAATTGCGACTCCCGCTCGCGGCCGAAACGCATAGCGCTGGGTTTGCGTTCGGGTCGCGTCGCGCATGGGAAAGATATGGAAAGCAAGTGACTTTTCACTTGCCGGATTATGGGCTTTCATCCCCGAGCGCGGTGGGCGCACGCACGGTCGCCATGTTTAGCCCCACGAGACCAACTTCGGCGCTGTGAACCCAGCATTTTTTAATGCGCTTAAAGGCGCAGACCGGCTGGACGCACCTCTGTCCATTGTCAATCATGTTATGGTAATTTTTTCTGGTACCGGCCATTTCTATATCAACTGTCGATATTAGCATCCATTACTGCACAGATTGAGGCGGCCGAGCAAACAGGCGGCGTGCCCTTGGACGATGCCCTCCGCTTGTCAATTCTCGTCACGAGACGTTCGAAAGTGCGCCAATGCATGCCTTTCGGCTTGACAATATAGCTGCCGATCAGGCCATGGTTGCCAAGCTTCTGGCGTAGCGCGAAGGCGCGGGACAACAGCGCGATCGCGCGGCGTTTGGCGCTGCGATCGGTAACCCAGCCGGTAGGCTCTGCGACAAGCGAAGGTATGCGCCCCACAGGGCAAATGCAGCCGAGAGGCAAGTCGCCCGGTGCGAGGGCAGATGAACCACCATCGTCGCCCGCCGAAGGGCTGCGGCCTGGTCGTCAGCGCGATGTGGTTTTCGCATTCGCGCTTCTCACCGGTCCGCTGGTCCGTGGATGTCCAACGAAGATGCATATATCCGGATTGCCTCGCCCAAGCAACTTTCGAAATCCACGGAGACATCTCGTCACCAATCCAAGCGGCTGGCCATCGCAACGTGCCCCTGGTGGATGCGCGAGCCTTCAGCCATCCTGACTTAAAGAGGCGTGACAGATTGAGCGTGAGGCTATTCTCCACTGTCGGACGCCCTCCCCATCGCCCGCTTCCATAGCCGCCCATCGCCATGTGCCTTTCTGGATTTTCCGAAATCCAGTGTGAAATCGCGCTTTAATTCAAAATGGGTCGCGTGACCGTCCCTGCCAATGCGTCTCACGCCGCTCAGCACGCGGCTTTACTCAAGTGGGAGGATGAGAGGATTGGGGATCATTCACCCATAAGTGATCCAGGAATAGAACTTGGTATTTTATTACAAAGACATTTCTGGATCATTCGTAGGCGGATCCTCCCAAAAGCTCCCATGCTCCCCTCCCCATCACACCCCCCCTCGAAACGATTTAAAAAACAAAGAACGCTCAGCTTGCGGCTTCTAACCTCCACTTTTGCCCATGATGCCCCTTCACTTCGTCGGGCACGATCCGATAGCCATCGTGGATCTGTCCTTTGATCTGCCTCAACCAATATCCGAAGCGCGTGCCGTCGATCCCGAATTCGCGCTTGTCACCGACTTGTTCGATCAGAAAATTTCGCAACTCCGGGCGCAGTATTCTTCCTGGGTTCTCATCCATCCGGTTCCGTCTGAACCGTGCGCGCCTCGCTTGGCAACCCGCGCAGCCTTTCGATTACAGGCTTAACCGCCCGATCAGATCGGCAGCGAGACCGGATTCGAGATAATCCGCTCAGCTTGAGATATCGCCTCCTGAAGCTCGGACTAAATCTGTGAGTTGAGATATTCGAGCCAGGGCCTCACCGATGCGAGCTCGCGCGTCGCCTCTTCAAGCTTTTCTGTAGAGCTCGCGTTTTCCAGTTCCAGTTGCTTGATCCGGGCTTGGCTCTCCTCAGCCAAGCGGTCTTTGTCTGCTCTGGCCGTCTCCAGCTCCGTCTGTAGTTTATTCGAGCGGTCCTTCTCGACTGCAAGTTGGGCTTTCAGCGACGCGATCGCACCCTCCGCAGACGTAGTAATTTCTTCGTTCCGCTTGCCCAAATCCTTCAACATCGCGCAGGCCGCATTGATAACTTTCGTCATCAATTCGAAGTCCAGTTGATGCGCGGCGCTTTGATCTAAATCTTTATCTGATGATGGGTTGAATAGCACAATCTTGGCCAAATCCTCGACGCCGTCCGAATGGTCGGTTACGACGGCGTCATGGTTCGCTTCTGATTTTGCGCGACGTGGAATGTATTGTGAAAAATTCATGATTTCCGATTTCTTATCCCTTTCAGCACGATCTAAAAGCGTGGTTATAGACGCACGGTCGGTTGCAGAAGTCATCGACATAAACCCCTTTTTCCGAGACACGCTCACGCTTTCGTCTCACAATAGCTTTAAAATGCATCGTATTTGTTCTCGGAAGCCTGGCAACTTGGATCGGATAATATGGTTAAACTTAGTAATCTCAAATAAGACCTGATCTATCCATCAAATTGCCAGGCGGGATAATGAAGTCGCGGAAAGAGACGATTGGGCTCAATCAAGGAAGACAACCATTTAGCCGTTCCAAAGCCTTTGAATTGAGTATCATCGCGCCGGTCGGACTAAGGCGGCAGGCGTGCATCGGCCCGTCCTATATTTTGTTATTAGGGCCCTGATCCGCG
Source organism: uncultured Alphaproteobacteria bacterium (assembly GCA_963717565.1). Classification (GTDB taxonomy): domain Bacteria; phylum Pseudomonadota; class Alphaproteobacteria; order Rhizobiales; family Beijerinckiaceae; genus Methylocystis. Next base: position 865,555 of record CAVQWJ010000014.1, read on the forward strand.
CGTGAGCCTGGAGCGGACGCGCGAAAGAATAATGAGACTATCGTACTTGCCAATGCGATCGGCGCGGAGAACGGCGAGACGGCGATAAAGCATTTTCCGCAAGCTCCCGTCGTCGACGCCGAAAACCGAAGTTTCAATCGCAAGGCCGTCAAGCCTTTTTGAGGAACTCCGTCCTCAAGACGAGGTCCTTGATCTTCTCGGCCCGGCATTCGATCTCAGCCGGATCGCCTGTGAGCCTGATCCCTTTTATTAAGGTCCCGCGCTTCAGGACCGTGGAGGTTCCCTTCACTTTCAGATCCTTTATCAGGGTCACGGAATCTCCGTCCTTCAGTTCCGCACCGTTGCTGTCTCTGGTGATCTCAGTCATCTGCACTCCAATGGCTGGCCGCCTGTCGCATGGCCACAGTTCGACAGCCTCCCCGATAAGGAAAGCAAAATTGCCCGCGCCGGCTTGTCCGTGACTGCGGGCGGTTGCTCAGTTCGCTTTTGGCATGGCTTACAGCGGGAGCATGTTCCCTGCAACAGCGAGGGCCCATTCCGCTCCCACCGCAACGTTACGCCATCGGGAAGAACAGCCAATAGACGCCTGCGCAGGCGACAGCCGCGGAGCAGGCATAGACGAGTCGGGGATTGCGTTGGCTCTGGAAGAACAGTCTGTCGATCAGGACCAGCAGCGGAACCACGATCAGCACGACGCCGATCTGGCCGACCTCGACGCCGATATTGAAACTCGCGAGCGCCGGCGCGATGGCGCGTTGCGGCACGCCCATTTCGATCAGGCCGCTCGCGAAACCGAAACCATGGACGAAGCCGAAGAAGAAAGTGTCGCGCCAGCGCCCGTCGACCTTGCGCGTGAAGAAGTTCTCGAGGGCCACATAGATGATGGACAGCGCGATCGCGCTCTCGGTCCATCGGCTCGGGATGTCGACAAGCTGCAGCGCCGCGAGCGACAGGGTGATCGAGTGGGAGATGGTGAAGGCGGTGACGATCTTGATGACCGGCCAGGCGCGCGTCGCCCATAGAACGACGGCGATCAGAAAGCAGATATGGTCGTAGCCGGTGACGATATGCTCGATCCCCGCGGCGAAGAATTTCGGCGCGAGCTGCCAGGGCGTCAGCAGCGGCCTGGAGAGGTCGATCATCTCGTCGCCGGGATAGATCATCACCTGCCCCGGCGCCGGCTCGCGGCCCATCTTCTGCGCCTCGGTGAGCTGCAACTCGTCACCCTTCTCGCCAATGCTGACGAGATGCTTCGCCCGGGGACCTTGCGCCTTCAGCAAGGGGAAGGGATCGTAGAAAATCTGCCCCGGAACCGTGCTGCAATCCATCCGCAGGATGGCGCGCTGATCATAAGGGTTGGTCGGGTCCTCCCCCACCGCCAGCACCGTGCTCGGACATGTCCGGCCCTCGGCGTTGCGAAGATCGACGCGCTGCTGGATGAATTTGCCGATCATCGCTTCGATCACGCCCGGCTCGGTGAGATCGACATCGCCCAGCGTGGCCTTGTTGGCGGCGAAGATGCGCTCGATGTCCGTCCCGAGAAATCCCACCTCGACGCGATAACGGCCGTCACCCTCCGACACGATCCGACTGCTCGAGATATCGGAGGTGTGCGCGCGGACCGCCGTGGCCGCGCCGAAAGTAAAAAGCGCGCAGGAGAAGGCGACCAGGGCATAAATCGTCAATCGCGCCATCCGCTTCTCCCTTGACGCAGCGCGACGACGCAGCGTATGCAGTCATGGGCAATACTGCATACTGGATTTGGAAAAACAAGGGCATGTCGCGTCCGCCGAACCTCATCCCCGATGGACGTCTTGGAGGGCTCGCCGGAATTCGGCAGACTGAGCAATCTCCCTGGAGAAGGTCGCGCGCAATGTCCCGTTCCATAATCGACGAAATCACACCGTCGCGGTTTCGCGCCCTCTTTTACGAGCGAACAGCGATTGGTCTTTGCATGCTGCTGTCGGCGGCCGGCGCCTTCAGCCCGCAGGATGCGCTGGCGCACGCGATCGTCGTTCGCACCTCCCCCGCGCAAGGTGGGACCGCAGCGGGCGCGATCGGCAAGGTCGAGGTGTGGTACGACGCAGGCATTCGAGACGCCTTTGTGGCGCTCGCCGTCGTCAGCGCCGCCGGTGAGCGCGTCGACAAGCGCGACGCCGCGATCGACGGTTCCGATCCAAGCCATGTGTCTGTTGGCGTCAATCAGTTGACGCCCGGAAAATACACCGCGCGCTATCGCGCCCTCTCCGCCGATGGCCACATTGTGAGCGGCTCCTGGGATTTCGAGATCACGCCTTAAAGCGCGACGGCAGAAAGGACATGCAAGTGACTCCGAACGCACGCCTGAATCTGCTGCTCGGCGCAGGCACGGCCCTCCTGATCAGCGTCAACGCAATTGCGTTCAGCTATCAATTATGGGGACCCGCGGTCACGCAATATATCGACGAAGTGTGGAAGGCGCATGTGATTAAGCCGGCCGTCAAGGCGGGCGACCGCACCATTTCCGAATGCCTTGGCGTGAGCGACTTCTACTCTGCGCATCTCACCACTTATTTTCTGCCCAACTCCGCCGAGAGCGCGGGCGGCGCCACTGACGACATGAGCAAATACGACGAATATTGCGACCGGGTTCCAGGAACCGGAAAAGTGATTTTCGCCATCACCCTCATGGAAAAGGACGCGAGAAACGAACCTGTCGCTCTGTCCTTCCACGCCTACGAGCCCGACGGAACGCTGAAGGAGCTCGCGTCGCTGCCGCCGAAGCCTCACGGCAGCGGCATGCTGACTCTGGATTCGACGGTTGGCCACAAGGGAAAATATGTTCTCAAGCTCGCTTTCGGCGAGGCGAAGAACAAGGAAGACACGATCGAGATGCCCATCACCGCAGGACAGTGACGCCTTTCACGATGCGCGACGACGCGCCCGGCGCTTGCCGCGCCAGCGCATGAAGCCCGTGATGAAAAGGAGGAGCGGCGTCAATCCGATCAGCAAGGTGACGGGGCGACCGATGTCGCCAAAAGCCTCGCCGCTATGGAGAGGATAAAGCCACTCCAGAAATCTCTCGCCCGCGGTGAAATTGTTGCGATCCTGCACCTGCAGCACCCGGCCGCTATATTGATCGACGCTGACGTTTCGGAACGTTCTGGAGCGGCTGGGCTCATCGGCCGCCTGCTTGCCGATGACGTAAACGCCATTCGGCGCGTTGGGCAGAAGCACCCAAAGCAGTTCTCCGTCCGGAAAGATTTTGTTAGCGACGGCGATGGCCGCGTTGACGCCGACAGGCGGCTGGCCTGACGAAGGCGTCGATTTTCCGAAATCAGGGTCTGGGCGAATTGTTGAAAACTGGCTCACCGCCGCGCGCGTCGCGGGTTTGAAAATCATGGCGACGCCGGTCGCCAGCATGACCAGCAGCACGGCTCCCATATAGGCGCCGGCGCTTCTGTGCAGGTCGTAGACGACACGCTCGCGACTGGCGCCCCATTTGACCTTGAAGCCGAGCCGCCAGTCACCGCCGCGCGGCCACCATAAATAAGCGCCAATGAGTATGGAGGCGAAGAGCAGAATGCCGACTGACGCCAACGATGTAAGCGTTGTTGACGCCGAGCAGCAGCGTCCAGTGGAACGCCATGAGGATGCGGATCAGAGGCTGCGAGAATGTGTCGTCGGCATGAAGGCTGACGCGCTGTCCCTTGACCTTTCCGGTGTAGGGATCGACGAACATCTCATAAAAATAACTGTCGAGATCGTCTGTCTCGGTCATATAACTGACGGTCGCCGCGGCGCCCCGATGGCGCGGCATTGTCAGCCTGTCCAACTTCGCGTCGGGCGGCATGGCCGCCTGAGCCGCAGCCAGGATTGCGTCGGGAGACTGGAATGCGCCCTGCTCCGGCGCCTCGACGCGCATGAGTGGCGCGTTCAACCACTCGTCTATGTCGTCACGGTAGGCGAGTACTCCGCCGCTCAGTCCGACGAGAACGAAAATCGCGCCGGCCACGAACCCGATATACTGGTGAATCCTGTAGAAAACTGTGCGCAGAGAATTTCTCGTCTGCGGGATGCTCTTCTCGAAATTGCCGCTCGCTTCGACCATCTGAGGCGATTCCGATTGCTTCCTTAGCGACTTCGACCCTGCCCGCATTATAGCATGAATGCTCTCCAACCACTCCCGGCCTAACCAAATCGGTAACTGGACGCCGTAACCCCGCCGAAGATGTCCTGTTCATGATAGACGCGCGCCGCGCTCTCCGTCTCGGCTGCGCCGAGCGCGACGAAGAGTGGAGCGAGGTGATCTTCCTTCGGATGGCAAACTCGCGCATAGGGCGCTTTCTCCCAAGACAATAGCGCCGATGTGCGTCTGTCGGGCGGGCTTGCCATGACGTCGGCGAGCCATCGATCAAACGCTTCGGAGGGCTCTCTGGCGCCGGGACCGAACAGGCCAAGGTTATGATAGCTCAGGCCCGAGCCGATGATCAGCACGCCCTGCGCGCGCAAGGGCGCGAGCGCGCGGCCAAGTTCGATATGCCTCAGCGGATCGTAACCCGACTGAAGTGAGAGCTGGAAAACGGGCATGTCCGCTTCCGGATACATGATGAAGAGCGGGACGAAGGCGCCGTGATCGAAATCCGCGCCTGTCATCGATATGCACGGGCAAACCGGCTTCGCGAATAAGATCCGCGGTTCGACTGGCGATCCCCGGCGCGCCCTGCGCCGGATAGACGATGCGATAGGTGTCAGCGGGGAAACCGTCGTAATCGTAAATCATCCCCGGCCGGCTTGCGGACATGACCGCGAAGTCAGCCTCTTCCCAGTGCCCTGAAACGACCAGAACCGCGCTCGGTCTTTCCGAGACTGCGTGAGGAATGTCGACGAGCGAGGCTTCGAGCTTGCGGAACCGGCTGCGCCAGGCCGGAACCCATGGCCACGGGCCGCCGCCATGAGAGACGAAATAGGTCGGCAGCATCTGAGCCTCCGAATCAGACAGCCAAGCGCAGATCGGGACCGGCGAAAAGGTCTCCGATGTCAAGAGCGCGCACTGAGGTCTTCACGCAACGATCTAACCTCAGCACGGACGAAGCGGAAGAGAAAAACACCGTCTCGAAGCAGGAATCGGCGTCACGATCTCCATTAAGACTTGTTTAGTCATAAGTGAAAAATCTTATATTTGACATGCATTTACCCAATAAATGACGGCCGCCGCCTCTTGACATCGCGAGCTTGGCGCCACCGAAAGTTGTAAAATTGCAACAGCGCGGAACTTTGTCCAAATCGCGCAAAAATAAGTTTTGACTGTGTGCATTTTCACATGTCTCGTGAGCTCGGGTTCGCCGGGGGGTTGCTCGTTTAAGTCGGTGTGTCCCAATGAAAAAATTTCTTATTTCGACCGCAGTTCTGGCGCTAACCGTCAGCGCATCGCTCGCCGCCGATCTTCCTTCTCGCAAGGGCCCGCCGGTCCTTCCGCCGCCACCGCCGCCGCCGCCATTGTGGACGGGCTTCTACGCGGGTCTCAACGCAGGGTACAACTTTGGCACAAACAGCAATGCGCAGAGCGTCGTATATGGACAGGACGCCGTCGGCTTCGGCGGGTTGATCCTGTCTCGCGAGAGGGACATTACTGCGCTCTCAGACGTACAGACGATCGCCGATCTGCCGACGACGGCCTTGCTTCAGCGCTCATTTTTCCAAATCGCGCCCTATAACGTCGGCTTCCCCACGGGCATCGGCCTGGCTCAGTCGGGCAGCTTCAGCAACACGCAGAGCGGCTTCATCGGCGGCGGCCAGATTGGTTACAACTATCAGTGGGGCCAGCACGTCGTGATCGGCATCGAAGCCGATCTGCAGGGGACTGGCATTCGGGGAACGAGCTTCGGCGGCGGCGCGGTCGGGGGCAGCAACTCCAGCCCGCTCATCGTCTGCGACGTCACCGGCGCTCCGCTGGCCGGCTGCAACGGCATCAACTCAAGATTGCGTAACCCCCGGGTCGTCAACTCAGCGAATTCGGTCGGAGCCACGACAGTCAACGCCGGCGTCGACTGGCTGGGCACCGTTCGTGGCCGTCTCGGTTGGTTGTGGACGCCCACTATGTTGCTCTACGCGACGGGCGGTCTGACCTATGGCGGCGTCTATGCGCGCGTCAATCAGTGGGGAACCACCAATCTGGAGGTTGGCCTCGCGAACAATCAAGGCGCCACGCCGACCATCGGCACCAACCACACGTTCATCGGCGGCGGCAACAAATCGCAGACGCTGGTCGGCTGGAACGTCGGCGGCGGCATCGAATGGATGTTCATGCCGAACTGGTCGATCAAGGCGGAAGGCATTTACTGGAACATGGGCAACATGAACGTTCCGACCGCCTCCTTCGCCGCCGCGCCGATCACTGGCATTGGTGGTCCGGTCCTTGGCGGGCTTTCGGCCTTCAACGGATTGTCGACCTTCGGCGTGACCCGCGTGAACTACCAGGGCGTCATCGCCCGCGCCGGCGTCAACTACCACTTCAACTGGGGCGGCGCCGCGCCGGTGATGGCGAGCTACTGATTTCGTTTAGCAGAGCGGAAGCAGACTTGGCCCGGCGAAAGCCGGGCCCTTTTTTTTGCGGTCCCGGGCGACCATCGCGACCTTCGACGTGAGACGCCCCGCCGATGCAGACGGGGCGTTCCATGCTTTGATGACTAATTGGTGGTGGCGCTCTTACAATCGAGCGCTTCGCCAGCGAAACTGTTCTGAGGCGCGACGTCGAGACCCGCACCGTCCACCCTCGGACATTCATTGGCGCCGGGCGTCAGCGTGCATCCAAGAGAGGTGTACACGCCGGTGACGCTGATAGGGTTCGAAAGCGACAGGTTCGTCTGGGGCACAACCGAAATCTCGACAAAGCCTTCTATGAAAGCGGGCACGGGTCCGCCGAGCAACGTGACGATATCCTTGCAATCGATCGACACCGCCTGGCTGCTCTTCAGCGTAAAAGAAACCGGCTTTCCGACGACCGCCTTCAGGCAAGTGTCGTCGCCATGATTCTCGTAACACCTTTCAGCGGGAGCCAGTACCTGCGCGTTTGCAGAAAGTGACTGGAAACTGGTGAAAGTTCTGAACGTTAATAGCGGTCGCGTAATTGCCCGGCTTCACCGCCGGCTCTCTTGTCGGGGCAGGACCGGCGGCGGCCCCGCCGGTTGGCGGTCGCTGAAATCCACACAGGAACTTCGACGAGTAGATCGCAGCCGGGATAATCTTTCCGTCTGCGCCTTCGCCATTCCTGAGATGCAGACGGGCGCGAGAAGGACGGCGCCAATAATCAATCGACGAGACATATTTCTCTCCTCAGTTCTTTTCGACAACGAGGTCGACTGAACGAGAGAAGAGCGCCGCTGTCTGTGTTGACGCGCACGCCGTCGACAATGCTTCGCTTCGCGCGAATACGTCAGTCATTTGTGAGGAAAAAACGCGCATCCTCAAGAGCGCGGCATCGGAGGAAGCCTATTTACCCGCAATCATCAAATGACAACCGAAGGTCGTGCATTCAGCGCGCCGAGGCATCAGCTCGACCGACGTCGCATAGCCCAGAAGAGCCGCCATGCCTGCGGCGGCAACGAGAATTGCAACCCTGCCAATCATGATTTCGTCTCCCCGACCATCAGGCTCTGTCAAAACGTTTACAGTGTCAAATTGGGCCGTTCGGTTTCTGCCGCAAGTGACAGATCGCCGCTGATGTGCGGGGGCGCAATCCGGAACAGCTCCGGCGTCGGGCTCTTTTGATGTCCGCAATTAGGTTGAACTTCGGGCTGATCGACCCTCCATCAAAGGGTTGCCCAATGCCTATTGCCTTCAGCTGCGCCATCTTCAAAAATGCCAGGCTATAGCTTATAACCGGGCGTCAGCAATTGGAAGGATGCCCATGAAGACCACCTTGTCCGGCGCGCAAACTCAACTCGCTTGTATCCTGTCTCTCCTGTTCGTGATGACGACGCCTGAAAAGGCCGCAGCGGAAAATATTCAAACCGCCGCCGCGCCTGTCCCCTCGCGACATGTCGAAAGCGTGAATTTCGACCATTGGATCGTCACCTGTCAGGACGGGGACGGAGGCAAGGTCTGCGTCGCCACGTTGAGTCTTCTGGGATCGGACGGGAAACAGCCAATCGCCAACTGGCAAATCGGCTACAATAAGGACAATCGTCTCGTCAGCGTGTTTCAGGTCTCGCCCAGTCTCACCGCCAAGGGCAAAGACAATAAAGTCTCGACAGGCGTCTCGACCAAAGCGGGCGCTGAGATAAAGCTGGGCTCCAGCGCAGCGCGGCGACTGGTCTATGAGGGCTGCACGCCACAGATATGCGAGGCCGTGCTGGCCGTCGACGACAGCTTCATCAAGGACGCCGCCAGCGCGACGACGACCTCCGTCACCGTCTCGACGCTGGACGGCGCAGCGCTGCCGTTGAACTTCGGGTCCAAGGGATTGGAAAAAGCAATCGCCGCGGTCGTCGCTCGAAAGGCTCAATAACAAAGCGACGCATATCGGAAAGCTTAGCTACAGTGTGGGGGCGGACGTCGCGAGCCCCCACCTACGCAGGCAACGCGCCTGAACACCCCAATACGAAGCTTTAGTTTGTAGTTATCTTTTTGCTCCCCGCGAAAAGCTTTGTTAGGTTCCGCCAGACTTTTCTCAAAAGAAAATTCGCGCATGGTTCGTCGACGGAAGAAGAGCAAGAGCCGCCGCTCCGTCGGAAAAAGGAACCAGGGGAGTGGCGTGATGGAGGAAACCGGCGTGTTTGATCCGGCGAGTTCGCCGGTCGACCCAGGCGTTCGCGAGAGCGACTGGACCCTTTCTGCCTATCAGGAGAGAGAGGCGCTGAGGCGCCTTGCCGAGCGGCGCGCGCAGGCCGCGGCGGCGCTTGCGGTTCTGAAAAAGCCAGACCTCCCGCCGTCGGCCGGCGAGGAAATCCTCACCAGCGACTGGGCGCTTCCCGCTTATTCCACGCGTGCGGATGAAATGCGCCGCGACGAACCGGCGCCACCCGCGCCGCCCGTTTCGCTGCCGATCATGGAAAGCGACTGGACGCTCGCAGCCCTAAAGAAACGTGAGGACAAGCGGTGGCTCGCCGAAAACGCGGAGGCTCGCGCCCGGCAGAGTCTGATGACTTTCGAGAGCGACTGGACCCTGCCGGCCTATCAGGCGCGTGAGGCCGCCCGCCGCCAGCAGGAGAGCGCCGACGCGGCTGCAAACGCGCCCATTCTCGTCAGCGACTGGACTCTCATCGCCTATCGGCTGAGAGAGGAAAATCGCCGCGCTGTCGAACGCGCAACCGCCGCCGAGGCCGCGCGCGAGGCGGCGCAGGCCCGCGAGGCGGCGGCGAAAGCGGGTCCTATCCTTCTCGACGTCAGACCGCAGCGCGAAAGCGAACCCGCGCCGCGCGCGCGCGGCTTTTCGCTGCGGCGCCTGGCCTATGGGCTCGCCGCGGTTCTGCTGTTGGCCGGAGGATGGTTCCTGTTCCGCACATGGACGACTTCGCCCAAGCCAGCGAAAACCACGGCCAAGAAGATCGAGACGCCGCGTCGCCCCGTGATCGCCGCGCCGGAGGCTGCCAAGAAACCGGCTCCGACGCCCGCCGAGCCCCCGGTCGTGCCTCAGCAGCCTGTGAAGGCGCAAGAGGCGCCTCCGCCCGCCGAGCCCCCTGCCGCCCCTCAGCAGCCTGTAAAGGCGCAAGAGGCGCCGCCGCCCGCCGAGCCCCCCGCCGCCGCCAGGACCACTCCGGCTCCCCCGCAGCTGCCTGTCACCGCTACCCCCTCTCCCGCCGTCCAAGCCCCGGCGCAGGCCCGCAGCCGCAGCCACAGCCGAACACGAATACGCAACCGCCAGCCGCTCCGGCGACGCCTGACGCGCCCCCTAAAGCCGCGGCGCCGGCGCCGGTCCCTCAGCATGCGCCCGCGGCCACGACGAGCGCGCCGCCAAGACCCAAGCAGATCGTTCAGCCCAAACCCAAGCCGAGCGCGCCGCGAAGACCGAATGCGGAAGGCGGCGCTCAGCGCCAGGCGCCCGGTTTGCTCGACCGGCTGATCAACACCGTCAAGCGATGGACTCAGATCCCGGCGCGCTGATCTGCGTCCCTGCCCGCCCCTATTCCAGACAGGCGCCGCGCTGAGCCCGCTGCGCCTGCTCGGCGTCTGCGGCGCTTGCGGCGGATGGACGCGCGCCAGTTTGGCGGATTGAATATTGCCCGGTCGCGCCTAACCTGACGGGCATGATAATCCGACAACCCATCGTCAACGCCGTCGCCGCGTCCGTGCTTGTCGCGGCGATCGCTGGCGTCGCCGTGATGCTCATAAGCTGAACCCCATTTCTCGCGGTTCTTGCCGGATTCCGGCTTCGTTCCACACGCCAGGCTAAAATCCCGCGCCTCAATCGAGACAAGACGCCTGAGCCGGCCGCTTACAACGGTTGCCGACATTGGGGGCGCGCACTATCCTCCCCAAACTTAGCGTGACGCCGGTTCCCGGCGCGCCTCAAGCCATTCGCGGTTCTCGACAAGGAACACATTATGTCCAATACCCCCGAAACCACTGGTGGCGACGCAGACAAATCTCACGAGCAGTCGCCGCCGAATCATGAGTTGTCCTGGGTGACCGCGCTCGAGGAGGGTTTCGAGGAGATCAAGTCGCAGCCGGCGGATGTCCTCTTCGTCGACGTGCTCAAGATCGACCTTCCCTACATCATCATGCTGTCGATGGCCGTTTTCGGCATCGGCCTCGTCACCTTCACGGGCGAGCCCATCGGCCTGTATTGGGAGGTTCTGACGATCGTCTATTGCCTCCTTTGCATTTACGTCGGCTGGCGCTATGCGCCGACCAAGCAGGAGCGCGTCAAGCTGGTGTGGACGCAGGCCATGCACTGGGCGGCGTTCCTCGCCGCCATGTGGCTGATCTACACGCCCGCGATGCGGTCGCTCGTCGACGTGAATGCGACAGGCCTCAATCTGATGGTGCTGCTCGCGCTGGGAACCTTCGTCGCCGGCGTGCACGCCGAAGCCTGGCAGATCTGCGTCGTGGGTCTGATCCTCGCGCTGTTCGTGCCGGCGATGGCGATCGTTCAGCGCTCGTCACTCTTCATAATGGTGGCGCTGCTCGGCGCGATCTTCGTGGCGGTAAGCCTCTACATGACCTTCCACTCGCATCGCCGCGAATTGAGCAAGGAAGAGACGGCCTAGATTTTCACGAGCCGAAAGAAAACGCGCCGACCTATCCGGGGCCGGCGCGTTTTTTTATTCGAACCGCGAGCCGCTACTGCAGGCGTATCGCGGGAAACCGGAGCGCAGGCTCAGAGGCCCTCGGCATTCGTCCGTCAGGCGTTGGGCGGGGTCTGCGCGGCGAGCGCGGCGCGGATCGCGTCGTCTTTCGACTTGTCGAAGGAAGTGCGCAGCACCGTGCCGCCGACCCCTCTCAAGCCTTCAAGAACCTTGTCGGTGGTCATCTTGCGCACCAGCACGAAGAGCGCCGCGCCGCCTGGCGGCACCGCCTCGGCGACATCCTTCATGAATTTGTCGTCGATGCCGAAGTCGGTGAGCGCGCCGGAGACGGCGCCCGACGCCGCGCCGAGCGCCGCGCCGGCGAGCGGCATCATGAAGATCAGCCCGATCAGCGCGCCCCAGAACATTCCGGAGACGCCGCCGATCGCAGTGGTGTTGAAGAGCTGGTTGAGCTTGATGTGACCTTCCGCATCTTTCACGGCGACGACGGCGTCACCCATCTCGATCAGATATTCCTTCTGCATCTGAAACAGTTTTTGTCTCACGTCCTCGGCCTTTTGCTCCGAGGAAAAGGCAATGACGAGCAGATCGTTCATGGAAAGTCTCCCCTTCTGACCGCGCCAAACACGCGCCGCAGCGGAGATTTAGTCGCTTCCCGGAAATTTACAATTGCAAGGGTTCAATCAATCAATCGTCTGTGAGGCCGATGCCCCTTAAAAAAGCCCACCCGCGCGGCGCCGCTTATGCGGCATCGGCGGGTAAAAGACAGTCAAGCTGGGAGACGAGACCGTTCTTAAAGGCTTCTATTGGGCGCCCTGCAGCGTGCCTTTGCCGGAACCGTTACACGGCGCGGCGCGGCCAGCAAGAAAGCCAGGGGCGATAACAAGGACGCCAGGATCAGAAGATTAGCGATCATCATTCGGCCTCCGTTTTTGGGAACCACCCGCGCCCTCATGGCGCGGGCGGCCCTTCTTCTTTTTATTTGCCAGCGCCCTCATGGCGCCGGCGTTTATTCATGTTTCCGTGATTACTCGGTCAGAAGCGCAACGCCTTCCTTGCCGATCAGCGCGTGGATGCGCGCCAGGATCTGCAGGACGACGCCGAACACGCCGAGAGCCATCCAGCCGAAGAACACGAAGCCCCAGTGCAGCGGAGCAACGAACAGCTCTTCCATGAACCAGAAGGTGTGGCCCCACTCATTGAGACCAACGTTCGGGATGATCATGAACGGGCCGATGGCGACGATCAGGAACGCCAGCGAGTAGCCATGAGCAAAGAACGGAATGCGGGTCTTCGCATAGAAGAACGCGCCAACCGCGATCACCGAATAGATCGGATAGCTCATGTAGAACTCGATGATGTGCGACGGCGTGAAGTCCGTGTCGCGAATCACCGTCATGTGCCAGGTGCCGTCCTGCTCCGTGAAGAACGAAGCGCCCCAGTAAATGGCGATGCCGTAAACGACAAGCCACTGAACCAGGACAACGAGACGACGGGTCTCTTCACGCGGAGAAACGGCGTCGACGTTGCGGTCGCGCGTCTTCCACAGATAGCCGGCAAGGCCGAGACCGGAGACGAGCTCCAGCGGGATTTCGGTCCAGAGGATCGACATCCAATACGTCTGGAACTCAGGGGCAAACGAATCCAGGCCGGCGCGCCAGCCATAGATCTGCTCATAGATGCGAACGATCAGATAGAAGACGTTCAGGACCGCAAGGCCGATCCACATGCCGCGCAGGTCGACTACAGCTGTTTCTGTAGCTGCGCCAGCGGCGGCGCTCGTTGTCGAGCTCATAGTTAACTCCTCCAGATTTGAGCTCTCGAGGCCATTGCCTCGAAGCTAACGCATCATGCTTGCCACGCCGCCAGACAACAGTGACTTTGTCGCCAATATAGTGGCAAAAACTGCCATGGGCGGATAGACGTCGTCTATCCTTCCCTCGCCGGCCAGCCGCAGCGGCGGCAATCTGCCATCTCGTTGAAGAAAAAGACATTCGCGGCAGTGAAAACGCGCCGGCGTCTACGAGTCGCCGATTCTCCTCGCCCGCCTGGGAGAAGCCCAGTTGAGCGCGGTGATCGAGAGAAAGCCGCCCACCCAGGCGCCGATCGCTGCGAAGAGCACATAGGCCCAGTTCGAGGTGTAGCTGATGACGGCGAAGGCGGAGAGAAGATACCAGATGCTGCTCCAGCTGGCGGCCGCCACCCGGCGTCGCTCCGACACTGCTGCGTTGAAAAAGACATAAACACCGTCCGTCACCGCCGTGGACAAGGTCACGCCGGCGGCGATGAACGGATCGATCGTCGGAATATCCATCCCGGCCCCCCTTCCCTGTTGATGCGCTCCTCAAACGAAAAAAAGGCCCGACGCGAGGTCGGGCCTTTCGGATTGATTGTTCGCAGATCAGATCGGCTGCGGAGCGACGCCGCCGTCCACATCCGGCTCGGGCTTCTGTCCCGTGGTTGGGACAGCCGTTCCCCGCGGCGGCTGCGAGGCGGACGCGTCCATGTCCTCGCGGACCGGGCGCTTGCCCTGCAGCAGGCCCTTCATCTCCTCGCCGGTCAGCGTCTCGAACTCGAGCAGCGCATTGGCGATGGTGTCGAGCTGCGCGCGCTTGTCGGTCAGGATCTGGCGGGCCTTGTCGTAACCCTCCTGAACCAGACGGCGAACCTCCGCGTCGATCGTCTGCTGCGTCGCCTCGGAGAGGGTCTGCTGCCGGCCGAGCGAATAGCCGAGGAACTGCTCCTGCTGCGGCTCGGCGTAAGCGACGGTCCCGAGCTTGTCCGAGAAGCCAAGCTGCGTGATCATCGCCCGCGCCACCCGCGTGCACTGCTGGATGTCCGACGCCGCGCCGGACGTCACCTTGTCATGGCCGAAGATCAACTCCTCCGCCACGCGGCCGCCCATGGCGATGGCCAGCATCGCGGTGAGCTGCTCGAAGGACTGCGACACCTGATCCCGTTCCGGCAGACCCTGCACCATGCCCAGCGCGCGGCCGCGCGGGATGATCGTCGCCTTGTGGATCGGCATCGCGCCCGGCACGGTCAGCTGCACCAGCGCATGGCCGCCCTCGTGATAGGCCGTGAGCTTCTTCTCCTCCTCCGTCATGGAGAGGGTCCGACGCTCCGCGCCCATCATGATCTTGTCGCGCGAGTCCTCGAACTCCTGGTTCGTGACGATCCGCTTCGAGCGCCGCGCCGCAAGCAGCGCCGCCTCGTTGACGAGATTCATCAGATCGGCGCCCGAGAAGCCCGGCGTGCCGCGCGCGACGACCTTCAAATCCACATCCGGCGCCAGCGGCACCTTGCGGGCGTGAACCTTGAGGATCTTCTCGCGACCGATGAAGTCGGGATTGGGCACCTGAATCTGACGGTCGAAACGGCCCGGACGCATCAGCGCCGGATCGAGCACGTCGGGGCGGTTGGTCGCGGCGATGAGGATGATGCCCTCATTCGCCTCGAAGCCGTCCATCTCGACCAGCAGCTGGTTCAGCGTCTGCTCGCGCTCGTCATTGCCGCCGCCGAGACCGGCGCCGCGATGACGGCCCACCGCGTCGATTTCGTCGACGAAGATGATGCAGGGCGCGTTTTTCTTGGCCTGATCGAACATGTCGCGGACGCGGCTGGCGCCGACGCCGACGAACATTTCGACGAAGTCCGAACCCGAGATCGAGAAGAAGGGCACGCCCGCTTCGCCGGCGATGGCGCGCGCCAGCAGCGTCTTACCCGTGCCGGGCGGGCCGACCAGCAGCACGCCGCGCGGGATACGTCCGCCGAGGCGCTGGAACTTGCCCGGATCGCGCAGGAATTCGACGATCTCCTGAAGGTCTTCCTTCGCTTCGTCGACGCCCGCGACATCCTCGAAAGTGACCTTGCCCGCCATTTCGGTGAGCAGTTTCGCCTTCGACTTGCCGAAGCCCATCGCGCGGCCGCCGGCCCCGCCCTGCATCTGGCGCGCCATGTAGATCCACACGCCGATGAACAGCAGCAGAGGCAGACCATTCACGAGCAAGGTGGAAATCCAGCTCGGATTGTCGCCGCCCGGCTTGGCGCTGATCTGCACCTTCTTCGCTTCGAGCTTCTGCACCAGCGACGGATCGTTCGGCGCATAGGTCGTGAACGAGCGGTTGTCGCTGAAGTGCCCGGTGATTTCATTGCCTGCGATCGTCACGTCGTGAACGCGGCCCTCGTCGATCTGCACGAGCAGTTCGCTAAAGGTGATTTCACGCGCCGGCGTGCGGGATTGCTGCTGCTGGAACATCGCAAACAGAACCACCGCGACAGCCACGAAGACGACCCAAGGCAAATACTTCTTCCAATTCGCCTTCATTTTTTGACCTCCAAGGGCGCTTCCGGCTGATACCTCACGGAAAAGCCGCCCATACAACGGCATCATGACGCAGGGACTTAGACCTCGCCCTACCCAAGATGAGGTTGCGTCCATCCTAGGTCAGGATGGCGAAATAGCCAAATCGAGTCCATAATTCGCCAAAAAGATAATTGGTGGGGAGGTATGATCAAGATTGTCATTGCGGGCCTGGACGGATGTCTCGGCTCCGCCTTTCTCGGCTTGTCCGATCTCCTGTCGCTGTCTCGACGGGCGATCGCGGCCGCAAAGACCGGCGCGGCGGACAATTCGTCCGCCGCGCCGGGCTTTCACGTCGTCACCGCAAGCGCGACGGGTCAGCCGATCCGCGACGGCGCCGGCATGATGTTCGACGTCGAAACCTCCTTCGACGAAATCGCGGCCTGCGACGCGATCATCGTGCCGAGCTTCGCGCCCGGCCCGGATGGCAAGGCGCCTGACATGGCGCCCCTCGCCGCAGCGGCGGCCTGGCTGCGCCGCCACCATTCGCGCGGCGCGCTGATCGGCGGTTGCGGCTCGGGCGTGTTTCTGCTCGGCGAAGCGGGTCTGCTCGAGGGCCGCCGCTGCACGACGAGCTGGTGGCATCAGGAGGACCTCAAGCGCCGCTATCCGCGCGCGGACGCCGCATGGGGCGCACGCCTCATCGACGACCGGCGCGTCATTACCGCGGCGGGCCCACTGTCGTGGATCGACGTCGGCCTGCATGTCCTCAGGTCTCTCTGCGGGCCGGACGCCGCACGGATCGCGACCGACTTCACGCTTGGGGAAGCGCTCGACCAAGGGCGCGCAATCGGCGGCCGCCTATATGCCGAATCTCATGAGCGGCAGCGCCGACGCCTTCCTTGCCGACGCGGAGCGAGTCGTTCGCCAGGCCGATCCGGATTTCAACGCCCAGGATCTCGCAAAGGCGCTTTCGACGTCCGAGCGCACACTGCACCGCAAGCTCAAACAGGCCTGCGGCGAATCGCCCAAGACCTTCATCGATCGAATCAGGGTCGAAACCGCGCGCACATTGCTGGAGACGAGCGCCAAGCCCGTGAAGGAGCTGGCGGCGAGCGCGGGCTTTCTCGACGAGGCGAGCTTCCGCCGGGCCTTCCGCCGATATGCCGGCATGGCGCCTTCAGCCTATCGCATCTGGGCGCGCGCCAAGAGCCAGGACAAGGCGCAAATGTTTTCCCTGCGCAAGGAATCGGAAATCATTCCTGAAATTCTCACGACGATTCTCGACACCTGCGTCAATGGCGTGACGCTCACCGACCCGGATATAGAGGATGCGCCGATCGTCTACGCCAACAAGCGTTTCAACGAGATCACCGGCTATGACACGGAAGAGATCATCGGCCGCAACTGCCGATTCCTGCAGGGAGACGATCGCGACCAGGAGGGGCTGCGACGGCTGCGCGACGCCATCGCCAATCGCCAGCCCGTGGAAGTGACCCTGCGCAATTATCGCAGGGACGGCAAGCTCTTCCACAACAAGCTCAACATCACTCCGCTCTTCGACGCGCAAGGAAATCTGATCTATTTCCTCGGCGTGCAATATGACGTGACGGATCAGGTCCGGGCTGAGACGGAACTCGGCGACCTCCGCGCGAAGCTACAGTCCATCGCCTGAGCGCCGCCGCATGACAAGGCATCGTCGCTGCAATGCGAGGATGTGCTTTTTTCCAATGTTTTCGAGAGTTCCGCCAGCGACGCCTGCGCCAGAAACAGGGGTTTTGGCCCGCAGCGCAGCAACATTTCCCGCTTGCGTCAATCCGAAAGCAGGTGCGTTATTATGTCGCGCCGTCGGTTAACGGGCCGGAAACAGGACAGTCCGGCGGCAACGCCAGAGGCAGAGGAAAAAGTCATGAGCTCGTTTACCGCCATCGTTTCCATACTCGCCGCCGCCGCCGCCGTCACTTTCGCCATCACGGCTTACGTGAACTGAATTTCACGGCTGGGGGCTCAAACGGCGCGCGTCGGGACACGACGCGCGCTGTTCATGCTTAGCGGTTACAGGCACGCTTTCGGCGCTTGCCACGCCGAGGCGACGTTGATGAGTTTGCCGCGACCAGCCCGCATGCTTTCCGCCGTCGTCCGGCCAGCCCTTCCGAATTTTGAGCAAGGGCGTCGACCGCTCGCTCAAGTCGACGCAGCCAATCCTGACTGTTCGCAAACCGCTCGGGGCTCTGGCCGGGCGCGCCAAGGATTGCGCCATCAATCCGTTCGAGGAAAACAAATTCGCCGGCGATGCGTCTACGCCGGTAGGCCTCCTCCATCTGCAAGTCGAGCAGCGGGAAGTTCCTGTAGGTAACCAGCCAAATCATGGCCTGCCCTTTCCGTAGGTTGAGGTGCGGCGCCGCTTCAGGACGCCAGCCGTGACCGCATTGTTTCGATCGCCTTCTGCTCGAGCGGCACTTCATTTGCGCCCGCAAGTCGACGGACCCTTTCGTCCCAATCGGGACCCACCTCATAGATGACCGCGTAGGTTTCCACTCCGCCAATGGATTGCGAGGGCCCGAGCGGCTCGCCCGCGCAGCCGACGCGGGAAAGCATTCTGTGCATGGCGCGGTCATAGACGGTGACGATATGCGTGAGCGCCGCCGCCTTGCCGATTTCGTTGAGCGCCAGTCCAAGTTCAGCCGTTGCGCGGCTGATGATGGGTCCGTCGACCCGCAGGTCGCCGGTCATGCGGACAGTGAACCGGCTCAACTCCCAGATCAGCGGGCTTTCGATTCGCTCGCCATCTGGCAGCAACTGCGGGAAGGTGTCGTTGAGCATGTTGAAGCCGGTGGTCGGCAGAAGCCGCAATCCGCCAATCACGCGCTCGTTCTCGTCCAGCGAGAGCACGTAGAGCGGATCGAGCGCGTCATACCCGTCGATCTCCCAGCGGTTGATGACAGTCACCTGCCACTTCAACCGCTCGTGAAAGACGGCCCGGCGGAGCCTGTGCATCTGGTCTATGAGCTGCGGATGATGCTCGCGCCACTGGCCCGGAATAATTCTTATCATTGCAATCTCCCTAAAGCGAAGGTTTCGCTTTCTGGAATTTGCAGTTTAGACAGTGGGTTATCACCTCCCGAAAATGGGAGGTCATTGACATTTCTGGGCTTTTCCGCCTCCCGAAAATGGGGGGTCACCCCCTTTTTTTAGGGATGAGATGCGCGGGTTCGTACGACATATTGATCAGACCGAGCGCAAGCGCCTTGGCGACCGTGTGGGTGCTGTTCGCCGTTTGCAGGCGCGCGCGCGCAAACTCGAGATGAAAGCGGACCGTGTGCGGACTGATCCCAAGGATGCGGCCGATCTCATCGTCGGTCTTCCCGAGCGCCTTCCAGCGCAGGCAGCTGGCTTCGCGCAGCGGTAGATGCGTTGGCTCCTCGCTCACCCCGCAGGCGCGCAAAGCCGCCGCATGAAAATTGAAAGCGACGATCATCAGGTCGCGCATCAGCTCGTTCTTCATTGCGCGCCAATCGGAATCGCTTTCGTTGCTGGTCACGGAGAAGAGCGCGAACTCTCCCATCCGGCCACGAATCGGGATCGACATGCCTTTCGCGCCGACATCCAGTTCCTGCGCCTCGCCGAAAAACTTACGGATTATGGGGTCGCCTCTGTCGATATCGGCCCAGTCGATCGGCAGAATGCCTCCGAGGCCCGCGCGGACGATCGGGTCCAGATCGACGTAGCCGCTTTGCGCATAATGCTTCTGCCATTCGGCTGAGTAGGTCACGGAAAGCAGCGGCCGCGGCGCGCCCGGCGCGGGCATGTTGAGCGCTGCATACGCGACATTATGCAAGCCCCAGGAGCGCGTGAAAGCCGTGATGATTTCCGACGCCGCGTCGATACGGTTGGCCATCGCGAGCCGGTCTACGAGGTCAAAAAAATCGTCCGGGTGCACGGCGCCCCCCAATGGTTGAATGACAACGCTCAAGCTAAAGGTAGGCTTTTGCATCTATCGCGACAACCATGCAGATTGCACAATCTGGATTTTGATGAACGCTTCCCTTTGCAAATAAAAGAAAAACGTGTGCGTTCCGTCATAAAAGACAAAACCCCCGCTCGACGAGCGGGGGTCTGTTCCGGATTTTCGCGTCGGGCGCAGGCCCGGGCGCAAAAGCTGGATCTATCAATACTTCGCGAGCACCGGAGCCGGCGCGCTCCAGTTGAAGTGATAGTTCAGGCCTGCGCGGACGATATTGCCATTCACGCGGGCGCGAGCCTGGCCGCCGAACAGGGCGCTCTGCGGCAGAACCGTATTCGACGACGCGAGGGCGTAATTCTGCGTCACGCTGCCGAGGTCGTAATAGAGATATTCGACCTTGGCCGACCAGTTCGGCATGAACATCCACTCGACGCCGCCGCCGGCCGTCCAGCCAACCTGCGTGTTCGAGAAATTCACGCCGCCCAGGGACGCGGGAAGCACGCCGAGGTTGGAGAGGTTGTCATTGTAGACCAGGGAGGTCGTATTCAGCGTCACCCCGCCATAGGCAAGACCACCCGTGCCATAGAGGAGAAGCGTCGGGGTAAACAGCCAGCCGAGACGGCCGCGGACCGTGCCGATGTAGTCGATGCTGCCACGAAAGGAGTGAAAGCCGATAAAGTTGGAGCCATTGCCAACCGACGCGGATGTAGCGACGCTTCCAGCGCCGCCGCTGCCGGCAAGGCCCTGAATGTCGGCCTCGACGCCAGCGACGAAGCTGCCGTAGAATTGCCAGTTGTAGCCGATCTGGCCACCGCCGATGAACCCGCCCTTCGCGCCGCTGTTGACGCCGCTGACGGAGGCAGCTGAAGAAAACGCGGCCAAATGAGCGTTAAGCTGGAGGGCATTGCCGTTGGGGAAGCCCGGCGTGTACGCGACAGGACCGACGCCGAGCGTCTGCAGGTTGCTGTTGGCCCAGGTGCCGCCGGCGTTCAGGCCGACGTAGAAGCCGGTCCACAGCGGAGCCGGCGGAGGCGGAGGCGGAAGCAACGGGGGCGCCTTACGCGACGGAAGGTCTGCGGCAAGGGCGGAGCCCGCCGAGATCGCCAGAGCGGCGACAGACAGCGCGATTTTCTTCATGTTCATCCTCTTTGTCGGCCCGACTTGGCGCCTGCGGCGGCGCAGTGGCGACGCTCAGATTGAAACCCGCGCCAGGCTTGGGCCAAGCGCGGGATATGGATCGATCAATATTTGGCGAGCACCGGCGCCGGGGCGGCGCCCCAGTTGAAGTGATAGTTCAGGCCAGCGCGGACGACATTGCCCTCGATGCGGGCGCGGGTCGTGGTCCCCATGTAGGGAACGCCCACCAGCGACACGGTGGCGCTCTGATTCACAGTGCCCAGATCGTAACGCAGATATTCGACCTTGGCGGACCAGTTCGGCAGGAACATCCACTCGACGCCGCCGCCAGCCGTCCAGCCGGTCAACGTATCCGAGAAGGACGATGAGCCGAGGCCAGCGAAATTCCCGAAGCTCTGGTAGACGGACGAATTCAGCGTCACGCCGCCGTAGGCGAAGCCGCCCGTGCCGTAAATCAGCAGGGTGGGCGTGAACAGCCAGCCGAGACGGCCGCGAACCGTGCCGAAATAATCGAGAGAGCCGTTCACGCTGACGTTCGTCCAGACGGGATTGACGAAGGTGTTCAGCTGACCGTTGCCGCTCGATTTGGCGAGACCCTGGATGTCCGCCTCGACGCCGATCACGAAGTTATTGTAAAATTGATAGTTGTAGCCGATCTGGCCGCCGCCGATGAAGCCGCCCGAGCTGTTGCCCGAGAGGCCGCCGCTCGCCAGTCCGGCAAGGACCTCGGCGCCCGGCAGCAGCGGGAGGCTGGTGACGGTCGCAGAGCTATCGGCCCAGGTGCCGCCCGCGTTCAGACCGACGTAGAAGCCGGTCCAGATCGGAGCCGGCGGGGGCGGCGGGGGAAGAATCGGGGCGGCCTTGCGCGAGGGAAGGTCGGCGGCAAGGGCGGACCCGGTCGAAATCGCCAAAGCGGCAACGGAAATAGCAAACTTCTTCATTTTCATCCTCTTCGTCGGCTCGACGACGCAACCAATGGCGCCGCGCGGAGAAGTGCCTCGGCTTCGTCGCAACGCTTCACGACGACCACCTCCTCCTTTTCTGCCGAGCTTCAACTTAACCGTCAAAGGCAATCTGAGACTTCACCATAAATGGAGACCGCTTTTCAAACCACTGTTGCCCGAAGGACACAAAATGCGTCGCTCGGAACCGCCTCGGAGGGCGCAAAGCCCTCTCGAAGAGTCGTTTTTGAGGTTGTGGAGCGCCGCGCGGCGGGCTTCCGCCAATTCTCTTATTTTGGTCCGCGCTTCGCCCGCGGCTTGCAAAGACAGGGGCGCTTTGGCATATGTCGCGAACCGCGCGACGCGCGGACAGGAGACGTGGCCGAGAGGCTGAAGGCGACGGTTTGCTAAATCGTTATAGGGGAAACCCTATCGTGGGTTCGAATCCCACCGTCTCCGCCAGCCGCCGCGCATTTGCGTAACTGGGTCTGGCCATGAATGAATTCGGAAACGGCTTCCTCCTCAACGCGATCATCGGCTTCGCGCTCGCCCTGCTCGTCTCCTTCGCTTTCGTCTGGTACCGCTGATCAGCCGACCGCCAGCCAGGCGCTGAAGCCTGCGACGGCCAGAACAAGCGCGGACAGGGCGAAGAGCGTGAGATGGGTCGCGCGAGGCGCATGCTGTCGCGCGTCCTCGAGCAATCGCGCGGTCTGAAGAAACCGGGCCGTCGCCACCAGAATCAGCGTCACACCGGCCCAGACCAGCGCAATTCCGCCGTAACGCCCCGCCGGGCTTGCCAGCCGGTGCAATCGAATGAGATCCAATTCGCCTGCTCCGGCGGCCAGCGCCAGCAGAAACAGATTGAACCGCTCGATGACGAAGCCCAGCGCGATAACCGCGACTCCGGTTCGTATCCATGCGAGAAACGTGCGCTCATTAGCGGCGTTGTTGGCGTAGTCGGGAATCATCGACAAGACCTCCTCTCTTGAGCATTTAGGTCGCGCGTCATTGCCGCCACGGCGCCGAATGCCTATAACATCGGAGGCGTGGCGAGGCCGCGTCTGAGGCCACATCAAGAGTTTTCGCGAGACGAAATGCCCTGGAGCAATCAAGGCGGCCCGCATAATCAGAACAATTCTCCGTGGGGACAACAGGGCGGGCCCTGGGGCCAGGGACCGGGAGGGTCACAGCCGCCGGATCTCGAGGAGCTGCTGCGCCGCAGTCAGGAAGGAATCAGGCAGATCATGCCTGCCGGCTTCGGCGGCGGCGGTGTGGCGATTCTCGTTCTTCTGACGCTGCTGGCCTGGCTTCTCTCCGGTTTCTACACGGTCGGCCCCAACGAAATCGGACTCAATCTGATTTTCGGCAAATATCGCGGCAAGACGCAGGCGGGTCTGAACTACAACCTGCCCGGCCCTGTCGGCTCGGTCATCAAGCTCGCAGTCACGGACCGTAACGTCACCGACGTCGGATTTCGTGAGGAGGCGCCGGTCGAGGGCCGCCGGCGCGGGCCGCAGACTCCGCACCTTGGCGCCGAAGCGCCGGAAGAAAGTCTGATGCTGACCGGCGACGAGAACATCGCCGATATCAAGTTCCGCGTCGTCTGGCAGATCGATCCGTCCAAGCCGGAGGATTACGCCTTCAATGTCGCCAATCCGCACACCACGGTGAAAGCCGTGGCGGAAAGCGCGATGCGTGAAATTGTCGGCCAGTCGCAAATCCAGAAGATCCTTACCGCCGACCGCAAGCTCATCGAGCCGGCCAGTCAGGCGTTGATGCAAAAGGTCCTCGACGATTATCACAGCGGCGTGCTGGTGCTTCAGGTGCTGCTGCTTTCGGTCGATCCGCCGCAACAGGTGATCGCCGCCTTCCGCGACGTGACCGCCGCCCAACAGGATTTGCAACGCCTCGGCAATGAGGCTGAAGCTTACGCCAATCGCGTCGTGCCGGAGGCGCGCGGCGCGGCGGCGCGAATCCTTCAGGAAGCCGAAGCCTATCGCGAGCAGATCGTCGCCGAAGCGCGCGGTCAGGCGTCGCGCTTCGATCAGATTTACGCCGAATACAGGAACGCGCCCGCGATCACGCGCCAGCGGCTTTACATCGAAACCATGGAGCGCGTGCTCGGCGGCTCCGAGAAGGTCATTCTCGACGATCCGGGCAAGGGCGGCGCGAGCGTCGCGCCCTTCGTCCCCCTGCCCTCCTTCACGCCCTTTCACGGAGGCCAGAAGTGAAGAACGGGCTTCTCTTCGCTTTCGCGCTTCTCGCGCTCATCGGCCTCGCGGCGTTGGGCGGGGCCATGTTCACCGTTGAGCAGACGGAGCAGGCGCTGGTGCTGCGCTTCGGCGAGCCTGTCGCCGGCCGCGGCCTGATCACCGAGCCCGGGCTGCACTTCAAGATTCCGCTGATCGAGAACGTCGTGAGCTTCGACAACCGCATTCTCGACGTGGAAAGCCCCAATCTCGAAGTGCTGGCCGCAGACAATCAGCGCCTTGAGGTCGACAGCTTCATCCGCTACCGCATCGTCGATCCGCTGAAATTCTATCAGTCCGTCAACAGCGTGCTGGGCGCCAATAATCAGCTTGGCTCGGTGCTGAATTCCGCCGTGCGGCGCGTGCTCTCCGAGGCCAATCAGCAGCAGATCGTCAAGGACGAGCGCGCCTTGCTGATGTCCCGGATCAAGGGACAGGCGGATATGGAGGCGCGGCGTTTCGGCGTGCAGGTGGTGGACGCCCGCATCCGCCGCGTCGACCTGCCCCAGCAGATTTCCGAGAAGGTTTTCGGCCGCATGCAGACCGAGCGTCAGCGCGAGGCGGCCGAATATCGCGCCCAGGGCTCCGAGCAGGCGCAGAAGATCACCGCCAAGGCCGATCGCGACGTGGTCGTGCTCAAGGCCGAGGCTCAGCAGAAAGCCGATCAGATCAAGGGCGAAGGCGACGCCGATCGGAACCGGATTTTTGCGGAAGCCTTCGGCAAGGACCCGGACTTCTTCGCCTTTTATCGCTCGATGCAGGCTTATGAGGCCGCCTTCAAGCCGGGCGAAACCCGTTTTCTCGTCAGTCCGCGTTCCGAGTTCTTCCGCTATTTCACCGCGCCGGAGGCTACCGCCGCGGCGAGCGCGGCGGCGTCTCAGACGGCGACGCCAAAACGGTAAAGCGATAGCGGCCGACGCAACCGCCCGTTAGGGAGGCTTTGTCGGAGTTTGCACAGATCATTGAATGCGCGTGACTTTTGTAGACAGGCCGCTTTCCCGCAATCCGAAAGCGCGTTAAAGGTTTGGTATGTCCCTCGAGGAGACAGCAGGCATGACATTCGCTTTTCGTCGCACGGCGATGGCCTTCGCGGCGGTCACTTCCCTCTGGCTGGCCGCTCCGGCTTCCGCCAAAGGTCCCGATTCTCTCGCCGATCTCGCAAATCAGGTCTCTGACGCCGTCGTGAATATTTCGGCGACGCAGACGGTCGAGACCAAACGCAAGGGGGCGCCCGGCGATATGCAGGGCCTGCCGCCGGGCGCGCCCTTCGACGATCTCTTCGAGGAATTCTTCAAGCGCCGGCAGGGTCAGGGCATGCCCGAGATGCCGCGTCAGCGAAAATCCTCGTCTCTCGGCTCGGGCTTCGTGATCGACCCGTCGGGCATCGTCATCACCAATAACCACGTCATCGCAGACGCCACCGAAGTGACGGTGATCTTCAACGACGGCCAGAAGCTGAAGGCGGAAGTCCTCGGCAAGGATCAGAAGGTCGACGTCGCCGTGCTGCGCGTGAAGCCCGAGAAGCCGCTGAAGGCGGTGAAATTCGGCGACAGCGACAAGGCGCGCGTCGGCGACTGGGTTCTCGCCGTCGGCAATCCGTTCGGCCTCGGCGGCTCGGTGACGGCGGGCATCGTCTCGGCGCGCAACCGCAACATCGACAGCGGCCCCTACGACAATTACATCCAGACCGACGCGTCGATCAACAAAGGCAATTCCGGCGGCCCGCTGTTCAACATGGACGGCGAGGTGATCGGCATCAACACCGCAATTCTCTCGCCGTCGGGAGGCTCCGTCGGCATCGGATTCGCGACGCCCGCCAATACGGTGCAGCCGGTCATCGACCAGCTTCAGCAATTCGGCGAAACGCGTCGCGGCTGGCTCGGCGTGCGCATACAGAACGTCGACGACGCCATTGCCGAGACGCTCAATCTCGGCGCCGCCCGTGGCGCTCTGGTGGCCGGCGTGGACGACAAGGGTCCCTCGAAGCCGGCAGGCATCAAGGCCGGCGACGTCATCGTCAAATTCGACGGAAAGCCGATCAAGGAATCGCGCGACCTTCCCAAGCTCGTCGCGGCAACTCCGGTCGGCAGGGACGTGGACATCGTCATCCTTCGCGGCGGCAAGGAGGAGACCAAGAAGGTCAAGCTCGGGCGCCTCGAGGATGGTGAAAAGGTCGCCTCGCGCGAGGACGGCAAGGAGAAAGCCGAACCGACGAGCCCGGCCTCACAAAGCACGATGGGGCTAGAACTGTCGCGTCTCACCGACGAGTTGCGCACGCGCTATCAGATCAAGGACACGGTCAAGAGCGGCGTGCTGATCACCTCGGTCGATCCCTCCTCCAGCGCCGCCGAGAAGCGGTTGCAGGCTGGCGAGATTCTTCTCGAGGTCAATCAGGAGCCCGTGACGGACCCAGCCGACGCCGTAAAGAAGATCAAGGCGCTGAAGGAAGCGGGCAAGAAGACCGCGCTGCTGATCGTCGCCAATGGCCAGGGCGACGCCCATTTCGTCGCGCTGCCGGTCGAGTAACGACACACTCGATATCGGCGGCCGACCTTTGAAGGAGACTGCCGATGTCGAGGATCATTCCGAGTCTCTGGTATGCGGAGAAGGCCGACGAGGCCGCGGCCTTCTACGCATCGCTCTTCCCCAATTCCAGCGTGAACAGCGTGACCGCGCTGCAGGCGGACAGCCCCAGCGGACCGGCCGGGTCGGTCAAGGTCGTCGAATTCACGCTGCTCGGCCAGCCTTTCATGGCGATGAGCGCGGGCCCCTTCGAAACCTTCAATCACGCGATCTCCTTCACGATCGAATGCGAGAACCAGGACGAGGTTGACCGTCTCTGGGACGCGCTGTCGCAGGGCGGTCAGATCGAGCAATGCGGCTGGCTCAAGGATCGCTACGGCGTATCCTGGCAGATCGTGCCGAAGGCGCTGGGGGTTATGATGAAAGACCCGGATCGGGCCAAAGCCGGACGCGTCGCCAAGGCGATGATGAAGATGGTCAAGCTCGATGTGGCGGAACTCAAGCGCGCATACGATGGCGTTTGATGGCTTGAAGGAGACCGGAAGATGAAAAAGCTCGTCACTGCTTTGGCTTTCGCCGGAACTGTCTGCTGGGGCGCGAGCGCCCTCGCCCAGGCCGAGGCTCCCGCCGCGCCGGATTGCGCGGCAAAAGCAACCGAAAAGAAGCTCGCCGGCGCCGCGCTGAAGAGCTTCATGAAGAAATGCGAGCGCGACGCAGCGACCGTGTCCTGTGCTGCGACGGCGACGGAAAAGAAGCTGTCAGGCGCGGCGCGAAACAGCTTCACGAAGAAATGCGTAAAGGACGCAACTCAGCAGCCAGCCGCACAGT
>CAVQWJ010000015.1:0-61574 GCA_963717565.1 uncultured Alphaproteobacteria bacterium
TCTCACGCCTTGAAGCGGCCGTCCGAGAGTTTGGTCGCGGCCGCGCCCCGGGCCTTTTCGAACCATCCGCCGACAGCGTCGGGCCGGCTGTCGAATTCGGGCACATAGGGCTTGATGTCGAGCAGCGGCGTCCCGTCGAGTATGTCGAGCTTCGCGACGGAAAGGCGATTGCCGTCGACGCCGAGCAACTCCACGATCGACAGACCGACCGGATTGGGTCGCGACGGCGCGCGCGTCGAGAAGAGGCCGCGACTCTGCGCGTCGAGGAAAGGCGTGATCGTGAGACGGCACGGACGCGATTTGTGGAAATGGTAGATAAGAATGAGATGCGTGAAGCCGTCCAGATCCCTTAGTCCCTCCTCATAGGACGGATCGACTTCGATCACGCCGCGCGCGCTCTCGGCGCCGACCGGCTGCACGGGCATGGATTCCGGATCCGTAAACGGGCTGCGAATGACTCCGATCGGACGGTAGAGGATGTCCATGCCTGACTTCCATGGTCTCGCGCGCCTGGCGCGCGGGCTCAAAGCGCCTCGAGAAACGCCAGCAGGGCGGCCTTCTCCTCCGGCGTAAGATCGAGCGGTTTGATCTTCGGATCAAGCGCAGGGTTCGGTCCGCCGCCCGAATTGTAAAAATCGATCACCTCTTCGAGAGTCCTCAGACTTCCGTCATGCATATAGGGCCAGCTCTGCGCGACCCCGCGCAGCATGGGCGTCACATAGGCCCAGCGATCGGCCGGATCATTGGTGATTTCGAAGCGGCCCAGGTCGCGCGGCGGCGCGGCGGCGAGTCCGAGGCTGCGAAAGGTCGACGTCTTTCACGACGCCCGGCGCCAGTTGAACCTGCGCCCTTGCCGGCGCGGCGGCGCGTCTGAACGCGACGCCCGTATTGTGCCAGGCCTGATCGGTGAACAGCGCCGCGTCGTTCCCGATGCGGTGGCAGGCCACGCAACCGCCCTTCGAGACGAAGATATCGTAGCCCCGCCATTCCTGTGCGGAGAGCGCGTTTTTGTCGCCGCCGAACATCGCTTTGTCGAAGCGGCTGTCGCCACGCAGGAGCGTCGCCTCATAAGCGGCGATGGCGCGGCCGACAGTCGCCATCGTGACGCCCTCACCGGGGAAGGCCGCGTCGAAGACCGGACCGTAATCGGGATCGTGGCGAAGCCGCGAGAGCAGGGGGCCGATGCCGGCGTTGCCCATCTCGTCCGGCGCCAGCAAGGGCCCCCAGACCTGCGCGGCGAGATCGGTTTCGCGGCCGTCGTGAAAGAAATATTTCTTGAAGACGACATTGTAGAGCGACGGCGCGTTGCGCCGAAGCGTGCGCCCTTCCATGCCGATCGACAGGGCGCTCTGGTTCGACGTGAAAGCCTGCGCCGGAATGTGACACATGGCGCAGGACAGCGTGCCGTTTGCTGACAGGCTGCGATCGAAGAAGAGTTTTTCGCCGAGCTTTTGCATGGCCGGCCCGCCCGCGATTTCGGGCGGAACGGGCGGGCAGGCCGAGCGGGGACGCGATGTCGCTGGCTTTGGCGGCGCCGAACCACGCCATGGCCGCTATGAGGAGCGAGCTCATCCCGAAGAGCGGCCTCGTCCTTCGAGACGCGCGCCTTGCGCGCTCCTCAGGATGAGGCCTTCGCGTTCCCCTCATGCTGAGGAGGCCGCAGGGCCGTCTCGAAGCATGAGGAGGCCCGCAGGCGTCGCGTGTCATGTCACGGCTCCGCTAGTCGGTTGCTCGCCTGCGGAAACGCCATTGCAATGGTCCTCGCATCATTGAGAAGGCTTTCCGGCGTCAGGAAGGCTGTGCAGTAGATCTCGCGCACCCATCCTTCCGGATCGATGAGAAACACCTTCAGCATGTGGTCGACCACGCCCGTTCGCCGGCCTGCGTCGTCGATCTCATGGCCGACGTCCTGACCCATGGCGCGCAGCAAAGGCGTGATGTCGCGTTCGGACGCCGCAGTCAGAAACGACCAGGGCGCGTCGCGCGCGCCGCCCTTTTCCGCCGCCGCGAGAAGGCGCATGGCCGCCGGCCTGTCGCGTTCGGGATCGAGGCTGACGAAGACAAGGCGCAATTTCCTCGCGAGCAGAGGATCGCGCCCCGCCGCCTCGCGCGCGGCTTCGAAAACCGACCACGCAACCGGACAGCCTGTCGGATCGGCGCAATGGCCGTAGAAAAAGCCAAGAGCCGTCACCGCGCCCTGCGTATAGGCGGACATTTTTACCGGCGCAGCGTTTTCATCGAGAAGCGTCGCCTCCGGCGCCTTCTGGATGCGTTGCAAGACATAACTCCCCGGTGCGGGAAGATTGCCTTCGGCCCGAGCGCCGGTGAGCAAGAAAAGAAAAAGAATCGCGACAAAGGGCGCGCCGAAACGCGCGCGCCCTTGCGCTTCTCTTGCCTGGAGCGTCACCGGAGTTCGGCCTTTTGCGCGCGCGCGGTGAATTTCATGTGATGCGCGCGGCCCAGTCCCTCTTTGTGAAAATCGACGACGAACTGCTCCTTGAGCTCCTTGCCGTCCCAGGAATAGCCCTTGAGGAACTGCTCATTGTCGGCGCCCTTCTTGTCCCAGTTGGCGAGCAGCGAGGTGGTGAAGTAAACACGCTTCCCGTCCCAGCTCTGCGAGACCATGTTCACCTGCGACCCGATCTTCTTGGAATAGACCTGCTTCGGCGCTTCGGGATTTGTGAGATCGAAGAGACGCGTCGAGCCGTCCATGAATGTATTGACCCAGAGCGACGCGGCGTCGGACGAGATGGAAATATCAACGGGGAGCGGGATTTTCGAGGGATCGCCGATATCGGCGACCGCTTTCGCCCGCCACTCGTGATTTTCGTCTTCCTTCACGAGATAGAGTTTCGAGGTCAGCGCGCCCGCTGTGATCGCCCAGTCGGCGCCCGGCTTCAGCGCCCAGCGGATTTCGAGCGGCGCGCCCGGAACTGAAAAGACCTTGACGGGCTTCATCGCCTTCAGGTCCCACATGACCATCGTATTCCCGAAATTCTTCATCGCGGCGCTGTCGCCGATGAGCTGCGCCATATCCATCATGTAATTGGTCCAGCCGGTGAAGCTCGATGTGAGCATCCGGTTCTGGCCCGGATTGATGGCGATGTCGTAGCCATAGCCGTCGCCGCCGTCGGAAATCGGCATGGGCGTCGTCGAAACGAGATCGCCGGCGTTATTGTAGGTGATCAGCCCGGTGACGCCGCCGTGATCCGTCTTGTTGGAAAGCGCCTGCACCAGCATGCGGCCGGGCAGCGCATAGAACGTATGCGGCCCGACATAGCCCGTGGCTTCGGCGAGATTGTCGATCGTTTTCACCAGCGCGGGCTTCGCGGGGTCGGTTCCGACGTCGAAAATGAAGATCCTGCTGTCGTCGAGTCGGCCCGCCCAGAGATATTTGCGGTCGTCGGTGAAGCCCATGTGATGCGCCTCGCCGCGCCCGCCGACGGAGATCGTGTGAATGACCTTTCCGTAGGTCGCGGAGCCGGGAATGACGTCGATCGTCACCAGCTTGTCGGATTCGTCGCCCACGCCTTTCTCGCCCAGCGTCCAGACATGGAGATATTGCTCCTGCCCCTTGATGAGGCCGCTCATGAAAGGCGAATTGCAGGTTTCGTCGGCGCGCGTCGGCGTTTCCTGCGCGAGCAGCCCGCCGAAGAGCCAAAGGCCCAGCGCAAGGGTCCGCTTTACCGCATGGGACGGCTTCATGGTCGGTCTCATTTTTCCCTCCTGTTTCTCTCGTTACTTAGGACGTTGACGGCGCGGCGGCCGCTTCCATGCTCGAACCCCCTGAGCAAGATGACCGGTCGTCTCTATGCGAACCAAAAAAATCAGCCCCGGAAATAGCCCCGGAGCAACATGTCGCAGGCTTGCGTCAGCGGGCGCACCGAACGCTCGATCTTCATGCGCAGCAAAGCGCCCTGCCAGACATTGACCAGAAAGTCGGCCATCTCCGTCGCGTCGATATCCTTGCGGAAGCTACCGTCGCTCTGGCCTCGCGCAATGCCCTCGCGCAGCTTCTCGCGATAGCGTTTGACCGCGTCGCGCAGCGAGGTCTGGCAGAGATCGCTGGTGTCGCCGATCTCGCCAATGAGATTGCCGAGAAGACAACCGCCCTTGAAATCCTTGCGCTCGGTCTCCGCGATCATCTCGTCGAAGTAATTGCGTAAGGCGGCCGCGGCGGTGATGTCCTTGCGGGCGAGATGCGCGTCGAGCTGGCGGATGAAGGGCTCGATATAGTGCCGGACGACTTCGGCGCTGAACGCTTCCTTGCTCGGGAAGTAATTGTAGAAGGACCCCTTGGGCACGCCGACTTTCTGCACGAGCTCCTGAATCCCGGTCCCGTGATAGCCCTGCTCCATCAGCAGCAGGACGCCCTCGTCCAGCAGCTTTTCACGTATCTCTTTCACGTCACGGCGGCTCATGGCCAGACAATATGACCAGTCGTCTTAAATGGCAAGCCGACCCGCATATTTCACTTTCCGATTTCCCGGCGGAGAGTGCGGCTGCCGGGCGTGGTGAAACGCGGTATAATGCGCGCGGCTGTTTTTCATGAGGAGAGTGTCATGAGCGACAATGCGCCGACCCCCCAGAACAAGGGTAATCACTATATTTTCGCCGGCGTCGGCGCGGTCCTCGGCGGCATTGCCGGCGCGGGGATGGCCGGAGTCATTACCGCCGCCGCCGGAGCGGTCCTGGGCGGGCTGATCGGTTACAACATGCTCAAGCGACTGTAATTCAAACGGATAAGCTTCTCGCGCCTGGAGGCCCGCAGTACAGGGCTACTCGCGGCCCCGTCAGAAAAAGTCCATCGCGCCGGCGGAGGGCACAAGGTCAGTCGTTTACATCGGTTCTGGCGAAATCATTGCCCTTATAGACGAGCCGCGCGCGAAAATGGCGCGCGGCGGCGTAGGAGAGGCAGTCGCCCATGTTCAGGCCATAGCGCCCCGCGCCGAATCTCTCTCGCGCCTCGGCCGCCAGCCTGTGCATCGGCGGCGAGACGGCGTGAATTTCGACGCCGAGACTCTCGGCGGCCGCTTCAACGATCTCATTGGCGGCGGTCGGCGAGAATCCTCGTTCCCGGGAAAGCGCCAGCGCTGTCTCGAAAATGTTGACGCAGGTCGTCACCGCCTTCGCCTCGGCGATCTGCTCCGCCAGCGGTCGCCAGCCGTCTTCCTCCAGAATGATCGCCGCCAGCGCGCTCGTCTCCACCATCAGCGGGCGCGTCATGTGTCGCCCCATTCCTTGTCGAAGAAGCCCTTGTCGGCCTTCTTGCCGGTCGGACGCGCGGCGCGTACGCGGGCGTGGATTTCGGAGAGCCGCTCGGCAGCCGGCAGTCGGCGCTGGTCACGCGAAATCGCTTCCCGGCAAGCGAATTTGACCGCCTCGGTAAGCGTGATCCCACGCAGCCGCGCCAGTTCGCGAACCGCGTCGGTCGCTTCAACATCCTTGATGTGGAGGGCCATGAGTGTGCCTGACTTCATCTACACGTATAGAAACAATAATATACACAGCCGAGAGCGGCAAGCGCGGTGGCGCGTCTTGCGAGCACCTCTTCGCCTACCCTACGCCCGCCGCTTCTCTCCGCTCTTGCGGCGTAACAGCGCCATCAGCAGCGGCCCGAGCGAGAACTTCCCTTCCCGCGCTTTCGCCGTCAGCGCCCGCAAATAGCCGCCTGCGCTCGTAATTTCCTCGCCACGCTGGAGGATGGCGGCAATGGCGACGGCGGCGTCATCTGCGCCCATCGCTTCCCGCGCCTGCGCCCAGGCGTCGGGGGAAACCCCTAGCGCCGAGCGCGCCACCTCCGCCGCGTCGCGCAGATCGCGCCAATGGGCGACGCCCTCCCTGGCGAATTCCACGATGTCCGGACAGGCGGAAAGCACCATGCCGAGCGGATAGGGCCTCGGCCCCGCCCCGCTGGATGGCGCTTCGCTCCCCACCGCGTCCACCGTCGCCGATTTTTTCTCGAAACTCGCCGCCCCGCCTTCTCGAAGGCTTGGGTCAAGTTCGAAAGCGTATGTGGTTTGATTCTGTATATGGCGCTCGTTATGGGACTCACTGGCGTTCATATTCTGCCCAGAAACGAAGGTTTCCAGCATTTTGCGCGCTTCGTCGACGAGAGCCGCCAGCGCTTGCGCCCTTGCCGAGGCCTGGTCGATGGAGAGCCGCCGGAAGGGCTCCGTGCACAGAGCGGCGAAACGCAGATTGAGCCCCGCCCAATCGCCCGGAACGCCCTCTGCGAGCCCCGTCTCGATCATTTTGGAGAGGTCGCGGCGCAGCAGCGTGATCTTTTCGCGCAGCATGGCGCGGGCGCGGGCCTCGGCCCGAGACGCCTCGGCCATCGCTTCGATCTCGGCGGCGCGCATGACCAGCGGCGTCAGATCGAAGCCGAAGGCTTCCGCGACTTCGCCATCCTCGCCCCGCCGGGCGAAGCGCTTGCCGTTCGCGGAGTCGCGACGCAGGATCAGCCCGGCCTCGACCAGCGCCGCGAGATGGCGGCGCAGCGTCGCGGGCGCCATCCCATGGGCGCGCAGCGACAACTCGCGGTTGGAGGGAAATACCGTCAGCGCCGCGCGCGCCTCATCCTCGGGCTTTGGCGCCGCGAGCGCGGTCTCGGGATGGAAACTCAGGAGCCCGTAAAGGACGGAAAGCGTGCGGTCGCCGACGCCGAGCCGCGCCTTCGCCTCCGTCGCCGCGCGAAACAGCCGCCATTTGTGGACGATCGCCGGATCGTCGCCCGCCGTCTTCACAAAAGCCCGCGCCGCCGCCTCATTCGCCACGACGGCGAGCGAAAGCGGCCGCCGCCCGAAGGGCGTCGTTGCCTGCACCATGATCTGTCGCCCTCAATTGGGCAAAAGAATTCCGCTCGCCGGAACGGCGCCGCGCTTGACAGGAATTTGCGGAAGTGTGATTCTCTTAGTTGCTACACATCGAGAAGGGCTTCCGGGCGGTAACGTTTCGGGGGCCTTTTTCTTTTGCTCTGCTTCCTTCTACTGCTGGTTTACGCCGCAGACGCCTCAGTCGCGCCCGCGGAATTCCTCGTAAAGCGCGGCGAGCCGCGCCGCGACGAAATCGGCGAATTGCGGCGCCGTCTTCTCGTCGAAACTCAGCACCGTCCCCGCGCCGTCCCGCTTCACCCGCGCCAGCGGCGCGCCGCCAGCGTCCCGGATCGTTTCAGGGGCAGGGCGGGGGGCTGGCGCGATCGCCGCTGTCAGCGCCCGCACGAAACGCGCGTCGGTGTCAGCCTCGGGACCGAGCCGCGTCGAGCGCGATCTCGACGCGCCGGCGCGCCTCCCGGCTTTTCATCAACTCCGCGAGCTGCATCCAGCGCCGCCGTCCGGCGCGCGGCGCGGGGCCGATGGCGCGCACGATTTCCGCCGGCAGGGCCCGGGCGGTCGTGATCATCTTGGAAAGTTCGGTCTTCTCCGTCGACAGCGCCGCCATGATCACGGGCCGGTCATGGCCCGAACCCTCCAGCGCCAGCGCAAAAAGCGCGCGCTCGATGAAGGAGAGATCGCGCCGCGCCGAATTCTCGATGCCCTGGGCGAGCACAAGCTCCCGATCGTCGAGGCGGCGGACCACGGCCCGCGCCTTGCGGCCGAGCGCCTGCGCCGCCCTGAGCCGCCGATGGCCATAGACCGCCTGATAGCGGCCTTCCGCCGTCGGATGCGGGCGCACCAGGATCGGCACGGTCTGGCCGTGGGCGCGGATCAACTCCTTGAGCGCCTCGAATTCGAGCCCTTCGTCCGCCGCCATCCGGTCGCGAATGAAGGCGGCGTCGACGCTCTCGGGATCGAGCTCGACGATCATTGCGCCGGTCGCCATGGCCGCGCGCAGCGCCTGCGCCTCGCCTTCCATCCTGTCGAGCGTGAAACTCATCGTCCGCACCGCGCCGGTCGGCGCGCGCAGTCGCTCGGGGGACGAAACGGGCAAGTTGGCCGCGGCCAACTCCGACGCCGCTTCCGCGCCATCGTCCGTGAGAAGATCTGCGAGAAGCGTGCGGCGGCTCATGTCGGCCTCCCCCAGACGCTGCGGATCAGGCCCAGTATTTCGCCGTTCACCGCCTCGAGCAACTCGATGGCGCGGTCATAGGTCGCGCGGCCCACCGCGCTCCGCTCCAATTCATACAGGGACTGCCGAGAGAGGCCGGCGTCGGCGATCGCGGTCGACTTCCACACGGTCGCGGCCAGCACCTCCTCGCCGAAGAGGCCGCGCAACATTGCGACGATCTGCGACTGGGGCGCATCATGCGGCTCGTGGCGGGTGACGACATAGCGGACGAAATCATGGTTCTGGTCGCCGCCCGCCTTGCGCGCCACGGCCATGAGGTCGGAGGCCATCAGCAGGAATTGCGACATGGAGGCGACGTCGACCATCTGCGGATGAATGGTGACCAGAAGCGCGGTGGCGGCGCAGAGCGCTCCGAGCGTCAGATAGCCGAGCTGCGGCGGACAATCGAGGACGACGACGTCGTAACCGTCGCCAACCTCATCGAGCGCGCGGCCGAGCCGCTCGAAGAACATGCCGCCCTCCGGACGCCGGCTTCGATGCAGCGATTGAGGCGTCTCATGCTCGAACTCCATGAGCTCGAGATTGCCGGGCACGAGATCGAGCCCGTCGAAATAGGTCTTGCGCACGACGTCCTGCGCGGGCCGCCGGCGGCCGTCGTAACGGATCGCCCCGTAGATCGTATCGCCTTCGGAGAGGTCGAACTCCGGCTGCAGGCCGAGCATGACGGAAAGCGAGGCCTGCGGATCGAGGTCCACGGCAAGCACGCGATAGCCGGAGAGAGCGAGATATTGCGCGAGA
Source organism: uncultured Alphaproteobacteria bacterium (assembly GCA_963717565.1). Classification (GTDB taxonomy): domain Bacteria; phylum Pseudomonadota; class Alphaproteobacteria; order Rhizobiales; family Beijerinckiaceae; genus Methylocystis. Next base: position 8,806 of record CAVQWJ010000015.1, read on the forward strand.
TAGAGCGCGGTCGTGGTCTTGGCCGAGCCGCCCTTGAAATTGGCGCAGGCGATGATCTGCAATTTCTCGCCGGCGCGGCGTCGTGGCAGGATGCGATGCGCCTCGCGCGGCTTGGCGCTGGCGATGTGGGCGCGCAATTCGTTGATCTGCGCAAGCGTATAGGAGCGCCGCCCGGAGGGATTGGTGGCAGGCTTCGGACCGACGCCGTCGATCGAGAGCTGACGCAGATAGCCGTCGGAGACATGCAGCAGTTTCGCCGCCTCACCGGAGGTGAAGGATCGCAGCGCTTTCTGACGGTCGGACGGGAAGAGGCGCGCGCCGATCTTCTGCAACTGATCGGACAGAAGTCGCGCATGCGCGGAAATCCGCGTATCAGACGTTTCCATCTCTCTGCGCAATGGAGCGGCGCCCACGATTTTTTCCTCCAATACGCTTTCTGCCCGAAAACCCGCTTTGTTCCGTAAAGAACTCACGATTCGCCGATTCCAGCAAGCGCTTTATCGTTAACGCGCGTGAACCATCCGGCCAATTTTCTGGGTAGCGCCTAACAATCTGCCTCCCGCCGACCCGCTGAAACAGGGAGGTCACTTGAAGTCACGGACCTCGAAATAAGACGACGCGGCCCATTGGTCGGGCCGCGTCGCTGTTCACACCGGGAGTGGGGTCACCCTGCGGTCAGTATCGACCTCGGAAATCGAACATCTCCGTCAGATCGCCAATGGCGGGACTGTTGAGAGGAAAATACGGCGCCCAGGGGAAGGCGACAGGATTGGGAAGATTGTCCCGGCTGCGCGCCGAGAGCGGCCTCAAGCCCCAGTTCCGTTCGATGAATTTGAGGATCGACCCATGGTCGCCATAGGTGTGATCGACAAAGCCCTTCTTGGCGAATGGAGACACGGCGATCATGACCGTGCGCGGACCATCGCCGAAAAAGTCGATCGGCTGGATATAGCCCGAAGTCATAATAGCCGCCGGATTCGTCGAATGTGATGAGAATCGCGGTATCCTTCCAGATATCCGGATTCTGTTGAACCGTATCGACGATCTTCTTGACGAAAGCTTCGAACAGGGGCGGCGTAGAGGTTCCCGGATGGCTGTCGAGAAGAATATTCGGCTTTATGAAAGAGACAGCCGGTAAGGTCCCATTCTTGACGTCGGTGTAAAAGCCCGGCAAGTCCTGCAGGTTGCTCTTCAGAGCGGATGTCATGATGGAGCGCGCATACTGGAACCCATTGCAGATGGCGCAGTAATATTGGTTCGCGAGAATTTTATTGTTCGCGACGTCGAAACCTTCTCCGTAATATTTCCAGCTGATGTTTCTTGCCGACAGGGCGTCGCCGATCGTCGGTATGGTCTGCGGACCGATCGAGTAATCCGGACCAGCTGAAAACTCATTGCCTGTCACGACCGGGCCGCCGAGATGGTCATAGCTCGGATATTCGTTATCGACCTGATAATAATGACCCGGTTCGCAATTGCCGTTGTTGAAGGCGCGATAGGGCAGGGACCGGAGATAGTTTCGGATGGCCGCGACGCCCGGTTGCGAAAGGTCCGAACAGTTGACCAGTCCGCCCTCGCTGGTGTTTCCGAGATCCTTCGATCCCGGATTGGCGTAGGTATACCAATTATTGGTTCCGTTCTTCGGATCAGGATTTTCGATCAGCAATGGCGGCGGAACAGCGGCATCTCCCTTGCCGTCGGTGTAATAATACACATCACCGGTGAACATGAATTGCGAATTGGCGCCGGTGCCGCCCATGACCGGCTGATGATAATTGTCGCTGATCGCGTATTTCTGCGCAAGCGACTGAAAATAGGGATACTCGCCGGCCGCCATGCTATAGAAGCCCATCGCGACGCCGCCCTGGAAGGTTTGCTGGTCGTCGGTCGGGGCGTTGCCGCTTTTCGTTATCCCCCAGCCGTCGGACGTCGCAACCCAGGTGTAAAGATCGTGAACGCATCCGCTGGGATTGGCGAATGAGATGTTGCGCCGGCTGCAATCGTTTTGCTGCCACATCTGAAAGAAGCGATGTACGGGATCGCCGGCATTGTCCCCGAATTTAGTGGGCGTGGGCTTCTTGAGACCCAGGAAGTCGACGCACTTGCCATCCAATTTGGAGGCCCCGACGATGGCAAAGGGCCCATTGGGCATATCCGCAGTGTATCGACAGTCGGGAACCGGATAGAATAAGGCCGGATCTGCTAAAAGCTCTGCGCGGCGGGCCTCCAGCGCGTCGGCGGCAAACGATGCAGGCACATACAGCGACTGTCCAGTTCCCCCGTCGGCCAGGCGGCTCTGCTCGGAATCAGGCAAACCGATATCTTCACAAAAATTCGCGCCGCCGGGATTTTTCCCATATTTGTTGGCGATCGTGACGAGCTCGCATGGAGAGATCGGCAAGGCGTTGAGCGTCGTGCTCGGTTGCGGCAGATAAAGCGAAATGAGTTTAGATCGGGGCGGCGAGAGCTGGAACGCTTTTTCGTCAGTCGCCTGTTTTTGCGTCGCTATCCATGCGTTCTTGCCGGGCGCGCCATTTGCGTCGACGATCCCGAGCGAGAGAAGATTCCAGACCTTCTGGCGGCGGTCAGGCGACACATAAGTCGCGAAAACATTGTCGAAGCCGCGGTTCTCACCAGAGACGACGATGACATGTTTGATCGGCGTGCGGATGTAACTTGCCTGGGGGTCCGCAAACGCCGAACCGGCGACGACGCTGGCGCACAATGCCAAAGCGCCAAGCACACGCTCCGATGCCCGGCGCCCTATTGGTTTCCTCTCTGACATTATTCAGCTCCTGAAATATGCTTGCGGTGGCAAAAAAACTCCACGCGTCAAAACATGCCCATAAAATCAAGTTACAGCAACAATGTTATTTGGGCGCCAAGCACACCTCTACAAAACAGGGTGCGCATTGGGCGCAAGCCGCCGTCGCGACGAGATTCTCCTCTATCCAGGATTTCATCTGCCGATCTGCGCAAGCGCGTGGCGCAGCGGCGCATCTGAGATCTGCATGATCCCCCGATAGGGCGTGCTCAACTCCAAAATCATGAAGATGGCGCCCGAGACGCAGACCGCGCCGATGATCAACGCGGTGATTACCGTGCCATTCCAACGGGTAAAGAGGCCAAATCCCAGGAACAGCGCGCTGACCCAGAAGATCAGCACCGTTATGAACGGCTTCGGCAGCGAGTCGCCGGCCTGCTCCACCATCAACAGGCGCGTCTGCATGACGCTTACGGCGGTTTCCAGCGCCCGAGCTTGCAGGATCTTCCCTGTGTCCGTCTTGGGGCTGAGGCCCTGCAAATGGGCGATGAAACTCGCGGCGACATTCATATCCAGGGCCTTCTGGCCATCGGGTGACCAGATGCGTTCCTGGCTTGCCTTAATCGCGCCGCGCAATTCGTCGCGCGCCAGCTTCGTTTCTGCGCCATAGGAGGCCAGCAGACGGTCGAGCATGACGACATTGGCGGAGAGCGACTGCAATTCGCTCTTTTGGCCATTGTAGGAACTTTCCGCCGAGGCGATGAGAAGGCCAAGAATAAGCGCCGACATCGTGGCGATCAGACCCATCACCAGTTTGATCACCTCCCGCGAGTCGGCGTCGAGGTGATCCTTCAACCGGGCGTGCAGAAACAATCCCAACAGCGCGCCGCCGAAAGTGCAGATAAAAACAACGAGCGCAACAAGCAACGAACCCATCTTGCCTCCCATTCCGGCGCCAAGTCTGCAACTCTTACCGGGCGGCAAGAGGACAGGCAAGGCCACGGCCGGCCCGGAAGGGACCCTGCTCGACAACTGAAGCGGATTGGTTGTCAGTTGCTTGCAGCTAAAAATCGCTCACACTAGCGATCGGGACACGGTTCCGCTTGCAACATTAGTTATAGTTCATATATGCAGCGGCACACGCTCACAGAACAGAAAGACAAGGGGGCTGCAATGGATCAGACCGACAGACGCAACAAATATGGTTTCAACGAATTCAGGCTCGGTGACGTGTGGCGCTATTTCGGCGTCCCGCTGATCACGATCCGCAGCGCGGCGCAAATGTTCGGTCAGCGGCATGGCAAGCGGTTCAAAGTCTGGCAGGACGGCAGGACCGTGCTTGTCGAGCGGCAGGGATGACCGCCGACCTTCATGTTGTCGAGGCAGGCCCGGAGCGATCCGGGCCTTCTTTTTGGGCCACGTTACGGTGCGGAACGGCGGCGACCATGGCGCGTTGATGGCGGGGGGCGATCCAAGGAGACAATGATGAAACTGGCAATCGCATCCGGCGCCGCCCTCGCCGTTGCTCTCATGCTCCCCCTCCACGCACAGACGATGCGCCAGCAAAGCCAGCAGAATCCGGCCGGCGAGGCGCCCCTCACGCAGGCTGAACGGTTCACGACGGAGCAGTTCCTCGACAAGGCCTGGAACATAAACCAGTTCGAGATCCAGGCGGGGCGCGAAGCCGAGAACAAGGCCACGTCCGGATTCAGGGACTATGCCCGCATGATCGTCGAAGATCACACCAAAATGAACGACGAGCTGAAATCGGCGATCCAGAAAAGCGGCTTGAAGCTTCCCACGACGCTCGACAGGGAGCATCAGGCGGAGCTCGATCAGCTGAAGGCGGCCACCGAACGCAACTTCGACAAGCAGTTCAGAACGCAGCAGATCAAGGGCCATCAGCAGGCGCTGCGCATCTTCCAGGCCTACGCCTCCAATGGCGACAACGCCGATCTGAGAAGCTTTGCGCAGAACGCGGTCGCAAGCCTCCAGCGCCATCTCGATCAGGCTGAAAAGCTGAGCGAACCCTCTGGCGTGATGTAAGGGACCGGGCCGTCCCGCAACGACGGCGGCGCAGCGCGGCGTCGGAGGCGACCTGCCTCCGGCGTCGCGTCGTTGCGCTGGAGCCACCTGTAATGAGAAACGGAAAAGGGACGCCCTTGAGCGCCCCTTGTTGCCAAGCTCTTCGATGACGACGGCGGAAAGTTTACCAGCCGTAACCGTAATAGCCGTATGGCGCGTATCCATAACCGTAAGCGCGGGCTGGATAACCATAGCCATAATATTGGGGCTGACTCGTCGCCGCGCCGATCGCGGCGCCCAGGGCCATGCCGCCAATCACGGCGCCCGCCACCGCGCCGGCGTCCGGGCCACGGCGATGATAATAATAGCCTCCCGCGGAAGCCGGCGTCGCCGCGATCGTGCTCATCAAACCAAGGGCGACGATCGAAGCGGTAAAAATTTTTCGCATGACGGTCATTGGGGCTCTCCCGAAGTTCAACCTTGTCGATGGGAGAGAAGCTAACGCGCGCCGCGCCGGATGGATGTGCTCCAAAGCACACATGTCCCAAACTGAGAAACGCCTATTTCTCCAGATTGAATTTTCCTTCGCCCTTGTTGACGAAATCCGAAACATTATCGAGATCGCTGCGCGGCTTGACGACGGTCTCGGGCGCACGCGACACATGGACGGCGACCGGCGTCGGCGTCGGCGTCGGCGCAGGCGCGGGCGGCGGGATTTGCGTGGCCGCGCTCGGACGCGGCGGCGGCGGCGGGGGTGGCGCGACGCGGGCGGGCGGGCTCTCGTTTCGGACCGCCGCGACAGGCCTGGAGATCGGCTTGCTCTTGCTGTCGACAGTGTTTGCGACCGCTCTTGTCGCGCGAGTCTGATCGTTGCGAAGCTGCGCTTCTTTAGGCGCCGGCGGGGGGACAATCGCCCTCGGTCGCGCGCGCGGCGCCTCTTCGAGCGGCCCCGGCCTCATCAGCCTTGCGCTATTACGTTCGCGCGGCGGCATGCGCTCGAACTCGGGCTCCATCGGCATCGGCCTCGGGCCGCCGCGTTCGATCGGCGGCGGCGGCAGCGGAAGCCGATCGACATCCTCGCCCGGCATGATCCGCGCGCCGCGTCGGGGAAACCGGTCGGGATCGGGCTCCATGGGCGGCTCGTCTCTTGGATCATACATCGGGTGCGGATACATATGCGCGCGCGGGATCGGGGCCGGCGGAATGGCGTCCTCGTCATCGGGCTCATACGTCTGGCCGAAGGCGCCGCTCGCGCATAGCAGCGCCATAAGCGCAACAACCGCCCGAAATCCCCAACCCAATTCATGGTTCATTATCGTCACTCGCATTCGCGTCTAGGGCGTCGGATTGGGGGATTGTTCGAGCGCGGCCAGTTCCGTCCGGACGCGGGTCAGCCATTGCTGCTTGTCTTCGCCCAACCTTCCTTCCGCCGCGAGCTTTTCCAATATTTCGAGCGCCGGGCTCAGATGTTCGCGCGCTCTCGGACGATTGAGGCCCGCCAGTCGCCAGCGCGGCACAATCGACGACAGCAGCGCCTGCTCATCCTTCGGATCGGCGCGCGCGAGCCTTTGATAGATTTCCAGCGCGCCTTCATAAGAGGCCGTGGCGCCCGCGACGTCGCGCCGCTTCGCCAGCACCGAGCCGATACGCTCATAGCTGATCGCGAGACCGCGTTCGTAATTCCTGTTTTTTGGATTGGCGCTCAGTAGCGCTTCCCGGATCGTGCGCGAGTCGCCGTAAGCGTCGAGCGCCTTTTCGAGATCGCCTTTGGCGACATATGCGTCGCCCAGTTTTTCGCGGCTGACCGACATGTCCCAGCGCCATTGGGCATTTTCGGGCGCCGCAGACGACAGTGTCTTGGCAATGTTCAGATCGTAGCGATAGGACGCGAGCGCGCCGTCGATGTCGCCGACCGCGAGCTGCGCGTCGCCCATGGTTTCGTAACTGACAGAGAGATCGCGCCGCCAGCCGGCGTTGTTCGCGTCGAAACTCGTGAGCGTCTGCATGAGCAGCACCGACTTCTGCGCCGCTGCAAGCGCCTGAGCCGCATCCATGCTGGCGAGCCGCGCCTGCGCGATCGTATTGAGCCCGACCGATTGCACGCGGCGCAGGCTCTTGCTGAACGCGTCTCCATCATCGAGACGCTCCTGCATCTCGCTCACCTGGATCGCGACATCCTTGACCAGCCGCGCCTGCTCGGCGTTGGCGGTCGTGATTTTCTTCGTCAGATCGTTGATCAGCCTGTTCGAGGAAACGATGGCGGACTCGATGGAGGCTTCCGACCGCGCGAGGCGCGTGTCGGCGGCAAGCTTCTCCTGCATCGACGCCTGCCATTTCCAGGCGGCGACGCCGGCGATGGAGAGAGCTGCGACCATGCCCGTCCATGCGATTCGCGCCGAACGGCCGGTGCTTTCGGATCCGCGCGCCGATTTCTCCGCGCGTCTGGGTTCTACCTCGATCGTTGGAATCTGCGCCGGCGCCGTCCTGTCGAGTTTTTCCTTGTCACGGCAGGCGACGAGATAGGCGCGGTCCGTTGCGTCGAGAACCGCCAGAGCGTCGGGCTGCGAATAAAGATGCTCCGCCTTTTCGAGCTCCTCGCCAGAATGGGTAATGGCGTCGCGCGATCTCGCGTTCCTGTCCCAGTTGCGCGCCGCGCGCTTGAGCCCCTCTATTATGGCGTCCAGCCGCGGCTCCTCGGCGATGAAGGTCTTGAGCAGCTTCCACTGCTCGAAGAGCGCGTCATGGACGAGTTCAAACGAGACCTCTGTGGAATCCTTGTCCTGAACGCGTCTGACCAGGCGCTCCTGTTCGAGGCGTTCGATCAGTGGAACCGACGTCACCGGGATTTCACGCAGAGCCGCCAGCCGCCGCCGCGGCGCGCCGCTTTGCGCGTCGACGCCGGCAAGCCAGGGGATCAGCCCGCGCCGCAACAGGGCGAGGCGCACGTCATAGTCCGGCGGCGCACCCTGATCCGTCACGCCGAGAACGCGGTCGGCCGCCGTGTCGAGACATCCTGCGAGGCGTCCGATCTTCTCATAATCGGCAAGTCCGAGCGTCTTGTCGGCGCGCGACTGACGCGAAAGCTGCTCCAGCGCGAAGGCGAGAAGCGGCAGCGGATTTGCGCTCGCTTCGGCGTCGTTGAGAAGGGCTGTCACAAGCTCGGCGTCGAGCTTGTAGGGACTCGCCAATCTTTGCAACGGGCCTTCGACGATCGACTGTAATTCCGAGCGCGAAAGCGCGGGAAGCGGGAAAATCCTGGTGCGGAATTTCGGCAAGGACGCTGCGCGCTGAAGCAACTCGAGCGCGTCCGCCTTCAGCGAATAAATGAGAATGACGCCGCCATCCTCCCATTCGGCTAGGGCCTTCAGAAGCGACAGGAGCCTTGCGTTTTCTTCCTGCTTTTTGTCCCGGAACAGCGATTCGGCCTGCTCGACCACAATAACGAGCTTCGCCGCATTCTCCGCCTCCGCCGATTTCGGCAGAGCTGCGAGAAGCGGGGCCAGCGTCTTCTCGCCGCCTTTCAGCGCATCGGAAATCTGTTCGGCGCTGAGCGTGCCGCCCCTGATCGCGAAAATCGCCTGAACCAACCCTTGAACGCCATGAAAACCGCCGCGGTCAGGACGAAGGGTGGGGAGAAGGAGGAAGCTCTCGTTTTCGCGCGCAAGCCGGGGCAGCAGCCCGGCATTGAGAAAGGATGTTTTTCCGGCGCCCGGCCCGCCCATCAGCACAAAAACGCCGCCACGGCGTCCCCGCGCGAGACTGCGCAGACTGTCGAGCGCTTCCATGAGCGCATTGTCGCGACCAAAGAACACCCCTGCATCCGCCGAAGCGAGCGTAGTGAGTTCCTCTGTAGCAGGAACGGCTCCTTTCCTGCTCGGGCGGCCAGTCGAAAGACATCGGATCGATGCGAGAATCAGCAAGCGTCGCCTTGAGCTTTACCAGCCCATCCGGCGGGAAACTGACTGCGCCGGTCTCATCGATTGCGGCGGGGAGCGGTACGACGGCCCCGGCCGCGCGAACCCAGGCGGGAAGCTCTTCGACAGTTGCAGCGTCGATCGGAGCGCAGACGACGCGCTTGCCTGTTCTGCGAACAAGCTGGAGTCGATAGCGCAGTCCTTCATCCGCAAGCGACGCTTTGGAAAGCAGGAACAGCACGACGCAACAGGTCGCCACGCTGTCTTCGAGTTCCCGATACTGTGACGCTTCCGCTGGGGCGAGTTCTACATCCCAGCCGTTTTCCTTCAACCAGGCGCCGAGCGCCTGAGCTTCAGATTGATGTTCACCGGGACTGGCCAGAAACAGGGAGTGCATCGAAAGCCTCAAGGGACACGAGCGCTTGCGACGAGTTTAAAATCACAAGAATGGCAAAGCGGGGGCGCCATTATGCAAATGCGGGCCAAATCCGCACGCAGCAGGCTCCGCGGCGGAAGTAAGGTTAAAATTTCATGCAGGCGCGTGCGATTCCGCGACGGCGGTCAGGCGGCGCAAGTCCGCTTCGGGTCTCGCCACATCGTCCAGGTCCGCATTCCGGCCGTTACTGTGGCGCCGACGATCCTGAAGCCGAGACGCATGTAAAGCGTGACCGTGCGGCTGTCCTGCGTTTCGAGATAGGTCGGCCAGCCGTGCAAATCCGCTTCTTCCAGCATCCGCCTGCCGAGCATGACGCCGGTGCGCGCGCCCGTGCGCGAGGCGAGGAAGTAGCCATGGCAATGAGGCTCGCGCGGCCGCATTTTGTCGAGCGTCGCCTGCAGTTGATAAAGCCTGAAAAGCCCGAGCGGCGCCCGCATGGCGATTTGCAGATAGCTGGCAAGACCCAAAAGTTCGCGCCAGAGCGTCATGGGATAGGCGCCCGGCGGATACCACAGGAGAACGCCGACGATTTCGTCGGCGAAGGCGGCTTCGGCGCGTCCGAATCGCAGCGCGTCGTCAAGCACGGCCTTGAAAATGGCGTGCAGCGCGAACGCTCTCGACGAATCGTCGGGGAAGGCATGTTGGAAGAGCGGGTTATGTGCGAAGCACTCGGCCAGGAGGCGCGCCGCGTCTCCTTTTTGCGGGTCTGCGGCGGTCAGCCGCCTGATCTCGAAGTTGGAAATGACACGCCTCCGCTGCGCGCCTCGCGATCTACGAAGCTCTCGGCAAATTTGGACCGGATCGGGCTTAGCGACAAGCTCGTACGTATCCGCAGGCGCTCAGATTGTCGCCCCGAGGGCCGCCTGCTTCTCAGAGGCGTTGAATTACAGCGACGCCGTAAGGCTCGAGAAAAACGTCGCCGAGGAGCAAGTCGGCGTTTTTGACGAGTGCGCGAATGTCGGCGACCTCTGGCCCGTAATTGAGGAAGTAGCGCTTCCCCCCATTGTCGCGGATACGGATGTCGCCGCTGACGGGCTCGGCATCGACCTTTGCATGGGAAAGACAAAGGCCGAGAATGGCGTCGAGCAGCGTGTCGTCCGGCCAGCCGGCGAGGTAGAAACGATCGCCGCTGCGCGCGAGCACTGTCTTTCCGTCGATCGCCGTCACGTCGGCGACGACTCTCTCTCCGAGCGAAAGCGTCTCCAGCCAGCGATGACAGACCCCGGCGGCGCCTTCGACTGCGAGCGACGCGCCCGGACGCAGGCTTTCGGCGCGCGTCACCCTCACATCGACGAGTTCGCGAAATGCGCCCGGAGGCAGATTGGCTGGGATGTGGAAATTCGCTGTCTTCGACCCCGCCCGAGGTCCGAGAAGAACCACGGCGCAGCTTTCCTGCAAGGCTGCGACGAAATCGTCGCAGGCCGAAAAGAGACCCGGCGCAACGATGAATTTTCTGTCGGCGATTGCTTGCGCGGAAGGCGGACAGAGATCCACGGAAAGCCCCGCGCGGCGCAGGCCGCGATAAAATGAGAAGATCAGTTCATAATAAGAGAAGTCCTGACCCTGCCTCTGGGCGTCCCAGGCCCAGACGCTTTCGTAATCGAAGATAAGCGCGATCGCCGAGCGCGTCGTCTCCGTCTTTGCGTCGAGTTGTCGAAGCTCGCGCGCGACCTGCGCAACTTCGTCGAAGGCGCCGTTGGGCGTCGAATCCGGGAGCAGCAGACCCTCGTGCATCTGCTCCTGCGCGAAAGGCGCCTGTCGCCAACGGAAATAACTGACGACCTCGGCGCCGGCGGCAAAAGCCTCATGCGACCATAGCCTCACCACGCCTCGCGCCGGCGCCGGATTCCATGGTCCCCAGTTCACCGCGCCCGGCTGCTGCTCCATGACCCATAAGCGGCCGCGCCCGCATCCGCGGTAGAGATCGTGATGAAAGGCCTGGAAATCCGGATCGCCCGCCCGCATGTGACGAAGCTTGAAAGCCTCGCTGTTGGCGCTGCGCTCGAGGAAGCCGAGCGGGTAACTGTCCCAGGCGGCGGCGTCGAGGTCCTGCGAAACCTTGTGGTGATCGAACGCCGTGAAGGCGCCCATGAAATTATGCAGGATCGTTCGTCCGGGCGAAAACGCGCGGATGATTTCCGTCTGCCGGCGGTTGAAGGCGACGACCTGATCGGAAGAGAAACGCTGGAAGTCGAGACGATGCGACGGATTCGCCTCCGTCACAGTAAGATAGGGCAAATCGACATCGTCAAAGCTCGCCAGCTCCATCGACCAGAACACATTGCCCCAGGCGAAATTCAACGCGTCGATTGTCTTGTATTTCTGCGCGCACCAATGGCGGAATGCCGAAGCGGCGGCGGCCGAGTAACTTTCCACCGTGTCATGACAGCCATATTCATTGTCCGTCTGCCAGGCGCAAATCGCCGGATGGCGACCAAAAGCCTTGCACAGAGCTGTGACGATCCGCGCGCACTCCTGCAAATATCCTTCATGGCTGAAGCAATAGTGCCGGCGCGAGCCGAATTTCCGTTCGCGCCCCTCGCGATCCAGCGCAAGCATGTCGGGCATTTTGTTCACGAGCCAGCGCGGCGGCGTCGCCGTGGGCGTGCCCAGCACGACCTGCAGGCCAGCTTCGTGCAACGTGTCTATGGCGCGGGCCAGCCAGTCGAAATCATACCGCCCCTCTTCGGGCTCGAGCCGCGACCAGGCAAACTCCCCGATGCGCACATGGCTGATCCCCAATTCGCGCATTCTGCGCGCATCATCGCGCCAGAGTGTTTGAGGCCAGTGTTCCGGGTAATAACAGACGCCGAGAGATTGCTGAGTCATCGCGTAAAGACAGGCCCGAGAGGGGAGAGACGGGGGGCCCGCTTTCGCTTTTAGCTCGCGCCGCTTCAACCACCTTACGCCGAGCTCATGAAAAATGGATGACAAAGCGGAAGCTTTCTGGTTCGCGTGAAAATGTTTCAATATGCGAATACAGAGATTGCTGCAACGATTGCTGCGATCCAGCGAGCGCGATAGCTTCAGTTACGGCTTAAAAGAAATGACTCATCCCATGAACGAGAACCGACCGATGCAGCGTGACCCAGACGAGGTTGCGCTCGAACTTCGCAGCCTTCGAGACAATGTCGCGGCCTTGCGTGAATCCGTCGTTCGTGACGGCGCGGCGCGGCTTTCGCGATGGGGAGACGATTCGGAGCGTGCTCGCAACATTGCGCATTACCTCGCCCTCCGTAGTCACGATCTCAACGAACTACAGTTGCGGCTCTCGACCTATGGGCTCTCGTCGCTCGGCCGCAGCGAGGCGGACGTTCTCGCCGCTCTCGACGCGCTGCTCGCCACGCTGCGACGCCTGTGCGGCGAGCGTGCAAGCTATCCCGCCGCGACGACGCGACGCGAAGGCGAGCATGCGCTTGCCTGTGCTTGCCAGCAGGTCTTCGGCGCCGATGAAGATCCGCGGCGAACGCGCATTATGGCGACGCTGCCGACCGAGGCGGCGGACAACCCGAAACTGCTCGCGGAGCTCATCGAAGCCGGCATGGATTGCGCGCGCGTCAATTGCGCGCATGACGACGCGGCCGCATGGGGCCGGATGGTCGACAACATTCACGCCGCCTCGCAGCGCCTCGGTCGGCCCTGCAAGATCCTGATGGACATCGCCGGTCCCAAGCTCAGAGTCGAAAAGGTCTCAGCGCCGGACAAATATCGCCTGCATCCTGGCGAACGCCTCTCTCTCCTCGCCAATCTCGACGGTGCGCGCGGCGTGGCCTTTTCGCTCAACATGCCGGAGGTCGTCGCGCAATTGCGCGAAGGCGCCGAGGTTTCCTTCGATGACGGAAAGGCTGTCGGGCGCGTCGTCGCCGTGAAGGACGGCGGCGTCGAAGTTGAGATCATCGCCGCAAGGACGAAGGGCGTGCGGCTCAAGCCCGGCAAGGGCGTCAATCTTCCAGCGACAGAACTCGATCTCCCGCCTTTAACAAAAAAAGACATTGCGGACCTTGATTTCGTCGCAGCTCACGCCGACCTCGTCGGTCTTTCCTTCGTTCAACGGCCGGGGGATGTGGACCTACTGCGTGAGGAGCTTTCCGCGCGCCGCGGCGCCAGGCCGCCGCAGACGCTGGTGCTGAAGATCGAAACTGTGCTTTCAATTCGTAATCTTCCGGACCTCATCCTGCGCGCGGCGGCAACGGGACCCGCCGCGGTGATGATCGCGCGCGGCGATCTCGCCGTCGAGCTGGGCTTCGCACGTCTGTCCGAAATGCAGGAAGAAATTCTCTGGCTGTGCGAGGCGGCGCATGCGCCCGTGATATGGGCGACGCAGGTTCTCGATCAGCTGGTGCACGAAGGCGTCGCAAGCCGCGCGGAAGCGACGGACGCCGCCATGGCTCAGAAAGCCGACTGCGTCATGCTGAACAAGGGCGACTTCCTCACCGGGGGAGTGCGCTTCCTGCGCGATGTGCTCGATCGCATGGAACGCCACCACGCGAAGAAATTTGCGCGATTGTCTCAACTCCAGGCCTGGCGATAGCGCCGCAGAACAAACTGCACTGTTCACGCTTGCTAATGCGCAGCTCACGTTTCGCATTGCGGCGTGGACAAATCGCATCGTCCGCGACAAACTGACTCGATAAGCTTCGATCACTATTGAGCGCCAGTTTTCAGGAAGGACGTCTCCGTGCGCATTCTGCTTGTCGCTACTGCATACAATGGCCTCACTCAGCGCGCGCATATAGAATTGGTCGACCGGGGACATGAGGTTTCAATCACGCTCGCGCTGAGCGAGGACGAAATCCGCAGGGCGGTCGCGCTCTTCGACCCGGCCCTCATCATCTGCCCTTTTCTGAAGGAAAAGATTCCGACCGATATTTTCAAATCGACGCTGTGCATCATTCTTCATCCCGGCATCAAGGGAGATCGCGGCGCATCCTCGCTGGACTGGGCGATTCTCGATCGGGAGAGCGAATGGGGCGCGACAGCCCTGCAGGCGGATGAAGAGATGGACGCCGGCGACATTTGGGAAAGCGTGAATTTTCCCATGCGCGCGGCGAGCAAGGCCAGTCTCTACCGACGCGAGGTCACGCGCGCCGCCATCAAGGCGATGCTCGCGACAGTGGAACGGGTGGAAAGCGGCTCTTTCACGCCCGAGCCCTTGAATTATAATGATCCCACCGTGCGCGGAAGACTGCGGCCGACGATGAAACAGAGCGACCGTCGCATCCGCTGGCGGGAAGACAATGTCGCAACGATCCTGCGAAAGATTCACGCAGCCGACAGCGCGCCTGGCGTCATCGACGTGATCGACGGCGAAGAATATCATCTCTTCGGCGCGCATGAAGAGGGCGCGCTGCGCGGCGCCATCCCCGGTGACATCATCGCGAAGCGAAACGGCGCGATTTGCCGGGCGGCGATCAACGGCGCCGTATGGATCTCGCATCTGAAGAAAAAGAATGTCGTGAGAGAGCCGTTTCTGACGCGCCTCCTCTCGCGAAGCAAGGCGCCGCCGGACTTCAAATTGCCCGCGACGATGATTCTCGGCGAGAAATCTGCGCCGATCCCCGAATCGCCGATCGAGCTTCTGCATCAGGGCGTGGTCCCGACCTTCAAGGAAATCTGGTACGAAGAAGCGAGTGGCGTCGGCTATCTGCATTTCGACTTCCACAATGGCGCCATGAGCACGGAACAGTGCCGCCGGCTGCGCGAAGCCTATGTGCAGGCGCTGAAGCGCCCGACGAGAGTCATCGTCCTCATGGGCGGCACGGATTTCTGGTCGAACGGGATTCATCTCAATATGATCGAGGCGGCGGAGAATCCGGCCGACGAATCCTGGCGCAACATCAACGCGATTGATGACGTGGTTCTCGAAATCATCACGACATCCAGCCATCTCACCGTCTCCGCCGTATGGGGCGGCGCCGGAGCCGGGGGCGCGATCATGACGCTCGCGGCTGACGAGGTCTGGGCGCGCGAGGGCGCCGTGATGAACCCGCATTACAAGACGATGGGCCTTTATGGCTCCGAATACTGGACCTATCTGCTCCCCCGGCGCGTCGGCCCGGCCCGCGCGCTGGAGCTTACCGAACAGCCGCTGCCGATCGGCATGAACAAGGCGCTGGCCATCGGCATGATCGACGTGCTTCTTTCCGACGAGTACGAAACCTATCGCGCACAGGTGCAGGAACGGGCGGAAGCGCTTGCAGCGAGCGCGGATTTCGAAGCGCGGTTGCAGAAGAAAGCAGAACGGCGCGCCGCCGATGAGGCGATCAGGCCGCTTGCGGCCTATCGCGCCGCCGAGCTCAGTCGCATGCGCGCCAATTTCTATGGCAAGTTCTACGGCGGCGGCGTGAGCTATCATCAGGCGCGCCATGATTTCGTGCACAAGATCAGACCCAAGCAGACGGCGATGCATCTCGCGCGCCATGCGCAACTGGATTTCTCGCGACTCGGAGAGCTCCGGCAGCCCCTGACCTATTGAAGGAGAGACGCGGATGTTCTTCGACTGCTGGCCGGTGCTCTTCGTCGACGACGAGCCCGACGTGCTGACGCTTTCAAGGCTCGCCGTACGCAATTTCGAAGTCTATGGCTTGCCGCTCAAGGTCTACACGGCGGCGAGCAAGGCGGAGGCGATCCGCCTTTTGCAGGAGAACGCCGAACTCGCGGGCTCCCTCGCAGTCGCCTTTCTCGACGTTGTGATGGAGAGCGATCACGCCGGTCTCGACTTGTGCGATTATCTGCGCAAGGAGATGGGCGGCGCGACGCAGGTCTTCGTGCGCACCGGCCAGGCCGGGCTCGCGCCGGAACGCGACGTGATCGACAAATATGACATCGCCGGCTATTTCAGCAAAACCGAGATGACCCAGAACAAGCTCTATTCCGTCATCAAGAGCAGCGTGCGCCAATATCTCGCCTTCGGAATGTCGCAGGCGACGATCGACCTGCTCCACAGTCTCATCGCCGCGCTCGGCTCACGCGAGAGAATTCTCGAAGCCGTCCACCCGGTCGCCGGGATGAACGAAGCGCAGACGGCCACGCCGCGCTGGCTCATCGTCGGTGGCGACGTGCTGTTTGGCGACGAGGTCGACGCGGCGCGCGCGCTCGAGGTGAAGCAGCGTCTATCCGCGCTGCCCGCGGCCCCGCTGAGCCCCTTCGGGGATAATTATGTAAAGGATGGGGAAGGCTACCAGCGCATACACGTCGCCGCCCGCCCGAATGCGGTCGAAGCGGACTTCATCTTCAAGACTCGCTTCGCCCCGCCAGAACAAATCGTCGGCATGCTGCACAATTTCGTGAGCAGCCTTGCCGTCGCCTGGACGCAGAGCGCGGAAAGCTGAATTTGATTTTCAAGCGTCGCTCTTTGGGACCACTGTGCGCGGCGTCTCGATCTCCATCTCGACGCCCGCCCCCGGTTTCGAGCGCGCGGTGATCCTGCCGCTCAGCGACTCCTCGACGAGATTTTTTACAATAGAAAGGCCAAGGCCGGTCCCGCCCCTCCCTCGGCCCGTCGTGAAGAAGGGCTCGAAGATGTGTTCAAGATCGGCTTCCGCTATGCCACGACCGAAGTCACGAACCGTGACGACAAAACTCTGCCCGCGCACACCCACGTCGATCTCGACCTTGCCGCCCGCCTCCTCGGGATATGCGTAACGATCAACATTTGTCAGGAGATTGAGCAGGATCTGGGCATAGTGTCCAGGATAGCCTAACCAATCGTCGTCGGCTCCTTCCAGCCGGTCGATCACCGATATGACGAGACCGGAGGAGCGCGCCTTCAATCGATAAAGATCAGCCGTGTCGCGCGTGAGCTGGAGCAGATGGGTCTTGTCCAACCTGTCCGCAGCCTGGCTTACCGAGAGCGTCTTGAAGGTCTGCACCAGCCGGTCCGCGCGCGCGACATTATCCTGCAGGAGGCGACAGGCTGCCATGATGTCGTCAAGCGTCGCGCGCGCGCTTTCTGGCTGGGCCTTTGCGAGATCGCCCGCAAGCTCCGTCACAATGCTTGCGGCGTGGTTCGCAATGCCAAGCGGCGTGTTGATCTCATGCGCGACGCCCGCCACCATTTGCGAGAGCGTGCGGCGACGGTCGATTTCCTGCTGCGTCTTCATCCTTTCCGAGCGCGTGAGAACGTCGGTTTGCACATCGGTCGTTGTCGCGAGCCGCTGGCAGAGCGCCAACGCGATATTCAGCAGGATGCCGAAAGCGGCCGCAGGCGCGGCGTCGCCGACGCGCAGATAGGCTTCACGCGAGAGAGAAAAGATTTCCGATGGTGAGACTGCGACGATGTCCGCTGTGCGCGGGAAACCTCCAAGGAAGGCGACTTCGCCGAAGATTTCGCCCGCCTGCAGCTCGACAAGATCGCGAGGCTCGTCGTTGACGTAGCGACGCACCGCAACGGCGCCCGAAAGGATCAGAAAAAGATCTTTGCCGGCGTCGCCTTCCTTGACGATCGTCTCACCGGGTTGCGCGCGAACGACCGTCCCCGCGTCTAAAATCTGACTGGCTTCGTTGCTGTCAAGACCGAGAAACAGCGCCGTATCGGCGCCGTCGTCACTCTCGGCCGGCTCCCAGCGCGAGCGCAGCCGCTCGAATAGCAGCGAGACCGTTTCGCTCATAGCCTATCCTCGCAACCTGGTCCTCGAAAATGTGACCGATCGGGTTCCGCTTGTATGGACGATCAAGCATAGGCTGGCGTCAGACACAAGATCATCGACGTATCGCCTCAGCGAGGCCCGGCAATCATATGCCCGAGCTGTCAATGAAACAGCGGCTTCATAGCTAATGCATCGGGGGCGCCCCTGGAGTTGAATAAATGGCGCGTTTCATGTTCAGCACGGGCATAGAAAACAGCTGCCCGACAATCGAAAATGGCCGCAAGCGTGTCGATGAGATGGCGGCCTGCAGGCACTATCAGCTCTGGCGCGAAGATTTCACTCTCGTCCAGGCCGACCTCAAGATAAAGACGTTGCGTTATGGCGTTCCGCTATACAAGACCTTTCTCGGGCCGAACCAGTTCGATTGGGAATTCTCCGATATGGCGTTCGGCGAGTTGAAAGCGCGTCGTATCATTCCCATCGCGGACCTCTGCCATTTCGGCGTTCCTGACTGGATCGGTAATTTTCAAAACCCCGATTTCCCCAAACTCTTCGCTGCATATGCGCGCGCTTTTGCGGAGAGATTTCCCTGGGTGCAGCTATATACCCCCGTCAACGAGATGTATGTCTGCGCCACCTATTCAGCCGCCTATGGCTGGTGGAATGAACAGCTCTCGAGCGACAGGGGCTTCGTGACCGCGCTCAAACACATCGTCAAGGCGAATATCCTCGCGATGCACGAAATTCTGAAGGTTCGTCATGACGCCATCTTCGTGCAAAGCGAATCTTCCGAGTATAATCATGCTGAAAATCCCGACGCAATTCCGCACTCGGAATATCTCAATGAGCGCCGATTTCTCTCTCTGGATCTCAATTATGGCAAAAGGGTCAGTTCGCTGATGTATCGCTTTCTGCGCGACAATGGAATGACTGACGATGAATATGATTTCTTTATGAATGAACACCTGAAAAGTCACTGCATCATGGGCAACGACTATTACGAGAGAAACGAGCATATCGTCAACGAGTGCGGCAAGTGCTCGGCTTCGGGAGAGATTTTCGGCTACAATGAGATTACGCGGGAATATTACGACCGCTATAGACTGCCAGTTATGCATACGGAGACGAATTTCGCCGAGGGGCCGCAGGGCGACGAGGCGGTTCGCTGGCTACGCAAGGAATGGGCGAACGTGCTGCGGGTGCGCAACAGCGGCATGCCCATCGTCGGTTTCACGTGGTATTCGCTGACGGATCAGGTCGACTGGGACATTGCTTTGCGCAAGGACAAGGGTCATGTCAATCCGCTTGGCCTTTACGACCTTGATCGCAACCCCAGGGCCGTCGGAACGGCATATAAACAACTCATCGCAGACTGGCTGGAAGTCCTGCCGGCCCAAAGCGTCTGTCTGACGGTTCCATTGGCAGAGTACGAGCCGCCCGACTGGAACCGCGGTGAAGAACAGGAGCGTTCGGAAAGTAGGTGAGCGCATTTCATTGGGGAAGGCAAAACGCCGTCCAGGCCATAGACCTCCGACGTCTGGAATGCGGATGACCCGCGCGCCATTTAAAACGAGGAATGTGAGGGCCCATCCATGCAAAGTGAAATCAGTTTCAGCGGCGACTTTACCGTTGTGTCGCTGCAAAAGCTCCGGCCTGGCGGCTGGTATGTCGGCTTTCTCTGCCCCGCATGCGGCCAGCGCTTCGCGATCATGGAAGATCCAACGGACAGCGGCGCGATCAACTTCTCCGGAGCCGCACGCTTCAATGCAATATGTCCGAATTGCGAGGACCGCCGGGCTTACGACGTTTCCGATCTGACCTTGTTCCAGTCGGCTCAGGGCGGGCCGAGCTCAACGGCCTGAAGCGGCCGAATCGCAGGGACATTTCGGGACGAGATTTACGGGCGTACCCGGACTGCGCCACCCGTTTCGACGATATTCAGTCCCGCGAAAAAGGTATTGCTTTGCGAGGCCTGCTCGGACAGGAGCCACCAGTCTTCCGCGCCCTCCTTCGTGATCACGTCCGCCGCGACGCATTGGTCCTTCACCTTTCGAAGGTCGAATATGACGTCGGCGTCGGTGAGGCTGTCGGTAACGAGGGCATGCAGATTCGTGCGAAGATCCCTTATCCCGCAGTGGTACATTAGCGTCGCTAACTCCCGCCCGATGGTCTGGTTGCGGATCGAACGACGAAAGTGATCCGCAATCATGCCGCTGTCGACCAGCGCGCCGTTGTACAGGATGAAGGTCTTCCAATCGGGTTCACAGGCGACAATGCGGCCTTCGTCTTTTGTTACCCTGACCATTTCTGCCAGCACGGCGCCGGGGCCTTCCATGTGCTGGAGCGACCGGTCGATGCGCGCGGCGTCGACCACACGGTCCGCCAGCGGAAGACGCTGGCCGTCGCCTTGCAGAAACTGCAGATTCGGCAAGCCTTCGGCTCGCATCTTCGCCAGCTCGATAAATCCTTTGCTCCGGTCGACGCCGATGAATCTCGTGCGCGGGTGCAAACCAGCGAGCGCGATCAGATCTGAACCTGTTCCACAGGCGACGTCCAGGATGATCTGGCCATCCTCGATTTTCAGCGACTCCCAGGAATGAGATTTATACGCCCTGAAAAAGGGAAGGTTGCTCATAAAGTCGAGGCATCTGACCAGCGCATCGAACAATTCGCCGTCGGCGTCGCGAAAGCCGCTCCCGATATTTTGGGTCATCAGAACAGTCCATCAGAAGAACGAATTTCTATGAATAGCACCGACAAACGCAAGAATGAAAGCCCTGGCGCCCTCGTTCCCGGCAATCAGTCAGCGCCCAGTTCGTGGACGCTAAAAAGATTGTCTCTGTCAGTCCACATCCGGAGCGGGCGCCACCCTGCCGAGCGCGCGACCCGTTGAAAATCGCCGATCGTATATTTGTATGCATATTCGGTATGGATCGCATCCCCGGCGCGAAAGCTGAAACGCCGGTTCCCTATGCGTACGGACTGGTCCTTCAGACTGACGAGACGCATTTCGACACGGCTGTTATTCGCGTCGTAGATCGCTTCATGACGGAAGCTTCCAAGGTCAAATTCCCCGTCGAGTTCACGGTTGACGCGCGCGAGCAGATTGAGATTGAAGGCTGCCGTGACGCCTTTTTCGTCATTATAGGCTGCAACGAGCCGACGCGCATCTTTTTGCAGATCAACGCCGATGATGAGCCTTCCGCCGGGAAACAGCGTTTCACGCATGGCGCTAAGCAGTTTGGTCGCCGCGAGAGGCGAGAAATTGCCTATGGTCGAACCCGGAAAGAAGCCGAGCTTCGGCCGTGTCGCGAGATCGAGCGGAAGCTCGATCGGGCCCGAGAAATCAGCGAGCAGTGGACGAACATTTAGCCCTGCAAATCGCGTCCTCAGACGACGCGCTGCGCTTAGGAGAGCACTACTGGAAATGTCGATGGGCGTATAGGCGGTCAACTGGCGCGTCTGACGCAGCAGGATTTCCGTCTTGCGGCTGGAGCCGGAGCCGAATTCCACCAGCACCAGGTCGTCAGGCGTTTCCTCCAGGATTTGCCCTGCATGCGCTTCGAGGATCGCGATCTCCGCCTCGGTGAGATAATATTCGGGCTGACGCGTGATCTCCTCGAAGAGAGCGCTGCCTGCGGCGTCGTAAAAGAAGCGGCAAGGAAGGCTCTTGGCCGGCCGCGACAGACCCGCGAAGACGCTTCGCGCAAAGTCGTTCGATTGCGTCGCCGGCGGCGCGGGTCTTTGCTTCGCCTTCGACATTAGTCCGGCTCCGAAGCGAGTCGCAGGCCGGTAAACTGCCAGCGCTGATGCGGATAGAAGAAGTTGCGGTAGCTGATGCGCATGTGGCCCGGCGGCGTGACGCAGGAGCCGCCACGCAGCACATGCTGGTTGACCATGAACTTGCCATTATATTCGCCGAGAGCGCCCTGCGGCGGACGATAGCCGGGGTATGGCAGATAGGCGCTGGCGGTCCATTCCCAGACATCCCCGAACATCTGTCTCGGCGCGCCGTTTGTTTCGTCGCAGGGCAAGGGAGCCAGCGCCTCCCCGAGGAAGTTTCCTTCCTGCGACGCTGTCGATGCGGCGACCTCCCACTCGAATTCGCTCGGCAATCGCTGCCCGGCCCAGCGTGCGAAGGCGTCGGCCTCATAAAAGCTCACATGCGCGACGGGCGCATCGAGGCAAAGCGGCTTCAGACCGAAAAGCGTCATTTCGAACCAGACGCCGTCACGCAGCTCCCAGTAGAGCGGCGCACGCCAGCCTTCCTGGCTGACGGCGTTCCAACCGTCCGAGAGCCACAAGGTCGACGTCTGATAGCCGCCGTCCGAAATGAATTCGAGCCATTCCCGATTTGTCGTGAGCCGGTCTGCGAGCCGGAACGGTGCGATCAGCGCGTCGTGGCGCGGCCGTTCATTATCCCATGCAAAGCCATTTCCCGCATCGCCGATCCGATAAACGCCGCCGGCAAAATCGATCCAGCCGAGTGGCTCGATGCGCGCGGGGCGCGCCCTGGGCCTCGCCGGGCGATAGGCGGGCCTCAACGGATTGGCGGCAAAAAGGCAAAGGACGTCGGTCAGCATCAACTCCTGATGCTGCTGCTCATGGTTGATCCCCAATTCGATCAGACCCGCCCAATCCGCCCGCGCAGCGTTCTCATTAGCGATGAGCCGGGAAAGCGCGAGATCCACATGCGCCCGATAGGCCATCACGCAATCGAGGGACGGTCTTGTGAGAAGACCGCGCTTCGGCCGGGCATGGCGCGCGCCCAGGCGCTCGTAATAGGAATTGAAGCAGTAATTGAACGCCTCGTCGAAAATCCTGTAACCAGAGAGATAGGGCGCGAGGATGAAGGTCTCGAAAAACCAGCTCGTGTGGGCGAGATGCCATTTCGTCGGACTCGCATCGTCCATGGCCTGCACGGTCATATCTTCGGCGCTGAGCGGCGCGACAAGATCGACCGAAAGCTCGCGCGTTTTAAAAAGGCGCGTGCTCAAGCTGTCGGAGCGAACCGTCCAAGGCGTCTTTGAAGCCAGAACTCTGTCAACCACAGCGTCGCTCCCGGGAGAAAGCCGGATCCAGACGGCGGTAAGCGGATGAGAGCCATATAGGGCCGAACGGTCGTCGCCCTACCGGGAGCGGATCGAAGCATGTCATTCGCTGATGGAAGCGCCGCGATTATGTCTTGAACGAAGCTCACCGGCGCCGTGACACGGTTGCCAGTCCCCGGTTGTGCGCTGGCGCACATGCCACACGCTTAGCGGCACGTATAGCAGTCAAAGCAGAAAGGCGTCATTAGGCGCCGCGTGACTCCCAATTTTGGATCGCCGCCCGCCGGGGCGTGGATTTTGATGAAGGGTCTTGGTGTGCGTCATTTCAAAGCAACTTCTTCGCGAAGCCTTCTCTCGACATTAATGGCAGTGGCAATCTCCGTATCCGCCGCCGCCGAGCCCTCACGCGAGGAGCGCGACCGCCTTGCCGCCTCTGTGCAAGCTCATCCCGAAGACGATGAGGCTGCCTATCGCTTCGTCATCCTTACCGCGGAGGTCAAGGATTACGAAGCAGGCATCGGGGCGCTGGAACGGGTCTTGATGTTCAACCCAAAGCTGGCGCGCGCGCGGAAGGAACTCGGCTTTCTCTATGCGCGTCTCGGCAATTGGGACCTTGCCGCGCAATATCTCCGGGAGGCGCGCGAGAGCGGCGCGCTCGACGACGTGCAGAATGCGCAGATCGACGCGCA
This sequence comes from uncultured Alphaproteobacteria bacterium, assembly GCA_963717565.1. Lineage (GTDB taxonomy): Bacteria > Pseudomonadota > Alphaproteobacteria > Rhizobiales > Beijerinckiaceae > Methylocystis. Next base: position 32,273 of record CAVQWJ010000015.1, read on the forward strand.
ACTCCCGGACATTGAAAAGCGCACGCAGCGCAGCCGCCTTTCGGTGTTTCTGCAGACGGGTCTTCGCGCCCAGTCCAACGCGAATTACTTCCCCGCGAACAGTCTTTTCCAGCTTGGCGGCTCCGGGGTTTTCTCTCAGGGCGCGCGGCGGGGCGACGTCAATACGTTTCAGCTGGTCGAGGCGTCGCATGACTATGATTTCAACGATCAGAGCGGAGACAGGCTCGAGACGCGCGTCACCGCCTATGCGACGCAACAGTTTCAGCTGCCGCAATACAGCCTGGCGCTTTTTGGGGGGTCGATCGGCCCAAGATTTTATCTGCCGTCCACCGCCCTTGGAAGCCTTTCGGTGCGGCCCTATCTCACCGGCGCCGTTTCGCTGCTCGGTTCGACGAATTATCTCGACACGGGCGGCGCCGGCGCGAGCCTGCGGGCGGATGTCACGACAGACGCCTTTCTGGAGCCGGGCGTGGAATGGCGCAGCCTGTCGGTCGCGCCAGTCCCCGGTTTCATTGGCGCATCCCCATATGCGACGCTCTCAACTCTGGCGACGGGCTCCGCAACGACGGGCTATGTGAACGGGGGCTACGCCATTCTGGATCGGGTGCGCCTGGAAGGCCGGTTCGGCTTCACGCGCGCGAGCGCATTCTTCGCCCCGCAAAGTTCGAACCAGATTGACGCGCAGGCCTTGCTGCGGTTCGAGGTCGATCCGCCTTATCCGATCTTTGCGCGACGCTGGACGATCGCGCCTTATGCGCGTTTCACCCATCTCAACTTCGACGCGCCGAACCCGCTCGTCTCCCCCTTTGTCGCGAGACGAGACGCGTCATGGAACTATGGAATAATGTTGGACGCCCCCGTAAACGGAGCGCTGGGATTTTCCGGTCGTCTCGATTTTTCGCGCAGTGACTCCAATCTGCCAAACTTCAGAACACAGAATGTCTCCGTCACATTCGGTCCGACGGCCAAATTCTAGAGAGGAACGCGGAAACATGTCCAAACTTTCCCTTCCCCTCGCTTTCGCACTTGCGTGGACAGTCGCGCCCGCTGTCGCGGAAACTGTCGGCAACGTCGGCGCCGCCAATCCCGCAGCGTTCGGAACGCCGCCCGGCGCTGCAAGACGCCCGCTCCTCGTCGGCCTCGGCGTCGAGATGGGAGAGCGCATCGACACGGCGAACGACGGCAATGCACAGATCATCTTCAATGACTCGTCGACGCTGACGGTTGGCCGCAACAGTTCTCTCGCGATCGACGACTTTGTCTATCAGGGGGGCAGGGGTAGCCAGGGAGTGCGTCTCGCGAAAGGCGTCATGCGTTTCGTCGGCGGCGGCGTCAGTCACGTTTCCGGAGCCAGATTGAAGACGCCAACCGCGGACGTCGGCGTTCGTGGCGGCTCGGTTCTCGCACGAATTGGCGGCGAATGCGGCACGCTTATCGTGCATCAGGTCGGCGTCGTCGAGGTGACAGGCGCCGGCGGATCGCAAACTCTCACCCGTCCCGGCTTTGGCGTCTGCGCCACGGCGACCAGCGTCTCCGAACCCTTCCGCGTGCCGGCGGCGACGATCGTCGCGATCACTGCCGACATGGCGAGCCATCATGGCCAGAACGGCGGCGCCCGCCGTAAACATGTAGACGAAAGCGCCGGCATGCTCGGCGATCACGCCCCGCCGGATGTGCAGCCGACGCCGGGAACTCGAAGCCTTGGCGCCAGTGTGGGCAGGCGATGCGATCGTTCAAAGCAACGCCAACGTCAACAACCAGCCGTCTCCGACGCCAACGCCAACGCCGCCGCCGGTTCGACAGCGCCCGAACTAGCCTACATCTGACGTGAGCTTTGGGATCGTCGCTTCGACGTTGCGCGGATTCTAGCGCCAATGCCTGGCCGTACGCCGCCAATTTTCCGGATTGCCCGTTACCAACAAATTATGTTGGTTGAAGCGGATGATGGAGACGCTCATGAAACGCGCCGAGGTTTTGATTATCGGAGCCGGCCCCACAGGTCTGGTTCTGGCGCTTTGGCTCACAAAGCTAGGCGTCGCCGTGCGGATCGTGGACAAGACGGTGGAGCCCGGAACGACTTCGCGGGCGCTTGCGATCCATGCCCGCACGCTCGAACTCTACCGTCAGCTCGATCTTGCGCAGACCGTCGTCGATCGGGGCCATCTCGTTCCCGCGGTCAACTTATGGGCGAAGGGAAAGAAAGCCGCGCGAATTGCTTTCGAGAACGTAGGTCAGGATCTGACGAGCTTTCCTTTCCTGGAAATTTTCCCGCAGGACGAACATGAACGTCTGCTGATCGAGAGATTGCAACAGGCCGGCGTGGAGGTCGAGCGGCGAACGGAGCTGACGCATTTCGTCGAAAGGCATGGGACGGTCGTCGCGCATTTGCGCGGTCCCGATGGGAGTGAGGAGATTTGTGAGGCGCGCTATCTTGCCGGCTGCGACGGCGCACATTCCATCGTACGAAAGACGATTGGCGCCGAGTTTCCGGGCGCGGCCTATCGGCATCTCTTCTATGTCGCGGATGTCGAAGCCTCCGGACCGGCGCTCGACGGCGAATTGCATGTCGATCTCGACGAGGCCGATTTTCTGGCTGTCTTCCCGCTGGCCGGGCAGGGGCGGGCGCGGTTGATCGGAACCGTGCGCGACGAACGCGCGGCGCATGCGGAAACGCTGAAATTCGAGGACGTGAGCCGCAGGGCGATTGAGCACATGAAACTTGAGGTGCGGCGGCTCAACTGGTTCTCGACCTATCACGTTCACCACAGGGTTGCGCAGCAGTTCCGCGCCGGGCGCGCTTTTCTCCTCGGCGACGCCGGGCATATTCACAGCCCGGCAGGCGGTCAGGGCATGAACACCGGCATCGGCGACGCCATCAATCTGGCATGGAAGCTCGCCGCCGTTCTCAACGGCAGAGCGCCGGACGCTCTGCTCGATAGCTACGAGACGGAGCGGATCGGCTTCGCGCGGCGGCTGGTGCAGACGACAGACCGCGTCTTCACCTTCGCGACGGCCGAGGGGCGTTTCGCCGATATCGTAAGAACCCGCGTCGCGCCGCTCCTGTTTTCCACGCTCGCGACGATCCAGCCTTTTCGAAAATTTGTGTTCAAAACCGTTTCGCAGCTCTCGCTCAATTATCGCGATAGCCCGTTGAGCGAAGGCGTCGCGGGGGCCGTCCGGGGCGGCGATCGATTGCCGTGGGCGCCGGTCGGCGGCGACGATAATTTCGCGCCGCTTTCCTCGCTGCGATGGCAGGCCCATGTGTATGGAAGCGCGACCACAACGCTCTCGGCATGGTGCGCGGAACATGGCCTGCCTCTGCATCTGTTCGAATGGACGGAGAGACATGCGGCCGCCGGGCTGGCGCGCGATGCGCTTTATCTCATCCGGCCCGACGCCTATGTGGGTTTGGCGGCTCCGACCGCTGAGCCGGAAATCATCGAGCAATATTTTGCGCGTCAGGGCCTTACGAAATAGTGGAAAGACTACTGCTTCGGTTGCCGAGCGGACGAAACCTCTCAGTTTCCTTGCATCGGAAAGATTGGGAGAGCTTCGCATGTCGTCCAGCTTCAGCAATGGCGACGCTCCCGTCGCTGTCGTCACCGGCGCTTCCGCTGGAGTTGGAAGAGCGATCGCCGTCGCCTTCGCGAAATGCGGCTATCGCGTGGCGCTTCTGGCGCGCAGCCCCGAAGGTCTCGAGGGCGCGTTCGACGAGGTTGCTGAATCCGGCGGCGCACCCTTCGAGCTTGTCGCGGACGTGTCCCGCGCCGACGACGTTTTCTCAGCAGCCGAGGCCATCGTTGCGCGCTGGGGGCGCATTCACGTCTGGGTAAATGACGCAATGGAGACGGCCGTCGGGCCCGTGGACATGATCACGCCCGAAGAGTTCAGGCGCGTGACGGAAGTCACCTATCTCGGCGTCGTTCATGGCACGCTCGCCGCGCTGCGCCACATGCGGCAACGCGACGAGGGCCATATCGTTCAGATCGGCTCGGCGCTCGCCTATCGCGCTATTCCGCTTCAGTCCGCCTATTGCGCGGCGAAATTCGCGATCCGCGGCTTCACGGATTCGCTTCGCGCCGAGCTGATTCATGACAATAGCGGCATTCGGCTCACCATGGTTCAATTGCCCGGCGTGAATACGCCACAGTTCGACTGGTCGCATATGCATTTCACACGGCGCCATCAGCCGATCGGCGACGTTTACGAACCGGAGGCGGTTGCGCGGGCCGTGGTCGACGCCGTGCGCGCGCGCCGGGCTCCGCGCGAGCTGTGGCTGGGCGCGCCGACAGTAAAGTCGATCATCGGGCAGATGCTCGCGCCCGGCTTTCTCGACCGCTATCTCGGGCGCAACGCCTATGAGCAGCAAATCTCGAACGATCCTGTTCTGCCAGGCGATCCGGATGAATTGCTGGGGCCGGACGATCACGATCACGGCGCGCGCGGACGCTTCACGGCGGTCGCGAAGGACAGCATGATCGTCGTCGATCCAACCTATCTGCGTGGCGGCGCCTTTGTCGCCGGCATCGGTCTGCTGACGGGCGCATTCCTTTTGGGACGCGCAACGCGCGCCGTCAATGGTAAGGCGGCCATGCGATGACGACAACCTCGTCGCAAGTGGAGCTTGTGCTCGACGCGCATGCGGCGACGGGGGAAAGCCCGACATGGAGCGAGAGAGAACAGGCGCTTTACTGGATCGATATCGAGGAGCCCGCCTTGCATCGTCTTCAATCCTGCGACTGGCGTTGACGAAAGCTGGGAGACGCCCTCCCAGATCGGCGCCTTCGCGCTTTGCAGGAGCGGCGCTGTCATCGTGGCGTTGAGAACGGGCGTTGCGAAGATGACGCTGGAAGACGGACGCTTCGAGCCGCTCTGCGCGGCGCCTTACAATCCGCTGCTGTTTCGCTTCAACGAAGGAAAATGCGATTCCGTCGGCAGATTCTGGATTGGCGCGAAGCATGAACCGCTGCGCGGGCAATGCGCCGCAACACTGACCGCGCGCCCGCTCGGTTTCCTCGCTCACGGCACAGCATTCCAGGAGAGGAGCCCAAAGGCCACAATCGCCAATGGTCTCGCCTGGAGCCCCGATTCGCGGACGATGTATTTCGCCGATAGCAGCCTGCGCAGGATATGGGCTTACGATTACGACCCCGAAACGACGGGTCTTTCAGGGCAGCGTGTCTTTGCGCAATTCGAAGCGTCGGATGGAACGCCAGACGGCGCCACAGTCGATCGGGAGGGATTCTATTGGTGCGCGCTTTACGGCGGCGGCCGCGTTCTGCGGCTCGCGCCCGACGGTCGTATCGACCGGGAGATCAGGCTTCCCGTCAGCCAGCCAACCATGTGCGCCTTCGGCGGCGCGGATTATGCGACCCTTTACATCACCTCGGCCGCCCATGGCGTCGCGACGGAGCCGCTTGCGGGCGGTGTTTTCTGCTGTCTTCCGGGCGTGAGAGGAACGCCGCCCGCGCTCTTTGCGGATGAGTGAGAGATGCGACCTTTCCCACGCCAGCGCGCTCATCACGTCGACCCGGTGGAGGCGGCTGCGACCGGCGCCGCGCTCGATCCGACGCCCGCGACGGAAAACCGCTCCCCCGAGCGCGCCTATTACACGGGGCCTGATCTCTCTCGCGCACGCACGATCGAGGATCTGCGCCGCATGGCCCATCGCCGGCTGCCCGCTTTCGCAGTCGAATATCTCGAAGGCGGAGCGGAGCAGGAGGCGACGCTTCTTCGCAACTTTGCAGCGCTCGCAAGCTGGCGTCTGCTGCCAAAGGCGCTTGTCGATGTGTCTCGGCGCGACCAGAGCGTCTCGCTTTTCGGACGCGTGACGCCGCAGCCCTTCGCCATTGCGCCGACCGGGTTGAACGGGCTCTTCTGGCGGAAAGCGGATGTGCTTCTGGCTCGGGCGGCGGCGCAGGCCGGCGCGCCTTTCATTCAGAGCACAATGTCGAATGATAGGATGGAAGAGGTCGCGGCCGTTCCCAATCTGAGGCACTGGTGGCAGCTCTATGTGTTCGGCCCGCGGGAGATCAGGGACGCGCTCATCGCACGCGCCGAACGCGCGCAATGCGAGGCGCTTGTCGTCACTATCGACGCGCAGTTTTACGGCGACCGCGAATGGGAACAAAGGCGTTTCGCGCATCCGGGCAGGCTCACGATCGGGTCCATTCTGAACGCCGCGCTGCATCCGCACTGGATTATGACGACTCTTTCCGGCGGCATGCCGAGCTTTGCGAATGACATCGACTACATTCCTCACGACCGCCGCGGATTTTTCGACAGCGCCTTCTGGATTCGCGCCAATATGGATCACGCGCTGGACTGGACGGAGATCGCGCGGCTTCGCGAATTATGGCCCAGAAAATTCCTCATCAAGGGGATCCTCGATCCGGGCGATGTCGAAAGGGCTACGGATGTCGGCGCGGATGGCGTCATCCTTTCCAATCATGGCGGCCGCCAACTCGACTGGACCGTGTCCGGACTCGACATGCTGCCGGAGGCGCGCCGTCGCGTCGGCGACAGCATGACGCTCATCGTCGACGGCGGCCTTCGCAGAGGGACGGATGTGCTGAAATGTCTCGCGCTCGGCGCAAACGCGGTGCTTCTCGGCCGCGCCACGCTCTACGGCCTCGCCGCGGCCGGGCAAGCGGGCGTCACCCGTGCGATCGATATCATGCGTGAGGAAATCGACCTCGATATGGGCCTTCTGGGCGCAGCCTCAGTGAAGGATCTGGGACCCGAGTTCATTACGCGATAGCCAGCGCCCCAGCCGCCGCGAGCTGCGACATCCTGTCGGCCGCGCGGCAGGCGAGCGCCTGTATGGTCAGCGATGGATTGACGCCGCCGCAGGTCGGGAACAGCGAACCGTCGCAGATCCAGAGATTGGGAATATCCCAACTGCGTCCATCTGCGTCGACGACGCTCGTCCTGGGATCGTCGCCCATGCGGCATGTGCCGAGCAGATGGCTGGTGTCCTTGTAATTGGTCCAGATGTCATGGCCGCCGGCGGCGGCGAGCATGTCGCTCATGAAGGCGACGGCGTGACGCTGCAGGCGTTTGTCGTTCTCCGAATAGGAGAAGACGACTTTCGGAATTCGCAGGCCGTACTGATCGACCTCTTCCGCGATGGTCACGCGATTTTGCGGGCGCGGCTCCGTCTCGCCGACAGGGACGAAGCCGGCCATGTGATTATATTTGCGCATTTCATCCCTGAGCTCTGCGCCCCACAGACCGCGCGAGGTCGCCAGCGTCTGCGCCCATGCCATGGGCAGGGGCCCCTGGCTCATGAAAGCGTAACCGCCGACGAAATCCTTGCCTTCGTCGGTATAGTTCCAATGTTCCGTCACCGCCATATTCGGCGGGCCCTTGTACCAGCGAATTTCTTCATCGAAGGTCGCCCAGGCGCCCGGGCCCGCATGCGTCGTCAGATGCGTGCCGACGAGCCCGGAACTATTGGCGAGACCATCGGGAAACAAGGGACAGGCGGAATTCAGCAGGAGACGCGGCGTCTCGATCGCATAGCCGGCGACGACCACGTTTCGCGCGCGTTGAAATCGCCAACGGCCTTCTCGAAAGTAGTCGACGCCCGTCGCGCGGCCGCGCCGGTCGACTTCGATGCGGCCCACCATGGCGAGATCGCGCACTTGCGCGCCGGCCTGCAGCGCGCGCGGAATCCATACTGTCAAAGCGCTTTGTTTGGCGTTGGTGGAACAGCCGTAATTGCAAAAGCCACGATAGACGCAGGGCGGAGACTTGCCGCGCGGCGCCGATACGGTTGTCAGCGGCGTCGCGGCCCAGCGGACGCCGAGCTTCTCCGCGCCGCGCGCGAGCACGAGCCCCGCGGCGTTCACCTCATGCGGCCGATAGGGATAGCGCCGGCGCGGCGGTCCCCATGGATAATTCACCGGGCCGGAGACTTTCAGCGCTTCCTCGGCCTCCTCGTAATAGGGCGCGAGCTCTTCGTAAGTGATCGGCCAGTCGAAGCCATAGCCGAGACGGCTCTTCGATTTGAACCAGTCCGGCCGGAAGCGCAGCGCGATCATGCTGTAATGAACGGTCGAGCCGCCAACCCCGCGTCCCGAATTATTTCCGCCGAGCGCAATCGGGTCATCCCCGCCGATGAGACGGTCGTCGGTCCAGAAAAGATTCTGCTGCGCGAGTTCGTCGGAAGCGAAATCGTCGAGCGGGCGCCAGAAGGGGCCGGCTTCGAGAATGACGACGGAGAAGCCTCTTTCGGCGAGGCGGCAACCGAGCGTCGCGCCGCCGGCGCCGGCGCCGACGACCAGAAAATCCACCGCATCCGACTCGGCATATTCGCGCATCGGCGTCCAGCCGCCCGGCGTAAAGACATCGGGCGCGCGGCCATTCATCGCGCGGGGCGTTTCACTATTCATCGCCGCTCCCTTGCTTCCCATGGGTCGCGCGCGTCGAAACCGAGACGAACATAGCCGCGCGGGCTCGCCGGCCCGCCAAAGCCGATGTCGTTCCACGCGAGCGGGTGGGAGTAGGCGAGACCCGCGACTGTTTTCAGCAGCGTATCGGTGAAGAAGGAAACAGCGTCGAGCCCACGCCACAGCGTCGGGTCCAGTGCGCCCCTCTGAACCGCATGCAGCGTCGCCTCCCTGTCGCCCGGCGATAGGGCGACAAAGGCAGCCGAGAACAGGCGACGCGCTTCGCCGTCGATAGCCGCGAGTCCAAGCCGCCAGCTCTCCCGCAAGGGCGGCGCCTCTGTGTTGCGAAATCCTTCGCCGATATTTTCGTTAAGGCGCGCGTCGATCCACAGCGCGAGAAGGCGCGGCGACAAACCCGGCAAAGGCGGCGCAAGTCTTTCGGCAATCGCTTCGAGCAAGGCAAATTCGTCTGGCGTCAGAAAGCGGCGCGGCGGGACCTCACTCAGGCGCTGGGCGAGCGCCTCCCGCGTGCGATCGTTGAAGGAGGGCGTGTTCCATTTCGCCAGCACGTCATAGCCAGCATAAGGCGCGGGCGCCTTACCCGCTTTGGCGCTCTCCTGCATGAGCTTCCCTTTCAATCAGCGAGAGCGACGCAAGGCCGGCGAGTGAAAGCGCCGAAAAGCTCGGCGGGGCCGGCAGCGGCGGGCCATCGATGAGATTCTGGCTCCAATTGCGCCAGCCTCCCATAGCCCGCGCAACGCCACAGGCGTGGAATCCCATGCCGATCAGTCCGAGCAGAAAACTCGCCCAGAGCCACGCGCGCGTGAACGCATGCGTTTCCGCTGGAGATTGGAGCGACGCCTTGGCGAGTAGGCCCGATGCGACAGGCGGCAATGTCACAGGCGCATACATGAAGGGATTTTGAAAAGCGCCCCTGAAGTGGAAGAGCGCGACTTCGGCGATAGTGCCCGCGAGCGCGACGCTCGTGAATGCGGCGAGCGCGCGGCCGGCCGGAAATCGCAGGAGCCTCGGCGCCGGCGTGCTCTGCGTTGCGACTCGTTCAGCCGCCAGACCCAGGAGCCCGCTGGCCGAAAGCGCCGCTGGCGCGCCGACAGGGGCGCCGTAGAACAGGTTGAGCCAGCTCAGTCCGCCCGGCCTTTTGAAGATATTGTAAATATGAAACGCGAGCCCCGCCGCGCCGACCGCAACTGAAAGACCGAAAGACTTTCGTCTGAAGGCGCGCGCCGTTGTCGCGGCGGAGACAACGCCCTCGGCCCCGCTGCCCAGCGCCAGCGCCGAACTGATCAGAGGCGCGAACATGCCGGGGTTCTCAAAGGAGCCGCGATAATGTTGAAGCGCGCTGTCCGCGAGCACGGAGGTTGCGAGAAGCGCGGCGGCGCCGTGGAGCGTGCGCGCCTGCGGATCGACTGCCCGAGCAGACGCGGGCTTTGCTTTACCTGGCGTGGCGTGCAGGACAACCCCGCCGATGGCGCCGAGCACGAGGCCCCCGAAAAATGCGGGTAACGGCTTCGTTCTCATTCCTTCGGGCCAGCGGGGAGAACGGAGGCGAAGACCTGTCGGACGGCGCCAGCGATCAGCGCCGCCTCTTCGGGATCGCCCTTGAAAAGCGTCGCGGCGAAGTTGCGCGCCTGCTCGAAGGAAATATGCGCCGGCAGCGGCGGCACTTCGGGGTCCGTCTTGACTTCCAGCACCACGGGCGTGTCACAGGCGAGCGCCTCGTCCCAGGCGCTCGCGAGCCGCGCGGGATCGTCGACGAAAATGCCCTTCAGGCCGATGAGCTCCGCGAAGCGATGATAGGGAACGTCCGGGATATTCTGCGTCGCCTCGAACTTCGGATTGCCCTGCATGACGCGCTGTTCCCACGTCACCTGATTGAGATCTTCATTGTTGAAGACGCAGCAGATCCACGTCGGGCTTTCCCAGTCGCGCCAATATTTCGAGACTGTGATGAGTTCGGCCATATTGTTCATCTGCATGGCGCCGTCGCCGACGAGCGCAATCACCGGACGGCCGGGATGCGCGAATTTCGCGGCGATGGCGTAAGGCGCGGCGGCGCCCATGGAGGCGAGCCCGCCGGAGAGCGAGCACATCATCTCGCCGCGGATCTTTATATCGCGCGCATACCAGTTGGCGCAGGAGCCGGAATCGCAGGTGATGATCGCGTCCTCGGGCAGACGCGGAGAGAGATCCCAGACGACTTTCTGCGGATTGACGGGATTCGCGGGAGCCAGCGCGCGGTCTTCGAGCAACTCCCACCAGTCTGAAACTTTCCTTTCGATCCCGTCGCGCCAGCGCACATCCGTCTTTTCCTCCAGGAGGCGCAGCAGTTCCCGCAGGGTGACGGCGGCGTCGCCATGGAGATTGACCTCCATGGGGAAACGCATGCTGAGCATGGAGGCGTCGACATCGATCTGCACGCCCCGCGCCTGTCCTTCCCGCGGAAGAAACTCCGAATAGGGAAAGCCCGAACCGATCATCAGAAGCGTATCGCATTCCATCATCATGTCATAGCTGGGCTTCGTGCCGAGCAGCCCGATGGAGCCTGTCACCCACGGCAGGATGTCGGGAGCGGCGGCCTTGCCGAGAAGCGCCTTGGCCACGCCGGCTTTCAGCTTCTCCGCAACAGCGATCACTTCCTGTCTCGCGCCCAGCGCGCCGGCGCCGATCAGCATCGCGACCTTCTCACCGGCGTTGAGCACATCGGCCGCGCGTCGGATGTCGTCATAGCAGGGAACCACCAGCGGGCGCGAATAGCCGACGCCCGTCTGCACGGCCCCATGCTTGCGCGGCGGCTCCTCATAATCGAGATCCTGCAAATCGCCGGGAAGGACAATGACGGACACGGCGTTCTGCGCCTTTGCGATCCTGATCGCGCGGTCGGTCAACATGCGCACCTGCGCGGGCGTCTCCGCCTCCTGCACGAAGGCCGCCACATCGGAAAACATGCGATCGAGATTGAGTTCCTGCTGATAATGCGCGCCGCGCGCCGTGCGCGGCGCCTGACCCGTGATGGCGAGAACGGGCATGTGATCGCATGCGGCGTCGTAGAGTCCGGTGATAAGGTGAGAGGCGCCGGGGCCCCCGGTCGACAGGCACACGCCGAGTTCGCCCGTGAATTTGGCGTGGGCGCAAGCCATGAAGGCGGCCATCTCTTCATGGCGCACCTGCACGAATTCAATCTTGTCCGTCGCGCGCTGCAAGGCGCCGAGCACGCCATTGATGCCGTCGCCAGGATAGCCGAAGATCCGGCGCACGCCCCATTCATACAGCCGATGCACGAAGAAATCGCCGACGGTGTTGCTCATAACGACAAGCTTTCGATGGAGAGGACGGCGTCGCGCGCAAGTCACGGAGATAACAGACACGAAAGCCGCTCGTTCCAACGACGACAGCAATGTCACTGCAGATCGCGCTCGGCGCCGCCGTCCGCAGGGCGAAGCCGCGCCAGCGCCCGACGGCCTGTTTAGGTCTCGGGAGTCGGGTGCGGGCCACGCCGCCGCGACGGGAGGAATCCTGTCTTCCTACTTCAGAGCTGAAAGATAGGCCGCAATATCCCGGCTCTGGCTTTCGGACAGTCCCATGTCCGGCATGGCGTTTCCGGGGACGATCGACTGCGGGTCGCGGATCCAGCGCGCCAGATTTTCCGGCGTGTTGCGCAGCAGCCCCGCGACATAGATGCGTCGGCCCATATGGTCGAGCGGCGGCCCGACGAGGCCATTCGCGCCGGCAACCCCCGGGATCGTATGACAGGAGCCGCATCCGATTTGTTCGATTTCATGCGCGCCCTTCGTGGGATCGCCCCCGGCGATTTGAGCGCCGGCCCGCGCGGCGCCCGCGCCGTCGTCGTTGCAGCATGCGAGCACGCCGCCAAAGATGAAAAGGCCGACGACGCCAAGAAGGCGGGCGGCCGTGCGCCGACGCTCGGCGTCGCTGAGCCAGTCGAGGAGCAGCCACAGAATGACGGCAAGGTAGAGAAAGCCAGCCGGAATCCACATCACCAGGCCGGCAAGCTGCTGATCCTCGAGCGGAGTCAGGCCGAAGCGCGACACGCTCGCGGCGTGAATGGCGTAAAAGGGCCGCGACGAAATTGAAATGAGAGCGCCGGGGAGGGCGCTGAGCAGCGCCGCCGACGTCACGAAAAGAATTCGCGCGCCGCACGAAAGGCGCAAGAGCGAACCGAAGGCGACCGCCCAAAAGGCCCAGGCGCTGAGAAGGAGGCAGAAATGCTCCGCAATATGCGCGCCTTCATGTCGCAGCGCATAGGCGTAAGGTCCCGGCAGATGCCAGAAGGCAAAGAGTCCGACGAAAGCCAGCCAGACGGCGGCAGCCGCGCCGATCGGCGCGCGGAAGAGCGCAAAGGCTGGAACGCGCCAGATGCGCGCGAGAACGCGTCTGCTCGCGCCTGAAAAGGCGCACAGGAAGACGCGCGCGGGGCGACCCAAAGCGAATAGTGGCGCGCAGATCATGATGAGCGTCAGATGTTGCGCCATATGCGCGGAGAACAGGGAATCACCCAAATGTTCCGCCGGCGGCGCAGTCGCGGCCCAGCTCGTCAGAATCGCGATCGCGACGGCTATTGCGGCTTTTACGTCGATCCTGCGGCCCGACGCGCGACTGTCATTGAGACCCTTCGCATAAAGCAGGCTTGCGCAGAGAATCGCAAACAAGACCCAGGAATGCGCGTCGGCTGCGCCGTAGCCAACCATGGCGATCACGATGACGAACAGCAGCGGCGTCAACTTCCGCATGGCGGCACCCAGAAGGCTGCAATCGTCGCGAAGACGATTTGAAGCGCAAACCACACGCCCGCCCATACCCCCCAGATCGCAAAGAAACGCGTGCGGCCCTGACCAACGTCGAGCACGCTTTCATGTCCGCCGGTCGCTTCTTCGCGTGTCCGTCGCCAGATTGAAACAGAGACAAGAGTCGCGACGATTGCAATCAGGAGGCAGGCGAGATTGATCGCAATGATGGCGTGGGGCGTCCACTCCCATCCCGCCATGAGGGACGCTCTCGGCGCGTCTCGTGGAAAACAGGCGTGGCTCGCCAATCCATAATTGAGAAGCAGCTGCGCGCTCCAGGCCAGCGGCGACGCGACCAGCGCGCCAAAGAGAAGCGCCAGAGATACACGCTCCGCATGCGGCGCCGGGGGTTCGACGCCATAGTCGTCCAACATCTTCTCATTCGCCATCAGCCAACTCCGAGATAGGGCGTGACATAAAAGGTGAAGAAAACCGTCAGCCAGACGAGATCCACGAAATGCCAATAGACCGCCGCGATCGAGACCGGCGCATTTCTCTTGCTGTCGAAGAAGCCGAGTAGCGACCACAGCAGCACCGCCGCCAGCATAAGGTCGCCGACAACGACATGCGCCATGTGAAAACCGGTCGTTACGAAGAAGCTCGAACCATAGGAAGAGGTGGAGATGCTGAAGGGCTTCTCGCGCCATTCGAAAGTCTGAACCACCACGAAGATGATTCCGAGCAGAAGCCCGATGGCGATGCCGAGAGAGAGCGTCGTTCGCGAGCCGCGCTTCGCGCCCCTTTCTCCCCACCATACGAAAGCGCTGCTGAGAAGCAGAATGACGGTATTGGGACCCGACAGGTCGAATTTCGGAAGACGGGGAATCCAGTCACGCCCATATTGCGCGGCAAAATAATAATAGGAAAACAGCAGATAGGCGAAGAGCGAGCCCTCGGTCATGATGACCGTCATCATGCCCCACCAGCCGAAGCTCTTGCGCCCGATGCTTCCGACCGGCAGGCTGCCCCGAGTAAGCTCACTCATCGGCGCTCTCCGCGGTCTGTTCCAATTCGCGTCTTGGCCAGAGCCAGGTGAGCACGGCGGCAAGGAGCACGACGCCACTCACAATTGCTATGTTCCAGGCGTGCGTCAGGGCGCCCGCGCCGATTGCCGTCGCCGCAAGCGCGGTGACGAGTGGCGCAAGCGAATCCTCGGGCATTTTGACGATCAGCTCCGGCGTGGCGTCGAGAGCGCTCGTCGCCAGCATCTCCTTGCCAAGATCGAGACGCAGGCCGCGCCCGATCGTGGAGTCTCCAGCCGCTTCGGAGAGGTCCCTTTCCCACAGCGGATGACGACTGGCGACGGCGGGGATGATCGCGAAGTCATAGGAGGGCGGCGGCGAGGGCAGGGTCCATTCGAGCGTCGGGCCGCCCCATGGGTCGGCGCCCGCCGGGACGCCTCTCTTACGGCTGATTACAATATTTATGAGCAGCAGCAGCACGCCAAATGCGAGGATGAAGGCGCCGATCGTCGTGATGAGATTGACGACGGTCCAGCCCATATTCTCCGGATAAGTGTAAATGCGGCGCGGCATGCCGGCGAGGCCGGTCCAGTGCATGGGCAGGAAGGCGAGGTTGAAACCAATGAATACGGTCCAGAAATTCCAGCGTCCGAGGCGCTCGTCGAGCAGGCGCCCCGTCGCTTTCGGAAACCAGACGTAAAGTCCGCCCATCACCGCCAGCACATTGATGCCGATGAGCACATAGTGAATATGCGCCACGACGAAGTAAGTGTCGGTAAGCTGCTGGTCGCTCGGCGCCGCGGCGGTCATGACGCCGGAGACGCCGCCGATGACAAACATCACGATAAAGCCCGCGAAGAAAAGAAAGGCGGTGGAGAGCACCGGACGGCCTGTCCAGATCGTGGCGATCCAGGCGAAAACGGCGACCGCGCTCGGCACGGTGATGATGAAGGAAGCGGCGCTGAAGAAGGAGAGCGCGAGATAGGGGATGCCGGTTGCGAACATGTGATGCAGCCACACGCCGAAACCCATCACCATGGTGGCGACCGTCCCCAGCACGACGATCGTGTACCCGACGAGCGGACGGCGGCAGAAGATCGGCAGCGCGTCCGAGACGATTCCCATGGCGGGCAGCACGACGACATAGACCCATGGATGCGCGAAGATCCAGAACAGGTGCTGCCACAGCAGCGGTTGCCCGCGTCCGGCCTGATCGAAGAAATGCGTCTGAAACTGGCGATCCGTCCATAGAAAGAAAAAGGCGAGGCTCACGGCGGGCACGGAAAAGAGAATGCCGAAGGAGGTCGTCAGCGTGCCCCATGCGAGAATGGGAATTCTGTTGATCGACATGCCGGGCGCCCGGGCGCGCAGAAACGTCACGACGAAATTGATCGCGCCGGCCGTCGACGACACGCCGAAGAGGATCATTCCCAGCGCGTAGAAATCCATGTTCGGACCTGGATTATACTGCTTGAGCGAATAGGGAACGTAATTGAACCAGCCGTCGTTCGGGCCGTAGCCGATGACAAAGCCCGCATAGATGAACAGGCCGGAAAAAAGGTAGATCCAGTAGGAGAAGGCGTTCAGTCTGGGAAAGACCATGTCGCGCGTTCCGAGGATCAGCGGAAACAGATAGACGCTGAATCCTGACAGAACAGGCTGCGCGTAAAGGAAGATCATGGTCAGCCCATGCATGGAGAAGAGCTGATCATATTGTTCGGGAGAGAGCAGGGTCTTGTTGGGGCCCGCGAGTTGCAGGCGCATGACGAGCGCCTCCACGCCGCCCAGCAAAAGGAAGATGAAGGCCGTAGCGATGTAGCGCTTGCCATATTCCTTGTGATCGACTGTGGAAAGCCAACCGAGAAGCCCCGGTTCGCCTTTCCAGTTGCGCTCCAGAGCCTGCTCGGAGGAGGAGCCGGGCGCGCGGGCGTCGAGGTTGACGGGACGATGGTAAGCCGCGACCGTCATGAAAGCCCTCACTTCAACGATTGAAGATAGCGGTGAAGGATCGTCAGTTCGGACGCCGAAAGGTCGAGAACCGGCATTTTCGCGCCGGGCTTGATTCCCTGCGGGTCCGCGATCCAGCCGGTGAGATTGGCCGGCGTGTTCGAAAGCGTATTTGCGGCGATGCTGCTACGGCTCATCAGATGAGTGAGATCGGGCCCGAGCATTCCAGCCGCCATCGTTCCGCGCAGCGCATGGCACGCGCCGCATCGCGCGGTGAAAAGCCTGTCGGCGCCGGCGAGTTCGGCCGCGGGCTTTTCCGCCGGGCGCATTTGACGCTCGCGCCATGCGTCGAAGTCTTCTGGAGAGTCGGCGACGATGACCAGTCCCATATGGGCATGCTGGCGGCCGCAATATTCGGAGCATTGGCCACGATAGACGCCGGGCTTGCTGGCCTCCAGCCATGTTCTGTTTGTCTGGCCGGGTATGACGTCTATCTTTTCGCCAAGCGCGGGCGCCCAGAAGGAATGTATGACGTCAGTCGTTTCGACCTCGATGCGGACCGGCTGGCCGACCGGAATATGCGCCTCATTGGCGGTCTGGAAATATTGCGAGGGCCCGCCGCTTCTGTAATGGAACTCCCACCACCATTGATGCGCAACGACCTTGATCGTCAGCGCGGGATCCCGCGAAGGCTTGTTGACCGCCGCCATCGTATAGGCGTTCCAGACCATGCCGCCGAGAAGCGCAAGCGTTGAAACGGCGACGCCGATGCTGATCCAGGAAACGCCGCCGCCGGGGCGAAGGATGGGGCCGCGCGCGGTGTCAAAGGGACCGATGGAAGCGCGCCTGCGCAGGACGCCCACAAATGTCAGCGCGGCGACGATGACGACGACGACGATCGACAGGATGAGCAAGGCCCATGTCAGATAGGCGATCGTCTGGGCCTTGTCGCTGAAGGCCTGCAGATAATTCATAGGAGGCGTTGGCCCTTGCATCATCGCCTCCCGGTCGGACTTTGACCGAAAGTGAATTGCTCCGTCTGGCTCCAGGGCGTCGCGGTCTGTGAGAATTCGGCGGGAAGCTGCTGGATTTTCCACGCCTCATGCGAAGCGGTTGTGCCCCATCCTGTCGTTGGCGCCTGACTTATGCTCTGGATATAGGCGACGAGATCCCAGATGATGTTTTCAGGCAGCATGGCGCCCCAGGACGGCATTCCGTTCGGACGTCCCTGATAGATGCTGAGATAGATATTATCCGGCGCGCCGCCGTAGATGAAAAAACGGTTGCTCAGCGCCGGCCCCATGCCGCCGCCGCCGTTCGCCGCGTGACAGCCGGCGCAATTGAACATGTTGAAATAGCCCATGCCGCGCTGGATCGCTTCCGCATTTCCTTCGACCGGATTTTTCAGCGGCTGGCGCATCGGCGCGGCGCCCGGAAAGAGATTGCTCACCGGCGTTTGCATGAGATTGCCGCTCGATGGCGGATAGAGCTCGAAACCTGCCGCCGGCGCCGCGGCGTTCGTCTGCGGGGCGGTTTGTGATTCCGGTTGCGGCGTTGGAGCCTGCGCCGGTTGTTGTTCGGGAGCCTGACGCGCCGGCGCCGGCGGCGCATGTTGGCCGCGTGGCGGGCGGGCGTCGGCCGCAGGCGTCTCGAGGAGCGCGAGAGCGGCGGCCGCCATGAGAGATGGGATGACGCGCATGACGGCCTCTATGGAGCGCTGTCTTGAACGATAGGGACGCCATAGCTTTCGAGCAGGCGGCGGATCTCTGCGCTTCTGCGATAGATGATTTCGTCGAGGCGACGCTTGAGCGCATGGTCGCCCTTGCGCACCCCCATCGAGATGTCGAAGGTAAATTGCAGGGGCGCATAGGCGTTCGTTCCCCTGATGGCTTCGACATGGAGCGGGGTCTGCGCGCGTTTCGCCTCGTAACCGGCGAAGGGCCCCCAGACGGCGGCGATGTCGACGTCGCCCGCTTCAACCGCATGCACCAGTTTCAGGGCTGGCGCAGCTTCGGCATAGTCACCGTAAATCGCATAGCCGACGACGTTCGAGACGAGGCCGCGCGCGCCGAGCGCATGCGCCGGCGGCGTATTCATGCCGTCGTCGCCGACGAGATGCACCCCGATCCTGAGCGACGCGAGGCGCGGGTCGGAGAGCCACGCAACGTCCAGTCCGCGATCGGCGCGCGAGACGAAAACATAGGCAGAGCGATAATAGGGGGCGGTGGTTTCGACCAGTTCGTAGCCCGCGGGGACACCCATGACGGCGTCGCAGGCGCCAGCCTTCAGCGTATTGCGAATGAAGCCGCGACGCTGGGCCCACCACGTGAAAGAAAGACTCCTGCCGAGGTCGCGCGCAACAATTCTCGCAAGTTCGTTTTCGAATCCCTCGCCGCTCTGATCCGAGAAGGGCAGGTTGTTGGGATCGGCGCAGACCTTGAATTCATCCGCCCGGGCGAACGAGGGCGCAAGGAGCGAAGCCAGCGCCGATGCAATTATCAGCGTCCCCGTTCGACTTTGGCGCATCGCAGCCTCCTACTCCCTGGGCGGGGCGCCGAGTGAGAAAACCATCAGCGTGCTGCCGCCCACGGTGTAAAGCGGGAGATCCTGCGTCGCGCCGGTGAAGCCCAGCGCGCCGTTCCTCACACGCGGATCGATTTCAGCATTGGCGACGACTCCCGGCCATCCGCCGACGCCGGAGATGATCGCGACATATTGCACGCCGTCGTTGCCGAGATAGGTCACCGGCTGGCCGATGAAGCCGGAGGGACCGCGCATCTGCCACAGCAACTTGCCGGTCTTCGCGTCCAGCGCCTTGAACAGCCGGTCCATCGTTCCGTAAAAAACGACGTCGCCAGCCGTTGCGAGCGTGCCGCTCCAGACCGGAAACGGCTCCGTGACCGACCACGCCTTCGCACGCTTGACCGGATCCCACGCCATATATTCGCCGCGGTGACCGCCCGGACCCGCATACATGTCCACCGTCGCGCCGACGAAGGGCGTGCCGGCGATATAACTGACGTCGCTCGTTTTGAAATTCGCGCAAAGATGCTGATGCGGCACATAGAGAAGATTCGTGCGCGGCGACCATGCCGTCGGCTGCCAGTCTTTCGCGCCGGGAGGCGCGGGGCAGATGTTTTCGATGGTCTTTTCGAGTGCAGGCTCTTTCGCCTCGACCGGCCGGATGCGTCCGGTCTTCATATCGACGCCATCGTAAACATTGACCGTATCGTACGCGTCGGCGGAGATGACTTCTCCGCTCGTCCGGTCGATGACATACATGTAGCCGTTGCGGCCGGGGTGGATCAGGACCTTGCGCGTCTGCCCGTTGATGTCGAGATCGAGCAGCACATTCTCATTGATTTCGTCGTGATCCCACAGATCATGCGGGTTCGCCTGATAGGCCCATTTCGCTGCGCCCGTATCGACGTCGCGGGCGAAGATCGTGCTGCTCCACAGATTGTCGCCGGGCCGCTGATTGGAGTTCCAGGGCCCGGGGTTAGCGGTGCCGTAATAAACGAGATTGAGCTCGGGGTCGTAAGAGATCCAACCCCACACGGTTCCGCCGCCCATTTTCCAGCGATCGGCGGGCCAGCTTTGCACGCCCAGATCCTTGCCTTTCATCCAATCGTAAAACGGGTGGAAATCGGGGCCGATCAGCGCCTCGGCGTCCGGGCCCGTCGAATAGGCCCGCCAGACGATCTTGCCGCTATTCTGATCGAGCGCCGTCAGCCATCCGCGAACGCCCATTTCGCCGCCGCTGTTGCCGACAAGAACCTTGCCCTTCACGGCGAGCGGCGCCATCGTGATCGTCTCGCCGATATTGATGTCGCCGATCTTCGTGACCCAAAGTTCGCGACCGGTCGCGGCGTCGATACCGACCATATGATCGTCGAGCGTGGCGAGGAAAATCTTGCCATTGTCATAGGCCAGCCCGCGGCTGACGACGTCGCAGCAGGCCACGCCTTTGGCGGCGAGGTCGGGCTTGGGCGCGTAGGACCATTTCAGCTCGCCCGTCGCAGCGTCGAGCGCGAAGACCTGATTGGGATGCGGACCGTCATAGGGAGAAACGACATACATCATGCCGTCGATCACCAGCGGCGCCGCTTCCTGCCCGCGATTGGCGCCAACCGAGAAGGACCAGGCGAGTTTGAGCTGGCCGGCGTTCTGGGCGTTTATCTGATCGAGCCCGCTGTACCGCGTATTTGCGTAGTCGCGAGGCGCCATCGGCCAGTTTTTGGCGTCGCCGTAGAGCGCGGCGAGAGATTGCGACGCATGCTGCTGAGCCTGGGCGGCGGAGACTGTTGCGGCGAAGGCAAGCGCAAAGAAACAGACTGACTTTCGCAATTTGCCGTAGAAGCGCATGAACGGCCTCATCCTTGGCAGGCAGCGACGCCCTTGTCGCTGCAGCGCCAGAAAGCGATGTAGCGCGAGGGCCGCTTCGTGCAATCACGGCAATAGGGAGAGGCAGTCTCAAACGCCGACTGCTATAGGGGCCCGAGAATTCTATTTACTTTCCAGAAACAGAAAGCCGCAGTCCGCACGCGCGCGGCACGCGAATTTTAGAGGACGGGGAAGCGCAAAAGCGCTTCGACTTACGGCTTCCTGAATTCGACGACGGCTGGAAATTCGTTCTTGCGGCCGATCAGATAAAAAGACGAGGTCACGCCCTTGCCTTTCATCTCTACCGTTCCCGCATCGAGAAGAACGAAGTCGTCCGACAGTCTCACCTTGACCGCTTCCGAAACGTGGATCTTGTTCGGAACAGACGTCGATTTCGAACCGGCTGGCGACATTTACGACGTCTCCCCACAGATCGTAGGAGAACTTCTTCTTTCCGAGCACGCCGGCTGCAACCGTTCCGGTATGGACGCCCATTCTCATTTCGACGGTATAGGGCGAATGAGGAGAAAACTCTTTGATGAAGGCCATTGCCTCCAGCGCAAATTCCGCGACATGCTGGCAATGCAGCGGATCGCGATGCGGAATGCCGCCGACGACCATATAGCTATCGCCGATGGTCTTGATCTTCTCGACGCCGTGCTTCTCGACGAGTTCGTCGAACTTTTCAAAAATAGCATTGAGCAGATTGACGGTTTCGTGCGGGCCGATACGCGCAGAGAGATCGGTGAATCCAACAATGTCGGAGAAAAACACGGTCACTTCCGGATAGACCTCGGCAATCACCTCTTCCCCGCCCTGCAGGCGCTGCGCGATCGTCGCCGGGAGGATATTGTGCAGCAGCTTTTCAGACCGCATGCGCTCATTGTTGAGCTCCACGGCTGTCTGCTCGGAAATTTTAACTTTGTCCTCCAGCGCGAGAAAAGCGGCGCTGAGGTTTTGCGCCATGGCCTCCACCGCCTGCGCAATTCGTCCGATTTCATCCTGACCAGTGATTCCCGTCTTCGTGGCGAGCTTGCCGTCACTGATCGCGTTGACGGCGGTCATCAGCCGCGAGGTTCTCCTGACGAAGCGCCGTCTGGAGGAAGAAGGCCGACGCAACGACGGCCAGGAACAGGGCCGCAGCGAGCCAGCTATTCGCGCCAACCAGCGTCGCCATGCGCGATTCTTCCTTTTCGAGAAGGTCGTTATATCGCCGGCCGACCATTCTGTTGAAATCAAAGACGGCCTTACTTAATTCGCCGTTTCCCTTCCCATAGTCGTCGCCGTAGAGGAGGCGTTCGGCCATGGCCATGTCGGGCTTGCCCTTCCTTGCGAAGGCGCCCGTGCCGTCGTCGAATTCGCCCCTGACCGCATGCATCGCGATCTTTTCAGTCGTGCTGAGCTTGTTGTAAAGCGCTCTCGCCTTCTTGAGCTGGTTGAATTCTTCTATTGTAATGTCGCGTTTCAGGAACTGGTCTTCCAATGGGCCTTTGCCCGGCGTGTTGGGGTCGGGCGAGGGAACGAACCCCGCTGCGACAAGATCCCAATATTCCAATCCGTAATTGGCTGGACGCGCGATTCTCCCCTCCAATATGTCTTCCAGCTCGTTGTAGAAATCCCATCTGCTCTGGCTCTTGGTCGCGACGAATCCCCGCGCAAAACGCGTCGCCCATTGAGATGAAATGACGAGATCTTCGGAAAGCGACGTGATGTCGCTCAGACGCTTGCGGGCCGCCTCCCTCTGGCTGTCCGCCTTCCCCAGATAAAATCCGATCACCAGATTTGTGCCGGCGAGCGCGACCAGCACCAGGAAAAAGGCCAGGAAGAAAGTCCGCAGTTTCATTTGATCCCCATGGACCGGCAGCGATTTAAGCGACGGTCGAGCCTTAGCCCAATTCATTTATAAGCCAAAGCCGTTAATTTCCGGATGCCTCGGCATAAACTAGACCTTGACTAAAGCGGAAGCGGGCCGAAAAAGGATCGTCATCATGCAAGCTCTTACCGCATGAGCAGTCGATCTGTCGCGGCGAGCTGTTCTAGGCGCCCTTTAGGCGCGGGGCCGCGGTGGCCTACCTTGGGCGCGAGCACAAGAAATGGTTGGTTAAGTGGCGCTTAACGTCCATGCGCTTCTGGATGGGCTCCGCTGTTGCTTCCGGAAAAATAGAGATACCGTCCGGTAGTCCTTTTGCCCTTCAGGCGTCGGCCAGATGACGTTCGATAATTCTTTCGTGCTTCTCGGAGTGATACTCGCCGTCGGGGCTCTTATGGGCGAGGCTGCGGAGAGACTGCGTGTGCCCTGGATAACCGGGTGCATCTTCGCGGGCGTGTTGCTGGGCCCTTATGCAACGGGCCTCCTCACGCCTTCCCGTGCTGGCGTCCTTTGGCGTGTTCATGCAAGCCGCGCTCGCCTTCATCGCCTTCAATATCGGCGCTCGCCTGACGGCGGCCAGACTACGCTCTACTGGCGGCGACGTCGCCTGGCTCACTTTCTTTCAGCTGCTTGCGCCGATGATCACGGTGCTCGCCGCGCTTGTCGTCAGCCGGCTGTCCTTGCCAACCGCCATGATCGTCGCGGCCGTCGCGCCCGCGACGGCGCCGGCGACGACTTACGCCGTCGTGAAACGACGCAATGCTTCCGGCCCCTTTGTCGATCGCGCCCTCGCCATTCTTGCGATCAATGACGCGGCGACGATACTTTGTTTCGACGTGATTTCGGCCGCGACGGTCGCCTGGCTCGGGGCCCCCGGTTCGGGCGATGAAACATGGACCGCGCTCCGCCTTGCGGCATTCCGGGAGGCGCTGTCGCTTCTCATCGGGGCGGGGCTGGGCGTCGCCTACCTCTCCCTTCACGCTTCGGTCGCCGGCGGTCGCCCCGGCTGGGAGCATCGTCTGCGCGCCGCGCTTTATGCGCTGCTCCTGCTTTCAGTCGGCGCGGCGATCGTCTTCGGACTGTCAAATCTGCTGACCGCCCTCGCCCTGGGCGCGGTGGTCGCGAATGGCGTCGAGAGATCGACGGAGGCGAAGGCGCCGGCCGCGCTCGGGGACGTCGAAGAGCCGCTTTACATGATCTTTTTTGTGCTCGCCGGCGCGCATCTGCCCATTGATGATCTCGGACAGGGAACGCTGGCGATCATGGGCGTCGTTTATGTGCTGGCCCGGCTCGGCGGCAAGTATGCAGCAGTTTTCCTGGGCGCGCTTGCTTTGCGCCTCGACGTGGGAACCAGGCGTTACCTCGGTCTGTGTTTTGCTTCGCAGGGCGGCGCCGCGATGGGACTTATCCTCGCCTTCGCGAGCTCGCAATCGGTCCGCGATTTGCCCCCAGCCGCCGCCACGGTCGTCGAAACCGGCGTGACGATCGTCCTGCTCGGCGTGCTTCTGTCGCAATTGTTCGGGCCAGCTGTGATCGCTTATGCAATCGAGCGGGGAGCCTCCGAAACTGAAGGCTCAGGGATCAGAAACGACAAATGAGCGCAACCCCGATCGCCATCAGCACGCCGCCCGCAAGGCGCCAGAAGTTTGCCTGATGCACGGGCGCGTTCAGAAGGCCGAAATGATCTATCGCGAGAGACGCGACGAGATTCGCGGCGATGATCAGGCCATTGACCATGCCGGCTCCAAGCTTGTCGATCAGCGCCAGCCCCGCGAACACCGCGACGGCGCCGGTCAGGCCTGCGAGCGGCGCCCACCAGGGCATGGCGGCGATTCCCTCGACCGTGGGCAATGGGCGCGGCGAGACAGCAAAGAGAGCCGCGAAGAAGAAGAAGTTGAGCGCGAACAGCACCGCGAGTGAAAGCCATGGGTTGGCGAGCGAGATCCTGAGCTGTGCGCTCATGACGGCCCCAAAGGCCTGAAGGGCGCCGGCGAGAATGATGAAAGGCGTCCACCAGACCGGGTTCATGCGCGCCTCCGGCGCAACGCTACAGCCACCAGATCCCGAAAAGGATGGTGACCACCGTCAACGGCGCCCCGATGCTGAAGTAGGGCCAGAAGCCGAGATCGACACCCGCCGCTTTGGCCTTCTGCGCCACGATCAGATTGGCCACCGAGCCGACGAGGGTGAAGTTGCCCGCAAGCGTCGCCGCCATGGCGACGACCAGCCAGTCGCGCTGCGGGTCTTGCGCGCCGGCAATGAAAGGCTTCAGCACCAGAACGGCGGGAACGTTACTGACGATGTTCGAGAGCGCCGCCGTCACCAGGGACAGAACGGCGGGCGCGCCGAGATCGAGGCGACCGACCGCGGCGACGAGGTCGGGCGTGACGACCGCCTTTTCCAGCCCCGCGACGACGACGAACAGGCCGACGAACATGAGCAGCAAGGGCCAGTCGATCTCCCGGTAGATCTTGTCCGATTTGACCTTGCGCGTGAGCAGGAGAAATGCGCCGCCGACGATGGCGACCTTGGCCACCGGCTGTCCAGCAAAGAAGAACAGCATCATCACAACCGTCACGGCGACCGCCTTGAGAATCAGCGCGCCATGGTAGCGGGTCTGTCTCGGCGTGATTTCAGGCAGGGGCTCGCGGGAAAAAAATTCCTGACGGTAAGCGAGCGCGATGAACATGATCGTCAGCAGCAACCCGACCAGCGCCACGGGCCAGAGAGCGCCGGCGAAGACTCCATAGGGAATGTGCGAGAAGGAGCCGATCATCATGTTCTGCGGGTTTCCGGTGATGGTCGCGACACTGCCGACGTTCGAGGCCATCGGGATCGCCATCAGATAGGGAACGCAGTTTCTCCTGAGCCGCCGCAGGAGGTCGAGCGCAAGCGGCGTCATGACGAGACAGATGGCGTCATTGACGAGGAAGGCCGACAGCAGGCCGGAGACCACGACCATCGATGTGAGCAGAATGAACGGATGTTTCGCGCGGGCGACAACGAAATCGCTGACCAGGCGGAAGAACCCTGATACACGAAGATTGGCGACGACGATCATCATGCCGAGAAGAAGCGTGATCGTGTCGAAATCGACTGCTCGATACGCCTCTTCGAGCGGCAATACGCCCGCCCCCACCATGAGACTTGCGCCCAGCAACGCCGCGCCGGCGCGATCGAGCTGAAAGCCGGGCAGCTTGCCGATCGCAATCACGGCGTAAGTTCCGGCAAAGACGAGGATGGCGAGAAGGTCCGTATAGGTCGCTGGCGCGTCCGAGCGGACCAAAAGCGCAGCGCCCTCGCCCATCAGCCAGAAGATGACGCCCGCGGCCGTTGCGACGACGGCCGTGCTGCAAACAGCCAGAAGCGCCGCCGCGAAGCCGCTTTTCCCTGCGCGGGCGCCGTCGCGGTTGCTGTCGCCGTTTCTGTGGATCGTCGTGACTTCCTATGGAGGTTTACTAGACCGGCATTCGGGACTTCAATTGCCTGACGAAGACCCCAGAGGATAGCGCCGGTCAAGAAATTCTCCAGCAAGATCCCCTGCCGTCGTGGAGACAGCTTGAACGTGGCGCTGCTTCCAGCGTCTAGCAGCGCGCAATCGGGATGGCCCATTCTTTAGCCGGCCCGGGAGGGCGCGAAAATGCTTTCCGCCGAAGCGGGAAGCCGTTCGGCGGAAAGAAGCCTGAGTCTCTAATCGGCCAGACTGACCAAGTTTCGAATGCCTGATTTGCTGATGACAATTGCGGCGCTGATTGGATGCGGGTTTGTGGTGGACTGGGCGGTAAAGGCGACGAGGCTGAAAGCCCTGCTTTGACGTTGGCGCAGGGCGATCGCATAGTCAATGCGTGTCATCTTGCGAGCGTGTCATGGATGGCCGGGCGTCCCCGAGTCGCAGCTTGCAGAGGCATGGACAATGCCAAAAGCCTTCGCAATCCTGATAAACGTAATCATCGGCTATCTCGACGGCGCGGGGCTCGGAGCGCTTTCGCTCGAACTTTTTGCCAATCCCGGGGACAGCCAAGCCCATGCGGCGCTGCTTGCCCTGCTTATGATTGGTCCACTCGGCGCGCTATTGGGCCTCGCAATCGCGGTTGGCCAAGGCGAAGCGAAGAAAACGCAGGGTGTTAGAAAATGGATAGATGTGCTTTAAGCCTGCCCCCGCGCAGAAAAAGGTTATCCGAGAACGACTGTATTTCTGAAATTTAGCAGGCAAACGAAGGCAATGGTCGCGGGGCGGCGTAGTAGGAATATTTGTCCGGTATTGTCATTGCAGGAGGCGTTTTCCGATCCTTGAAAACTGCGAGCCCTTATTTACCGACGTCCGTGACGCGCCGCAGAAAGTCGCCAATCTGATCGACCCTTGGACCCATGGCGTCTATCCAGCCCATCAAGCTGACCGCGCCATGCACCATTCCCTCCCAAAGATGGAACTCGGAATGGACGCCCGCCGACCTGGCTCGCTCCGCCAACCGCCTGGAATCATCGAGCAGCGGATCGAACTCGCATGCCGCGATGTAAAGAGGCGGGAGGTCGACCAGGTCGGCGAACATGGGGACAGCGAGCGGATTTTGGCGTAGGGCTCCATGCGGCAGGTAATCGTTCAGATATCGACTGATATCCGACGTGCCCAGAAAATATGCGCCGTCGCCATAGGCGCGCTGGGAAGCCGTCTCGAGGTCCAGAGAGTAGGCTCCGTAAAGCAGCGCGGCCCCACATATCGAGTTGTCCCCGGCGTCGCGCAGCGCGAGGCAGACAGAGAGCGCCAGATTTGCCCCGGCTGAATTGCCGATCAAGGCGAGCCGCTTCGCGTCGATGCCGAGGGCTTGCCCTTCCGACGCCGCCCACTTCACGGCCGCAATACAGTCATACAGCGGCATGGGAAACGGATGTTCGGGCGCGAGGGCATAATCAACGCTAAGACAACGAAGACCCGATCGCTGTGCGATCTGGCGCGCAAAGCCGTCGTATGTGTCGACGCTACCCATGAGCCAGCCGCCGCCGTGAAGGAGGATCACCGCTGGCGCAGGGGCGGTCGCGCCGGGATCATACATCCTTATCCGGGCGGGGCCGCTCGGGAGGCTGATCGTTCGGGTATTGATATAAGGCAGCGCGGGAGCTCCGGCGCCGAAGTAAAAGGATAGCCCCGCGTTGATCCGCCGGAGCTCCTCCGGCGAAAGCTGAGCTGGCGGCGGCAGACCCATCAGTCTGCCATAGATGCTCCGCAAGACAGCGCGCAACTGAGGATCAAGCGGTCGCCAGGCGGACTCGAACTGTCCGAGCCAGGCTTCGGCCGCCGACTGTTCCGATGCGCGCTCTTCCATGACGGCTACTCCCGTTATCCTCGCGAGCCCAATATGGCGCCTTTCAAAGCGGGCGGCGTTGTCACGACGGCCTTGCGCCGTCAGCGTGCGATCCATCCGCCGTCGACAACGAGCAGATGGCCGACGATGAAGCGGGCCTGTTCCGACGACAGGAACAGCACCGCCTCCGTGAGTTCATCCGCGCGGCCCATGCGGCCGATCGGAAAGAGCTTGCCGGCGGCTTCCGCCGTGACGCCTTCCTTCTCCATCCATTGATGGAAAACGTCGCCGGGCGCGTCGATGCCACAGGCGCATATGGCGTTGACGCTGATATTGTCCTTCGCCACCTCGAGCGCGACCGTCTTCGTGAGGCCGTCCACTCCTCCCTTGCTGGCCGCATAGGCGCCCTCCCCGGGATTTCCCGTGAGGCTTCCTGTAATCGACGACTGATTGACGATGGAGCCGCCACCGTTTTTCCGCATCTGCCGGATTTCGTGTTTCATGCAGAAAAAGACGCCGCGCAGATTGACGTCGAGATGGAAGTCGAAGCCTTCCTGCGTCTCGTCGACGATATTCTGGAAGCGGACGACCCCGGCATTGTTCACGGCACAGTCGAGTCGACCGAAGCCGCGGACGGTTTCGGCGACCATTGTCTCGACATCGGATTCACTGCGGATATCGGCGGCGATGAAGAGGCCCTCGGTGCCGGAAGCGCGGACCATATCCAGCGTCTCGAGTCCCCCGCCTTGTCGTTATCCGCCATCGCAACCTTCGCGCCTTCACGCGCAAACGCGAGCGCCGTGACCCGACCAAGCCCTCGCGCCGCTCCCGTGATCAGCACAACCTTGCTATCGAAACGTCCCACGTCCCACCTCCGGAAATACATTGCTCGAAGCTACCACAGTGACGCTGATCCCGTATGTTATCGGAAAGCGCACCCCCAGGAAGCGCTGACTCACCCGGGAGCGGCTAACAATGCTGCGTCGTTTTTCGGTTCGGCGCCGAGTCCGGCGGCGCTCATGAGAGGCGGGCAGAATTCGGCGTCGCGATCGCGCGCCCGGCAAAAGCGCCTGCCGAGCAATTCCGCGCCGTACACGTCGACAATTGTCTTGCTCGTGCGCAAGGGAAATCCGAAGGGCGTGAGGGATTGGGGGGGTCTCGCAAAGCCGGGGGTCGCCGTCGTGACGCCCAATCCCAAGACGGGCGGGGGCGCGTGCTGGAACTTCCTCGCCGCCTGGGCCTACGGGCTCCAATAGCGACGAGGCCAAAACCAAGGCTTTCGTGGAAGCGATCTAGGACGATGCGCCGGTGCTCGACACAGGCAGCGCGGGTTGACCGTGACCTTCGCTCAGCGCGGGATCGGCGACGTGCTGATAACTTGGGAGAACGAGGCGTTTCTCGCCTTGCAGGAATTGGCGCGGATAAATCGAGATCCTCACGCCCTCCCTCTCCATCCTCGCCGAACCAGCAGTCACGCTCCTCGACGGCAATGTCGATGCCAAGGGTTCACGCAAGGTCGCGAGAGCCTATCTTGCCTATCTCGTCAAGCCGGAGGCGCAGGCGCTGATCGCCAATTTCGGCTATCGCCCGGCCTATCCCCAGACGCAAGGATGGCCGTCATGCT
>CAVQWJ010000016.1:0-125834 GCA_963717565.1 uncultured Alphaproteobacteria bacterium
GATTAAAAGTCAGATGCTCTACCGACTGAGCTACGCGCTCGTTCCAAACCGCATCTTGTGCGAGGCGGCCTGGCGGGCGGGTCGGTCCGCTCGCTTCGCCGCCGGTGCGTTAGGCGTTCAACTACCGATCCCCGCCCGGACGGTCAACCCCGCCGGGCCGGGAAACCGCTAGCGGGCGACATAATTGGCGGCGAGCGCGACGACGCCGAAGATTACGGCCGCGATCACCGTGGTGACCGCGGCTTTTCTCGCGAGCTGCGGCGCGACCGGCGCGCCGGGATCGGAACCCTCGGGCAACTCTTCCCCCGCCTCGTCCGCCGAGCGGACGCCAAACGGCAGCACGGCGAAAAGGACGATCCACCAGATCGTCACATAGATCGCCAGGGCAAGCGGGAGGGTGAAGGGCATGGATTACGCCTGTTCGAGTTCCACGAGCGTGCCGCAGAAGTCCTTGGGGTGCAGGAACAGCACCGGCTTGCCATGCGCGCCGATTTTGGGCTCGCCATCGCCCAGAACACGGGCGCCGGTGGATTTCAGCTGGTCGCGCGCGGCGATGAGATCGTCCACCTCATAGCACACGTGATGGATGCCGCCGGCGGAATTCTTGGCCACGAAACCGGCGATCGGAGAATTCTCGCCGTAGGGCTCGAGAAGTTCGATCTTGGTGTTGGGGAGTTCGACGAAGACGACGGTCACGCCGTGCTCGGGCAGGTTTTCCGGTTCAGACACTTTCGCGCCCAGGGCGTCGCGATAGATGGCCGAGGCTTTTTCCACGCTTTCGACGGCAATGGCGACGTGGTTGAGACGACCGATCATTTATTTGTTTCCCCATTTGTCTCGCGGCGCTCTGCCGCGTCTCAGACTGGGGCATTAAGGCCACGGCGAAGCAAATTCAACCGCCAGCGTCCGCTTTCGGGGTCATAAAATCGATCTCGCTCCGGAGCGGCGCGAGGCGCGGATCGAAGGGCGCGAAGGCGAACCAGGGACAACCGTCCTCACGGCCGCGCCGCAGCGTCTTCGACGCCTCCCCGACATCGCCGAGCGCAAGTTGCGCCGCCGACAGGAAATTGACTGGCGAGGCGGCGTGGTCGCCGCCTGTCGCGTCCAAAAGAGCCGCCCGGGCTTCGTCCTCGCGCCCCGCTCGGGCGAGGACATAAGCCAGCGCCATCTGTACGATGCGGTTGTCGGGGGCTCTTTGGAGGCCCTGCCGAGCCGCCGATTCAGCCTCAATGTGCCTGTCGGCGAGACTGGCTGCGATCGCGATGATACTCTGCAACCCGGCCCCGTCGGGCCGCAACTGGAGGCCCGCTTCCGCCAGCCGCGCACTGCCGTCTATGTCCCCGGCGCAGAAGGCGAGCCAGGCGCGCATCGTCAGATGAGAGCGGTCATGCGGCGAGACGCTCAGCGCAGCCTCGATGTCTTCGATCGCGCCATCAAGCTTCGCGAGCGCGACGAGCGCCCAGCTGCGATGGCCACGCGCCTTGCTGTAGAAAGGGTCTTGAGCCACCGCATGGTCCAGCATCGCAAGACCCTCCTCGACGCGTGCGCTCAGCATCGCGCGTGACCAGCCGAGGATCGAGACCGCCGGCGGAAAGTCCGGGGCCAGAAAGAGGGCGCGCCGGGCTTCCCGCTCGATGATCTCCATGCCGTCCACAGGCCGAAGATAGCCGAGCGTCACCCGGCTCGCGGCGATATTGGCCGAGAGCGACCGAACGGCGGGAGACGATTCGTTTTGCGCGCCAGCAGCGAGGACAGCGGCCTGCGCACGGGCGAAGCCATCGCGCGTGAAGCTGCCCGTAAGTTCATAGACGGTTTGCCAGAGATCGAACGTGCCGAAATTCACCGCGCATTGCGAGGAGTGACCGTTGGCTTTCGACGGGTCCAACGCCTCCACCACGGCGCGCAGCGACAGGCCGCGTCCATAAGCGGTCGCGATCAAATCCCCGAAGCCCGCGGATTTCAACGGTTTCCGCAGAAGATAGGCGCAACGGTCGATGGAGTCGTCCGAGACGGGACGTCCGGGCCAGAGCCGCTCGCTGATCTCCGCCTTAGAGACAACCGCGCCGTTGGACTCCAGCAACAATTCCAGAAGCTGGCGGGCTTGCGGCCCGACCGAAATCTGGACGCCATCCTTCCGAAGCCCTCCGTGAGAGCTGTATTCAAAGCCCGCAAACCGCCAGACAAGACCACTCATCATCCCCTCCGGGGCGCACAATGAGCATTCCTGTCAGACTACGCAAGCCCTTACAATAACAATTGTTTTCGGCTTCGGACTGCGAGATTCTCGCAGTGAAAAATCGACATGGGCGCGGCGAGGACGCGTCGCGTCCGATTTGCCTGTCGTTGCTGCGCTTTGGGATGAGGGATCAGTTCGCCGGATGAGGAAGGATGCCCGACAGTTTTGCCGGATCATTTCTGGGACGCATCGTCCGAGCCCCACAAAAGCAGCAGCAAGGCGAACGCCGCGGCGGCGGCGAGGAGATAATAGGGCGTCCGGGCCGACCAGGCGCGGCCGACCGAGAAAGGAAAACGCGACACCCAATGCTCGCCATTGGGACCGTCGAGTGTGACGATCGCGACGAAATTGCCGGCCTCGGGAAATACGTGCTGAAGGCTGAACGTGCCGTTGGGGTGACGTTTCAGGGGCCAGATAGGCGACGGTTGCGCCGCTTTCGGAATCCGCGTCCTGATCGCCGGTATCTCGAACGATGCGGAAATCCGCCGTCATCTCGCGCATTTCGGGCTGCGCGTAATCGAGAACGAAAATCGCGGGACCCGTCAGCGGAATGTCGCCGCAGAATTTCCGATGCGACGCGTTCGGCAGATAGGCCGAGAAATACATTTGGTCGGGGCCTGCCCTGACGATGCAGCTCGTCTCGAGCTGGCGAAGATCTCCGCGCGCGTCGGCGGGCTGCGGCCCAGCAAGGAGGGCGGTCATGCACAAGGCTGCGAAAAGGCGGCGCATCAAGGTCCTCCGGAGAGGCAAGTCGGCGTCCTGGATCGAGATTTTGCCATCCGGCCGCGCGACTTCAAGGTTGGCCGGTTCACCCTGGCCGGCCGACGGGCTATCATGAGTCGAAACAGTCGAAGGGAAGAGTGTTCCATGCGCCGCCTGCTCGCCGCGCTGCTGCTCGCCGCCGCGCCGGCCGCCGCCGCTGACGTCAATGATTATCCCACTGCGGCCCGGGCCGATTATGTGTTCGGCTGCATGAAGACGAATGGGGACACGCGTCTGGCGCTCGAACATTGCGCCTGCTCGATCGACGTGATCGCCAGCATTCTGCCTTATGACGCCTATGTCGCGGCCGAGACGGTGGCGAGCGTCAATCAGCAGGCGGGGCAGATCGGTTCGATGATGCGCAACACGGGCGCCGCGCGCGATACGCTGGAGACGCTGCGCCGCGCCCAGGCCGAAGCGCAGGTGCGCTGCTTTTGAGATTTCGGCGATCGGAGAGCCGCAGGGCCGCGCCTGTGCTATAGACGCGCAAGTCGCGATTCACGCGCGGGAGCAAGATCGGCATGCTCATACTTATTCTCGGCCTTATCCTTTTCCTCGGCGCCCACGTCTTTTCCACGCTGCGCGGACCGCGTGCGGCGCTTATCGAGAAATACGGGGCGCAGACCTACAAGCTCGCCTATTCCGTCGTCGCCGGCGTCGGCCTTCTGCTCATCATCTGGGGCTTTTCGCGCTATCGCGCCGAGGGGCTGATCCCGGTCTGGGAGCCGCCGCACTGGACGCGCCACATCGCCATGCCGCTGGTCTGGGTCGCTTTCGTTTCTCTCGCCAGCCGCCGCGCGCCGCCCTCGCGCATCCGCGGCTGGCTGCGGCACCCGACGCTCGTTGCGCTGAAGAGCTGGGCGACTGCGCATCTGCTGGTGAATGGCGATCTCGGCGGCATGCTGCTGTTCGGTTCGTTTCTGGGCTTCGCGGTCTATGACCGCATCGCCGTGAAGCGGCGCGGCGATCTCGGGGCCCCGCGCCTCGACGCTTTCACCAGGGGTGACGCGATTGCGCTCGGCGCCGGCACGGCGATCTATGCGCTGTTCCTCGTGCTGCATCCCTATCTGTTCGGCGTTCCCGTCCTCGGCGGCTGAGGCGGATCACAGAAAGCTGATGACGAGCCCGGCGCCGACGCTCACGATGAGCGCCGGGCCGACTCCGAATCGCAGCAGCGCGCCCGCCAGAATTGAGAGCGCCAGCGCTTTTGCGTCGATGGTCCAGAGATCCGGGAATTGCGCGGGCAGGGGCGCCGCCGTCCAATGGGCGCGAAACAAAAAATGTGTCGCGAACCACAGCGCCAGATTGGCGATGACGCCCACAATTGCCGCCGCGATGGCCGACAGGGCGCCTGAGAGCGCCTTGTTCTCGCGCAGCGTTTCGACGTAGGGCGCGCCCGCGAAGATCCACAGGAAGCAGGGCGCGAAAGTGACATAGGTCGCGAGCATCCCGCCGAGCGCGCCGGCGACGAGCGGCGGCAGCGCGCCGGGGTCGCGGTAGGCGGCCATGAAGCCCACGAATTGCAGGACCATGATGAGCGGGCCCGGCGTCGTCTCCGCCATGCCGAGCCCGTCGAGCATTTCGGCCGGCGTCAACCAGTGGAAGCGCTCAACCGCCTGCTGCGCGACATAGGACAGAGCCGCATAGGCGCCGCCGAACGTGACGACCGCCATTTTGGAGAAGAATACGGCGATCCGTGCGTAAACATCCTCCCCGCCGAAAGCGATGAAGAGCGCCAGGACCGGAAGCAGCCACAGCGCCAGCAACAGGCCCGCGGCCGTGAAGGCGCTGCGGGCGTCGGGCCTCTCGCAGGTCTCGTCGTCGAGGTCCTCGCCATGAGCCGCCGCGTGAGCGGGCAGGCCGAACCGCGCGCCGCCGGTCAGCCCCAACAGGCCCGCCCCCACAATGACGAGCGGAAAAGGCGCGTCGAACAGAAACAGCGCGCCGAAGGCGAGAGCAGCCAGGATTTTCTGCGCGGGCGTCTGCAGGGCGCGTTTGCCGAGTCGCAGAATGGCGGAGAACACCAGCGCCAGCACGCCCGCCTTGAGCCCGAAGAAAGCGCCGCTGATCGCCGGCGTTGCGCCATAAACGGCGTAAATGACGCTCAGCGCCATGACGCTGACGACGCCGGGGAGAATGAAGAGCGCGCCGGCGACGAGGCCGCCGGCGACGCCATGCATCAGCCAGCCGATATAGGTCGCGAGCTGCTGCGCCTCGGGGCCGGGGAGCAGCATGCAGAAATTCAGCGCATGCAGGAAGCGCCGTTCCGCAATCCATTTCTTTTCGTCGACCAGCACGCGATGCATCAGCGCGATCTGCCCGGCGGGTCCGCCAAAGCTCAAAAGCGCGATGCGCGAGAAGACCCGGGTCAGCTCGGCGAGCGAAATGCGATCAGCCGACAAGTCGCGTCATCGCTTTTGCGTGTCCGATGAGCGGCAGGAGCAGCGCAAGCTCCGGCCCGCTTTCCGCGCCGGTGAGCGCAAGCCGCAGCGGGTGGAACAGCGCCTTGCCCTTGCGTCCCGTCGCCGTCTTCAAATCGCTGGTCCAGGCGGACCATGTGGCTTCGTCCCAGGGCTCGGCTGGAAGCAGCTCGGCGGCCTGCTCGAGGAAGTCGGGGTCCTCGCGCGGCGTGTCGATCTCGCCCTCGACGACGCGCCACCAGATGAGAATATCGTCGAAGCGCGCGAGATTGCCGCGCGCCGCGAGCCAGAGCGGCTCCGCCTTGTGGCCGACGACGTCGAGCGCGGCGAGACGCTCGCGCACATCCTCGAAGGTGAAAAGCGCCAGCGTGCGATGGGTCAGCGTTTCGAGGTCTTCCGGGTCGAAGCGCGCCGGATTTCGCGAAATATGCGAGATGTCGAAATGCCCCGCCAGTTCTGCGAGGGAACGCACCGCGTGGACATTGTCGGAGGAGCCGGTGAGCGTTGCGAGCGCCGCGACGGCCATCGCCTCGTAGCCTTCCTCGCGCAGCGACCCGATGGACAGTGAGCCGGTGCGTTTGGAGAGGCCCTCGCCCCCGGCGCCGATCAGCAGATTGTGGTGGGCGAAGACAGGCGGCGTCGCCTGCGGCGCCAGAGCGGCGAAGAGCTGGAGTTGCACCGCCGTATTGGTCACATGGTCCTCGCCGCGAATTACATGGGTGATTCCCATGTCGATGTCGTCGGCGACGGAGGGCAGGGTGTAGAGGAAAGTCCCGTCCTCGCGGATCAGCACCGGATCGGACAGAGCGGCGCAATCGATATGGCTCGGCCCGCGGATGAGATCGGCCCACTCGATCACGCCCGGCGCCAGCTTGAATCGCCAGTGCGGACGCCGGCCCTCGGCCTCCAGCGTCCCGCGCTCGGCGTCGGTCAGGCGCAGCGCCGCGCGGTCGTAGACGGGCGGCAGGCCCCGGGCCTGCTGCATTTTGCGCCGCTTCTCCAGCTCCTCGGGCGTTTCATAGCAGGGGTAGAGCCGCCCCTCCGCGCGCAGCTTCGCCGCTGCAGCCTCGTAAAGCGCAACGCGCTCGGACTGACGGAAAACGGCGTCGGGCGTGACGCCGAGCCAGGCGAGGTCCACCTCGATCGCTGCCGCAAATTCCTCGGTGGACCGGGCGAAATCGGTGTCATCGAACCGCAGCACAAATCGCCCATGTTGCGCCGAAGCAAAGAGGTAATTGATGAGCGCCACGCGCGCATTGCCGATATGGATGCGGCCAGTGGGCGACGGCGCAAAACGAACGATCGGAGAGGTCATGAGCAAGCTTCGTCAGGAGTTTTGCCAAAGTGCGGGCGTGCAGAAGATTCTCGCGCCGCAGCCCTTTTGCCAAGTGCCGGCGTCCTTGTCAGTCGGAATATTGAACCTGCCCCGCCCGGGCGTCGCGCGCCGGCGCGACCGTCAGAACGACGCCTCCCTGCGTCTCCGCCGCGAATCGACAACCTTCGGCGCCTGAGTCTCCATGATCCTCGCCTATATCTGCGCCGCTTTGTGCGCCTTCATCCTCATCATGAACTTCGCCAGCATGTGGCTGATGGGCCGCAAGTGCCGCGCCCGGCCGCGCAACATGCCGGTTCCAGCCGATGCGCCCCCGGTGAGCATCGTGCGCCCCCTGCGCGGCCTCGAGACTTTTTCGCAGGAAACGCTGGGCGCGACATTCGAGCTCGATTATCCGACCTACGAGATCATCTTCTGCGTACAGTCGCCGAGCGACCCGATCATTCCGCTGGTCGAGAGGCTGATCGCAGCGCATCCGGAGCGTGACGCGCGGCTTCTCGTCGGCGACGATTACGTCAGCGCAAATCCCAAGTTGAATAATTGCGTCAAGGGTTGGGAGGCGGCGCGCTACGATTACGTCGTCCTCGCGGATTCGAACGCGCTGCCGCCGCGCGATTACATCCAGACCATGCTCGCCGCCTTCGAGCCCGACACGGCGATGACGGTGTCCATGCCGATCGGCTCGCGGCCGGACGGCTTCTGGGCCATGGTCGAATGCGCGATCCTCAACACCTTCCAGGCGCGCTGGCAATATGGCGCGGAGGCCATCGGCATCGGCTTTGCGCAGGGCAAGAACATGATGTGGCGGCGCGAGGTGCTCGACCGCGCCGGCGGCATTCGTGCGCTGGGCGCGGAAATCGCCGAAGACGCCGCCTCGACAAAGGTCATCCGCGCGCAGAACATGACGGTGAAACTCGTCGACATGCCTTTCGAGCAGCCGCTCGGCAAGCGCACCGCGCATGAGGTCTATTCGCGTCATGTGCGCTGGGCGCGCCTGCGCCGCGTGACCTTCCCCGCCCATTATGCCCCGGAGTTCATGAACGGCAGCTTCGTCGCGATCGTGGTCGGCGCCTATGCTGCGCTGGAATTCGGCGGCGACGCGACGATCGCCGGGCTCGCGGCTGTGATGATCGCCGGCGCATTGCATGGCGGCGAGCTGTGGCTGGCGCGCGTCTGCGGCTTTCCGCTCGACTGGCGCAAGCCTTTCGCGCTTCTCATGCGCGATCTGCTGCTGCCGGTGATGTTCGTCGACGCGCTGCTGTTCGACGACTTCGTCTGGCACGGCAACGCCATGACCGTGCGCGAGGTCGAGGATACGGCGGGCTGATCGCACGAGCGACGAACTGCCGGGACGGCCTCGTCCTTCGAGACGCGCGCGTCGCGCGCTCCTCAGGATGAGGCCTTAGTGTTTCACCAAAATTCACCCAGCCCCTCATGCTGAGGAGGCCCGAAGGGCCGTCTCGAAGCATGAGGAGGCCCGAAGGGCCGTCTCGAAGCATGAGGAGGCCCGAAGGGCCGTCTCGAAGCACGAGGGGCGCGCCCCATTTTGCATGACAGCTCCGCTGTCACCCAAACATCGCGCAGCCGTCACAAACCCTCTATTTAACCGTCACCGAAACGCAGTCCCCGCGTCGCGAAAACGCAGCGCAAGGCGTCTAGCCTCGCATCATGGCGTTTACGACAGACATCGCGGTGAAGCTGACGCGTGACGCGTCATCCCTCCCGCAAAATGGTCGGCTCAGCCGATTTCTCGCCGCTGATCTTGCAGCCGTTCATTACTTCTCACGCTCGGCGCGTCCGAAGGCGACGCGTCTGCTGGCGATCGGAATCAGCAAGCTCGGAAACGGCTGGATTTATCTTCTCCTGTTCCCGGCTGTCTTTTACGGTCTCGGCTGGCGCGGCTGGCCAATCGTGCTGATCGCCGCCGCCAATGCGGCGCTGCTGCACGTGCTTTATCCGATCATCAAGCGCCGCTTCGAGCGCAAGCGTCCGTTTCATATCGACGCGCGCCTGCCGTCGCTGCTCAAGACGCTGGATGAACATTCCTTCCCGAGCGGACACGCCATGACGCTGACCGGCGTTCTGACGCCCATCGTCCTTGCCTGGCCGGCCGTGACGGTCTCGGCCGTTGTGCTGGTTCTCTCAATGGCGTGGTCGCGCATCGCCACAGCGCATCACTATCCGACCGACGTCGTCGCGGGCGTTGCGCTCGGGATGGCGGTCGCCTTTCCGCTGTCGTCATACGCTCTGGCGTTTTTCTAAAGACGCGGGGCGCGCCGCAAGTCGCTCCTGCAGCGCGCCGAGCAGGTCTTCACATCCTCCCAGCAGGCGCGCCATTTCTTGCGCCATGCAAAGGGCCGCCCGCAGGCGAGGCAGATTTTCTCGGGCAAATGCGATTTGCCGCGCGCGCCGGGGGTCGAGTCGTTCTTGCGCATGACCTAAACAATGGCGCGAGCCGCGTTGCGCGCAAGTCAGGCCGCGCGCGACAGCGCTGCGGGATCGGCCGCGGCCGCCGCCCGCACGCGCCCTTCGGCGCCCTCCAGCGCTCCCCGAACGAGTTCCAGACCGAGAAAGCGCGCCCGCTCGACCGGGCCCGGCAAGGAGAGCCGCTCGGTGAAGCGCCGCTCGAAGCCGAATCGCGCGTAATAGGGCGCGTCGCCGACGAGCAGCACGGCGCGATGCCCGAGCGCCTGCGCGCGGTCGAGAGACTCGCGGATCAGCGCGGCGCCGAGGCCGAGCGAGCGCGCCTCCTGCGCCACCGCGAGCGGGCCCGAGCAGCAGCGCCGGGCGGCCGCCCGCAAGGATTGGCCACAGACGAATCGTGGCGATCAGCGCGTCCTCTTCATCCTTCGCGACAAGCGCGAGGCCGGGCGCCGGTCTGCGCCCGTCGCGCAGCCGTTCGCAGGTCTTCAGGAAGCGCGCGGGGCCGAAGGCGGCGTCGAGCAGCGCTTCGCGAGCGGGCGCATCCGCGGGGCTCTCGTCGAGGATCGCGAAGGCGCCGCGCAGGCACGGCGCGGCGACACGGCGCGACGGGATGGGGAAGGGCAAGTTCAAAGGTCATCTGTTCCTCCTTCGAGAGGACAAGCGACCCTCGCGCCTGGCGCGCTTGAAGACGCGCCCGCCGGACGGGACTGGTGGTGACGGAGTGGATTTCCCTCGCCCGCTGTCGGGAGAGGGTTAGGGAGAGGGGCAAGGCCGCATCCGCGTCTTGCCCCTTTTCCGCAGCCCTTCAGATGATGAAGGTCTCGAGCGGCGGGAAGCCGTTGAAGCCGACCGCCGAATAGGTGGTCGTATAGGCGCCCGTTCCCTCGATCAGCACCTTGGTTCCGATCTCCAGGGAGACCGGAAGATCATAGGGCTTCTTCTCATAGAGCACGTCGACGGAGTTGCAGCTCGGACCCGCGATGACGCAGGGCGCCGTCGGCGCGCCGTCGGCTTCCGTGCGGATCGGATAGCGGATCATCTCGTCGATCGTCTCGGCGAGGCCGTTGAACTTGCCGATGTCGAGATAGACCCAGCGCAGTTCGCTTTCGGCCTGAGACTTCTTCGAGATCAAGCACGACTTCCGCTTCGATCACGCCGGCGTTGCCCACCATGCCGCGGCCCGGCTCGATGATCGTCTCCGGAATGCGGTTGCCGAAATGCTTCGACAGCGCACGGAAGATCGCATTGCCATACTGCTTCACCGCCGGGACGTTGCTGCAGATATTTCGTCGGGAAGCCGCCGCCGAGATTGACCATCTGCAACGTGATCCCGCGCTCCGCCAGCTCACGGAAGATCTCCGCCGCCGACTTCAGCGCGCCGTCCCACTTGCGCGGGTCGGTCTGCTGCGAGCCGACATGGAAGGACACGCCATAAGCCTGCAGGCCGAGACGATGCGCATGCTCCAGCACGCTCCGTCGCCATCTCAGGCACGCAGCCGAATTTGCGCGACAGCGGCCATTCCGCGCCCGAGCCGTCGCAGAGAATGCGGCAGAACACCTTCGACCCCGGCGCGACGCGCGCGATCTTCTCGACCTCCTCGACGCAGTCAACCGCGAAGAGGCGAATGCCGAGCTCATAGGCGCGCGCGACGTCGCGCTCCTTCTTGATCGTGTTGCCGAAGGAGATGCGGTCGGGCGTGGCGCCGGCGGCGAGCGTCTGTTCGATCTCGACGACGGAGGCCGTGTCGAAGCAGGAGCCGAGCGAAGCGAGCAGCGACAGCACTTCCGGCGCCGGATTGGCCTTCACGGCGTAGAACACGCGCGTGTCGGGCAACGACCGGGCGAAGCCGAGGTAATTGTCGCGCACGACGTCGAGGTCGACGACGAGGCAGGGACCGTTGTCGCGGCCCGCGCGACGGCGCTCGGCGAGGAATTCGTGGATACGGTCGGTCATTGCGGCATCCCCTTCGAAGGGCGCGGATGCGAGCCGCGCCAGGAACCAGTTGCTTCGGCGGATGCACGACGTCCTTCGTTCGCGCGCGATGGAGACGCGACGAACGCTGAATGCGCCAGCTATCCAGGATCGCTTCACGCTTGCGCGTTGACGATCCGGTGATGCGCCGTTGGCCGATCAGACGAGAAAAAACACGCGCGCAAACGCATGTCGTTCGGGTCCGAACAGCCATCGATTGGAAGGGGAAGTCCCTTTCCGCACGCCCGGCAAGAAAGACAAGCCTCTTCGGTAAGTCAGCCTTTGGAGGGCCAACAGAGACCAAAAAAGCCCGGTCCGTCGTTGCTTTAAGTCGCGATCCTCCGTTGAGGGCGGAGTTCGCCGGTTCGCCTCCGGCTGCCGGTTTTTGTACCGACGGTTTACCGGCCTCTTGTCCGGATCCCCGCCGACCGACACACGACCACAGGCACGTGCGATTTGGGCAAAACTGTAGATACGCCCTTTCGCCCCGAACACAAGCGGTTTTTGACCGGCGTCATTACTTTTTTTCTGTGCGGCGCAGCGAAGCCACAGTGATGAAATATGGCCTTCTTCGGGCGGCGCGCGCGCGGCCATAAGCGCCTCGCGACTTGCGCAACCTCGACGTTCTCGTTACAGCAAAAAGAAAGAGCGTCTTCGCATGGAACATGCGGAAATGTAGGCGAATACGGTAGTCACATGATCGACATTACCCGGCGGCGGATGATCGGCGCCCTTGCCGCGACAGGCGCGCAGCTTGCGACGCCGGCCTTTGGCCAGAGCGCCGCTCCGAATACGGCGCCGAAATTCAGCTATGACGACGTGCTCCAGCGCGCCCGTGCGCTTGTCGCCGCGCCCTTCCAGGACGCCGCCGCGCGGTTGCCGGCGCCCTTCGATTCTCTCGACTTCGATGCCTGGCGGGACATCAGGTTCAGGGAGGAGCGCGCCTTTTTCGCCAATCTGCCCGGGAGCTTCCGTCTCTCGACCTTTCATCGGGGCTTTCTCTTTCCGCGCCCCGTCACGGTGAACACGATCCGCGACGGCATCGCCGCGCCGATCCCCTATTCTCCCGCCCTGTTCGATTTCGGGCGGCTGAAGGTCGGCGACACTCTCGACATCAATGCGGGCTTCGCCGGTTTCCGGATGAATTTCCCGGTCAACGACCCCGACGTCTACGACGAGGCGATATCCTTCGTAGGCGCCAGCTATTTCCGTTTCCTTGGCCGCCGATCAGCAATATGGACTCTCTGCCCGCGGCCTGTGCGTCGAGGCGGGAACCGGCCGGGAAACCTTTCCCTTCTTCCGTGAATTCTGGATCGAAACCCCGGCCGCTGGCAGCAATCGCGCGGTGATCTACGCGCTGCTCGACGGCGAAGCCGCCACGGGCGCCTATCGTTTCGATCTCGCCGTGGGACAGGAGAGCACGCTCGACGTCAAGGCGACGATCTTTCCGCGCCGCGCCGGCGTCAAATTCGGCCTCGCGCCGCTCACCTCCATGTATCTCACCGGCGAAAACGACCGGCGCGTGCGCGACGGATTCCGCGACGAGCTGCACGACTCCGACGGCCTGCTCATCCACAATGGCGCCGAGGAATGGCTATGGCGTCCGCTGGGCAATCCGCCGCGCGAGCGCCTGTCCTATTTCGTCGATCGCAACATCCGCGGCTATGGCCTGCTGCAGCGCGACCGGACATTCGAGTCCTATCAGGATCTCGATCTCGCCTATCAGAAACGGCCGAGCTATTTCGTCGAGCCCATGGGCGACTGGGGCGATGGCAGCGTCGAACTGATCGAATTGCCGACGCTGGACGAAACCAACGACAATATCGTCGCCAACTGGACGCCGGCCGCGCCGCCGGAGCCCAACAAGCCGTTTGCTTTCGCCTATCGGATCACCGCAGGGCTCGACATGCCGCGCCTCGCGCCGAATGGCCGCGTTGTTCATACATTCGAGGCGCCGGCGCGCGCCCTCGGCTCTTCCGAGCCCGCCGACGCCAACGCGAAGCGGTTCATGGTCGACTTCGCCGGCGGCGATCTCGCCTATTACGTCAACGATCCGGCGCAGGTCGAAGCGGTGGCGACGTCGTCGAAGGGGCGGGTGCTGCGCACGAATGTCATCGCCAATCCGCATATCGACGGCGTGCGGGCATTTTTCGATGTGTCGGTGAAGCCCGGCGACACGTCCGATCTGCGGCTGTTTCTCCGGGCCAACGGCCGCACGCTCACGGAAACCTGGACGCTGCCCTGGTCGCCGCCATCGGCGATCTGAGCGCGCTCACTGGTCCTTTGAATTTTCCCAGTCCCTCATGCGGTTGGCGAAAAGGAACCCGTCGGCTTCGCCGGAGTCCTGAAGAAACTCCTGCGCGGCTGTCGTCAGCCGGGCGATGTGTTCGGGATTGAACTTCTTCTTCGCGGGATCGAGGACGGCGTTGGTGACGATCACGAGAATCCGCCTCGTTCCGCCGTCCGCAAGTTGAGCCGTCCAAACCTTCGCTCCTCGCGCAAGAGGATGGCTGAAATCCATGGAGATTGTCCTTTCGTCGCCCCAAAAGCTCGGCGGCGCATTTGAATGACAATCCGTTGTCACATTCAACGTCATCTTCGCGCGGTAATCTTGCGAACGGTGAAGCTACAGCATAATCTGCGGTCAAGGTGGAGCTTTAGCCATGACCCGGATCAGCGATTATCTGCTTTATCTCGTCTACGCCGTTGTCGTCGGCGGCGGCCTCGGGGTTGCGGCGGGCGTTTTCTACGGCTGCTATGTGCTGATCAAGAAAAGCGTCGTGAGCGGGCTGCTGGTCCTTGGCGCTTCGGCGGCCGGCGCGTCTTTCCTCTATGTCGCCGCGCTCGCGCTGATCGCGGTCGCCGCCTTTGTCACGGACGGCGCCGATGGATCGAACAGGCCGTAAGACCCTAGGACCCCGACAGCAGCAGGACGCCCGCCGCCGCGAGGAAAAACCCGGCAGTCGGCCATGACGCCACGCGCGCCACGAGGAGCGAAAGGGTAACGACAAGAAGCGTATAGGCGATCCTGCGCCCGTCGACGCGAGGCCGCGTCGGGGCTGGGGCGAAGGGCGTCGGAACCCTCTGGGCGACGCAGGCGAGAACCGCCGCGGCCGTCCGATCGAACAGGAGACGGTGGACTTCGACCGGCGGCGTCGGGCGCGGGAAGGTCTGACTGGCGCGCGAGGGATCGCGTTCGAAGATCGCCGCCTCCCATTGGCGGGGGCCGATCCGCGTCAGGTAAAGATCGAAGAGTTTCAGCCTGCCGTCTTCGTCCGTCGCGGCGAATCGGCTCCTGAAGTCGAAATGCGCATGGGCCGCATTGTGCGAAGGCAAACGCTCGGGCTTCGTCTCCTCCGGTTCGTCTCTCTCCCGCGTTTCCACGAAGCGGCGCAGGAGCGTTTCGACCTCCCGCCGGATCAGCGTCTCGGGCAGGCGCCCCTCGACAAGCGCCTCGACCGACCCGCGCGCCGCCTCGGTGCGATAGGACGCGGCGATCAAGGATGACGGAACATCCGCCGCCGTGCTGGTCGGGAACGGCAGCGCGAGGCTGTCGAAGAGATTGGGCGCGCCTTCGGCCGTCGCCGGTGGAGTCAGGGGCGGGAAGGGCGCTGGCGCACGCGCATGGCCGACGCCGGAACCGTTCAGGGCGCGCATCGTTGCGCCGTCCGTCGTCGCCTGATTCAGCGCCGCGATTTTCTCGACGCTCATGGCCGTCTCCTCGCGCCGGAAGTTTGGATCGCCTCCCTTGCGCGAGGGCGCCTATTCGCTCTTGAGGCGCGCGAGGTCGAATGCCTCGATGTCGCGCAACAACTCGATAAAGGCGGTGACCCAGTAATCGGCCGTGGCCTCGCCCTTGTCGGCGCTTGCCTTCGAGGCGTCGCCCATGGCGCCGGCGGGCGAAAGGTCCTGCGCCATCCAGCCGAAGCCGGCCGGCCGGCCCGCGCGCAGCCAGGCGAAATCGCGCTCGAAATCCAGCGTCGCGGGCGGGAAGTTTTTCGCGCGCCCCATGTCCACGAGTTCGGGCCGGAAGGCGAGCATCAGCGAGGTCTCGATCTCGCCGCCGTGAATGCCGTGACGCTGCTCGACCTCGGCGAAGAGCCCGT
The DNA here is from genome assembly GCA_963717565.1 of uncultured Alphaproteobacteria bacterium. Classification (GTDB taxonomy): domain Bacteria; phylum Pseudomonadota; class Alphaproteobacteria; order Rhizobiales; family Beijerinckiaceae; genus Methylocystis. The sequence continues at coordinate 15,254 of CAVQWJ010000016.1, forward strand.
CCGGATAGCCGAAGCGCGCCCAGGAACAGGTCACGGCGAGCATATTGAAACGCGCGCGCAGATCGAGGGCGGCGGTGGAGATGAGCGCGGAATTGCCGCCGTGCGAATTCATCAGCAGGATTTTCTGCACGCCCGCGCGCACGACGCCTTCGGCAATGTCGCCGATGACGCGCGCCGCCGTCTCGTAGGACAGGGAAAGCGTGCCGGGAAAGTCGCGATGTTCGAGCGAGACGCCGATGCTCTGCATCGGCAGGAACACCGCGTCGAGATCAGGCGGCAGGCGCAGCGCGACGCGTTCGACGCAGGCCTCCATGATGATGGCGTCGACGCCCAGCGGCAGATGCGGCCCGTGCTGCTCGACGGCGGCGACAGGCAGCACGGCGATCACGCCAGACATGTCATGGGCGCGGATGTCGCGGATGGAGAGCTCGGACCAGTAGCGCGAAGGAAGCATGGGAGATTAAAGCCCCAGGGCGCGGCAAAGGTCAAAGCGCGGGTTGATCGGTCCCGAAACCGCCCGGTCCGGCGTGACGCATGCGGCGCATGCGCCCCTCGATGGTCGCGCGGATCAGGGTCCCGAAGCGACGCTTCTGGGCGGCGTCGAGACTATCGTAAAGGGGTTTCCCGGCCGCCGCGATTCTGTCGAATTCGCCGGCGCGCGCCGTCATGTTTTTCGCGCGCCGCTGAAGGGCGCCCAGCGGTTCGTCGTCGAATGTCGGCGCCGCCGTATTGCGCGATTCCTCGATACGCTGGATCTGCGCCTTGGCGGCCTCACGCAAGGCGGCTTCGAGCGGTGGCCAGTCCTTCTCCTGCTCCGGCTTGAGCCGAAGTCCGACTTTCAGCGCGGCTATTCGGGCGTCGGCATAGGCGACGAGGTCTTCCGCCGGAACAAGATTGCGACGGAAAACCGCCTCATGCGTTCCCCCCTGCGCGGCGGAGGCGCAGGCCACCAGGGCCAAGGCGACGACAAGGAGAAATTTCCGCATTCGACAATCCCTTCCTGCGAAATCACGGACGTTGCCTCTGGCCCTCTCAATGGGCATCTATGCATCGATATCTGCGCAAAATCCGCGGCGCAAAGCTTCAGACATGGAAACGATCATGCAGCAGAACCTCTCACGTCGGCAAACCCTTCTCCTTCTCGGCGCTGCAGGCTGCGCGATCTCGGCCGGCGCGGCGCGGGCCGAGGAGGGGAAGAAGATGATCGTGCATAAAAGCCCCACCTGCGGCTGCTGCGGCGGCTGGGCGAAGCGCATGCGCGAGGCGGGCTATATCGTCGAGGAGATCAATGAGCCGGACATGAAGGCGGTGAAGGCCCGCCTCGGCGTGCCGGAGAAAATGACCTCCTGCCATACGGCCGAACTCGACGGCTATATCGTCGAAGGCCACGTGCCCCCGGAGGCCGTCGCGCAACTGCTGAGGGAGCGCCCCAAGGCGGTCGGCGTCGCCGCGCCGGGGATGCCGATGGGCTCGCCCGGCATGGAGATGGGCGAGCCGGAAGTCTATACGCTGTATTTGTTCGACGGGTCTGGCGCGCGCGAATTCGGCAAATGGCTGGGCGACAAGCCGGCCTGAACTCGCCGTTGGCAAGACCCAGATAGCGGGCCGCGCCACGGCCGGCGGCGAGGCCCGTGGCGAAAGCCGCCTGCAGCAGATAGCCGCCCGTCGGCGCGTCGAAGTCGAGCATCTCGCCCGCGACGAAGACGCCCGGCATTTTCGTCACCATCAGATCGGCGTTGACCTCGTCGAAAGAGACGCCGCCCGCCGTCGAAATCGCCCGCTCCAACCCCGCGACCCCGACAACTTTCAGTGGCGCGTTCTTGACGAGCGCCGCGAGCGCCTCGGCGTCGCGCGGCAGGCCATCCGGGCACGCCTCGCGCAGCAATCCGATCTCGGTGCGCGAAAAACCGGCGCGGCGCAGAAACGTCGCGTGCGACTGTTTCGGCGGCCGGCGCGAGAATTTGCGGGTCAGGCAGGCGAGGCTCGTATCCGGCCGCAGATCGATGAAGAGCGTGGATTCGCCCGCCTCGCGCAGCCGCGAGGAAAGCGCGTAGACGGGCCCGCCTTCGAGCCCTGTCCGCGTCACGACGACGTCGCCGCGCGCGCTGGCGTCGCCATGGCGCAGCATCACGGTCTTGAGCGGCTGGCCCTCGAAATCGCCGCGAAAGAGCGGGCTCCAGTCGATCAGCGCGCCGCTGTTGGCGGCGGCGAGCGGCGTCACCGCGACGCCCGCCTTGCGCAGCATGTCGCTCCAGCCGCCTTCCGAACCGAGCCGGGGCCAGGAGGCGCCGCCGAGCGCCAGCACCACGGCGTCGGCCGGGCGGATGAATTCGGCGCCGTCCGGTCCCTTGAGCCGCAGCTTGCCCTCGCCGGCGAAACCGAGAAAGGCGTGGCGCGTCGCGATCGAGACGCCGAGCTCAGCGAGCCGCGACAGCCAGGCGCGTAGCAAAGGGGAGGCCTTGAAGCTCGCCGGGAAGACGCGTCCGCTGGAGCCGATGAAAGTGGTCTCCCCCAGTTCCGAGCAGAAATCGCGCAGCGCCTGGGGAGGGAAGGCGCGGATGAGGGGGGCGATGCGCTTCGCCGCCGCGCCATAGCGGGCGATGAAACGTTCGAGACTCTCGCTATGAGTGATATTGAGGCCGCCCCGCCCCGCCATGAGAAATTTGCGCGCGGGGCTCGGCTTGTGCTCATAGATGACGACGCGCGCGCCGGCGCGGGCGAGCGCCTCGGCGGCGACGAGCCCGGCGGGCCCCGCGCCAATCACGGCGCAGAACGGAGCGGCGGAGTCGTTAATGTGAGCGGCCTCCACTGGAGCGGCGGCGACAAAGTCGAAAGGCGGATGGCTTTGTCCCATCTCTTTGGTCACGCTTCTGGCGGCGTTTCGGAGCGCCCAGTTAGCACGGGTGCGCCCGTGTGCGAAAGAAAACTTCAAATGAACCCCGAAGACATGCAGCAAATAGACGCAGGCGGCGAGCTTTTCGCCTTCACCGTGGCGGAGGACGCCGCCGGGACGCGGCTCGACCGCTACCTCGCGGAGCGGCCGGAGCTTGTCGCGGCGCATCTTTCCCGTAGCCGAATCAAGGGGCTGATCGAGGAGGGGCGCGTCGCGCTGCGGGGCGCGCCGGCGCGCGATCCCGCCAGGAAGCTTAGCCACGGCGATACGGTGACTCTCGACGTGCCGCCGCCGGAACCGGCCGAGCCGCTGGCCGAGGACATTGCGCTCGAGGTCGTCTACGAGGACGACCATCTCATCGTCATCGACAAGCCGGCCGGCCTCGTCGTGCATCCGGCGAGCGGGCATGAGACCGGCACGCTGGTCAATGCGCTGATCGCCCATTGCGGCGAGAGCCTGTCGGGCGTCGGCGGGGTGAAGAAGCCCGGCATTGTGCACCGCATCGACAAGGACACGACGGGCCTTCTCGTCGTGGCGAAAACCGACGCCGCCCATCACGGCCTCTCGGCGCCTTTTCGCCGACCATGGCCGCACTCTGTCGCTGACGCGCGAATATCTGGCCTTCGTCTGGGGCGTCCCCGACCGCGCGCATGGCACGATCGAGACTTACCTCGGCCGCCATAACATCCAGCGCGAGAAAATGGCGGTGGTGCCGGAATCGCGCGGACGCGAGGCGATCACCCATTGGGAGAAGGTCGCCGATTTCGGAGTCGCCTCGCTGATCCGCTGCCAGTTGGAGACCGGCCGCACCCATCAGATCCGCGTGCATCTGGCCCATATCGGCCATCCGCTGATCGGCGACGCGACCTATGGGGCGGGCTTCAAGACCAAGGTGACGAAGCTTTCCGAAAAGGCCCGCGCGGCGGTGGAGAAACTCGGGCGGCAGGCGCTTCACGCCGCGACGCTCGGCTTCGAACATCCGGTCACAGGCGACGAGATGATGTTCGAGAGCGAGTTGCCGGAAGATCTGGCGGCGCTGATGGCGGCGCTGGAAGAGGCGTCGGCGCCGTGATGGCGGGCGAGGTCGCAATGGGGGCGCGGCCGTCCACATTTTCGCCACACGCAAGGAAATTCGCGCGCATTAACTAAACTTCTCGACGCTCGGTTAACGGCTCGTCGACGAAGCTGCGCGGCATGTCCAGCCGCGTCACGCTCCTCCTGTTCATCGTCGCCGCGACGCTCGCGGGATGCGCTGGACCCTTCAAGCCGCAGCGCCCGGCATGGCGCACACAGGCGGAAAACGCCTGCATCGCGCAGCGAAAGGTGCAGCCGTCCGACTTCATCGCGCTGGCGAATGAAGTCGACGGACCCGGCATCTGCGGCCTGACCAGGCCCTTCAAGGTGACGGCGCTGCAGGGCGGGGCGGTTTCCTTCAACGCGACAGCGACTCTCGATTGCTCCATGGTGGCCGAGCTCGACCAATGGCTCGCCGACACGGTGCAGCCGGCCGCGCAGGCGCGCTTCGGCCAACGCGTCGCGCGCATCGATTCAATGGGCTCATACGCCTGTCGCGGCATGAACAATCAGAGCGGCGCGCAGCTCTCCGAACATTCCTTCGGCAATGCGCTGGACATCGGCGGCTTCACGCTCGAGGACGGCCGCAAGATCACGCTGGTGCAGGACTGGTGGCGCGGCGACGAACAGGCGCGCGCCTTCCTCATGGACGTGCATCGCGGCTCCTGCGGACATTTCACCACCGTTCTGTCGCCGGGCTCCAACGCCTTCCACTACAATCATATTCACGTCGACCTCGCGATGCATGGACGCGCCGGCCATACGGTCTGCAAGCCTGCGCCGCAGGAAACCCTGCCGCCGCCCGAGGAATCGCCGCTGATCGCCATGCGCGGGACACGTCCGGCGCCGGCCGACGAGACCGACAATGACACGACAGGGCGCCCGCCCGCGGCGGCCTTCGACGGCGGCGACAATTTCGGCCCGATTGATCCGGCGGCCGGGGCTGGGGATCTGACGTCGACGATCCGGCGGCGTTAGGGCTCGAATTCGCCGCTGGCCTCGACCTTCTCGGAGCGTTTGTCGAAGACGCAGACAATGCTGCGCGGCGCCCTGGCGTCCGTCGAGACGCCGCGCGCGATCGCCACGCCGTACGTGTCGCTGCCGAAGGGATCGACGGCGATCTGCGCCTTCTCGAGGCGGCCAGCGACGGCCTTCTCGCAGGACTTCAAAACTTTCGCGCGAAATTCCTTCCAGGCGTCCTCGCTCGACGCCAGAGTCGGGGTCGTCACGAGAAAGAGCGCGACCGTCGCAAGAAAGCGCGCGGTCATTTGCGGCCGCCCACGCTCATCAGGCGCAGAATCAGCCAGGCCGGCACGACGAACACCGCGCCGGCGAGCACATAGCTCGCAAGTTCCTTCACCGCGCCGAAGCCGAGCTGATAGATGCGGTCGAAGAAGGCCTGCACGCCGCGCAAGACGTCCATCGGCCGCAGCTCGAGCCACATCAGAAGGGCGCCCACGACGAGCGAGACGAAAAACAGACGAACCGCGACATAGAGCGGCGAGCCGCCGAGAAAATTTTCGAACGCGTTCCGGGACGCCATGGGCTGTGATTCCGTTGCAGATGGAAGGAGCAGAATGTCGCGGCTCTCGGCGGGCGGCGCGGGCCGGTCGAGGTGGGGCCAGTTGGCGAAGGGTCCGTCGTCCGTCATGGGCGTCGCTCAAAGCCTCCCGTCATTGGACGATTCTTCCCTGAAAAGACGCATTATGCGTCGCAGAAAGCGCTCGGTAAAGGAGAGCGCCCGCTCGAACTCCTCCTCGCCGGGCATCGTGGAACGCGGCTGCGCCGTGGCGGATTTGAGCCGGGCGTTCTCGGCGCGCAGCCTCTCGAGCTCCGCTTCCATCGTGGCGCGCTCGTCGGCGCCAAGGCGGCAGACGGAAATCCCGTTCTTCGCCGTGCAGAAAGAGACGGCGCCCGAACGCTTGTCGAGGCGCATGAAGCCGCCCTCGACGGGCTGCAGGGTAAAATGCTCGGCTTCGGGCGCAAGGATGGAGGGCGTCTCCTCGGCGACAGCCGCGGGCGCCGTCAGAGTGAGAAGCAGGAGCGACAGGCTGACCTTCAAGAGACGCATTAACCGCCGCCCTGACACGAGAAAAGATGAGCCGCAGATGGGGGCGCGCGCCCGCGGGGTCAATGGCGCGCTTGATCCTGCACCCGGGCTCGGGCATAAATCAGAGCGTCGGGACGCCAGACGGGTCCCGCCGGTGAAGAGGCGCCAGAAGGGCTTCAGAACGTGTCGCGTCCCCCTCTCAATTCGCCGTTCCTGCTCGGCTTCGACGAAATCGAGCGCGCGCTCGACCGCGTGACCCGGAGCGGCACGGACGGCTACCCGCCCTACAATATCGAGCGCCTGCCGCGTACGGAGAGCGAACCGGAGCGGCTGCGCATCACCCTGGCGGTCGCCGGCTTCACCCGCGACCAGCTCGATGTCTCGCTCGAGGAAAATCAGCTCGTCATCCGGGGCCGGCAGGTAGAGGACCGCGAGCGGCATTTCCTCCATCGCGGCATCGCCGCCCGCCAGTTCCAGCGCGCCTTTCTTCTTGCCGACGGCATGCAGGTGCTCGGCGCCGATCTGGTGAACGGGCTGCTCTCGGTCGATCTCGTCCGGCCGGAGCCGGAGCGGGTCATCAAGAAGATCGACATTATCTCGCGCGACTAGCCGATGGGCTGAAGCTGGCGACGTGTCGCCTTTCCCTCTACTCGGCGGGCGCCTGCGCCGGCGCATGCGACGTCATCGAAGTGAGCTTCGTCACGGCGACAATCGCCGCAATGGTCGCGACATAGACGACGACCTGCATCTGCGACGGCTGGTCGGCGTAGCCGATCAGCGTATGCAGCACGCGGCCGGGGATGCTCTTGTCGGAGAGAACCCAGGATGTGTCCCACACCGTGTCGGTGAGCGCGGAAATCGTCCCTGCCTGCTGCAGGAAGGCCACCGCCTGCGCGGCCAGCCCCGCCGCGAGAAAAGTGATGAGCCAGGTGGTGACCGCGAAAAGACGCCGGGGCGGAATGGAGACGAGGCCGTAGAAGGTCGCAAAGCTCGTCGCGGCGCCGAGCGCCAGTCCGGCGAGCCCGCCGCCGACGACGCTCGCCCCCGACTCGCCGGAGGCCAGCACGCCATAGAGGAACAGCGCGACCTCCGAGCCTTCGCGCAGCACCGCGAGGCCGACGACCATCGACAGCGCCAGCAGCGTGCGGTCGCCGCGCGCCACGGCGCGGCCGACGTCGGAAAGATCCTGCGCCAGTTCGCGCCCGTGCCGCGCCATCCAGATATTATGCCAGGCGAGCATGACGACGGCGATCAGCAGCACCGCCGCGTTGAACAGTTCCTGTCCACTGCCGGCGAAGGCCTTGGAAAGCTGCTCGGCGAAGGCGGCGACGACAAGCGCGCCGAGAACCCCCGCGCCGACCCCGCCCGCGATATGGGCGCGCGAGCCGGCGACGCCCCGCGTCACGGCGGCGACGATGCCGATGATGAGGCCTGCTTCGATGGCCTCGCGAAAGACGATGATCAGCGCGCCCAGCATTAGTCGACGACCACCTCGCCCTTGGCGCTGTCCTCATGGAACTCGCCGAAGAATTTGTAGCGGCCGGGCTTCAGCGCGCGGAGCTGGAAGGTCGCCTCGCTATTGGCGGGCACGACTTTTTCGATGCGCAGCGGCTTGGACTCGAATTCTTCCGGCGTCGCGTCGAGGTTCTTCACGACCAGCGTCGCCGCCTTGTCGGCCGGGATTTTCAGTTCGGCGGGGTCGAACTTATGATCCTTGATCGTGAGCGTGTAGCTTTCCGCCGCCGCGGCGCCCGCAAACCCCAAGCTGAAGATGACAACCGCCGCCGCAAACCTGTTCATACGCGCCTCTTTCTGGCCGGATAACCGCTACATGCAACGTAGGGACCAGCAGCGCGGCCGTCAAAGGCGCTAATCTGGATTATTTCCAGATTCGCCCGCGACAAAGCGCGCGGAGCGTCGCCCCCGTCCGCACGCGCGCGGTCGTCTGAATGAAGCGATGTCAGCTTTGCGACGCTCAGCCGCCCGGATAGCCGTGCCGGGACTTGGAGGCGCGCACCAGCGCGACCGCTTTCGCGTCCTGTCCCGCGGCGCAGGCCGAGGCGGCTTCGGAAATCTCGCCCTGGATCTGGTTGTAGACGCTCTGATTGACGTGACCCATGGAGAGATCGTTCTCCATCACCGAGCGGTAGCGCGTGATCGCGCCGGAACAGCCCGAACCCTCCGGGAGCTGCGCCGTGGGCTCCGGGCGCGTCGGCCCGACGGGATCGATCGCCGGTCCGGTCTGGCGCTGGGCGTTGCAGCCGGCGAGGGCGATCAGGGCTACGGCGCAAACTGCCGAAAAACGCATGTTTTCCTCCAAATCAGGACTTCCCGGCGTCGTTTTAAAATCCGGGGACCCGGCCCGGCAATGGGCGCGGGCGCATTTCCGAGATTCCCCCTTGGCGAGCGGGGCGCGGGCCGCTATAAAGCCACGCGAACGTGGCGCGTGGCCGGAAGGTCCCGCGCCGCGACTGTTTTGCGGCGGGCGTCCTCAGGGCCCCGCTTTCGATCAAACCGGGCAAGCGCATGGTTAACCCGTTTACGTTCCTGCAGGAAGTTCGCGCCGAGGCGAACAAGGTCACCTGGCCCACGCGCCGGGAGACGATGATCACGACCGGCCTTGTCATCCTGATGGTGCTGTTTGCGAGCCTGTTCTTCGTTGTCGTCGACTCGGCGTTGCGTTTCCTCGTCGGCCTGCTGCTGCGGTTCGGCCAGTAATTTCTTTTACTCAAGGAGCCGGACGCGCCCTCATGAGCATGCGCTGGTACATCGTCCACGCTTATTCCAACTTCGAGAAGAAGGTCGCGGAGGCGATCCGCGAAGGCGCGACGCAGCGCGGCCTCGCTGAGAATTTCGAGGAAATCCTCGTGCCGACCGAGCAGGTCGTCGAGGTGCGCCGCGGCCGCAAGGTCTCGACGGAGCGCAAATTCTTCCCCGGCTATGTGCTGGTGAAGTGCAACCTCACCGACCCTGTGTTCTCGCTGATCAAGAACACGCCGAAGGTTACGGGATTTCTCGGCGCCGACAACAAGCCCATGCCCATCTCCGAAGAAGAGGCGATGCGGATCAAGGGGCAGGTGGCCGAGGGCGTCGAGCGTCCCAAGCCGACTGTCAGCTTCGAGGTCGGCGAGACGGTGCGCGTCGCGGACGGGCCCTTCGCCTCCTTCAACGGCCTCGTCGAGGAAGTCGACGAAGCCCGCTCGCGCCTCAAGGTCGCCGTTTCGATCTTCGGCCGCCCGACGCCTGTCGAACTGGAGTTCGGACAGGTCGAGAAGGTTTGATTGGCGGAGAGGTTTGCGCCGGCGGCAAACGTCGATGCGCAGCCTCACTGCTCGAGAAGCCTCACCGCAGATAATCAGCCAGCCTTTCCTCGAAGTCCGGGAAATACCGGCTGATCACGCTCACGTCGAAGCGCGCGAGAATCGATTCCTTCGGCTCGCGGGCGAGGAGGAAACGGAAAGCCGCCTCGATCATGGCTTCCGGCGTTGCGGCGGGCGCGAGTCGCGCGTGATCCTGCGGCGACAGGGTCACGCGATGGCGCGTCTCGCTCTTTTTGTCCCGGACGCGCACGTCGAAAGCGTCGGCCGCGCGCGTCACCTCGATCGTCGCGCTCACAGCGCCGCCTCTATGTCCTTCTCGATCGACTGCGGCGTGTCGGTCGGCGCGTAGCGCTTGAGCGCCTTTCCGTCGCGTCCGACGAGAAACTTCGTGAAATTCCACTTGATCGCCTCCGAGCCCAGAAGGCCCGGCGCTTCATGCTTGAGCAGCTTGTAGAGCGGATGCGCATTCTCGCCATTGACGTCGATCTTGGCGAACATCGGAAAGCGCACGCCATAGGTCGCGTCGCAAAAAGCGGCGATTTCGCTTTCCTGACCCGGTTCCTGCGCGCCGAACTGGTTGCAGGGAAAGCCGAGAACGACGAGGCCCTTGTCGGCGTATTTCTCGTAAAGCGCCTCGAGGCCCGTGTATTGCGGCGTGAAACCGCATTTGCTCGCGACATTGACGATGAGCAGGACCTTGCCCGCATAATCGCGCAAGGGCTTTGTTTCGCCTGCGATGGTCTTCGCTTCGATATCGTAGAGCGTCATGCGCGCCTCTCCTTTTTGGGAAAGAGGCTCGCATATTTTCGCGCCTCAGGCCACCAGCGAGTCCGAGGCCGCCTGTTCGATCACGCCTTCGTCGAGGCCGTATTCCTTCATCTTGCGATAAAGCGTCGAGCGGCCGATGCCGAGACGGCGGGCGATTTCCGACATCTGGCCGCGATAATGCACGAGCGCGAAGCGGATCGTTTCCTTCTCCACTTCGTCGAGCTTGCGCATGTCGCCGCCGGGGCCGAGCAGCGGCAGCACATTCGGGTCGCGGATCTCGACGCGAACGATCTCGCGCTCGCGCGGCAGATCGGCGGCGGGCGAGAGCGCCGGGACCGGCGGCACGCGCACGTCGAAGCCCGCGACATGCGCTGCGATCTGCGGAAATTCCGCGACCGTGAGCTCGTCGCCCTCGGACAGAACCACTGCGCGAAAGACAGTGTTTTCGAGCTGGCGCACATTGCCGGGCCAGTGATAGCTCGTCAGCATCGACAGCGCCTCGGCGGTCAGGCCGCGAATGTTGCGTCCCTCCTCGGCGGCGAAGCGGGCGGCGAAGCGACGCGCGAGATCGGCAATATCTTCGCGACGTGAGCGCAATGGCGGAATGCTGATCGGGAAGACGTTGAGGCGATAGAACAGGTCTTCGCGAAACAGACCCTTCTTGACGAGTTCGATGAGATTCTGGTTCGTCGCCGAGATAAGCCTGATATCGACGCGCACGGGGCGCTTGGCGCCGATGGGATCGATTTCGCCTTCCTGCAGGGCGCGCAGGAGCTTGACCTGAATGTCGAGCGGCAGTTCGCCGATCTCGTCGAGAAACAGCGTGCCGCCATTGGCTTCGAGAAATTTGCCGTTGTGCTTTTCGGTCGCGCCGGTGAAGGCGCCCTTCTCATGTCCAAAGAGAATGGATTCGACGAGATTGGCGGGCAGGGCGCCGCAGTTCACAGTAACGAACGGCTTTCCCTTGCGGTCGGAGCCGCCCTGAATGGCGCGCGCGATCAACTCCTTGCCGACGCCCGATTCACCCTCGATCAGCACCGGGAATGTTGGAATGCGCGGCGCGTTCGCCAAGGCGAATGACGCGCGCCATATCGGCGCTGCGCGAGACGAGATCCCGGAACGTGAGAATGCCCTGCGCGCGTCGGCTGATGCGGCGGACCTCGCCGGCGAGCGCGTTTGCGGCAAGCGCGTTCTTGATGGAAATCTGAACACGTTCCGCGCCGACAGGCTTCACAACGAAATCATGCGCCCCGGCGCGCATGGCCGAAATCACGGCTTCGATCGAGCCATGCGCGGTTTGCACGATCACGGGAATGCCGATCTTCGCGTCGCGCATCCGCGTGAGCACGCCCATGCCATCGAGATCCGGCATGACGAGATCGAGAATGAGAAGCGAGACCGGCGTCGCGCCCGGCCGCGTCATCCGCGCCAGCGCCTCTTCGCCGCCTTCAACTGTCTCGGCTTCATAGCCGAAGCGCCTGACCATGGCCTCCAAAAGGCGGCGTTGCACGGGATCGTCGTCGGCAATCAGAATCGTGGCGGTCATGGCGTTCCCGGGCCCGGTTGGCAACGCGCCGTCCGGGTCATGTTTCTGCAACCCATCGTTTGCAAAACACGGTAAAGGGCGCGTTAACCGAGCGAAATTTTTTGCGTCAATATGAAACCTAACGTTTTTTGAGTACTGAAAAATTTAAACTTGAACTTAACCAATCCGCGGTGGTTGATCCCGCTTGGCCTTTGCCCATATTTGAAGGCATTGGCCATTGTGCCTAAACGCAACGCTTCCGGAATCACGCCATGCGCTCTTGTTCACGCCCCGTTTTTTCGCCGGCGGAGGCCGCTGCGGGCCTCGCCGAAACGCTTCCAGAATGGAATCTCGGCGATCTTTACGAGGGGACGGACTCCCCGCGACTTAAGGCGGACCTCACGCGCATGGGTGAAGAGGTCGCGGCCTTTTCGGGCGACTATCGCGGCAAGCTTGCGGGGCTTGCGCAGGCAGGCGACGCCAGCGCGACGCTTGGCGCGGCGCTCGAGCGTTACGAGGCGCTGCAGGATCTGCTGGGACGCCTCATGTCCTACGCCGGTCTTCTCTACAGCGGCGACACGACCGATCCGGCGCGGGCGAAATTTTATGGCGACGTGCAGGAGAAGGTGACGAACGCCTCCGCGCAGTTGCTCTTCTTCCAGCTCGAACTCAATCGGCTCGACGACGCGACGCTGATGGCCGCGGCCGACAAGGCGCCCTTGTCGCGCTGGAAGCCGTGGCTCGAAGACATTCGCAAGGAAAAGCCCTATGAGCTCGAGGACAGGCTCGAAGAGCTTTTCCACGAAAAATATATTTCGGGCGCCGCTGCATGGAATCGTCTCTTCGACGAAACCATCGCGTCGCTGCGCTTCAAGGTCGGCGGCGAGGAGCTCGCCATCGAGCCTGTTCTCAACCTGATGCAGGATCCGAAGGAAGAGAAACGGCGCGAGGCGGCGCAGGCGATCGGCGTGACGCTGAAAGCCAATCTGCGAACCTTCGGGCTCATCACCAATACGCTGGCCAAGGACAAGGAAATCTCCGATCGTTGGCGCGGGTTCAAGGATGTCGCCGACTCGCGCCATCTCTCGAACCGCGTCGAACGCGACGTCGTCGAAGCGCTGGCGACGGCCGTGACGGACGCGCATCCGCGCCTGTCGCATCGCTATTATAAATTGAAAGCCAAATGGTTCGGCAAGGACGCGCTGGATTACTGGGATCGCAGCGCGCCTTTGCCCGAGACGCCGTCCAAGCGTTACTCATGGGAGGAAGCGCGCTCCATCGTGCTCTCCGCCTATGACGGCTTCGCGCCGCGCATGGCGGGCATCGCCAAGCGATTTCTTCGACAAGCGCTGGATCGACGCGCCGGTGCGTCCGGGCAAGGCGCCGGGCGCCTTCTCGCATCCGACCGTGCCGTCGGCGCATCCTTACGTGCTGCTCAATTATCAGGGCAAGACGCGCGACGTGATGACGCTCGCGCATGAACTCGGCCATGGCGTGCATCAGGTGCTCGCCGCGCGTCAGGGCGCGCTGATGGCGCCGACGCCGCTGACGCTCGCGGAAACGGCTTCCGTCTTCGGCGAAATGCTGACCTTCCGCGCGCTGCTGGCGCAGGCGGGCGACAAGGTTCAGCGCCGCGCGCTGCTCGCCTCGAAGGTCGAGGACATGATCAATACGGTCGTGCGGCAGATGGCGTTCTACGCCTTCGAGCGCAAGGTTCACATCGAGCGCCGCAACGGCGAACTCACCGCCGATCAGATCTGCGACATATGGATGAGCGTGCAGGGCGATAGCCTCGGTCCGTCGATCCGGCTGGGGCCGGGTTACGAGACCTTCTGGGCCTACATTCCGCATTTCATCCATTCGCCCTTCTACGTCTACGCTTACGCTTTCGGCGACTGTCTGGTGAATTCGCTCTATGGCGTCTATCAGAAGGCGCATGAGGGTTTCGCGGAGCGCTATTTCGCGCTGCTCGAAGCGGGCGGCGCCAAGCCCTATGACGAGTTGCTGAAACCTTTCGGCCTCGACGCCCGGGACCCCGCCTTCTGGAACATCGGCCTCGACATGATCGACGGGCTCATCACCGAACTGGAGGCGATGGAGGAGGCGTAAGGCGCCGGCGCAGATGAGACGGCGGGCGAAAAATCGCCTAGAACCGTTGCGATGAATCGCCTCTTTAGACCGCCGACATCCTCGACCCCGCTGCCCGGCGCGTGGGGCGGAAGCGCGTTGACCACGCAGGACGTCGTCTCCGGCGTGGTCGCGCCGGTGGTGATCATCGCCACCTCGCTCAGCTATTCCGCGCTCATCTTTTCGGGGCCATTGGCGCCTTATCTCCCGATCGGCATCGGCTCGGGGCTGACGGGGGCGGGGCTCGGGGCGATCGTCTTCGCGCTGACGAGCGGCCTTCGCTTCGCCGTCGCCGCGCCCGACTCCAAGGCCATCGCGGTGCTGGCCTCCATGGCCGCGCTGATCGCCAATAATCTTCTCTCACAGGGACGCGCGGATGCGGTCGGGCCCACCGTGCTCGCCGCCGTCGTCGCGGGCTCGCTCATCGTCGGCGCGACGTCCTTCGTCTTTGGATTGCTTAAGCTCGGCCGCTGGATTCGTTTCCTGCCTTATCCGGTGATCGGCGGTTTCATGGCCGCGTCGGGGTGGTTTCTCACCATCGGCGCCATTCGTCTCCTGACGCGCGAACCCCTGTCGTTGAAGCTGATGACAGACATGGCAGCGGGCCGTCATCTCGCGCCGCTCGCCGTGGCCGCGGCGCTTGCCGCGGCGCTGACCCGCGCGCAGCGGTCCCGCAACCCGCTTGCCTTTCCCGCGCTGCTCGTCGCGGGCGCCGTTTCGATTCCGCTGGCGCTCTTCCTGCTCGGCGTGCCGGCGCCGCAGGCGCGCGAGGCCGGGTGGCTGCTGCGTCTGCCGGAAGCCGCCTCGGTCTCGGCGCCCGCCTATTGGCTCTATGGCGAGATGGCGCAGATCGACTGGCGGGAGATCCTGCGTTACAGCGGCGATTATCTGGCGCTGATCACTGTGACGGTGGCGACGCTGCTGCTGAGCATCATGGCGATCGAGGTCGAGGCCAACGCCGAGGTCGATCTCGACCAGGAACTTAAGGTCAACGGCGCGGCCAATGTCGCAGCGGGCCTCGCCGCGGGCACGGTGACGACGCTCTCCGTCAGCCGCACGCTCTTCGGCTACAAGACCGGCGCCCGCACGCGCGCCGGCGGCCTGATTGCAGGCCTTTTATGTCTCGTCCCGCTCGCCCTCGGCCCCGCGCCGCTCGGCTATGTGCCCGTCCCGATGCTGGGCGCGCTGCTGTTGCAGCTCGGCGTCGCCATGCTCGACGAATGGCTCATCAGAGGCTGGCGCAGCATGCAGCGCGCCGACTATCTGCAGCTCATCGCCATTTTCCTGACCATCGTCTTTTTCGACTTCGTCGCGGGCGTCGGCGTGGGCGTCGTCGCCGCCTGCATCACCTTTGCGGTCAACACCAGCCGCGTGCGGCTCGTGAAGCACGGCATGGACCGCAGCAATTTCGCCAGCCGCGTGGATCGGCCCACCTATCACGCGGAGACGCTGCGCCGGCAGGGCGCGAGCATCCAGATCATGTGGCTGCATGGTTTCATCTTCTTCGGCAGCGCCCATAGTCTTCTCATGCAGATCAAGGAGACGGTGCGCGGCGGGGAGGGCGGATGCCGCAGTCTGATCCTCGATTTCCGGCAGGTGCTCGGGATCGATTATTCCGCGGTGATGACGCTTCTCAAGCTGCGCCACTTCGCGGAACGCGATGGATTCGATCTCGTCTTCTCGGACTTGCCGCCCCGCGTCGCGCATTCGCTGTCGAAGGGCGGTCTGCTGAAAGAGGCGGAGTTTTGCCATGTCTTCCCCAATCTCGACGCTGCGCTCGAATGGTGCGAGGACAGGCTGCTGGCGAGCTCCGCCGATCTGGACGAGGGCCGGCGTTCGACGGAGGAATGGCTGAAGGCGGAGCTCGGCGGGCCGGAGCTGCTCGAGCGGCTGAAAGCTTATTTCACCGCGATCGATTTGCGGCCGGGCGAGTTTGTGTTCCGGCAGGGCGATCCTGGCGACAGCCTGTTCCTTCTCTCGTCGGGGCGGGTGACGATTCTCTTTCATGCGCCGGACGGACACGACGTGCGGCTGCGCAGCATGTTGAGCCATACGCTGCTCGGCGAGATGGGGCTTTATCGCGATATGCCGCGCGGCGCGTCGGTCCAGGTGGACGAGCCCACGGTGGTCTATCGCTTTTCGAATGAGGCGATGGCGCGCATGGAGCGCGAGGAGCCGGCGCTCGCCCACGCCTTCCACCGTTTCGTCGTGCGCACGCTCGCGTCGAGGCTCGATTTCGCCAATCGGGAAGTCGCAGGTTTACAAAGATAAGCTGGTTCAACCTAACGCCATTCCGAGCAAGGCGAAGCAATACAAGAGCTCCGCTATGACGGGAGCCGCTAAACGCGCTCCAGCTCGCGCGCTTCTTCCGCATGTTCCGGGATCTTGCCGTCGAGCAGGCAGCTCACCGTCACGTCGCCCATGACGTTGATCGCGGTGCGGCAGCGGTCGAGGAACCAGTCCACCGTCAGCAGCATGGCGATATATTCCGTCGGCAGCCCCACGGATTTGAAGACCAGCGTCATGGTGACGAGGCCGGCTTCGGGAATGCCGGCGGCGCCGACAGAGGCGACGATGGACGTCAACACCACCGTCAGCTGCTGGCCGAGCGTGAGATTGAGGCCGATGAGCTGCGCGACGAAAAGCGCCGACATGGCTTCGTAAAGGGCGGTGCCGTCATTGTTGAAATTGGCGCCGACGAGCGCGCCGAGGCTCGCCGAATGTTCGCGCAGCTTCACATTCTCGCGCAGGCAGCGATAGGTCACGGGCATGGTCGCCGTGGAGCTTGCCGTCGAAAAGGCCATCACCAGCGCGTCGCGCACGCCGGCGATGAGCGCGGCCGGCCGCACCCATGAGCCGAGCCGCACGCGCAGGAGATAATAGGCGGCCTGCAGAAGCAGCCCGACGATGACCGCGACCACGAAGCCGCCGAGCGCGGCAAAGTCGCTGAAGCCCTTCACGCCGACGATGCTCGCCACGACGCCGAAGACCGCAAACGGCACGACTTCCACAACGGCTTCGAGAATGAAGACGAGGCTTTTGAGCCCGACATGCACGACGTCTTCGACATTCCGGATCGGGTGATGCTTGAGCTGTCGCAGGGCGACGCCAAAGGCGACGGCGATCATGATGACGGCGATGACCTTGCCGTCGTCGCCGAAGGGCCCGCCGAGGCTGCGCGGCACGCTGTCGAGAAACTGACTCACAGGATCGGCCGCGACGGGCGCCGCCTTCGTTAATTCCGGGGGCGGGCCGGCCGTCACCCATGCGCCCGGCTGCAACACATTGGCGACGCCGAGGCCGATCAGAATGGCGGCGACCGTATTCACCAGAAGCAACGTAATGAGACGAAAAGTCTGTCCGCCGCCGAGCGGCGCGCTCATCAGCGCCTGAACGATGGCGAAGAGGATCAGCGGCGGCGCCAGCGCGCCGAGGATGCGCAGGACGAGTTTGGCGGGCGTCGCGAGCGGCGCGGCGCCGGCGCCGAGCAGGGCGCCGGCGATGACGCCAAGCAGAACGGCGGCCAGGATGCGGACGTAAAGCGGCGTTTCGCGCCACCAGACGAGCCAGCGCGGCCCGCTCTCGATACGCTTCTCAGGCGAGGACGACAAATCGACAAGTCCTTCTTCAACACGCGAACGCCCCGGCGAGGAGGCGCCAGGGGCGTCACGATTGCGGTTGGCCTTAAATCAATAGCCGACGCGGTCGCCAATGAAAATGGGCGCGGGCAGCCCCTCTTTCGATCAGAACTCGACCCAGTCGCCGCCGGCCTCCGCGGTCTGCGCCGCGCGGGACGGCGCATTGGCGTTGACGACCTTGAGCGGCGCCTTGGGTCTTGCGCCCTGCGGTCCCATCCCGCCGAGCCTGAAGCTCGCAATGGAGGAAATCAGCGCCTCCGTTTCGCGCTTGAGATTATGCGTCGCGGCCGTCGTCTCCTCGACCATGGCGGCGTTCTTCTGCACGTCCTGATCCATCTGCGACACGGCGGTGTTGATCTGCTGGAGCGAGGTCGCCTGCTCGCTCGCGCCGAAGGCGATCTCGGAGACGATATCGTCGATCTGCGCGACGGCGCCGACGATGCGGTCCAGCGCCTTGCCGGCTTCGACGACGAGGGTGACGCCTTCGCTGACCTCCTGCGTCGAGGAGGAAATCAGCCCCTTGATCTCCTTGGCGGCCTCCGCGCTGCGCTGCGCCAGCGCGCGCACTTCGGAGGCGACGACCGCAAAGCCCCTTCCCGCGACGCCCGCACGCGCCGCCTCGACGCCCGCATTGAGCGCAAGCAGATTTGTCTGGAAGGCGATTTCGTCGATGACGCCGATGATCTGGGCGATGTTCTGCGAGGATTTGTCGATGCGATTGATCGCTTCGACGGCGCGCTTGACCACCTCCCCGCTCTTTTCGGCGTCATTCTTGGTCGTCGAGACGACCGCGCTCGCATGTTGCGCGCCGCTCGCCGTCTTGCCGACGGTGCTGGTGATTTCCGAGATGGCCGCGACGGTTTCTTCGATGCTCGCGGCCTGCTGTTCCGTGCGGCGGGACAGATCGTCGGCGGCGCTGGTGATTTCCATGGAGGCCGTGCCGATGAGATCCGCGCCGCCCGCCACATGGCGGATCGCGGCTTCGAGCTGCGTCATCGCCGCGTTGAAATCCTCCTGCAGTCGCCGATAGGCGTCCGGGCAGATTGATCCTTCATGCGATGCGTCAGGTCTCTTTGCGACAGGGCCTTGAGCCCGCGGCCGATGGATTGCGCCACGGCGTCGCGTTCGTTTTGGAGAACGCGGGTTTGCGAAGCGCGATGCTCCGTCTCGACGCGCTCGCGTTCCTGTGCGGCGCTCGCCTCCGCTGTTCTATGCGCGAGGCCGCTCTCCTTGAGGCTCTGCAGGGCGCGCGCCATATCGCCCAATTCATCGACCCGCCGCAGCCCGGTTATTCTGATGCTGAAGTCTTCTCTGGCGACATGAGTTCATCTGGGTCGCGATGGCCAGGATGGGCTGGACGATCGACGTTCTGGTGAGCCAGACGGAAGAGGCGACGCCGGCCGCCATGGCGACGAGCGCGGAGCCGATCATCAGCCAGATTGCGACGTCGGCGCCGTTGCGCAGATCTTCGGCTTCCTGACGCAGCGCGGCAAGCTGCTGATCGTTGAAGGCCGACATGTCCGCGTCGAGCTTTTGGATCTTCTCGTCCAGCGCGGCGAGCAGTCGCGCCGCCTTGGCCATCTGGTCGAGCTCGATGGGTTTGAGACTGGTGCCCGAGTCGACGCCGGGCAGGTTGAGCGCCATGGCCGCAGGCCGCGCCGCTTCATCGGCGATCGCGCGGATTCGTGTGGCGAAATCTTTCATTTTCGTTGCATGCTCGGGCCATGCGTCGGCCGCCTCCTTGAGAAGCGACTGGGCGAGAGCGGGCGATTTGTGGAAAGCCTCCTGCGCCGCGATCGCCTGCGGATGATCGGCCTGAAAATCGAGCAGCGCGTGCGACGCATAGCCGATCTTGGCGGCGAGGCGGTTCGCCTGCACGAGCTTGAGAAGGCCGCCATTGGAGCGCTCGACGAGCGAGGCGTAATTTTCCTTGAGCCAATAAAGGCGATGTGTCCCAAGAAGGAGGACGATCATGAACAGCAGCGTGAGCGCGCCGATCGGCAGGAGCGTTTTCAGACCGAGTTTTACATTGTCGAGATAGACTCTCATCTGAGCTTCCGTGCTGCAATCGACGAGGCATGCGAAGAGGACGGCGCGCGCAAACAGCCTTTGGGCGCGGCGATCTCTGGGCGCGAACGGGAGCGACGTGATGTCGGGCTGATTGGACGGCGTCATGCCTCTGCGCAAAGCGCAGCAAATCAGTCTGCAACTTTATAATTAACGGGGGCGTCTTTCAATTTCTTTAAGGCGCAATTGCAGACAGCCCCGCGGCGGGGGCTGTCTGCTTTCTCTAAGCCGCCTTGCGGGTGACGTCGAGCGTCAGGCATTTCGCCGCGCCGCCCGCCTTGAGAAATTCGGTCAGCGGCGTGACAAGCGGGACGAAGCCCGCCGTCGTCAATCGCGCCCGCAACGCCGCAGAGGCGTCGTTCATGAAGACGCGTCCACTCACTTCCACCGCATTGCAGGCGAAGGAAAGAGCGTCTTCCTCGCAAACCTCGATGCGCTTGTCGGCCGGCGTCAGCGCGCGGATCGTCGCGACCGACTCTTCGTCGAAGGCCGCCGGATAATACATCACCCATCCGCCCGCGAGCGGGCAGAAGCATGTGTCGAGATGATAGAAGCGCGGATCGACGAGCTTCAGGCCAACGGTCTCCCAGCCGAAGATCGACTGGAGCAGCGCGGGCGCCTGTCGGCTCGAGCGCCAGCCATGCCCGCACCAGATGATCCGGCGCGCGCGATCCGGCAGGGCGTCGCCGGCGCCTTCGAAGGGAACATCTTCCGGCCAGGCCGCGACGTCGAAGCCCTGATTCTCGAACCAGAGCCGGAACAGAGGTTCTTCCGCGCGACGCTCCTTGGCGTGAAAGCGCGAGACGACGACGCGGCCGTCGAGCGCAAGGCCGGCGTTGGCGGTGAACACCATATCCGGCAGGCCGGCCTCGGGCGTTACGAAGGAAAGATCGGCGCAGGCGGAGAGATGCGAGCGCAGACGGTCCCATTGTTCGCGCGCGCGCCCCGTTTCGGTGCGGCCGATCTGGTTCTCCATCCACGGGTTGATAATGTAATCCACGCCGAAGTGACGAGGCGCGCACATCAGGATCGACGCGCTGCGCGCGTTGAGCGGCGTGATGTGGGTCGGCGTCTCGAAGCGCACGGTCATCGCTTTCATTCTCCCGCGGGTTGTCGTCAATCGACGGAGAGCATTTCGCCGCGACGGGCGGCGTTTTCTTCTCTCGTCTCGACAGGACGCAGGAGAGAGAAGAGATCCTTGGGATTGGCGGGCGCGGCCACGAGTTCGATTTCCTCGCCCACGCCCGTCTCGATCGAGAGATCGCGCAAGAGGCGCAGCACCGAGAAATCCTCGACCGCAAAGCCGACGCTGTCGAAAACGGTGATTGACGACGCCGAGGCGCGGCCCCTGCTGCGCCCGGAGACGACCTCGTGCAATTCCGTCACGGGATGGTCGGCGGGAAGCTGCTGGATATCGCCCTCGAGTGCGCGTCTGCGGCGCGTATTCGACGAAAATCTCGGCGTCGAGCAGGAGCTCGCGCGAGAGTTCGGTCTTGCCGGGGCAGTCGCCGCCGACGCCGTTGACATGCATGCCGGGCGCGATCATGTCGCGCGTGAGAATCGTTGCGCGCTTCTTGTCGGCCGTGATGGTCGTGACGATGTCCGCGCCATAAGCGGCCTCGCGCGCGTTCGCGCAGCGCGTGAGGGTGACGCCCGCGCCCGCCATGTTGCGCTCGAACTTGTCCGCCGCGGCGGGATCGATGTCGAAGATGCGCAGCCGGTCGACTCCGAGAACCGCCTGAAAGGCGCTCGCCTGAAACTCCGATTGCGCGCCGAGCCCGATCAGCGCCATTGTGCGGCTTTCAGGCCGCGCGAGATGGCGCGCGGCGAGCGCGGAAGTCGCGGCCGTACGGAAGGCGGTTGCGAGCGTCATGTCGGCGAGAAGGACCGGATAGCCGGTCTGGACATCAGCCAGCGCGCCGAAGGCGACGACAGTCTGCAGACCGAGACGCGTATTCCCCGGATGGCCGTTGACATATTTGAAGGCGAAGGCGCCGCCGTCGCTTGCCGGCATGAGTTCGATCACGCCGCCGGGCGAATGGCTCGCGAAGCGCGGCCACTTGTCGAATTCCGGCCAGGCCGTGAAATCCTCGCGCAGATAGTCGACGAGCCGCAGCCAGAACCGGCGCATGCCGATTCGATCCACGATTCGCGCAACGTCCCGCGCGCTCAGAAAGGCCGCCATTCCCCGCTCCCCGGCTTGTGTGTCTCACCCGAAGCTAGGGCCGCGCGCCGCTGATCGAAATCGCAAAACTGCACGAATTTTGCTAGGAGATTGTGCAAATTGCGTTATCTGATTAGCGATCCGACAAAGGCCGCGTTCATGGACGATCTGGACCACAAGCTCATCGCGGCGCTGCGCCAGAACGCCCGCGCGCCGCTCTCCGAGCTTTCCAAGCGGCTGGGCGTGTCGCGCGGCACCGTGCAGAACCGGCTCAACCGGCTGCTCGAATCGCAGACGATCCTCGGCTTCACGGTGCGGCTGAAGAGCGGCGCGGAGAAGAACCGGATTCGCGCGATCACGATGATCGAGGTCTCCGGCAAGAACACGCGCCGCGTCGTGCAGGCGCTGCGCGGCCTGCCGCAAATTCATGCGCTCTACAGCACGAATGGCGCTTTCGATCTCGTCGCCGAGATAGAGGTCGCGAATCTGGCCGAGTTCGACGACGTGCTGTCGAAAGTGAGGTTGATCGAGGGCATTGAGCGCAGCGAGACCAGCCTGCTGCTCGCGCCAGCCTGAGCGCCGCGCGCGCGCCGCCGCGCTTGATATGCGCGACGCTCGATCCAGTTGCGATTTGTCCTTTTGGCTATCGCAAATGGGAGCGCCGTCATGCGCAAGCTTTTCGTCGTCGTCTCGACCACACTCTCTCTCATTGCGCTTCCCGCGCTTGCGCAGGGCACGACAAAGCAGAAAGCGGCCTGCGAACGGGACTCGCACAAATACTGCGCCTCCGCCGAACCGGACGCTATCGCGGTCGAGAAGTGCCTCAAGGAGCACATGTCCAAGCTGTCGAAAGCGTGTCAGCGCCAGTTCGGCAAGGGACATCGCTAAAGCGGTCGAGGGTGGAACACCGTCGACCGCGGGCTGTTGAGGGGCAATCGCTCGACGAGGGACAGGTCAGTCTGTTTTTCGCGATGAGCGAGCTTTCGCAGGAGGAGAGAACATGCGCGCCTTTATTCTCGCGTTGGGCTTTGCCAGTGCGTTCGTGATGCCGACAGTCGCGGCTCCCGCGGCGGACCACGCTCAGATTCAGCAGGTCGCCTATCGTAATTACGACCGTGATTCCGGCCGCGGCCGCTGGGGCTATGGCGTGGATTGCCGCGAGCTGCGGCGCGCCTGCCTTTACAAGGACGAGCTCGGTGAAACCGGACGCGGCAACTGCCAGCGCTATCGCGACATGTGTCGGTAAATCAAAGGATCGCGCGGGCCCTGATCGGGCCCGCGCGGCGCTGGCAACAAGCTGGAAACATTCTACGGCCAGTCCGGCTTGCCTGCTTCCACCGGCTTCCCAGTTCTCTCTGATCCGGTGTGCCGGATTTATTTTGGGGAGATCGAGATGCGGAAGAACGTCCTCGCCGCGGCGCTGATTGCGCCGGCTCTCGCCTTTGCGCCCGTCGCCGCCATGGCGCATCATTGCAAGGGATACCATCACCACCACGCCAAGGGTGACAAAGGCGCCTATGGCAGCGGTAAGGCGATGAAGAAGGATAAGACGGGAACCCACAGCACGGGTTCCCAGGACATGAACAAGAACCAGGACATCAATAAGGACACGAACCGCGGCGCCGGCGGCACGACTTACTGATGCATCATGCGGGAACGGCCGCATCTGCGGCCGTTCCACGACGTTTCTTCAGTCCAGAACTTTTCCGCCCGCGTCCGTGCAGGCTTGCGCCGATTCCTTGTAGAGCCAACCCTGGCCCTTGCAGGAATTCATCCCCTTGCAGGCGTTTTTTGGCGTGTGACAGTCGCTCTTGCCCTTACAGCTGTTGACGCCGAGGCAATGCACTCGCGCGGCGGTCGTTTCGGCCTTCGCCGCTGGCGCTGTGCCGGCCAGGGCGATGGAGACGGCCGCGATGGCGAGCGTCGCCCCGTTGATCGTTTCCTTTTTCATTCGTTTCCTTCCCCGCGCCAGATAAGGCGCGGGCGCATTCTGGCGCAGGACGCCGCTTTCGCCAACGTCGCAGCGCAAGCTTTTGGTAAGGAATCGGCGCGGCATTTTGGCCGCTCCCGATTCGGACGATATTTGTGCGCGTCCCGTGCCTCGATTCCCATGCCGGGACAGGATGCGGGCGACCCCGCTTAACCTTCTCTCAAGGCACAGGGGGCAGGGCGTCAATGCACGGTAAATTCGCCCTTCACCAACCGCATCTCCGCCGGCTTGATGAGATGCGCGTGAGCGACCGTGACGCCGTGAAGCGGCCCATCCAGGCTTCGCGTCCAGAAGTCGAGAAATTTCCGCAGTTCGGGGAAATGCGGATGGAGGTCGTATTCCTGCCAGATGTAGGTCTGGAGGATCCTCGGATGATCGGGCAGGCGATAGAGAATATTGGCGGTCGTCAGCCCATAGCCCTGCATTTGTAAAAGGAAGTCTCCCGACGCCATCGTCATCTCCTTTCCGGTTTGCACGTCGCCAAAAAATGTAGCGGCGTCCCGGAAGGAAAAGCAAGAGTCGGGCCGCCTTTCTCCTTTAAAAACAGTCTGCTGGCAGCCTGCGCGCGCGAGTGCTGATTTTTCCTCTTGAAGGCCGGCGGGCGCCTTCCTACCTCGCTCGCGGGGAGCCCCCGGGCTTCCGGTTCGCAAGTCAAATTGGAGAAACTTTTGAGGTCCATCCGAGCTTGGCAGTACCGGCTGTTAATCCATAAAGCGCGAAGGATCCCGTCCAAAAGCCGAGCGCCATCTTTTGGCCAAGCCGCCACTTGAGCGTGAACATCATGATCCTGCGCGTCGCTCTCCTGCTTCTGCTGATATCCGCATCTCCCCTCCACGCGGGCGCGCTGCCGCCGGGCCAGAAGGCCTCGGTCGCCTCCATCGTGCGCGCGGTGACGCCGGGCGTCGTCAATATCGCCACCAAGCACATCGAGTCCGTCGAGGCGCCGATGGTCGTCGACCCTGTGCTGCAGGAATTTTTCGATATTCCGACGACGCGGCTGAAGCGCGAGACGACTTCCGCCGGCTCCGGCGTCATCGTCGACGCCGAGCGTGGGCTTATTCTCACCAATGAACATGTCATCCGCGGCGCGTCGGTCATCGAGGTGACGACGAAGGACGATCGGCGATTCCGCGCCCAGCTCATCGGTCGCGACAAGGCGACGGACGTCGCTGTGCTCCGGATCAAGGCGGATAACCTCACCGCGGTGCCGATTGGCGACAGCCGCGCGCTGGAGGTGGGCGATTTCGTTCTCGCCGTCGGCAACCCCTTTGGCCTTGGCCAGACGGTTACGTCAGGCATCGTTTCGGCGGTGGGGCGAACGGGCCTCGGCATCGAGGGCTATGAGGATTTCATCCAGACCGACGCTTCGATCAATCCCGGCAATTCCGGCGGCGCGCTGGTGACGCTCGACGGCAAGCTCGTCGGGCTGAACACCGCGATCTTCTCAAAGAGCGGCGCCAGCCATGGCATTGGTTTCGCAATCCCGATCGACATGGCGCGCCGGATCATGTCTCAGCTCGTCGAGACGGGCGAAGTGCATCGCGGCCAGATCGGCGTGTCGGTGCGCTCGCCCGGCGCCGGCCGTTCCGGCGCGGAGATCGTCGCGGTCGATCCCGCCTCACCGGCGGCGGGCGCGGGTCTCGCGAAGGGCGATCTCATCACCGCCGTCGACGGACGCCCCGTTGCGACGCCGGCGCAATTACGCACGCTGCTCGGCGTCATGCCCGCGGGCGCACAGATCGAGTTGCGATTCCGCCGCGGCGAGGAGGGGCTGCAGACGCGCCTGCGTATCGAGGCGCCGCCTGGCCGCTCCGCTGAGTCGAGCGTGACGCGTTTGCGTTAGAACTATCGCAGAACGACGACCTTTGTCCCGACCTTCACCCGCGAATAAAGGTCGATGACGTCGTTATTCGTCATGCGGATGCAGCCCGAGGAGACCGCCGCGCCGATCGTGTCCGGCTCGTTCGAGCCGTGAATGCGATATTCGCTGGAGCCCAGATAGAGCGCGCGGGCGCCGAGTGGATTTTCTATTCCGCCCGCCATGTGGCGCGGCAGATCGGGGCGGCGCTTCAGCATCGGGGCGGGCGGCCGCCAGTCGGGCCACTCACGTTTGCGCGAAACCGTTTTGACGCCGGACCAGGTGAAGCCTTCGCGGCCCACTCCCACGCCATATTCGATGGCCCGTCCGCCGCCGAGAACATAATAAAGCCGGCGCTCGCGGGTCGAGACGACGACCGTGCCGGCTTTATATTCAGGATGACGCCAGATCACGACCTGTTTGGGAATCGCCTGCTGACGGAAGATCGTCAAAAAATCGGCGAGCGGCCCGCTGTCGAGCGGCCCGGCCTGCGCAACCGGGGCAAAAAGGGCCGTCGAGGCGAGGAAGACGGACAGGATGATAGCGGGCGCTCTGGTCATGTAGGTCGCATTCCCCTTCGATTCGTTAACGGCAAATGAGCGAGAGGAATGCGGCGACAGTCGGACCCCTGTGGCGCGGAAATGAGGAAGCGAGCATGCCGAAGCATAGCGCTGGCGTCCTGCTGTATCGGCTGGGCGCTGATGGCCCCGAGGCGCTGCTCGTCCATCCGGGCGGCCCTTTCTGGGCGCGAAAGGACGAAGGCGCCTGGTCGATCCCCAAGGGCGAAGTTTTGGCGGGGGAGGCGCCCGAAGACGCCGCCATGCGCGAGTTCGTCGAGGAAACAGGGTTCACCCAAAAAGGCGAGTTGATCCCGCTCGGCCTCTTCCGCCAACCGAGCGGCAAACGTATCGAAGCCTTTGCGCTTTACGGCGACGCCGATCCCACGATGCTGTCGAGCAATCTCTGCAGGCTCGAATGGCCGCCGAGAACCGGGCGCTTCATCGACATTCCGGAAGTCGACCGCGCGGCCTGGTTCTCGCTGCCCGAGGCGTTGAGAAGGATCATAAAGGGACAGCGCCCGATCCTTGAGGCGCTGGCGGCGCGCCTTCTCAAAGCGGAATAGCAGCGGGCGTTATTTCGCAAGATCGGCCCAGATTGGCTGCGGACGGGGCGCCCAGCATTCCTTGCCCCGGTGGCATTCCGCCCCTGTGAAGCGGTTGCGGTGGAAGTAGGGGGAGGCGGCCGGCTCGTAACGATTCGTCCATGCCACGAATCCCAGGCCGATCCCGATCAGCACGAGAATTGCGTTTCGCCAGACACGAAGCCGGGACATGGGCGCCTCCCGATAGTTGCCATTGCTCGACCGGAATTTGGCGCGGCCGCTCCCTCCGGCCCAGCGTAGCGGCGGGCCCGTTATGGTTGTGTTCAAGCTAATCGCGCCGTATGTTAGGCCAAGGTAACGCTTGGACAGGAAAATTCGCCTTTGACCAGGTCTCTCGACACGACCTCGGTGACGGATCCCGACCATGTGGCGCCGCGCGTCCTGATTGGCTGGCGGCCCCGGGTCTACCGACTGCATCCCGGTCCGTTACATTTAACTCGCCGCTACCTTCAGCTTGCTGCGGGAGTCTCGGCGCAGGAAACGCGCCTTCTGACGGGCGGCTTACGCATCGACGGGCATATCGGGCCCGGGATGCTGAAGATCGGCTTCGTGCGCAGCAGCGAGATCCGAATTCTCGGCAGCTGCGTCAGGGAGCCATTCATGGCTCTGGCCGGCGCCGGCGGCCGGCTGAATTTTTCGACGATGTTCCCCGGCTCGGCCCTCACCCTGCATCTGGATCAGGAAGTCGCACTGCAGGCGATTTCCGCTAACGGGGTCTTCCTCCTGACGCAGTGGCTGCAAGGCGGCGGCGGACCGGAGACGCTATTGCGCCCCGTGACCCGGACGGGCGGCGTGCTGGAGAAGCTGCTGCGGCGTCTGCTTGCGCGCGAGAAAGGCGAATCGGGAGCAGCGGAGCTGATCGAGGCCGAAGAGGTCATAGCCGCCAGCGCTCGGCTCATCGAGGAGTTCGTCGGCTCGGCGGAAGAGCCTTTCACGCCCTCTCGGCGGCGACGCGACCTTGCGCTCACCGTGGAGGGCCTTCTGTGGGAAGCGCCCGAAAAGAAAGGCCGCTTTTCTCTCGATGACGCGGCAAGGCGGCTGAAATGTTCCCGCCGCAGCATTCAGCTCGCCCTGCAGGAGGAGTTCGGCCTGGGCTTTGTCGCCCTCAAGCGCTCGATCCGCCTGCAGCAGGTGCATGCGATCCTTCGCCAAAATCCCGAGGGCGCTGCGGGAATCGGCCGTATCGCCAAAGCGCATGAATTCAATCATCTCGGCCGTTTCGCCGGCCATTATCGAGAGATGTTCGGCGTTCTGCCTTCGCTCGAGCGCCCGGAAGGCGCGGGAGCGGTTTGACCAAAAAATCAGCGAGGCGACGTCCGTCGACAGTCAGGTCGCGAAAAAACAACAACTAAAGCTTTACTTTACGCAAAATGGCTAAGGACAGCTTTGAAATCAATGCGTTATCTTCCCCGCGGGCAGAAGAGAATCGTCAGCGATCGTCCCTCGCGGGCGGATTGCAAAGAAGGTAGACGCCGATGCTGGATAACGCGCTGGAGGTCCAGGATCTCTCGCCGGAAGCCCTGGATGATCAGGAAAACGCCGACCGGCACACTGTGACGCGCCGGGACCTTGCCCGCTCGCTCTTTGTCGCCTGTGACCGTCTGGCTCATCGCCAGGCCGCCACGCTCGTCGATCAGGTGCTCGAAGAAATTTCCGAGACGTTGATCAAGGGCGAGAGCGTGACGCTGTGCAATTTCGGCAAGTTCGTCATCGTGGAGAAGAAGGAGCGCAAGGGGCGCAATCCGCGCACAGGCGATTTCGCGCTTGTGAAACCGCGCAAGGTCGTCAGCTTCCGCGCTTCAAAATACCTCAAGTCGATGGTTTCGAAGAACGAGGCCGCCAATTCCTGAGAAGCGGCTACAAGACATCATTGTTTGAGCTGAGCTCTCTCCCCGCAGGACGGGGGGAGAGGTGCGCACGCGTTGTCAGACAGTGGCTGGCGGAAGCCCCTTGACCAGATAAAGGGCGCCTTCCCCATAAAGCTTCAATTTCTCGCTCGGGCGCCCGCGCTCGCGTGGCCGATAGCCGAGGCGTCGCCACAGCCTGTCTGAACCATATACCGAGACAAGCGCCATCACCGACAGACCGCGCTGTCGCGCCGCGTCCGTCAGCAGGCGTTCGACTTCCGTCGCCGCCGAATTTCCCCTCGCCGTCTCCAGAATGGCGACGTCGTGCACATGGAAGCAATCCGGCCTCTCCGGGACTGCGTGGAGAAAGCTGTCGAGGGGCGGAATGTCGTCGAGCAACCAGGGATGGCCGATGGCGTAACCGCAAACCGCTCCCTGCTTCTCAAGCACGAAACAGCCTGCCGGAAACAGTGCGGCCTTCTGGGCGAAAACCTCAGGCCGCTCCGGGAAATCCGGATGGATTTGCGCGGCGATGCGCGCGACGTGGCCGAGATCCGAGCTCCGCAAACGACGCCAGGAGGCCGCTCCGCGCATTTCCCGATTATTTTGCAGCAGCGCCAGAGCGAGTCTCCGATAAGGCTTTCATAGCGAAAGGCGCGCGCACTCTTGCGGCCTCCTCGAGCCTTGTCTAGCCTGCTTCAAAGCATGGGTCCCGAACAAGATGAAAGCTCTCCGCCTCGCCTTTCTGCTTTTACTCGCGAGCGCGGGGGCCGCAGTCTCAGACCCGGCGCCCTCCGTGATCCCGCTCACGCTTTCCCACAGCGATTACGACGGCGGTCGCATCTACCTTCCTGTCCGCCTCGGTAATGCGTTGGGCTCGATGCGGCTGGATACGGGCGCCTCGACCAGCCGAGTCGCGCTGGCGCCATGGAACAAAGATCTCCCCAAGATCGGCGAAAGTCGGTCGACGGGCGTCGCCGGGCAGGCGGCGCTTTGCGACGATGTAGAGGCGCAAAACGTGCAGCTCAAGGCGTCGACGGGGAACGGCGTCGGGCGTAGCAAATATGAGATGACGCGCTGCGCCGCGGGCGACGATCTGCTCGGGCTGGACTTCTTCAGAGGAACGCGCTTTTCGTTGAACTTCGGCAGAGGCGAGATGGCTTTTTTCGCCACGCCTCAGCCGGGGGGCCATTTCGCGCCGTTTCGTACGCTCGGGCCGGATCGGCGGCTCATCGGTCTCCCGCTTCGGGTCGGAGACGCCGCGGCTGTCGGGCTCTTCGACACTGGCGCGGAAATATCGGCGGTCGACCAACGCTTCGTCGATGCGCACAGAAGGCAGTTCACGCCCGTTCAAAGCCGGCTGAAAGCCACCGCCGCGGGCGGCGGAAAATTCTCCTCGAAGCTGTACAGGATTCGGCAGATCAGTTTTGGCGAAGGCCGTGTCGTGAAAGGCCTTTACGCCCTTGCTTATGATTTCGGCGCGCTGCGGGCGGCGCTCGGACCAGAGGTGACAGTTATACTCGGATATAATTTCCTTGATCGATTCGACTGGGAGATTGACTTGACCGCCGCCGATTCCCCTCGCTGGACGGCCAGCGCCAGAAAATAGTCGCCCTCGAATCGGATGAGCGCCCCGGCGCTGGTGTGCGCCGGGGCGCTCGTTCTAAAGGGCGCTAGTCACGATCGTGGTCGCGATCCCGACGGTTCCAGTCGTCCCGATCATGGTGGCGCCGGTTCCAGTGGTCGTCCTTGTCCCAGCCGTGATGTCGACCATGCTCCCATCCATAATGCATGCCGCGATCGTAGTGATCGCCGTGGCGCCGCCAGCCTGACGAGCGGTCGTCGCGATCCCGATCCCGATCACGCATGGTGTAGTCCCTGTCGCGATCACGATAGCCGTCATCCCTTTGTCCGGCCGAGGCGGCGCCCGGCAGGATAAGCGCGGAGGCCATTAGCGCTGTTCCAAGAGTCAGTGCGCGCAGCATATCGTTACTCCCTTGCTCGTGGTGAGGATCTGTGCGGAGCCTTTCCCTCCAACTAGGTCCCGGAACGCCAAATCGAGCGAAGCAGTTCGAAGAGGGAGATTTTGTTTTGGGAGGAGGCGCGAAGTTCAGGCTGGGGCTCGGACGCCCGGCGCTCGCCTCAGACGTCGCCTTTGAGCGTGCGCACAAGCCTCACGAGCCGCTCCATCACGCGCCGCCACACCGTTTGATATTTCGTCCGGATCACAGGCTGACCTTCCAGAACGGCCAGGCGCCAATTGTCGTGCGGGCCTTTTTCGAGCAGCCCTCTGCTTTCGAGTTGCTTGAGCTTGCGCCGCGCAGTCTCGCGTGGAATTCCAGTGAGATCTGCAATGCGAGACAGGGTCAGGTGGCGATTGGCGCCGAGCTCATCCTCGTTCATCCAGGGATTGGCGCGTTCGTCCCTCAGATAATAGCGTGAAACCGAAATGAAGATGAGAAGCGCGTCGAGGTCGCCCTCGAAAATGACTCTCATATCGACAAGATGCGCAAACAGAAATTCTATGAATTCATGCTGAAACTTCACATAATTTTCTTCGACGACGGTATGCGGCGTCGACGGGCGGTGCGGCATGTGATTGCCTCCGTACTCTGTTCATGTCGCGAGCTGATCAGCGGGTCTCGTGTCTCGGAGTTGTTTCTGTGGGCCTGGACGGAACGGTGGGGCGCGCAAAGACTGCGCGCCCGATCAGGCGGGAGGCTCCGTCTAGCCTCCTCTAAAATATCCCGCCATCCCGACGAGCGAGAGCGGAAAAAATATGATCAGGCTGAGCAACAGCAGAATAACGGTTCCGCCCGGCGAGAGGAAAAACATGAAAAGGAGCAGCGCGACCGCGCCCGCCATCACCCGAAACGATTTTTCCTTGTTGAAGTCATACCGCCGCGCAAGCTCGGTCGTCGACTGAAGCCAGAGATGCGTGGGGTTGGGCTGATCTGCCATCAGCACGACTTCTATGCGGTCCTTGGGCGGAACAATCATTGGCGTCTCTCCGAATCCTTGCCGCCCCAGACTAAGACTAGCAAAGTTCGAGCGGAAGAGCGACCGTAGCAACAGCCCGCGGTTGCGCGCTATTCGACGTGGTCCTTCAGCGCCTTGACGAATTTCACGACTCTTTCCATCTCCCGGCGCCAGGACTCCTCAAACTCTGTCCGGATGACCGGCAAACCATCCCTCACCGCCACGCGCCATTCGTCGTGGGGGCCTTTTTCGAGGAGCCCCCTGCTCTCGAGTTCGCGCAACTTCCGGCGCACGGTTTCGCGCGGAATCGTGGTCGCCTCGGCGATCCGCTTTATCGTGAAGCCATGGCTTTCGTCGGCTGGCGACAGCCCGACGCGCTCGTCTCTCAGATAGTGGCGGGAGATCGCCGTGAAGACGAGCAGCGAATTGAGATCGTTCCTGAAGATCGGGCGCATATCGACGAGCTCCGCGAACAGGAATTCCAGGAACTCATGCTTGAAGAGCGGATATTTGTCCTTGACGATTGTCTGAGGAACAACCTGGTCGCCGGACATCTGGTTTTCCCGGTTCAAACGAGCCGTGCAGGGCGCGCGATCAAGACGCGAACGCTCCTCCTTAGCGGCGGCCGGCCCAGCTTGCAAGGTCGTTGAAAAGCAGACGAAAACTCATACCGAGCCCGTAACGGGCGCGACTAAAAAGCCAAGCTTTCGCTAAGGGACGAGCTGAGCGGTGTGCTTGAAGCCTTAAGGGCGATCGCCATCTAAGCGGAGCGAGAAGCGACCGTCCGGCTGTCTTCCCGCGCGCAATTGCAGGATCCCCGCCATGAGCGAACGCTACGTTATTCCTCTCCGCTACGACGAAACTCTCGTGCGCGCCGCCGCGCGCGGTTACGTGGCCCGCGCCCTTTTTCGGGAGAATGCGGCGTTGACCTTCGCGCCGCTCGCCCTCATCGCGCTCGCCTGCGCCATGTTGTATGTCGCGGGAGACGGAGAGACGGCGATGGAGCTTCTGGTCGTTTCCGTGATCGTCCTCGCGATCTTCGTCGCATCCGGATGGCGCATGCATTTGCGCATGTTGCGCGGCAAGGTCGAGGCGATGAGGGGCCGCTGGCCAATGGCGCGGCTCTACGATGAGGGCCTTTCCATCGACGGTCCGGGGCCGACCTCCCTGCTCGAATGGCCGCGGATCAAGGCGATCTGGCCGGTCGAAGGCGCCTGGCTTCTGATCCTCGACACGAATTATTTCCTCGCCTTGCCGCTGGCCGGGGCCTCGCGGGAGGCGCTCGACTTCCTCAGCGCGCATGTCGAGGAGTTGGCCGCGCTGCCCAGCGCCACGTAGGTCGATCTCGTGAAATCAGGCTTGCGCCGCGCCTTCGCCGATAAGCTTCTCGAAGTCCGCCACGCCTGCGGTGACCCGGCGCGCTTCCGCCAGCAGGCGGAGGCGGTTCAGCCGCAGATCGGCGTTCTCGACGTTGACCGTCACATTGTCGAGGAAGGCCGAGAGCGGCGCGTGCAGTTTCGCGAGCGACCTGAGCGAGCCGGAAAAGTCCTTCTTTTCCAGTCTTTCAGCAGTTTCCTCACGGGCGCGGGCGATCGCGGCGGCGAGCTTGTGTTCCTGAGGCTCGATCCGCAGGTTTGGCGCATGCCGATGTGAATAGGCGCGCGGCCCGTCTTTTTCACGGTCGGCTTCGAGGATTTCGACCAAGCGCCGGAAATCGCCGAGAGTTTTCTGGCCTTCTTCGGAGGCGATGAATTTGTCGAAAGCTTCCTGTTTCGAGGCCGGCATCGATCAATCCTCTTTGCAATAATGCAAGTCGGATTGATCGTATTCCTATTGATTCCCAACGCAAGCGTCTGGAGCGTCCTGCCTTATTTATATGCTCTCGGCAGCGTGAAGTAATCGACGAGGCCGAGAACGAAAGGGGCTCCGATCAGCCATGCGGGCAGCAGCCAGGGGTAGTTTTCCATCGCATCCTCCTTAAGGGCGCATTGAAACGCCTCAACCGCCGGAGGGGGCCGCGGTTCCAGCTTGGTCGTGTCGGAGCGGCGCCCTTGATCAAATCTTGCCGTCGCGCTACTGTCCACTTATGTTGACACATGCCGAGCGCCCCGGAAGCTTGGCGGCGCGCGAGCCCAGAAGGGCCCGCGCCGTCGTAATCGGCAGCGGTTTTGGCGGACTGGCGGCGGCGATCCGGCTCGGCGCGCGAGGTTACCGCGTCACCATCGTCGAGAAGCGCGACGCCCCCGGCGGCCGCGCCTATGTCCACCGACAAGACGGCTTTACGTTCGACGCCGGCCCGACCATCGTCACCGCGCCGTTCCTGTTCGAGGAGTTGTGGCGGCTCTGCGGACGCGAGATGGCCGACGACATCGATCTGCGGCCGATGTCGCCCTTTTATCGCATTCGCTTCGACGACGGCGCCAGCTTCGATTACAGCGGCGATGTCGCGGCGATGCGCGCCGAGGTCGCGCGCTTCTCGCCGCAGGATGTCGACGGCTTCATGCGTTTCATGGAGACGAGCCGCGACATCTGCCGCATCGGTTTCGAAGAACTCGGCGACGTTCCCTTTGCCTCGCCGTTCGACATGCTGCGCATTGCGCCGGACCTCGTCCGGCTTCAGGGCTATCGCAGCGTTTACGCGCTCGTCTCGCAACATTTCAGCGACGAACGGCTGCGCACGATCTTCAGCTTTCATCCGCTGCTGATCGGCGGCAATCCGTTTCGGGCAAGCGCCATCTATTGTCTCATCGCGGCGCTCGAAAAGCGCTGGGGCGTGCATTTCGCCATGGGCGGAACCGGCGCGCTGGTGAAGGGTCTGGTCGATCTGATCGAGGGGCAGGGCGCCGACATGCGCTATAATTGCGAGGTCGAGTCCATCCTTGTCGAGAATGGCGCGGCGAAGGGCGTGCGGCTGGCGAGCGGCGAGACGATCGCTTCCGACATCGTCGTTTCCAACGCGGATTCAGCCTGGACCTATCGTTATCTGCTGCCGGCGTCTGCGCGGCGGCGCTGGAGCGACCGGAAGATCGAGCGCGCCAATTATTCAATGGGGCTGTTCCTCTGGTATTTCGGCACGCGGCGGCGATACGAGGACGTTGCGCATCACACGATCCTCATGGGGCCGCGCTATCGTGAGTTGCTGAAGGACATTTTCCAGCGCAAGATTCTCGCACAGGATTTCAGCCTCTATCTGCATCGGCCGACGGCGACGGACCCGTCGCTCGCGCCTCCCGGCTGCGATACATTCTACGTGCTGTCCCCGGTGCCCAATCTCGAAGGCGGACAGGACTGGCCGACGCTCGCGGAGGATTATCGCCGGCGCATCGCCGACGCGCTGGAGGGGAGCATCCTTCCGGGCCTCTCGTCGCAGATTGCGACGTCGCGCATCGCGACGCCGCTTGATTTCCAGCACGAACTCGACGCATTCCGCGGCGCGGCCTTCGGCATGGAGCCGATCCTCACGCAGAGCGCGTGGTTCCGTCCGCATAATGCGAGCGAGGATGTGCGCAATCTTTTCCTCGTCGGCGCCGGCACCCATCCGGGCGCCGGATTGCCGGGCGTTCTCTCTTCGGCACGAATTCTCGACAAGGTGGCGCCGCATGCATCCGCTTTCGTCTGAGCCGGCCTTCGCCACGGAGGCGGATCACGCGCATTGCGCCGCCGCGATTCGCGAGGGCTCGCGCTCCTTTCACGCGGCGTCGCTGGTGTTGCCGGCGCATGTTCGCAGGCCGGCTTACGGACTCTACGCCTTCTGCCGCCTCTCCGACGACGCCGTCGATCGCGATGGCGGCTCGCTCGACGCCGTCCTGCGCCTGCGTGCGCGTCTTGCGCGGGCCTGCGACGGCGATCCGCATGATGCGCCGGCGGATCGCGCCATGGCGGATGTCCTGCGCCATCACGCCATTC
This sequence comes from uncultured Alphaproteobacteria bacterium, assembly GCA_963717565.1. GTDB lineage: Bacteria > Pseudomonadota > Alphaproteobacteria > Rhizobiales > Beijerinckiaceae > Methylocystis. Next base: position 50,622 of record CAVQWJ010000016.1, read on the forward strand.
CGCGCGCGGCGCCGGAAGCGCTGCTCGAAGGCCTCGCCTGGGATACGGAAGGCCGCCGCTACGAGAGTTTTGAGGAACTGCAAGCCTATGCAGTGCGCGTCGCGGGCTCGGTCGGCGTGATGATGACGCTGATGATGGGCGTGCGCGACGGGCTGACGCTGGCGCGCGCCTGCGATCTCGGCGTTGCGATGCAGCTCACCAATATCGCGCGCGACGTCGGCGAAGATGCGCGCGCCGGCCGTCTCTATCTGCCGCTCGCCTGGATGCGCGAGGCCGGCGTCGATCCCGACGCCTTCCTCTCGGCGCCCGTCGCGAGTTCGCCGGTGAAAGGCGTGGTCGCACGGCTGTTGCGCGAGGCCGACGCGCTCTATGCGCGCGCGCGGCGGGGCGTCGCGCATCTTCCGGCAAACTGCCGCCCGGCGATCCTCGCCGCCGCGCTGCTCTATGCCGAAATCGGCCGCGAGCTTTCGCGTCGTCACGGGCTCGACTCTGTTTCGCATCGCGCGCGCGTCGGCGGCGCGCGCAAGCTTGCCCTGCTCGGCAAGGCCGTCACACTCTCGCCCTTTCTGTCGCGCGCCGCGCCGGCGCCAGCGCTCGAAGCGGCGGCCTATCTGATCGATGCAGTTGCGCGCGAGCCTGCGCGGGGCACCGATTGGCCGACGCCCGACCATGGCCGCACAGTTTCTTTCTGTGCTCGAGACGTTCGAACGGCTCGAACGCGCCGAGCGTTACGGCGAGTAGCGCGATGCCTGAAAATTATTATGGCGTCGTGGAGATGGCGTTCTCCTTCGGCCTGCTCATCGTCTTCTGCGTCTGGCAGCTCTGGTCGGTCGAGAAGACGCGCAAGCGCCTGCGCGAGGAGCAGTTGCGCAAGGGCGACGAGGAGTGACGAGGCTACGAGATCAATCGTCATTGCTTCGTCGCTCCCGCTCCTCGCAATGACGGGAGGCAGCGTCAGCCGCGACGCGGCATGCGGAAGGGCAGCATCATCCGCACGATCGGATTGGCGAAGCGATCGAGCGAGAGGCTTTCATGCACCCATTCGACCGGCGCGCCGGCGAAGCGGCTTGAAATGAGCGAGCGCGAATAGAAGGGCGTATCCTCGAAACTGCGCAGAGGCGCCGCCTCGCCGTCTTCCGCGCGCGTGCGGCGCGCCACCCGCCACTTCGTCGTCGGCAGCGGGGCGACGGGCGGGGGCTCAAGCATCGTGACGCCGCCAGCGGCGTCGAAGCGCATCGCCAGCGACAGCGGCCCTTCGCGGCGCCTTTCGGCGTCGTAATAGATCGCGGCCTCATTGCCGATCGCGGCGCGCGACCATGTCCAGAAGGAAAAGGCTCGTTCGAGCGGCTCGTCGCCGGCGTTGGAGTCGAAATAGGCATGGCCTTGCCAGCGCAGCTCCGGCGCATCGAAAGTCACCGAGGCGCGCGCGATCGGCGCGATCGGGCGCCAGACATGCCGCCCCTGCGATTCGAGCGTGAACTCATGCCGGTTGATGGCCGCCGGCTCGACGATGATCTCGCCGCGAATGCGCCGGGGGATCGGGGCGCCGATTTCATCCAGGCGGATGATAAGAGAACCATCGCGCCACTGGAGCGAACTCGGTCCGATGGCCAATACGTCGCGCGTGCGCCTCAGACTGTCGCGGCCGCGCTCGGTCATCGCCCAGCGCGCGCCGCGCGGGCCGTAAAGCGCGACATTCACTGCGCAATGCCGATAGGGATCGGCCCAGCCCGACCAGGCGTAATAGGGCGAGAACACGCTGCCGATGAAAGCGATGACCGTAAAGCCGAAGGCGCCGTCGTCGCTCAGCGCGTCGACATACCACCAGCGATAGCCGCCCGCGGCGACGGCCGCACCGAAGTCAGGTCCGCCATCAGACACTGCGCCGCGAGCCGCCCCGACGTCGCCGCCATCGGCACGCCCGGCCCCGGATGCGCGCTGCCCCCCGCCAGATAAAGCCCCGTCTATCCGCGTGCGCGCGCCCGGCCGCGTGAAGGACGCCATCCATCCGTGCGACGCCTGACCGTAAATGGCTCCGCCCGTCGCCGGGAACAGCCGCGCGAAATCCGCCGGCGCCGTGCGCACTCGTCGCTTGCGCGTCGATCTGAAGGCCCTGCGCCGAGAGCGTCCGAAAAATCGTTTCCTCGCATCGGCCCAATTCCTCCTGCGAAAGTCTCCACGCCTGCGGGCGCGTTGACGAGCGCAAACAGTCTTTCATCCTCGCGCGGCGCGTCGTCGTCGCCGCGATCCTGCGCGCAGACATAGATGGTCGGCTGCGCCGGAAGGCGGCGGCGAGAGAAAATCTCGTCGAACTCGGCGCGGTAGTCGCGCGAAAAGAAGACGTTGTGATGCAGAAGCGGAAAGCCCTGCGTCCGCGCGCGCATCGCCAGCGTCATCGCCGAAAGCGAGGATTGTGCAGGCGGGGCTTTGCCCGCCGCGCCTCGCGCGTCGTCTCCCAGGAGACCGTTGCGCAGCGCGGCGACATCGCCATTCATGATAATGGCGTCCGCGTCGAGCCGCTCGCCGTCGGCAAGCACGACGCCCGAAGCGTGGCCCGCCTCGATCACGATGCGCCGCGCCTCGCGCCCATAGAGAAATGTCGCGCCGCGCGCCTGCGCGAGATCGGCGAGGGCGCGCGCGAGACTGTGCATCCCGCCCTCGACGCGCCACACGCCGTCCATCTCGACATGCGCGACGAGCATCAGCGTCGCCGGGGCGGAAAAGGGGGAGGAGCCGCAATAGGTCGCGTAGCGGCCGAAGAGCTGGCGCAGACGCGGATCGCGGAAATATTTGCCGAGCTCGTCCCACATCGTCGCGAAAGGCGAGATGCGCAGCAGATTCGGCAAACCCCCGAAGCCTGCGTGGCGCACGAGATCGACGGGGCTCGGACGCTGCGCGAGGATGAAGGAGTCGCGCAGCGTTTCGTAAATCGCGCGCGCACGCGCCGCGAAGCGCAGAAAACCTTCCGCTTCCGCCTTCCCTGCAAAGACGCCGATCGCATCGGCGCTGCGCGCTGGATCGGCGAAAAGATCGAGACGCTCGCTGTCGCTCCACGCGTGACGCGCCAGCGTCTCAGCGTGACGCAGCCGAACGTGATCCGCGAAAGTCGCGCCGGCTTCGTCGAAGAGCTGATCGAACACCCAGCGCATGGTGAAGACGGTCGGCCCCGCATCGAGACGCAGCCCGCCCGCTTCGACTTCCCGCATCTTGCCGCCCGGCGCCGTCGGCGCGTTCGACGACCGTGACCGCAAGGCCGCGCGCGGCGAGCAACAAAGCGGCGGCGAGGCCCCCGACGCCGGCGCCAATGACGATGACGCGCTGCCCTCGCATATTTTCGCCCATCTGCTCCAACCGACCGCGCGCAGGGAAAACAATTGACTTGCATCTGCGATATGTCAATCTAAAATGACAAAACTGGCGTCAATCTAAAATGACGGAGGCGGGGCGATGCAGACTGCCGAGCGGATCGAACAGGCGCTGGAACGTGCGGTTGCGTCGGCATGTGGACCCGGCGCGCCGCCACGGCTTGCGGCGGCTCTCGATTACGCCGTGTTTCCCGCCGGCCATCGTATCCGTCCGCAGCTTTGCCTTGCTGTCGCTCAGGCCTGCGGCGATCCGGACCCCGTTTCGGCAGAGGCGGCGGCGGCGGCGATCGAGCTCCTGCATTGCGCCTCGCTCGTGCATGACGATCTGCCCTGTTTCGACGACGCCGATCTGCGCCGGGGGAAGGCCTCGGTGCATGTCCAATATGGCGAGCCGCTCGCCGTGCTGTCTGGCGACGCGCTGATCGTCCACGCCTTTGCGACGCTGGGCGCGGCGGTGGCGGACCCCGTCCGTATGGCGACGCTCATCCGCATCGTTGCGGAAGCGGTCGGCTCGCCGCATGGCATCGTCGCGGGCCAGGCCTGGGAATGCGAGGTTGCCGTCCCGCTGTCCGATTATCAGCGCGCCAAGACCGGGGCGCTGTTTGTCGCCGCGACGCGCGCGGGCGCTGCGGCGGCGGGGCATGATCCGGAGTTGTGGCGCACCTTGGGCGAGAAGCTCGGCGAAGCCTATCAGGTCGCCGACGATCTGCGTGACGTGCTCTGCGACGAGGACGAACTCGGCAAGCCGATCGGGCAGGACGCCGTGCGGCTACGCCCCAACGCCGCCGCCGAACTCGGCGTCGCCGGCGCAAAGGCGCATCTCGAAGAGCTGATGAAGGCCGCCGTCGGCTCGATCCCGGAGTGTCCCGGCGCAGGCGAGCTGCGCATGCTGATCAAGGCGCAGACGGGGCTGTTCTTCCCCAAGCAGCTCGCGCGCGTCGCGGCCTGAGCCGCGCGCGTGCCGCCCGCCCCATCTCTGGCGTCGGCCGGGACCTCCTGGCGCGAGCGCTGGATCAACTGGCGCAACAGTCTGGTGGCCAATCCGCGCTTCCAGCGCTGGGCGGCTACGTCGCCCCTCACGCGCCTTGTCGCGCGGCGTCGCGCGACGGCGCTCTTCGATCTCTGCGCCGGCTTCGTCTACTCGCAGATCTTGCTCGCCTGCGTGCGGCTGCGGCTGTTCGAGACGTTGGCGGCGGGCCCGCTCGGTCTTACCCAGCTCGCGGCGCGGCTGGGCCTCTCGCCTGACGCCGCCCAGCGCCTGCTGCGCGCGGCCGCATCACTGAAGCTTTTGCGCGAGTTGCCGGACGACCGTTTCGCGCTCGACGACCTTGGCGCCTCGATGCTGGCCAATCCGTCGGTCGCCGCCTTCGTCGAACATCACGCGCTGCTTTACGACGATCTGCGCGATCCCGTGGCGCTGCTGCGCGGCGAGACCCGCACGAGGCTATCGCAATTCTGGCCCTATGCGGAAGGCCGCGAGGGCGACGACGCCACTTGCGGCGCCTATAGCGATCTCATGGCGCGCTCGCAAAAGCTTATCGCCGAGGATGTGCTCGACGCCTATGACTTCGGGCGCCACAAACGCCTTCTCGACATCGGCGGCGGCGAGGGCGCCTTCATCGCCGCAGTCGTTGCGCGCCATCCGTCTCTGGAGCTACAGCTTTTCGATCTGCCGCCGGTCGCCGAGCGGGCGCGCGCCCGGCTCGCGGCGCGAGGCCTGACGCGGGTCGACGTGCATGGCGGCAGCTTCATCGATACGGCGCCGCCCAGGGGCGCCGACATCGTCACGCTGATCCGCGTGCTGCACGACCATGATGACGATATGGCGCTCGCGGCGCTTCGCTGCGCTCACAACGCCCTGCCGCCGGGCGGCGCGCTCCTCATCGCCGAGCCCATGGCGGAGACTCCCGGGGCCGAAGCCATCGGCGACGCCTATTTCGGCTTCTACCTGCTGGCCATGGGCAGCGGTCGCGCCCGCCGCAGGGCGGAAATGACGCAGATTCTGCAAGCCGCTGGATTCACAGGGATTCGCTTCCTTTCGACGCCTCGTCCGATGTTCGCAAGCGTGATAATCGGGCGACGAGTGTAATTTTTAGTTGACGCTTTCAAATGTCTTTATAGACTGACACACCGATAAGTTTGGCGCATGACGCGCGAAAGGCCGATGATGTTGAATGCGCTCGCCATCGTCCTTGAGGAGCCGGGAAGACTCGCGCTCAAGCGCTTGCCGATCGACTCTCCCGACGTTTCGGATGTGGTCGTTGCGACGAGCTGGAGCGGCATCAGCACCGGCACCGAGCGGCTTCTCTATACGGGACACATGCCCGACTTCCCCGGCATGGGCTATCCGCTCGTGCCGGGCTACGAGACAGTCGGCGAGGTCATCGAGGCCGGCCCCGAGAGCGGCTTTACGGTCGGGCAGCGGGTCTTCGCCCCGGGCGCGACATGCTATGGCGACGTGCGCGGACTCTTCGGCGGCGCCGCGTCGCATCTCGTCGTCAAGGGCTCGCGAATCGTCCCGATATCGAGAGAGCTCGGCGACAAGGCGATTCTCCTCGCACTGGCCGCGACCGCCTATCACGCGCGTGGCGGCGTCGAACCCCAGGGCCGCGAACTCATCGTCGGGCATGGCGTGCTGGGCCGCCTGCTGGCGCGACTGAGCGTCGTCGCCGGCGGCGAGCCGACGGTTTGGGAACGTGATCCGCAGCGCGCGGGCGGCGCCGAAGGCTACGCCGTCGTCGCGCCCGACGCCGATACGCGCCGCGACTATCGCGTCATCTATGATGTGAGCGGCGATCCGTCGATCCTCGATCAGCTTATCGCGCGACTGGCGCCCGGCGGCGAGATCGTTCTCGCAGGCTTCTACGAGCGGCCTCTCGCCTTCGCCTTCCCGCCCGCCTTCATGCGCGAAGCGCGTATGCGCGTCGCGGCGCAATGGCGGCCGGATGATCTCAAGAGTGTCCTTCGTCTCGTCGAGGACGGGCGTCTCTCGCTCGATGGCCTCGTCACGCATCGGCGTTTCGCGCTCGAGGCGCAGGACGCCTATCCGATCGCATTCAATGATCCGGCATGTCTGAAAATGGTTCTCGACTGGAGGGCGGTAGCATGAATTACGCGCAGGGCTTTCTGACTGCCGCCGAAATCGCCAATCCGCCGACGCATCTCTTGCGCGAGGAAGCCGCGACGCCGCCCGATCCCGTTCCGGAAACGGCGACCAAGGAGACGCAGATCATCGCGATCTACGGCAAGGGCGGCATCGGCAAGAGCTTCACGCTCGCCAATCTCTCCTACATGATGGCGCAGCAGGGCAAGAAGGTGCTGCTCATCGGCTGCGACCCCAAGAGCGACACGACATCGCTGCTCTTCGGCGGACGCGCCTGTCCGACCATCATAGAAACATCGACGAAGAAGAAGCTCGCAGGCGATCAGGTTGCGATCGGCGATGTGTGCTTCAAGCGCGATGGCGTCTTCGCGATGGAGCTCGGCGGGCCCGAAGTCGGCCGAGGCTGCGGCGGACGCGGCATCATCCACGGTTTCGAACTGCTCGAAAAGCTCGGCTTCCATGAATGGGGATTCGATTACGTCCTGCTGGATTTCCTCGGCGACGTCGTCTGCGGCGGCTTCGGCCTGCCGATCGCGCGCGACATGTGCCAGAAGGTCATCGTCGTCGGCTCCAACGATCTGCAATCGCTTTACGTCGCGAACAATGTGTGTTCGGCGGTGGAATATTTCCACAAACTCGGCGGCAATGTCGGCGTCGGCGGCCTCGTCATCAACAAGGATGACGGGACCGGCGAAGCGCAGGCCTTCGCAAAGGCCGCCGGCATTCCGATTCTCGCGTCGATCCCCGCTGACGACGATATCCGCCGCAAGAGCGCCAGCTATGAGATCATCGGTCGTCCCGACGGGCGTTGGGGCGCGCTGTTCGCTCAGCTTGCGGGCAATGTTGTCACCTCGCAGCCCAACCGTCCGAAGCCGCTGACGCAGGATGAACTGCTTGGCCTCTTCTCCGGCGAGTCGGTCGGACGCGACGTCGTCCTGGAACCGGCGACGGTGGAAGACATGTGCGGCGCGACGCTGACGCAGAAGCCGTCGCTCGAAGTCGTTTACGAGAACATCTGATGGAGCGGGCGATGGACGATCTCAGCTCCCATCAGGCGACCGGCCGGCCTGTCGAGACGGCGGACGATGTGACTCCCGCCGCCGCTCAGGCCGACGGGCTCGGCTGTCATGGCGGCAAGGACAAGATGCGCGCCGCCGCCGAGGCGGCCGGCATGAGCGAGACGCTCGGCCAATATGCGAAGGATTACCCGCAGGGCCCGCATGATCAGCCGCAGAGCATGTGCCCGGCCTTCGGCTCGCTGCGCGTCGGTCTGCGCATGCGCCGCACGGCGATGGTGCTGTCGGGTTCGGCCTGCTGCGTCTACGGCCTGACCTTCACGTCGCATTTCTATGGCGCAAAGCGCACCGTCGGCTATGTGCCCTTCAATTCGGAGACGCTCGTCACCGGCAAGCTGTTCGAGGACATTCGCGAAGCGGTCTATCAGCTCGCCGATCCCGCCAATTACGACGCCGTCGTCATCATCAATCTCTGCGTGCCGACGGCTTCCGGCGTGCCGCTGCGCCTCCTGCCGAAGGAGATCAACGGCGTGCGCATCATCGGCATAGACGTGCCGGGCTTTGGCGTGCCGACCCATGCCGAAGCAAAGGATGTCCTCGCCGGCGCCATGCTGCGCTTTGCGCGGCTCGAAGCGGAAGAGGGGCCCGTGCAGGCGCCACGCGCGCCGCGCGCCGAGAAGCCCTCCGTCTCTCTCTTGGGCGAGATGTTCCCCGCCGATCCGATGCAGATCGGCGGGATGCTGGATCTTCTCGGCCTCGCCGCAGGTCCCGTCACGCCGACGCGCGAATGGCGCGAACTTTATGGCGCGCTGGATTGCGCGGCCGTCGCGGCGATCCATCCTTTCTATACAGCCTGCGTGCGCGAGTTCGAATCGGCGGGGCGCAGCGTCGTCGGCTCCGCGCCTGTCGGCCATGACGGCACGGCGGCCTGGCTGGAAAACATCGGCGCCGCCTGCAATGTCGGAAGCGCCGTCATCGACGCCGCGAAGGCGCGTCTGCTCCCTGCGATCAAGGGTGCGTTGTCGGCGACGCCGATCAAGGGCCGCATCACGCTTTCGGGCTATGAAGGCTCGGAGCTTCTGGTCGGAAGACTGCTCGTCGAGTCGGGCGCTGATCTGCGATATGTCGGCACGGCGCTTCCGCGCACGCGCTTCTCCGACGCCGATCGCGAATGGCTTGAAGCGAAGGGCGTGCATGTCCAGTTCCGCGCCTCGCTCGAGCAGGATTTCGCCGCCTTCGACGAATTCCGGCCGGACCTCGCCATCGGCACGACGCCCGTTGTGCAGAAAGCCAAGCAGAGCGCGACGCCGGCGCTTTACTTCACCAATCTCATCTCCGCGCGTCCGCTGATGGGCGTCGCGGGCGCCGGTTCGCTCGCCAAGGTCATCAACACCGCGATCGGCAATCAGTCGCGTTTCGATGTGATGAACGACTTCTTCGCGGGCGTTGGCGAAGGCTATGCCGCCGGCGTGTGGCAGGACATTCCGCGTGATCGCCCCGAATTTCGCAAGAAGCACGCCGCCAAAACCGCGCGCAAGCCGAACGAGGAGATGGGCGCATGCTAGTCCTCGATCACGATCGCGCTGGCGGCTATTGGGGCGCCGTTTACGTCTTCACGGCCGTGAAGGGATTGCAGGTCGTGATCGACGGCCCTGTCGGCTGCGAAAATCTGCCCGTCACCTCGGTGCTGCACTACACCGACGCGCTGCCGCCGCATGAATTGCCGATCGTGGTCACGGGATTGTCCGAAGAAGAGCTCGGCCGCCACGGCACCGAAGGCGCCATGAAACGCGCGCATGCGACGCTCGATCCCGATCTGCCGAGCGTCGTCGTCACCGGCTCCATCGCGGAGATGATCGGCGGAGGCGTGACGCCGGAAGGCACGGGCATTCAGCGCTTTCTGCCGCGCACGATCGACGAGGACCAGTGGCAATGCGCCAGTCGCGCCATGAGTTGGCTGTGGCGTGAATATGGCGCGAAAAAAGGTCAGGCGCCGAAACGCAAGGAGCGCGCGCCCGGCGAAAAGCCGCGTGTGAATATCATCGGCCCCAGCTACGGCGTCTTCAACATGCCGTCGGACCTTGCGGAGATTCGACGCCTCGTCGAAGGAATCGGCGCGGAGATCAATATGGTCTTCCCGCTCGGCAGCCATATCGCGGATACGCCGCGTCTTGCCGACGCCGACGTCAATATTCTTCTCTATCGCGAATTCGGCCGTCAGCTCTGCGAGGAGCTGGATCGTCCCTATCTCCAGGCGCCGATCGGCCTGCACAGCACCACGAAATTCCTGCTCAAACTCGGCGAACTCACCGGCCTCGATCCCGAGCCCTTCATCGAACGCGAGAAGCACACGACGATCAAGCCGCTCTGGGATTTGTGGCGTTCGGTGACGCAGGATTTCTTCGGCACGGCCTCTTTCGGCATCGTCGCGACGGACACTTATGCGCGCGGCGTGAGGAACTTCCTCGAAGATGAAATGGGCCTGCCCTGCACCTTCGCGATTCCCCGCAGGCCGGGCGAGAAGACCGACAACGCCGCTGTGCGCAAAGCGGTGCGGGAGACCCCGCCGCTGGTGCTGTTCGGCAGCTACAACGAACGCATGTACGCGGCGGAAGCCGGCGGGCGCGCCATGTATATCCCCGCGTCTTTCCCCGGCGCGATCATCCGCCGCCACACCGGCACGCCCTTCATGGGTTATGCCGGCGCCGTCTATCTCGTGCAGGAAGTCTGCAACGCGCTGTTCGACGCGCTGTTCAGCATTCTGCCGCTCGGAACGGAGCTCGACAGGGTCGACGCGACTCCGTCGCGCCTGCATCGAGAAATGCCATGGGACGACGAAGCGAAGCGTCTGCTCGACGAGCTTGTCGAAGCAACGCCGCTGCTCGTGCGGATATCGGCCGCCAAGAAATTGCGCGACGCCGCCGAACGCGAGGCGCGGCGCGGCGGCGACGAGCGCGTCACGACGACCCGCGTCGAGCTTGCCCGGAAACTGGTGATGGAGACGAGCGCATGAGCGACGCCGTGATGCACCACAGAGGATCAAATCAGGAAGGAGAGGCTATGAGCTTTGCAATCTATTCGCCTCCGGCGACCCGAAGCTTGGATTTGAAGGTCTCGCTGATCTTCGGCGTGCTCTTCCCGTTCTTTCTCGCCGCTTCCCTCTTCAGACGCCTGACGGCGCTGCTTGGCGCAAGCGAGCCTGCGCCCAGGTCGGTGATCCGCGAGGCGCGCGAGAACACTTCGCTGGCGATTTCTCACGCGCTGATGGCGCGCGCCATGTTGCAGAGCTTCGCGCGGGACTAATCCCGAGCGAAACGCCTGTCGCGATCCCTTTAGGGCCGCGATGCTTCCGCCGCGTAAGGCGTGCGCGGCAATGTCAACGGAGGTCGATCATGGCCATCGATAAAGAGAGGAGTTCTCTGTCAGGACTGACAGAGGGTGAGGCTCTGGAGTTCCATAGCCTCTTCATCAAGAGCTTTTTGCTTTTCGTCGTCATCGCGATCATCGCGCATGTGCTCGTGTGGAACTGGCGGCCCTGGCTGCCCGGCCCCAAGGGATATGCGTTGCTCGATGGCGTAACCAGCGTCGGGCATGCCGCTCTGTCGCTCATTGGCTGATAGGAGTTCGAGATGCACAAGTTGTGGCTGCTTTTCGATCCGCGCCGCGTGCTTGTCGCGCTCGGCGCCTTCCTGTTCACCCTGGCCCTGCTGATTCACTTCATCCTGCTCAGCACGGACAGGTTCAACTGGCTGGAAGGACCGCGCGCGCAAAAGACGGGGCAGATCGAGATGACGACGCCGAATTCATTCGGCTGATCGTCTCGTTGCTGTCGCGCCGCGGACGGAAGCGCCGTTCCGCTTCCGCCCGCGGCCGTCCAGATTGTGAGAATTTTCCCAGGGAGGCGCGGCCATGGCCATGCTGAGTTTCGAGAGAAAATATCGCGTGCGCGGAGGCACGCTCATCGGCGGCGACCTCTTCGATTTTTGGGTCGGCCCGTTTTATGTCGGCTTCTTCGGCGTCACGACAATCATCTTCGCGACGCTCGGCACGGCGCTGATCGTCTGGAGCGCGGCGCTCGGGCCGACCTGGAACATATGGCAGATCAACGTCGCGCCGCCCGACATCAAATATGGTCTGGCGCTCGCGCCGCTGAAGGAAGGCGGGCTGTGGCAGATCATCACCATATGCGCGACCGGCTCTTTCGTGTCATGGGCGCTGCGCGAAGTCGAAATCTGCCGAAAACTCGGCATCGGCTATCACGTGCCTTTCGCCTTCTCCGTCGCGATCTTCGCCTATGTGTCTCTGGTCGTGATCAGGCCGTTCCTGCTCGGCGCGTGGGGCTATGGTTTCCCTTATGGAATCATCAGCCATCTCGATTGGGTGTCAAACACCGGCTATCAGTATCTGCACTTCCACTACAATCCGGCGCATATGATCGCGGTGTCGTTTTTCTTCGCGACCTGTTTCGCTTTGTCCCTCCACGGCGCGCTGGTGCTCTCCGCGACCAATCCGCCGAAGGGGGAAGCGGTGAAGTCGCCGGAGCATGAAGACACCTTCTTCCGCGATGCGATCGGCTATTCGATCGGCACGCTGGGCATTCACCGGCTCGGCCTGTTCCTTGCGCTGGCGGCCGTGTTCTTCAGCGCTGTGTGCATCATCATCAGCGGCCCGTTCTGGACTCGCGGCTGGCCCGAGTGGTGGAACTGGTGGCTCAATCTTCCCGTCTGGCGCTGAGCGTAAGGGAGAGAATCCGTGGCCTATTATCAAAACATCTTTACGCAGGTGCAGGTCCGCGGCGCGGCGCCTGATCCGGGCGTGCACATCCCCAATGAGGACAGAAGCGGCGCGACCTTCTCCTATCTGCTCGGCCGTATTGGCAATGCGCAGATCGGGCCGATCTATCTCGGTTACACCGGATTGCTGTCGCTCCTCGCGGGCTTCATCGCCTTCGAAATCATCGGCCTCAATATGTGGGCGTCGGTGAATTGGGATCCGGTGCAATTCGTGCGGCAATTGCCTTGGCTCGCGCTGGAGCCGCCAAGGCCCCAATATGGTCTGAAGATTCTGCCGCCGCTCAGCGAAGGCGGCTGGTGGCTCATCGCCGGATTCTTCCTCACATCGTCGGTGCTGCTCTGGTGGTGGCGCGTCTATCGTCGCGCGCGCGCGCTGGGTCTCGGCACGCACACCGCCTGGGCCTTCCTGTCGGCGATCTGGCTTTATCTCGTGCTCGGCTTCATCCGGCCGCTGCTGATGGGGAGCTGGAGCGAGGCGGTGCCGTTCGGCATATTCCCGCATCTCGACTGGACCGCGGCGTTCTCGATCCGTTACGGGAATCTCTTCTACAACCCGTTCCATATGCTCTCGATCGCCTTCCTTTACGGATCGGCGCTGCTCTTCGCCATGCATGGCGCGACCATTCTCGCCGTCGGCCGCTTCGGCGGCGAGCGTGAGATCGAGCAGATCCTCGATCGCGGCACGGCGTCTGAACGCGCGGCTTTGTTCTGGCGCTGGACGATGGGCTTCAACGCCACGATGGAGTCGATCCATCGCTGGGCGTGGTGGTTCGCGGTGTTGTGCCCGCTCACCGGCGGAATCGGCATTCTGCTCACCGGGACGGTCGTCGATAACTGGTATCTGTGGGGCGTCGCGCACGGCCTCGCGCCGGAATATCCGCACGCTTTCCCGCCTGTGGTCGATCCGGCTCTTGCTACGGGAGGCGCGCCATGAATAAGAGTATTGGCATCAGACTGGCGCTCGCCCTCCTTGGGGGCGTTATCGCCACGCTACTCACCGTCGCCATGCTGTTCACCGCTGGCTGGGTGCGTCCACCGATATTCGGCATACAGACGGGCTTCCGCGGCACGGGTCAGGAACAGCTGATCAGCGCAGGGCAGAAGCGTCTCCTTGAAGCGGCGAACGTCTTGCCGGCGCCGATCGACAAGGCGTCGTCATCGGGCGAGCGCGCCACGCAAGCCTACAAGAATGTGAAGGTTCTCACCGATCTCAGCACGGAAGAGTTCAACCGGGTGATGGTTGCGATTACTCAGTGGGTGTCGCCGGACCAGGGCTGCGCCTATTGCCACAACACGGATAATCTTGCCGACGATGGTCTTTACACCAAGACCGTCGCGCGGACGATGCTGGACATGACCCGTCACATCAACAAGAATTACACCCAGCACGTCGCCGATACGGGTGTGACCTGTTACACCTGCCACCGCGGCCAGCCCGTGCCGAATAACATCTGGTTCGAAAACCCGGGCGGCCCGCATGCGGGCGGCATGTCGGCGCATAATTACGGCTTCGGACATCCGTCTGCGTCGAACGGAACAACCGGGCTTCCGGTCGATCCATTCACGCCGCATCTTCTTGGCGACGACAACCTTAGGGTCGAAGGCAAGACGGCCCTGCCGACTGTGGCGGGCGCGTCGATCCAGCAGACGGAGCAGAGCTTCTCGCTCATGATCCATATGTCGGAAGCGCTCGGGGTGAATTGCACCTTCTGCCACAACAGCCGCAATTTCAGCGGGTGGGACGAGAGCAAGCCGACGCGCGCCGTTGCGTGGCAGGGGCTCCAGATGATGCGGGAGTTGAACGCGGTTTATTTCGACCCGTTGAAGCCGCACTATCCGGCAAATCGCCTCAGCCCGCTTGGCGATGCGCCCAAGGCGAATTGCGCGACCTGTCATCAGGGAGCCAGCAAACCGCTTCTGGGCCAGAGCATGGCGAAGGATTTTCCTGAGCTTGGCGGCAAGGCGGCTCCGTAGCCGGTCGGTCTGGCCGGCGGCGCCGGCCAGACTTTCTTTTCGTTTCGACGAAAATTTGCCGACATCCTGATAGAACTTCCAATATGGTTTCCGTTCGCGGAGTACAGGGAGGACGGACCCGTGTGCACGGTTGACAGCGCGTTGCAGGACGATTGCATCAGCCTGGTTCAGAGGCGGGATGCGGAGGGCGCCTATCTCATCAGGATCGGGACGCTGCAGACTGTCGTCACGATCAGCCTGCGCCGGACATGGGGCTCCCGAACGGCGTTCCGACAAAGCCATGCGATAAAGACGCCGCGTCAGCCCTGTCCCAACTGGAGCTGCGCGCCAGAGGCGGAGACGCCTGGCGACGCGCTGCGCAAAGCGATCATCGGTCTGACCATGCATTACCGGAAGGCCGTCGGCGAAGGACACTCGCCGGCAGAAGAGTGGCTGGTGCCCGGAAACTGACGCGCCGCTGCGCCTTACCAACGCACGTCGAAGACGCAGGCCGACGCGCCGGCGGCCTCGCATTCGGTCTCCGTGACGCGAAGCGTGGGGCCGAGAATCGCGCCGAATACACGCTCGAATGTCGCGGCAAAATAGGCGCAGGCCGGTTCCTGCGTGCGCAGTTCCCTGCAGATTGGCGAGCCTTTCAGCCGTAAGCTGAGTCGAGGTGAAAAATCGTAGGTGAATTCGCCGGCCCCGGCGAAAGTCCAGGCATGTCGCGCGATCGCTGCGACGAGGATGCGCGCCGCCAGCGCGCGGGGCAGAAGTTTCAGCACGCGCTGCGCCATGGCGGGAATGCGGTTCGCAAGGAGATAATCCCCCGTGAGGCGTCCCGCTTCTCGCGAGACGATCGCGGCCTCGGTTTCACCCATCGCCTCGATCACGGCGCGATGCAGACGCGCAACGTCGGTTTCCGGAATCATCCTGGTTGGTGGCGACGCAAGATAGGAAGTGAGATCCGCCGACGCGAAGATGTCGCGGCGGCGCGCGTCGCCCGTCAGCGTTCCCAAGGCTTCCGCCATGCGGGTGATGGCGTTGGGTCCGATAACGGCGCCCGCGTCAGTGGAGGTGATGCTCATGCGCCTTTACGCGCTCCTGCGCAGCGATCACATCGATTTGCGCATCGTCCAGCGCGTCCTCGAGCTGCTCCTTGCCGCCGCCGCAGGCCATCGCCTGCGCCGCTTCATGCATGGTGCTCGGCGGACGGTTGTGCGCGACCTGCCATTCGACGTCCTCATCGGCCGCACGCTTGCGCGACGTGTCGAAGTCGAATTTCACCTTCTTGCGTGACTGCGGGCCCCAATATTCGACCTTGCCGAGATCATAGAACTTGCGCTCGAAGCCCGCCTTGAGGAAGGCTTTCAGGCAGCCGAGCAGGTAGCGCCGCCGCTGGCCGCTGCCGGCCCAGGGATAGGAGAAAAGCGCCTTCTTCATATAGAAGCGGCGATAATTGTTCATCACACGGTCGAGCAGTTCGCCGCGATCCATCGCCTGCGGGCGTATGATCGGCGTGACGAAATTGTATTTCTCGTAGTCGAAGATTTCGACCTTGTCGCCGAGCTCCTTGAAGAGGTCGGAGAAGGGCCAGGGCGTATACATCGACCAGTTGGCGAGGTCCGGCTTCCAGTCCTGCGCCATCCGATAGGTCTCTTCGAGCGTCTCCGCCGTTTCATTTTCGAGGCCGACGATGAATTGCGCCTCGACGACGATGCCGGCGTTGCGCAGGAGCTCGATCGCCCGCTTGTTCTGCGCAATGGTCGTCTCCTTGTTGAAGAGATCGAGCTTCAGCTGCGCGGCGGCTTCCGTGCCGAGCGACACATGGATGAGGCCGGCCTTGCGATAGAAGGGCAGTAGTTCCTCGTCGCGCAGAATATCGGTGACGCGCGTATTGATGCCCCAGAGGATGTCGAGCTTGCGGTCGATCAGTTCCTGGCAGAAGGCGACGAACTTCTTCTTGTTGATCGTCGGCTCCTCGTCGGCGAGGATGAAGAAGCCGACGCCGTGATCGCGCATCAGCGTCTCGATTTCGTCGACGACCTTCTTCGGGTCGCGGATGCGATAGTCGCGCCAGAATTTCCACTGGCTGCAGAAGCTGCAGGTGAAGGGGCAGCCCCGCGCCATATTGGGAATGGCGACTTTCACGCCGAGCGGGATGTAATTGTATTTTTCCCAGTTCAGCAGGCTCCAGTCGGCGACGATGGAGTCGATGTCCTTCACTGTGGGCGCCGCCGGCGTCGCGACGACCTTGCCGTCCTGCGCATAGGCGAGGCCCTTGATCGTGTCGCGTTGCGAGGGCCAGCGTCCCTCGTCGATCGCCTTGACGAGATCGACGATGATCTCCTCGCCCTCGCCGCGAACGATGGCGTCGATCCACGGCGCTTCGGCGAGCACCTGCCGATACATGAATGTAGCGTGCACGCCGCCCAGCACGGTGATCGCCTGCGGCGCCGCCTCCCTGGCGAGTTTGAGCGCCTGCTGCGCCTTGTAGATCGACGGCGTGATGGATGTCGCGCCGACGACGTCGGGCGCATAGTCCGCGATCTCCCTGCGCAGCGCGTCGTCGCCGACGTCGAAGGTCATCGCATCGATGAACTTTATGTCGGTGTATCCGGCCTTCTTCAGCGCGCCTGAGAGATAGGCGACCCAGGCCGGTGGCCAGTTGCCCGCGATCTCCGCGCCGCCCGAGTGATAATTCGGATGAATGAAGAGGATGCGCATGGCTCTCCCTTTCGCCGTCGCGGATCGTCGCCGTCAATTTGATTGAGCGTAAACCAAAATTGACACTTCGCAAGCCCCATGCGTTTGCCGGGCAGCGACCGATCGTCTCAGTCTCAGCCTCCATCGCCAGCGAGAGTGAGAATGTGCTCGGCGAAGAGCGCCGGAGCTTCCTCATGCGCCAGATGCCCGAGGCCAGGCACGAGATGAACTCGCGCGTTCGGGAGTTTCGACGCGAGCGCCTGCGTCGCCTCTGGCGGAACGGTCCTGTCGTTTTCCGCCAGAATAAAATCTATGCACGTGCGCAGTCTCGGCAGATCGCGATTGAGCGCATGCAGATCCCACTGGGCCATCATGCCGAGGGCGCCATCGACATGAGCGTTATTCCGAAAGAGACGCGCGTAAAGCGCAACGCCTTCGGCGTCGAGCTTCGACCCCGTCCCCAGCAGGAGCCGCGCCACCGCATGACGATCGGCGGAACAGGCGAAGAGGCGCGGCGCCAAAGGGTTGACGAACAGCGCCTTGGCGAGCGTCGGCAGGATGTGGCCGGCGACTCCCTCGAAGGGCGTCAACGCGCCATTCACGGCGATGATGCGCTTCGGTTCGAGCTTTTCGTCGAGCGCGAGCCGCGCCAGAATTGCAGCGCCGGCCGAATGACCGACGACAATTTCGGGCCTCGCGTCGAGCTTGCCGAGCAGCGCGGCGACCGCATAGGCCATGCCGGGCATCGACTGTGTCCGGGCGCCGCCAGATGACGAAAACCCATGCCCCGGAAGGTCTGGCGCGATGACACGAAAGCGCGTGGCGATGAGCGGCGCGAGGGCGCGCCAGGAGTGAGTCGATGCGCCCGTGCCATGCAGCAAAAGCAGATGCGGCCCATCCCCCATTATCTGCACATGCCAGTCGACGCCGCCCGCCGAAACCTTTCGGCTTGCCGAGCGGTTGGGCCAATCGGCGCCGTCCTCCTCCAGCGAAAGCCTGCGAAGCGGCGCGAAGAGTTCGCGGAACCTCACGAGCCGTTCGCTGCGGCGCGCACCGCTTGCGACAGGCGCGAGGCTTCGACGTAAGGCAGTCGGAGATAGCGCGCACGCATGGCGTCGGCGATCTTGCGGGTGGGCGCTTCCGCGCCGCCGGACGACGCGGCGGAGGAATCGATGGCGAGCGCCGCGTAGCCTCCACCGAGCAGCCGACGCGCGGCAAGCAACGCATCCTCGAAGGCCCGCGCGCGTCCCGGCGCGCCCGTGCGATCGATATTGGCCTTGCCGTCGGTCAGAAGCACGATGAGGGGCGTTTGGCCCTTGCGTTTTACGCTGTCGGCGAGCGTCGCCGCCGTGTCGAGCCCATGCGCGAGCGGCGTGCCGCCGCCGCCCGGCATCGCCGCCAGCAGGCGCCTGGCGCGCGCAAGCGAGCGCGTTGGCGGCAAAACAATATCGGCCTCCTTGCCGCGAAAGGCGACGAGCGCGACACTGTCGCGGCGCACATAGCAATCGGCTAGCATAAGTTCGATCGCTCCCTTCACCTCGGCCAGTCGCTGCATGGCCGAGGAGCCCGAAGCGTCGACAACGAAGATCGCGGTCGTGCCGCGTCGTTCGCGAAAGCGTGTGATGCGAAAATCATCCGTCCGCACGTGAACGGCGAGGGACGATGCTGCGGGCGCGTCGGCGCGGCGGAGTTTCTGCCATGGCGCGGCGGCGCAGAGCGTGTCGATCAGACTGAGGCGTCCGTCGCGCAGCGCGCCGCGTCTTGCGCTCAGGGGCCGGCCGCGTCGGGCGGATGTGCGCTCCGCGCCCGAGGCGCCCGCCTGCGCGGCCTGCGCGCGCGAGACGTCGGCTGTCTGGAGCCGCGCCAGAAGATCGGGCGGAAGCGCCGCCCGCGCCGCGGAGATGACGACGTCGTCAAGCGCCTGTTGATCGCGCAACTGATTGTCGTTCTGAGGTTCGTCGGACGATTGCTCTTTTTCGCCTTGCGCCTCTTCCGGTTCCTGCGGTTCCGGCAGACAGGTTGCGCGCGGCGCGAGCACATAGCGCGCGGCGATTTCGAGGTCTATGTCTTCGACGAGCTGGCCGCCGCGGAGCGCGCAGGACGCGCGCGCAACGCGTCGCGCGAGAAGCGGCGCGCGAAGCGAGTCGACCCCGAAACGCGCGGCGACAGTGACGAGCGTGGAGATTGCTTCACGCGGAACGACCACATTGGGGAGACGCGCGCGCGCCGCCGCAAGTTCAGCCGCCGGAATGCGCTGCGAATTGATGTCGCCAGCGCGCAATCCGGCAAGATCGAGATGAAACGCAAGTCGGTCCAGCAGTCCGGCCGGCGGACGCTCATCCGCTTCGTACCCCTCATCGAGCGCGACGACGCCGATCCGCGCTTCCTGTCGCGCGGCAAGCCCATCGCGCGCAAGTTCGATGCAGCCCGAGTCGAGCGCCGCGACAATCCGCGCCGCCGTCGCGCCGCTTTGTCGCTCCGCCATGGCAAGCAGGAGAACGCCCCCATGCGTCTGCGCGATAAGTCCGGTTTCGGCGACCAGCCGCCCGGCGCGCAACGTCGCCGTCAGATCGAGCCCGCCGAGCAAACGATCGTCCGTAATGGCGAGCGGCGTGCGACGAATCGGCGCGTTCTCCGGCAGATAATCGCGCAGCAAGGAAAGCCAGGCGTCACGCGCGGGACCGGGCGCCGCGCGTAGCGAGACGCCGGATTGTAAGGGATCGATCGCGAATAGGGCCGCGGCGAAACTCGCCTGGGCAGAGGCGTCATCGAGCTGCACAGGCGCAGGCTCGCTCATGCCGCGAAAGTCTCCTCGATCGCGCGCTCGATGCGGACAGCCGAGCCTGACTCGTCGAGCGGATTGCGCCGCAGGCGATGGCCGAGCGCAAAAGGCGCGACGCGGCGCAATTCTGCTTCGCCGACAACCAGCTCACCCTCGAGCGCCGCGAGCGCGCGCGCAGCGCGCAGAAGCGTGAGTTCGCCCCGCAATCCGTCCGAGCCGAGCAGGACGCAAAGCTGCGCGGCTTTCTCCAGAATGGCGTCCGGCGTCTCGATCTCCCGGACGTTTTCACGCGCCAACTCGATCCGGCGGCGCAGTTTCTGCTCCTCCGTCGCCCATGCGCGGTGGAAGCGGATCGGGTCGCGTTCGAATGCGTCGCGTCGGCGCACGACTTCGACGCGCATGGCGATTTCCCTGGGAGTCTTCACGTCGACGGCGAGTCCGAAACGATCGAGCAATTGCGGACGAAGTTCGCCTTCTTCCGGATTGCCGCTGCCGATCAGAACGAAGCGTGCGGGATGCCGCACACTGAGGCCTTCGCGCTCGACGATATTTTCGCCCGACGCCGCAACGTCGAGCAGGAGGTCGACGAGATGATCCTCGAGCAGATTGACTTCATCGATATAGAGAAAGCCGCGGTTGGCCTTGGCGAGCAAGCCGGGTTCGAAAGTCTTCTCGCCCCGCGTCAGCGCACGCTCGAGATCGAGCGCGCCGACGACACGATCCTCGGTCGCTCCAAGCGGCAGATCGATAACCGGAACAGGACGGAGGGCGGCTTTCAAACCGCCCTTTCGACAGGACTCGCACAACGCCGCCGTTGCGGCGGGATCGCAATTGTAAGCGCAATTGCTCACGGTGCGCATCTGCGGCAGCAATCGCGCCAGCGCGCGCACCGCCGTGGATTTGCCCGCGCCACGATCGCCGAAGACCAGGACGCCGCCGATCGACGGGTCTACCGCGGCGATGAGGAAGGCGAGCTTCATATCGTCCTGGCCGACGATGGCCGAGAAGGGAAAGGGGGCCGGCGCGTCGATTAATTGGGTCGCCAAACTGGCCTTTGGCGTTGTCTGCGCGGCGAGGGCCATTTCGCGGGAGAGCTTGGCCTGAAGCGGCGCCATTGCAAAATCTCCGGCTGGGCGCGACATCTGCGCCTTACACTCAATATGTAATCTTCAGTTTACACCGATTGAAAAAGAGCGCAAGTTAATCCGACTTCGGGGCAGATAATTCACCGTCGGAGGTCACGGGAGCGTAGCATTTTCCGAACTTAACCCCCATTATGTAAACGTCGTTTCGAAGGAAGGCGGCTTACATGGGTCCCATTGCCGAATGCCCGCGAGAGGGGGGCGCCCGCAGACGCGTGCGCCTTATTTCGGCGCGTGGAGCGGGGCGATGACAGACAAGGTTTACACGCGGCCCGACCTGACGTTGACGCTCGACGAAGACGGCGTGATCCAGAAAGTCGTCACTGCGGATGCGCTGGCGCGCGAACCGCTCGATCAGTGGCGGGGCAGACGCTGGGGTGAAACGATCGGTCCCGCCATCGACAGCTTGACGCTAAAGAAAATCGAGGACGTTCGCCTGCGCGGCGATCCCTCCTGTTTCGAGGTGCGCCAGCGCTTTCCGAGCGGTCTCGAACTACCGATGGAATACACGACCTTCAGTCTCGGCAAGGCCGGTTTCATCGCAATCGGACGCAACCTGGAAGCAATCAGCGAATTGCGGGCGCGGCTCGAGCAGACGCAACAGGCGCGCGAACGCGATTACTGGAAGATGCGCGAGATCGAAACGCGCTACCGCACGCTCTTCGACGCGACGACCGAAGCTGTTGCGCTCGTCAATGTTTCCGATCTGACCGTTATCGAAGCCAATCATCGCGCCGTCTCCCATCTTTATCTTTCGCCCGGGGCGCCGTTCCTGCCGCAGCTTTCCGACAAGGACCGCCGCGCGCTCGACGAATTGCTCGACAAGGTGCGGGAACAGGGGCGCGCGCCTGGCGTCGTGATCCAGCCGACGCCGACGCACGGCCTGTGGAGCCTGCGCGCGTCGCTCATGAACTCCGAAAACGGGCCCGCCTTCATTTGCCAGTTCACGCAAATGCGGGATGCGGGCGGCCTTCAGAAAGGCCTTTCGACCGCCTCCTTGATCGAACGGCTTCCCGAGGGCTTCATCATCGTCGATCGGGATGGGGTGGTGCAGGCGGCGAATGACGCGTTTCTCGAACTCGTGCAGCTTGGCGCGGAAGCCGCGGCCACGCAGCGCAAGCTGGCGCGCTGGCTGTCCAGCCCCGGCGCGGATGCGAATGTCGTCATTTCATTGATCCGCAAGCATGGCGATTTGCGCCGCTTCCAGACGCGGATCGAGGGCGAACTCGGCCAGTCGACGCCGGTGGAGATCACCGCCGTCGGCGACGACGCCCAACAGCCGAATTATTTTGGTCTTTTGATCCGCGATATCAGCCAGGGTTCAAGATCCGGCGCGTCCACTGCGGCTGGACCGGGCGCGTCGATCGACGAGTTCGACAATCGCACGCTCGAAACCATCGTGCGCATGTCAACTGAAGTCATTGAACGCAGGGCGATCCTTCGCGCGCTCGAATTGTGTAACGGCAATCGCACCGCGGCGGCCCGTCAGCTCGGTCTCAGCCGCCAGAGCCTGCATGCGAAATTGAAGAAATACGGCTTGGAACAAAAATAAGCTTTAATCAAAAGGGTAGCTAACGCCGTGACGCTCGACCCTTCCGTTTCACCGGCCTTCGGGACGGCAAATTTATCGAATTGCGAGCGTGAGCAAATCCATCTCGCGGGCTCGATACAGCCACATGGCGCATTGCTGGTCCTGCGCGAAGCCGATTGCCGCATCGTTCAGGAAAGCGCCAATGCGGCGGCCTTCCTTGGTTTGAGAGGCGCGCTTCGAGGTCTGCACCCGCACGAATTGGGCGGCGATCTGTGGAGACAGATCGAGCCCCATCTGGGCCGAACGGCAGATGCGATTCCGATCGCTTTGCGCTGCGCCGCCGGCGCCCGTGGCGAGCTGAATGCGTTGCTGCACAGAGCGCAAGGCGGCGAAATCGTCGTCGAACTGGAGCGCGCCGGACCGGCTGTCGATTATACGGCCGAAATTCAACGCTTCGTCGACGCGATCTTGTCCTCAACAAGCCTTCGCGGGCTCTGCAATTCTTGCGCCGCGCTGTTTTGTGAGCTGACCGGCTATGATCGCGTCATGATCTACCGCTTCGATGACGACGGTCATGGAGAGGTTTTCGCCGAAACCAGACGCCCCGAACTCGAAGCTTTCCTCGGCAATCGTTACCCTGCTTCCGACATTCCGCAGATCGCGCGTCGACTTTACGAGCGCAATCGTGTCCGTCTCCTCGTCGACGTCGACTATACGCCTGCGCCGCTCGAACCGCCGCTCTCGCCAGTGACGGCTCAGGAACTGGACATGTCGCTGTGTTTTCTGCGTAGCGCCTCGCCGATTCATATTCAGTATCTGAAAAACATGGGCGTCGCGGGGACGCTCGTCGTTTCGCTGATGGTCGGCGGCAAACTCTGGGGCCTGATCTCGTGTCATCACTACGCGCCGCGCTTCGTGCATTTCGAAATGCGCGCGGTTTGCGAATTGCTCGCCGAGGTCATGGGCACACGGATCGCCGCGCTGGAAAGCTTCGCACAGGGCCAGGCGGAACTCGCCGTGCGCCGGCTCGAACAGCGCATGATTCAAAGTGTGTGTCGCGAAGGCGATTGGCGGGGCGCTCTGTTCGACAGCGCCCACTCGCTTCTCCTGCCGCTCAACGCGACAGGCGCGGCGCTCCTCTTCGAAGGCAAGACACGAACGACCGGCGAAGCGCCGGGGACCGAACAGATACGCGAGCTCGGCCAGTGGCTCGCGCCGCGGATTCGCACTGGCGTTTTTGCCACCTCGGCGCTGGCGGGCGAGGAGCCGGCGTTCGAGTCGCTGACCGGCGTCGCCAGCGGCGTCGTCGCGGCTCCGATTTCAACCGATCCCGACGAAATGCTGATCTGGTTCCGCAAGGAGCGCATTCGCACGGTCACCTGGGGAGGAAATCCGTTCAAGCCGCCTTCGGATAATGACGATCCGACCGAGCTTTCTCCGCGTCGCTCCTTCGCTCAGTGGCATCAGGTCGTCGAAGGCACGTCCGACCCGTGGTCCGTCGCCGAACTGGCTGCGGCCAGGCTCATCGGCGAAAGCGTCACCGACGTCGTCGTGCAATTTCGGGCTCTGCGCATTCTGATTGCGCAGGATCAGCTCGAACATGTGCTGAGGCAGGTGCATTCGGCGGAGCAGCAGATCATTGTCGCCGGACCCGACGGCCGCGTGCTTGAAGCCAATCCGGCGCTGCAGGATCTCTTCGGGGCCGCGAAGAGTATCGGCCATCTGGACGAATTGCCCGCCTATTTCCTCGACTCCGACGCCGTAAGGCAAAGGTTGCATGCGCTGCGAGAGACGGGCACGCCCTGGCGTGGCGAAGCCATGCTCATGGCGGCCACGGGGGCGGGGCAGCCGGTCGCCGTGCGCGCCGATCCCGTGCTCGCATCGCGCGATCGTGTGCTTGGCTACGTTGTGCTGTTCACGGACTTGACCGAACGCAAGGCGGCGGATCGGGCGCGGGAACGCTTTCGCGACAATGTGATGTTGAGCCAGCGGCGATTGATGGGCTCCATCGACTCGAACACGGCGCTCGCGGTGGAAAGCCTGATGTCGAGCATCATCGACAATGCGCAGCTTGCGGCGCTCGAAATCGCTGACGGTCTCGATACGGCCGGCATTCCCGAAACGCTGGAGAGCGTTCGCGCTTCGGTGGCGCGCGCGGCCGAAGTGCTGGAACAGATTTCTCGCGCCGTCGGCCGAGCCGGGGCGCGCGACGAGGAATCCGGAGAAGCGCCGTGAGGGGGGCCTCCCTGCGCGAAAGACTTCGCTCAGAGACTGCGGCTATTCATGCGCGATTGCATCGCCATCCGGCCCTGTCCGCCGCAGCGTCGGGCACAATTGACGCCGACGGTTACCGCGCGTTGCTGATGCGGCTTTACGGCTTTCACCGCGCCTTCGAGACCTGTATCGGCGATTTTATGCGGTTCGAGGACGGACCGGCGCGTTCGGATCTGCTCGCGAGCGATCTCGAAGCGTTGGGCGTCACAAGCGACGAAAGGCAGGCCATCCCGCTTTGTGACGCGCTCGCGCCCTGTTCAAGTGCGGCGGAAGCGCTGGGCGCGCTCTATGTCGTTGAAGGATCTGCGCTCGGCGGCGCGCAAATCGCCCGGGCGCTGCGGTCGGCCGCGTCGTCGCCGACCAGTGTTACGGGCTATCGATTTTTTTCAAATGACGGCGCTTCGCGTCCCGGGTGGAAGGAATTGTTGGCCAGATTGGAGGCCATTCGCGATCCGCAGGAAGAGTGCGCGGCCATCGCAGGAGCCGTTTCGACATTCCGCGCTTTCGAAGAATGGATGTAGGATTGTGCGCTTGCGAGGGCGGCGTCCCTCGCGTCGCGAGCACTGTCCGGCGCGCCCTTTGATTGCTGGCGCAACAAGAGTTTCTTGGCAAGCAGACTTGCACTCGCAGCGTCGCTCGCCATTGCGTCCGCTCCGACTTGCGCGACGAGGTCCGGCTTCGCACGGAATAAGGGTCCCCCCACGAGGATGCCAATCTCGGGATTAACCGAAGCTACGCGCCCTGCCTGGATGGCGCGGCAAAGCGGTTCGAGCTCCCTTTCCGCACTCAGGGTAAAGCCCAAAACCGCAAACCACTCGCTTGCAATAAGCTCGACCACGCCATCCGGCCCGATGTCTTTCCGCAGTTCCACTTCCCAGCAGGCGTGCCGCATGAAACACGCAACCATGTCGATGCCGAAAACATGCCGCTCTCCGTTCAGCGCGCAGAGAGCGGCTCGCTGACGCTCGTCGTTGACGGCTGGCTCGGATTGGCCATTGAACACGCAAAGCATCTTCTGCAACCGCGCGACGCCGATCGTCACATCGACGAAGCTGCAACGGTCGTCCTCCCACAATGCGCCGAGATGGCGCGCCGTTTCAGCCATGAGCCCAAGAAACAGCGAGTTCCTCCGAATGACCGCGCGCGCGCATCGTTTCGAGAAACCTCTCCGCAGCCGGGCCGTCGTCGAGGACGAGGATTCGACCGAATTCGGTGACGTCATCGACGGAAAAGGCGCGCTCGGCGTCCTTTGTCGAAAGTTCGTGATGCAGGATTTGCAGGCGTGGGACGATGTCGTCGAAAATGACTGAGGTTAGCCGCTCCTCAGTAGCGGCCCCGGGACGGCTCGCGAACATTTGCGCAAGCTGCTCCCGACATTGTTGGGCGCCAAGGTTTGTCTCGCCACGGCTGCTCATCCCGGCCTCCCGACGCTTGCGCGACGGCGAGACACCTCACCGTTGACGCGTGACGCCAATCTGCTCGCCGGCCCAACCATACGATGTGACCAACCCGCAATTTCCCGACGCCGCCCGTCGAAACAATGCTGTTGGCCAGGCGTTTTCGCCGGCATTCTTTTTGGTTTATGCCATTGGTCATCGAAATGGCGCGGGACGGTGCGAAGCGTTTCTCTCCTGAAATAAGTGAACCTCACAATCCGACAATAGTAAAGCTGAATTGACGAAGCCTGCGCAGTCAGGGCAAATTTTGTAAGGTTGAGCGGACAGTCGCGGCAGGCGATAGGCCAACGGAATCCGCCAACTATGAGGGCCCGACGGTGACTGGCGTGCAAAATAAAATTTCTTCAATCGTGGCGGTCCTGATCATCTGCGTCGCCTTTTTTCAGATTCGCGCACAGACGCGGGGCGTGAAGGAAACCGTTACGAAGCTCGGTGAAATCCCCGTTACTATTTTACAAAAATCAAATAATGCGCCCGCGCCGGCGGTGGTGATCGCGCATGGTTTCTCGGGCTCGCAGCAATTGATGGCGCCGCTCGCGACAACTCTGGCGCAGAATGGTTATGTCGCTGTAACCTTTGATTTTTCCGGTCATGGCCGAAATTCTGTCCCCATGGCGGGCGGCATCCGGGATCTCGGTCGGAGCACGGCCGCCCTGCTGGCGGATATTGATCAAGTCGTTGCGTTTGCCCGCAGCATTCCCGGCGTTGACGGGCGTGTGGCGCTCGTTGGTCATTCGATGGCGACCGATCTCATTGTGAGACAGGCGCGGCGCGACCCCACCATCGAAGCCGTGGTCGCGCTGTCGCTCTTTTCGCAGGAAGTCACGCCGGAAAGTCCGAAGAACCTGCTGATCGTCGATGGCGCCTGGGAGTCGCGGCGGCTGATCGATGTCGGCGCGCGCATTGTTTCGGAAACGGCGGGGGCGCCTGCGCAGCCCGGCGTGACATATGGCGATATCAGCAAGGGTACAGGCCGCCGTCTGGCGCTCGCCCGAGGCGTCGAGCATATTGGCGTGCTTTACAGTCAGGATGCGCTCGGCGAGACCGTCGCGTGGCTGAACGCTGTTTTTGGTCGCAGCGAAGCGGGCTTTATAGATCGTCGCGGCGGATGGCTGGCTTTGATTTTCGTCGGGTTGATCTGGCTTGCGCGTCCATTGTCGAACCTGCTGCCGGTGGTGTCGCCTGCGCCGCTTGGGGCCGCATTGCAGTGGCGGCGGCTCGCGCCGCTCGCTGTCGCGCCGGCCGTGCTCACGCCCTTGCTGCTCTGGAAGATTCCGACGAACTTCATGCCTATCCTGCTCGGCGATTACCTAACCGTGCATCTCGGACTTTATGGCTTGCTGACCGGCGCCGGGCTGTGGCTGATCGGCGGGAGACGGGTGAAGCCTTCGTCGTGGCCAGTGAAACAACTCCTGATCTGCAGCCTGGCGGTCGCCGCCTACTACACGCTGGCGATGGGTATTCCGCTCGACGCCTATGTCGTCTCCTTCGTCCCCACGGCGGCGCGCGCTCTTCTCATTGCGCCGATCTTTGCGGGCTGCGCTCTGTATTTTCTCGCGGATGAATGGATGACGCGGGGCGAGGGCGCCGCGCGGGGCGGCTATGTATTCAGCAAATTCTGCTTCATCGCCTCTCTGGGGATCGCCGTCGCGCTCAATCCGCGCCGGCTGTTCTTTCTCCTCATCATCGCCATCGTTATCGTCATTCTGCTGACGGTCTATGGCTTGATCGGCCGCTGGGTCTACGCCCGCACGCGCGATCCGCGGCCCGGCGCGCTTGGCGCGGCTTTCGGACTCGCCTGGGCGATCGCCGTCTGTTTCCCAATCGTCGATTGACCGACTTTCCAGCGCAGAGCGAGATCGCCGACATGCGCTAGCAGCGCAAGGGCGAGACTGCCAGCAATGAGCGTCGGGGAGGCGCCGGCGAGCGCTTCGCGCAACGCCAGCAAAAGAGATCCGCCCGAGAGAAGATTGAAAAGGAAGGCGGCCGGTCTGGGGCCGGCGCCTGTCGCAAGGCGAAACGCCAGAACGCCGGCGGCTTCGAGCACGACGAGCGCCATTATCAGATCGATAAAGCGGGGATCGGCAAAGAAGCTCATGAGGCAGTCCCCGCTTCGCGACGCGCCGTCGGCCTGTAGGTCGTGAATGGCCTGTTGAGCTTGACCATCGTCCAGTTCAGGAAGCCCGCGAAGCTCACCCAGAGGAGGTAGGGCGCGAGCAGCGCGCCAGCGAAGGACGAGATCCCACCGACGGCGACGATCAGCGAGACGATCGAGAGCCACAGGAAGACAAGTTCGGCGAGGGCCCAGTCGGGGCGGCGCAATTTGAAGAAGAGCGGGCTCCAGGCGATGTTCAGCGCGGCGTTGATGAGGAACAGCGCGAGCAGCCCGAGCCGCGATTGATCATCTGGGGCCTGTTCCCACGCGAGCACGCCGCTTGTCGCGGTGAGGAAGAAGATCAGGGTCCAGGCCGGACCGAAGACCCAGTTCGGCGGACGCCAGGAGGGGAAGTTGAGGCCCTCGTACCAATCGCCGATTTCGGTCGCGAGGCCGCCGACGACCGCGACTATTCCAACGATAAGGGTCGCGACGGCGATGAGCGTCCAGCGGTCGGCTGCCAGTGACATCATGGTGAGGCCAGCCGCAGCAGATGCGCGAGATCCTTGAAGAAGATGCGGACATGCGCCATCGGATCGCGCCGCACCAGCTCCTTGTTCATATAGGCCTCCCAGGTGAGGCGCTGAACGTCCGGATCCTTGCAGATGCTGACGAAGGCCTCACGCAGCCGGTCGTTGCGATACCAGAAATATTGCAAAATCCCGAGAATGAAGAAGACGCGGCCGTGCAGCTTCATGAAGCGCTTGCGGGCGCTGGCGAGGGCGCGCGCGTCTCCGGTGCGCAGCGTTTCCTCGGCGGCGTCGGCGGCGAGGCGTCCGCCGAGCATGGCGTAATAAATGCCCTCGCCCGACGCCGGAGCGACGACCCCGGCGGCGTCGCCCGCGAGCACCACATCGCGGCCATTGTCCCAGCGCTTCAGCGGCTTCAGGGGAATGGGCGCGCCTTCGCGACGCACGGTCGTCGCGTCCGTGAGCCCCGTGCCGTCGCGAAGGTCGCGCACGGAGGTCTTGAGCGAGAATCCCTTGTTGGCGCTGCCGGAGCCGACGCTCATCGTATCGCCATGCGGGAAAATCCAGGCGTAGAAATCCGGCGACAGCGCGCCGCGATAATGGATTTCGCAGCGGTCCGGATCGCTCTTCTCCGCCGGCGGCGTGGCGATGATTTCGTGATAGGCGAAGACGAAACGCGTCTTGTCGGCCCCTGGCACTTCCTGACGCCCGACCTGCGACAGCGCGCCGTCGGCCCCGACGACGAGGCGGGTGCGCAGCACGCGCGGCTCTTCTTCGCCTTTCACGCGGTAATGCACATTGGCGACGCCATCGGCGTCGCGCGTGATCTTCTCAAAGGCGCCGGTTACGCGCGCTGCGCCGGATGAGGCGGCGCGCTCACGCAGCCATTCGTCGAATTCGCAGCGGTCCACCATGCCGACGAAGCCGCCCTTGATCGGCATGTCGACCGCGACGCCCTTCGGCGAAATCATCCGCGCGGAAGTGACCCGCGCTTTCAGAAGATGGTCGGGAATGCCGAAGTCGCGGATGAGACGCGGCGGAATGGCGCCGCCGCAGGGTTTGATGCGGCCGGCCTTGTCGATGAGAGCGACTTTGCGCCCGCGCCGCGCAAGATCATGCGCCGCCGTCGCGCCGGCGGGGCCGCCGCCGACGACGGCGACATCGAAGATTGCGTCATCGGTCATCACGCGCCCCTCCATTATGATTGCGCCGTTGCGGCATGCGCCGGGATCGAAACGGAAGCGCGCGCGGCCTGCGGGCTGGCGATGCGGCTCGCGAGTACGGCGGAGACGACAAAGAGCGCCGCCTCGCCGATGAAGACGATGGCGTAAGCCGCCAGTGGCGCGCCGACGATCAATTTCGCAATGTCGACAAGGATGGTTGCAAAGACGCCGCCGCAACCGAAGGCGATGGCCTGCGCCGCGCCCCATAGTCCCATGCGCGTGCCTTCGCGCGCATTGGCGCCGGCGCCGGCGAGGCCCATCATCGACCCGATCGCCGCGACCGCGAAGGCGCCATTCGATACGCCGAGCGCGAAGACGGAAGCGCGCAGCGCCAGAGCGAGGCCGACATAGCCGCTCGCGGCGACCGCGACGAGCGAAACGCCCGACGCGATGCAGCCGCCGACGGTCCACAGACGCAGCGAGCCCAGCCGCGGCCCGCCGATCACCGTGGCCGCCAGCGCGACGCCGATCATGCCGAGCAGCACGCCGCCATGTTGCAGGCCCGCGAGCTTGGTCGTCGTGCCGGGCGTCATGCCGAAAACGACGCCGGCGAAAGGTTCGACCAAAAGCTCCTGCATGCTGTAGGCGAGCATGGAGACGAAGATGAAGATCGTGAACTGACGCGCCGCCGGTTCTCGCCACACTTGCGTGAAGGCTTCGCGGAACGGCGGCTTTTTATGCGCCGCCAGGGCGCACGGGCGCGTCGGTTTCGACGCCGATGACGGCAAGCGTCGCGACGAGAAAGGCGACGCCGCAGACGACGCGACGTCACGATGATCAGGCGCTGCTGCGAGAAGGGATCGAGGAAATGACCCGCGATCGGCGCGCTGACCGCGAAGCCGAGGATCATCATCACCCATACGGTCGTCGCGGCGGCGGCGCGACGCTGCGGCGCGACGCGCGTCGCGAGCATGGCGAGGACGGATGTTCCGGCCGCCCCGGCGCCGACGCCGACGAGAAGGAAGGCAAAGCGCCGCAAGCGCGAGACCAAGCGACCGGATTCGTCGCCGTCAGGGCGGTGCCCAGCGCCGCGCCGACCCCGCCAATGGCGAGCGTCGCGAGACCGCCGATGATCCAGGGCGTCCGCCGTCCGCCGACATCGGCGCCATATCCCCAGGCAGGACGCAAAATCTGGATGGCGTAATGCGAGGCGACGAGCAGGCCGGGCACGAAGGCCGGCAAGGCCAGTTCGACCACCATGACGCGATTGATGGTCGAGGTCATGAGCACGACGATCGCGCCGAGCGCCGTCTGCACGAGACCGAGCCGAATGATGCCGGACCAGCCGAGCGGCGCTGCGTTCATCTGTGCCTCCCTAGCGGCTCTATAATTTGTAGACCTACGCCCTCATGGCGAAGGCGCTGACCAGCATGCCGAGAACATAAAGAGTTGTTCCCGTCGCATTGTAGAAGGGCGCCTGCGCGCGCGGATCGGCGAGCAGCCGGCGCATCAGCGCCAATTGACCGACGAGCAGGGCGGCGACGCCGGCCGCGTGATAGGGATGTCCCCACTGGACAAGCAGCGTGATGACGACCAATTGCGGCGCCGCCATCACGACGCAGGCGAAACGCGCGGCTTCGTCGACGCCGAGTTGTACGGGCAGCGACGCGACTCCCATGCGCCGGTCGCCTTCGAC
Source organism: uncultured Alphaproteobacteria bacterium (assembly GCA_963717565.1). GTDB lineage: Bacteria > Pseudomonadota > Alphaproteobacteria > Rhizobiales > Beijerinckiaceae > Methylocystis. The sequence goes on from CAVQWJ010000016.1 coordinate 82,228, forward strand.
CGACTTGAAATCGTTGAGCGTCATGATGCCATGCGCGCCGATGCTGTAGAGCAGGGCGAGCGCGATGATGCGCCAGTCGGGAAGCGATGCGGCCATGACGGCCGCGCCCGTGAACCAGGGCAGGCCCTCATAACAAAGTGCGACGGCGGAATTTCCCCACCAGCCATTCTGCTTCAGTCGCAACGGCGGCGCGCTGTAGACCCAGGCGAGAAACAGCCCGAGCACGGCGGCGGCGAAGACCCATTGGCCCAGCGCCGCGGCGACGACAAGCGAGAGCAGAGTCCAGATGCAGGCGATGTAAAATCCCCAGCGTCCGGGAATGCGTCCCGACGGGATCGGCCGGTTTGGTTCGTTGATGGCGTCGACGTCGCGATCGTACCAGTCGTTCACCGCCTGACTCGTCGCGCAGACAAGAGGGCCCGCCAGCATGACGCCGGCGAGCACGAAGGACCAACGAGAAAGAGCGGGAACGCCAGACGAAACAATGCCGCATCCGAACGCCCACATCGGCGCAAACCAGGTAATCGGCTTCAGGAGCTCGAGAACGGCTGCGGGTCTGGGCGTCTGCATGGGAGAACGGTATGCTTGACGCCAAAAACTGTCAACGTAAATTTACACAAGAAACTTAACTGCGGGCTTTCGGCGCGAAGCTGTCAGCCGTCGCTATCGGCCGCCTCGTCGTCGAGATCGCCAAGCCCATAGCGGCGCAGTTTCGTATAGAGAGCCTGCCGGCTGAGCCCAAGCATCTCGGCCGCCGAAGCGCGATTGTCCTTGGTCAGCTCGAGCGCGGCCTCGATGCACAGCCTCTCGATGAGGTCCGTGGTCTCGCGCACGAGATTTTTCAGCGGCACGCGCCCGACGAGGTCGGCGAACTGCTCCGCCGTGCGCGGCAATTCGCGGCCGCCAAGCCGCTCGCGGCCCGAGCGCCAGCCGGCGCCGCGAATGCAGAAGCCCAGACAATGCCCGCCGCCGTCAGACACGTCGACGGCCGAGACCTCGACATCCTCGACCGTGCCATGCTCGCCCCGCATTACCGTCGAGAAGTTGCGCAGCGCGCCATGATTCTGCAGATTCGCAAAAAGCACGTCGACATCGAGCCCCGGTCTGCCGATCCATTTTTCGATCGGCTCACCGCGCAGTCGGTCCTCGGACGCGACCTGGGCGAGATCCACGAAGGCCGCGTTGGCCATGAGAATGCGACGGCGCCTGTCGGTGAGCGCGAAAGCGTCCGGCATGCGCTCGAGCGCCAGCAGCGCGCCCGCCTTTTCTGTGGAAAGCGGGGCGCCGCCGTCCACGCGGGACAGAAAAACAAGAATGGCGCCTACGCCTTCCTGACGGAACAGCGCGCCGGAAAGCAGAAGCGATTCGCCGCTCTCGGCGAGCGCGGCGTGCACATTGTCGACGCGCGGCGCCACGAGCAGCGCCGCGACGAAAGACTGCACCGCGCGTTTGCTGGCGTCGGTGAAGAGCTCGGCGAAGGCGCCGCCGATGATTTTCTTTACCGGCTTACCGAGCAGCGCGAGAGAGGCGGGATTGGCTTCGACGACGCGATGCGTGCCCGCGTCGAGAATGAGGATCGCTTCCGACGCGAGCTGAAAAAGCAGCCTGTAGCGCTTTTCGGCGCCCCGGATCTTCGCATATTCGCGCTCCATCTCCTGCTGCGCCTCGGCGACGCGCTGCTGGAGCGACGCTAGCGCGCGCAAGTCGCGTCCGAACGCCACGACCGGCCCGCCTGGACGGCTGCGCGTCACCGTATAGCTGACCGGCAGATCGGCGCCCTCCTGCATCGGGTGATTGAGCTGCCGCCAGCGCGGCGGCGCGCCCTTGAGCGCCTCTCGCAGCAGGGCCTCGACCTTTGGACGGCTCTCAACCGTCACGGTCTCGATCCAGCGCTTCCCGATCCACGCCTTCGCCGGGGCGGCGCTGTCAGCAGCGGTCGCGGCGTCGAGAATCACGCCCTTGGAATCAAGAACCAGCGTCAGATCGGAACCGACAGCAAGCAGGGCGCTGACATTCTCCGCCTCGAGCCTGCCCAGCCGAGCATCGCCAGCCAAAAAGCCCGTTGAAGCTGGGGAGGTCGTGGCGTCGCTCACGGCGCTAATCTCGCTTTCTGACTATTCTTGCCGACACAAAGGAGTGTGCACTTTCTTTTAATGAGCGGGCCGAACCTTAGCAACAACCAGCGTATTTTGGTGGGATACGCCTCGCAGTCCGTCTCGCCTCGCTTTTTCCACCGCGCCGATCGGTGGCGCCTTGCCGCAGCCTCCGCCCTTGACCCGCTTCGTCATCCTCGGGTCGGCGTTTGGCGTTTCGTCTCAATGGCTTTGCCCGGCAATATCCAAAGACAAGCCCTGCCGAGCGATTTTCGATCTGCGACAGGATAGCGCATCCAGGCGCGGTTGTCACAAAAACTCGACGTCAATTTTGGTTGACACTTTCCCGTAAAGCGCTCTAAGCTTCCTTTCAGTGCCGACAGGGGCGGAAAGCCCGCCAAGAAGTCGCGGCCAGGCGAGGAAACGGCATGAGCGAATACCGGCCTCATAACGCCAAGCCTCTTTATACGGCCGACGAGCGTCGCCGTCGCGACGAGACGGTCTGGACGCTCGTGCAGGGCGTCCTTGCGCCGGTGCAATTCCTCATCTTCCTCGCCAGTCTCATCCTTGTTCTGCGCTATCTCTCGACCGGCCAGGGCGAGACCGCGGCGACGATCTCGGTCGTCGTGAAGACCATCGCGCTTTACGCCATCATGGTCACCGGCTCGATCTGGGAGAAGGTGGTCTTCGGGCGCTACCTCTTCGCCCCGGCCTTCTTCTGGGAAGACGTGTTCAGCATGCTGGTGCTGGCGCTGCACACCGCCTATCTCGCCGCGCTCGCCTTCGGCTGGCTCGACGGGCGCGGCCTGATGTTTCTCGCACTCGCGGCTTACGCGACCTATGTGATCAACGCCACGCAGTTTCTGCTGAAGCTTCGCGCCGCGCGGCTCGATGAGGCCGCGCGTATCAAGCTGCAGATGGAGTGCGCGCAATGAACGCGCTCGCGCCGCTTCACGCAATGGCGGGCGTCTGCGAGGCCGCGCCGATCCTTCAGGAGCGGGGCCAGCGCGAGGTGTTTTGCGGCCTCACCGGCATCATCTGGCTGCATCGCAAGATTCAGGACGCCTTCTTCCTGGTGGTCGGATCGCGCACCTGCGCGCATCTATTGCAATCCGCCGCCGGCGTCATGATTTTCGCAGAGCCGCGATTCGCCACGGCCATTCTTGAAGATCGCGACCTCGCGGGCGTCGCCGATATCGACGACGAACTTGACGCGGTCGTCGATCGTCTGCTGACGCGCCGGCCCGAGATCAAGCTGCTGTTTCTCGTGGGCTCCTGCCCGTCCGAGGTGATCAAAATCGATCTGTCGCGCGCCGCCGCGCGCCAGTCGAAGATACATGCGCCGCGGGTTCGGATATTGAGCTATTCGGGCAGTGGCATTGAGACGACCTTCACGCAGGGCGAAGACGCCTGCCTCGCGGCGCTCGTTCCGACGCTTCCGCAGGAACCGCCGAACGCGCCTGCGTCATTGCTCGTCATCGGCGCGCTCGCCGATGTCGTGGAAGATCAGTTTGCCCGACTCTTCGACGCGTTGGGAATCGCGCCCGCACGCTTCCTCCCTATGCGGCGCGCCGCCGATCTCCCCCCGGTGGGCCCCAACACGTCGTTTCTTCTTGCGCAGCCCTATCTCGCCGACACCGCCCATGCGCTGGAAGAGCGCGGCGCGCGGCGGATCGCGGCGCCATTTCCGCTCGGAGTCGAAGGCGCGACGCTGTGGCTGCGCGCCGCAGCCGACGCCTTTGGCGTGACGCGGGAACGTTTCGACGCCGTGATCGCCCCGGCGCAGGCCCGCGCGCAGAAGGCGCTGTCGCATTACCGCGACGCGCTTGCCGGCAAGCGAATCTTTCTCTTTCCCGACTCGCAGCTCGAACCGGCGCTCGCGCGCTTCCTGTCGCGTGAAATGGGCATGGAGATCGTCGAAATCGGCACGCCCTATCTGCATCGCCGCCACATGGCGAGCGAGCTCGATCTTCTGCCGCCGGGCGCGCCGATCGTCGAAGGCCAGCATGTCGAGAAGCAGCTCGATCGCTGTCGCGCCGCGCGTCCCGATCTCGTTCTCTGCGGGCTCGGCCTCGCCAATCCGCTCGAGGCGGAAGGCTTCACGACCAAATGGTCGATCGAACTTCTGTTCTCGCCCATTCAGGGTTTCGACCAGGCGGGCGATCTCGCCGAACTTTTCGCGCGGCCCCTGAATCGCCGCGCAAGGCTGGAGGTCTAGCCATGCAGCTGACGCTCTGGACCTATGAAGGCCCGCCCCATATCGGCGCCATGCGCGTCGCGACCGCCATGCGCGGCCTGCATTATGTGCTGCACGCGCCGCAGGGCGACACTTACGCCGATCTGCTCTTCACCATGATCGAGCGGCGCGGCGCCCGCCCGCCGGTCAGCTACACGACTTTCCAGGCGCGCGACCTCGGCTCGGATACGGCGGAGCTGTTCAAGACAGCGGCGCGCGAAGCCTATGAGCGCTTTTCCCCCGAGGCGATGATCGTCGGGGCCTCCTGCACGGCGGAGCTGTTGCAGGACGATCCCGGCGGTCTCGCTCGCGCGCTCGATCTGCCCTGTCCGGTCATCGGGCTCGAACTTCCCGCCTATCAGAAGAAAGAGAACTGGGGCGCCTCGGAAACTTTTTATCGGCTCGTGCGCGGCCTCGCCGGTGCGAAGCGCGAGCGTCTGCCCCGCGCGCGCAAGAGCTGCAATATCCTCGGCCCGACGGCGCTCGGCTTCCGCTGCCGCGACGATGTGCGGGAAATCGAAAAGCTGCTTGCGTCGCTCGGCGTCGACGTCAACGTCGTCGCGCCGCTTGGCGCCAGCCCGCGCGATCTGACGCGGCTCGGCGACGCGGACTTCAACGTGCTGCTTTATCCCGAAATCGCGCTCACCGCCGCGCAATGGCTGGAGCGCACGCATGGCCAGCCCTTCACACGGACCGTTCCGATCGGCGTCGGCGCGACAAAAGACTTCATCGCAGAAGTTGCGCGACTCGCCGGCGTCGAGGGCGAGCCTGCGCTGAATGACGAAGCCTCGCGGCTCCCCTGGTATTCACGCTCGGTCGACTCGACTTACCTGACCGGCAAGCGCGTCTTCATCTTCGGCGACGCGACGCACGTCATCGCCGCCGCCCGCATCGCTCGCGAGGAACTCGGCTTCACGGTCGTCGGTCTCGGCACATATTCCCGCGAATTCGCCCGGGATGTGCGCGAAGCTGCTTCGCGCTACGGCGTCGAGGCCCTGATAACGGACGATTATCTGGAAGTGGAAGCGAAAGTCGCTGAACTGCAGCCGGAGCTCGTACTCGGCACGCAGATGGAGCGGCATATCGCAAAGCGCCTCGGCGCGCCTTGCGCGGTGATCTCAGCGCCGGTGCATGTGCAGGATTTCCCGGCGCGCTACTCACCGCAGATGGGTTTCGAAGGCGCCAATGTGATCTTCGACTCCTGGGTCCATCCGTTGATGATGGGTCTCGAGGAGCATCTCATCACCATGTTCCGCGACGACGTCGAGTTCCATGACGGCGCCGCCCCCTCTCATCTGGGCGGCAAGCAGGCGCTCCCCGCGGCGCCGGTTGTCAGCAACATCGTCGTCGACTGGACGGTCGACGCGGAAAAGGAACTGAAGAAAGTGCCCTTCTTCGTTCGCGGCAAGGCGCGCCGCAATACGGAGAAATTCGCCGCCGAGCGCGGCCTTGCGACCATAACCGTCGAGACGCTCTATGATGCAAAAGCGTTCTTCGCGCGCTGACGCGACGACCGTGAAGGTCGTCATCGTGACAATGGACACGCATGTGGCCACGGCGACGGATCGCGCGCGTCGCAAGCTCGCGCAGGATTTGCCGGGTCTTTCGCTCAGCGTTCACGCCGCCTCCGAATTCACGACGAGCCCCAAGGCGCTCGAATCCTGCCTCGCGGCGATCGCCGAAGGCGACATCATCGTCAACGCCATGCTCTTCCTCGAAGAGCATTTCAAACCGCTCCTCGGTGCGCTCTCGGCGCGACGCGATCATTGCGACGCCATGGTGTCGATCATGTCGGCCGGCGAAGTCGCGAAGCTCACCCGCATGGGCCGCTTCGACATGAGCGCGCCGACCTCGGGTCTCATGTCCCTCCTGAAGCGCCTGCGCGGCAACAAGGGCAAGGCCGACGCGGCCGGCGCCAAGCAGATGAAGATGCTGCGCCGCCTGCCGAAGATTTTGCGTTTCATTCCGGGAACGGCGCAGGACGTGCGCGCCTATTTCCTCACGCTGCAATATTGGCTGGCCGGCTCCGACGAGAACATGGCCAATCTGGTGCGCTTCCTCGTCGACCGCTATGCAGATGGCGAGAGGCGTACGCTGCGCGGCAGCCTGAAGCCGGCGTCGCCCGTCGAATATCCGGAAATCGGCCTCTATCACCCCGCGCTTGCCGGGCCATGTCTGCGACAGCCTCGACGCCTTGCCGACGCCGCCCGGCGGCGGCAAGGCGACGGTCGGTCTGATCGTGCTGCGCTCCTACGTTCTCGCTGACAACGCGCGCCATTACGACGGCGTCATCGCGGCGATGGAAGCGCGCGGGCTCCGGGTCATTCCCGCTTATGCGACAGGCCTCGACGCGCGTCCGGCCATCGAAAAATATTTCATGCGGGATGGCCGCCCGACGATCGATGCGCTCGTCTCGCTGATCGGCTTCTCGCTTGTCGGCGGCCCCGCCTATAATGACGCCAAAGCCGCCGAAGAAATGCTGGCGCGGCTCGACGTGCCTTACATCGCCGCGCATCCTGTCGAATTCCAGACGATGGCCGACTGGCGCGCATCCGATCGCGGCCTTCTGCCGGTGGAAGCGACCGTCATGGTGTCGATCCCCGAGCTCGATGGCTCGACCGGACCGATGGTGTTCGGCGGCCGTCCGCATGGCGCCGACGCCTGCTCGGCCTGCGCGCGCAATTGCGTGTTCCCCGACAGCGACAGCGCCCGCGACATGCAGGCCTGCGCCGAACGCGCCGAGATGCTGGCCGCTCGCGCCGAAAAGCTCACGGCCCTGCGCCGCAGCGAACGCGCCGCGCGCAAGGTTGCCGTCATTCTCTTCAATTTCCCGCCGAATTCCGGCGCGACGGGCACCGCCGCCTATCTTTCCGTCTTCGAGTCGCTCTATCGCGTCCTGCATGAAATGAAGAGCGCCGGTTATGCTGTCGAGCCGCCGGCGACGGTCGAGGCGTTGCGCAAGGCGGTCGTCGAGGGCAACGCCGCGCAATTCGGCGCACAGGCCAATGTGCATGCGCGCGTCGCCACCGATCAGCATGTGCGCCGCGAGACCTGGCTTGATGAAATCGAAGCGCAATGGGGCCCGGCGCCCGGCCGCCATCAGAGCGACGGCGCGTCGCTCCATATTTACGGCGCGCGTTTCGGCAATGTCTTCGTCGGCGTGCAGCCCGCGTTTGGCTACGAAGGCGATCCGATGCGTCTGCTCTTCGAAAAGGGCTTCGCGCCGACGCATGCCTTCTCGGCTTTCTATCGCTGGGTGAAGGAAGACTTCGGCGCTGACGCCGTGCTGCATTTCGGCACCCATGGCGCGCTCGAATTCATGCCCGGCAAGCAAACAGGACTCTCCGGCGCCTGCTGGCCCGACCGCCTCATTGGCGCGCTGCCGAATTTCTATCTCTACGCTTCCAATAATCCGTCGGAAGGCGTGCTCGCGAAACGCCGTTCGGCGGCGACGCTGATCAGCTATCTGACGCCGCCTGTCGCCAATGCGGGGCTCTATCGCGGGCTTGTCGATCTGAAGTCCTCGATAGACCGCTGGCGTGCGCTCGATCCATCCGAGACGGCGGAGCGCTTTGAACTGGCTGAACTCATTCAGGCGCAGGCCGCCGCCGTCGATCTCGCGCAGGCCGAACCGCTGTGGCGCAGCGACGCGCCGCACGATGATCGCGAAGCTCGGCGAAGCGGTGCTCGAACTCGAATATGCATTGATCCCTCATGGGCTCCACATTGTCGGCGAGCCGATGGCGCCCGAGGCGCGACGCGACATGCTGCTCGCCATGTCCGAAGCCGCCCAGGGACCGACTGTCGACGGCGCCACGATCGACGCGCTGATGGCGGGCGCGGCGCCCGAGGCTCTCTCGCAAGATCCCTCGACGCGCGAAGCGCTGCGTTCGCTGGCAAGCGCCAATGCGTCGCTTGCGGAAGACCACGAACTCGCCGGGCTCATCCGCGCGCTCGATGCGCGCTTCGTACGTCCGGCGCCGGGCGGCGACGTGCTGCGCAGCAGTGATGTCCTGCCGACGGGCCGCAATCTGCACGGCTTCGATCCGTTTCATATACCGAGCGTCTTCGCGGTGCGCGACGGCGCGCGACAGGCGGCGCGCCTGCTGGAGCGCCATATGCAGGACGGCGTCGCGCTGCCGGAAACGATCGCGCTCGTTCTCTGGGGCACCGACAATCTCAAGTCGGAAGGCGGGCCCATTGCTCAGGCTTTGGCGCTCATCGGCGCCGAGCCGCGCTTTGACGGTTACGGCCGTCTTGCCGGAGCGACGCTCATCGACCTTGAAAAGCTCGGCCGGCCGCGGATCGACGTGATGATTTCGCTCTCGGGGATTTTCCGTGACCTGTTGCCCTTGCAGATCAAACTGCTCGCCGAAGCCTGTCTGCTGGCCGCATCGGCCGACGAACCCGTCGAAAAGAACTTCGTACGCAAACATGCGCTGGCCTTCATGGCGGCGCATGACGTCGACATGGAGACGGCGGCGCTCCGCGTTTTCGGCAACGCCGACGGCGCTTATGGCGCCAACGTCAACGCCATGATCGACGGCGGCGCCTGGGAGGACGAGGATCAACTGGCCGAGACCTATATGCGCCGCAAGGGATTCGCCTATGGCGTCGCCGGCAGGCCGACGCGCCAGAACGAGGTCCTGCAAAGCGTGCTCGCCGGCGTCGATCTCGCCTATCAGAATCTCGACTCCGTCGAACTCGGCGTCACGACGATCGATCATTATTTCGACACGCTCGGCGGCGTCAGTCGCTCGGTCAAGCGCGTCAAGGGCGAGATGACGCCCGTCTATATCGGCGACCAGACCACCGGGCAGGGCGTCGTGCGGACGCTGAATGAACAGGTGGCGCTCGAAACCCGCACGCGCGCGCTCAATCCGAAGTGGTACGAAAGCATGTTGAAGCACGGCTATGAGGGCGTGCGCCATATCGAGTCGCATGTGACGAACACGATGGGCTGGTCGGCGACGACCGGGCAGGTGGAGCCCTGGGTCTATCAGCGTCTCACCGAGACTTATGTGCTCGACGGCGACATGCGCCAGCGGCTCGCGGAGCTCAATCCAACCGCCTCGGCGCGCATCGCCAATCGGCTGATCGAAGCGCATGAGCGTCATTACTGGTCGCCCGACCAGGAGACGCTGGCGGCGCTGCAGCAGGCGAGCGAAGAACTGGAAGACCGTCTCGAAGGCGTCACTGAGGAGATTGCGGCATGAATATCCAGATCCGCAACCCAATCGAGACGGACTCCTTTCAGGTCGAGCTGGATCCCAATGTGGAGATCGGGACGGCCAAAGTCTTCGCGATCTACGGCAAGGGCGGCATCGGCAAGAGCACGACCTCGTCCAATCTCTCCGTCGCCTTTTCGAAGCTTGGCAAGCGCGTGCTGCAGATCGGCTGCGATCCCAAGCATGACTCGACGTTCACGCTCACCAAGCGTCTGGCGCCGACAGTCATCGACGCGCTGGAAAGCGTGAAATTCCATTCCGAGGAGCTGCGCGTCGAGGACTTCGTCGTCGAAGGCTATAATGGCGTGATGTGCGTCGAGGCGGGCGGACCGCCGGCCGGCACGGGCTGCGGCGGCTATGTCGTCGGCCAGACGGTAAAGCTCCTCAAGGAACATCATCTGCTCGAAGACACGGATGTCGTCATCTTCGACGTGCTCGGCGACGTCGTCTGCGGCGGCTTTGCGTCGCCGCTCCAGCATGCCGGCCGGGCGCTGATCGTCACGGCCAATGATTTCGACTCGATATTCGCGATGAACCGCATCGTCGCGGCGATCCGCGCCAAGTCGAAGAATTACGAGGTGCGCCTGGGCGGCGTCATCGCCAATCGCAGCGCCAATACCGACGAGATCGACCGTTACAACGCCGCTATCGGCCTCAGGCGCGTCGCGCATTTTCCCGATCTCGACGTCATCCGTCGCAGCCGTCTCAAGAAGTCGACGCTCTTCGAGATGGAGCCGTCGCCCGAACTCGAGGCGGTGCAGAATGAATATCTGCGGCTCGCGCAGGAGCTGTGGGACGGCTATGAGCCGCTTGACGCAACGCCGATGAAAGATCGTGATCTCTTCGAATTTCTGGGGTTCGACTGATGACGACGCCTAGCTACGTCGCAAGACGCGGAGAACTCGAAGCCTATTTCGACCGCACGGCGGCCGACGCATGGAAGCGTCTCACCTCCGACGCGCCGGTCAATCGCATTCGTGCGACCGTGCGCGCCGGACGCGACGCCATGCGCAGCGCGCTCTTGTCCTGGCTGCCGGAGGATCTGCGTGGCCAGCGTCTTCTCGACGCCGGCTGCGGCACGGGCGCGCTCGCCATTGAAGCGGCGCGTCGCGGCGCCGACGTCGTGGCTGTCGATCTCTCGCCAACGCTGATCAGCCTCGCGCAGGAGCGCGCGCCGCAGGACCTCCCTGGCCGCGTGACATTCGCCGTCGGCGATCTGCTCGATCCCGCTTTCGGCGCCTTCGATCACGTCGTCGCGATGGACAGCCTCATTCATTACGAGGGCGCCGATATTGCGCGCACACTCGCCGCTCTGGCCCCGCGCGTCGGCGGCTCGCTGATTTTCACCATCGCGCCGCGCACGCCGGCGCTCACCGTGATGCACGCGGTAGGACAGCTCTTTCCGCGCGGCAATCGCTCGCCCGCCATCGCGCCTATTTCGGTCGACAAACTCACGCGGAACATGGAAACGCAGGCGTCCCTGCAGGACTGGCGCATTGCGCAGTCGAAGCGAATTGTCAGCGGCTTCTATATTTCTCAGGCAGTGGAGGCGCGCCGGTCATGAATCGCGCCAGCGCCGCTCTCGTCAAAGGCCTGATGCGGGTTGGGCCGAGCATTCTGCCCTTCGCCGACGCCGGCTCCGCGGAACTGCCGATGCCGCGTCTGCTGCGTCTGTCGCTGTTCCAGGTGACGGTCGGCATGGCGGCGGTGCTGCTCATCGGCACGCTCAACCGCGTGATGATCGTCGAACTCGGCGTGCCCTCCTGGCTCGTCGCGCTGATGCTGTCGCTGCCGCTGCTCGTCGCGCCGGCGCGCGCGATCATTGGCTTCCGCTCGGACACGCATCGCTCGGTGCTGGGCTGGCGGCGCGTGCCTTACATCTGGTTCGGCACGCTGCTGCAGTTCGGCGGCCTCGCCATCATGCCGTTTTCGCTGCTGATCCTGTCCGGCGACACGACGGGGCCGATCATCATCGGTCAGGCGGCTGCGGCGCTCGCGTTTCTGCTTGTCGGCGCTGGTCTTCACACGGTGCAGACGGTCGGACTCGCGCTCGCGACCGATCTCGCGCCGGCCCATACGCGACCCAAGGTCGTCGCGCTGCTTTGCGCCATGCTGCTCGTCGGCATGGGCGTGAGCGCGCTGGCCTTTGGCGCGCTGCTCGCAAATTTCAGCGCCATCCGGCTCATCCAGGTGGTTCAGGGCGCGGCGGTCGTGACCATGGTTCTCAACTGCGTCGCGCTGTGGAAGCAGGAAGCGCGCGGCGCGCTGCCGCCGGCGGAGGATGTCGACTTCGGCGACGCATGGCGACGCTTCGCGGCGACAGGCCGCGCGCGCCGCCGTCTTTTCGCCACGGCGCTGGGGACCGCCGGCTTCAGCATGCAGGACATTCTGCTCGAACCATACGGCGGTCGCGTGCTGCATCTGCCCGTAAGCGCAACAACCGCGCTGACCGCCATGCTGGCGCTTGGCAGCGGCGTCGGCCTCACGCTCGCGGCGCGCTGGCTCTCGCGGGGCGGAGACGCCCATCGCGTGGCCGGCGTCGGAGCGGTCATTGGCGTCGTCGCTTTCTGCGCAGTGATTTTCGCGGCGCCGGCAGGGTCTTCGACGCTCTTCAGCGTCGGCGTCACCCTCATCGGCCTTGGCGGCGGCCTGTTTGCACATGGCACGCTGACCGCCTCCATGGAAACGGCGCTGCCGGAAGACCGTGGCCTTGCGCTCGGCGCCTGGGGCGCGGCGCAGGCGACCGCCGCAGGCCTCGCCATTGCAGCGAGCGGTTTCATCAACGATGCGGGCTCTACGCTCGCCATGAGCGGCGCGCTCGGCGAAGCGCTGATCAGCCCCGCCACCGGATACACGATTGTCTATGTTGTCGAAATTCTTCTGCTCCTCGCGACGGTCGTCACGATCGGACCCTTGGTCCGCGTCGCGACGCCCGTGAGCGAGGAGGGGAAGGAATTCAACCTGGTCACATCGCCCAGTTTCAACCCGGGAGCCATGCGATGATACGCGGAGCCATCACCAGCCATATCGACGTGGCGCAAGTTGTCCTTTACGCCTTCTGGATTTTCTTTGCCGGCCTTATTTTCTACCTGCGCCGTGAAGACCGTCGCGAGGGATACCCGCTCGAGTCGGAAGATCGCGGCGTCGCCGATCGCGGCTTCCTGCTCATTCCCGATCCCAAGACCTTCATCCGGTCGGATGGCTCGGTTGTCGTAGCGCCCGATTTCATTCGTGACACTCGCACGCCCAACGCCACAAAGGTGGATTTGTGGCCCGGCGCGCCGTTGACTCCCAATGGCGATCCGATGCTGGCGGAAGTGGGCCCCGGCGCCTATGCCCTGCGTAAGGACGTCACGGAGAAGATGCACGACGGGCGCGATCTGCTCGCGCCACTGCGCATCGCGAGCAATTTCGCGGTCGCCAGCGAAGGTCCGGATCCGATCGGCATGGAAGTTGTCGCGGCGGATCGGGATGTCGTCGGCACGATCGCGGATGTGTGGGTCGACCGCTCCGAAAGCATGCTTCGCTACTACGAAGTGGCGCTCGAAAGCGGCGCCAAGGTCCTTCTTCCGGTGGCGTTCGCGAATGTCGACGCCGCAAAGCGGAGGGTCAAAGTCGACGCGATCCTTGGAGATCAATTCGCCAATGTGCCCAGCACGCGCGATCCTGACAAGGTGACGCTGCTCGAGGAAGAAAAGATCGCCGCCTATTACGCCGCCGGCACGCTTTACGCGACGCCTGGACGCACGGAGTCGCTGCTGTGAAAGCCATCAATCTCGAAAAGCTTCTGCCTGAAGACATTCCGGAAGGCGAACGCATCCTCTGGCACGGTCGTCCGAACTGGATCCTGCTGCTCCGACGCGCCTATCGCGCTGATTTCGTCGCCGGCTACTTTGCCGTCCTTGCAATCTGGAACGCATTGGACGCGTCGTCCGTCGGCGCCGAAGCCTCCGCGATGGCCGCGGCGCGGACGCTGGCGATCGGCGTCGCCGCGCTGGCGCTGCTCGCGTTGCTCGCCTGGGCGTCGGCGCGCACGGCGCTCTTCGTCATCACGTCGCGTCGCGTCGTGATGAAGATCGGCGTCGCGCTGCAGGTATTTTACAATCTGCCTTTCTCGCAGATTCAGAATGCGGCGGTGCGCGTCGAGAATGACGGCTCCGGCGAAGTGACATTGCGCCTCGCGCCCGGCAAGCGCGTTGGCTATCTGAATCTTTGGCCTTTCGCCCGGCCTTTCCGCTTCGCCGATCCCGAGCCCGCGCTGCGCGGTCTGACCAATGCTGCGCGCGTCGGCGAAATCCTCGGGCGCGCGCTTGTGGCCGCCGCGAATGAGCGCGGCGAGGCTTTCACGACCATTTCGGAAACATCCGCCACCGCGACGGAAACGCCAGTGGAGACCGGCGACGCCGTCGCCGCGTGATTGAAGAGAGGCTATGACCATGAGCCAGGCGTCGATAGGCAGTAGCCGAAAGCATTTTGACGGGGTGCCGCGCGAAATCCTGCGTGGCGCGGGGCTTCTCGTCGGCTTTGCGTTGCTCGCGGCGACGGTCGCGCGCCAGACGGATGTCGGCACGCTCCATATGCCGGCGGCGTCCGCGGTCGAAACGCTGGCGCTGCGCTTCGAGGATCGCCCCGACGGCTCGGTCGCCGTGCGCGACGCCCGCGATGATCAGGCCATCTATATCGTGCAGCCGGGCGCCTATGGCTTCATCCGCTCGACCTTGCGCGGCCTCGCGCGTGAGCGCCGTCGCGCCGATCTCGACGCATCGACGCCTTTCACGCTGACGCACTGGAGCGACGGCACGGTGTCGCTGGAAGACGCCGCGACCAGAAGGCGGGTCAATCTCGACGCCTTCGGGCCCGACAATGCGCGCGCCTTTGCGCAGCTGTTCAATAAGAGGGAGTCTCAGCCGTGAACGCCAGCTGGCTCTTCCCGCTCACGCGCGAAACCTTCGACGCCCCCTGCACGGTGGAGATAGGCCATACCGCCGAGCATCTCTTCGCCCATGTCGAGATCGAGGGTGATTTCGAGATGCGTCCCGGCGACCGGGTGCTGGTGCAGAACGCGCCGACCGAAACGCCTTTCGGCCGTCGCATCAGCGTCTCTCGCCGCGCGACGATCATTCGCGCCGGTCTTCTCGAACGCCTGTGGACGCGCTTCCTGGGCAATTTCGAGCTCAATGAACTCTACGACGTCAGCTTCACGAACAGGAGAGCGCTATGAACGCGCCCGTGCGTCACAATGTGTCGATCGAAGCGACCCGCGTCGCTCAGGAAAGCACTCTGCTCAGCCCGCGTTTCTACACGACGGACTTCGACGAACTCGACAAGACCGACGTCTCTTCCGTTCGTAAGGAATGGGACGCGCTCATGGAGGAGATGCGGTCCGATCCCAACAACAGGCATTTCCAGCGCACCGAGGAGTTCGACGCGGATTTCGTCTATCCGGACGAACTCGACAAGGAATTCCGCGACTTTCTGATCAGCTCCATCACCGCGGAATTCTCCGGCTGCGTGCTCTATGCGGAAATGAAGAAGCGCGCGCACAATGAGGACATGAAGAATCTCTTCGCCTTCATGAGCCGCGACGAGGCCCGTCACGCCGGCTTCATCAACGATACGCTGAAGGACTTCGGCATCGGCATCGATCTGAGCTTTCTGACGAAGACGAAGAAATACACCTTCTTCAAGCCGAAGTTCATCTTCTACGCCACATATCTTTCGGAGAAAATCGGTTACGCCCGCTACATCACCATCTATCGCCAGCTCGAGCGCCACCCGGAACGGCGTTTCCATCCGATCTTCAAATGGTTCGAAAAGTGGTGCAATGACGAGTTCCGTCACGGCGAGGCCTTCGCGCTGCTGATGCGCGCCAATCCGAAACTGATCTCCGGACACAATGTCTACTGGATCAAATTCTTCCTGCTGGCGGTCTTCGCGACCATGTATGTGCGCGACCATTGCCGGCCGGCGTTCCATGCAGCCATCGGCGTGCACCCCGACGAATATGACTTCAAGGTTCTGCATCTGACGTCGGAAATATCGAAGCAGGTCTTTCCGATCACGCTCGATCTCGATCATCCGGCGTTCAAGGCCGGACTCGATCGTCTCGTCGAGCTGGAGCGCGCCATCGCACAGGCGAAACAGCAGGGCGGGATCGGCGGTCGCGTCAAGCAGGCGTGGCTTGCGGCGGCCGCAGCGGCGACCTTCGCGCGCCTCTATTTTCTGCCGGCGAAATCCAATGCGCTGCCGGCGGAAATCCGCCTCGCGCCAGTGTGGTGAGGAGCGACGCATGTCAGCCTACGCCATGCCGATTATCGTGACGCTTCTCTTCTGGTGGGCGAGCACCGGCGTGATCCTTTATCTCGACGGTCTCTCCCGGCGCACCTTCCTTTGGAGCATGACGGGATCGACGGCGCTTTTCGGCGTAGCGCTATGGGGCATGTATGCGGCCAGCGCGCAGGTCAGCTGCGTCGTCTGCCTATTGCGCCTTTGCCTGTGGCCTCATGGCATGGGCCTGGCAACTCGTCAGCTATTACATGGGCTTCATAACCGGGCCGAACCACGCGCCCTGTCCGCCGGGCCTCGGCGGCTGGCCGCGCTTCGTCGCGGCGGTGGGGACGAGTCTTCATCACGAGATCGCAATCATCATCTGCGCCGGCGCGCTCGTCGCGCTCACCTGGGGGCAACCCAACCAGATTGGTCTGTGGACGTTCCTTATCCTGTGGTGGATGCATACGAGCGCGAAGCTCAATCTCTATTTTGGCGCCCCCAATCTCAGCGAGGAGCTGCTGCCGGAGCAGCTGCGCTATCTCGCCACCTATATGCGCCGGCGTCCGATGAATCTTTTCTTCCCGGCGTCCGTCACGGTTTCGACCGTCGTCACGGTGTTGATCGCGCAGAGGGCCCTCGCCGCGGCAACGCCCTTTGACGTCGTCGGCTATACGATTCTCGCGACGCTCATGGCGCTCGCGGTCGCCGAACACTGGTTCCTCGTCGCGCCGCTGCACGCCAATTCGCTGTGGTGGTGGGGCGTCAAGGACATTGATGCTCAAGATAGAGCAGAACCTACGGACAGAATGGAATCCCTGCGCGTCGCAGCCATAGAGACGGCGCGTCTCGCGGGCAGGATCTAACGCCCCGAAGATGGGTGAATACGAGAGATGAAACGCACGCCGATGGAGAGCAATATGAACCCCAAGAGCTTTTCCTACGATCAGCATTTTCAGTCGGCGATTGCCCGCTTGAAACTGGAGAATCGCTACCGGGTTTTCGCCAATCTCGAGCGGGATGCGGCGCGCTTTCCGCTGGCGCTATGGCGCCCCGAGGGGGAGGAAGACGCGCCGCGCGAAGTCACCATCTGGTGTTCAAACGATTATCTCGGCATGGGCGGCCATCCGGCGTCGATGGCGGCGGCGCGCGGCGCGCTCGAGCGCCACGGCGCAGGCGCCGGCGGCACGCGCAACATTTCGGGGACGCATAATCCCATCGTCGAGCTCGAAGCGGAACTGGCTGACCTCCATGGAAAGCCGGCCGCTCTCGTCTTCACATCGGGCTGGATCTCCAATCTTGCGGCCATCTCGACCATTGCGCAGCTCCTGCCGGATTGTCTGATCCTGTCGGACGCGCTCAATCACAATTCCATGATCGAAGGCGTTCGTCGCTCGGGTTGCGAGAAGCAGGTCTGGCGGCACAATGACGTCGAACATCTCGAAGAACTGCTGAAGGCTGCGGGCAAGGAACGCGCCAAGCTCATCGTCTTCGAAAGCCTCTATTCGATGGACGGCGACATTGCGCCCGTCGCGGAGATCGTCGCGCTTGCGGAAAAATACAATGCGATGACCTATGTCGACGAGGTGCACGCCGTCGGCATGTATGGCGAGCGGGGCGGCGGCATCTGCCAGCGCGAGGGCGTCGAAGGCCGAATCGACATCATCGAGGGCACGCTCGCAAAGGGCTTTGGCGCGCTTGGCGGCTATATCGCCGCGACGCCGGCGATCGTCGACGCGGTGCGCAGCTATGCGCCGCAATTCATATTCACGACCACGCTGCCGCCCATGGTCGCCGCCTGCGCTCGCGCCGCCGTGCGCCATCTGAAACACTCGGGCGACGAGCGCGCCCGCCATCAGCATATGGCGCTTCTGACCAAGCATGCGCTGCGCGCCGCTGGCCTGCCGGTCATGGACAATAAATCGCATATCGTGCCGCTGATGGTTGGCGACGCCGCGCGCTGCAAGGCGGCGAGCGATCTCCTGCTGCGACGCCATTCGATCTACATTCAGCCGATCAACTATCCGACGGTCGCGCTGGGCACGGAGCGGCTGCGCATCACGCCGACGCCGCGCCATGACGAGGCTCATGTCATGGACCTCGTCGAGGCGGTGGTCGACGTGTGGTCTACTCTCGGCCTCCCCTTCGCGGAAGCCAAGGTTATTCCGCTCCGGCCGCGCAGGGCCGAAGTCGAGGGGCAGTGCACCTACGTCGAGATGAAGAACGCAGCGGAATAGCGGACAAGCAATCCTGCTTGCGGGCGGTCTCAGTTCCCCGTCCAATGAGGATGGGGTGCTGATCCGACAGGGACGTTCTGCCATTCAGCCCGCCCGCTGGGAAGCGCGGATCGTTCATTTGGTGCGCCATCATCGTCGATGTCGTCGTCGGCATCGAGAATTGTGTTGCCCTGCGCGCCGGGAAACGCCGGCTGCGTCTTGAGCCATTCGCTCATTTTCTGCTGATGCGCATAAGCGTCGAGCCGCGTCTCCAAATCCCCGAACAATCTCCGGGTTCGTTTCGGCGACATTGTTCTTCTCGCCCGGATCGCTGCGCGGGTTGAACAACTCGGTCTTTCAGGGAAGCTGCGCGACCTTCACGAGCTTCCAGTCACCTTTCCGCACGGCGCCGCGGAACGCTCCGACATTGATGAGAATGTCTTCATTGGGCGAGGATCTCCTCCCCAAATTATTGGCTTTGGGAGGGAGCGGGCGGCGCTGACGGAGATGATCACGCCACTCGTGAGCCGCGCTTGTCTCCTCCTTTGCGGCGTCACCCCTTGTATTTTACCAGCCAGCTACCAGATTAAAGAGGGTTTTATCGCCTCAGCGACTTTGGCTGCCTACAGTGATCGTGATCCTATCGATCTTCGGGATCGTGTCTGGCGTCGCCGTCGCGACCACTGCTTTTGCTTAATGCCCTCCAACAAGCGGGGCGCATGCGGCACTCTGCGACGCCCGGTCAGGAATAAAGCAATGGCTAAAGCGGAACTGGGCGAAAAGCGTCGATGCTTGAGTTGTAGCACGCCCTTTTTCGACCTCAATCGCAACCCGATCGTCTGCCCCAAATGTTCTACGGTGTTTCAAGTCGTGGAAATTGCGCGTTCGTCATCCAAATACGCACGGATGCGCGCCGCCGAAGTCAGGGTGGCGTCCCTGGCGGATCAGGCCCCGGCTGCTGCGGTCTCGTTGGAGGATTCGGTCCCGTTGGACAACGAGAGGGAAGACGAGAGCGAAGAGGTTGAAGACGTTGTCCCCGAGGTAGAGTAAGTAATGAATGTATCCCGACGGGAATAAGGCCACGTTTACACTATTACACAACATGACCGGCGTTCACGACCGGGACGCCCCTTCGAAAAATTCCATTCCAGCTTTTTCTGCGCAGGCGTTTTTCAGGGGTAGCAAAGGGTAAGAGCAAGCGCGGTCCGACCTCTACATCAAGCAGAACGTCGGACCGCCTTGATCGCAGCCATCGGCCGTCCCGAGCGTTCGGCAATCTCTCGATCCTGAGCTTCGATGACGTCGCGTGCGGGGTTGTCGCCGTCCATCCCATCGAGAATATCTTTGGGCACACGGCGGTTCGAGCGTTGGCTCCCGTCGTCATAAATAACGTCGAAAAGCACGAACTCGCTCTTCGAGCCGGGTTTACGGGCCATGATCAGACTCCACTGTCGTTTCCGACTTTCTCATTGACTGGCCGGCCATGAAGTTGGCCGACACAAGCGTCAGCTTGCCAGAGCTGTTGCTGCGGGCTGTGCGGCGCGAGGCTTGTCCGGGCGGGCGTCCCGCTTCGGCATTGGGACGAGTCCTTCCCGCTGCGCCTGCTTGCGGGCGAGCTTGCGCGCGCGCCGAATGGCTTCAGCCTTCTCGCGGGTGCGCTTTTCCGAGGGCTTTTCGTAGGCGCGACGCCGCTTCATTTCCCGAAAGACGCCTTCACGCTGCATCTTCTTCTTCAACACACGAAGCGCCTGATCGACATTGTTGTCGCGGACCAAAACCTGCACGAGATTTCCGATCTAAAGGAGTCGCACGGCTCGCGGGGCGCATGGCGCGCGACCACTCGAAGCGTGCATCGGGAACTCCGACTTCGAAGCCAGAGCTGCGAGAATTCGGATATAGGGAGGATCTCAGGGCGGGGAAAGATAGCGCATTAGACCATCGAACAGCCCTGTTCTCCTCTCATAAGGGAATATGTCGCCGGACGCCAGTAGAATCGTCTTGGCAAAAACCAGCAGGAAATCAGCCGCCAAGTCAGCGCAAACAGGCATTCAAGGCCTGATCCGACCGGGTCTAAGCTTACTGGCGCGGCTTTTGCCTCACAAAAGACGGCGGTCGCCTAAAGCCGACATTCTGCGGCTTGCACCCGAGCGCATGGGCGGATCTCCGTCGGAAAGAGACCATGCGCTCCTTCATTCGCGCCCGCAGGATGTGTGACTGGCAGGATTTCGACAATCGGGCGGCCTTTGCCCGCTCTCGTCTCGGCCACCTGGAGGGCGAGCGCTTTCCGCCTTTTCTCCTCCTTGCCGAACCGGGGCTCTCGGCCACGGAACAGCGGGTCTGTTCGGAAACATGGATGCATGGGCGACTGGCGGCGGCGGCCGAGTTGCGCGCAAAGCTGGCTTTTCGCTTCGCTCCCTGGGATGGAGGCAGAACGAAAATCAGGCTGGGCTACCTCTCCAACGATTTCCACGACCATGCCACGGCGCTTTTGCTCATCGAGTCGCTCGAAGCTCATGACGACACGCGTTTCGAGCTTCACGCCTATTCCTATGGCAAGGATGACGGCAAGGAGATGCGCTCCAGATTGCGCCGCGCATTCGATCGTTTCACTGACATCGGTCAGTTCTCCGACGAAGAGGCGGCGAACGCCATCAACCGGGACGGAATCGATATCCTCATCGACCTGAAGGGTTTCACCCAAGGGACGCGAACGTCGATCCTCGCATTACGACCTGCGCCAATACAGGTAAACTATCTCGGCTATCCCGGAACCCTCGGGCCGGGCCTCTGCGACTATATCATCACCGACGATTTTTGTACGCCTGCCGGCAACGCGCAGGATTTTTCCGAATGTTTCGCTACTCTCCCGCATTCCTATCAGCCGCAGGGATCCTGTGACGCAGTCGCTCTCCCCCCGACACGGGCCGCAGCCGGCCTTCCCGAACAGGGTTTCGTTTTCTGTTGCTTCAATCAGGCATATAAATTTACGCCCGCTGTTTTCGACGTCTGGTGCCGCCTGCTCCAATGCGTGCCGGGGAGCGTTCTTTGGCTTCTCGCGACGGGCGAGGCCGAAGGCAATCTGCGCGGCGAGGCATGGAAGCGCGGCGTCGATGCGTCCCGGCTGATTTTCGCAGGCGATCTGCCGCATGCCGAACATCTCGGGCGGCTTCAACTTGCCGATCTCGTGCTGGACACCGCGCCTTATGGCGCCCACACGACCGCCAGCGACGCTCTTTGGGCCTGTGTCCCGGTCATCACACGCCCGGGCGCGACATTTCCATCGCGTGTCGCCGGCAGCCTGCTCCATGCCGCAGGTCTTCCCGAGATGGTGGTTGAGGACCAGGATGATTATTTTGAATTGGCCTTCGCGCTTGCGACGGATACAAAAAGATTGGGAGGCCTGCGTCGGACGCTCGCGGGCAACCGCCTTAGCGCGCCCTTGTTCGATGTCAAAGCCTACAGTCTTGCGCTCGAATCTCTCTACTCAATGATGTGGGAGCGGCATCGGCTAGGGTTGCCCCCCGCCGCGGTCAGAGCATCTGCTGAAAATAGTCTGAGCTAAAGCCCGCGCCCCGGGCAGGCCTTTCACAGGCGCCGTCTTTCGATTGAGAGTTCGCCTAAAGCTGCGCGCAGTCGCGCTGCGGAAAAGTCGATGAAGGCGCGCACTTTTAGCGAAACGAGGCGACTTTCCGGATAAACGAGTTGCACGGGCACAGGCGGCGGAGCGTGGTCCCGCAGGACCTCGACAAGGGCGCCGCTCGCGATCCTGTCCGCAACCATGTAGGACAGGCATAGTGTAATGCCGTCGCCCCTTTCCGCGCTGGCGATGGCGCTCACTGCATCATTGATCTCCAGATGCGGCTGCAGGGCGACTCGTCTGACGCGCTTTCCGTCGCCGTACCGCCATTCGCGGTCGGGCATGAGACCGGTGAAGGCGATGATCGACTGTTGTTTCAGATCATCAGGCTCTCGTGGGACGCCGCGCCTCGCGAGATAGTCGGGGCTCGCGACGAGTATCCGTTTCACGGCGCCGATCCTGACCGAGACCAGACTGGAATCCGGCAGATGACCGACACGCAAGGCGATGTCGACGCCTTCCTCGACGAGGTTGACGATACGGTCGAGCAGGAGGAGCTTCGCCGTCACGCGCGGATGCGCCTCGAGAAAGTCGTTGAGGATCGACGGCAGGAGTGAACGGCCCATCGTCACCGACGCCGTCAGCGTCAAATGCCCGGACGGGACGCTGCTCTGGCCCGCCGCTTCGCTTTCGGCGGCCTCGAGAGCCGTGAGCACCGCGCGCGCCCTTTCGGCGAAGCGCAGCCCTGTATCCGTGACGCGGACATTGCGGGTCGTGCGATTGAAGAGCTGAACGCCGAGCCGCGCCTCCAGCGAGGCGATCATCCGCGTGACCGCCGGCGGCGAGCTGCCCAATCGCGCCGCCGCTTTGGCGAAGCCGCCGGTTTCCGTGACGGCGACGAAGGCCGTGAGTTCCTGGAAGCGATCCATTTATAATTCCGATTTACGGAATGATTTATTGCATTAATAGCATATTCTTCCATTTCTCAAAATGGCGCATCGTTCGGGCGTGGGACGTCCACTGGTTCACGACGTCCATCACCGAGGAGCCCATCTCATGACCGACGCGATTGACCCCAAGCGGACTGCGACGACCGTGCTCAACAAAACGGTCAACGTCGATGGTCTCGAAATCTTCTACCGCGAGGCTGGAGATCAGTCCTCCCCGAAGCTCGTGCTGCTGCACGGCTTTCCTGCTTCGTCGCATCAATATCGCAATTTGATCCCGGCGCTGGCCGAGCGCTTCCATGTGATCGCGCCCGACTATCCGGGCTTTGGCAATTCCGACATGCCCGACCCTGCAACCTTCTCCTACACTTTCGAAAGGACGTCGGAGATCATCGAGTCGTTTCTGGAAAAGGTCGGGTTCACCCGCTTCGGGCTCTATGTTCAGGATTACGGCGGCCCGGTCGGGTTCCGCATCGTCACGCGGCAGCCGGAATGGCTTGAGTGGCTGATCATCCAGAACACCAACGCCTATGAGGTCGGCTTCGCGCCGGTCTGGGACGGCTTGCGCGGCGCCTATTGGAAGACGCGGGCGCCCGAGGCTGAACGGCCGCTCGAAGCCTTCCTGCAAGCGGAAACCGTAAAGCTCGTCTACACGCATGGTCACGCCGATCCCGCGCTCATCAGCCCGGACAATTGGAACATGGACCTCCATTTCCTCGACCGTCCCGGCGCGCGCCAGATTCAGCTCGATTTCTTCTACGACTATCGCACCAATGTCGCGCTGTATCCGCAATGGCAGAAGTTCCTGCGCGAGCGGCAGCCCAGAACGATCATCTTCTGGGGGCAGGACGACATCTTCTTCACGCGGGAAGGCGGCGAGGCCTATCTGACGGATCTGCCGAACGCCGAGTTACACCGGTTGAACTCGGGCCATTTTGCCGTCGAAGACTGTCTGCCTCAGATTGTCGACGGAATGATCCGGTTTCACACAAAGCATGTCGCGCAGCCGTCACTTCGCGCGGCCAGTTGAATGGTTAGGGCCGCTCCATCCTGGAGCGGCTCACGCCGGGGAGTCGACAATGGCCCACAAATTCGCCGAGATCGCTTTCACGCCCGGCGTTCAGACCGTGCAGGAGGAGATGGGCAGCCGACGCGGCTATGCGCGGTTGCTCGGCGGGGCTGCGCATCACGATCGCCTCGGCGAGAATGAGGCTGACTTCATCGGGGCCCGCGACAGCTTCTACCTCGCCAGCGTCAGCGAGACGGGCTGGCCCTATATCCAGCATCGCGGCGGCCCGAAAGGTTTTCTGCGCGTCCTCGATGAGACGACCATTGGCTTCGCCGATTTCAGCGGCAATCGGCAATATGTGACCGTCGGCAATGTCGCCGGCAATGATCGCGTCTCGCTCTTTCTCATGGATTACCCGAACCGCACACGGCTCAAGATTCTCGGGCATGCGCGACAGATTGGGCTTGAGGACGAGGCTTTGAAGCGCCTGATCGTTCCGGGATACCGGGCGCGCGTCGAACGTGGGTTTATTGTCACTATCGCGGCATTCGACTGGAATTGTCCGCAACATATTACCCCGCGTTTTACAATCGACGAGATCGAGACCATCGCAGAACGCCGCGGGCTCTAGCATCAAACGGCTTTCGCGCAGTCAGACGCCGTCGGTCAAGTCGCCGTCAGCGTCATCAGTATGTCGGCATACCAGGCACAATTGAGACCAAGCGCCTCGTCCAGATTCATGTCGCGCGAGCCGACGTCCAGCCGGGAGGAGTGGACGCCGAGCAGTCGCCACGGAAGCGCGTCTGTATTCGGTCCAACATCGGACAGGCGCATCACGACCGGCGCGCCGCTCGTGCCGCGATGCGTGCGCGCATCCGTCAGGAAATAGCCATGTCCCTGAAAGCGGAGATCGAAGGAAGACGCAACCACGGCCTGGCGCACGACCGGCATGTGATGCAATGTGTCGTGAAAACCAAGCGGAAATCCGACAATCAGCAGTGACGCGCCAATCTCGACATGCTCACCCGGGGTAGAGAGATTGGTGGGGTTGAAAGCGCGATAAACCGTCGGCGCAGGCAAAGCTGAGCGGTCAATCTCGATGACGGCGACGTCGATCTCTCCGCCGGCGTCGACACCCTGGCGCCAGACTGCCTTGCCTTGCTGATACAGCGGGATCGAAAATCCTGAGGACTTCGTCATATTCTCGGGGTCGGTGTGAAGTTCGATCTCAACGCGGTCAGGCAGATGATGGTTGTGTTCGTCGATCACGACGTGTCGGCTCGTCACGAGGAACAGGCGTTCGTCTCGCTCGAAGAAGAAACTGCTTGCATTCGTCAGCAGCTGTTGTTGCTGAAACGTGCATATCCTCGCCGTGGTAAGCAAAAGAGAGTCAATCAGTTTTTTTCGCCTTTCCTGCAGTTCGCAACAAGCCGTCTCTTCAACCTTCGTTCGCGGAAGGGGTTGAAAACCATCGGCTAAGTCTCAACTGACTGCATTTAACGTCACCACAGAGGAACGCGCAACAGAGCCCCATCGCCGATCTGGCGAACGGCCTTGCTGTTGGGCGCAGAGACGATCGGCTACTTCGCCCCGGACCGCCATTGCAATTTCAAAATATTGCTTTATCTTAGGAAGATCGGTTCCGGCCAGACAATCTTACTCCCTTTCTCGCCTCTGGCGCGTCCGGCTTGTGACTTCCTCTCCAGAACATCGATGGTTCAACGCGGACACGCTCAACGCGTCCGTTGCCTGACCGAGGCCATGGCTTGCCATGTCGGATCCGATCCTGCGGCGACGGTCGGAAGCTGTCACGATAAATGCGCCGGGACAGGCTTGCCCCGGAACCAACCCAGGCGGCGGAGGCGGTTATGGACGCGAATGATTATCAGCTCGAAGCGTCTCTCTATTATGCCAAGAGCGCGAACTCAAAGCAGAAGGCGCTGGTCTTCCGGCGCTTTTCGAAGGCAGCCGAAGCGATCCGATTTGCGGTTGAGGAGCTTGCGCCGAAACTTCTCGACGGCTGCACCCTTGAAGTCAATGAGGCGCATTACTTCGGTCGTGAAATCCGCCCTCTCTATGACGACACTGTTTTTCCCCTGCGCCGTCGTCGAACAAACGTGGCGCAGGAAATCACGAACAGATCCGAGAAAAAGGCAGGGCCTCCGAGGGCCGAGGGCAATGCATGAGGGCGATTGCGTTTTTTGACGGCGCCCATGGCCGCCTCGCGATCTTCGATGAGGTCAGGGGCCCGACTGAGTTCATAACCACCCATGCCTGTTCGGGCCAGAATATTCGCATAAACGACGGGCAAAGCTGTCCCCGGCTGCGCCAGGGCGGCGGAGAAACCGGGCGCCCTCTCGAATGGTCGCTCGATGCGAAGCATATGGGCCGCGATTTCGCTCGCGACTTTGGCGCAAGGCTATACAAGCAGCGCGAAGGATACGAGGGCGCGTTCGAGCGAATGAAAGCCGACGCGGACTGAACAACGAGGCGTCGTCGGTCGACGACGCGCAGGCGCTTTATACCAGGCGACACGCCGATGAGCGCTGCGTCCGCTTTCTTAACTTATTGCTCTCGGGAGATGAATGTTATGGCTCGTGTGGTCTTTTTTGAATTTGCCGCCTATCCTCATTGCGCTTCTCAGATCGAGCGGCTGACCGCGATGGGTCACGTCGTCGAAAGCTTCGATCTGATGAACGAGCCCTGGAGTGTATCGAGCTTACGTCCATTTTTCGGTTCCAGGCCGGTTCCGGAGTGGTTCGACCCACGCGCGAGCCGCGTCGTTTCGGGGGAAATCAATCCCGGAAACATCACAGCCCAATCCGCGCTGGTCCAGATGATTCTCGATCCCACGCTGATCAACGGGCCGCTCATTCGCATTGGCAGTCATTGCGAAGCGGGAATGAACGCTGACGCGGATCTTGGCGTATTTTGACGCATCCTCGGCGCTTTCCGCCATTGCGAGCTGCACCCAAACCCGCAGCTTGTCGACGGCTCCTCGCGCGTCTGGCGTGAACTCCACCGCACGTAAATCCGATACAGGCTGATCATTCAGCTTATTTGCCGCAGTGCAAATGGGACGGGTCGCACATATATCTCACTTACGACCTGAAGGTGGTAGGCGCCTGTCTTAGCCAGAGCATCGGCGACAGGACGCGGATGAGCATCGAAACGGCGCTTGTCATTCGCGCGACGTGGCGCGGCAACAGTTTCCCTCCAGCGCGTCGTCAGCCGGTGAGCGGCAGCTATCGTGTGTTCGCTTGCGAGTGAGAGGGCGTCATGAAATCTCTTGAACTCTATGAACTTGTTTTCTGGGGCGGCACACGCCAGCCCTATGAGCCCGAGCACGACAGTTTCGAGGAAGCTCGGGACGAAGCGCGCCGCGTGCTGGCCCTTATGGAAGACCGCGCCTCCCATCCCGCCATTATCTACGGGCCGGGTAATTTCGAGAAGACGATCCGCTAGCGCGATGGCCCGCCTGCCTCATTGAGGGGGTAAGGCGTTCCTGCAGGCGAATACGGGCGGAAAATTGGTAGCGGAGGAGGGACTCGAACCCCCGACACAAGGATTATGATTCCTCTGCTCTAGCCAACTGAGCTACTCCGCCCCGGACCGTCTTGACGCGGCCTTCAAAGACGCGAGCGATATAGGTCGCGCCAATGGGCCAAGTCAAGCGGATCATGCGGGCGAGTTGTGACGCGACAGATCAGATGGCCACGGCGGGCTTAGGCGGGATCGGACGGGAAGCGGCGAGCGTCTCGCCGGACAGACCAGTCAGCCTTCGATCGCGCAGTCTGCCCGTTCAAGAGCCTTTTCTTTGCCGGTCCGGCATGCGACAAGCCGGGCGCGGCGAGCCTTTGGGCCTGCTCGGCTAGGAACTTTTGGGTAGCGCGCCCATGTCGGTCAAACACCCCATTATCTCGATCACCGGCTCGTCCGGGGCGGGCACGAGTTCCGTCAAGGCCACGTTCGAGCAGATTTTCCGCCGGGAGCGCATCGAGGTCGCCTATGTCGAGGGCGACAGTTTCCATCGCTACGACCGCGAGGAAATGAAGCTCAGACTGGCCGAGGCCCAGTCCAGCGGCAATTACAACTTCAGCCATTTCGGCGCGACCGCCAACCTTCTCTCGGAACTGGAGAATCTCTTTCGCGAATATGGCGAGACGGGCTCCGGCCGCTACCGCCACTACGCTCATGACGAGAACGAGGCCGCCGTGCTCGGCGTGCCGCCGGGCCGGTTCACGGACTGGCAGGAGCTGCCCCCCGATACGGACATACTCTTCTATGAGGGCCTGCACGGCGCCGTCGTGACGGACGATGTCAATGTCGCCCGTTACGCCGACCTCAAGATCGGCGTGGTGCCGGTCATCAATCTCGAATGGACACAGAAGCTTCATCGTGACCGTCACTCGCGCGGCTATACGACGGAGGCGGTCACCGAGACGATCCTGCGCCGCATGCACGATTACGTGCATTACATCTGCCCGCAGTTCTCCGAGACCGACATCAATTTCCAGCGCTCGCCGACCGTCGACACCTCCAATCCCTTCGTCGCGCGGTCCATCCCCACGCCCGACGAATCCATCGTCGTGATCCGTTTCCGCGAGCCGCGCGGGGTTGATTTCCCCTATCTCGTGGCCATGATCGCCGGCAGCTGGATGTCGCGGGCCAATTCCATCGTCATTCCGGGCAACAAGCTCGATCTTGCGATGCAACTCATCCTCACGCCGAGGATTCTCGAACTCGTCAGGCGCCGCAAGAGCGCGACGTGAAAGATTAAGAAAAATGTCAGACGCACTCGAAGCCGCCTCGACCGCCGACACGCGCAATTGCGCCAACGCCATCCGCGCGCTCGCCATGGACGCCGTGGAAAAGGCCAAATCCGGTCATCCCGGCATGCCCATGGGCATGGCCGACGTCGCGACCGTGCTGTTCCAGCGCTTCATGAAATTCGACGCGGCCGAGCCGACCTGGCCGGATCGCGACCGCTTCGTGCTCTCGGCCGGGCACGGCTCCATGCTGCTCTATGCGCTGCATTATCTGCTCGGCTATCCGGGCATGAGCCGCGCCGACCTCGAGAATTTCCGCCAGTTCGGCGCGCCCACGGCCGGCCACCCCGAATATGGCCATGCGCCGGGCGTCGAGACGACGACCGGTCCGCTGGGGCAGGGGCTCGCCACGGCCGTCGGCATGGCCATTGCCGAGCGCCTCACGGCGGCGCGCTTCGGCGACGACCTCGTGGATCACAATACTTATGTGATCGCGGGCGACGGCTGCCTGATGGAGGGCCTGAGCCATGAGGCGATCGACCTCGCCGGCCATCTGAAGCTCTCGCGGCTGATCGTGCTGTGGGACGACAATTCGATCTCCATCGACGGCCCGACCGATCTCGCGACCTCGACGGACCAGATGCGCCCGTTTCGCCGCAGCCGGCTGGCATACGCAGCGCGTCGACGGCCATGATCCGGAGGCGGTCGCCGCCGCCATCGCCGCGGCCAAGGCCGATCTGCGCCCGTCGATGATCGCCTGCCGCACAGTGATCGGCTATGGGTCGCCCGGCAAGCAGGGCAAGGAATCGGTGCATGGCGCGCCACTGGGCGAAGCCGAGATCGTCGCCGCCCGCGCGGCGCTCGACTGGCCGCATACCCCTTTCGAGGTGCCGGAAAGCATTCTGGCCGCCTGGCGCGCCGCCGGCCGTCGCGGCGCCGCGGCCCGCGAGGCATGGGAAAAGCGGTTCGCCGCCTCGCCGAAAGCGCGCGCCTTGGAGACCTTCCTGAAGGGCGACGTCGCCGCAGAAGTCGCGGGCCCGCTGGCGGAATTCCGCGTCAAGCTCGCGGCCGAGAAGCCGAAGGTCGCCACCCGCAAATCCTCGGAGATGGCGCTCGGCGTCATCAATGAGGCGACCGGCGCCACAGTCGGCGGCTCGGCGGATCTGACGCACTCCAACTTCACCATCACCAAGGGCATGGGTTCGGTGCGGCCCGGCGACTTCTCCGGCCGCTACATTCATTACGGCGTGCGCGAATTCGGCATGGCGGCGGCCATGAACGGCATTGCGCTGCATGGCGGCTTCGCGCCCTATGGCGGCACCTTCCTGGTCTTTTCCGACTATGCGCGCGGCGCCATCCGCCTCTCTGCGCTCATGGGCCTGCGCGTCGTTTACGTGCTGACCCACGACTCCATCGGTCTCGGCGAGGATGGGCCGACGCATCAGCCGGTCGAGCATCTCGCCTCGCTGCGCGCGCTGCCCAATCTGCTCGTCTTCCGCCCCGCCGACGCCATCGAGACCGCCGAGTGCTGGGAGCTGGCGCTGTCGCAGACCGCGACGCCCTCCATTCTCTCGCTCTCGCGCCAGAACCTTCCGACGCTGGAGCGCCCTGTTAACGAAAATCTGTCGGCCAGGGGCGCCTATGTCATTCGCGAGCCGGCGGGCGGGCGTGACGTGACCATTCTCGCCACCGGCTCGGAGGTCGAGATCGCGCTCGCGGGCGCCGACGCGCTCGCGGCCAAGGGCGTGAAGGCCGCGGTCGTCTCCATGCCCTGCTGGGAGCTTTTCGAGGCGCAGCCGGCGACCTATCGGGCCCAGGTGCTCGGAACAGCGCCGCGCGTCGGCGTCGAGGCGGCGGTGCGGCTCGGCTGGGACCGCTGGCTCGGCGAGAACAGCGCCTTCATCGGCATGTCGGGATTCGGCGCCAGCGCGCCGGCGGCGGCGCTCTACAAGCACTTTGGCATTACCGCCGAGGCCGTGGCCGCTGCGGCGACGAAGCTTCTCGCGGCGCGGTGAAGCTTTTCCTTGTAGGCGCGTCTCGGCCGGGCATGTCGGCCTGTCCTCTGAGGGGCCGTTCTGGCGGCTCCCAGATGGCTACGCCGTGAGGCTGCCGGTATCTTGTCGCGTCTGCCGAGCTCCGGCTGATCGCCCGCCACTGGCCCTTGCCCCCTGTCCGATGTAGATAACCGCGCAAGGTCTCGCTATTTCGAAACGGCAACCGCTCTGAAGGGAGAAAAATCCCAATGGCCCTCGTCACCCTGCGCCAGCTTCTGGATCACGCCGCGGAGCACGACTATGGCGTGCCCGCCTTCAATATCAACAATATGGAGCAGGGCCTCGCCGTGCTCGAGGCGGCGTCCTCGGTCGACGCGCCGGTCATCATCCAGGCCTCGCGCGGCGCCCGCAGCTACGCCAACGACATCATGCTCGCCAAGATGATCGAGGCGCTGATCGCCATGTATCCCGACATACCGATCGTGATGCATCAGGACCATGGCAATAGCGAAGCGACCTGCGCCAGCGCCATCCGCTTCGGCTTCTCCTCCGTCATGATGGACGGCTCGCTCAAGGCCGACGGCAAGACGCCCGCCGATTACCAGTACAACGTCGATGTTACCCGCCGCGTCGTCGATCTCGCGCATTGGGTCGGCGCTTCGGTCGAAGGCGAACTCGGCGTGCTCGGCTCGCTCGAAACCGGCGAGGGCGAGAAGGAAGACGGCCATGGCGCCGAGGGCAAGCTCAGCCACGATCAGCTTCTGACCGACCCCGCGCAGGCGGAAGATTTCGTCGCCCGCACCAAGGTCGACGCGCTCGCCATCGCCATGGGCACCTCGCACGGCGCTTATAAGTTCACTCGCAAACCGGACGGCGCGATCCTCGCCATGAAGGTGGTCGAGGAGATTCACCGCCGCCTGCCCAACACCCATCTCGTGATGCACGGCTCCTCCTCCGTGCCGCAGGATCTTCAGGACGCCTTCAACGCGGCGGGCGGCGAAATGCCCCAGACCTGGGGCGTGCCCGTCGAAGAGATTCAGCGCGGCATCAAATTCGGCGTGCGCAAGATCAACATCGACACGGACTGCCGCATCGCCATGACGGCGGCGATCCGCGCGACGCTGGGCAAGAACAAGGGCGAGTTCGATCCGCGCAAATATCTCAAGCCCGCGCAGGAGGCGATGGTGAAGGTCTGCCGCCAGCGCTACGAGGAATTCGGCACGGCGGGGCAGGCGAGCAAGATCAAGCCGATCCCGATGGCGGAAATGGCCAAGCGCTACGCGTCGGGCGCGCTCGATCCGCAGTTCGCTGCGAAGAAGGCGGCGGAGTAAGGCCTCTACGCGTTTCGCGTCATGGCCGCGCCTGTCGCGGCCATCCACGCGGCGGCAAATTCGGGATGATGCGCATGGACGGAAGGTTAGTTGAATGGCCCGGCGTGGATGCCCGGCGCAAGGGCGGGCATGACGGCGGCGCGCCCGCATGAGCGACGTCATCATCGCCCCCTCGATCCTCTCCGCCGATTTCGCAAGGCTCGGCGAGGAGACGCGCGCCATGGAGGCGGCGGGGGCGGACTGGATTCACCTCGATGTGATGGACGGGCATTTCGTGCCCAACATCACTTTCGGCCCCGCCGTCGTCGCGGCGTTGCGGCCGCATACGCGCCTGCCGCTGGACGTGCATCTGATGATCACCCCAGTCGATCCCTATATCGGCGCCTTCGCCGACGCGGGCGCCGACGTCATCACAGTTCACGCCGAGGCCGGCCCGCATCTGCATCGCTCGCTGCAGGCGATCCGCGCGCGCGGCAAGAAGGCGGGCGTGTCGCTCAATCCGGCGACGCATGAAAGCGCCCTGCAATATGTCATCGACGACATCGACCTCGTGCTGGTGATGAGCGTCAATCCGGGCTTCGGCGGCCAGAGCTTCATCCCTGGCCAGCTCGACAAGATCCGCGCCATTCGCGAGATGATCGGGCGGCGCGACATCCGCCTACAGGTCGATGGCGGCGTGACGCCCGAGACGGCGGCGGCGATCGTCGACGCCGGGGCCGACGCGCTGGTCGCGGGGTCGGCGGCGTTTCGCGGCGGAGCGTCGCAATATGAGGCCAATGTCGCCGCTCTGCGCGCGGCGGCGGCGCAGGCGGGCTCGATCGCGGTCTGACGCCTTCCAACTGGGGGCGCTTTTGCTTTAGGCTAAGCGTGTCTTCCCGCTAGCTGACGCAAAATGGCCGCCCACGCTCCCTTTGTCATCGTTCTCGCGCTGCTCGTCGCGGCGGTGATCCTCTCGATCCTCGCCAAGCGGCTGGGGATGCCGCCTGCGGCCGCCTATGTCATCGGCGGCATGGCGCTCTCCTTTGCGCCGCAACGGCTGCCTTTCGAGATCGACCCCGAATTCATCCTGGTGCTGTTCCTGCCGCCCCTGCTGCAGGCCAGCGCCTATTTCACCGTCTGGCGCGACTTCAAGGCCAATCTCCGGCCGATCCTGATGCTCGCCATTGGGGCCGTGATCTTCACCACGCTGGTCGTCGGCTTCGTCGCGCATTGGCTCTTGCCGGCGATGCCGCTCGCGGCCGGCTTCTGCCTGGGCGCCATCGTCTCGCCGCCCGACGCCGTCGCGGCCAAAGCGGTCCTGTCGCGCCTGCCGGTGCCTGAAAGAGTCGTCACCATTCTCGAAGGGGAGAGCCTGGTCAACGACGCCTCCGGCCTCATGCTCTACCGCGTCGCGGCGGCGGCGGCGCTGACGGGTCTCTTCAACTGGTCGGACGCGGCTTCGATGTTCGCGCAACTGACGGCGGGCGGGCTCGCCGTCGGCGCCGCCGCCGGCGTCTTCGTCAATTTCGTCATGGCGCGGCTGCGCGACACGCAGCTCATCATCATCACGAGCTTCCTCTCCGCCTGGGCGACCTATCTCGGCGCGGAGGCGCTGCATGCCTCGGGCGTCCTCGCCGTCGTGACCGCCGGTCTCATCATGGGCTGGGGACAGCACGCCATCCTCGACGCCGAGAGCCGGCTGGAGGCGCAGGCTGTCTGGCGCTCGGTCGTCTTTCTCATGGAAGCGGCCGTCTTCATCCTGATCGGCCTCGCGCTGCGCAAGGTCGTCGAAGAACTGGGCGGTTTCGGACCCGCCCTGACCTCGGCGCTCCCGCAGGCGCTCATCGTAACGGCCGCGATGGTCGCCGCCCGCTTCTTCTGGGTCTTTCCCGCGACCTATCTGCCGCGTCTGCTGATCCCATCGATCCGCGCGCGCGACCCCTATCCGCCGCCGTCCATTCCGGTCATCATCGGCTGGGCGGGGATGCGCGGCGTCGTCAGTCTCGCCGCTGCGCTGGCTCTGCCGGTCGGCTTTCCGGCCCGGGACTTCATCATTCTGACCACCTTCGTCGTGATCGCCGTGACAGTGCTTGTCCAGGGCGCGACGCTGGGGGCGCTGGTGACCTGGCTGAAACCAATCGCGCCGTCGATCAGCTCGCGACCCCCGCTCGGCGACCATGAAGCGAGAGAGAAAATCTATTCGGTCGCGCTGGAACGCATCTCGGCGGAGGTCGACGACGAAGGCGAGCATCTTCATCCCCGGCTCATGGAGGAATATCGCCGTCGCGTCTTCGTCTACCGCAAGAATCACGAGGAGCGGGAGGCGCTGGTCGATGTGCGACGGGCGCATTTCGAAATGGCGCTCGCCGCAGTCTCGACCGCACGCGAGGAACTGCTGCGTCTTCACCGTCTTGGCTGCGTCCACGATTCGACGGTCCACGCGGTGGAAGCCGAACTGGACCTCGAAGAGGCGCGCCTGAGGCGGCTGTCCTCCGGGCGCTCCAATGGGCATTAGGGGCGTCCCGATCCACCCGGCCGGCAAGTTTCTGTCTGTTTAATATAGACTTCTTCGAGGAAGTGCTTTTTTCCCCGAAGAACCCTCGAGAGAGTGTTTTTGCGTCGAGGGCGGCCGGGCCCGGGTTGCGGAGCGGCTCCTGCGGCATTAAGGAAAGCGGGCGCTTTGGGGCGTCGCCAAGTGGTAAGGCAGCGGATTTTGATTCCGCCATACGGAGGTTCGAATCCTCCCGCCCCAGCCACGCAGTCCCATATTTCAGAGATTTCGCCCAAAGCGGCCGAAAGGCCCACGTTCCGTGGGCTTTTGCGGGCCGGAAATCAGAGACCGGCCGGCGGAGGCGTCTGGGGCCTCTTTTCGGGCCCCGGTCTCCAATGCCGATTTTCCAATTTCCGGGAATGCGGCTCGAGCCGGCGGCAGAGACGGGTTCGATTAAGTCTGAGACCGGTTCGAAAAGTCCCGGACAGGTCCCCGGTCAGCGAGCGTGGGGTTTACGCTCTGCAAACCAATGTAGCAGCGAACATCCAGCGGACAGCAGCCCAGAGCCATATACGAGGCTGCCGAGGCTCTCGTCTTTTATTGCATAGCTGAGCACCGCCAATGACATCCCCATGATGGCGATGGCCAAAGGGGTTGCACTTCGCTCGCTCATTTGATCCCTCGCCTCGCCCGTGAATGCCTGCCTCTCCTTGCTGAGCATCCAAACAAAGGAAGGCGCGAATTGGGCGACGAGGCCCTCGATGGCGCCGCTGGAAAGAAAATGGGGCCATGGATGGGCCCCTTTCTCCAGCAATCGACGCGGCGCTTCCTTGTCGATGTTACTCTCGGCTCAACCCGAGCCGGCGCTCCTGCTCGGCCCAGGCGAGCGGCAGGTTGCGTGAGAGCGCTGTGGGGTTGAGGTCGGCTGGGACATCTCCATCGGCGATGGCGTCGATGACCCTTGGTGAGACGAAGGCCAGCGGCATCAGGAGCCGGATGTAGCGCTCGCTGAGCTTTTCTTTCGCGGCGAGCGCCGCGAAGTCGAACGCCGGATTCGTTCATGGCCAACTCTGCCCAGCCCTTGGCTCTGGCGATCGCTGCTCAGCAGCGCGGTCCGGCTGGCGTCAGAGAGTGATTCCTTTTGTGCTGGGGCATGAGCGACGCCCTTGCGCGGGAGGAGGGGCGGAGCGAAGGGAATCAGGATCAGCTCCATCGCGTCTTGCTCCTCGCCCTCTGCGGCGCTGAGCGTTTTGAGCTGGATTGCGATGCTGTCAGGCCCAACCACGGCCCGCTGCAAAAGCCGTTCGATCACCTCGCGGTCGCTGGCTTTCGTATCGGCGTCGCCGTTTACGCGCAGGGCGTCGATCACAAGCTTCTCGACCTCCGGCGCCGAGACGCGAGCGACCGATCCCGCGTCAGCCTTCCGCCCCTGCAACAGAGCGTGGGAGACGTAGTAGCGATAGCGAACGCCCTTCTTGCTGGCGTAGGTCGGGGTCATCGGATGGCCCCGGTCGTCGAAGAGCTTGCCGGCCAGCAGCGCGGGCGAAGAGAGGCGCCGGTTTGATCTCTCGACCGCCTGCTCTTTCAGTCGCTGCTGCACCGCCTCGAACAACTCCCTGTCGAGAATGGGCGGATGCTCCCCCCGGCAGATCTCGCCCCGGTAGACGACCTCGCCGAGATAGAAGCGGTTCTTCAGGAGATGCGCGAGCGGCCCCACCCGGTAGCAGGCCGCCTGAACGGTCTGGCCATTGGCGAGCTGTCTGGGTTTGGGCTTCAGCCCTTCGGCGTTGAGGGCATTGGCCAGCGCGCCGATGGAGCCGAGCCTGAGATAGTCGGCGAAGATCTTGCGAACGAGCGCCGCTTCCTCCGGGACGACCTCCAGCTTCTTGGCCTCGCTGCGATAGCCCAAGGGCACCGGGCCGCCGACCCAGATCCCCTTGCGCTTCGAGGCGGCGATCTTGTCGCGGACCCGCTCCCCGATCACTTCCCGTTCGAACTGGGCGAAGGACAAGAGGACATTGAGCGTCAGCCGGCCCATGCTCGACGTGGTGTTGAAACTCTGGGTCACCGAGACGAAGGAGACGTCATGGGCGTCGAAGAGCTCGACGAGCTTGGCGAAGTCGGCGAGCGAGCGGGTGAGCCGGTCGACCTTGTAGACGACGATGATGTCGATCTGCCGCGCCCGCACGCGGTTCAGCAGTTCCTGCAGGGCAGGGCGGTCGAGCGAGGCCCCGGACAGGCCGCCGTCATCGAAGCGCTCGCGAACAAGCGTCCAGCCTTCATGGGCCTGACTCTTGATATAGGCTTCGCAGGCTTCCCGCTGGGCGTCGAGGGAGTTGAAGGCGAGATCGAGATTATGCTCGGTCGATTTGCGGGTGTAGATGGCGCAGCGCTGGCGCTTGGGAGGCGCGTGTTTCATCGACGCCCTCCCGTCCGAATGCTGGAAAGCCGCCCGGCCCGGTTGGGGGATTTCTCCTTTCGGGATGAGCCCTTTGTCGATCGCTTCGAGGAACGCTGCGTCTCCTTCGAAGCAGAAGCCGCTTCGGCGGCCGTCCTGACGACATCCGCTCCCGCCTCCGTATCCTTCCGGGCGCGCAGGCCGAAGAAGCGGGGCCCATTCCAGCTGACCCCGGTGATCTTGCGGGCGATGGTCGAGAGGCTGTCATAGGTCTCGCCCCGCCAGCAGAAGCCGCCGGGCACGACCATCACCTCATGCAGCACGCCCTTATGCTCGCGGACGATGACGGAGCCGACCTTCACCCGCCGGGGCGGCTCGGCGCCGGGTTTCGCCAATGAGCGCAGCAGCCGCGTCGTCGCGGCGCTGAGGCCACCGTAAGCCTGCTCCTGAAGCCGATAGGCGAGGGCGCGGGCGAGGAGATCCTTGGAAAAGGCCAACGGCGGCTCGGAGCCAAAGACCTCTCGCCACGTCGCGCGCAGTTCGCCAATGCTCATCGCTGCGATGCGGGCGATCTGTTCTTCGACGCTCTCAGCCGGCTGGCGCGTCGGCTGAGCGTTCCCAACTGACCGCGCCATGATCAGGCTCCCGCCGCCGACGCTTTCCCGGCGATGCGATAGACGGAGGCGTCCTTCTCCCGCGTGCGTTCGATCGAGAACCCTTTCTGGCGCAAGCCGGTGAGCGCCGCGCGGGTCGTATGCGGCAGCCAGCCCGTGGCCTCGATCAGGGCGTCGAGCGTCGCCCCGGATTTGCCGCTGAGCATCGAGATCACCAGCGCCTGCTTCGAACCGGCGCGCGGCGTTGGAGTCTCGGCGCTGGTTGAACGCCGCTTCGCCCGGCTCGCTCTTTGGGCGCATGCTTGGCGAGCGCTTTGGCGCCGTTGGGCTTCTTGTCGGCGCGGGCAGTTGCGGCGGGAGCAGCCTCCGCCACCCCGATCGCGTTCCGTCCCGCCTTGGTGATCATCAGGCTGATCGGGCGGCCGTCCTCGTCATGCCGCCAGACCGGCATCCCCGGCTTCGCCTTCACCTCTCGCATCAGCTTGCGGGCGACGAGGCTCGTCCCGACCTTCGCGGCCCCTGCCTTGTTCATCTTCGCCGGCACAACCGCCAGCCCGTCATCCCGCGCGGCTGCCGCCGACAAGACGATGAGCTGGGAATCCGTGAGCTTGGCCATAATTTTCTCCTCTGCCTGGACAGCACGCGCTGTCACCAGCGCGACCCCGCGACGGCGCAGGGCCCGCAGGGTGAGGAGAACGGCGTTCGGGGTTGTCTGCCCGCCGTGCCGTTAGGAACGCTCTCTTCCGGCGAGAAGTCCAGTGAAAGTTGAGGGGATACCCCCGGGGGCCGACCGACTAATGGGTGCGCCTAGCTCTCGGTGCACCTTTCAGCGTCTACTTATGGACGATATGTCAGAAGTCGATTAGGAGCCAATTCATGCTCGATGCCGAGATGACATCGTTGTGGATTGCGCACGGCTTTCCATCGGCTCGAGCTTGTTTCACCCTTGGATACCGGAAAGTAATTCGCTCCGGCGCGGGCCCTGTGAGGGTCATTTCCACCATGGCGCTCGACCGCCCACGTTGCGCTCTCAAATTAACTGCGCCGAAGGTGGTTGGCAGCTCACGCAGCGTGATTCCTTCGCCGTCCCACCAATTGTCGGGAACGGCCCGGAACAGTTCGAGCGTGTTTCCATTCTCCCTTACCAGCATCCGCCGGATCGCGGTTGCGAACTCGGCTCCGATCCATGTGTGCGGCATGTCGCCAATGTATTCCGGCGCGCGCGGCGCAGCCCATGCCACCTCCGCTGACTGTCGCCAACCAATGGGTCGTCGACAGGAGAGCGCCGCCGACAGCAGTTGGAAAGCGTCTTCAAAACGGCCCAAAGACACGAAGGCGTTGAGACTCCGTACGGCGTAGGGTGGGTAGGATCCATCGAAATCGGGCCGCCCAAAGTCCCGAATGCGGGATGCGGAAACATCATAGGTCGCTTCGATCAATTCACGCGGAAGGACGTCTTCTACGCGGCAGGGTTCAAAGGCGATGGAAGTCGAGGTTGGATCAACGTCTTCACGATCGGCGGAGCCATGGATGACGCCCGTACCCAACTGTTCGGCGGTCCTGCGGATGGAGCGCGACAGGTTCGCGGCGAGTTCCATACCCTTTTCCTTCGAGTGCGCCGCCACAGTCCTGTCGCCGATCTCGGACGCCAGATATTCGCAGTTCCGCCACGCGCTCAAAGCAAAATAATTATCCCAGTAGCTGTAAGACGGATTGCTGTAGCCCTCGTGACTGATGGAAGGAGCCAGGAGGCCATGGAAGCGAGACTCTGGCCCATGCAGCGCATTCGTTCTTGCACACAGCTCCTCGATATATCTGGTCGCTCTAACGACGGGTTCAAAAATCACGTCGAGGAACGCGCGATCACGCGTGACGCGATAAACCTCGGCGGCGATGCCGACAAACTCACCTTGTGAATCGAATTCAATGTCGCTTCCATACCCGCGGTTAACGCTGCCATCGAGGTTGAGGATCGGGGGCACTAGACCGTTTTCGTAGATCCGCTTCGAATACCAAAGCACATAGGCTTTGGCCTCCCCCACCAGGCCAGCCCAGAGCAGCGCAAGAGCCTGCGAGGAGCCATCGCGAATCCATGTGCGATCGTAATTTCGGGGACCAGGCTTAAAGGCATAGCGTGTCGCGTTGACAAGGATATAACTTGTTTGCGCCTCGACTGTGTCGCTGACTTCCCGGTCCCCGACCGAGATCTTTCGTGGCCCGATTCTTTCTCGCCAGGAGCGACTGACATTCGCGCGAACCGAGTCAAAATCCACGTCCGCGCGTGGCTTGATTTCGTCGCGCATGGGCGACGACATAATAAAAGCAACACTCTCTCCCTGTCCCAGGCAAAAGCCAAACTCACAGGCGGCGCTGAGCAGACCAGAGCCGGAATGAAGGCTCCGGGCGGTCTGCTTGGGCTCGTTTTCGATCAGTCTTACAATGTCTCCGTTATCAAAGTCGGCGATCGAGACGATGTCAGGTTCTTTTGAAACCGCGAAAAATATCCTGTCGTTGACCCAAATCTCCCTACCATGGACGGCGATGGCGTTGATTGCCGCCTGGCCGCCGTGTTGCCAGTAAGGATTGATTTGGACAGGGCGGACGGTGAGGACGAGCGCTCCCTCTTGCGGAAAGCCGCTTCTGTTTGTGAGGCGGTATTCCACCAACGCTTCCCCAGCATGAGCCAGCGCTGTTACGAGGAGTTCAACCTCCAAAAAGGACCAGGCGGCGCTCGGGATCGGAAGCGAGCCATCGACAAGTGATTGGCTAACGGCGACGCTGGCGGGCGCTCCGCGCAAGACCCCGCTCAGCCGAAGCAGCGGCATGATCTGAGGACATCGGGCTTTCGGTTCGAGGTTGCCATATTCATCGAAAAGGGCTTCCTCGGTATGGTCAGTCTCCCCAACCACGGTCCAATAAACCTGACGGCCCAAAAGAGCCTGGGGATAAAGATCGTCGCGCCCCGCCCTCGCGCCTCGCTCCAATTGGCCGATTGGCATACGATCCTTGTTCAGGACGCGGAGCTTGAGCTCATTGACGACAGCCCCTTCGGGCGCGCTGACCTCATGGACGGTCAAGCGGAAGTAGCGGCTGCTCGTGGAGCGCCACCAAAAGCTATCGCTGTCGCCATTGCCGACGCCGATACGACCGACTTCGCGAAAGCTTCTGCCGTCGTCGGAAAGATACACCGAGAAATCTGTTCCGTAGGTTCGTCCCCATTCGATCAGCGCGCCCAGCGGGAATCGGACATAACCAAAATCAACTGTGATGCTCTCTCCCGCGCCGAGCATGACGGGCGCATGCCCGAGCGCTGCGATCCGTCCCGGCTCCGCCACCGATGCAGCGTCAGCAGGACTGTAAAGGTTGATATCGACAATCTCGAGCGATTGCGCTGGACCTGGATTGTCGCATATCCAACGCACGAACCGTGCAGCGATGGGCGGAAAGGCGAAGATTTCCTGTCCGCCTTCGCCATGGCGCGTGCCACAAAGATGGGCCCAAATTTTGCCGTCGAGGGAGGACTCGAACCCGTATATGATCGGCGCCTGCCTGCCCCAATAAACTTCGAGCCCGCCGAGGACGGCGACTTCGCCAAGATCGATCTCCAGCGAGGGCTTGTTAGAGGGCTCCGCTTGCCAGGACGTGGTGTAATTGTCGTCAATAGCAAGCCGCGGCTCGCCGCTGGCCGTAATCCTCCACTGATGCTTATGCGGGACGTTCACAGCGCGCTACTTGGAGATTGGTTTAGCCTGATCCTAACAAGGCTGTTTGATTTTGTCTCTGTTGCACCCTTATTTAATTAGGCTCATCGCGGAATTTTGTGGGTGAATTCGAAGGCGAATATGGAAGAAGCGCTTGATAACAAGGGGCTTTTCGAGGTTTGACGGGGCGTAGAAACCTGTCACGTTTTCGGCATGGAAAAATCGCTCTCCAAGGCGTCGTTGCTCGACGGCTATCGCATGGCTGGGTTTCGCACTCGTGCGCGGATCAAACAGCATGACCGCGATCCGATGGCTTTGGTGATCACGCTGGCGCGGAGCCAAAAAAAACCTTGTGCGGCGGGTGCGGCAAGATCCATTTCAGCTTCTATGACCGCAAGACGCGCCTCGCGCGCGATCTCTCCAGCGGCGATCGGCGCGTTTATCTCGAATACGAGCTGCGGCGCGTCGATTGCGAGGCCTGCGGCGTGAAACAGGAGCGGCTCGACTTTCTGGCGTCGAACACGAAGTTCACGAAGCGCCTCGCATTGTCGATCGGCGGCTTGTGCAAAACGATGCCGATCAGGGATGTCGCCAGGCGCATGAACCTCGATTGGCATACGGTGAAGGAACTCGAGAAGGAATACATGCGCGAGCAACTGGCGCGCGCCGGACCTCCCAGCCCGAGCGTGATCGGGGTCGACGAAATAGCGATCAAGAAGCGTCACACCTATCGCATCGTGGTGAGTGACCTCGAGAAACGGCGAGCGATCTGGTTCGGCGGCGACGGCCGGTCCGAAGCCGACATGGATCGGTTCTATGCCTTTCTCGGCGAGGAAAACCGCGAGAAAATCAGGCTCGCCGTGATGGACATGTGGAAACCGTTCCGCAAATCGACACAGGCGCACGCGCCGCAAGCCGCCATTCTGTTCGACAAGTTCCACATCCTGCGCCATCTCGGCGAGGCGTTGGATAAGGTTCGCAAAGCCGAATACGCTCGCGTCACGGGAGCAAAGCGGAAGTTCATCAAGGGACAGAAATACGTCTTGCTGGCGCACCGGGAAAATCTCACCAGCGAGGGTCGGAAAAATCTGAAACTGCTGCTGGCTGCCAACAAACGCTTGAACACAGCCTATCTTCTCCGCGAGTCCTTCACGCAATTGTGGGATTACAAATCCGAGGCCTGGGCGCGCCGGTTTTTCGACAATTGGAAATCACAACTGCGCTGGCAACGCCTGAAACCCTTCGAGGACTTCGCCGCGATGATCGAGCGCCACTGGGACGGAATCGCCGCCTATTGTCGGCCGGAAAACAAGATCGCGCTCGGCTTCGTCGAGGGCCTCAACAACAAGATCCGCGTCTTCCAGCGCCGCGCCTATGGCCTGCGCGACGAAGACTACCTTCGGCTCAAAATCCTCACCTGCAGCTTGCCCGAATTATGAAATCCACCGAAAATCACCCACACAAAATCCCGAAGAGCCTGTAATTACTTGGATTTCTCGTCGAGATTGAAAAAGTCGCGAACAGCCGCGATTGCGGCAGGAATAAGCTTCGCCCATTCGGAATAGTCCACTCGTACGCTTTCGGCTGCAACTTTAGCGGCCTCGTATAGCCAATCGACGGGGCGCGCGTCCAAATCGTTGCGAATGGCTGGCGTTTGCTCACCGCTGGCGGCGTGGATTGCGCCCAGGTCGAAACCCATGGCCTCAAGTAATTCGAGGGTCAACTTTCCGCCGGCATTGTCGCCGAGGTCAATTTTTCGGGAATTGGCTGCAATCCGCCGTAAGATGAAGCCGTCATGGATATGAAGGAAGGGATCAGGCGATCGATAGTCGCTTGTCGCCAGATTGACAAAAGAAGACGGCTGCGCGTCTCCGCCATGGGCCCAGTCCCACGCGGACGGCGCCAGCGCCTTTGCCTCCCTTATGACGCTCCCCCCTCGCCAGTCAGCGACCGCCACGAAGCGTTGCCGTCCCAGCCCTCCACTGCCTTTTCTACGAGGCGCAAATTTCTCGATAACGGCGCCCTTCGGGAAAACTGGAACAAAGCGCGCTCCTTGACTTCGTCCGGCGGCGTCGTCGCCGGATAATTTCTGACCTCGTTCCAGAATTTTTCCCGCTCTTCGTCGGAACACGCCACTAACGGCAGCATCCAGGCTGCGTTCTCGTCGAGCAGCGTTGGCTTGGGTTCGTCCAGACCCTTCCGGTATCCAATGGCAATAGCCTTGGCGGCGTCGCGGTTGCTCAACGCTACGCCCGGAGCGAGTCGCACGCTTGTCGCAAGACGGACAAGGTCAAAGGGGTATGGAATGACCGCCGCCTCATCGAAATCATTTACGCCCCAAACCAAACGACCTTCTGCGTCGCGCCACGTCCCGAAGTTTTCGACATGAGTGTCGCCAACGCTGAGAACCGCGGGCGCATCACTCAGACCGGGGCAAATTTTCTCAATTGTTCTTGCCCATCGAAAGAAAGTTGCGCGAAGAAAGGTGAAGGCGTCCTTCTTCATCTTCTCATGTTTATACTCAAGGTCTGCTTCAACCACATGGCACTTTAGCCGAAGCCACGCTTCGTATGCATCGTTGTCGACCCGAAAGGACATGTGTTGTCTCCTCGCTCAGCTCGACATCGGCCAGCGGCGGCCGATTTTTGTATCAGTGAGTAACGGACTCGTTTTCCGTTCCCTGCCTCGATAGGGAATATATATCCCAAACTGCGATGAAAGTCGCCGCGATGACCGGCCCGATGACAAAGCCGTTAG
>CAVQWJ010000017.1:0-35806 GCA_963717565.1 uncultured Alphaproteobacteria bacterium
CTTGGCGACCGGCGGGCGGAATTTCAGGAAGCGGAAATCGGCCTCCTCCTCGTCGAGCGCCAGCGCGTCGCCGCGAAACACGATGCGCGGGATCGTCGGCAATTCGCCGGGAAAGATCGCGCCCTCCGCGACGCCGTCGAAAACGTCGTCGCCGATGCGCTCGCCCTTGATCGGCGTGCCGACGATGGCGGAGAGCTTCTCGCCCTCATGCCGCACCATGGCTTCGCGCGTCGCGCGCACGGCGGCGAGCGCGATGACGTCGATCGTCGGCGCCGACGCCTTCGGCGCGCGCGATGGCGCGCGCCGGTGAGATGGCGCAGGATCGCCTCCAGCCGGTCGTGGCTCGTGTGGTGCAGATGATCGGCCTTGGTCGCGGCGAAGAGGATGCGGTCGATCTTCGGCCGGAAGATCTGTCGAGATCAGATTGGAGCGGCCGGTGCGGAAGGCGGTCAGCACGTCGGCCAGCGCCGTTTCGAGATCGCGCACCGCCGCCGGGCCGGAGTTGAGCGCGGCGAGCGCGTCGACGAGCACGATCTGCCGGTCGAGCCGCGCGAAATGATCGCGGAAGAACGGCCTCACGACATGGGTCTTGTAGGCCTCGTAGCGCCGCTCCATCTCGCGCCCGAGGCTGCGATAGGGCAGCTCCTCGCCCTCCGTCACCGGCAGCGGCGCGAAGGTGAGCGCGGGCGAGCCTTCGAGATCGCCGGGCATGAGGAAGCGCCCCGGCGGCAGGGTCGAGAGCGCGAAGCGCTCGGTCTTGGCGAGCGCGCAGATATTCGGTGAAGAGCCGCGCGAGCTTCTGCGCCGTCTGCTCGGCGTAGCGCGCCTTCGGGTCGGCCGCGGCGGTCGCGCCGCGCCAGTCGGCGGCGATCGGCGCGCGCGCGGCGGCGCTCGCGGCCTCCAGCGTCTCGCGCGACCATTGCGCATAGGCTTTTGCCGAGCAGCGGCAGGTCGAGCAGCCATTCGCCGGGATAATCGACGATGTCGATGTCGAGCTGCGCGTGCCCTGCCCG
This sequence comes from uncultured Alphaproteobacteria bacterium, assembly GCA_963717565.1. Taxonomy (GTDB): domain Bacteria; phylum Pseudomonadota; class Alphaproteobacteria; order Rhizobiales; family Beijerinckiaceae; genus Methylocystis. Next base: position 1,014 of record CAVQWJ010000017.1, read on the forward strand.
AGATGGCGCAGCGACCAGGCCTTGGAGTTGAATTCGAGCGAGACGCGCAGCTCCGAGATGCGCCGCGTCGATTGCGGCCAGTGGCGGTCGGCGCCGCTCGTCAGCGCCGCGAGATGCTCCTCATAGGAGAAGCGCGGCACGTTGAAGTCGGGCTGCGGATCGAGATGGGCCGCCGTGATGCGGCCTTCCGCGAAGGCGCGGAACACCGGCAGCTGCGCCTTGCGCCCGGCCGCGATCGCGCGGGTCAGATGATGCACGAGCGAGGTGATGAAGACGGTCTTGCCGGAGCGCGACAGGCCGGTGACGCCGAGCCGCAGCCGCGCGCCCGCCATGAAATCGGCGAGGCTTTCGGCGGCGACGCGGGTTTCGAACCAAATATCGGAAAATTGTGACGACACGGCGGCTCCGGGAAGAGGCGGGACAGCCTTCATCTAATCCAGAGGCGGCGCTTTGGGAGAGTGGAATCCAAGGCGCGAAGGGGCGCAGCGCCCCTCTTGCTTCGTGCGGCCCTGCGGGCCTCCTCATGCTGCGAGACTGCTCTGCGGGCCTCCTCATGCTTCGAGACGGCCCGCGGGCCTCCCCCGCAAGCGGGAGAGGGAGTTTGGGCGCCACGTGAGAGACGAAGGCCTCATCCTGAGGAGCGAGCGAAGCTCGCCTCTCGAAGGACGAGGGCGCTATCGGGACACGCGCCTTACCGCTTCGACATCGGCACATAGTCGCGCTGCTTCTCGCCCGTGTAGAGCTGGCGCGGACGGCCGATCTTGGAGCCCGTGTCCTCGATCATCTCCTTCCACTGGGCGATCCAGCCGACCGTGCGCGCCACGGCGAAGAGCACGGTGAACATGGCGACCGGGAAGTTCATCGCCTTCAGCGTGATGCCCGAATAGAAGTCGATGTTCGGATAGAGCTTCTTCTCGATGAAATATTCGTCCGACAGCGCGATGCGCTCGAGCTCCAGCGCGACGTCGAGGAGATCGTCCTTCACGCCGAGTTCGTTCAGCACCTCGCGCGTCGTGCGCTGCATGATCTTCGCGCGCGGATCGTAGTTCTTGTAGACGCGATGGCCGAAGCCCATCAGGCGGAACGGATCGTTCTTGTCCTTGGCGCGGGCGATGAACTGCGGAATGCGGTCGGGCGTGCCGATCTCGGCGAGCATCTTCAGCACCGCCTCATTGGCGCCGCCATGCGCCGGGCCCCACAGCGAGGCGATGCCGGCCGCGATACAGGCGAAGGGATTGGCGCCGGAGGAGCCGGAGAGACGCACCGTCGAGGTCGAGGCGTTCTGCTCGTGGTCGGCGTGCAGGATGAAGATGCGGTCGAGCGCGCGCGAGAGCACCGGATTGACCTTGTATTCCTCGCAGGGCACGGCGAAGCACATGCGCAGGAAGTTCGACGTATAGTCGAGGTCGTTCTTCGGATAGACGAAGGGCTGGCCGATCGAATATTTATAGGCCATCGCCGCCAGCGTCGGGATCTTCGCGATCATGCGCGTCGAGGCGACCATGCGCTCCACCGGATCGGCGATATTCGTCGAGTCGTGATAGAAGGCCGAGAGCGCGCCGACCGAGGCGACCATGACCGCCATCGGATGCGCGTCGCGGCGGAAGCCCTGGAAGAAGCGGGCCATCTGCTCATGCACCATCGTGTGGCGCGTGATGCGATAGTCGAAATTCGCCTTCTCCGCCGCCGACGGCAGTTCGCCATAGAGCAGCAGATAGCAGGTCTCGAGAAAGTCGCCGTGCTCGGCGAGCTGGTCGATCGGATAGCCGCGATAGAGCAGCACGCCCTCGTCGCCGTCGATAAAGGTGATCTTCGATTCGCAGGACGCCGTGGAGGTGAAGCCGGGGTCGAAGGTGAACATCCCGGTCTCGCCATAGAGATTGCGGATGTCGGCGACGGAGGGGCCCATCGTGCCTTCCTTGACCGGAAGATCGATCTTCTTGCCGCCGATGGTGAAAGAACCCTTGTTCTCGGCCATTGCGCACCTCGTTGGAAGCGCTTTCCGCCGGACTGGCGATCAGAAAGCGCGGCATACCGTAAAACCCGGACACGCGAAGATCGGCGCCGGTCCCGCCCGATCAACGCTCGTGCACAATTGCGTCGCGACGCTGGCGGGCCTTCAACTTTGCACAGGCCGGGGATGCCCTCTTGTGCACTGCAAAAAGGCTATAGCAACCGCGAGGGCTGTCAAGCTTCACGCGCGGAGGGCGGCCGGGCGGTCGGCCCATAGTGGGTTTTGACCAGGGATGGCGCAAGCGATTGCGGCCTTGCCCTCTTCAAACGGGACGTTAGGCCGCCTGGATTTAGCGGGGCTGTCAGGCGCTCTGGTCGGCGATGCGCGCGAGGCTTTCGTCGCGGCCGAGAATTTCGAGCACGTCGAAAATGCCCGGCGAGGTCGAGCGGCCGGTGAGCGCGGCGCGCAGCGGCTGCGCGAGATCGCCGAGCTTGACGCCGAGCTCGACGGAAAGGTCGCGCACGACGCCTTCGGTCGAGGCGGCGGTCCAGTCGGGGAGCGCGGCGAGCTTCGGTCCGAGCGCGCCGAGCCGCGCCTTCGCCTCGGGCGAGAGCAGCTTCTGCGCCTTCTCGTCGAGCGGCAGCGGCCGCTGCGCGAAGAGGAAGCCGGCGCCGTCGACAAGTTCGTTCAGCGTCTTGGCGCGCGCCTTGAGGCCCGGCAGCGCCGCGCGCAACTGCGCGCGCTTCTTGTCGTCGAGCGCTTTCAGCGCCGCCGCGCCGCCCTCGAGATAGGGCAGCGTGGCGACGAGCATCGCGAACAGCTCGTCGTCGGCGTATCGCGCAGATAATGCCCGTTCATGTTTTCGAGCTTGACGAAGTCGAAGCGCGCCGGCGAGCGATGCACCTGCGCGAGATCGAAAGCCTCGATCATCTCCGGCAGCGAGAAGAATTCCTGATCGCCCTGGCTCCAGCCGAGACGCACGAGATAATTGCGCAGCGCCGCCGGCAGATAGCCCATGGCGCGATAGGCGTCGACGCCGAGCGCGCCGTGGCGCTTGGAGAGCTTGGCGCCGTCCGGCCCGTGGATCAGCGGAATATGCGCGAAGGCCGGCGCCTCCCAGCCCATCGCCTCGTAGATGTGCTTCTGGCGCGCGGCGTTGGTGAGATGATCGTCGCCGCGAATGATCTGCGTGACGCCCATGTCGTGATCGTCGACGACGACCGCGAGCATATAGGTCGGCTTGCCGTCGGAGCGCAGCAGCACGAAATCGTCGATGTCCTTGTTGGGGAACACGACCCGGCCCTGCACCGCGTCCTCGATCACGGTCTCGCCCTCGAGCGGCGCCTTGAGGCGGATGACGAGGGCGCGCCGGCGGGCGCCTCGGACGGATCGCGGTCGCGCCAGCGGCCGTCGTAGCGCGGCGGGCGCTTCTCGGCGCGCGCCTTCTCGCGCATCTCCTCGAGCTCCTGCGCCGTGGCGTAGCAGCGATAGGCCTTGCCTTTCGCCAGCAGCTCCTCGGCGACCTCGCGATGCCGGGCGGCGCGCGAGAACTGGTAGACGACGTCGCCGTCCCAATCGAGGCCGAGCCATTTCATGCCGTCGATGATGGCGTCGATGGCGGCCTGGGTGGAGCGCTCGCGGTCGGTGTCCTCGATGCGCAGCATCATCCGCCCGCCGTGGCGCCTGGCGTAGAGCCAGTTGAACAGCGCCGTGCGCGCGCCGCCGATATGCAGGAAGCCGGTGGGCGACGGAGCGAAACGGGTGACGACCTGGGACATGGGCGGAAGAAAATCCTTATTCGAGCGGGAGCGCCCCTCTAGCACGGGCGCCGCGCGGGGGGAATAAGGTCGATCGTCGACCCGCAAAGGCGGGCAAAGCCGTCATTGCGCGCGAAGCGAAGCAATCCAGAGCCGTGACGAGGCTCTGGATTGCTTGGTCTCTTCGCTCCTCGCAATGACGGCCTAATCCAGACGAGGGATCAGCCCCCGCTATTCCGCGCTCAGCCGCGCCGTATTTTCGTCCACGTCGAGCCAGATCCGAACGAGATCGGCCAGCGTGCGGGCGCCGAGCTTGCTCATTGCCTTCGCCCTGTAAATCTCCACCGTGCGCGGCTTGATGCCCAGCTGCGCCGCAACCTCGCGATTGCCGCGCCCGTCCAGCACCGCGTCCACAACGTCGCGCTCGCGGGCGCTGAGCGAGCGGAAGCGGGCGCACAGATCCGTCAGGCGCTGCGCCCGCTCGACCCGCGCCCGGCTCTCGGCGAGCGCGGCCGCGACCGCGGCGCGGAGCCTTTCCGGATCGATCGGCTTTTGCACGACGTCGGCGGCGCCGCCTTTCATCGCCCTGACCGCGAGCGGAACATTGGCGCAATCGGACAGAACGATGGTCGGAAGCGGCTTCGCAACCGCCCGAAGGCGCGCCATCGGGTCGAGTTCCTCCGGCTGCAACTCGATCAGGACGCAGCCCGTTTCGTCGATGTCCAACTCGGCAAGAAGCGCCGCGACGTTCGGGAAACATTCAACTTTGCAGGGTAACGAAGAAAGCGACGAAGAGATCGCGTCCCGCTCGCCCTGCCCGGCGATGAGGTAGACAATCTGCATGGTTGACCTTAACGATACGCGTTATTGTCAACCTATAGCATATGCACGCCAAAGTTGAAGCTGCATTTTGCCGCAGACTTAACAATTATTGATCAGATTCCCGCCGTCCGAAGTCCGGGGCCGCCGTGTCCTGCCCCTGCTGGATGATCGAGCGGCGGATGGCTCTCGTGCGGGTGAAGAAATCGAACAGCCCCTGCCCGTCGCCCCGGCGGATCATGCGCTGAAGGACGCTCAGATCCTCGTTGAAGCGGCCGAGCATCTCCAGCACCGCCTCGCGGTTGCTCAGGAAAATGTCCCGCCACATGGTCGGATCGGAAGCGGCGATGCGGGTGAAATCACGAAAGCCCGAGGCCGAGAATTTGATGACCTCGGAGCGCGTGTCCTCGCCGAAATCATCCGCCGTGCCGACAATATTATAGGCGATGAGATGCGGCAGATGGCTCGTGAGCGCCAGCACCCTGTCGTGGTGGTCGGGACTCATGGTCTCGACCTTCGCGCCGATGCGCGTCCAGAAATCGGCGAGACGGGCGACCGCGCCGGGATCGGCGCCGTCGGGTGGGGTGAGGATGCACCAGCGATTTTGAAAGAGCGTCGCGAAGCCGGCGTCGGGGCCGGAGAATTCCGTGCCGGCGATCGGATGGGCGGGAACGAAATGGACGCCCGCCGGCACATGCGGCGCCACCTGCGCGACGACCTCGCCCTTCACCGATCCGACGTCTGAGAGAATGGCGCCCGGCGCCAGATGCGGCGAGAGCGTCTGTGCGACCGCGCCGCAGACGCCGACCGGCGTGCAGATGACGACGAGATCGGCGCCCTTTAATGCGCTGGCCGGATCGCCGCTCGCCTCGTCCGCGATGCCGAGTTCGCGCACGCGCGCCATGACGTCGGGCGCGGCGTCGAGGATGGCGACCTCGCGCGCCGCGTCGAAAGCGCGCGCGGCGCGGGCGATGGAGGAGCCGATCAGGCCGGCGCCGACCAGCGCGACCCGCGCGAAAACCGGCTCAGCCATTGGCCGCGGCTTTCCTGTTCTCCATGAATTCGGCGAGCGCCGCGACCACCGCTTCATTCGCCTCCGGCACGCCAACGGTGAGGCGCAGGAACTCGCTCATGCCATAGGCGCCGATGGCGCGCAGCACGAGGCCGCGCGCGGTCAGGAAACGATCGGCGTCGGCCGCCGTGCGTCCGGGCTGCGTGGGAAACCGGATCGCGACGAAATTGGCGACGCTCGGCAGCACCTCGAGCCCGAGCGCGCCGATTTCCTGCGTGAGCCAGGGCAGCCACTTCGCATTATGCGCCACGGCCTCTTGCAGATGCGCGGCATCCAGCGTCGCAGCAATTCCCGCCGCGCTCGCCGCCGTCGAAACATTGAAGGGCGAGCGGATGCGGTTCAGCGCGTCGATCACATGGCGCGGCCCATAGCCCCATCCCAGGCGCAGGCCGGCAAGGCCGTAGAGCTTGGAGAAGGTGCGGGTCATCACGACATTGTCGCGCGTCGAAGCCAGCGCGACGCCGGACTCGTAATCGTCCTGCGTCACATATTCCGCATAGGCGGCGTCGAGCACGAGAATCACATTCGGCGGCAGGCTGTTCGCGAGCCGTTCGACCTCGCCTTTCGGCAGATAGCTTCCCGTCGGATTGTTCGGATTGGCCAGAAACACGATCTTCGTGCGCTCGGTGACGCGATCGAGGATGGCGTCGACATTCGCCGTGTAATTCGTCTCCGGCGCAACAACGGGAACGCCGCCCGCCGCGAGCGTCACGATCTTGTATTCGAGGAAGCCGTATTGCGTATAAAGCCCCTCATCGCCGGGGTTGAGATAGGCGAGCGCCAGCAGTTCGAGAATATTGTCGGAACCCGCGCCCATGATGATGCGCGTCGGATCGAGCCCATGGACGGCGCCGATGGTTTCACGCAGCTTCAGCGAAGAGCCTTCGGGATAGATCGCGATCTGATCCGCCATGTCGCGCAGCGCCTGCACGGCGCGCGGCGAGGGACCGAGCGGGGATTCATTGGCCGAGAGCTTGAACACGCGGCCGGAGCCTGGCGCCGCGGCCTTGCCGGGCACATAGGCGTCGATCTCCAGCACATTGGGCCGCGGGACGGGGCGCGACATGATCATCAGCTCCTTGGGGCGAAGACGCCGCTGCGCGCCTCATTGAGTTCGTAACGGCCGGCGTGGCTGCCGATCGGCTCGACCACGGCGTCGGCGACGCCCGCCGCCGCGAGTTCCTGCGCAAAGCGCGCCGCCTCGATGCGACCCGGCGCGGCGGCCATCAGCGACAGGCCGCCCGAATGGGGCGCGCTGGCGAGGATTTCGCCTTCGAGCCCGGAAACCACTGCCGGTATCGCATGCGACCAACGCGGCACGCTGATGGCGTAAAGCAGAATATCGCGCGAGGCCGCATCCGCGGCGGGGCGCGCGACGATGAACACCGGCAGGCCGGCGGGATGGTCCGGGCGTTCGACGAAAGGCAGGCGCGCGATGATCTTGGGCGTGGTCTCGCCCACGAGCCGCATCCACCAGGCGCCTTCCAGCGGGCCGGTGGCGCGCAGCATGCCAAGATCGCCCTGCGACGCGGCGACGGCGTCGATCACCGCGCCGGCGCCGTGATGCGGCACATAGGGGACCGTGAATCCGAAATGGAAACGGGCGCAGTCGCGCATCTGCGCGTCGCCGCCGGAGTCGTCGGCGTGGACGGAATAATTCGCCTGCACATAAGTGAAGGTCGAGACGATCACGCGCCAGACGCCTTCAACCGCGTCGACCGGCAGCAGGCCGCTGTGGCGCTCGACGAGGGCGCGCATCATCTGCGCCTCGCGGTCCGGCCGGAAGGCGCAGCCGCCGCCCTGGGCGCGCTTGACCGCGATCAGCCGATCGATGATCTCGCCGCGCGCCATCAGCAGCCGGTGCATTTCGAGATCGATCCGGTCGATCTCGCCGCGCAGGTCGGCAAGCGTGTCGGCGGTGGCTGTCGGCTGGGGCGTATCGCGCATGGCGCCTCTCTTAGGCCAGCGGAAGGCGAGAGTGAAGGGGGCGCCGCAACCGGCCGCGCCGGCTTGCAGCTTGGAATCGCCGCGTGACAAGATCGCATTCAGCCAAGCGCGGCCTCGCTAGTATGCCGGGAATCTGGAGAAATCGACATGATCGCCAAATTTGCCTCTTGCCTCGCCCTGCTCTGCCTCGCCGCCGCCCCTGCCCGCGCCGATGGCGTGGATATCAAAGGCTTCCACGGCGCCGTCAAAGCCGAGCTTACGGATCTCGGCCACCTCTCCGAACTCAACGGCAAATACCGCCTGCGCGTCACGGAGGTCACCATGGATCAGGGCGGCTACATGCACGCCCATCATCATCTCGGCCCCGGCCTGCGCTGCATGGTTTCCGGCGAGATGAAATATGAGATCGCCGGCAAGACGACGATCTACAAGGCGGGAGACTGCTTCTCCGAGACCGGGGCGGTCACGCATGAGTCGAGCAATGTCGGCTCGGGCCCGGTCGTGCTGCTGAATTTCGAGCTGCTGCCCGCGAACATGCCCGAGGGCAAGGGCTCAATCATCCCAGCGCCAACCGAGGGCGAGAGCCACGATCACGATCACTAGGGCGCGAGCCGCGTGAGCCTCGCCCCCTCGATCCCGTCCCAGCGGCAGGAAAAACCGCCGCGGCGCGCTTCCAGCGTGGACACCAGCACGGCGACGCGGCCCGGCCCTTCCGCGGGCTCCAGCTTCGGCGGCAGAACGTCGGCCGCCGAGAAGCGTTCGGGCGCCCCTGCCGCGACAGCCGCCTCGTTGCAGGCCTCGACAAGATCGAGACCGGCGCGGCGCTCGATGCGGGTGGCGGTGTCGTTCGGCGCGCCGGTGATGAAAAACCACAGCGCGATCAGCGCCAGAACCCCCGCCGCCAGCAAAAGCCGCTTCATGCCGCGCGCTCCTTACAGGGTTTTGCCGAGACGGCCCGCGAGGTCGGTCACGAACTGCCAGGCGACGCGGCCCGACCGCGCGCCGCGCGTCATGGACCATTCGAGCGCCTGCGCGCGGATTTCGTCCGGCGGCGCGTCGAGCCCGTAGTGGCGGGCATAGCCGAAGACCATGGCGAGATAATCGTCCTGGCTGCAATTGTGGAAGCCGATCCACAGGCCGAAGCGGTCGGAGAGCGAGACTTTCTCCTCCACCGCCTCCTTGCCGTGGATGGCGTGGGCGCTTTCGTTCTCCATCATGTCGCGCGGCATCAGATGGCGCCGGTTGGAGGTCGCGTAGAACAGCACATTGCCCGGCCGCCCCTCGACCCCGCCTTCCAGCGCGGTCTTCAGCGCCTTGTAGCTCGTCTCCGCCCCGTCGAAGGAGAGGTCGTCGCAAAAGACGATGAACTGGAAAGGCGCGTCGGCCAGCGCGCCGAGGAGATCGGGTAGCGCCTCTATGTCCTCGCGGTGGATTTCGACGAGCTTCAGGGGCGCGGACCCCGCCAGCGCGCCATGCACCGCCTTGACGAGAGAGGACTTCCCCATGCCGCGCGCGCCCCAGAGCAGCGCATTGTTGGCCGGAAGCCCGCGGGCGAAGCGCTCGGTGTTGGCGAAGAGAATGTCACGCTGAAGATTGACGCCTTCAAGGAGGCTCAGATCGACGCGATTGACCTTCTTGACCGGATGAAACACCGACCCGGCCGCCCGCCAGACGAAGGCTTCGGCGGACGCAAAGTCGGGCTTTTCGGGCTCCCGCGGCGCAAGGCGATCCAACGCCTCGGCGATTCGGGCTAGGTGGTCGGCGATATCCTGCTTCGACATGAGGCTCGAGTGTTCCTTGACCAATAAGGCTGATTTCAGGGCATAGCCGGATTATACCCGTTAACAAAGGCCGCATCAGACGGCCTGTCAGCGCCAATCGCTGCGCGTCCTCTCCCGCCTGGCGGGGAGAGGGGGCGTGCGGCGGCCGGCGCCAGAGTTGGGGAAACGCTTTGACGCTCGACGCCGACGCCCTGATCGAAAGGGCGAAAGTCATCATCTCGCCGGCCGACGCCGAGCGGGCCCGGAAGGCTCTCGACCGCGTGGTCGAAAAGGACGCCGGCGGCGCCCTCGCGGCATTTCTGGCCGAAAATCCAAAAGCGCGCGATCTTCTCTTCGGCGTCTTCGGCTCCTCCCCCTATCTCGCCGATCTCGCCGCGCGCGACCCCGCCCGGCTCGCGGCGGCGCTCGCCGCCGATCCGCAGGCCCGGGTGGAGGCGCTGATCGAAGAAGCCCGCGCGCTCGAAACCGACGACGAAGCCGAGCTCATGCGGCGCCTGCGGCTCATCAAGCAGGAAGCCGCCCTCGTCATCGCTCTCGCCGATCTCTCAAAGGCCTGGGAAACGCTGCAGGCGACCAGCGCCCTCACCCGCATCGCCGACGCCACACTCTCCGCCGCCATTCGCTTCACGCTGCGGCAGGCGCATCTCGCCGGAAAGCTGGAGCTTGCGGATCAGCGCGATCCCGAACGCGGGTCGGGCTGGATTTTCCTCGGCATGGGCAAGGGCGGCGCCTATGAGCTGAATTACTCCTCCGACATCGATCTCATCGTCTTCTTCGACCGCGCCCGCGCCCGGCTCTCCGATCCGCTGGAAGACGTCGAGCTGTTCGTGAAGCTCACCAAGCGCATCGTGAAGATCATGAGCGACCGCACGCCGGACGGCTATGTCTTCCGCACCGATCTGCGGCTGCGACCCGATCCCGGCGCGACGCCCATCGCCAGTTCCGCTCGAGGCCGCCCTCTCCTATTACGAGAGCATGGGCCAGAACTGGGAGCGCGCCGCCTATATCAAGGCGCGTCCCGTCGCCGGCGATCTCTTCGCGGGCGAAGAGTTCCTGAAGGAACTCGCGCCCTTCGTCTGGCGCAAATATTTCGACTTCGCCGCCATCGCCGACGTGCATTCGATCAAGCGGCAGATCCACGCGCACAAGGGCCATGGGCAGATCGCCGTCATCGGCCACAATATCAAACTGGGCCGCGGCGGCATTCGCGAGATCGAGTTTTTCACGCAGACGCAGCAGCTCATCACCGGCGGACGCGACAAGCGCCTGCGCGGCCGCGCGACGCTGCCGATGCTCGATCAGCTCGTCGAAAGCGGCTGGGTGGAGCCGCAAGCGCGCGACGATCTGCGCGAGGCCTATCTCTTCCTGCGCGACGTCGAGCATCGCATTCAGATGGTCGCCGACGAGCAGAAGCATACGCTGCCCGACACGCGTGAAGGCGTCGAGAATATTGCGCGAATGATGGGCTTCGCCGGCTACGACGATTTTGCGGAGGCGTTGCTGAAGCGTCTCGACATCGTGCAGGGGCATTATGCGCGCCTGTTCGAGAACGCGCCGGAACTGTCCTCGACCGGCGGCAATCTCGTCTTCACCGGCGACGACGACGATCCGGGCACGATCGAAACGCTTTCCAAAATGGGCTTCGCCGATCCGAAGATGGTGACGGCGACCATTCGCGGCTGGCATTTCGGCCGTTATGCCGCGACGCGCTCGACCGTCGCGCGCGAGCGGCTCACCGAACTCACGCCGATCCTGCTCGAAGCCTTGGCGGCGACCGAAAATGCCGACCAGGCTTTTCTCGCCTTCGACAAGCTCATCCAGAAACTGCCGGCGGGCGTTCAGCTCTTCTCGCTGCTCGTCTCGCAGCCGCGCCTGCTCAATCTGCATCGCCGCGATCACCGGCGCGGCGCCGAAGCTTTCCGCCACCATCTCGAAACGTCCGCGCGTGCTCGACGCGCTCATGGAGCCAGCCTTTTTCCGGACCGTGCCGAGCGAGGACGATCTGCGCGAGCGTCTTGCCCTGCAATTTTCAGAGGCGCGCTCCTATGAGGACGCGCTCGATCGCGCGCGCATCTTCGGGCAGGAACAGAAATTTCTTATCGGCGTGCGCGTGCTGACAGGCTCGGTGTCGGTCGACGGAAGCCGGCGTCGCCTATACGCGTCTCGCCGAGACGCTGATTCAGGGGCTCTTCGCGGAAGTCTGCAGCGGAATTCGAAAAAGCGCATGGCCGCATCGAGGGCGGCGCGGCGGCGGTGGTCGCCATGGGCAAGCTCGGCGGCCGCGAGATGACGGCGGCTTCCGACCTCGATCTGATGCTGCTTTACGACGCCGACGCCATGGCCGAATCCGTCGGCGGCGCCCGCGCGCTTTCCACGCCGCAATATTATGCGCGGCTGACGCAACGTCTCATTACGGCGCTGTCGGCGCCCACCGCAGAGGGGCTTCTCTACGAGACCGACTTCCGCCTCCGGCCCTCCGGCAACAAGGGTCCGATCGCGGTGAGTCTCGCGTCCTTTGTAAATTATCAGGCCGAGGAGGCCTGGACATGGGAGCATATGGCGCTGACGCGGGCTCGTGTGATCGCGGGGCCGGCGGATTTCGCTGCGCGCGTGGAAACCGCCATCCGCACCGCGCTCACCTTGCCGCACGATCCGCAGAAGCTGAAGGACGACGTCCTTTCGATGCGCAGGCGTCTGGAAGAGGCCAAGGGCTCCAGCAATCCCTTCGAGGCCAAGCAGGCGCAGGGCGGTCTCGTCGACATCGAATTCATCGCGCAATATCTGATGCTGCTGGATGGCGCGGCGCACCCCGAAATTTTCTCGCCGACCACGCCGCTCGCGCTGCGCAAATTGCGCGACGCAGGCTTGCTCGACGCCGGCGCCGCCGAGACTCTGGAAGCGGCGTCGAGCCTCTATCAGGGTCTGACCCAGCTTTTGCGCCTCGCCGTCGACGGCCCGTTCCGTCCCGCCGACTCGCCGAGGGGACTAACTGAAATGCTTCTGCAAATCGGCGACTCGCCCGACCTGTCGCATCTGGAGGCCCTGCTCGCGGAGACGCAGAAGAAGGTCCGGGAGCTGTTTATCGCGCTGATTGGCCCGGTTGCCGGGGCAAAAATGAACCCCGGGGAGTTGTCAGATGGGGGGCCTCCGGCATAGATACGGCGGATTCTCGTGTCGGGTATTTTCTCGCGCCCGCTGCGGGGGCGACTTTCCGGGGCTTTTCGCCTCTCTTCCTGGAGCAACTCATGTCTAACGCTCGCAAGTTTGCCCGCGTCGCGCTCGGCGCGTTCGGCGCCGCCGCCCTGATGGCCGCCGTCGCCCTGCCGGCCGAGGCCAAGGTTCTCGCCAAGGTCAATGGCGTGGAGATCACCGACGACGACCTCAAGATCGCCCTCGACGACCTCGGCCCCGGCATTCCGCACCAGCTCGAAGGCAAGGCGCGCGACAGCTATGTGCTCGACTTTCTCATCGACGAGCAGCTCGTCGTGCAGAAGGCGCAGGCCGACAAGCTCGCCGAGACCCCGGACTTCGCCAAGAAGCTCGCCTATCTGCGCGACAAGGCGCTGATGGAGACGCTGCTCGGCAATGTCGCCAAGACGGCCGTCGACCGACGCCGCGATCAAGGCGACCTATGACGAGGCGGCCAAGGCCCAGAAGCCCGAGACCGAATATCACGCCCATCACATTCTCGTGCCGACCGAGGAAGAGGCCAAGAAGGCGCTGGCCCGCCTCAAGGGCGGTGAGGATTTCGCCAAGGTCGCCGGCGAAGTGTCGAAGGACCCCGGCTCCAAGGGCGGCGATCTCGGCTGGTTCACCAAGGACCGCATGGTCCCCGAATTCGGCGAAGCCGCGTCCAAGATGAAGCCGGGCGAGCTTTCCGAGCCGGTGAAGACCCAGTTCGGCTGGCACATCATCAAGCTCGACGAGACCCGCCCGAAGACCTTCCCGCCGCTGGATCAGATCAAGGATCAGGTGTCGCGCTACGTCGTCCAGAAGGCGCAGAGCGATCTGGTCATGAAACTGCGCGAGGGCGCCAAGATCGAGCGCACCGACCAGCCGGCCGACGCCAAGGCTCCGGCCGCGACCCCCGCGCCGGCTCCCGCGGCGAAGAAGTAAGAAACGACGAGAGAGACGGCCTCCCCCTTCGAGACGCGCGCTGCGCGCGCTCCTCAGGGTGAGGCCTGGTCGCTTCACATAGAAGGAAGCTCCTCAAGCTGAGGAGGCCCGAAGGGCCGTCTCGAAGCATGAGGGGCGACGCCCGCCCTCAGAGCGGCGTCACGACGTCCCCCCGCGAAATGCGCCCGCCCTGCTCGATCCGGGCGTAGACGCCGCAATCGATGTGGCCGAAAGCCTTGCGAATGGTCTGCACGAGGTCCATGTCGCGGCGGCCAGTGCCGGGCTCGACCCCGGTGGCGGCGCAGCGGTCGGTCATCTTCAGCACGGTCAGGATCGTCCCGCCGATCCGCAGCCGGCGCCCCGGCCAGTCCGCCTCGGTCCAGGGCTCGGCGCCCTCGATATAGAGATTGCCGCGAAAGCGCAGCGGATCGACCCTCGCGCCCTGCGCCGCCTCGATGGCCGCGACGCTCGCGAGATTGATGAGAGAGACGAAGCCGGATTTCGAGTCGGTGAAGCGGAACCCCGCCGGCGCTTCCAGCAGCCGCACCCTGCCCCGTATCGCCTCGGCCCCGAGATAATCGGCGAGAAAGCCCTCGATCTCCGCGCGCCCCTCGGCGGTGCGCAGATCGCCGCGCGCGACCTCGCGCCCGTTCTGTGAAATGGACAGGACGCGGCGGTCCTCGTCATAGCGGGTGGCGAGGCCGGCGAGGGCGCCGTTTTTCATCAGCATCAGAAACTTGATCTTGGGCTGATGCTCCGGCGCCGACGGATCAAATCCGGAGGGGCCGTTCTCCAGCGCGAACAGCCGGTCAAAGGGGAAATAGCCGTCCGTTGGCAGCTCCGCCGTTTCCAGCGCCTCCGGGGAGAGCCCCTTGACGGGATAGCGATAAAGCTGGGCGAGGCGCATGTGGGCTCCGGGATGGCGAGGGCTCGCGCCTCCAAGGCCGGGAGAGGAAAGTTTTGTCAAGTCGCAGCGGCGCGGAACGCCGCTCACGCTTTCGTGTCGCACCCTCTTTAACAGCCTCCAGCCTTCCCCATATCGCTTAGGACGGCCGCCGAAAGGGGCCAATCGAACATGGGACGCGCCGCTCGCAAGGGGACGCGCTCCGAAGGTCGAGAGGGGATAGATGAATTTCGAGAAATACACCGAACGCGCGCGCGGTTTCGTGCAAAGCGCGCAGTCGCTCGCTACGCGCGAGGGGCATCAGCAGTTCACGCCCGAGCACATCCTCAAGGTTCTGCTCGACGACGATCAGGGTCTTTCCGCCGGTCTGATCGACCGGGCGGGCGGCAATTCGCGCGAGGCGCTCGCCAAGACCGAGGCCGCGCTGGCGAAGCTCCCCAAGGTCGCCGGCGCCGGGGCCGGGCAGCTCTATCTCGCGCCCGCGACGGCGCGGCTTTTCGCCAACGCCGAGCAGATCGCGCAGAAGGCGGGCGACTCCTACGTCACCGTCGAGCGCCTGCTGCTGGCGCTGGCCCTGGAGAAGGACACGGAGGCTGCAAAGATCCTCGCTGCCGCGGGCGTGACGCCGCAGTCGCTCAACGCCGCCATCGAGAGTCTGCGCAAGGGCCGCACCGCCGACACGGCTTCCGCCGAAAACCAGTATGACGCGCTCAAGAAATACGCCCGCGACCTCACCGAAGCGGCGCGCGAGGGCAAGCTCGATCCGGTGATCGGCCGCGACGAAGAAATTCGCCGCACCGTGCAGGTGCTGTCGCGCCGCACGAAGAACAATCCCGTGCTGATCGGCGAACCCGGCGTCGGCAAGACGGCGATCGTCGAAGGCCTCGCGCTGCGCATCGTCAACGGCGACGTGCCGGAGTCTCTGGAAGACAAGAAGCTGCTGGCGCTCGACATGGGCTCGCTCATCGCCGGCGCGAAATATCGCGGCGAATTCGAGGAGCGTCTGAAGGCCGTGCTCAATGAGGTCACGGCCGCCGAGGGCAATATCATTCTGTTCATCGACGAGATGCACACGCTCGTCGGCGCCGGCAAGGCGGATGGCGCGATGGACGCGTCCAATCTGCTGAAGCCCGCGCTGGCGCGCGGCGAGCTGCATTGCGTCGGCGCGACCACGCTCGACGAATATCGCAAGCATGTGGAGAAGGACGCGGCGCTGGCCCGTCGCTTCCAGCCCGTCTTCGTCGACGAGCCGACGGTCGAGGACACGATCTCGATCCTGCGCGGTCTGAAAGAAAAATACGAGATGCACCACGGCGTGCGCATCACCGACTCGGCGATCGTGGCGGCGGCGACCCTGTCGAACCGCTACATCTCCGACCGCTTCCTGCCCGACAAGGCCATCGACCTCGTCGACGAAGCCTCGTCGCGCCTGCGCATGCAGATCGACTCCAAGCCGGAGGAGCTCGACGAACTCGACCGCCGCATCATCCAGCTCAAGATCGAGCAGGAGGCCCTGAAGAAGGAGACCGACGCCGCATCCAAGGACCGGCTCGCGAAACTCGAAGGCGAGCTTGCCGATCTCGAAGAGAAATCGGCCGCGCTCACCGCGCGCTGGAAAGCGGAGAAGGACAAGCTCGGCAGCGCCCAGAAGCTCAAGGAGCAGTTGGAGCATGCGCGCAACGAACTCGCCCAGGCGCAGCGCCGCGGCGAATATCAGCGCGCGGGCGAACTGACCTATGGCGTGATCCCGGACCTCGAGAAGAAGCTCGCGGCGACGGAAGCAGCCGAGGGCAAGGGCGTGCTGATCGAAGAGGCCGTGACGGCGAGCGACATTGCGCAGGTGGTGTCGCGCTGGACGGGCGTGCCGGTCGACAAGATGCTCGAAGGCGAGCGCGAGAAGCTCCTCCACATGGAGGACGCGCTGGCCAAGCGCGTCGTCGGGCAGCGCGAGGCGGTGGAGGCGGTGTCGACCGCCGTGCGCCGCGCCCGCGCCGGCCTGCAGGACCCGAACCGGCCGATCGGCAGCTTCATCTTCCTCGGCCCCACGGGCGTCGGCAAGACGGAGCTGACCAAGGCGCTGGCGAACTTCCTCTTCGACGACGAGACGGCGATGGTCCGGCTCGACATGTCGGAATATATGGAGAAGCACTCGGTCGCCCGCCTGATCGGCGCCCCGCCCGGCTATGTCGGCTATGAGGAAGGCGGCGCGCTGACCGAAGCGGTTCGGCGCCGGCCCTATCAGGTCGTGCTCTTCGACGAGATCGAGAAGGCGCATCCGGACGTGTTCAACGTCCTGCTGCAGGTGCTCGACGACGGGCGCCTGACGGACGGACAGGGCCGCACGGTCGACTTCAAGAACACGCTGATCATCATGACGTCGAACCTCGGCGCGGAATTCCTGGTGATGCAGCAGGAGGGCGAGGATTCGGCCGCCGTGCATGACGAGGTGATGCAGGTGGTGCGGTCGCACTTCCGGCCTGAGTTCCTGAACCGCGTCGACGAGATCATCCTGTTCCATCGCCTGCGGCGCGAGGACATGGGCGCGATCGTCGACATCCAGACCAAGCGTCTCCAGAAACTGCTGGAGGATCGCAAGATCACGCTGCGTCTCGATGCGAAGGCGCGCGACTGGCTGGCGGCGAAGGGCTACGATCCGGCCTATGGCGCAAGGCCTCTGAAGCGCGTGATGCAGAAGGAGTTGCAGGACGCGCTGGCCGAGCGGCTGCTCGCCGGCGAGATCGTCGACGGCGCGACGGTGGAGATCTCCGCCGACGGCCCGTCGCTGACGATCGACGGCAAGCCGACGCATGGGCCGGTCCGGCCGGTGCTGCGGACGGTGGGAAACGCGTAAGCGGTTCTCGCTGAGCAGCAAAGCACGCCGCTCTAAATCCCTCCCCTTTACGGGGAGGGTGGCCCCGCGAAGCGGGGTCGGGTGGGGTAAGGCCGCAACGACCATGCAGCGGCGCGGCCCCCCGCCCGGCGGCCTTCGGCCACCGACCTCCCCCGCAAGGGGGAGGTATGGGAAGGTGAGAGATTGCCGGGCTTACGGCAGCGGCTCACAATTTCCGCAGCGCTACTTCCTCGATCTTGTGATCGGCGCCCTTCGTCAGGATCAGACTCGCGCGCGGACGCGTCGGGGCGATGTTCTGGCGCAGGTTTTCCAGATTGATGCGCGTCCAGATTTCCTTCGCGACGCGGATCGTCTCTTCATCAGACAGATCCGCGTATTTTCGGAAATAGGAGCGCGGATCGCGGAAGGCGGTTTCGCGCAGACGCAGAAAGCGGCTCACGTACCAGCGTTCGAGTTGCTCCTCGGTCGCGTCGAGATAGACCGAGAAGTCGAAGATAGTCCGAAACGAAGGGAATCTCGCGCCGCTGGCGCGAGGTGCGCGCGGCGAGGACGTTCACGCCCTCGACGATAAGAATGTCCGGACCGTCGAAACAGGCGGTTTCGTCCGGAACCACATCGTAGGTCAGATGCGAATAGACCGGCGCGCAGACATGGCGCCGCCCCGCCTTCACCGCCGACAAAAAGCGCAGCAGCGCCTTGTTGTCGTAGCTTTCGGGAAAGCCCTTCTTTTCCATCAGCCCGTCGCGTTCGAGGATGGCGTTGGGCAGCAGGAAGCCGTCGGTCGTGATCGAGTTCGACTTTCGGCGTATTGGGCCAGCGCGACAGCATCGCCTTGAGGATGCGCGCAGTCGTCGATTTGCCGACCGCCACCGAGCCCGCGACGCCGATGATGTAGGGCACCTTGCCGTCCTCGGCGCCGAGGAACCGCTGCGTCGCCTTGAAGAGACCCTGCGTCGCCGCGACATAAAGCGCCAGCAGACGCGAGAGCGGCAGATAGATTTCGATGACTTCTTCGAGCGAGATCGGGTCGCCGACCGATTTCAGCCGGGTGAGATCGTCGAGGGTGAGCGTGAGCGGCGTGTCGGCGCGAAGCGACGCCCATTCGGCGCGCGAGAAATGGTGATAGGGCGAAATCGCCGTGTCATTCTCCGACGCGCCGGCGTTGCTCATTTCCCGGCTCCCCGTGACGCCTTTTCCGCAAGACCCGATTGCGCCGTTCGCCGTTCGAGCTCCGCGACGACGTCGCTCAAGGGTATATTCTGCGCTTCCAGCAACACGAGCAGGTGATAGATCACATCGGCGGCCTCGCTCACGACCGCCTTTCTGTCGCCCTCCATCGCCGCGATGACGGCCTCCACCGCCTCCTCGCCGAATTTCTTGGCGATGCGCGGCGTGCCGGCGTCGAAAAGGCTCTTCGTGTAGGAGGTGGAGGCGGTGTCGTCGCGGCGCGATTTTATCAGCGCGGCAAGATCGTCGAGGGTGAAGCTCATGGCGTGGTCTCCAACCCGTCAAGCCGCATCGGAAGCCCTGCCGCGGCCATGTGACGCTTCGCCTGCGGGATCGTATATTCGCCGAAATGGAAGATCGAGGCCGCAAGCACCGCCGTCGCATGGCCGTCGCGAATGCCGGCGACGAGGTGATCCAGATTGCCGACGCCGCCCGACGCGATGACGGGAACCGATACTGCGTCGGCCACCGCGCGGGTGAGCGCAATGTCGAAGCCGATCTTGGCGCCGTCGCGGTCCATTGAGGTGAGGAGAATTTCGCCTGCGCCCAGCGCCGTCACTTCCCGCGCATAGTCGACCGCGTCGATGCCCGTGGGGCGACGGCCGCCATGGGTGAAGATTTCCCATCTGCCCGGACCGACCTGCTTGGCGTCGATGGCGACGACGATGCACTGCGAGCCGAATTTCTCCGACGCCTCGCGCACGAAGTCCCGGTTCGACACGGCGGCCGTGTTGATCGACGCCTTGTCGGCGCCGGCGAGCAGGAGATTGCGAATGTCGTCGAGCGTGCGCACGCCGCCGCCGACGGTCAGCGGCATGAAACAGGCTTCCGCCGTGCGCTGCACGACATCGAACAGAATGCCGCGATTTTCATGGCTCGCGGTAATGTCGAGAAAGCACAGCTCGTCGGCGCCGGCGGCGTCATAGGCGATGGCGCATTCCACCGGATCGCCGGCGTCGCGCAGATCGACGAAATTCACGCCCTTGACGACGCGACCCTCTTTCACGTCCAGACAGGGGATGACGCGGGCTTTCAGCATTACGCTATTCTCACTCGGCGGCTTGCACGCATTTGCGCGCAGAGTTCCAATACCTCCCCCTTGCGGGGCAGGTCGGCGATCGAAGATCGCCGGTCGGGGGTTCGCGCCGCTATGACCACGATGGGGCCAGACCCCACCCGATCTCCGCTTCGCGGGGCCACCCTCCCCGTAAAGGGGAGGGATAAGCTCGCGAGCAGCGCTCCTGAGTTTTCAACCCGGATATCATGACGCGCGCGCCTTCCTGATCAGCGCCAGCGCCTGCTTCGGATCGAGCCGGCCGTCATAGAGCGCGCGGCCGGTGATGGCGCCGGCGAGTTTCGCGCAATCGGGCTGCAACAGCCGTTCGATATCGGCAAGCGAGGCGAGGCCGCCCGATGCGATGACCGGAATCGACAGCGCATTGGCGAGGCCCAGAGTCTGTTCGATGTTCAGCCCGGTGAGAATGCCGTCGCGCGCAATGTCGGTGTAGATGAGCGCGCTGACGCCGGCGTCCTCGAAGCTTTTGCCGAGGTCGAGCGCCGACATGCGCGTCGTGCGCGCCCAGCCTTCGACCGCCACCATGCCGTCCTTGGCGTCGATTCCCACCGCCACGCGGCCGGGATAGACGCGCGCCGCCTCATATACGAAGGAAGGGTCCCTCACCGCCGCCGTGCCGATGATGACGCGCGTGACGCCCTTGTCGAGCCAGCCCGACAGCGTGCGCATGTCGCGAATGCCGCCGCCGAGCTGCACCGGAATGGTCAGCGCCTTCAGAATTGCTTCGACAGCCGCCGCATTGCGCGGCGCGCCGGCGAAGGCGCCGTCGAGATCGACGACATGCAGATATTCGAACCCCTGCGACTGGAAGGCGCGCGCCTGTTCGGCCGGATCGTCGTTGAAGACCGTGGCGCGGTCCATGTCGCCCTGGGCGAGGCGGACGCACTGGCCTTCCTTCAGATCGATAGCGGGAAAGAGAATCACGGACGCCACCTCAGGAAATTGGCGATGAGCGCGAGGCCGAGCCTCTGGCTCTTTTCGGGATGAAACTGGACGCCGATCAGATTGTCGCGGGCGACGGAAGCCGTCAGCGGCGACCCGTAATCGGTCGTGGCGAGCACATTGCTGCGGCTCGGCCGGTTTCAGGTGATAGGAGTGGACGAAATAGGCGTGAAGGCCCTTCTCGCCCGTCGGGACGCCGGAGAAGACCGGATGCTCGCGCGCAAGAGTCAGCGTGTTCCAGCCCATGTGCGGAATCTTCAGCGACGGGTCGCCGGGCTCGATCGCGACGACGTCGCCGCCGACCCAGTCGAGACCGGGCGTCTCGCCATGTTCGAGACCGCGCGCGGCCATGAGCTGCATGCCGACGCAAATGCCGAGAAAGGGGCGGCCGCGCGTGATCGCAGCCTCGTGGAGAGCCTCGTAGAGGCCGGGCAGCGCAAGGAGGCCGCCGCGGCAATCGGCAAAGGCGCCGACGCCCGGCAGCACGACGCGATCGGCGGCGCGCACGGCGTCGGGGTCATTGGTGACGATGATGGCGTCCGTCACGCCCGTTTCGCGCGCGGCGCGTTCGAAAGCCTTCTGCGCCGAATGCAGATTTCCCGAACCATAATCGATGATCGCCGTCGTCACGCGCGCCTCTCCGCCGCGCGCAGGCGCTCGAAATAGACCAATTCGGCTTCCTCCTCATTCTCGCCGATCACGACGTCGCTCTCGACATAGCCGCGGCGCTGCAAGGACCATGCGAGCAGCCGCCAGCCCTCGAAGCCCAGGAAGAGCGCGACCGCCAGGGCGGCGAAGCTCATGGCGTCGGCGGGAATTTTCAGCAGGACGCCGAGCCCCGCCAGGACGGCGAGGACCAGCGACCACAGAACGGCCGGAAGCCAGGCGCGTTTCCACATGAACCAGAGCGGCCCGAAGATGAAGGCCCATGTCGAGAATCCGTCCCGCAGAAAGACGATCTTCTCCGCAGCCGGGCGCTCGCCCGGCGGCGTCGGGCGGCAAATGGACTGTAAATGACGTCATCGGGCTCTCCCTCCCTGTCAGGACCTAACGCGCTGGCCGCTCAGGCCGTCAGCGTGCCCTTGGTGGAAGGCGCCTCGCCCTGCGTGCGGCGCGGGTCCAACGCCACCGCCTTGCCAAAGGCGCGGGCGAAGCCCTTGAAGGCGCTCTCGGCGATATGGTGGCTGTTGACGCCCTTGAGGCTGTCGATATGCAGCCCGATCCGCGCCTGCTGCGCGAAAGCCTGGAAGAATTCGCGCATCAGCTCGGTGTCGAAGGCGCCGATCCTCTCTGCCGGAAAGGCGACGTCATAGACCAGAAAGGGCCGGCCGGAGACGTCGATCACGACCCGGGTCAGCGCCTCGTCGAGCGGCACATGGGCGTCGCCATAGCGCGCAATGCCCGAGCGGTCGCCGAGCGCGCGGTCGACCGCCTGCCCCACGGCCAGCCCGACGTCCTCGACGGTGTGGTGGCCGTCGATGTGGAGGTCGCCCTTGGCGATGACCGTCAGGTCCAGCGGCGCGTGGCGGGCGATCTGGTCGAGCATATGGTCGAAGAAGCCGATTCCCGTCGAAATGTCGGACTTCCCCGCGCCGTCGAGATCGACGGTGACGGAGATCGTCGTTTCCTTGGTTTTGCGCTCGATCGTGGCGCTGCGCATCGGGAA
Organism: uncultured Alphaproteobacteria bacterium; assembly: GCA_963717565.1. Classification (GTDB taxonomy): domain Bacteria; phylum Pseudomonadota; class Alphaproteobacteria; order Rhizobiales; family Beijerinckiaceae; genus Methylocystis. The sequence continues at coordinate 23,125 of CAVQWJ010000017.1, forward strand.
TCGCCTTCCGGAAAGATTTAGGCCGGCGTTTGCCGGCCGCGAGCGGCCAGCTTGTAGCAATTTCGTCGCATCCGCGCCACCCGTGAAGGCGCGGCGCCTGCGCTTGTCTGGCCGCTTCGCCGCGACTCGCCCAAGCTGGCTTGCGAGGTCTGGAACATAAGCGTGTTTTGGGGGGACCGTATGAGACCAGCGCCGCTTGCGGCGCGCAGCGCGGCGGTAGCCAGCCAGCGGGGGCTTGTCGATTAAGCCCAATCTCCAAAAGGGAAACCGGCCGCGTCGAAAAAGCGGTCGTCAAGAAGATCATGGCCGCGATCCGCAAAGGCGTGAGCGGGAACGGCCGCGCCCTTGCTCAAGCCGCGCCAAGCCCCTACATGGCGCTGACATATTTCGTTCTGGAAGGCTCTCAATGGAAAGCGAACGCGAGAAGTCGCCCCTGATGCATGCGACCACGATCATATTGGTCAAGAAGCAGGGCGAAACGGTCATCGCCGGCGACGGTCAGGTGAGCCTCGGCCAGACGATCATGAAGGGAAACGCCAGAAAGGTGCGCCGGCTCGGCAAGGGCGACGTCATCGCGGGCTTCGCCGGCGCCACCGCCGACGCCTTCACGCTCTTCGAGCGGCTCGAAAGCAAGCTCGAGCAATATCCGGGTCAATTGATGCGCGCCTGCGTTGAGCTTGCCAAGGACTGGCGCATGGACCGCTATCTGCGCCGGCTGGAAGCCATGATGCTGGTCGCGGACAAGAATGTCGGGCTGGTGCTGACGGGCTCCGGCGACGTGCTGGAGCCGGAAACCTCCGAAGGCGGCGCTGTCGCGGCCATCGGCTCGGGCGGAAATTATGCGCTGGCCGCGGGCCGCGCGCTGATCGACACGCAGGCCGACGCCGAGACGATCGCGCGACGCGCCATGAACATCGCCGCCGACATTTGCGTCTACACGAACCACAACATTGTGGTGGAGAAAATCTGATGGCCGATTTCTCGCCGCGCGAGATCGTTTCCGAACTCGATCGCTATATCGTCGGACAGGCCGAGGCGAAGCGCGCCGTGGCCATCGCCCTGCGCAACCGCTGGCGGCGTCTGCAACTCGAAGGGCAGATGCGCGAAGAGGTGATGCCGAAAAACATTCTCATGATCGGCCCGACGGGATGCGGCAAGACAGAGATCGCGCGCCGCCTCGCCCGCCTCGCCAATGCGCCCTTCCTGAAGGTCGAAGCGACGAAATTCACCGAGGTCGGCTATGTCGGCCGCGACGTGGAGCAGATCGTGCGCGATCTGGTCGAAGTCGCCATTGTGATGGTGAAGGAGCGTCGCCGCAAGGAAGTCCAGGCGCGCGCCGAAAAGGCTGCGGAGGAACGCGTGCTCGACGCGCTCGTCGGCCCCGCCGCCTCGCCTGCGACGCGCGAATCCTTCCGCAAGAGGCTGCGTGACGGCGAACTCGACGACAAGGAGATCGAGGTCGAACTTCAGCAGTCGGGCGGCGGCATGCCGATGTTCGAATTGCCCAACATGCCCGGCGGCGGCAGCGTCTCGGCCTTTTCGCTCGGCGACATTTTCGGCAAGGCCATGAATCGCGGCAAGCCGCGCAAGCTCACCGTGAAGGAAGCGCATGGGCCTCTGCTCGCCGAGGAGAGCGACAAGCTCATCGATCAGGAGGCGAGCATCCGCGAAGCGATTCACGAGGTGGAGAACAATGGCATCGTCTTCATCGACGAGATGGACAAGATCTGCGCGCGCGAGGGCCGCAGCGGCGCCGACGTCTCCCGCGAGGGCGTGCAGCGCGACCTGCTCCCCCTGATCGAGGGAACGACAGTCTCCACCAAGCACGGGTCCGTGAAGACGGACCATGTGCTGTTCATCGCATCCGGCGCCTTCCATGTCGCCAAGCCGTCCGATCTCCTGCCCGAACTTCAGGGCCGGCTGCCGATCCGCGTGGAGCTCGCCTCGCTCAACGAGGAGGACTTCCGCCGCATCCTCACCGAGACGGAAGCCTGTCTGACCAAGCAATATGTGGCGCTGATGGGCACGGAAGGCGTGACTCTGCAATTCGACGCCTCAGCCATCGACGCCATCGCCAAGGTCGCCGTCGAGGTGAACACGTCGGTCGAGAACATCGGCGCGCGGCGTTTGCAGACGGTGATGGAGCGGGTGCTCGACGAGATCAGCTTCTCGGCCTCGGACCGGGGCGGCGAGGCGATCGTGATCGACGGCGCCTATGTCGAGAAGCACATCGGCGATCTGGCCAGGAACCGGGATTTGAGCCGGTTTATCCTGTGAGATCCTTCAGCCGAGCGACCAAAGTCAGCGGACTCGATGGAGCGTCGACGAAGCCGTGACGAAGATAGAAGCGCTTTGCCTCCTCTGACAGTGCGTGAACAAGCAGCCCCGCGACCCCGCCGAATTCGGCGGCCGCGCGGGTCCGCAGCACAGCGTCGCGCAGCAGGAGCGAGCCAAGCATGTTTCCCTGCTCGACGCGATCAACCGCAAGCCGCCCGAGCACGAAAACCGGGATGGGATCGGGCATGTTGCGCCGCAGGCGCCCGGGCGCCTCACTAGACGCAATCGCCCCGGCCGCCAAGGCGTAATAACCGACGACCCTCTCACCCCGGCAGACCACAAACACGCGCGACGCTCCGCTCGCCTGATTGGCGAGCGCGCGCCGGCGCAGCCAGTCGTCGAGCAGCTTCTCGCCGCAATCGAAGCCGTCGATTTGGTGATGGCCGGTCAGCAGCTCGGGCGCCGAGAGGGGCCTCAACTCTCCCACGGCGCCTTGAGATTCATGAGGCGCTGCAACTTTTCATTCGACCTGGCCGGCGCCTCGAAAATCTTTCGGAACCGCTCGAAAGTCTTTCCGTCCACGACGACGAGATTGGAGTCGAGCAGCGTCTCCTGCGCGGCGCGCCGAGCCGCCTCGATCATGAATTCAGTTCGCGTCTTGCCCGCCAGCCGCGCGGCGCGGTCGATGATGTTGCGGTCTTCCGCGGCCATGCGGACATTCACCAGACCGCGCGCCGGACCGCCCGCTTTTTTTGCCTGCGCCATGGTTCATCCCCAATGTAAAGACATTGTATAGCATTCGGGGCCTTCGAGACAAGAGCCGCGCCAACACTTGCGCCAGCCGCCGCGCATTGCCATAAGTCCGGCCAAAGTTTCCCCAACCACTGGGCCGACCATGTCCAAATTCCCCCAACGCGTCTTCTCCGGCGTGCAGTCCACCGGCAATCTGCATCTCGGCAACTACCTCGGCGCGATCGTCAAATTCGTCGAATTGCAGAAGAGCTTCGACTGCCTTTATTGCGTCGTCGACCTGCACGCCATCACCGTGCCGCAGGACCCGATCGAACTGCGCAACAATACGCGCGAGATCGCGGCGGCCTTTCTCGCCTGCGGGATCGACCCCAAGAAGAACATCGTCTTCAATCAGAGCCAGGTGCCGGAACACGCCGAACTCGCCTGGGTGCTGAACTGCGTCGCCCGCATCGGCTGGCTCAATCGCATGACCCAGTTCAAGGACAAGGCCGGCAAGGATCGCGAGAACGCGTCCGTCGGCCTGCTCGACTATCCCGTGCTGATGGCCGCCGACATTCTCATCTACCGCGCAACCCATGTGCCGGTCGGCGACGACCAGAAGCAGCATCTCGAACTCGCGCGCGACATTGCGCAGAAGTTCAACAATGATTTTGGCGCCTCGATCGAGCGCAACGGTTTCGGCGACGGCTTTCTTCCCGCTGCCCGAGCCGCTGATCTCCGGCCCGGCGACGCGCGTGATGAGCCTGCGCGACGGCACGAAGAAAATGTCGAAGTCGGACGCGTCGGACTATTCGCGCATCAATCTCTCCGACGACGCGGATCAGATCGCCCAGAAGGTGAGGAAGGCCAAGACCGATCCGGAGCCCTTGCCTTCCGAGGAGAAGGGGCTGGAGGGACGGCCGGAAGCGGATAATCTCGATCGGCATCTTCGCCGCGCTGTCGGGCCGCGCCAAGGCGGATATTCTCGGCGAATATCGGCGGCGCCAATTTCTCGACCTTCAAAAACGCGCTGGTCGATCTCGCCGTCGCGAAACTCTCGCCGATCACCGCGCAGATGCGCCGCATTCGCGAGGACGAGGGCTATGTCGACGCTGTCCTGCGCGACGGCTCCGAACGCGCCCGCGCCATCGCCCGCGAGAATATGAATGCGGTAAAGGATATTGTGGGTTTTCTCAGGTAAGCGCCGGCTATTCAGCCCCATTCTCTCCGCGTCATGCCCGGCCGCGCGCCGGGCATCCACGTCACACCGCTGCAGCACGCATCGGCGTTAGCCAGCCCCTCGACGTGGATGGCCGCGACGAGCGCGGCCATGACGAGGCGAAAAAGCGGTAAGCATAACGCTCATTCCAAATTGCAAGGCTTGGGCCCGCCCGTCGCCCAGTCGAGCAACTCCGCCGTATGAACAACGGGGATGCCCGTCCCCGCGCCGATCTGCGTCATGCAGCCGAGATTGCCGGCGGCGATCACATCCGGCGCCAGGCTCTCGATATTGGCGACCTTTCGCGCGCGGAGCTGACCGGCCAGCTCGGGCTGCAGCAGATTATAGGTTCCCGCCGAACCGCAACAGATATGCCCCTCCGGAACCGCCAGAACCTCGAAGCCGGCGCGCTCCAGCGCCGCCACGGGCTCGCGGGTGATCTTCTGGCCGTGCTGCAGGGAACAGGCGGCGTGATAGGCGACCCTCAGCCCCGGCGCGGCGCCGGCTTTCAGATCGAGCCTTTCCGCGATTTCGCTGACGTCGCAGGCCATCGCGGAAATGCGCGCGGCCTTGTCGGCAAGCGCTCGGATCATTGCGGAACATGAAGCCGTAATCCTTCACGCTGACCCCGCAGCCCGATGTATTGATGACGACATGATCCAGCCCGCCGCACTCGATCTCCCGCGTCCACGCCTCGATGTTGCGGCGCGCCAGCGCATGGGACTGCTCGACCTTGCCGAGATGATGCGGCAGCGCGCCACAGCAGCCCGCGCCCTCCGCGACGACCACCTCGACGCCATGGCGCGTCAGCAGGCGAATGGTCGCTTCATTGATGCGTGTGTCGAGCACGGTCTGCGCGCAGCCATTGAGTAGAGCGACGCGCATTTTGCGCTCGCCCTCTGCGGCAAAGACCTGCGGGCGGTCGACCGCCGACGGCGACGGGACGCTTGCCGGAGCCAACGCGAAGAGCGGTTGCAAACGCTGCGGCAGCAAGCCGGCGAAAAGCTTGCCAAGCGGCGCGGCGCGCAGCGCCAGACGAAACAGGGTCGGCCGCGTGAGGACGAAGGCCAGAAAGCCGCGCAGCGCCGTCTCGGCGACGGGGCGGCGATATGTCTTCTCGATATGCGCGCGCGCGTGATCGACGAGATGCATGTAATGCACGCTCGACGGACAGGTCGTCATGCAGGAGAGGCAGGAGAGGCAGCGGTCGATGTGGCGCGCCGTGCGCGCGTCGGCCGGACGCTCGTTTTCCAGCATTTCCTTGATGAGATAGATGCGGCCGCGCGGTGAATCGAGTTCGTCGCCGGTCAGGAGATAGGTCGGGCAGGTCGCGGTGCAGAAGCCGCAATGCACGCAGGCGCGCAGGATCTTTTCCGATTGCGCCGTGTCCGGATCGGCGAGCGCGGCAAGCGAGAAATGCGTCTGCATCTCAATACTCCGCCCGCATGCGCCCGCGCTCCAGAATATGCGCGGGATCGAAACTCTCCTTCACACGCCGCGTCAGCGCGGCGAGCGGCGCGGGCTGCGGGTGAAAGACCTCGACACGCGCGCGGATTTCGTCGGAAGCGCGGATGAGCGTCGCATGGCCGCCGAAAGCGTCGACAGCCGCGCGCACGGCCCCGGCATGGGCGTCGGCGGCGGGTTCGAGACAAAGCCAGACGAGCCCGCCCGCCCAGTCGTAGAAATACGCCGTCAGCGGCGCGCCATTCTCGCGGAGACGTTCGACCGCCCTGCCCCCATCCGTCGGCGCGAGCGAAAGGCGCCAGATCTGACCGGAATGCGCGGCCACCGGCGCGGCGTCGCGCAGCGAAGACCAGAGGGCTGCGGACTCGGCGATCGGCAGGGTTTCAAAACGCGCGCCACTGTCGCGAGAGGATTGCAATCAGCGCGTCGCGTCGGGCGGTGACGGAGATTTCCGGGCCCTCGATCCGCAAGCGCGGCGGCGTTTGCGTCGAGCCCCAGAGGCGCCGCGCCAGCCGGCAGCATGGCGAAGGAAGAAACCTCGTTCGAGGTTCCCGAAGCGCGTCGCAATTGCGCGAGACTTTGCGCCTCGTCAAGTCCGAGAACCAGCAGCGTCTGTTCGGTCTCGGCCTTCGGCAGCACCTTCAACGTCACCTCGGTGAGCAAAGCCAGCGTGCCGTAAGAGCCCGTTACGAGCTTCGAGAGGTCATAGCCGGTGACGTTCTTCATCACGCGTCCGCCCGATTTCACAATCTCGCCGCGTCCGGTGACGCAGTGAAAGCCGAGAAGATGGTCGCGCGCCGCGCCGGCCTTGATGCGGCGCGGACCAGAGGCGTTGACCGCGATCACGCCGCCGATCGTGGCGCCGCGCGTGGCGCCGCCGTAGAGCGACGCATAATCCATCGGCTCGAAGGCGAGCTGCTGGCGGTTGGCGTCGAGCAACTCCTCGATCTCGCGCAAGGGCGTGCCGGCGCGCGCGGAAAGCACGAGCTCCTCGGGCTCATAGAGCGTGACGCCGGTCAACGCGCGCGTCGAGAGTTCGCGCGGCTGCGGGGCGTGGCGGCCGAGCCGCTTCTTGGTGCCGGCGCCGACAATGGCGAGCGGCTGCGTTGCGCGCATTGGCGACGCCTATCGCCTCGGCCGCGTCGGCGGCGTCGCGAATGTCCAGCGTGGCGACGGCGGCGTCCATGTCTAAAACCTCGGCAGGTCCGGGAACGGCGTCTTGCCGCCCGGAGACATGCATCATGCCGAATTCGGCGCAGCGATGCAGGGTCGGAAACACTTTGCCGGGATTGAGGCGGTTCGCCGGATCGAATGCGCATTTGACCCGCATCTGCTGCTCCAGGTCCGTCTCGGTGAACATCTCGCCCATGAGATCGCGCTTCTCCACGCCGACGCCATGCTCGCCCGTCAGCACGCCGCCAACCGAAACACAGAGGCGCAGAATGTCGAAGCCGACCTTCTCGGCGCGTTCGACTTCGCCCTCCTTCGAGGCGTCGTAGAGGATCAGCGGATGCAGATTGCCATCGCCGGCATGAAAGACATTGGCGACCTGCAGGCCTTCCCGTTTCGCAATCTCGTCCATGCCGGCGAGCACCTCGGGCAGGCGCGCGCGCGGGATCGTGCCGTCCATGCAGAGATAGTCGGGCTGGATACAGGAGACCGCCGGAAAGGCGTTCTTGCGCCCCGCCCAGAATTGCAGACGCTCCGCCTCGCTCGTCGAAATCTTCGTGCTCGTCGCGCCTTCCGCGTGCGCGATTGTCTCGACGACGCCGACGAGGAGATCCACCTCCGCCTGCGTTCCATCCAGCTCGACGATGACGAGCGCTTCCGCGTCCATCGGATAGCCGCAGGGCTGGAAACGCTCGACGGCGTGGATGGTGGCCTTGTCCATCATCTCCATGCCGCCGGGGATCACGCCCCGCGCAATCACCGCGCCGACGAAACGCGCGCCGGCGTCGACGCTGGGGAAACCGACCAGCAGACACCGCGCGACGGAAGGCTTTTGCAGGATGCGCACCGTGACTTCCGTCACCACGCCGAGCAGCCCTTCAGAGCCGGTCATGAGTCCCGAGCAGATCGTACGCCTCGCTGTCGAGATGCTTGCCGCCGAGCCGCACCACCTCGCCGCCCATGAGCACGACCTCGAGACCGAGTATGTTGTTCGTCGTGAGGCCGTATTTGAGGCAATGCACGCCGCCCGCGTTCTCGGCGACATTGCCGCCGATGGAGCAGGCGATCTGCGAAGAGGGATCGGGCGCGTAATAGAACCCCCTGCCCTCGACCGCCTTGGAGATCGCGAGATTCTGCACGCCGGGCTGCACGCGCGCACAGCGGTTTTCGTAATCGATTTCGAGCATGCGGTTGAATTTCGACATGCCGAGCAGAATGCCGTCGACGAGCGGCATGGAGCCGCCGGAAAGCGAGGTTCCGGCGCCGCGCGGCACGATCTTGACATTCATTTCCGCCGCCAGCGCCATGATCGCGCTGACCTGCGCGACCGTCTCCGGCAGCGCGACGACGAGCGGCAGCGCGCGATACATGGTGAAGGCGTCGCATTCATAGGCGCGCCGCGCCGTCTCGTCGACGATGAGATTGGGCGCCGGGAGGATGGCGCGCAGCCGCTCGATCAGCTCGTTGCGGCGCGCGAGAATCTCCGGCTCGGGCGCAGGCATGATCAGCGTCATGGCGAGCGCCTCCTCCTGCGCGCGACTTTGGCGAGGGCGTTGCGCCGGCGGCGCCGTCGTGGGATCTGCTTCCCCCGATGTCTCGAAGCCCTGAAAAATCCCTAGTCGAGCGGCAGTTTTGGCGCAAGCCCGACGGGCGGGCGCGCCAATTTTCTTAGGAGCAACCATGAAGATGAAATTCGCCCTCACCCTCGCCGACGCCAAGCGCGTGGCCGCCGCCGCCGCGGAGGAGGCGAAGCGCAACGACTGGAGCGTCGTGATCGCGATCGTCGACGATGCGGGCCTGCTCGTTTATCTGGAGCGGCTCGACGGCGTTCAGCCGGCCTCCTGCGACATCGCCCAGGCCAAGGCCCGCGCCGCCGCCCTGTTCCGCCGCCCCACCAAGGCGCTGGAGGAGACCGTCGCCGCCGGCCGAGTCGCGCTCCTGAGCCTGCCGCATATCACGCCGGTCGAGGGCGGTTCGCCGCTTCTCCACGAGGGACAAGTTGTTGGCGCTATTGGAGTTTCAGGCGTTCAATCATTTGAAGATGGAATCATTGCCAAGGCTGGCGCGAATGCCCTGGTTGACGCTTCGGAATGAATGTCGAACCACGGGCTACCGTATTCTTGTTTCGGCGGGGCTATTCAGTGCGGAGGTGACGGCTCGCCTTTTTGAGAGAAATGGGGCCGGGTGAATAGCGAGCCCACGGTCGTTGGGTCAGCAGCGAGGCGACTGCAAAACCCTGCCCTGATCACATTTGCTACGACGTTGTTCAGTCGCTTCAAGGATCTTGAGCAGCATTACAATGCTGTCCGGCAACGGCTGGTTGACTGTATCGAAATACAGGGAGCGAAGGGCGCTTCCGACGTGCTGTTGCAGGAGTAGCTTCTCTTCTTCCGCAATGCCCTGTGTCGTTGCGATCGGCATTCCACCTCATAATGAATGTGCATGTCTCTAAACGCGGACAATACGCGACCGCGCCTAGACGAATTGCGCGGGCTCGCCTGTTGCAACGGCGTTCGCAAGCAAATAGGCCCTCGGAGGTTCCCACCTTAAAGCCCTAGCCTCGGTCGCCGTCGCTTCAAAAAGGTAAGCACGAATACGCATTCCCAGCAAACGTGAGCATTGTGGATCGCTGGGGAAAAGATTGGGGGAACTAAATTCACGGTAGCCCTCCCTCACCTGCCATCACCGCGTCAACGCGGCGACGCGTTCATGCTTCTGATGAGTTCGGCCAAGGCCAATCGCATGAGTAAGAACGCAATTTCCGAAGACAACGGCTCTTTCGCTACCCTTTCGAAGGAAAGCTGTAGAGCACATCCAAGCGCGCGCTGTATCAGGAATGCGTCATCCGCCCCATTCGCTTTATGAGGCTCGGACAGGTTGCGTTGGCGACGCGCTTCCCGCGTCGTTAATTTTTCAAGCAGCGCCACCAGTCTATCTGGCAAAGGCTCGCTGATCGTGTCGCCATACAGGTAGCAAAGTGCTTTTTCGATTTGTTGCGAACTGCACAGCCCCTTGGTTGGGGCTTCTTTTTGCGCTGATCGCCGCGCCGCTTTTGGCCACTGCCCATCATGGCCCGTGGCAGCTCCTTGGAGCAACACTACCTTATACAATATCACAGACGGCAATGCCTAAAGTAGCTAGGGGCTTGCCCGAGAGGGGGAAGAAGACATGCGCAAGGTTACGCTTTTGGTTGCGGCTCTAGCGCTGGTGGCGAGTCTCCCAGCGGTGGCGCATACGCCGCAGGACATCGGCGGCCACTCTCGGCACATGCACAGAGATTGGAGTCAGCAGGAAGGTCGCCACGTGCATAACGTTTGCTGGGAGTGGGACCCCGGAGAGGGATGGGTGTGGGTCTGCCGTTGACGCTTCTCTGGCCTTGTCGCGGCGAGTAACCCTTGTGCGCCGCTAAGCGCCGACGCCATCGCCGCGACGCGACGGCATTGTCGCGAAAGCGGGCGCCCAAGCTCGCCGCGGAGGGTTAACGCTGTCCTATACGTCGCCGCCGCCCAGACTCCGCCGGGCGCGGCCCACAGCTTCCGGCGGCAGACATTCGGAGGACGCGAATTCGAGTAGCATGGCTTCGTCGCCGGCCAGATGATCCAGCACCGCGAGCTGGAAGGCGCGCTCGCCGAGCAGATTGCGCACCTCGCTTCCGTCTAGCCCGGTGAGCGCCAGAAAGCGCGCGACGCGGTCCTCGTCCTGCGCAAGGAAGGCAAGGGCGCGCAACGCCAGTTCGGGCGCGGGCGGGTCGTCGACCTTCGGGTTGCGTCGGTCCAGAGGCGGCCTGGCGGTTTTCATTAATATTCCCATGCTAGCTTATGAATGAATTGGCTTTCGCTCCATGGCGCGTCCCCATCGGCCGGCGAGCCGCTCAGTGAGTCAGGCGTCATGAAAAAAACCGTCCTCATCGTAGAGGATAATGAACTCAACATGAAGCTTTTCAACGATCTGTTGGAAGCGAACGGACATGCGACGCTGCGCACCAAGAGCGGCGTCGAGGCGGTTGCGCTTGCCCGTGAACACCGTCCCGACCTCATCTTGATGGACATTCAATTGCCGGAAGTGAGCGGGCTGGAAGTGACGCGCTGGCTGAAAGACGACGAAGAGCTCCGGGCCATTCCGGTCATCGCGATCACCGCTTTCGCCATGAAGGGCGACGAGGAAAAGATCCGGCAGGGCGGCTGCGAGGCCTATCTCTCCAAGCCGATCTCCGTGGCGAAATTTCTGGAGACGGTGAATTCCTTTCTTGCGGAAAAAAATTAGGAGCGTCTTCAGATGACCGCCCGCGTCCTGATCGTCGACGATCTGCTGCCCAACATCAAGCTTCTGGAAGCGCGTCTTTCCGCGGAATATTTCGACGTCGTCTCCGTCACCAACGGCCCCGAGGCTCTGGAGCTCTGCCGCGAGGGCCGCGCGGACATCGTTCTGCTCGACGTCATGATGCCGGGCATGGACGGCTTCGAGGTCTGCACCCGCCTCAAGGCCGACCCCGCAACGATGCATCTTCCCGTCGTCATGGTGACCGCGCTCGACCAGCCGGCGGACCGGTTGCGCGGGCTGGAATGCGGCGCCGACGACTTTCTCACCAAGCCGGTCGACGAGCTGGCGCTGATCGCGCGTGTTCGTTCGCTGACGCGGCTGAAGATCATGCTCGACGAGTTGCGCGCCCGTGCGAGCACCTCCGCCAATCTCGGCCTGACCTCACAGGAGCCCAACGACGGCGCGCGCGGCCGCATGCTGCTTGTCGAGGACCGGGCGAGCTCGGCCGAGCGCATTGTCGCCAGCCTGCGCGACTTCCACGACGTCGATGTCGAGACGCATGCCGCAGGACGCGCTTTTCCACGCGGCGGAAGGCAACTACGAACTGGTCCTGGTCAGCCTCAATCTCGCAGACTTCGACGCGCTGCGCCTGTGCAGCCAGCTTCGTTCGCTCGAGCGGACGCGGGCCATGCCGATCCTGCTGCTCGCCGACGTCGAGGACCGGCCGCGCATTCTGCGCGGGCTCGACCTCGGCGTGAACGACTACGTGCTGCGCCCGATCGACCGCAACGAGCTGCTGGCCCGCGTGCGCACCCAGCTTCGCCGCAAGCGCTACGCCGATTCTCTGCGCGACAATGTGCAGGCGGCGATCGAGCTGGCGGTCGTCGACGCGCTCACGGGGCTGAACAACCGCCGCTTCCTGGAGACCCATCTCGCCCAGGCGCTGGATCAGGCCGCGCACAAGGGCCGGCCGCTGTCGTTGATGATCCTCGACATCGATCATTTCAAGTCGGTCAACGACACCTACGGCCACGACGCCGGCGACGAGGTGCTCAAGGTTTTCGCCCGGCGCATCAAGCGGGTTCTGCGCGGCGCCGATCTGGTTTGCCGGCTGGGCGGCGAGGAATTCGTCGTCGTGATGCCGGAGACGCCGCTGGCCGTCGCCGAGCGCATCGCCGAGCGGGTGCGCTCGGCCGTCGAGCGTGAGCGCTTCCCCATCGACCCGACGCGCGCAATTCCGGTCACCACCTCGATCGGCCTGGCCGAACGGGGCGCGGACGCCAACGCCGACGCGCTGCTGCGCCGGGCGGACAAGGCGCTCTACGCCTCGAAATCCGCGGGCCGCAACAGGGTGACAGCCGCCGCCGCCTGAGGCTCTGGAAAAATCACCCCCCGGGCTTGCGGCGCGCGCCCGTCTGAACTATACAGCGCCTCGTCGACGCCACGTCGGCCGAAACCTCCCCCAAGAGGCGGGTAAAAATGCTGGGGCCATAGCTCAGTTGGGAGAGCGCTTCAATGGCATTGAAGAGGTCGTCGGTTCAATTCCGTCTGGCTCCACCA